>CAWDGB010000015.1:0-192242 GCA_963801715.1 uncultured Actinomycetota bacterium | reverse complement strand
GCGGCCGTCAGTGACCGGCTAGAAACAGCGCGCGTGCAACGATCGGATGACGACAATGCGTCGATTCGCGCTCTGCGCTGTGCGCGGCGCTAGCGTGACGACACGTGCGCTCGTCGCCGATCGGCGTCGGGTTGCTGAGTTGAGGGGAGAACGATCTTGCGCGTATCGCGTGGGGTGAAGCTGGGGGCAGTAGCGGTTGCCGTCGCCATGGTGCTGGCCGCCTGCAGCAGTAGCAGTAACAGCAGCAGTGGCGGCGGCGGAGGCGGGGGATCGAGCTCCGCGAGCAGCGCGGCCAAGAAGACCGTCAAGGTCGGCCTGGCGTACGACGTCGGTGGTCGAGGCGACAAGTCCTTCAACGACCTTGCGGCCGCAGGCCTGGAGAAGGCCAAGGCTGACCTGAACGTCCAAACGAAGGAACTGTCTGCGGTCCAGGGCGAGACTGACCAGCAGAAGGCCGACCGGCTGACCCTGCTCGCCACGTCCGGCTACAACCCGATCATCGCGGTCGGCTTCGCGTACGCCCCCGCGTTGAAGAAGGTAGCGCCCAAGTTCCCGAACGTGCACTTCGCGATCGTCGATGACAACAGCATCACGCAGCCGAACGTCGAGGGCCTTGTCTTCACCGAGAACCAGAGTTCCTACCTCGTCGGCGTCGCGGCAGCGCTGGCGACCAAGACGAAGAACGTCGGTTTCATCGGCGGTGTCAACACTCCGTTGATCCAGAAGTTCCAGGCGGGCTACGTCGCTGGTGTCCACGCGGTCGACCCGTCGATCAAGGTGCAGGTCCAGTACATCACCCAGCCGCCGGACTTCACCGGATTCAACGACCCGGCCAAGGGCAAGGTCATCGCCGAGGGCATGTATGACAACGGGGCCGACGTGGTCTACCACGCGGCCGGCGGCTCGGGCTCAGGTCTGTTCACCGCGGCGAAGGAGAAGAACAAGCTCGCCATCGGCGTCGACTCCGACCAGTACCAGAGCGCCCCGGCGGACCAGAAGCCGCTCATCCTGACCTCCGCGCTCAAGGGTGTCGACACCGCCGTCTTCAACTTCATCGAGGACGACGCGAACGGCAAGTTCAAGCCCGGGTTCACCCGCTTCGACCTGAAGTCGAACGGCGTCGGCTATGCGACGTCGAACCCGAAGATCGACGCCTACAAGGCGAAGATCGACGAGTACAAGCAGAAGATCATCAACGGCCAGATCACGGTGCCAGAAAAGCCGTAGTTCACGCACCCGCAAGCTGCCCTGCCAACGCTACGGCGGCTGGCGCACGGCCCGAGGAGACGCGGTATAGCGTCTCCTCGGGCCGTGTTGTCCGCCTGCCGTCCGTCCGCATCCAGGAGCGTGCGTCATGGTTGCCCCAGCGTCGCCGATAGTGAGCGAACAAGCCACCTACGCCGTCGAGTTGCGCGGCATCACGAAGCGGTTCCCCGGGGTCGTCGCGAACAGAGACATCGACATCGCGGTGCGACCCGGTCAGATACACGCGATTGTCGGCGAGAACGGCGCCGGAAAATCGACCCTGATGAAGACCCTCTACGGCATGCACAAGCCAGATGAAGGCACCATCAGCGTCAATGGTCGCGAGGTTCACTTCTCTTCGCCGGCCGACGCGATCGCCGACGGGATCGGCATGGTCCACCAGCACTTCATGCTGGCTGACAACCTCACCGTGCTGGAGAACATCGTGCTCGGCAGCGAGCCGACCCGCGGCGTCCGCCTCGACACCCGGACGGCTCGCGCGCGCATCAAGGAGATCTCCGACTCCTACGGCCTGGGGCTCAACCCGGACGAACTGGTGGAGAACCTCGGTGTCGGCGCTCGGCAGCGAATCGAGATCTGCAAGGTGCTTTACCGTGGGGCCCGCATCGTCATCCTGGACGAGCCGACTGCGGTTCTCGTCCCGCAAGAGGTCGACGAGCTGTTCGACAACCTCCGCGGGCTCACCGCCGAGGGCCTGACGGTGCTGTTCATCTCCCACAAGCTTGACGAAGTGCTGGCGGTGGCGGACGAGATCACCGTGATACGCAGAGGCACCACGGTCCGTACCGTCGATCCGAAGGCCGTGACGGCGCGGCAACTCGCCGAGCTGATGGTCGGCAGTGAACTCCCGGTGCCCGAACTGCGCGAGTCGACGGTGACTGATGTCGTCGAGCTAGCAGTCGAGGAGGTCACCGCGCGAGCGCCGGATGGCCGGGTGATCGTCGACAATGCCAGCTTCGTGATCCACCGCGGGGAAATCGTCGGGCTTGCCGGCGTCGAAGGCAACGGGCAGGCCGAGCTCGTCGAGACGATCATGGGCATGCGCCCCCTGGAGTCGGGCCGGATCATCCTCGGTGATCGCGACATCTCCGCGTGGCCGACCCGGCACCGGCGGGAGGCCGGTATCAGCTACATCCCCGAGGATCGGCACCGCCACGGGCTGCTTCTGGAGTCGCCGCTCTGGGAGAATCGCATGCTGGGCCACCAGACCGAGCGCCCCAACGCGCGAGGTCCCTTGATCGATCGGGCCGGGGCCCGTCGTGATACCCGGCGGATCGTCGAGGAGTACGACGTGCGTACTCCGAGCATCGACGTCGCTGCCGCCTCGCTGTCCGGCGGCAACCAGCAGAAGCTCATCGTCGGCCGTGAGATGACCGGCGAACCGAAGGTGCTCATAGCATCACACCCCACCCGGGGGGTGGACGTCGGGGCCCAGGCTGCTATCTGGGCCCACCTGCGCGACGCTCGCGCCAAAGGCCTCGCGGTGCTGCTCATTTCCGCCGATCTGGACGAGTTGATCGGTATGTCGGACACCCTCTGGGTCATCCTCCGCGGCCGGCTGGTGACCCAGGTCGATCCGCACACGGTCACCCCGGAGGATCTCGGAGCCGCTATGACCGGCGCGGGGGAGGAGGGCTCATGAGGGATCGACTAAGCCGTCTTCTACTCTCGATCATCGCCGCGGTCGTGGCGCTGGTGTTCGCGGGCGCGGTCACGTCGGTGCTGCTGTTTCTGACCGGACACAGCCCGGTCACTGCCATCCAGCAGATGTGGGACTACGGAACGCAGCCGAACAGCATCGCCTCGATCCTGAACAACGCGACGACCTACTACATCGCCGCGGTCGCGGTGGCCATCGGCTTCCGGATGAACCTGTTCAACATCGGGGTCGACGGCCAGTACCGGCTGGCCGCGCTGCTCGCCGCCGCCTTCGCCGGCTCCGTGGCCCTCCCAACCGGGGTGCGGCAGATCGCGACCATCGTCGTAGCAATGCTCGTCGGGGCGTTCTGGGCCGGCATCGTCGGTGTCCTCAAGGTCACCCGGGGCGTCAGCGAAGTCATCTCGAGCATCATGCTCAACTTCGTCGCGACCGGCATCATCGCCTACCTGCTCAACCCAGCCCGCCTAGCGGTATCTACCCAAGGCAGCAACAACCTCACCACGAAGACGATCCCGCCGTCGGGACGGATTGGTGGACTGAGCCTCATCCCAAGCTCGGACACGAAGGTGTACGGGCTGATTCTGCTCGCGGTCGCTGTGGGCGTCGGGTTCTATTTCTTGATCTCCCGTACCCGGTTCGGGTTCGATCTGCGCGCCACTGGCATCTCGTCGACCGCGGCGCAGGCGAGCGGCGTGAACGTGAAGCGGATGGTGCTGTCCACCATGCTCATTTCCGGAGCAGTGGCGGGGCTCATCGGCATGCCGAACCTGCTCGGTGACGCGCACCAGTACTCTCTCGACTTCCCGGCCGGGCTCGGCTTCACCGGCATCGCCATCGCGCTACTCGGTCGCAACAGCCCGATCGGCATAATCTTCGCCGCGCTGCTCTGGGCGTTCCTCGATCAGTCCTCGTTGATCCTCGACATCAACGACATCCCAAAGGAGATCGTGCAGATCACCCAAGGCGTGGTGGTGCTGAGCGTCGTGGTCGCCTACGAGGTCGTGCGCCGCATCGCGCTGCGCCGCCAGCAGCGCCTCGTCGGGCGAGCGCTGGCCGGCGCCTCCGCCTCCATCCAGCGAGGTCCCCGCGAAAGAGGGGGTGCCGGCATGAGTGGGACGTCGGTGAGCCTGCGCGAAGCGATTAGCCAGGTGAGGTGGCCAGTTACGGGGGTACGGGCAGGGGGTGTTGGCTGATGTCGACACTTCAGGATCCATTCCTCCCGTCCCCGTACACGCCGGAGGTAACCCGGCGGGTGCCGCTGCGCAACACCCGTATCGCCGGGCCACTCGCCGTGTTGCTCCTCGCACTTCTCGCCATGTCGTTGGTCCGGGTCGTCACCGGCGCGCAGGACATCACCTCGGCGGGCACGCTGGCGGCCACGTTGACGCTGGCGATGCCGATCGCTTTGTGCGGACTGGGTGGTTTGTGGTCGGAACGTTCAGGTGTGGTGAACATCGGCCTGGAGGGCATGATGATTCTGGGCACCTGGTTCGGGGCCGACCTGGCGTATGTCAGCGGCAACGCGTGGCTGGGCGTGATCGGTGGGCTGCTTGGTGGGCTCATTGGCGGCGCTATACACGCCGTCGCAACCGTCACGTTCGGGGTCGATCAGATCGTCTCCGGCGTGGCAATCAACATTCTCGCTCTCGGTATGGGCCGTTACCTGTCCGGCGTGTTCTTCAGCCGGGACGTCAGGTGGCGGCCCGACCCAGTCGCCGCAAGTTCCGACCTTCAAGCCGCTGCGATGGGGTTGGGCAGATACCACGCTTGGCAAGCTGGAGCAACATCACTGGTTCTTCGTCTCTGACGTCGGCGGCCTGCTGCGAGGCATCGCCACCGGTCTGACCGTCTTCACCATCCTCGCCCTGTTGCTCGTTCCGCTGACCTGGTTCATCTTGTGGCGGACTGCCTTCGGACTGCGGCTGCGGTCGTGCGGCGAGAATCCCGCCGAGGCCGAGACCCTGGGCGTCGGCGTCTACCGGATGAAGTACGCCGCGGTGCTCACCTCCGGAATGCTGGCGGGACTCGCCGGGGCGTTCCTGGTCAACTTCACCGGTATCTACCGCGAGGGCCAGACGGGCGGCCGCGGGTACATCGGGCTGGCAGCGATGATCTTCGGCAACTGGCGTCCCGGAGGGATGCTGGCCGGCGCGACGTTGTTCGGCTACACGGACGCGGTGCAGTCGCGCCAGGGCGCCACGTCGGTACACGCGCTGCTGCTGTTCATTGTGATTCTGCTGGGCCTCGTAGGCATCTACACGTTCTGGCTGGGCCGTCGGCTCGGCGGTGTCCTGTCCATCGTGGCCGCGGCTTTGATCTTCGTGTGGTACCAGACGACGGACAGCATCCCGACGGAGCTGGTCACCTACACGCCGCAGGTCATCACGCTGCTTGTCCTCGCACTGGCATCTCAACGCCTTCGACCGCCTGCGGCCGACGGCATCCCGTGGAGACGAGGGCAGGGAACCTGAAGCATGCCAGTCGTGACGTCGCTCCCGCTCACGTCGACGGAGGTCGTCACCGATCCGTATCCGCTGTTCGCGCAGGCCCGTCGGCGGGCGCCGGTCCAGTGGCACGAAGGCCTGGGCATGTGGCTGACCTTCACGCACGCCGCCGCGAACTCCGTTTTGCGGGCCCGCACGTTGGGCCGGATCTGGACCCCGCGATGGCCGGACGAGCCGATGCCGGCCTTCGCGCTGATTCACGTGCATTCGCTGCTCGAGAGCGAGCCGCCGCAACATACCCGCCTGCGGCGCCTGGTAGCCGGTGCGTTCGCACGCGGTCACGTCGAGCGGCTGCGGCCGCAGATTGCCCAGCTGGCAAACCGGCTGGCCGATCAGGTCGCCGACGAAGGGTCAGATGGATCCGTCGTCGACCTGATCAGCAGTTACGCAGGGCCGTTACCCGTTCAGGTCATCGCCGAGCTGTTGGGGGTGCCTGCCCCAGACTGGCACCTGCTACGACCGTGGTCCAACGCCATCGTCAAGATGTACGAATATGACGTCTCTGCCGCGCAAAAGGCGGCCGCTGAGCAGGCGGCGCGGGAGTTCGTCGCGTACCTGCGCGATCTGGTCGCGGTGCGGCGACGCGCTCCGGAGCAGGATCTGATCAGCTCGCTGATCGCCGAGGTCGACAGCGACGGAGCCCGCCTCACCGAGGACGAACTTGTCACTACCTGCACGCTGCTGCTCAACGCCGGCCACGAAGCGACCGTGAACGTCGTCGGCAACGGCGTTACCGCCCTGCTCACGCACCCCGAACAACTCGAGCTGTTGCGCAGCAGAGCGGACTTGCTCGACTCGGCGGTCGAAGAGCTGATCCGGTACGACTCGCCGCTGCAGCTGTTCGAGCGCACAGCGGTCGCCGACACGGCAATTGGCGAGGTCGCCGTCGAGCAAGGCCAAAAGATCGCGGCCTTGCTTGGGGCGGCAAATCGGGATCCGGCCGTCTTCGCCGAGCCTGACTCGTTCCGCGTCGACCGCATGGACAATCCGCATCTCGGCTTCGGTGCCGGCATCCACTTCTGCGTGGGCGCACCGCTTGCCCGAGTCGAGTTGCAGTCGTCCGTGCGCACCCTTCTGGCCAGGTTCCCCAATCTTGCGCTGCACCGTCCGCCGGTCCGCCGGCCAGAGTTCGTCATCCGTGGGGTCAAGTCCTTGCCGGTGACCATCGTGTCCGTCTGCGATATGACCTGGCGGCGCGTGGCGCCCGATGGCGCCTCGCTACGTTGTCGTCGTCGTCCATAGCCCCGGCCATGCCTCTCCTCCGCCTTGCAATGCATCCATCCGGATCACCACATCCACCGCCGCCTGCCCGGACCACTAGTGTGCAGCGCGGGCCACTAGCATTTCCGACCACCGTCGGGATTTCCGACCACGATCTAGCGTTACGGAGCGTCATGAAAGAGGACGACATCGACTGGGCCGCCTTGCGCCGCGCGGCCCTCGAGGCGATGGGCAACGCCTATGCGCCGTACTCGCAATTTCCAGTGGGTGCGGCCGCCCTCGTCGACGACGGTCGGGTCGTTGTCGGGTGCAACGTCGAGAACGCCTCCTACGGACTCGGGCTGTGCGCGGAGTGCGGTCTGGTGTCCGCGTTGCACGCGTCTGGCGGTGGGCGGTTGGTGGCGCTCGCGTGCGTCGATTTCCACGGTGAGGTCCTCATGCCGTGCGGCCGCTGCCGGCAGTTGCTGTGGGAACACGGCGGCCCGGATCTCGTCGTCGACACCGTTGAGGGCGCGCGGCCGATGATCGAGGTACTCCCGCTCGCCTTCGGTCGCGAACACCTCGGCTGAGCGAGCATCCGCGAAGAGGGCGGTCATGAGCGAGCCTTTCGCTGCGGTTGATGTGATCGCCACGAAGCGTGACCGCGGCCGGATTCCCGACGAGCAGCTGGACTGGGTGATCGACGCCTACACGCGCGGGGTGGTCGCTGACGAGCAGATGGCGGCTCTGGCCATGGCAATCCTGCTCAATGGCATGGCGCCCGACGAGCTGGCCCGCTGGACGGCGGCCATGATCGCGTCGGGCGAGCGGCTCGATCTGTCCAGCGTGTCGCGTCCGACGACGGACAAGCACTCCACCGGCGGGGTCGGAGACAAGATCACGCTGCCGCTGGCCCCGCTGGTCGCCGCGTGTGGCGGTGCCGTTCCGCAGCTGTCAGGGCGCGGATTGGGCCACACCGGCGGAACTCTGGACAAGCTGGAATCGATCCCCGGCTGGCGGGCCCAGCTGTCCAACGCCGAGTTCCTGGCCCAGCTCGACGACGTCGGCGCCGTCGTGTGCGCCGCCGGGGACGAATTGGCGCCGGCCGACCGCAAGCTCTACGCCCTCCGGGATGTGACCGCGACCGTCGAGTCGATCCCGCTCATCGCGAGTTCGATCATGAGCAAGAAGATCGCTGAGGGATCGGCGGCATTGGTGCTGGACGTCAAGGTTGGCTCGGGCGCGTTCATGAAGACGATCGACGACGCTCGCGAGCTTGCCCGCACGATGGTCGAGCTCGGCGCTGCGCACGGCACGCGGACCGTTGCGCTCCTGACCGACATGTCGACACCCCTGGGCCGGACGGCGGGCAACGCGCTGGAGGTAGCCGAGTCGGTGGAGGTCCTTGCCGGCGGCGGGCCCACCCGATGTCGTGGAGCTGACCCTGGCGCTTGCCCGGGAGATGCTCGCCGGCGCCGGGCTCGTGGACGTGGATCCGGCCGACGCGCTGCGGAACGGCAGCGCGATGGACGTCTGGCGGCGCATGATCAGGGCTCAGGGCGGCGATCCGGATGCGCCGCTACCGACAGCGCAGGAGCGGCACGTGGTGTCGGCGCCGGCCGACGGCGTGCTCGTACAGCTGGATGCCCTCGCGGTCGGCGTAGCGGCATGGCGGCTAGGCGCGGGACGGGCGCGGAAGGAGGATCCCGTCTCGGCGAGTGCCGGCGTGATCATGCACGCGAAGCCCGGCGACATCGTCCACGCCGGAGATCCGCTACTCGAGCTTTGCGCCGACGACGCTGGTCGATTCGAGCGGGCGTTGACCGCAATCGAGGGTGCGTACCCGATCGGCGTCGACTTCACGGCGCAGCCCTTGATCATCGAACGGATCGCCGCTCACTGACCGGGCCTCCTCGCGAATTCCGGTGGACGGCCGACTCGACGGGGCTCCGCATCCCGATACGGTCTTGCCATGCCCGTTGCGCTGTCGC
The DNA here is from genome assembly GCA_963801715.1 of uncultured Actinomycetota bacterium. Classification (GTDB taxonomy): domain Bacteria; phylum Actinomycetota; class Actinomycetes; order Mycobacteriales; family Jatrophihabitantaceae; genus CAVVJA01. Next base: position 183,621 of record CAWDGB010000015.1, on the reverse strand, counting down.
CCGATTCGCTTCGCCGCGCGCCCAAAGTGCTGCTACACGACCATCTCGACGGCGGAGTGCGGCCTGCCACCGTCGTCGAGCTCGCCGAGCGGGTCGGTTACCGACACTTACCGTCGACGGATGTGGCGGAGCTGGCCCGCTGGTTCCGGGAAGCGTCCGGCTCGGGTTCGCTCGAGCGCTATCTGGAGACGTTCGTGCACACCGTTGCCGTCATGCAAACCGCTGAGGGTATCGCCCGAGTCGCGCAAGAGTGCGCCGAGGATCTCGCCGCCGACGGCGTCGTATACGCCGAAGTGCGCTGGGCGCCGGAGCAGCACACGGACCGCGGGCTCTCGCTCGAGGAGGTCGTCGACGCTGCCCTGCTGGGATTCCGCCGCGGTGAGGACGCATCCGCCGAGCGAGGCCACCGCATCCGTATCGGCGCGCTTGTCACGGCGATGCGACACGCAGCCCGGTCACGGGAGATCGCCGAGCTCGCCGTCGAATACCGCGACCGTGGCGTTGTCGGCTTTGACATCGCCGGGGCCGAGGCGGGATTCCCACCGACCCGGCATCTCGACGCCTTCGAGTACCTGCGCCGGGAGAACTTCCATTTCACGATTCATGCCGGCGAGGCGTTCGGGCTGCCGTCGATCTGGGAGGCGATCCAGTGGTGCGGCACGGATCGGCTGGGCCACGGCGTTCGGATCGTGGACGACATCCAGGCGACAGGCAACGGTGCCACCCTCGGCCGGCTGGCGCAATACGTGCGCGACCGGCGCATTCCGCTGGAGATGTGCCCGTCGTCCAATCGTCCAGACCGGAGCAGTGGCCTCGATTCGGGACCATCCGATCGGGTTGCTTCGGCGGCTGTACTTCCGCGTCACGGTCAATACCGACAACCGGTTGATGAGCGATACGACCATGAGTCGCGAGTTCGCGCTGCTGGCCGAGGCCTTCGGCTACGGCTGGGCCGATCTGCAGTGGTTCACCTTGAACGCGATGAAGAGCGCGTTCATCCCCTTTGACCAGAGACTCACCTTGATCAACGACGTCATCAAGCCTCGTTACGCCGAGCTGATGAGCGGCTGACGTCGGGCCCTCGGGCGATCCGGCCCGATCGCCGCGTGCCAGAGTAGGCGCCATGGACTATCGACTGCTCGGCCGTAGCGGTGCGGCCGTATCCACGTTCGCGCTCGGCACGATGACGTTCGGTACGGAAACGGATGAAGCCGGCTCCCACGCCCAACTGGATCGATTCCTCGACGCCGGCGGCACGTTGGTCGACACCGCCGATGTGTACTCGGGCGGCACCAGCGAGCAGATCATCGGGTCGTGGCTTGCCAGCCGGTCCGGTGTGAGAGACCAGGTCGTGCTCGCCACCAAGGGCCGATTCCCTACCGGGAAGGGAGTCAATGACGTCGGTCTGTCCCGGCGCCACCTTCGGTCCGCGCTCGATGCCTCGCTCCGCCGGCTCGGTGTCGATGTCATCGACCTGTATCAGCTGCACGCAGCTGATCCGCTCACCCCGCCCGAGGAGACGCTGCGCTTCCTCGATGACGCCGTGCGGTCCGGCAAGATCCACTATGTCGGGCTGTCCAACTTCACTGGCTGGCAGTTACAGCGCGTCGTCGACATCGCGGAGTTTCGAGGGCTCACCGTTCCGGTCACGTTGCAGCCGCAGTACAACATGCTCGTCCGCGGCATCGAGTGGGAGATCGTGCCGGCCTGCCAGGCCGCCGGATTGGGGCTGCTGCCCTGGTCGCCTCTGGGCGGCGGTTGGTTGACCGGCAAGTATCAGCGCGAGGCGCTGCCGACCGGCGCCACCCGACTCGGCGAAAATCCGGACCGAGGCATGGAGGCCTACGGTCGGCGCAGCGGCGTCGAGCGGATCTGGAACATCGTCGACGCGGTGCGTGAGGTAGCCAAGGACCGGGGGGTGTCGATGGCCCAGGTCGCCCTCGCCTGGCTCGTCGACCGGCCCGCAGTGACGTCGGTGATCTTGGGCGCCCGTAGCGTCGAGCAGCTCGACGACAACCTGGGTGCCGTCCGCGTACAGCTTTCGGAGGAGGAGCGGGCGCGCCTCGACGTCGTGAGTGCGCCCGAGATCGACGACTACCCCTATGGCGAGATGGGCGTCGAGCAGCGCGATCGCTCCTTGCGCTAGGTCCGGCTCGTCGGCGCCGCCGACGGTTGATTGGGAATCGGCGGATGTGGCGGGGCCGGCGAGTCGGGGAGCAACGGGAGTGCCGGCCGCAGTTGGGCCGGCACCTCGGATGGCGCGGGCGGTGCGGCTGATGCGGCCGGTGCCTCGGGCGGTGGCGGCATCGGCGTGGCCGGGGGTGGCCATACCGGCCCTGCGGCGGGCAGCAGCGGTGCGGCCTTCCTGCCCGTCTCGGCCGGTGCCTTCGGCGCGGGAGTCAGGGGTGGACCAGCCGCCGGCAGCGGCACGGACGACGTGGGAGGCGTCGCGGCCGCAGCCGTCAGCCTTCGGTGCCGGATGATGAGGGCGTTGACCTCGGCCCCGAGCAGGATGGCGATGCTCGAGAAGTAGATGAACACCGCGGTCCCGATCGATGCGCCGACCGCCCGTCCGATCAGCACAACCTGGGCGTCGTGGGACCGCACGCCCGTCGGAGCCCCGGAGCCCAGCATCAGATAGGCCCGGAAGATAGCCGCCGCCCCCGCCCAGAGCAGCACCCCGACAGCCGCGCCGGGGAGGCAGTCGCGCCAGCGATGCCGAACATTCGGGCTGTAGCGATAGAGGCCGACGAGCAACGCGACGAGGATCAGCACGAGAATTGGCCATCGCACGATGTTCCAGATGTCCGCCGCTACCGGGACGCTGGCAAGCCACTTGTCGATGCCGTGCTTGTCACCTCGCCACCCCACCACCATGAGCGTGAGCGTGATCACGATCGCGAGCAGTCCGGCGGCCGAGGAGGCCAGCGCGATTACTCGGCTGTGGACGCTGGACCGCCGGTCCGATACGCCGTATGCCTTGTCCAGGCCGTGCTGCGTGGCCGTGAACAGCCGCCCGAACAGCCACCACGCGACAATCAGGCCGCCGATCGCGACGCTGGAGTCCTGCTGGGTGAGCTGGGCCCGAACGAACGGCCCGACGACCGAGTCGGCGAGGGTCGGGCCGATGAGCAGGCGGATCGTGTCGAGTGCGCCCTGGCGACCCTGATCGGCGATGTCCGGGCCCATGGTCTGGGATACCAGCTTCAGTGCCGCCCCGATGGTCACTGTCACCGGGATCAAGCTCGAGCAGCGCGAAGAAGGAAATCTCGGCCGCATGCCCATTGAGCCGGTGCCGGATCGCAGAGCGCGCGATGTATGTCCCCGCGTGCCACGCGGTGCGCACGTGCGTCGGTACCTGCATAGCGACCTGCCGCATCCGATCGCCGACGGGGTGTTGCCCCCACGAGGGTATCGCCGAAAGCGATACCACCGGGCGAGTGGTTTGTAGGCCAATGCCAGCGCGCCGATTCTCACCCCGGACGCATCAGCTGCCGTTCCGCGACAGTCCGCAGCATGTCGTGTCCGGTCCGTGCCCACAGCCGGCCGTTCTGTAGGCAATTGCCGGTGAAGCGCTACCGCCGACACCGTTCAGCGAAGCAGCCCGAGGTGTTGCTTGGCGAGCAGCACCCGCAGCGCCGAGGCATCGACCTGCCCGCGGAAGCGCGGGTCAGCCTGGGCGCGGGCGAGAACGGCGCCGACCATGGCGGCGGTTTGGCTGTTGTCGAGGGTGAGCACCAGGTCGCCGCCGGCGGCGAGGAACCGCAGCGCGCGGTCGGGCACCGAGACGGACGCGACCTGTCGGGCGCTCCCGAGATCGTCGCTGAGTATGACGCCGTGGAAGCCGAGATCACCGCGGAGCATGCCTTGCACGATGGTCGGCGAGAAGGCGGCCGGATTGTCCGGGTCGATCTGCGCGTAGACCGCGGTCGACATCATCACGAACGGGGTCCCGGCGTTGCTGGCCGCGGCAAACGGGGCAAGATAGGGATCATGTCGGGTAGTGACCGAGTCGACGACGCCGCTCGACGTGTCGGTGTTGGCCGTTACTCGGCCTAAGCCTGGGAAGTGCTTCACGCTGGTCGCCACCCCGGCGGCAGCCAGCCCTTGCAGGACGGCGACACCGTGCGCGGTAACCGTCGCTGGGTCGTAGCCGAATTCGCGCTCGAACCCACCGATCGGCGGGTTCCGCCCGGCGGCCGCGGCGCCGGGCACGGTGTCGAGCACCGGAGCCAGGTCGAGGTTGACTCCGGCGGCGGCGAGCTGGTTGCCCCACTCGGTGGCCCGGGCCCGAAGCGTCGCGGGCGCCATGGTGCCCTGGACTAGTGCGGTGGGCATGGCCGAGAAGCCGGGACCGGTGAAGCGCTGGACCTCGCCGCCTTCCTGGTCGGCCGAGATGAACAATCGTGGCCCGGAACCCACCTGGCGCTGCAGCGCCGCCGTGATTGCCGCCGTCTGCTGCACGGACCGGCTCGTCTGACCGGCCAGGTACAGCGACCCGATGTGGTATCGGGTCACCGCCGTCACCGCGCTGGGGTCGAGCGCCGAGGCGGTTGCGTTGACCATGAACAGCTGTCCGACCCGCTCGGCAAGTGACATCTGGGCGAGGATCCGGCGGGCGGCATCGGGCGTCGGCCCGCGGCCCGGCGAGGAGGTCCGCGACGTTTTCGGTGAGGAATTCGGTGCATCGCTCGGCTGCCGGCTCACTTGGGCGGTGCCGCTGGGCGAACTCGATGACGGCCCGCTGGGCGATCCGAAGGACGACTGGCCGGAGCCGTTGTCGACAGTCGAGCACGCGGTGACGATCAGGGCGAGCAGGGCGCCCGCTGCACCCTGGCGCACATTCCGCATCAGCACTGCGCAACTATCGCAAGCGAATCGAAGAGACCGGATCGCCAGAGTATGCAGGCGCCGGTCGTCAGTCCTGGCGCTCCAGGCACGTCTCGAGCTCGAACACGATCCGATCCCAATCGGCCTGATCGATCGGATCCTCCAGGTCGGACTCCTCGGCGTCGAGTTCGCAGAAGTCGACCAGTTCGCGGAGCAGTTCAGCTGCGCGGGCGGTCACCGTTCGCAGGTCGTAGCTCGCGTCGAGGGCCGGCGTGAAGACCTCGTCGTCCGGCTCGTCTGCGAGTTCTGACCACCACTGCAGGCGCGTCAGTTCGTGCTCCTCGGCCGTGCGGCAGTACCGAGCCAGGCCGGCGACGTCGGCGAAGACCGCGATCGTGCCGTCGGAGCCGAGGAACAGCACCTCCGGCTCGTCCCGATCGTCACTGTTGGTCTCCGCTTCTGCACGCACCGTGAGAAATGTGCCCGCGGGCAACACGAGCTGGATTGGCTCGGCGCCGACCCGGTCCCATACCGTCTCGGCCTCGAGATCGGTGGCGGAGAAGTCACCGCGCCAGGCGAGCCAACGCTGCACGCGAGTCATCGCCCGCTCCCACGTCTCGGCGATCACGTCTCCGAGCGCGTTCCATTCTCGTCGACCTTCCTTGCCGTGGTAGCTGACATCGTCGCTGACCAGGAGCTCGTACTCCGGCGTGTTGCCAACCAGCCGCCGCAGCGCGCCGTCGTCGCAGCAGTCGGCGATCCTGGTCACCATGTCGACCGAGTTGGCAAGCGCCGATACGTGCACCGGGTCGGGCTCGCCGCCTGCCCACTCGTACACCGCGTCGAGGTCGTACGCGTCATCCGGTCCGGGGCGCAGCTGATCCGGCGTCAGCCGCTGCACGCGACCCCAAGCCGGATGGTCGGAGAGGTCGTTCTCATCGCCGGAGGCGATGAACTTCGCGAGTTCTGTCGTATTCGGGTAAAGCACGATCTTGGCGCCATCGCCAAGGAAGCCCTGCCACTGCTCTCCGTCCTCGTCCTCCCACGGCGGCGCGTAGAGGGTGAGCCCGATCCGCCCGTTCACGGTGAGAGTGATCGGGACGATGGACGCGTCGAGTGGGCTGGCCATACCGGAAACCTAACGTGCTGTCGCTGGCGCGGTTGTCACCGGGCAGGTCAGATTCCGACCGGATGCCACACCGTTTTGGTCTCGACGAACGCGGCCAGCCGGGCGGTGCTCGGATCGGACCGCCAGTCCTCGTCTACGGGCGCGTAGACGCGCTTGACGTTGTCCGCGGCCGCCTGCTGCAGGGCTGGGCGATCGGCGGGGTCGACGCCGGTGAGGTCGACCGCGTTGACGTCGCGGTGGCTGGCGAGCCACGGTGCGAGTTCTGCGGGGTAGCCGGTTAGCAGGTTGACGACCCCGCCCGGGAGGTCAGACGTGGCCAGGACCTCGGTGAGCGACACGGCCGGGAGCGGCCGCTCACGCGAGGCTACGACGACGGTCGTGTTCCCGGTTGTGATGATCGGGGCGAGCACGGAGACAAGACCGAGGAGGCTGGACTCCTGCGGCGCGAGAGCGCCGACCACACCGGTGGGCTCGGGCAGCGAAAAGTTGAAATACGGCCCGGCGACCGGGTTAGCGCTCCCGGTGACCTGGGCGTACTTGTCGGCCCAGCCGGCATACCACACCCATCGGTCGATGGCCTGCGCCACCGTTGCGACAGCGGCTGCGGGACTGCCACCTTCGGCGTTCCGCACCTCCGCGGCAAACTGCTCGCGGCGCCCGTCCAGCATTTCCGCGATCCGGTACAACACTTGGCCGCGGTTGTACGCCGTCGCCGCGGACCAGCCCGGGAACGCCTTGCGGGCGGCGACGACTGCGTCCCGGACGTCCTTGCGCGAGGCCTGAGCCGCGTGGGCGAGCAGCTCGCCGGCCGGACTGGTCACCGGGTAGGACCGACCCGACTCCGAGCGCGGGAAGGCCCCGCCGACGTACAGCTTGTACGTCTTGCGTACCCGGAGCCGGTCGCTGGTGGTCCGGCTAGGCAAGGTACGGGCCCAGACCGTGCCGGCCACCTTCGCGGCCGAAGCCCGACTCCTGGTAGCCGCCGAAAGGCGATCCCGGGTCGAAGCGGTTGAACGTATTCGCCCATACGACTCCGGCGCGGAGCTTCCCGGCGATGGACAGGATGCGCGATCCCTTTTCGGTCCAGATACCGGCCGAGAGCCCATACGGCGTGTTGTTGGCCTTCTCGACGGCTTCGGCCGGAGTCCGGAATGTCAGCACGGACAGCACTGGTCCGAATATCTCATCCCGGGCGATGCGATGGGCCTGGCTGACGTTGGTGAACACGGTCGGAGCGAACCAGAACCCGCGATCGGGCAACTCGCAAGGCGGCGACCAACGCGTTGCGCCCTCCTCCTCGCCGGCGTCAGTCAGCTCGCGGATGCGCGCGAGTTGGGCGGCCGAGTTGATCGCGCCGATATCGGTGTTCTTGTCCAGCGGGTCGCCCAGTCGCAGCGTGGTCAGTCTGCGGTGCAATGCTGCGATCACATCGTCGACCACAGATTCCTGGACCAGCAGGCGCGATCCCGCGCAGCACACGTGGCCCTGGTTGAAGAAGATCCCGTTGACTATGCCCTCGACAGCCTGGTCGAGCGCAGCGTCGTCGAACACGATGTTCGCCGCTTTGCCGCCCAGCTCCAGGGAGAGTCGCTTGCCGGTGCCGGCCACGGCCCGTTGGATGGCCTTACCGACCTCCGTTGAGCCCGTGAACGCGATCTTGTCGATGCCGTCGTGGTCGACGATGGCCTGACCGATCGAGGGACCACCGGCCAGGATGTTGACGGTGCCGGCAGGCAGGTCGGCCTCGGCGATGATCTCGGCGAGCGTCAACGCCGTCAGCGGCGTGGTCTCGGCCGGCTTGAGCACGACCGTGTTCCCCGTCGCGAGGGCGGGCGCGATCTTCCAGGCGGCCATGAGCAGGGGGAAGTTCCAGGGGATGACTTGCCCCGCCACGCCGATCGGTCGCGGTCGAGGCCCGAAGCCGGCGTGCTCCAGCTTGTCGGCCCATCCGGCGTAGTAGAAGAAATGGGCCGCCGCCAACGGAACGTCGACGTCGCGCGACTCACGGATGGGTTTGCCGTTGTCCAGCGATTCCAGCACGGCTAGCTCGCGAGCTCGCTCTTGGATAGCGCGAGCGATGCGGAACAGGTATTTGGCTCGCTCTCGGCCCGGCATCCGGCCCCATGCGCCATCGAAGGCGGTGCGTGCCGCCCGGACGGCATCATCCACGTCGGCGGGGCCGGCTTCAGCGACCTCGGCGAGCGGCTCCTCGTTCGCCGGGTTGACGGTCTTGATGGCCTCGCCGGCTCCGGCCCGGAACCGGCCGTCAACGAAGATGCCATAGGAGGCTCGAAGTCTCGCGACATCGCGGGATTCCGGTGCGGGGGCGTACTCGAAAGCTGGCATGTCGATCAGTCCAGGGTTACGTAGTCGGCGCCGTCGTAGGCACCGGTGCGGAGTTTGTGCCGTTGGAGCAACAAATCGTTCAACAGGCTCGATGCCCCGAATCTAAATAGCGAAGGGTCGAGCCACTGCTCGCCAGCGATTTCGTTGACCATCACCAGATAGCGAATCGCCTCCTTGCTGGTGCGAATTCCGCCTGCGAGCTTCACCCCCCGCAATTCGTAGGTGGTCTGCGCGAAGTCCCGCACGGCTTCGAGCATCACCAGAGCAGCGGGAGGCGTCGCGGCCGGTGTGATCTTGCCGGTCGAGGTCTTGATGAAGTCGCCGCCCGCGAGCAACGCCAACCATGACGCACGGCGCACGGCGTCCAGCGTGGCGAGCTCGCCGGTTTCCAGGATGACCTTCAGGTGCGCCGAGCCGGAGGCCTCCCGGGTCGCGACGATCTCTTCGTAGACCTGCAGGTAGCGGCCGGCTAGGAACGCGCCACGGTCGATAACCATGTCGATCTCGGTAGCTCCGGCGGCGACGGCATCGCGCACGTCCGCGAGCTTCGTCGGGAGGGGGGCTCGGCCGGACGGAAACGCCGTGGCCACGCTCGCTACCTGCACGGTCGTGCCCCGTAGGGCGTTGACCGCGGTTTCGACGAGGTCAGGGTAGACGCAGACGGCAGCAACGGCGGGCGTCGTGAGATCGCTGGGATCGGGATGCACGGCTTTCGCGCACAGCGACCGCACCTTCCCCGGTGTGTCGGCGCCTTCGAGGGTCGTGAGGTCGACCATGGAGATCGCTGCGTCGATCGCCCAGGCCTTGGCCGTGGTCTTGATGCTGCGGGTCGCCAGTCCGGCCGCGCGCGCTTCCGCGCCCACCTGATCGACGCCGGGCAAACCGGACAGGAACCGCCGTAGCGCAGCGTCGTCGCGGGTGACGTCCCGCAGATCGAGCCCGCTGAGAGTGGAGCTCATCGCCTCAGACTAGATCGTCGGACGCAGATAGGGTGTGGCTTCGTGGAGACCGTCGTCGTCGATCATCCCATCGTGCGGTCGCGGCTCACGGTCATGCGCGACGAGCGCAGCAGCAACGCCGAGTTCCGCGCGGCGCTCCGCGAGCTGGCCACCCTGCTCGTCTATGAGGCGACCCGCAACCTGGCGTCGACGGATGTCCGGGTGATCACCCCGATCGGGCCGGCGACGGGAAGCACGCTTGCCGACCCCCCGCTGCTGGTGCCGGTGCTGCGGGCCGGCTTGGGCATGGCCGAGGCGGCGTTCAACCTGCTGCCGGAGTCGCAGATGGGATTCGTCGGGCTCGCCCGAGACGAGACGACCCACGAGCCGACTCCTTACATGGCGTCGCTGCCCGACTCGCTGACCGGCCGATCCGTGCTTGTGCTCGATCCGATGCTCGCGACCGGGGGCTCGCTGCTGCACAGCCTGCAGCTGCTCGCGGCGCGTGGCGCGGTCGACGTCACCGTGGTGTGCGCGTTGGCCGCGCCCGAGGGCGTAGCCCGGATCGCCGACAGCGGTCTTGCCGCACGATTGTTCACGGCCAGTGTGGACGAGGGCCTCGACGCCAACGCCTTCATAGTGCCGGGTCTCGGAGACGCCGGCGATCGGCAATTCGGCCCACGCTGACTTCGTCGTCGGCGACACGCAACCTAGCGGCGGCTCACGCGTCCTTGGAATATGAGCGCAATAACGGCCGCAAGCCGCTCTCGGCTTGGCTTGGGTGGGGGAACCGGGGTAATGCGCGGGACCGCTGGGCTCGATGAGAACGCGGTGTCGATGCTGTACGCGACGCATCGGCTCGCTCTGGTCCGGCTCGCGGTACTGCTGGTGGACGACCAGGCGAGCGCCGAAGACGTCGTGCAGGATGCCTTCGTCGGCTTACACCGGCACCGGAGCCAGGTCCGGGATCCAGAGGCCGCGGTGGGTTATCTCCGGACCGCGGTTGTCAACGGAGCGCGGTCAGCCCTCCGACGGCGGGGCACGCAGCGGCGCTTTCTGCAGCGCCGGACAACTCCGGAATATCCCGAGGAGGCCGACTCGGCCGTGCTGCTGGCCGAGGAACACCGTACGGTGCTCCGCGCCGTCCGTGGCTTGCCCCGGCGCCAGCAGGAGATTCTTGTGCTGCGGTACTGGTCCAACCTGACCGAAGCCGAGATCGCACAGACCCTTGGCATATCGCGTGGCGCAGTCAAATCCCAGGCCAGCCGCGCGATCGACAAATTAGAAACGATCATGAAGGGTAGCGAACGATGAGCCGCGACATCGAGGATCGGCTGCGCGCGGCATACGCGGCCCGAGCCGATACCGTCACCGAATCCTCACTTCGTCTGGCTGAGCCGCCGAGCGACGAGATCCAGCCCATTGGCGACGTGATCGACATCTCCACGGCGCGCCGCCGCTGGATTACGCCGGCGCTCGCGGCGGCTGCGGTGGCAGCGCTCGCCATCGGCACGTCGATCGCGCTGACGGTCCGCTCCGATCACCATCACGCCTCACCAGCTGTCACGCCGAGCACAATTACGCCGACGCTTCCGTCGCCGGCTCCTTCGCCGAGCGTGCCGCATCAGTCGCCGACCACCGGCGCGCCGACGTCCCCAGCGCCGACCGTCTCGGCCCCGACGTCTGCGACGCTGCCAGCGCCGCCGGTACCTGCTCCGGCGTACGAGTTCGGCTATCAGCCGCTCTGGCCGTTTGCCAACCTCGCATCTGCACAGGCCTGGCAGGTAGCGCATCGCAGCAGCGGGGTCCAGCCCTGGCACGCCGATCCCAGCCAGACCGCGCTGTCGTTCACCCAGGGATATCTCGGCCTGACCGAGATCAACCTCGTGACCTCAACTCGGGTGACGTCGGAGGGCACCTACGTGGGCGTCGGCTACCGCGACCCGAACGGGGCTGCGCACACCTCGGCCGTGCTCTTCCTGGTGCGATTCGGTCCGGACGCCGATTCGCCGTGGGAGGTCGTCGGAAGCGACGACACGACCTTCTCCCTCGAACAGCCGGCCTACGGGTCCCAGGTGCAGTCGCCGATGCTGGTCGGCGGCCACATCACCGGCGTCGACGAGAACATTCGGGTCACGGTGCGCAGCCTCGGCAGCTCATCGGCGGTTGGCGGGTCCTGCTGCCAGCCCGCCGGAGGCAACGGCACCGCGTGGGCCTTGTCGGTTCCGTTCTCGGCACCCGCGGGAACAGTGCTCACGATCGTCGCCACGACGGGTGGGCACTTGCAGACCGTGGAGCGGTTCGCGATCCAGGGCGTGCACGCCTGACATCCCGGCCGCCGCGCCCTCCGCTTCGTGATCTTGGACTTGATGCCACATGTCGACATCAAGTCCAAGATCACGAATGAGGGTTCGAGCTAGCGCTCGGTATCGGCAGGACAGCCTCGATGGCCTCGCGCACGTGCGTCGCGCTCGGCAAGGTCTTGTGATGGAAGCGGGCCGTAATCCGACCGTCCGGGCTGATGAGGAACTTCTCGAAGTTCCACCTGATATCACCGGAGTATCCGCGCTCGTCGGCAACCTCGGTCAGCGCCTGATAGACCGGATGCCGACCCGGTCCGTTGACCTCGATCTTGCCCGACAGCGGAAAGGTGACCCCGTAGGTCGTCGAGCAGAACGCGGCGATCTCTTCCGACGTTCCCGGCTCCTGGCCTCCGAACTGGTTGCAGGGGAAGCCCAGGACCGTGAATCCCCGCTCCGCGAGCTCCTCGTGCAGGGCTTCCAGATCGGAGTACTGCGGAGTCAATCCGCACTGACTTGCCACGTTGACCACCAGCACAGCGCGATCACCGACCGCGCCGCCGAACGTCGTGTCGGCACCGTCCAGCATCGTCATAGGTAGGTCGCGTATGTCGCTCATAGGTATCGGAAACCCTCTCCGCTGATTCGCGTGCCGGCCCGAAGGCGCGTCACTCGTCCGACTGACCCAGCAGGTCCGAAACCTCGGACCGCAGCTGCGCCAGCCGCGCCTCGGCAACGGCCCGCGAGCCGTCCGGGACGACCATCTCAAGATAGGCCTTCAGCTTCGGTTCGGTGCCGGACGGGCGTAGCACGACCCGGCCACCGGGAAACGTCCAGCGCAAGGCATCAGTGTCGGGGAGCAGATCCGCGACATTGACCGGGTGACTGAGCAACTGGTCGGGCGGGTCCGCCCGCAGCCGGGCCATGATCTCGTCGATCACGGCGAGCTCGTCGACCCGCACTGAGACCTGATCGGTCTGGTACCGCCCGTATTCGGCGGCGAGGTCATCCAGCCGATCCACCAGCGAGGAACCGGCCGACTTGAGCGCAGCTGCTCGCTCGGCGACGAGCAGCGCAGCACTGATCCCGTCCTTGTCCCGCACGATGTTCGGCGCGACCGCGTAGCCGAGCGCTTCCTCGTAGCCGAACACCATGTCGGGAGCGGCGCGCATGATCCACTTGAAACCGGTCAGCGTCTCGGCGTAACCGACCCCGTGCCGCTCGGCCAGCGCGCGCAGCATGGTGGACGAGACGATGGTCGTCGCGTACGTACCCCGAACGCCCCGGCTGAGCAAGGCGTCGGCCAGTAGCACGCCCACCTCATCGCCCCGCAGAGTTCGCCAATCGCCACCCTCCGGCACCGCGACGGCGCAGCGGTCGGCGTCTGGGTCGTTGGCGATGACGAGATCGGCGTCCCGGTCCCGGGCGAGCGCCAACGCGAGATCGAGCGCGCCGGGCTCCTCGGGATTCGGGAACGCGACCGTTGGAAACCGCGGGTCTGGCGCCGCTTGACGGCCTACCGACATCGGTGGCTCGAATCCGGCCACGGCAAAGGCCCGCAGGACGATCTCGGTGCCTACGCCGTGCATGGCCGTGTGCACGATCCGCAATGCAGTACGCGGCGGACCGACCAGACCGGTGACAGCGGCCACGTACGCGTCGACGATCGCGTCGTCCAGAACCGTATAGCCGGTTGACGTCGGTATGGCTCGGGTGGAACCCACCTCGCGAATCGCCGCTTCGATGTACGTGTCCGTCGGCGGGGCGAGCTGGGCGCCGTCGCCGAGGTAGACCTTGTAACCGTTGTCCTGTGGTGGATTGTGCGAGGCGGTGACCATGATGCCGGCAACGGCCCCGAAGTGCTGCACGGCGAACGCCAGCACCGGGGTCGGCAGCAGTCGAGGCATCACGCGAGTGTCGAAGCCGGCCGCCGCGAAGACCGCCGCGGAGTCAGTCGCGAACTCGGCCGAGCGGAACCGGCCGTCGTACCCGATCACGACCACGCCGCCGCCGTGGCCAGCTCTCGCCAGCCAGGTCGCAATCCCACCCGCGGCCCGGCGTACGACGGTGGCATTCATCCCGTTCGGTCCGGCGCGCAGCGGCCCCCGCAGCCCCGCGGTCCCGAACGTCATCGGAGCGCGGAACCGATCGGCGAGCTGTTCCCACGCTCCACCGTCGACCAATGCCTGCAGCTCGGCCGCGTCGCCGGGGTGGACGTCGTCGGCGATCCACGCCGAGACGTCGGCTGCTAGTTCGGTCAGCTGGCTCGCCATGCGTGGCGCCAGGTCACAGCCGGCCGATGACGTCAGCGAGCAGCGCGCCCATTCGCGATGCTGCGGCCTTTCCGGCCGCGAGCACCTCTTCGTGGTCGAGGTGGTCCGCGAGGCCGGCGGCCAGGTTGGACACGAGCGACAGGCCGAGTACCTCGCATCCTTCGGCGCGGGCGGCAATCGCCTCCAACACCGTGGACATCCCGACCAGGTCCGCACCCAGGATGCCGGCCATGCGTACTTCCGCCGGCGTCTCGTACTGCGGTCCGTGGAACATGGCGTAGACGCCTTCGGGGATCGACGGATCGATCTCGCGCACCACGGCCCGCAGTCGCGCCGAGTACACGTCGGTCAGGTCTACGAACCGCGGACCAACGAGCGGCGTTTGCCAGGTCAAGTTGATGTGGTCTCGGATCAGCACCGGGTCACCGACCTGCAGGTCGGACCGCAGGGCACCGCAGGCGTTCGTCAGGATGACGGTTCGGCAGCCGGCAGCGGCGGCCGTCCGTACACCATGCACGACCGCGTCTATTCCGGCGCCCTCGTACAGATGCGTGCGGCCGAGAAAGGCCAGTACCCGCCGGCCCGATACCGTGACGGCGCGCAGCCGGCCGGCATGCCCCTCGACCGCGGGCGGGTGGAAACCCGGCAACTCGGTCGTCGCGATGTCGGTTGTCGCCGGTCCGAGGGCGTCGACGGCCGGTATCCAGCCGGAGCCGAGGACGATGGCCACGTCGTGCTCGCTGCTACCCAAGCGTTCCGCAAGAGATCGCGCGGCCTCCCGGGCCGACACCATGGGATCCGTCACGTCGAGGAGCCTAGTGGCCGACTCCCTCACATCCAGTGCCTGGCAACCCGGGGCAATGGCACGCTTAGCGGGTGACTCGCGAGTCGGAATCCGGATTCGAGATCGAACCGCTGTACGCCGCGGGGGACATCGCGTTCGGACTGGACGAGCGGCTAGGCGAGCCCGGTGCTTACCCGTTCACGCGTGGCATCTATCCGACGATGTACACCGAGCGGCCGTGGACCATGCGCCAGTATGCGGGTTTCGGCACGGCCGCCGAGTCCAACGCGCGCTATCACCAGCTGCTGCAGGCGGGCACCTCCGGGCTGTCGGTCGCTTTCGATCTGCCGACCCAGATGGGCATGGATTCCGATGCCCCGCTGGCACAGGGTGAGGTCGGCAAGGTCGGTGTCGCGATCGACTCCATCGAGGACATGCGGATCCTTTTCGACGGCATCCCGTTGGACAAGGTATCCACGTCGATGACGATCAACGCGCCCGCCGCGGTGTTGCTGCTGCTCTACCAGCTCGTCGCCGAAGAGCAAGGTGTACCCGGCGCGGCACTGACCGGCACGATCCAGAACGACGTGCTGAAGGAGTACATCGCTCGCGGCACGTACATCTACCCGCCGCTGGCGTCACTGCGACTGATCGCGGATATCTTCGCTTACTGCCGGGACGAGCTCCCGCGGTGGAACACGATCTCGATTTCCGGCTACCACATGGCCGAGGCCGGAGCGACACCGGCGCAGGAGGTCGCTTTCACCCTCGCGGATGGCATTGCCTACGTCGAGGCAGCGCTACAAGCCGGTCTGGGAGTGGACGACTTCGGCCCGCGGTTGTCGTTCTTCTTCGTCGCGCGCACCTCGCTGCTGGAGGAGGTAGCGAAATTCCGCGCGGCCCGCCGGACCTGGGCTCGGGTTATGCGGGATCGATTCGGCGCGACGAATCCGAGATCGCAGATGCTGCGCTTTCACACCCAAACGGCTGGCGTCCAGCTCACCGCACAGCAACCCGAGGTCAACTTGGTGCGGGTGTCGGTGCAGGCCCTCGCCGCCGTGTTGGGTGGAACCCAGTCGCTGCACACCAACTCGTTCGACGAGGCGATCGCATTGCCGACCGAGAAGGCAGCCCGGCTGGCGTTGCGCACCCAGCAGGTACTCGCCAACGAGACGGACGTCACCGCGTCTGTCGACCCACTTGCCGGGTCCTACCTCGTCGAATCGATGACGGATGCGATCGAGGCCGCCATCGATGAGCTGATGAACCAGGTCGACGAGCTTGGGGGAGCGGTCGCCGCCATCGAGCAGGGCTTTCAGAAGCGCGAGATCGAGCGGTCGGCGTACGCCGTGGCCCAGCAGATCGACTCCGGGGAACGGGTGGTCGTCGGGCTGAACCGTTACGTTCTCGACACCGAGGAGCCCTACGAGCCGCTGCGGGTCGATCCGGCTATCGAGGTCGCCCAGCGCGATCGGCTGGCCGAGCTGCGCGCCGACCGGGACGCAGCGGCAGTCGACAAGGCCCTCGATGCGCTCGTCCTGGCTGCCGCCGGTGCGGCAAATGTGCTCTATCCGATGAAGGACGCCCTGCGGGCCCGCGCGACCGTTGGTGAGGTCTGCGACGCGTTGCGCGGCGTCTGGGGAACGTATCGGCCCCCTGACGCATTCTGAGTCCATCGGCCGAGCTACTAGGCTTCGGGCGTGCACATCGATTTCTCCTCCTCACAGCGAACGAGCCTGGGCGTGGAGTGGGAGCTCGAGCTCGTCGATCTCGATACGAGGCAACTCACCGCCGGGGCCGATGAAATCTTGATAGCGATCTCGCCTAACGGGGACGGCGTGCATCCCAAGGCGAAGCACGAGCTGTTGCAGTCCTGCGTGGAGGTCATTACCGGGATCTGCCAGACGGTCGCCGAGGCGCGCGCCGACCTGGCCGAGACGGTGGCCCAGGTCGCCAAGGCCGCCGAGCCTCGCAACCTAGGGGTGATGTGCTCTGGCACGCACCCAATGACCGACTGGGCGACCCAACGCATCACCGCTGACGAGCGCTACGCCACCCTCGTGGAGCGCAATCAGTGGATGGCCCGCCAGTTGCAGATCTTCGGCATCCATGTGCATTGCGGGATCCGGTCGCCTGACAAGGCGATCCCGATCCTGAACGGTCTACTCGCTTACGTCCCGCACTTCTTGGCCCTTTCCGCGTCCAGCCCATATTGGATCGGCTCGGATACCGGGCTCGCGTCTTATCGCAGCAAGGTATTCGAGGCGCTGCCCACCGCCGGCCTGCCGTTCCAGCTGTCGGGGTGGGACGCGTTCGAGAAGTACATGGACGCGCTGATCTCCTCACAGGCGATTCAGTCCATCCGCGAGGTGTGGTGGGACATCCGGCCGCACCCAGGCTTCGGAACGGTCGAACTGCGGATCTGTGACGGGCTGCCTACGTTGGACGAGATCGCCTGCGTCGCCGCCCTGTCGCAATGCCTGGTGGAACGGTTCGACCGGCAGCTCGACTATGGCTATACCCTGCCCGAGCCGCGACCGTGGCTGGTCCGAGAGAACAAGTGGCGCGCCGCTCGATACGGGTTGGACGCGGAGATCGTCGTCGACAACACCGGTCGGGTGCAGCCGCTGACCACCGCCATCACGGACCTCGTCGAAGACCTGCTCCCGATCGCCCGACGCCTCGACTGTTCCGAGGAGCTAGAGGACATCCCACGACTCATGGCGCGGGGTGCGAGCTACCACCGGCAGCGGGCCGCTGCGGCGGCGAACAACGGCGACCTCACGGCGGTCGTCGATCTGCTGCTCGCTGAGATGCGCGACGGCCTGACTCTATGAGCGTTGGATCTTCCGAAACCACGAGCCCCGGGCTAACCGATGTTCTCGACAAATGGCTCGCCGAACACGAGTCCGATCTGATCGACACCCGACACGACTTGCACCGGCATCCGGAGGTCGCGTACGAGGAGCACCACACGACTGATCTGATCGTCCGGCGGCTCAAAGAGATCGGCCTCTCCGGTGTGGTGCTCTCCAGCGGTACGGGGGTCATCTGCAACATCGGTTCCGGCGGCCGCGTGATCGCGCTGCGGTCGGACATCGACGCGCTTCCGCTACCCGATCTGAAGGACGTCCCGTACCGTTCGGAGGTCCCGGGCGTGTGCCACGCGTGCGGTCACGACGCGCATACCGCGGTCCTTCTGGCGACGGCGGAGGTGTTGGCCGAGCTCGCCGCGGATGGGAGCTTGCCGGGCACCATCCGGCTGTTTTTCCAGCCGGCCGAAGAGCATCTGCCCGGCGGGTCGCTCGACGTCATTGCCAGCTTGGGGATGCGCGACGTCGAGCAGGTCTACGCGCTGCACTGCGATCCGCGGATAGACGTAGGTCAGATCGGGCTGCGGTCCGGTCCGATCACTGCCGCGAGCGATAGCGTCGAGGTGCGGTTGTCCGGTCCCGGAGGACATACCGGACGGCCCCAACTGACGGTGGAGCTCGTCTACGCGCTGGGCCGGGTCATCACCGACCTGCCCGGTCTGCTCAGCCGCCGCGTCGATCCTCGGGCGGCGTTGTCCATGGTTTGGGGCTCGGTGCAGGCGGGGCAGGCCGGCAACGCCATCCCGTCATCCGGAGTGGCCCGCGGCACTATCCGGCTGCTGGATCGCGACGCGTGGGACGGCGTGGAGGGCATCGTCCGGGCTCTCGTGCAGCAGCTCGTCGTGCCGACCGGGGCGCACGCTGAGGTCAACTACCTGCGCGGCGTCCCACCCGTCGTCAACGACGCCGCCAGCGTGGAGCTGCAACGCGTTGCGCTCGTGGCTGCCCTCGGCGCCAATGCGGTCACCGGGACGGAGCAAAGCATGGGCGGCGAGGACTTCGCTTGGTACCTCGACCATGCCCCGGGCGCCCTCGCTCGGCTCGGCGTGCACACACCAGGTGCGCAGCGGGTCGACTTGCACCAGTCAGCGTTCGACATCGACGAGCGCGCCCTGGCGATCGGCGTGCGATTCATGACCCATCTCGCCGTCACCGCACTGCAGCACCCGCGGCGCTGATCGAGAGCGGGACACTCCTTAGTCCCCCAGCGAGCGGCACGGACGAGCTCGCAGCTCCGCGATGTACTCGTCCGGCGCGCCGGCCTTCTCCGCGGCCTCGGCAATGAGCCCCAAGTATCGGGCCGACGGCAGGCCACCCTCATAGGCGTCGAGCACGTAGACCATCGCCAGCACATCGCCGTCCAGGGTGGACACGCGCACGTGAATCTGGTTGTAGACGCCGGTATCCGCTGACTCCCAGTGATCGAGTCGTTCGTGGTCGTAGGGCGACAACTCGTACAAGGCCACGAATACGGCGCTCGCGGGAGCGTCGGTGGGGACGATTGTGGCAAGTGCGCCTTCCCACCCCAGATCCTCGCCGCCGAACGTCAATCGCCAACCAGTCAGCCATCCGGTGCCGGCGAACGGGGAGTGCGGGCAGCGCTCGAGCATCTGCTCCGGGTCCATGTTGGATCCGTAGGCGGCATACAGCGTGCTAGAGGGTGCCACGACCGCGCAGCGTACCCACTTCGTTCGCCGTCCCGGCCGCGAGACGGGACAATGGCGTGATGACACGCGTCGTCATCGTGGGCGGTGGCCCCGCCGGGTACGAATCCGCCCTGGTGGCGGTGGAGCTGGGCGCCGAGGTCACGCTCGTCGAGCGGGACGGAGTAGGCGGGGCTTGTGTGCTCACCGACTGTGTTCCCAGCAAGACGCTGATCGCGACCAGCGCGAGCGTCACCGCCTTCCGGGATGCGCCGCGGCTTGGCCTCTATACCGGGGACGGCGACGTGGTGGTCGACGTCATTGCCGTGAACGACCGGATCAAGAAGCTTGCGTACCAGCAATCCGACGACATCCGGGCCCGGCTGCTCCGAGAAGGCGTCACCCTCATCGCGGGATCGGCGCGCTTCAGCTCGTACCAACCGGGCCGCGCTCACCGGCTCGAGGTGGTCGGGTCGGAAGCTCGATCGGCTGAGGTCCTCGAAGCTGACGTCGTGCTGCTCGGCACCGGGGCCACGCCGCGGATACTGCCCGCGGCGCGACCCGACGGTGAGCGGATTCTGTCCTGGCGCGACGTCTATGACCTCACCGGCCTGCCCGAGCGATTGGTGGTCGTCGGATCCGGTGTCACCGGGGCGGAATTCGCGAGCGGCTACTCCGAGCTCGGAGTGCCGGTGACATTGGTGTCCAGCCGCGATCGGGTGTTGCCCAGTGAAGATCCGGACGCGGCCGAGGTGCTGGAACAGGTCTTCACCTCCCGAGGCGGCACCCTGATGAGGCGGGCGCGGGCCAGCGCGGTTCGGCGGGTCGATGATGGCGTCGTCGTAGAGCTCGAGGACGGGCGGACCGTGACCGGTTCGCACGCACTCATGTGCGTTGGCTCGGTGCCGAACACTGCCGGTCTCGGCCTGGAGCACGTCGGCATCGATCTCGACGAGCGGGGCTACATCCCGGTCGACCGGGTTTCGCGAACGACTGTCCCATCGATCTACGCCGCGGGTGACTGCACCGGCCTGCTGCTGCTTGCCTCGGTCGCTGGGATGCAGGGCCGGATCGCGATGTGGCACGCCCTCGGCGAGGCCGTGAGCCCGCTGCGGTTGAAGACCGTCGCGGCCAATGTATTCACGCATCCCGAGATCGCCACCGTGGGTCTCGGCTACGCCGCGGTCGCCTCCGGCGAACTCGCGGCACGAACCGTGACGCTTCCGCTTCGCACCAACGCCCGGGCGAAGATGCAGGGCACCGATGCCGGGTTCGTCAAGCTGTACGCCCGCAAGATGACTGGCATCATCGTCGGTGCGGTCGTGGTCGCGCCCAACGCGTCGGAGCTGATCTTCCCGCTGACGATGGCGATCCAACGTGGTCTGACCGTAGCGGATGTCGCGGCGACAATCGGGGTATACCCGTCGTTGTCAGGATCTGTCGCCGAGGCCGCCCGCGGGCTGATGCACCACGACGACCTTGACTGACTGGACTGAGAGGACCGAATGATGCCCGACCTGTCACCCGAGGCCCAGGCACGGGCCCGGCGCACGATCATGGTCGCGGGGGTGTTCGACGAGCACGCCGACGAGATCGAGGCCGCGGTCCTCGAGGTGTCCGACGGCGAGGTACTCGTCGCGGTCGTCGACGCCCAGCACGAGTTCGCCGGGCTGCACCGGGTCGAGACCAGTGACTTGATCGAGCGCGTCGCGGCGCTCGAAGGCCCGGGCTGGGCCATGGTGTTCTCACCCGGAGCCGACGCGGCCTCGGTCCGGCGGCGCACGGCCGAGATGGCCGGCATCGCGGCCCAACGGATCGCCGCCATCGAGCGGA
Organism: uncultured Actinomycetota bacterium; assembly: GCA_963801715.1. Classification (GTDB taxonomy): domain Bacteria; phylum Actinomycetota; class Actinomycetes; order Mycobacteriales; family Jatrophihabitantaceae; genus CAVVJA01. Next base: position 162,672 of record CAWDGB010000015.1, on the reverse strand, counting down.
TCAATGCCCGGCGAGAGGGGGTCTGACCGCACGCGTTAGCGCTTCCGCTCTAGTTCGGCCGGTGCGGGAATTCGGGGTCTGGTCCCGACGGGGGCAGCAGGCCGTGCTGGCGCAGCCGGTAAGCCCGCAGCTCGTCGGCATAGGCGGCGCCTACGAACAGTGGTCCGAACACGAGAAAGGACGCCGTCATCAGGCGCAAGCCGATACCGGCCGGCAGGAACATGATCCCGATGATCGGCGGCACCGCCACGAGCATGACTCGGGCCACCTCGCGGATCGCCCAGCCTCGGGAGTTCAGATCATGGAAGACCCACTCGTCGTAACGGTCGGGCAGCCGGAATCCGAACGCGTACGTCAGCCATCGGCCTAACGGCGGACGCTGCGCCACCCTCCTATCGTGCGCCTATCCGCGGTACCGGGACGGTTTCGAGGCCGCGCCAGGGTGCCTCGGTCGAAACAAATCCCACCGAATCAGGCCGGGATCGTCAGTCCTTGATGTCGCAGATAGTCGCGCCGGACGTCACGACCGCGCCGACCTGCGCAGCCAGCCCGGTGATGGTGCCGCTCTTGTGCGCATTCAGCGGCTGTTCCATTTTCATGGCCTCGAGGACGACGACGAGATCACCCGCAGACACCACGTCGCCGTCGCTCACGGCGACCTTGACGATCGTGCCTTGCATGGGAGCGATCAGCGAGTCACCCGATGCGCCGGAGCCTGACCTCTTGCCGGCCGATCGTTTGGGCGCGGCCTTCCTGGGCCCGGACCCACCGCTGCTGCCGAATCCGGCGGGCAACGAGACTTCGAGGCGCTTGCCGCCGACCTCGACCACGACGGTCTCCCGTGGTGCGGCTTCCTCGGCCGCCTCAGCCGCGCCGGCGAATGGCGGGATCTGGTTGTCGAACTCGGTCTCGATCCAGCGCGTGTGCACGGTGAATGGGTGTGCGGTGAAGGCCGGATCGCGGACCACGGCCCGGTGGAAGGGCAGGGCAGTGGCCATGCCGTCCACCACCATCTCGTCCAGGGCGCGGCGGCTGCGGGCCAGCGCTTCGTCGCGGGACTCCCCCCAGACGATCAGCTTGGCGAGCAGCGAATCGAACGCGCCGCTGACAACCGAGTTCGGCTCGATCCCGGAGTCGACCCGAACCCCGGGTCCGCCCGGCTCGAGGTAGGTCGTCACCGTGCCCGGGGCCGGCAGGAACCCCCGACCGGGGTCCTCGCCGTTGATCCGGAACTCGAACGCATGGCCTCTCGGCGCGGGATCCTCGGTGAGCCGTAGCACCTCACCCTCAGCGACCCGGAACTGCTCGCGGACGAGATCGACACCGGTCGTCTCCTCGGTCACCGGGTGCTCGACCTGCAAGCGGGTGTTCACCTCGAGGAACGAGACCGTCCCGTCCAGGCCGACCAGGTACTCGACCGTCCCTGCGCCCCAGTAGTGGGCCTCGCGGCAGATGGCCTTGGCACTGCTGTGGATCTGGTCGCACTGCGCGTCACTGAGGAACGGCGCGGGCGCCTCCTCGACCAGCTTCTGATGCCGGCGCTGTAGGGAGCAGTCCCGGGTTCCGACGACGATGACGTTGCCGTGCTGATCCGCCAGCACCTGGGCCTCGACGTGGCGCGGCTTGTCCAGATACCGCTCGACGAAGCACTCGCCGCGGCCGAATGCGGCCTGCGCCTCCCGCACCGCACTCGCGAATAGCTCCGGGATCTCCTCCATCGTGCGGGCAACCTTCAACCCCCGCCCGCCACCGCCGAACGCGGCTTTGATCGCCACCGGCAAACCGTGCTCGGCCGCGAACGCCAGCACGTCGTCCGGCCCGTTGACCGGATCGGGCGTGCCGGGCACCAGCGGGGCGCCGGCGCGCATCGCGATGTGCCGGGCGGTCACCTTGTCGCCGAGGTCGCGGATCGCCTGCGGACTGGGTCCGATCCAGGTGAGGCCGGCGGCGATGACCGCCTCGGCGAAATGCGCGTTTTCCGACAGGAAGCCGTATCCGGGGTGTACGGCGTCGGCTCCGGAACGCTCGGCGGCTGCAACAACCTTCGCGATGTCGAGGTAGGAGTCGGCCGGCGTGGTTCCACCGAGCGCATACGCCTCATCGGCCATCCGGACGTGACGGGCGTCGCGGTCCGGCTCGGCGTAGATCGCGACCGAGCCGTAGCCGGCGTCGCGGCAGGCCCGGATGACGCGGACTGCGATCTCGCCCCGGTTGGCGATGAGCACCTTCTGCACGATTGGCCTCCTGTCGCGGCGGCATCCTCGCAGCCCGCCTGGAGGTTACCGCGTGTGGTGTGGGTCAGCCGTCGAGCTCTGCGAGACGCGTTCGGCATCGTGCGGCCACCTCGTTGACCTCGTCGAGAGTGCGCTGCAAGGCGGACTGGCGGGCCCGCAGATCGGCGGCAATGTCGTCCAAGCGGGCGAGCAGCATCGCCAGCTGTCGTCGCTCGGAGGATGCGGCGCCGTCGTACATGTCGACGATCTCGCGAATCTCGGCCAGCGACATGCCGAACCGTTTGCCGCGAAGGATCAGCCGCAGCCGGGCCCGGTCCCGTGGACTGTAGATCCGGCTGGTGCCGACGCGTCGCGGGCTGATCAGGCCCTCGGCCTCGTAGAAGCGCAGGGTCCGGGTCGTAACGCCGAGGTCGTCGGCGAGCTCGCCGACGGTCCAGGTGCGGTCGGTTTTCGCTTCCGCTGGCGTGACCACGGTGCTAATCTTGCTTAACGTTAACGTAAACGTCAAGCAGTTGGGCCCCTGGGGCGTCGGGAGGACGAGTCATGTTCGAGCTGTCCGAGGATCACGAGCTGTTCCGCAAGGTGGTCCGGGAGTTCGCCGAGGCCGAAGTGGCGCCCCATATCGCGGAGTGGGACCGCGACCACCGCTTCCCGGTCGAGCTGATCGGCAAGATGGGCGACCTTGGGCTATTCGGCCTGATCGCGCCCGAACAGTACGGCGGCTCCGGTGGCGACTTCACGTCACTGTGCGTCGCCATCGAAGAGCTGGGCCGCGTCGACCAGTCGATCGGCATCACCCTCGAAGCGGGCGTTGGCCTGGGCATCAATCCGATTCTCACGTTCGGGTCCGATGCGCAGAAGGACCGCTTCCTGCCCGACCTCGTCGCCGGCCGGGCTCTCGCCGCCTTCGGGCTCACCGAACCCGAGGCGGGCTCGGACGCCGGTGCCACGCGTACGCGTGCCGAGCTGGTCGACGGCGAATGGGTCATCAACGGCGCGAAGGCGTTCATTACCAACTCGGGAACGGTCCTGACGTCCGTCGTCACCGTCACGGCGCGCACCGGGCCGGACGAGATCTCCACGCTGCTGGTGCCTTCCGGCACGCCCGGATTCACCGTTTCCCCGGCCTACGACAAGCTCGGCTGGCACAGCTCCGACACGCATGGTCTGACCTTCGACGACTGCCGGGTGCCCGAGACCAACCTGCTGGGGTCGCGCGGTCGCGGGTTCCGGCAATTTCTCGCCATCCTGGACGATGGGCGGATCGCCATCTCCGCGCTCGCCGTGGGCCTGGCCCAGGCCTGCCTGGACGAGTCGCTTCGCTATGCCAAGTCCCGGAACACCTTCGGCGCGCCGATCGGCTCCCGCCAAGCCGTGGCGTTCGCGATCAGCGACCTTGCGGTCGCCCTCGACGCCGCGCGGCTGTTGACCTACAAAGCCGCCTGGCTGAAGGACACCCGCCGGCCCGCCGACGAAGTGAAGCACGCGGCCGCAAAGGCGAAACTGTTCTCGTCGGAGGCTGCGATTGCCGCGACCCGCACCGCCACCCAAGTCTTCGGCGGTTACGGCTTCATGGAGGAGTATCCCGTCGCCCGCTTCTACCGGGATGCCAAGGTTTTGGAGATCGGCGAAGGCACGTCCGAGGTGCAACGCATGCTGATCGCCCGCGGCCTGGGACTGCCGGTCTCGTGAGCGCCTTGCCTCCCGGATCCGGGACGCAAGTGCGCACCGACGGCGCATTGGCGTCCCGGATCGCGGCCGCTCGCGAGGCGACGTTCGCCCCGTCGCCGCGAGCGGCGGAAAAGCTTGCTGGCCAAGGGAAGCGCTACGTCCGCGACCGCATTGCGTTGCTCCTCGACGACGGGACATTCGTGGAGGACGGTCAGCTCGCCAATGCCCAGGCTGCCGGGTTGCCCGCGGATGGTGTGGTCACCGGGCAGGGCCTGGTTGACGGCCGGCCGGCGCTCGTGGTCGCCAACGACCCCACGGTCAAGGCCGGCTCGTGGGGGGCTCGGACCGTCGAGAAGATCATTCGGATCACCGAGCGGGCGCTGGTCGAGGAACTTCCGGTGTTCTGGCTGATCGACTCGGCGGGCGCGCGGATCACCGATCAGGTTGCCTTGTTCCCCGGCCGGCGTGGCGCGGGCCGCATTTTTCACAACCAGGTCATGTTGTCCGGCAAGGTGCCGCAGATCTGCTGCCTGTTCGGCCCGTCGGCTGCTGGGGGCGCCTACATCCCGAGCTTTTGCGACGTCGTGATCATGGTCGAGGGCAACGCGTCGATGTATCTCGGCTCGCCCCGGATGGCCGAGATGGTCGTGGGGGAAACCGTGAGCCTCGAGGAGATGGGCGGCGCCCGAATGCACGCCACGGTGTCCGGCTGCGGTGACAACCTGGCCGTCGACGACGAGGACGCGATCGACCAAGCGAAGCTCTTTTTCTCCTACCTCCCCACGTGCTGGCGGGAGATACCACCTGACAGTCCGGCGGAGGAAGCAGCCGTCGAGCTTGGCGACGACCTTGTCCCGCCGGACGAATCGGTGCCCTTCGATGTCCACGCAGTGATCGACGGGCTGGTTGACGCGGACTCGTTCTTCGAGGTCAAGCCGCTGTTCGCCGCTGAGCTCGTCACCGGATTCGCGCGGATCGACGGCCGGCCGGTCGGGATCCTCGCGAACAACAGTGCGGTCCGCGGTGGGGTGCTGTTCGTGGATTCCGCCGACAAGGCTGCCCGGTTCATCTGGCTGTGCGACGCCTTCAACGTGCCGCTGCTGTACCTGGCTGACGTGCCCGGGTTCATGATCGGCAGTGCGGTTGAGCGGCAAGGCATCATCCGGCACGGCGCCAAGATGATCACAGCCGTAGCCGAGGCGACCGTGCCGCAGCTCTCGATCATCCTCCGCAAGGCCTATGGTGCCGGGCTTTATGCGATGGCCGGTCCGGGCTTCATGCCCGACGTGTGCATCGCGCTGCCCACTGCCAAGATCGCCGTCATGGGTCCGCAGGCAGCGGTCAACGCGGTGTACGCCGGGAAGATCGCGGAGATCGCCGATCCGAACGAACGCGACGCGTTCGTCGTCGACCGGCGTGCGGAGTACGAACAAGATGTCGACCTCATGCGATTGGCGGCCGATCTCGTCATCGACGCGGTGATCCCGCCGGGCGAGTTGCGCGCCGAGATCATCCAGCGATATCGCGTGCTCGTCGGCAAGGTCCGCGACGGCGTCGCGAAGCGGCATGGCGTGCCGCCGACGTGACGTCGCCGGAGACAGCCGACGGACTGGTCATCGTCCGCGGTCATGCCACCGACGAGGAGGTGGCGGCCGTTCTCGCGTCGCTGCGACACGTCGACTCGCAGACATCCCGTGACCGGTACGACCACTGGCGCGCCACCCGGCTGGCCGCGCTCAACCAGCCGTTATCCCGCCCGATGCGCCGAGACCGGTGTCGCGGATAAACCCGGCCACGAGATCGGCAAATCGCTGCGCGTGCCGACGGTGTGGCTCGTGGCTGGATCCGGGGAGCAGAGCCAGCCTGCTCCCGGGCAACCGGTGATGCGCAGCGTACGCATGGCCGACCGGGATAATCGCGTCCTTTTCAGACCACACGATGAGTGTCGGAACCTCCGGGGCGAGAAATCCCATATCCAGCATCGAGCCGCGTTGCCCCAACGGATACATGACCGACCGGGCCGCGGTGAAGAACGCCGACCGGCCATCGGGGGAGACCAGCGCCCGACCCATCCGGCTCAGGTTGACGACGGCTTCGGGCCGAAGTCGCAGTGAGCGGTGCAGGCGAGGCGCCCGGTACATCGGAGCAGTTCGCTCGTTGACCATCGCGCGGAGGATGTGGCTTGCACCGGGGACGGTGGCGGCGCGCAGGATCACGTGTACTTCGCGACCGAGGCCTCCGCTCGAGACGAGGACCAGCCGGTGCAGCTGGGCGGCGTGGAAGCGACCGAAGTACACCGCGATTGCGCCGCCGAGGGAATGACCGGCCACCGTAGCGCGCGGGATCCCGAGCGCCGTGAGCAGTTCGCTGAGGCTGGCGGCAAAGAAGTCGAGCCCATATCGAGCGCGCGGCTTGTCCGATCTGCCATGACCGAGCAGGTCGGGCGCGATGACCCGCAGCCCGTGCTCGGCCAGCGGTCCGATTGCTGGGTCCCATGTCGAGCTGTCGGACATCAGCCCGTGCAGAAGCACGATCGGCTCGCCGTCGACGGGTCCCGCGTCGAGATACCACAGCCTTCGACCGGACTGCAGCACGCTGTCCCGCCGCACCTCGGTCACCCCTGGGACGCTACGTCACCGCGCTCCCGTCCCGCTGCGGCAAGTCGGCGACGGTGAAACCCAACTCGTCCAGCAGCTGACGAACCAGGGGGAGGGAGAGCCCGACGACATTGTGATGGTCGCCTTCGACCGTCTTGACGTACCAGCCGCCCCGGCCGTCGATCGTGAATCCACCCGCCACGTTCAGCGGCTCTCCGGTCGCCACATAGTCGGCGATTTCCTCGTCGGTCAGGTCGGCAAATTCGACTGTCGTCACGCCGACATCGGTCGCCCGGCCGACGACGCGACCGGTGCAGATGTGCATCAGCGCATGCCCGGTATGCAGTTTGCCGAGCCTGCCGCGCACTTGCTGCCATCGGGCAACGGCTCGATCGACGGTAAGTGGCTTGCCGTATCCGATGCCGTCGATCTCCAGTAAGGAGTCGCAGCCGAGCACCAGTGCGTTGCCTGCGACACCGTCCGCGACGTCCTGCGCCTTGGCCTGGGCGAGGCAGTGGACCTGGGCGCTCACCCGGCGCTCGTCGTATGCGGACTCGTCGATCGTGCTGACCATTACCTCGGGTTCCACCCCGGCCGCGCGCAGCGTCGCCAGTCGGGCGGGTGAGGCCGACGCGAGGATGAAGCGGATAGGTCGGGAGTCCCCCAGATCCCGGTTCACAGGCCCAAGGACTTGCCGATGACGTCCTTCATGATCTCCGTCGTCCCGCCGTAGATGCGGCTCACACGCGCGTCGGTGAACGCCCGGGCGACGGGGTACTCGAGCATGTAGCCGTAGCCGCCGTGCAGTTGCACGCATCGGTCGACGACCCGGCCCTGCAGCTCGGTCGTCCACCACTTGGCCTTGGCCGCATCCGGAGCAGACAGCTCGCCCGTGTTGAGATCGTCGACGCATCGGTCGACGAAGGTCTGGGCCACGTCGATCTCAGTCGCGATCTCAGCGAGGACGAATCGAGAGTGCTGGAACGATCCGATGGGCTGCCCGAACGCGCGACGTTCCTGGACATAGCGAAGCGTGTTCTCGAACGCCGCACGAGCCTCGGCCACTCCGGCGACGGCAATCGACATTCGCTCCTGCGGGAGTTTGGCGACCAGCTGGAAGAAGCCCTGGTTCTCCTCGCCGAGCAGGTTGGCGAGCGGAACGCGCACCTCAGTGAACGACAGCTCGGCGGTGTCTTGCGAGTGCATACCGACCTTTTGCAGGTTGCGACCACGCTCGAAGCCAGGCATGCCGCGTTCCAGAATCAGCAAGGACAACCCACGATGCCGATCCGGGCCAGTTCGCACGGCGGTGATCACGAGGTCGGCGTTGATACCGTTCGTGATGAACGTCTTCGACCCGTTCACGATGTACTCGCCGCGGTCACGCACCGCGCTGGTCCGAATTCCCGAAAGGTCCGAGCCCGCGGCCGGCTCGGTCATTGCGACCGCTGTTATCAGCTCGCCGGACACAATGCCGGGCAACCAGCGCCGGCGTTGCTGGTCAGTCGCGTAGGTGAGGAAATACGGCAGACACGTGTCGTTGTGCAGTGTGAGTCCGAGACCCGCGCCGGTTACCCCGGCAAAGGCCAGCTGCTCGTTCATTGCCTGGTTGAACCGGAAGTCGGTGACGCCGCCCCCGCCGTATTCCTCAGGCACCGCCACGCCGAGGAAGCCGCTTCGGCCAGCCACCTGGAACAACTCCCGCGGGGCAGACCCGATCTGCTCCCACTCCAGGAAGTTGGGCACCATCTCCTTGTCGATGAATGCCCGGACGGCCTCGGCGAACGCGATGTGCACGGGTTCGTAGTGTTTGCGGTGCATGCGCTCTCCCACCCCACAGATCACCCCATCTTGCCAGCGACTGCCTCCTCCAGGCCGGCGGACGGTAGGGCGTGGAGCGGCCGGCGCTAGCGACCGTCGAGGACGTGCTTGGCGGTGACCGTCGAGCCGCTCTTGATGCCGCTGACCAGGACATTGTCACCGGGCTTGACGTCGCTTATCGAGCCGGCCTTGCCGACTCGCTTCCCAGTGCTCGAGGTGTCCCGCACTCGCACCTTGGTGTCCGCATTGACGGCGAAGGTCAGGTGGTAGCCGTCCGAGGCCTCGACCGAGACAGACGTCGCACTGACCGAACTGACCGCGCCGTGTATCGCGTCATGGGTCACGTTCGCGGTGCCGTCCTTGCTGACCCACTCGGCATGCTCGAAACGACCTAGGGCACCAAGGCGCAGTCCGCGGCCGGGGTGTCCCGGCTTGCCCGGCGCGCTAACTCCGCCGCTCGGGCCGGCGGTCGGGCTACTGGCTGTTCCGGTCCCGGACGTGTCGGCGCTAGCAGCAGCGGCGACGGCCGCCGCCCCACCGCCGATGAGGACGGCACCGGCGCCCGCGGCGATTGCGATCTTGTTCCACATGGGACTCGACTGCTCCTTTGCCGGTCGTAGTTGGCATCGCCCACAGTCCGCCCGAGATGTCAACGCGCGGAGCGCACAACGTCAAGGTTTGGTCAAGACACCAGAGAACCGGAGCGAGGGTCGGGGGGTCCCGCGCTCCGGTCCGCCTCCATCATGAACGCATTCCGTGCGGATCGGCAACTCACCATGCCGCAAAGCGGTTCGCGAGCGGACGCTAACGTCATCCGGGTGCGCCAAGTCACGCCGCTAGCCGAAATCGGTGTCATCGGTGGGTCCGGCTTCTACTCCTTGCTTGACGACGCGAGCCCGGTGGGCCTCGACACGCCCTTCGGACCACCGAGCGGCGACGTCACCGTCGGGACACTCGGCGGCCGTCGGGTCGCGTTCGTGCCGCGGCACGGCGTTGGTCATCGCTTCGCCCCCCACCGCGTTCCGTACCGCGCCAATCTCTGGGCACTACGGTCGGCCGGCGTCCGCCAGATCCTGGCCCTGTCGGCAGTCGGCTCGTTGCGGACCGATCTGGCCCCCGGGTCGCTGGTCATCCCGGATCAGGTCCTGGACCGAACGTCCGGCCGCGCGCGTACCTACATGGACGCCGACAACGGGGTATTCCACGTCGCGTTCGCCGATCCGTACTGTCCGGTCGGCCGAGCCTGCGCGCTGGCCGCCGCCGGCGTGACCGGGCTGCCCGTCACGGCGGAAGCGACGATGGTCGTCGTGAACGGCCCACGGTTCTCCACTCGGGCCGAATCGGGAGACCTCCAGCGGGCCGGAGCCGCGATCATCGGCATGACCGGCATGCCGGAGGCCGGGCTCGCCCGGGAGCTCGCCTTGTGCTACACGACGCTGACCCTGGTGACCGACCTGGACGCCGGCATTGAGATCGGTACCGGGGTAACGCAGGCCCAGGTGTTCGAGCAGTTCGCCGCCAACGTGCCTCGCTTGCGGACCTTGCTCGTCGCGACGATCGAGCAACTGCCGCCCGGTCAGACCGAACTGTGCGAGTGCGCGCGCGTATATGACGACGTCCCGCCGCCGTTCCAGTTGCCGTGAGCGTCCGCGGCGGCTACCCGCGGCGCCGCCGAAGAATGATCACCAGAGCAAGCCCGGCGAAGAGCAGCGCTACCGGTGCCAGGCGCTTGAGCACAGCCGGTCCGGCCGAGGCCATGAGGTCGATCGGCGCGACCTCGTCGGCCGGCGCCTCGGACGCCTCGGGCGCCGTGGTCGCGCTGGCCGCCTGGCCAGCCGCCGGCTGCGGAGCTGAATCCGGGGTCGCCGCGGCCGGCCCGGCGGCCGGCTCGTCAGCCTTGGCCAACTTCCCGGCGAGGCAATCGGCGAACTGCCCGATCAGCTTGTTGCCGACGTCCGCCATGACGCCACGGCCGAACTGCGCCGGCTTACCGGTGATCGCGAGATCGGTGTTCACCTCGACCAGCGTGCCGTCGTCCTGCGGATGCAGTGTTGCCGTCACGGTGGCCGAGGCGGTGCCGTTGCCACGAGCGTCCTTGCCCTGGGCGTCGATGACCGCCCGGTGCGCTATCTCGTCCTTCTCGACGAAGCGGGCCTTGCCCTTGTAGGTCAGCCCGATGGGGCCCAATCGCACTTTGACCGAGCCGGTGAACTCGTCACCGTCGACTGTGTCCAGCGCCGCGCCGGGCATGCACGGCGCGACCTGCTCGATGTCGACGAGGACGGCCCACGCCTGGTCGACGCCAACCGGGACGGCGAATGAGTGCTGGAGCTCCACGCCACCCTCAGATTCCGGCTGCCGCGGAAACAGCTCGTCGGGTCAGCACGCGCGCGAGGTGCATCCGGTAGTCCGCCTGCCCGGACAAGTCATTCGGCGGACTCGTGCCGTCTGCCGCCCGCTCACTCGCGGTTCGCACCCGGTCGGCCGTGGCGTCGCCACCGGCCAGGGCCTGCTCTACCGCCGGTCGCCCGCAGCGGTGTGCTGCCCATGTTCGCCAGCCCGACTCGCGCCTCGGTGATCGTCCCGTTGGAGCGCTTGACCGCCGCGGCGACCCCGACCACGGACCAGGCCTGGGCCACGCGATTGAACTTCTCGTAGTGCACCGCCCAGCCGTTGCCGAGCTTCGGGACCCGAATCGCGGTGAGGACCTCGCCGGGCTGCAGTGCCGTCGTCAGGTAATCGCGGAAGAACTCAGCGGCCGGTACCCGCCGTACGCCCGACTGGCCTTGAACGACCATCTCGGCGTCGAGGGTGAGCGCTACCGCCGGCAAGTCGCCGGCCGGGTCGGCGTGCGCGACCGATCCGCCGAACGTTCCGAGATGCCGTACCTGGCGGTCGCCGACCGTGGCTGTCGCCTGGGCCAGCAACGGCGCGTACGCCAGGACCAGGGGGTTGTGCATCACCTCGTCGTGCGTGGTCATGGCGCCGACGACGATTGCGTCGCCGTCATCCCGCACACCCCGAAGATCGGCAATGCCCCCGAGGTCAACCAAGATCTCTGGCGCCGCTAGGCGCAGTCGCAGGATCGGGATCAGCGACTGCCCACCGGCAAGCACCTTGCCGTCCTCGCCGGCGCTCTCGAGGGCCTGCACCGCCTCGTCCACGGAGGACGGGCGCACGTAGTCGAACGGCGCCGGGATCACAGCCGCTCTCCTTCGCTCGCGGATGCTTGATTGACCGCGCGCCAGATCCGTTCCGGCGTGCACGGCATCTGAATGTCCGTGACGCCGAATGGCCGCACCGCGTCGAGAATCGCGTTGACGACGGCCGGGGTGGCGGCGATCGTGCCGGTCTCGCCGACGCCTTTCACGCCGAGCGGATTCGTCGTGGACGGGCTCACCGTGCGGTCCGTGATGAACGACGGGACGTCCGCCGCCGACGGTAGGAGATAGTCGACGAAGGAGCCGGTGGTCAGGTTGCCGTCGGCGTCGTACACCGCCTCTTCGAAGAGGGCTTGCGAGACGCCCTGCACCACTCCGCCGTGAACCTGGCCATCGACGATGAGCGGATTGATCACCTCGCCGACGTCGTCAACGCACACGTACCTGCGAATCGTCGCCCGCCCGGTCTCGGTGTCGACGTCGATTGCGCACAGGTGCGTGCCGTGCGGGAACGACAGCGCCACCGGGTCGAACGTCGCGTCGGCGTCCAGGTTGGGCTCGACGCCATCAGGCATGTCGTGTCCGGCGAACGCCGCGAAAGCGAGATCTTGGATGGTCTTACCGGTGCCTGGGGCGCCCTTCACGCTGAACGCGCCGTTCGCGAACTCGACGTCGTCCTCGCTGGCTTCCAGCATGTGCGCGGCGATCCGCTTGGCCTTGTCGACCACCCGGAGGGCGGCATTCGACACCGCGATCGCCCCGACGGCCGCCGAACGCGACCCGTAGGTGTCCCAGCCCCGGGGCGAGGACTGCGTGTCGCCGTGCAGGATCTCGATGTCCTCGAACGGCACGCCGAGCCGGTCCGCAACGATCTGGCTCCATGCGGTGTCGTGCCCCTGACCGTGCGGGCTCGTGCCGGTGACGACCTCGACCTTGCCGGTCGGGAGCACTCGTACCGAGGCGTGTTCCCACCCGCCACCGGCGTAGCGGAGCGCGCCGAGCAGCCGGGACGGTGCCCACCCGCACAACTCGGTATAGGTCGAGATGCCCAGGCCGAGTCGGACCGGATCCCCGCGTTCGATCCGATCAGCCTGCTCGCGGCGCAGGTCGTCCCATCCCATGAGCTCCAGCGCTTTGTCAGTCGCTTCCTCGTAGTTGCCGCTGTCGTAGGTGATGCCGGTGATCGTGGTAAAGGGGAAGTCGTCGTGGTTGATCCAGTTCTTGCGGCGCAGCTCCATGGGGTCCATGCCCAGCTCGACCGCCATCTCGTCGACGATGCGCTCGATGGCGAAGGTCGCCTCGGGCCGGCCCGCTCCGCGGTAGGCGTCGGTCGGCGTCTTCGTCGTGAACACGCCATCGCACACGAACCGGTACGCGTCGAACTTGTAGCTCCCGTTGAACATGAAGGCGCCGAGGAGCGGGATGCCCGGCGTGATCAGCCGCAGGTAGGCACCCATGTTGGACAGGATGTGTACGTCCAGGCCGGTGAACGTGCCGTCTCGGCGGGCGGTCAGCGTGATGTCCTGGATCTGATCACGACCGTGGTGGCCGCTCATGAGCGACTCGGACCGCGACTCGGTGTACTTCACCGGCTTGCCCAGCTTGCGGGCGACCAGGGTGCAGATGAACTCCTCGGGGGTTACCTGCAGCTTGCCGCCGAACCCGCCGCCGACGTCGGGTGCGATGACCCGCACCTTGTGCTCGGGGATACCCAGCGACAGGGCGAGCATCGTCCGCAGGACGTGCGGGATCTGCGTCGAAGACCACAGCGTCACGCCGTCGCCGTCCGGCTGGGCGACGGTCGAGCGCGGCTCCAGGAACGCCGGGATGAGTCGCTGCTGGATAAACCGGCGTTTGACCGTGACCTCGGCGGCTTTCAGTACGTCTTCGATCGGCTGACCGGTGCCGGCCGCTCCCGACTCGAACGCCCAGGTGAAGCAGCGATTCGACTCGGTGTTCGGATGGACCAACGGTGCGCCGTCGGCCAGCGCGGCCTCCATCTCGAGGACGACGGGCAATCGGCTCATAGTCGACGTCGATCGCTTCGAGCGCGTCCTGCGCCGCGGACTTGTCGCGGGCGACGACGATGGCCACGGCCTCGCCCACGTGGTTCACCTGGTCGACGGCAATGCTCGGGTGGCCCGGATTCACGATGTCGGCCGTAACCGGCCACGCGCACGGGATGCTGCCTTGCGTTTCGGCGAAATCCCGGCCGGTGAACACCGCGACAACGCCGGGCCGGCCGGTTGCGGCCGTTGTATTGATCGAGGTGATTCTCGCGTGTGCCATCGGACTACGCAGGATCGCGAGATGCTGCAGGCCGGGCAGGGTGATGTTGTCCGTCCAGACGGTGCGGCCGGTGATGAGGTGCGCATCCTCCTTGCGGCGGCGCGGTTGGCCGAACTCGACGGGCGCCGGACGTTCCTCGACGGTGGTCATCGAGCCACCGCCGCGGTGCGCTCCGAGTCAGCCATGGTCCTGGCGGCGGATTGCACCGCTCGGACGATGTTCTGATACCCGGTACACCGACAGAGGTTCCCTTCGATTCCCTCGCGAATCTCTGCCTCGGATGGGTCGGGGTTTTCGCCGAGCAGGTCGCAGGCGGCCATGATCATGCCCGGGGTGCAGAATCCGCACTGCAGCGCGTGCTGCTCGTGGAACGCCTGCTGGACCGGATGCAGCCCTCCGTTCTCCGTGGCGAGCCCTTCGATGGTCGTAACGACTCGTCCCTGCGCCTGGATGGCGAGAATCGAGCAGCTCTTCACGCTGCGACCGTTCAGCAGGACCGTGCATGCGCCGCAGTTGCTGGTGTCGCAACCCACGACGGTGCCCACCTTGCCCAATCGGTCGCGCAGGTAATGAACCAGCAGCAGCCGAGGCTCAACGTCGTCCTGATAGGCGACCTCGTCGACGGTGACGCGCAGCTGTGTCATCGAGCCTCCTGAGGTAGTTGTGTCCTGCACTACAGACAAGCCTCTGCGTCGAGCCAGCGCAAGAGGAACCGATTCGCTCAGCCCGACGGGTTGAGCTTGTCGATCAGCCGATCGAGGTCCGCTGGACCGATCGGCATGAGGGGGAACCGGGCAAGTCGAATCATGGGTATCGAGCCGATGAGCTTGACCATCTCGGCATTCATCCCGAGCACACCGGTCTCCGACGGCGCGATCGACTCCAGCGCCTCCCGCCCGGCCGGATTGGCCAGCCATTCAGCGAGCGTCGACTCGGCGGTGAGCGGCAGACCCGCAGCCTCTCCGACGACCGTGATGACGGCGCGTTGTCGGATGTCTCGCGACGACGCGCCGACCCCGATCTCGAACTCGCCACCCTCGGCGACCCAGCGGCGCAACACCGGGTGCCAGAACGCGAGATCCCGAGCGCCCAACGTGAATGAGACCGGGACCGTCGCTGCCACATCGACGGCTACCTTGGCGAACCCGCGAAGTTCGCGCACCGGGCGCATGACGGAGCATTCGACGTCACCGACGTACAGCTGGACGATCTCCTGCCCGGGGCGCCCCCCGGTATTGGTGACGGTCAACGAGACCGAAACCTGCACGCCACGGCCCGACCCGGAAACGGTTGCGGTCACCGGCCCGTACTCGAAGGTGGTGTACGAGAGGCCGTGCCCGAACGGGTACGCCACGGCGGCGTCTCGCGCGTCGTAGGAGCGATACCCGACCAGGATGCCTTCCCCGTAGCGCACGACGCCGAACTCGCCCGGGAAGTTGCCGAACGACGGGTTGTCGGCCAGCCGCCACGGGATCGTCTCCGTCAGCCGGCCAGACGGGTTGGCAACGCCGAACAGCACGTCGGCGATCGCGCCGCCGCCGCCCTGGCCGAGCAACCATCCCTCGAGAATCGCCGGCACCCGTTCGGTCCAGTCGGCGACGGTAACCGCAGCGCCGTTGGACAGCACGACCACGACTCGCGGATTGGCGTCGACGACGGCGCGGAGCAAGTCAAGCTGCTCGGCCGGCAGGTCCATGTCCTCCCGGTCCCACCCTTCGGACTCGTAACTCGGCGGCAACCCGAGGAAGAGCAGCACGACGTCAGCATGAGCCGCCAGGGCCGTGGCATCCGACCCGAGTTGTTCGCCAACGGTCGGGTCGCTGGGTGTGGCATCGACCCAGTAGCCCGGTGCGAAGTCGATGCGGACGGCCGACCCGGCCAGCGCGCGGAGCTCGTCGAGGGCATTGCTGACCCGGGTCGGGTTGACCTGCGAGCTGCCGGCGCCCTGGTATCGCGGTGTCCGGGCGAACTCGCCGATCACGGCGACCGTCGCGTCAGCCGCGGGGTCGAGGGGCAGCAGCGGCGTGCCGTCAACCGGGTCGTTCTTCAGCAGAACGGCGCACTCCCGCGCTACCTGGCGGGCCAGCTCGTGGTGCGCGTCGCGATCATAGGAACCCCCTCCGGTCCGGGCGCTCCGGGTTCGCTCGTGCAACTGCAGCAGCCGGCGCACCGCCCTATCGAGCACCCGTTCGTCGAGCCGGCCGGCGCGGACTGCGGCGACGATGTCCCGGTCCAGTACGCCCTCGGACGAGGGCATCTCGAGATCCAGACCGGCCGCCAGACCTGCCACTCGGTCGTTGACCGCGCCCCAGTCCGACATGACCAGGCCATCGAAGCCCCATTCGTCGCGCAGCACGCTGGTCAGCAGCCACGGGTGTTCGGAGGCATAGGTCCCGTTTATCTTGTTGTAGGAGCACATCACCGTCCAGGGTTGGGCCGTGTTCACGACGCGTTCGAACCCAGCGAGGTAGATCTCTCGCAGGGTGCGCTCGTCGACCTCGGCACTCACCCGCATGCGGTCGGTCTCTTGGTTGTTCGCTGCGTAGTGCTTGACCGACGTACCGACACCCTGGCGCTGGATTCCGCGCACCAGAGCCGCGCCGAGTTCGCCGCTGACGAACGGGTCTTCGGAGAAGTACTCGAAGTTGCGGCCGCACAAAGGCGAACGCTTGATGTTGATGCCGGGACCGAGAAGAACGGCGATTCCCGCAGCGCGCGCCTCGGCACCGAGGGCCTCGCCCACTCGCTCCACCAACTGCCGGTTCCACGACGAGCCGAGGCCGACGGCCGGCGGGAAGCAGGTGGCCGGCACGCTCTCACCCAGTCCGACGTGATCGGCTGTAGCCGCCTGCTTACGTAAGCCGTGTGGTCCGTCGGACAGCATCAACGGGCTGACGCCGGCATGTTCGATGCCTTCGGTGTGCCAGAAGTCCGATCCCGAACAGAGGGAGGCCTTCTCCTCGAGCGTAAGTGCGGCAACGGCGGCGTCGATGTCCAGTGCGGTCATGATCGCAGCATGGCCCCGCGCTGTTGCGCCGCGCCAGCCGGGCACACAGCTGCAACCAGAAGCTCGCCCGCCGCGGGGATCAGTGCTGCGCCGGTACCCCCGCGGAGTGCCCGTCGCGCGCGGGGGCCACTACGGGCCGCGCATCGGGCGCTGCGGAATCGGCGAGACGATCACGATGGATTGGGCCCGCGACGCTGCTGAGTGCTCGACCGCTGCCGCCCCACCGCTGCCCGATGAGCTCAGCCGCAATCGAGACCGCGGTCTCCTCGGGGGTGCGCGCGCCCAGATCGAGCCCGATCGGGGCGTGCAGCCGGGCCAGCTCGGTCGCGGTGAGTCCTAGCTCCCGCAACTTGTCCAGCCGGTCCTCGTTCGTGCGGCGGGAGCCCATCGCGCCGACGTAGGCAACGGGCAGCCGCAGCGCTACCTCGAGAAGCGGCACATCGAACTTGGGGTCGTGGGTGAGCACGGCGAGGACGGTGCGCCCGTCGACCTCCGTGTTGGCCAGATACCGGTGCGGCCATTCGACGACCACCTCGTCGGCGTCCGGAAACCGTCGTGCCGTCGCGAACGTCGGCCGCGCATCGCACACCGTGACCCGATAGCCGAGGAACGATCCCACCCGAGCGACCGCTGCCGCGAAGTCGATCGCGCCGAAGACGATCATTCGCGGGCGAGGTGCATACGAGGAAACGAACACCGCTGATGTCGTCGAGCCGACGTTCTCCGTGGGCGCCGTAGTGCAATACCCCGGTCCGACCCTGCTCGAGCAATCCCCGGGCGTCGTCCCGGACCGCGGCGTCGAGCCGCGCCGAGCCCAGGCTGCTCGACACGGAATCCGGCCGGATTACGAGATGGTCGCCGAGGCGGTCCACGCCGGCGACGACCGTCGCGACCGCCACGGGCCGGCCACCGCGAATGTCGTCAGCGACCTCGTCGAGATCCGGGAACGTGGCATGGCTGATCGGCTCGACGAATACGTCGATGATGCCGCCACAGGTAAGACCGACGGCGAACGCGTCGTCGTCGCTGACGCCGTAGCGCTTCAGGACCGGTTGCGCACCATCACGCACCCCAGCGGCGAGCTCGAAGACGGCGCCCTCGACGCAGCCGCCGGACACGCTGCCGACGGCAGTTCCGTCGGGGCCGACGAGCATCGCGGCTCCCGGCTGGCGGGGCGCGGACTTCCACGTCTCCACGACCGTGCCCAGGCCGACGATGCTCCCGGCCGCCCACCAGGGCAGGAGCTCATCGATCACATCACGCATGCGCGATCACGTCGGCCAGCTGCTGCAGGGCGGCGAAGCTGTGTCCGGCGACGAGGCGAGAGATGTGTGGCAGCGCGGCGCGCATTCCGCCAGTAGCCGGGGTGAAGCCGTCTTTGCCCATATGCGGGTTCACCCAGACCACGGTATGCGACAGCCGAGCCAACCGCCCGAGTTGTTCGCCCAGGAGGGAAGGGTCGCCCCGCTCCCAGCCGTCAGAGCACAGCACGACGACGGCCCCGCGGGCGACACCACGCTGGCCCCAGCGGTCGAGAAACGCCTGTAGCCCGTCTCCGAGCCGGGTCCCGCCACTCCAGTCCGGGATCGCCCGGCCGGCGCCGGCCAGCGCGCGGTCGGGGTCGCGGCGACGCAATTCCCTGGTGACCCGGGTCAGCCGGGTCCCGAGCGTGTAGACCTCGGTGTTGAACGGAGCCACCCGCACGGCCGCGTGGGCGAAGCGCAGCAGCGTGTCGGCGTAGGGCGCCATGGAGCCGCTGACGTCGATGAGCAGGACCAGTCGCCGGGGCTTGGTCCGCCGGTCACGCCGGGCGAGCCGGCTCGGCTCCCCTCCCTGTGCCAGCATGCGGCGCACGGTGCGCTGCAGATCGACCACCCCGGACCTCGCTGCGACATACCGCCGGGTGGTCCGCTGCGCGACGCGGGGGGTCAGCAGGGCGAACAGCCGAGCAAGCTCCTCCCGTTCGGCGTGCGTCAGTTCAGCCACGTCACGGTGGCGCAGCACCTCCTGGCGGCTGGCCTGCACGGCGTACGGTTGCTCCTCCTCGCTGTCATCCGCGCCGTCCGCGCCGTCGGGGGAGTGCGGGTCGAGCGACGCCACCAGGACCTGCTGCAACGCGGCTGCGCGCGGAACGGACCGGGGCAGCTGGCCGCCGAAGTATGCGGCGAAGGCGGCGTCGTAGCGGTCGAGGTCGGCCGGGTCGGCGCAGAGCGTGAGGCGCCCGGCCCAGAACACCTGCGCCGGGTCGAGCACATCGAGATGTCCCAGTGCCGAGACCATGGCCTGAACGCGGTCTGGCGACGCGGGCACGCCGGCGTGTCGCAGCGTGCGGGCAAAGCCGAGAACGATTTCGGCTACATCGCGCTGCCGGTCGGTCATCGAAGCAATTCGGCCAGCACGGTGTTACGTGCGCGCACCGCGTCCTCCTGGTACTTCAGCACGGCGCCCAGCGTGGCCGCAGCCCGTTCCGGATCGAGCGAGCGAGCTCCCAGCAGGTGCAAGGCCTGGGCCCAGTCGATCGACTCGGCGACCCCTGGCGGCTTGAGGAGATCGGCGTCCCGCAGCCGCTTGGTCGCAGCGGCGACATCCCGCGCGAGCCGCTCGGTGATATCGGGCAGCCGGCGACGAAGAATGGCCACCTCCCGATCGAAGCCCGGATGTGGGACCCAGTGGTAGAGGCAGCGTCGCTTGAGCGCGTCGTGCACTTCCCGCGTGCGGTTGGACGTCAGGACCACCAGCGGGGGCACCTCAGCCCGAATCGTGCCCAGCTCCGGGATCGTCACGGCATTGTCGGCCAGGACCTCGAGCAGAAAGGCCTCGAACTCGTCGTCCGCCCGGTCGATTTCATCCACGAGCAGCACGGACGGCGAGTGTTCGATCGAGCGGAGGATCGGCCGCGCGACAAGGTATCTGCGGTCGTAGAGCGAGCGCTCCAGCTCGGCCTGGTCCAGCCTGCCGTCGCTCGCCGCTTCGGCCGCGCGCAGGTGCAGCACTTGCCGCGGGAAGTCCCAGTCGTAGAGGGCCTGCGCGGCGTCGATTCCCTCGTAACACTGCAGCCGAACGAGCTCGGCGCGGAGTACGTCCGCCAAGGCCAAGGCGAGGCTGGTCTTGCCGACGCCTGCGTCTCCCTCCAGAAAAAGCGGACGGTGCATGCGTAAAGCGAGGTAGGCCGCGGTCGCCAGGCCCTCGTCGGGCAGGTAGCCCGCCGCCTCGAGCGCGGCCGCCAGTTCACCTGGGTCGGCCGGATGGCCCCCGGACGCTGCGGTCACCCGTCCAGCATGCCGCACGGAGCTCGCTCGACTCGCGACGAGCACCCGTGTCTGACAGCGCCTAGGCTGAACCGGTGACCACCCTGCCGCTCGTGTCGCGCGTCCTCGCCGATGCGTACGGCCGAGTGGCCACCGATCTGCGGGTCTCGCTGACCGACCGGTGCAATCTTCGCTGCGCCTACTGCATGCCGCCCGAAGGTTTGGACTGGCTGCCGAAGGACGAGGTTCTCCGCGACGACGAAATCGTGCGGCTCATCGCCATCGGGGTGGAACAGCTCGGTATCCGTGAGGTGCGGTTCACCGGTGGCGAGCCGCTTCTGCGCCCCGGGCTCGTCGGCATCGTCGCGGCCACCGCGGCGCTCCGGCCGCGCCCGAACATCTCACTGACCACGAATGCGATCGGCCTCGCCCGCCGCGCTGCCGGACTGTCAGCCGCCGGACTCGACCGCATAAACGTGTCTCTGGACACCCTCGACCCCGAGCGATTCAAGCGGATCACCCTGCGGGACCGACATGCCGACGTGCTCGCCGGATTGGCTGCCGCCGCTCGAGCCGGCCTCATGCCGGTCAAGGTGAATGCCGTCTTGCTGCGCGATGTGAACGATGACGAGGCCGTACCACTCCTGCGATTCTGCTTGAACCACGGCTACCACCTCCGGTTCATCGAGCAGATGCCGTTGGACGCCGGGCATGCCTGGGACCGGACGCGCATGGTGACGGCCGACGAAATCCTGGGCCGCCTAACCGCGGAGTTCCGCCTGCAACCCGACACCGGTGATCGCGGGTCAGCCCCAGCCGAGCGGTGGCTTGTCGACGGCGGCCCGTCCACGGTCGGGGTTATCGGTTCGGTGACTCGGCCGTTCTGCGGCGCCTGCGATCGCACTCGGCTTACTGCCGACGGCCAGATCCGCAACTGCCTGTTCGCCCGCACCGAGACCGACCTGCGGGCACTGCTGCGTGGGGGCGCGTCGGACGAGGCAATTGCGCAACGGTGGCAGGCGGCGATGGCAGCGAAGCTTCCTGGGCATGGCATCGACCAACCGGATTTCCTGCAACCGGCGCGACCTATGTCAGCGATAGGCGGCTAGTGGTCCACTAGGGCGTGTCCCGCAATCCCACGCTCTGCTGCGCGGCGCTCGGATCGGCGTCTGGCTGCGTTGTCGTCCTCGGCAGTGACTCCGCCACAGCTCTCGTCCTCCGCCTTGCCAACCGCCGCCCGACCACCGCTCGCGACGAGCAGGGACTACGGGACACGCCCTAGTCGCAGCGCCGTCTCGCGGCGAGCAAGATCGGCGCGCCGCCCGGTGCTCGCGTTCGGCCGACGCGACAATGTCTCGATGCCGGCGGCGCATGCCTACGCCCGGCCCGCCGACCCTGGGTGGGCGGTGGCCGCGCCGTCTCCCGGGCCGCAGGCCGCTCGGTCGCCCCAGGCTTTTCACAGTCGCGGGGCAGGTGGCTGGAGCACGGCGACCTATCACGGGCGTCCGGGTAGTGATGACCATCCGGACGAGGCGACCAGAGCCGCAGCCGCTGGAGCACAACATCTCGGGCCTACGCGGGTTCGAACATTGCGGTACGCCGGAGGTCTCGACGGTCTACGAGCGTTGGCGGTTACCGCTGTGCTCGTCTACCACCTCAACGCCGGCTGGCTGCCCGGCGGTTTCCTCGGCGTCGATGTGTTCTTCGTCCTCTCCGGATTCCTGATCACTTCGCTGCTGGCTGTCGAGTGGGTGACCAACGGTCGGGTCAGCGTCGGCCGCTTCTACGTGCGGCGCGCGCGGCGGCTGCTTCCGGCCCTGATCACGATGCTCGCCACGGTCGTCCTCGTCACGGCCGCAGTCGCGCCGGACGAATTGCGAAGGCTCCGGGGTGATGTCGCCGCCGCGCTGACCTACAGCACGAACTGGACGCAGATCGTCTGGCACCGGTCGTACTTCGAGCAGTTGGGCCGTCCCTCGCTGCTGCAGCACCTGTGGTCGCTTGCGGTCGAGGAGCAGTTCTACCTCCTTTGGCCGCTGGTCCTCGTTCTGTGCCTCAGGACGGGAGGTCGGCGCCGGGCGTTGCGGGTCACGCTTATCGGCATCGTCATGTCGGCGGTGGTGATGGCGTGGCTGTTCCAGTCGTACCCGGATCCAGGCCGCGCGTACTACGGCAGTGACACGCACGCCAGCGCGTTGCTCGTGGGTGCGGCGCTCGCCCTCGCGACCGCCCTGCGACGACCGGTTCGGGGCGACCGTCCGCCGGCACCACTCCGGATGACGGTTAACAGCCCGACCTGGCCGCTGGATGCCGCGGCCCTGCTCGGTTCCGTTGTCGTCGGGTATTTCCTGACTCACGCCAACTACTTTTCCGACGGGCTTTATCAAGGCGGATTCCTACTGGTGGCGATCGGATCGGCAGCGATTGTCCTGGCGGCCGGCCGGCGCGGCACAGTGACCGCGCGGCTGCTCGGCACGCCACTCCTGCGCTGGATCGGGGTCCGGTCGTACGCGATCTATCTATGGCACTGGCCGGTTTTCATGCTCAGTCGGCCCCGGCTGGACTATCCGTCGGATGGCGTGCCGCTCATGGTGCTGCGCGTTGGGTTGACGGTCGCGCTCGCCGACCTGTCGTACCGGTTCATCGAGCGTCCGATCCGAACCCAGGGTTTCGTTGTCTACGTCCGGTGCGTGCTGGATCGTTTTCGCCGGCGCCGCTTCGCTCGGATAGCTCTCCTGATCGCCTCCGTGGCCGTGCTCGTCTTGGTTGTCGGTCAGGTCGTGGCGTTGCCTCGCCCGGTGGCCGATACCGCGTCCGGCATCCCCACGAACGGCGCGCGTCCGTCGCTAGCCGTTACGCCAGGTCCGTCGGCATCTCCGACGCCCGGTGCGCCGGCGGGGGCCTCCGGCTCGCCCTTCGCCCGTCCGGTGCACGTCACGGTGTTCGGCGACTCGCAAGGGATGACCTTGCTGCTCAACAAACCGGCTGGCCTTGACGGATCACTGACACTCACCGACGGCACCGTCGAAGGATGTGGCTTCTTGCTCGGCAAGATCACCAGTCGTCGCGGGCCGAGCCGAGACCTCACCGCTTCCTGCAGTACCTGGGCGGATCAATGGCGAGCCACCGAGGCGCGCAGCCGTCCGCAGCTCGCGCTCGTAGAGGTCGGAGCCTGGGATGTCTTCGACCTGAGCATTGGCGACACGGGAACGATGTCGTTCGGATCCGCGGCCTGGGACGGGTACTACGGGCAGCAACTCGACCGGGCCGTGAGCTTGCTCATCGCTGGGGGCGCTCAGGTCGCCCTGCTCGGCGTTCCCTGCTACCGGCCGATAGACGCTGGCGGACAGACCGCTCTGCCGGAACGGGGCGATGATCAGCGCACCCGGCACCTGAACGTGCTGCTGCGCGCTGCCGCGGCGAAGAACCCGCAGCGAGTCTTCCTGGTCAATCCGCCGGATCAGCTCTGCACCGATCCGGCCATCGCCACCAACACCGCCTATCGCTGGGATGGTGTGCACTACGACAAGCTCGGTGCTGCATTGATGTTCCAGACGGTCACCCCGCAGTTGCTGGCGATTCCTCGCCCGCCGAACTAGGTCCCATGCGCCTCGACCTTCCCGCATCCCCTTTCGCCCTCATGATCCTTTGCGTTCCCTTGCGCAATGATCTTGGACTTATCGCCTCTATTTGGCATCAAGCCCAAGATCACGGAGGGAAGGGTGCTACCGGGCGGGCCCAAGATCACGAGGAAGATGTGCTCTTAACGGGCGGTGCGCCAGCCATCCGGACCGACTGGCCAGTAACGGCGGTGCCCGTATCGCGGGTCATTCCATCGGCCCCGCAGAGGCTCGGGCCGCGGTGCGTCGGTCGGCGGCGGTTCGCCGGCGGCGCCTACGATCGTCGTCAATGCGGCCAGCTCCTCCAGCGTCGGCGTGCCACGGACTATGCGCAGCTTCACCGGCAGATTCAACGAGTCGCTCGTCATGTGCACGATCACCTGATCAGAGAGGGATGTTCCCGTGTTTCTTGGGGGGCATCGTCTCGCGTTTGTTGCGCAGCATACGGAGCGACCGGATCACGTAGGACCGGGTGTGCGAGGGCGGGATGACCGAGTCCACGTAGCCACGCTCGGCAGCCATGTACGGGTTGACCAGGGTGTCCTCGTACTGAGTGACCAGCTCGTGCCGTCGCTGCTCCGGCGACTCGGTCTTGGCTAACTCCCTGCGGTACAAGATGTTTACCGCACCCTGCGCCCCCATCACCGCGATCTGGGCAGTGGGCCAGGCGATGTTCACGTCCGCGCCGAGATGCTTGGAGCCCATGACGTCGTAGGCGCCCCCGAACGCCTTACGGATGACGATGGTGATCTTGGGCACGCTGGCCTCGGCATAGGCGTAGATGAGCTTGGCGCCGCGCCGGATGATCCCGTTCCATTCCTGGTCGGTACCCGGAAGGAAGCCGGGAACATCGACGAAGGTGATGACGGGGACGTTGAACGCGTCGCACGTCCGGACGAACCGCGCGGCCTTCTCCGAGGCGTTGATGTCGAGGCAGCCGGCGAACTGGGTCGGCTGGTTGCCAACGACGCCGACCGGATGGCCCTCGATCCGCCCGAAGCCGACGATGATATTCGGCGCAAAGAGTGCCTGTATTTCCAGGAATTCTCCGTCGTCGAGCAAATGCTCGATGATCTGGTGCATGTCGTAGGGCTGATTGGCGGAATCCGGAATGAAGCTGTCCAGGAACGCGTCGTCCTCATGGACGTCGTCGGACACATCCGTGTCGTAGATCGGCGCCGGGTCCAGGTTGTTGCTCGGCAGATAGGACAGCAGCGCCTTGACGAAATTGATCGCATCGTCCTCGTCGCTCGCGAGGTAATGCGCGTTGCCGCTTGTCGTGTTGTGGGTGCGGGCACCACCCAGCTCCTCGAGTGTCACGTCTTCGCCGGTCACGGTCTTCACGACGTCAGGTCCGGTGATGAACATTTGCGAGGTCTTGTCGACCATCACGATGAAGTCGGTCAGCGCGGGCGAGTAGACATGGCCACCGGCCGCGGCACCCATGATCAGCGAGATTTGCGGGACGACGCCGGACGCCTGAACGTTCCGGTAGAAGATCTCGCCGTACAGTCCCAGGCTCACGACACCCTCCTGGATGCGGGCGCCGCCCCCTTCGTTGATCCCGACGACCGGACAGCCGTTCCGCAACGCGAAGTCGAGGACCTTGACGATCTTCTCGCCGTATACCTCGCCCAGGCTGCCGCCGAAGACCGTCACGTCCTGGCTGAACACGCATACCGGCCGACCGTCGACCGTGCCGTAGCCGGTCACCACACCGTCGCCGAACGGGCGGTTCCGCTGCATGCCGAAGGTCGATGACCGATGGCGTGCGAACTCGTCGAGTTCGATGAAGCTGCCGTCGTCCAGCAGATCGGTGATCCGCTCCCGAGCTGTCTTCTTTCCCTTTGCGTGCTGCTTCTCCACGGCGCGAGCCGAGCCGGCGTGCACCGCCTCGTCGTAGCGTCGCTGCAATTCGGCAGCCTTGCCGGCGGTGGAATGCGGATCGACACCGGACAGTTCTGGATCGGGCGCGGCCATGGCTTCGGAGCCTAGCCGCGACAGGCCCGATACGGTGCCGTCATGGCTGAATCTCACCGTCCGGCACTGGATCCTGACGTCGTCGCGCCGGACGTGCGAGATCGGTGGAGCCGGCTCATGATCGTGGAAGCGACCGCCTCAACGAACGACGACCTGCTGCGCGCGGCGCCCACCCTGCCGTCCGGAGCCGTACTCGCGGCCGAGTACCAGTCGGCCGGTCGGGGCCGGCAGAATCGCACCTGGACCTCTCCGGCTCGAGCCGGCCTGACTTTCTCGGTCCTGCTCCGGCCCGCGGTTCCGCCTGGTCAGTGGGGGTGGCTGCCGCTGCTCGCTGGCGTCGCGTTGTGCGACGCGGTGCGCGAGGTCACCATCGTCGACGCGGCGCTCAAATGGCCCAATGATCTGCTCGTCGGCGACGAGTCGGCCAAGGCGGGCGGAATTCTCGCCCAGACTTATGGGGAGGTGGTGGTCGTCGGGATCGGGGTCAACGTCTCGACGACCCGGGCCGAGCTTCCGGTCCGGGAGGCGACGTCTCTCCAACTCGCCAGCGGTACACCGGTCGATCGGTCCCGATTGCTCGGCGCAATCCTCGGGCACTTCGGGGAGCGCTATTCGGACTGGCTGTCGGTCGGCGGCGATGCCGCGGAGAGCTTCCTGCAGGGGGACTACCGGGCGCGGTGCGCGACCCTCAACCGGCAGGTCATCGTCACGCCCGTCGTTGGCTCGCCATTCCGAGGGCTGGCCACCGACATCGACGACCAGGGGCGCCTGCTCGTTTTTCGCGAGGCCGGAGGCCTGGAAGCAATTGCCGCCGCCGATGTTCGCCATCTTCGGGAGCCGACAGACTAGCGTGATCGATACGGCGCGCCCTGCGTGTGCAGCTGGCCAGGGAGGTAGTGAGTCGTGAGCTACCCGGAGAAACTCCTCGCGGACGATGAGCAGGTCGTCGAGCACCTACATCCGCACTGGATCACGCTGGTTCCGGCGACGTTGTGGTTCATTCTCATCTGCGCACTCGTCGGCGTGGGTATCCCGCTGTTGCCGACCAACAGCACCCAACAAGGACTGCTGATCGCGATCCTCGCTATCGCGGTGATCCTTGTCAGCTGGCTCACAGTCAAACCCTGGCTTGGCTGGCGCACCACGCACTACGTATTCACCACGCATCGGGTGCTGATCCGGCGCGGCATCCTGCATCACACCGGCCGGGACATCAGCCTGCAGCGCATCAGCGATGTCGGGTTCCGGCAGAGTCTGTGGGATCGCATCGTGCGGGCGGGCACGCTCACCATCGAGTCGGCCGGTGAGCAGGGCCAGGAGACTCTGCACGACATCCCGCGCTCCGATCAGATGCAGCAGACGCTCAACCAGCTCATCGAACAAGATCACGATCGGCGAGCTCGGGTGGCGAGCATGCCGCCGCCTGGACATGTCCCCCCGCACTATGGTCAGTCGGGCTACGGCCACTACGGTCACCAACCGGACGACTATTACGGCCAGCAGCCCGGCTACGATCAGCAGCCCGGCTACGGCCAGCAGTCCGGCTACGGCCACGATCCGGGCTACGGTCAGCCCGGGTCTACCCACAGCCCGGTTACCCACAGCCCGGGTATGGCCCCGGTGGGTACCCCCAGTCAGGAGACAGGCCGACACGTACCTGAGGTTCGGCCGCCCGAGGGCCATCATCCGTAACCGGAAGCCGAATGGCGGGCTACGCCGGTCAGCCGTGGGTGATGTAGCCCTCCAGCTGCACCCGATCCTGCTCGAGCTGCCGGATTCGGCCGGCCACGACGTCGCCGATGGTGACGATGCCGGCCAGCTGGCCACCAGTCAGCACTGGCATGTGCCGAACCCGTAACTCGGTCATCGCGGCGCCGATGCTGTCGACCGAGTCACCCGGAGCACAGCTGACGACCGAACTCGTCATCACTTCGCTGACGCTCCGGGAGAGTAGCTCGGCGCCGTCTGTGTTGAGCCTTCGGACAACGTCCCGCTCGGAGACGATGCCCACGACGGCGTCGCGATCGACGACGACGAGAGCGCCGATGTTGTGCTCGGCCAGCCGGGCGAGCAGGTCTGTCACCGGGTCAGCCGGGCCGATCGTCACGACGGAGGAGCCCTTGTGCCGGAGAATGTCCGAGATCTTCACGTTGTACCTCGATCCGGTGGCCGATGACCGCGCCCACGGTCTTCGCTGACTCACGGTAGCCAGCCATCGGGGTCACCGGAAGGGCTTACTTCGGTGACAACGGACCGTAGCCACTGGGAGTAGTGCGGCGGCGCGTAGGCGCCGTCACGATAGCGGCGCAGGTAGTCCCTGTACAGGTCCGAGTCGAAGCCGGACAGCCACTGGAGGAAATGCTCACGCGTCCCCGGCCGCAGGTGCAGGGCCGAGACCCCGACGACGTGGCCGCCGGTGTCCAGGATTGCCTGCGTCAGCTCGCGCAGCTGTTCTGGCTGATCGCTCAATCCCGGCAGTACCGGCGCCACGAGCACGCCGGTGCGAATTCCGGCTTCGGCCAACGTGCGTAGGGCACTGAGCCGGCGACGTGGATGGGGCGTGCCGGGCTCGGTTGACCGCCAGACCCGCTCGTCCAGGGTGCCGATCGAGAGGTTGACCTGGACGGACGTCCGCGCGGCGGCGTCGGTGAGCACGTCCAGGTCGCGCAGGACGAGCGGTGACTTGGTCAAGATGGAGACCGGATTGCTGCGCTCGGCGAGCGCCTGCAGGACGCCGCGTGTCAGCCGGTATTTCCCCTCGGCACGCTGGTACGGATCAGTGTTCGTGCCCATGGCGATGGAGTCACCCTGCCATCGGGGATCGGCCAGCTCGGCCCGCACCCGCTCGACCGCGTTGATCTTGACGACTATCTTCCGGTCGAAGTCCTCCCCGATGTTCAGTCCGAGATAGCTGTGCGTCGGGCGCGCGAAGCAGTACGTGCAGGCGTGGCTGCAGCCGCGATAGACGTTGATGGTCCACCGGAACGGCACGGGCGACCGGCTGGGGACCTCGTTGATGATCCGCTTGGCGGCGACGTGCAGGAACTCGAGGCCCGACAACCGCCCGGTGCTGCGGTCTGGCCCCGTGAGCCCGTCGAGGCCGAAGAGCGCGATCTGACCGTCGCGTTCCTGATCGGCCAGGTGCCAACGCAGCTCGCTCGGCGTGGTGACCGACCCGGCGCCCGGTTGGTTCATCGGAAGTTCCGGGATTTCGTGTGTACCCCGAGCGACAGCTTCTCGATGCGTTCGGCCACGATGTTGGTGACCCCCTCGGCGCGTTCCAGCATGCCGCGGATCAGTAGCCCGCCGGACTCGCGGGCCACCCGGCGGTGGCGCGTCCACACGACCGGGTCACAGATCACGTTCACCATCCCGGTCTCGTCCTCCAGGTTGAGGAACGTGACTCCACGTGCGGTCGCTGGGCGTTGCCGATGGGTCACGACGCCCCCGACCGTGACCCGGGTGCGGTTCTCGATCGAGCGAAGTGCCCTCGCCGGCACGATGCCCAAGGAATCCAGGCGTGAGCGGATGAGCGCGGTCGGATAGGCGTCTCGGGTAATGCCTGTGGCCCACAGATCGGCCACGAGTTGTTCAGCCTCGCTCATTGTCGGCAACGGGGGCGTGCTCGATTCGTCGTAGGCGGTCACGTTCAACTGACCAGGGTGGTCGGCGGCGACCGCCCCGGCGGCCCAGAGCGCAGTCCGTCGGGACAGACCGAAGCAGTCGAATGCTCCGGCAGTAGCCAGGGCCTCGACCTGGTCGACGGTGAGACCCACGCGCCGGGTCAAGTCGGCCATCGAGGTATAGGCACCGCCGTGACTCCGCTCGGCGACGATCTGCTCGGCCAGCTCGCTGCTGATGGTGCGCACGCTGGACAATCCCAGCCGCACCGCCGGTTGCGGTGGTCCCGGACCGGTATAGGGCGGGTCGACCGGGTAGCCATCCGGCACCGCTTCGAGCCCGGCGGCCGCAGGCGAGAGGTTCACGTGCGGGCCGAGCACGACGACGCCGTGTCGCTTGGCGTCGTGCACAAGCGTCTGCGGCGAGTAAAAACCCATCGGCTGCGCGTTGAGCAGCGATGCGCAGAATGCAGCCGGGTGGTAGAGCTTCAGCCAGCTGGAGGCGTAGACCAAGAAGGCGAAGCTGATCGAGTGGCTCTCGGCGAAGCCGAACGATGCGAACGACTTGATCTTGAGGTAGATGTCGTCGGCAGCTGCCCCGACGATGCCGTTGCGCGCCATTCCGGCGTAGAGCCGGTGCCGCAGAGCTTCCATTCGCTCGTGCGAACGCTTGGACCCCATGGCCCGCCGCACCTGATCGGCTTCCGACGGCGAACACCCGGCGGCGTCGATGGCGAGCTGCATCAACTGTTCCTGGAACAGTGGCACGCCGAGCGTTTTCTCCAGATGCTTTTTCAGCTTGGGATGGGGATAGGTGACCTTCTCCAATTTGTGCTTGCGGCGAATATAGGGGTGCACGGATTCGCCTTGGATAGGGCCGGGCCGGATCAACGCAATCTCGATGACCAGGTCGTAGAACTTCTCCGGGCGTAGTCGAGGCAGGGTGGCCATCTGTGCTCTGGACTCGATCTGGAAAACACCGATGGTGTCAGCCCGTTGCAGCATTTCGTAGACAAGCGGATCTTCTGGCGGCACCTCGTGCAGGCCGTAATGCACCCCGAACCATTGCTCGACGAACTCGAAGCAGTAGTGCAAAGCCGAGAGCATGCCTAGCCCGAGCAGGTCGAACTTGACCAGCCCGATGGCGGCACAGTCGTCCTTGTCCCACTGCAGCACGGTGCGGTCCGGCATGCGGCCCCATTCCACCGGGCAGACCTCGACTACCGGACGATCACAGATCACCATGCCGCCGGTATGGATCCCCATGTGTCGTGGGGCGTTCTGCAGTTCGGCGGCGAGATCCACGACGCGCTGCGGTACTTCCGACTGCACTGAGGTCGGCGCCTCGTCCTCGCGGGTGAATAGGTCCGGCGCCCAGTAATAACTCTGCTCGATCTCCTTGCTCCACGCATCCTGCTGACCGGGGGAGTAACCGAGCGCCTTGGCGATGTCACGAATGGCCGACTTGGGCCGGTAGGTGATGACGTCGGCTACCTGGGCCGCGTGGTCGCGGTCGTATCGGCCATAGACGAACTGAATGGCCTCTTCACGCCGGTCGGACTCGATGTCGACGTCGATATCAGGTGCCCCGTCCCGGTCAGGGGAGAGGAACCGTTCGAAGAGCAATTCGTAGCGAACTGCGTCCACGGCGGTGATTTGCAGTGCGTAGCAGACTGCTGAGTTGGCAGCAGATCCCCTGCCTTGGCAGAGGATTCCCCGCGAGTGGCAGAACTGCACGATGTCCGAGACGACGAGGAAGTAGCCCGGAAACCCGAGCTCGTCGATGATGGCGAGTTCGTGTTCGATCTGCGCGAAGGCGCGTTCGCGTTCCTCTGGCTTGCGGTCGCCGTACCGTTCGACGGCACCGGCGCGGGCTAGCTCGGCGAGGTAGGTCATCTCGGTGTGCCCAGGTGGGACGGGGAAGGGTGGCAGCTGCGGGGCGATGAGCCGTAGCGGGAAGGCCAGCTGGTCACCCAGCGATGCCGCTCGCTCGACCACTCCCGGCCAGCGGGCGAATCGGGCCGCCATTTCCGCACCGGACCGCAAGTGCTGGTCGGCGAATGCGGGTAGCCACCCGTCCATCTCGTCGAGGTTGCTACGTGCGCGTACAGCGGCCATGGCAGTGGCCAGTGGCCGTCGCGGTGGACCGTGGTAGTGCGCGGCCGTGGTGGCGACGACCGGCAGGCCCGCTTCCTCGGCGAGCAGGGTCAGCGCGTCGTAGCGTTCGTCGGCAACTGGGTCGAGGGCGTAGGTCAGTTCGACGACGACGTTGTCCCGCCCGAACCGGTCGATCAGGTTGGCGAGTGCGCGTCGCGCCGAGTCGAGCCCACTCGCCAACGCT
Source organism: uncultured Actinomycetota bacterium (assembly GCA_963801715.1). Classification (GTDB taxonomy): domain Bacteria; phylum Actinomycetota; class Actinomycetes; order Mycobacteriales; family Jatrophihabitantaceae; genus CAVVJA01. The sequence goes on along the minus strand of CAWDGB010000015.1, from coordinate 131,083 downwards.
GCGCGTACCAGTCCCTTGCGGCATCCGGTGAGCACCAGCCAATGACCGTTGGCCAGCTCCGCCAGCTCATCACCGTCGTACACCGGGCGGCCCTTGACGCCGCCACGTTGTTGGGCAGTGCTGATCGCTCGAGCCAGGCTGGCATAGCCGGTCGGGTCGCGGGCCAGCACGAGCAGGTGGTGCCCGGTCGGGTCGGGCTTACCAACCCGGGCGGCGACCATCCGCTCGGACTGGGTAGTCGGCATCGGGACGTCCAGACAGAGCTCGGCTCCGATCACCGTCGGCAACCCGAGAGTGTCGGCTGCCTCCGAGAACCGCACGATCCCGTAGAAACCGTCATGGTCGGTCAGGGTGAGTGCCGAGAGACCGAGCCGGACCGCCTCCTCGACCATCTCCTCCGGTGAGCTGGCCCCGTCGAGGAAGCTGAACGACGAGTGCGCATGCAATTCCGCGTACCGCACCGGAGGGGCTCCGCCGTCGATCGGACGGGCGTCCCCGGCGGGGATGTACGCGGTACGTTTGCGCGACCAGGCCGGCGAATCGCCGCCGTCACCCACCAGCTCGTCGCGGTCATCGGGCTCGGCTCGGCCGGACAGGCGGCGCTCCAGCTCCTGCCACGGCATCGGAGGGTTCTGCCAGCCCATCTGTTCAGTATTCGAACAAATGTTCGACTAGTCAAGCCGTTTGTACTCGCCGAATCCGCCACCATTCTCGATGATCTTGGACTTATCGGCTCCCCAGGGCTGCAAGTCCAAGATCACGACCGCGTAGCGGCTACGCTCGGGGGAAGCTGGCGCTGCAGGTACCGGGCGGCGGATAGGGGTGGTCACCGTGTCAGCGGCGGAGCAGGTCATAGGCCCGTCCCGGATAGCGGAGATCGGCGAGGGCATCTCGCAGGACGAGCTGCAGCTGGCCGGCCGCAACCATGGCATGCCATTGGAGGCGCTGCGCTACGACGTCACACCGATCGGGCTGCACTATCTGCTGATTCACTACGACATCCCCGATGTCGATCCGGCCGCGTGGCACCTGCATGTCGGCGGCGTTGTCGACTCGCCGTTCACCGTCGACCTGGACAGCGTTCGGGCAATGCCGCGCGCCACGCGCCGGGTAACGATCGAGTGTGCCGGCAACGGCCGGGCTCGCCTTCTGCCGCGCCCGGTGAGCCAACCCTGGCTCGTCGAGGCCGTGGGAAACGCCGAGTGGACCGGCACTCCGCTCGCGCCACTGCTGCGTCGAGCGGCACCGACGACGGAGGCCCGCGAGGTCGTCTTCACCGGCAGCGACCACGGGGTCGAGCGCGGCGTCGAGCAGACCTATCAGCGAAGCCTGTCGCTGGCGGATGCGCTCGACGATGACGTGCTGTTGGTGTACGAGATGAACGGCGCCCCGCTGCCTCCCCAGCATGGCTTCCCGCTGCGGTTGCTCGTACCGGGCTGGTATGGCATGGCGCATGTCAAGTGGCTGACGGACATCACCGTCATCGATTCTGCATTCACCGGATTCCAGCAGGATGTCGCCTACCAGCTGCGAGTGGATCCCCACCAGCCTGGCGTACCCGTGACTCGGATGGAACCTCGCGCGCTGGTCATTCCGCCGGGCTGGCCCGACTTCATGACCCGCACGCGCTTCCTTCACCCCGGGCCGGTCAGCCTGCACGGGCGCGCCTGGTCGGGCTATGCGCCGATCACCACAATTGAGGTCAGCAGCGACGGCGGCCGCACCTGGCATCTAGCCACTCTTGATGGCGAACGTCGCGCGATGGGACTGGTGCGGCTGGACATGGGTGTGGGAGGCCCAGCCCGGCCAGCACACGCTATGGGTACGCGCGACGGACGCGTCGGGCCGCCGGCAACCGACCGAGCAGCCCTGGAACCGGGGCGGATTCGCCAACAACACGATCCAGCAGGTTCCCGTCGTGGTCCTTGCCGACTAATCGGGCCTGCGCCGCGTGGCGCAGGCCCTGAGCGTTGCTAGTGCGCGAGTTGGGTGGCTGTGCTGTGCTGCTGGCGGATCCGGCTGACGACCAGGCCCACGAGCAGAGTGACCGCGGCCGCGGCCGCGGCGACGAGGACGAAGGTCCACCAGGGCGAACCGCTGTCCACGACCGGGTTGGTCGGCGTTCCGGTCGGCGGCTGCGGCACCGAGGTGGGGAAAGCGTTGCCGTCGTTCGGTGAGACTGGGGAGGCTGCGGCAAGGCTGGCTGCGGCAAGCAGCCCGAGGACGGCGCCGACCGTAGCGAGGACGGTGGCCGTGATGCGGCGGATGACGGTCATGGTTGCTCCTTTTCGGATGAGCCCGCCGGTTCCCCCGGCGGATTGCGGTAAGCGCTGCCCATGGCCAACGGCACGGCGTTTCGGGACGCCGGTCGCGGTCTGGACGGACTCTCGGTCGGGTTCGAACGGGCTCCGCTAACAGTTCATCGGCGGGGCGGATGGCGTCCGTGCTGCGGCTCGGCGGGAAGGACCCGGCACGGCCACCTTGCTTGCCGGCCTGATCCAGGCACGGATCACCCGGAGTCGTCGACTCAATGGTGCTCGGGCGCCGGACGCGTCGCGGCCCAGCCGATGACGTTCCGCTCTGGCGAGGAGTTCTTGGCGATGCGCATCGGCCGCGAGGGCCACGAGGTATGAGGTCATGATCACTCCACTGGTCCAAAAGGTGCGGCGAATGTCGATCTCTCGGTGGGGGAACTCCGCGCTCGCCTACGGGGGATGGCGCTCGAGGAGCGTCCGACTCGCCGAACTCGCCGCACCCTTCTACTTGACTACGTCGGGCTCGCTTCTCGAACCGACCCTTGCGACGGTAGGAGGCGTCTTGGGAAGCGCCATCGGTGAACGGTGCCTATCTCGACCGAACGCGGTACCCACATTGGCCGGTGGCCCTATCCGTGGCGAATCGCTTCTTCCCGGGTTCGGACCTGAAGCTTCGAGAGGATGGCTGACACATGATGGTCGACGGTGCGCTCGGACAAGAACAGCCGCTGCGCGATCTCGGCATTCGTCAGGTGCTCGGCCATCAGGTCGAGAACTTCGAGCTGGCGGGCGGTGAGTCCGTGCGGATCACGTCGCGTTGTTGGGCGCGGGCCACGCGGGATCTTGCTCGCACCGAGCTTGCGTAGCATCGCCTGGGCCGCCGCGGCCGCGGGCTTGGCGCCCAACCGATTGAAGATGTCGAGCGCCCGCTGGAGATCCTCCTCGTTGCCTTCCATCAGGCAGGCTGCGGCGTCGTATCGGCTGCCGACGAGTTCGAGGTGGGCGGCAGCCGAACGAGGATCTTTGAGCGCATCCCGAAAGGCACCGTGGCGAATGGTCGGTGGGTCGACGGCCAGGCCGGCCCGGCTGAGCCACCACGCGAGTTCGGTTGCCGCAGTGCGTTCGCCGGATGAGGTCGTCCGCGCGTAGATCGCCGACAGCTCGGGGTCGACCGTGACCTGCTGTCCGGCCAACCAGTAGGACTCGGCAAGCACACAGGCGTAAGGAGCGAGGCGCTGAACCTCGTCGAGGTCGTGGGCTAGCTGACCGAGTTCGCGAGTCATCTCGGAGTTCGGTGCGCCGGTGCGCATATTTACCATCACTGCTGGGAGAAGGCCAGCGAATCGATGTATCGGCGTGCTGCCGCGGAAGGCGAGAATCTCGGTGGCTTCGGTCATAGCTTCTGTCCATCGCCCGCGGTGCACGTTCATCAGCGCTCTGGTTGCGCGCAGATAGGGGATCTGCACATCGAGGTCCTGGCTGGCGCAATACGCCAATCCCTCGTCGAGGACGATTGCGGCGTCGTCCAGGAGTCGCAGGCCGACGAGGTGGTGGGAGAGGTTCGTATAGGCCCTGGCGACGTGGTCTCCGGCGTCACTGAGTTCCAACGAAAGCTCGACGCTTCCTCGCAGCCGATTCAGCCCCTCGGGAATCCCAAGGGAGGACTCCGACGTCCCGACGTTGTTCATCGCATGTGCGACGACGTCGGGCAAGTCGAGATCGGTGGCAAGAGCGATCGCTCGCGTACCCCACCGGATCGCCGCCTCGTGCTCACCGCCGAGCATGAGTAGCTGGGATTGCGAGCTCATGGCCATGGCGAGCTCGGCCGACGGCCCGAGTGGCGACAGGACATCGAGCGATTCGGCCGCACAGCGTTCCCCAGCTGCCCGGTTCCCCGAATACCAGTAGAAGCGAGACAGCCAACGCAGTGCCTCTCCGGTCTGCTGTTGTTGCCCGAGCACTCGCCGCAAATACAGTGCCTGCTCTCCTGACTCGACAGCGCTGATCACGTCGCCGGTCAGGTAGCGCTCTATGGCAAGCCGCTGCAGCAGGTCGGCGCGCTCGTCCTCGCCGAGGGCGAATCGGAGCGCGCGGGCGTATTGCGTCGCCGCTTCGCGGTGCGATCCCAGGCGCGCTGCTCGCAGTCCGGCCGCTGGCGCGAACTCGACGACGGCGCCCCCATCGTCGGCGTTCTCGGCGAGCTCGGCAAGTCTGGCGAGGTCCTGATCGGCACGACGGGCGCGCAGCGCATCGAGAACCTGCGCGTTCAACCGCCGCCGGTGCGCATCTCCGATCCCGGACAGGACGGCCTGACGAACGAGCTCGTGACGAAAGGTGAAAGCGGGAGAAGAGAGCTGAAGCAGGCCGGCGCGGACGCACTCGTCGACCGCCCCGTTGTCACCGTCGACAACCTCGAGCAGGACGAAACGCTCGGCCCGCGGGCCCAGAACAGCAGCGGCCGTGAGCGCGTGTCGAGCTGTCGACGAGAGCCGTCCAACACGGGCAAGCACTGCATCGGCGACGGTCGCGGGCACATCATCGGACCCAGCTTGCAACACCTCAGTAACGAAGAACGCGTTGCCTCCGGTCCGGGCCCAGATGCGAGATACGTCGACGCTCGACTCGCCGGCGAGTGTGGTCACGGCGTCCAGCGACAGCGGCGCCAGCGCCATCCGCGAGACCGCGGATTGGGTGGCTAGGTCACCGAGTCGCGATCGCAGCGGATGGTCAGGTCCGGTCTCGTCGTCCCGGTAGGTTGCCAGGACCAGTGCGGGAGCCGTTCCCAGCCTGCGACCAAGGAATCGCAGCAGGTCAAGGGTGGTTTCGTCGGCCCAGTGAACGTCCTCGAAGACCAGTACGGTCGGGCGCTGCGCAGCGGCTAGATCGGCATAGACCGCATCGAACAGACCAGGACGGCTCTCGTGACGCAGGACCGACGAAACCGGTTCGCCGAAGCCGCGGGCCATGTCGACGAGGGGTCCAGCAGGCCGCGGAGGCGACACGGGGTCGCACCATCCGATGAGGACTAGGGCTCCCGCCGCAATCGACTCGGTGAATGTCTGTACCAGCATCGACTTACCCGCGCCGGCCTCGCCGCCGATAAAGACGAGATGGCCGAAGCCGAGGGTGGCCTGCTCGAACAAGTACTGGAGGCGGGCGAGCTGGTCGTCACGCTCCAGCATTCGAACCACGCTCGGATGATCCCATGGCATCCGGCCATCGAGATCCGTCTAGCATTCGGCCAGGTTGCAGCGCGCGGAAAATAGCCGCGCACGTTGCTGCATGATCACAGGTATGACAAGCAAGCCTGTGAACCTGACCGCCGCGCTCGCCTCTTTCGAGGAGGTTTACAGCCCTCGCATCGTGGCCCGGATGAACGACTATGACGTCCGCGTAGCCCACGCCCGGGGCGAGCACGTCTGGCACGTGCACGAAGACACTGATGAGTTCTTCCTGGTGCTGGATGGACGGTTCGATGTGGCGACCCGGGATGCCGATGGCAGGGAGAGCATCATCGAACTCCATCCGGGCGACACGTACGTCGTCCCGAAAGGCACCGAGCACAAGCCGTCCTCGCCGGGGAGCTCAATTCTGATGTTCGAGCCGACCGGCACGTCGAGTACCGGAAACCGGCACGAGGGCGACATCCCCGACTATGTCGATAGCACTACCGGGCACGAGCTCTAGACGCACGGGGGGCATTCGTGACGGTTTCGTCGTTCACTGTCGTTCCGATCGGATGGGTTGCCAGTCCGCTGGTCGACCGCTCGGCGGCCCCGCGGCAAGGCGACGAGGGCGCGCCGGATTCCGTTCTCGTGTTCGAAGAGGCCGTCACGCCCGGGCTCGCCGGCGTCGTGCCAGCAGAGGAATTCCTCGTCTTGACCTGGCTGCACCAGGCCCACCGAGACGTGCTGAAGACGCATCCGCGCAGCGACCCGTCGCGTCCCGAAGAGGGTGTTTTCAACACGCGCTCGCCGGACCGGCCCAACCCGATCGGACTACACCGCGTGCGCGTTCTCGCCGTCGACGGCAACCGGGTCCGGGTGGCGAACCTCGAGGCGATCGACGGCACGCCGATCCTCGACGTCAAGCCCGTAATCGGCGAAGTCGGCGACCGCTAGCCGCGTCAGCGAGCTGCCTTCGCTTCATTCGATGGCTGCGGGCGCGTCGACATCGGTGCGCATCAAGGCAATCCCTCGTCGCAGAGTCAGCATGGTCACGCTGGCCTGAACCTCCGCCCGGGTCGCCTTCCTCCGCACGGCGAGCGGCAGCCGACCCCAGACCGCATCAACGATCTCCGCCGCCGTCACATTGGCAACGACCTCATCGCGCTCGCGAACATCTCGGTCGTGACGCGCGAGCGCGTCCTCGATCCAGCTACGCAGCTCCGCCCGATCCACGGACTCAGTCTGCCTGGCGATGCCTACCACGGCAGCTCCATACCAAACCCTGACATATCGATGGCACATCGTGCATGTGCATGCTCGACGGTGGTGCGGTGACCCAGCCGACCGAACCTATCCCGTTTGTGCCACCGCCACCCAACCGACCGACGCCGCACGAGTCCTGGTTGCGCCGACACGCCACCTCCATGGCAGCGATCGCGGTTGCCATCGCTGTCGCCGCGGTGGCCATCTGGTTCGGTGCGACCGCGGCTGTGTCCGGTGACTCGACGTGGACAGCGGTGAGTGCAGCGCCTCCGGTCACGGCGTCCGCCACTCCGGCTCCGGTCGCGACCTCTACTGGCAGGGGTGCGTCGGCGGCCGGCGCTCGCACCGTCGTCCGAGCGGTCATCGTGAACCAGTCAGGCTCGACGTGGACCGTCCGTACTCGGGCGGATGCGCTAACCAGGATCACCATCACGCCGCGGACTCGGTTTGGCATGGACGGCACGGCGGGGGCGTCGAACCGATTCCGACCCGGCGACGACGTCGTGATCCTCGGCGCAATTGCCAACGGGCTGGCGACGGCTGACTGGGTCATCGCCGCGCGGCCCCATCGGTCAGGTCCGTCGGCGACTCCGTAGCCCTGCTAGCGCGGTCGGGCTAACTGACCCAACGGTCAGGGTTGGTAGGGCGGCGCGACGCCCCAACCCCACCGCGGCACCGGCGCGTGCTCGACGACGGCCGCACCGGGCTGTGAATTGTGCATCGCCAGCCGGGTGCCCCACTCGAGATAGCCGATAAGCGCTGCTCGAAATTCGGGGTCGTCGGGAAGCTCGGCGTCATCCGCGGCCCGGCTCATCAGGGTCGTGAACCGCAGCCGTTGCTCGGGCGTGATGTCGAGGCCCCGATGATGGGCCAGCATGCGCTCGTATCCGCCGAGGGTTCGGGTGTATTCAGCCGGCCCGCCGAAGACCTCACGCCACCACATCGTGACGTGCGCACGGTGGTCCTGACTCACTCCGCCGGGGAAGAACGGGCTGAGCAGGTCGTCTTGTTCGACCCGGTCGTAGAACGCCTTGATCAGCCGGGTGAAAGCATCGTCGCCGCCCGCCCAGTCATACAGTGTGGGCACCTCTAGCGCCATGGACCGGAGCGTAATGTGCAGTGGCCGATCGCATGGGGTGATTTCCTATGACGGAGACGGTGCCGTGCTGAGTTCCCCAGGCCGGCGCGCCCTGCTGGTCGTGCATCACACGACCTCGCCGTCGCTGCAGGCGATGCTCGAGGCCGTGCTCGACGGCGCGCAGACCGAAGAGATCAAAGATGTCGATGTGCGGGTGCGTCCAGCCTTGGCCGCAACGGCGGTCGATGTCCTGTCCGCCGACGCATTCCTAGTTGGCACGTCGGCGAACATCGGCTACATGTCCGGGGCCCTGAAGCACTTCTTCGACCAGATCTACTACCCATGCCTGACCGCCAAGGTGGGTGCCGGCTATGGCGTCTACGTACATGGCAACTCGGACACCGAGGGTGCGTTACGCGCCATTCGGTCGATCGTTGCGGGTCTGGGCTGGGTTGCGGTGCACGAGCCGGTGACGGTGCTGGGTACGCCCGGCCGAGCGGATCTCGAAGCATGCTGGGATCTGGGCGCGACCACGGCGGCGACGCTCATGCCGACGTAGGCGAGCTCTTAGTCGTAGCAGGCTTCCAGCTGCCAGCGTGGGCCGTTGCCGGCGCCCATCTCGCAGCTCACCAGGTACGCGCGGCCCTGCACGTCGACGAGTTGGAAGCGAGCCACTTGCCGAGCTGATGCCGGATCCCACCAGCGTTCGTCCACCGGCCACGGGCCGGCCCAGGACGTGATCGCGATGGTGGGGCTGCCGTCGTCGAACGCGAACTGTGCCGGTGGCATCGGCACCGCGCCGCGGTCGGTCACCCGCACGGGCCGACCGTCGCCGTCGAGCACCCGAACCGGCCGCGGTGGATCGATCAGGACCGTGGGAACGGGCGCTGGTATCCGGCCCGGCCACGGCTGTTCCGGCGACCGGATCGGCTCAGGGTCATCGCCCCAGGAAGTAAGCCGGGTGCGCTGTCCCGGCCCACGCCCACCCTGCACCGCGGGGACGAGCACGGATCCGTGCCCGAGCAGGGTCTGCACCCGGGCCAGGGCTCGGTGCGCTCGCTCGTCCTCCGCGCCCGAACCGCCCCACAGCGCCTGCTGGTGGGCCCCGGTGGGCACGGTCTCGATCGGTACCAGCCGCAGCCGGGCCACGCCGCTGGTGGGTCGCGCTGTGCCACCGAGCCATCCTTCGAGCTGCCACCGAATCCGGTCGAGCACGTCTACCGGGCCCAACACGCCGGCGTGCCGCCAGCGCCGTAGCGTCTCCTCGCCGTTCTCGCTCTGCGCCTGCAGCTCCAGGCAGGTGCAGGCCAGGCCGTGCCCAGCCAGGTCGCTGATGAAGCGTTCGGCGAGGTTTCGGGCGCTGAAGGCCACCGTGTCCACCCGGTCGACCGGTGGTTCGAGGTCGAGCGTGGCGGTGAACTCCACCGGGGGGCGCCGGGCCGCCACCGGGCGATCGTCCCGTCCGCCGGCCTGCCGATGCGCCCATGCGCCCTCTGGCCCGAACCGGGAGAGCACATCGCGGGCGGGCAACTCGGCGAACGCGCCCAGGGTGCGCAGTCCGAGCCGGCGCAACAGGCCGATCAGCGGCGAGTTGCCGGATGGATCCAGCGTGCTCACCGGCAGGTCGGCCAGGAACTGCGGTGATCCGCCGCGCGGTATGACCAGGCCCCGGCGGGCGGCTTGCTCCGCGGCAAAGGCGCCATCCGCGATGCCGATCAGCACGTCGGTGGTGCTCGTGGCGAGGTCGGCCACCGTCCGGGACAGGGCGTGCAGCACCCCGGTCTCACTTCCGAAGTATCGCGTGGGGCCACGGACCCCGATCGCGGCCAGGCCAGGCCGGGTGACCTCGACGGCCGGGGCAACGGACTCCAGAGCGAGCACGACCGGCTCAAAGGTGCGCGCCTCGGCCAGCTCGTCGCGGGGAAACACGGCCAGGTTGGGGCAGCGGGCCTGCGCCTCGCGCCGCCGTAATCCGCGGCGCACCCCGGCGACGCGCGCCGCATGTGAGCAGGCGATCACCCGGTTGGCGGTGATCACCGCGGTGGGTACCTCGGTGTCGACGGGCAGGTCAGCTGACAGCCGGGCGGCGGTGACCGGCCAGTCCGGACACCAGACGGCCACTGTCCGAGGAGGCGGGATGACGGCCCGAGGGCGCGGGGAGGGCACTGCTGGTCAGCCGGTTCGAGCGGTCAGGTCGAGCACAGGAGCCACTGGCTCGTACGCGTCGACCCCGCCTCCGGCGGCCGGCAGCCAGAGTGTGCTCGACCGGGATCGAGCTGCCGATCCGCGACCTTCGGCGGTGACGGTGAGCCGGCGCTGCCGCAACCGCCCATACCCCGCGCCGATACCCGTCCACCGCCCGTCGTGGGCGGACAGTCGGACGTCGGCGCCCGGCCAGGTGTCACCGTTCGCTGCGGTGTCTGGCTGGAAAGGCATCAGCACGGCATCTCGATTGCGCGCTCGAGCGGCCAATCGCCGCACATCACCCGGCACCGGCCGCGCGGGCGGACGCAGCGCCACGATGTCGACCGCATCGAGCAGGGCACCGACTGCCGTGGTCCAGCTCGTTCCTGGTTGGGGCACGATGGCCAGCCGTTGGAGGTCGAGGGCGTATTCCACGGCAGCCTCCGCGCTGATGGTCGGCAGGCCGACGAGGGCACACCACGCACCCTCGGCCGACGCAGCGGAGATCAGCGCGAGCAGCAGCGACACCGACCCACCGACGCTGACCGTGCTGCCACGTCGGAGACCGTGGGGTAGCAGGGGCGATAGCGCCGGATGGATCGGCAATGCTGGGGCGACGCGGCGGGTCAGATCGACGGCTGTGGAGCCATCCAGCCTGCGCACCGCCACATCGAGCATCTCTCCAGTTTCGAACATACGTTCGACTGAGTCAAGCGCATGGCATCCTTCCGGTAACCACTCCGGCTGGCTGTCTCACCTGGCCGGAGCAACTCATGACGAGGAGCTGCAGCCACATGATCTTCATCACCGCGAAGTTCCGGGTCCGACCGGAGTACGCCGACACCTGGCCGGAGATCGCTGGGCCGTTCACCCAGGCGACGCGCAACGAGCCCGGATGCCTCTGGTTCGACTGGGCCCGCAGCATCGAAGACCCGACCGAATACGTACTCGTCGAGGCGTTCCGCGACGGTGCGGCAGGTGCGGCGCACGTGCAGTCCGACCACTTCAAGACCGCTCAACAAACCTTGCCGCGGCACCTGGTCGCGACGCCGCGCATCGTCAACATGACGATCCCGCAGGACGACTGGTCCGAGCTCGGCGAGTTGGCGGTTCCTGAGTAGTCCGGCCGTCGCTCCGAACCTGGTGTCGCGTGCGGGTTGCCACGCATTGCGGCAGCGCCGCGCGCACTCATGTGATGGGTGGGGACGATAGTCGCCTCACCAGTCACTCCTGTCCCATAAGCGCACGCGACGCTTCGGACAATCCAGCGGGCGTGTCGCTGCGGATTTCCCCGATTTCGCAGGACAAGCCATGACACCATCCTGTCCCGGAACACGAGGAGACAGGCGATGGCCGATGAGACGAGCGGCCGTGCGGTGAGCCGCCGTGCCGTCATCGTGGCCGCCGCCGCCAGCGTCGGGCTAGCCGCCTGCTCGCGAAGCGAGCCGGGTGGCCAACGGGCCGGCCCCTTGCCGTTCGGCGAGTTGTCCCCGGCCGAGCCGTCGACATCGCCGGTTTCGTTCCCTCCGTCGAGTAGCTATCGCAATCTGCCAACGGAGTCGCCGAGTCCTAACACCACCTCGATGGCACCCGACCGTATCGCGGTGCCGACTCCATCGACCCAGACGGCGACCAGCACGCCCGCCCGGAACCACGCTCTGGTCGATCCCGCCCGCGTTCGCGCCAATGAACTCGGCGTGATCCCGGTGATGATGTACCACCAGATCAAGCCGAAGATCACCGGGCCGTACGACACGACGCCCCGCGACTTCCGCGCCGGGCTGCAGCGCATGTTTCGAGCGGGCTACCGTCCGGTCCGCGCGATCGATCTGGCCCGCGGGCAGCTCGACGTCCCGGCCGGGTACAGCCCGGTCGTGCTGACCTTCGACGACGGTTACTCGAACCAGTTGCGGCTGCAGCCGGACGGCACCGTCGATCCGTCGTGCGCAGTCGGCATCTTTCTCGATGTCTGCCGCCAGTTCCCGAACTGCCGCCCCGCGGCAACGTTCAACATCAACAAGAACCCATTCGGTCTTGACGACACCGAAAGCCAAGCCGCGGCGCTAACCCTCCTGCACCGGCTGGGCTTCGAGATCGGTAACCACACCTACGGCCACGACAACCTCGCCAAGATGTCGGTTACTAGCATCGAGCGCGACTTCGTGCTGTTACAGCGCCTCGTTTCCGCCGCCGTTCCCGGCCTCGCGGTGCGCACCATGGCGCTGCCGTACGGCTCGATGCCGCGGTCGCCGCGGGCGGCATCGGTGCTGCCGCGTGGGAGCTGGGCCGGTGATCGCTATGTCAACGACGCAACGTTCCTGGCTGGTGCCAATCCGAGCCTGTCGCCATTCGCATCCGGGTTCGATCCGCAGCGTGTTCCTCGCATCCTGTCGACCTCATGGCGCGGCGGCCGGCTTCCGCAGACGCTGCTGTACTGGCTGGACTATCTGGCCGCCCACCCCGGCGAGAGATACGTCTCGGCCGGTCGACCGGGCCACGTCACGGTCCCGGTGCAGCTACGCCCGCACGTTGCGAGGAGCTACGCCGACCACGTGGTCACATACTGACCGCGAGGAAGTCGACGACCGGACGGTCTGCGTACACGCGGTGGACACCGCCACCGGCTGGATTGTCCCAAGCGCCGTAATCGACGAATCCCAGACGTTCCATGACGCGTAGCGACGCCACATTGTGCGGCATGATCCACGCGATGACCGGCACGTCCGGGTCCTGCAGCTGGGCGGCCTCGACGCCCGCTTGGGCGATCTCGGTCGCATAGCCGTGGCCGCGCATTTCTGGAGCCAATCGGTAGTACACGTTCCAGGAGCCGGTGACGTGGCGCTGCGCACCGCCGACGCCGACGACCTCGCCCGTGGCGCCCAGCCGAGCCGTCCAATAGCTCAGTCCGTCCGTTTGCCATCGCACCGCGGCCCGCTCGATCCACGATCGGGTGACAGCCTCATTAGCGTGCCGCTCGGCCGGATCGTGTTCCCACGAACGCGGGTCGGCATTGATCTTGTACAGCGGCCTCAGGTCGTCGAGGCAGCAGGGCAGCAGGCAGAGTCGCTCGGTCACGGTGACTGCTGGGGGCGACACCGTCATGAGCGGCTGACCGCCGCTCCTCCGACCGTCTCGACGCCGAGCACACCAATGACAGCGGCTCTCATGCCGCGGCTGCCAAACCGATTCAGCTCAAGTCCTCGGCCAGCTCCGCGCCGCGGTTGGCTACTTTGTCCGGGTGCAGGAAGACGAACCGCTTGTACGCCCAGAACCGGAAGATCGTTCCGCAGGCGATCGTGCCGAGGTTGACGAGGTTCATGACGAGGTGGTCGTACTTGAATCCGAGCGGATAGGCGAACAAGGCGAGGATCAGTTCGGAGAAGAGGAGCACGACGATGTTGATGGCGAAGAAGTACGACGTTTCACGCGCGAGTCCGGTGCGCGCGCGGTGCGAAAACGAGAGATGCCGGTTGCCCAGATAGGCCACCGTCGTGGCGACTATGGTCGATATGCATTTGGCCGTCAGCACGCCGACGTCCATGTGCAGCAGCAGGTTGAATATGCCTAGGTCGAGCACGAGGCAGAATGCGCCGACGGCGCCGAATGCCGTTACCTCCTTGAGCAGGACGCGCCACGAACCGCGCAGGCGGTCGAGCAGCGGCGTTGTCGGCGATGACGGCGGCATGGAGGCTCAGTCTAGCGGTCGGCCCGATATGGTCGGACACGGCGCACTCAGGACGCACTCAGCGACTGGCTAGTGTCCGGTACGTGGACGCCCGAACGGGACTACCCGTAGTCGGAATGGTCGGAGCCGGTCAGCTGGCCCGGATGACGCATCAGGCCGCCATCTCGCTCGGACTCTCACTACACGTGCTCGCCGACTCGGCGGACGACTCAGCGGCTCAAGTCGCTGAAGCCGTTGCTGTGGGCGACTATCGATCGGTCGAGGATCTCCGCGCGTTCGCCGCCGACTGCGATGTCATCACGCTCGATCACGAGCACGTACCGAACGAGCACCTCGAGGTTCTCGGCAAGGACGTTGCGGTCCATCCGTCCGCCGACGCGGTTCGGTACGCCCAGGACAAAGCGCTGATGCGCGCCCGACTCGGTGAGCTCGGGGTGCCGGTCCCGCGATGGATCGATCTGACTGGGTCACCGGGTCCCGCCGATGCCTTGGCCGCGTTTGGCGCAGCGGTTGGCTGGCCGGTGGTCCTCAAGACGGTCACGGGAGGCTATGACGGCAAGGGCGTCTGGCTGATCGAATCACCTGAAGCCGCCACCGACCTGCTGGCCTCCGGTTCCCGGCTGCTCGCTGAGGCGCGCGTGCCGATTGCCCGCGAGCTCGCGGCCGTCGTGGCCCGATCACCCTACGGCCAGGGCGGCACGTGGCCGGTCGTCGAAACTGTGCAGCACGACGGCGTCTGCGTGGAGGTAATCGCGCCAGCGCCTGGGCTTGCCGGCGCCGTCGCCGATGACGCCCAGCGGATCGCGCTACGCATTGCGGCGGAGTTGGGCGTCACCGGGGTGCTCGCTGTCGAACTGTTCGAAACGATGTCCGGCGCCCTCGTCGTCAACGAGCTGGCCATGCGTCCGCACAACTCTGCGCACTGGACTATCGAGGGCGCGCGGACGTCGCAGTTCGAGCAGCATCTGCGCGCGGTGTTGGACTACCCGCTCGGGGTTACCACGATGACTGCGCCCGTGGTGGTCATGGCGAATGTGCTTGCCGGATCGGCGGACGTCCGACCGGCGAGCATCGACGAGCGCGTCCATCACTGCCTCGCCGCCTGGCCTGATGTGAAGATTCACCTGTACGGTAAGCGGTTTCGGCCGGGTCGCAAGGTCGGCCACGTGACTGCATTGGGCAAGGACGTCGACGACGTTCGCGAGCGAGCTCGATCGGCAGCGGGCTACCTGATGAACGGCGGCGAGCTGCCGTGATCGCTCCGCCGAACACATCCGGGCCGACGGTCGGCGTCATTATGGGCAGCGACTCGGACTGGTCGACGATGAGCTCGGCCGCCGAGGCCCTTGCCGAGTTCGACATCCCCCACGAGGTGCGGGTCGTCTCGGCGCACCGCACGCCGATGGATATGGCGGCCTACGCGCAGCAGGCCGCCGGCCGAGGGCTGCGGGTGATCATCGCTGGAGCGGGTGGCGCGGCTCATCTCCCGGGCATGGTCGCCTCGATGACGACGCTGCCGGTTATCGGCGTGCCGGTCGCACTGCACAACCTCTCGGGGCTCGACTCGCTGCTGTCGATCGTGCAGATGCCCGCGGGGGTGCCGGTCGCAACCGTCTCGATCGGCGGCGCGCGCAATGCCGGACTGCTCGCGGTGCGCATTCTGGCCACCACCGACCCGCAGCTCGCCGCCCGGATCGCGGCGTTCCACGCCGCGCTTGCTGAGACCGTCCACAGCAAGGACGCCGCTCTCACGGAACGGATTCGTAAGCTTCCGGAATGAAACTGCCCCGGCTGCGGCGCCCGCGTCGCCGCCGCACGGTGGTTGCCCTCGTCGTGGCCGCAGCGATTGTCGTGGCACTGACCGTCCTCGTCGTTGTCACCCGCCCGGCCGATGTGCACACGGTGTCGCGGTTCGTTGCCGGCACGCCCGAGAGTGACGGCCGTCCGGTGCAGCTGGACACGACGCTCTACCTGCCGACCACCACGCCGGCGCCGGCGATCCTGCTCGCGCACGGTTTTGGTGGCGACAAGACCGATCTCGACACCCAAGCCCGAGACCTGGCTCGAGCCGGATACGTCGTGCTGACGTACAGCGCCCGAGGGTTCGGCAAATCCGGTGGGCTCGTGCATCTGGATGCGCCGGCCTTCGAGGTCGCCGATGGATCGAAGCTGGTCGACTACCTCGCTGCCCAGGAGTCGGTGCGCGAAGACAGCGACGGGGATCCCGAGGGTCGGGGTGGCGGGCTCGTCCTACGGTGGCGGGCTGGCTCTCTTGCTCGCCGGGACTGACCGTCGGATCGACGCGGTGGGCGCGGACATTACCTGGAACAGCCTGGAGCAGGCGCTGTTCCCGAACGGGGCGGCGACTGGACCGGGGGTGTTCAAGAAGCTCTGGGCTGGATATCTGTTCCAGGCCGCGCATGGCACTGGGCCTACCGATCCGAGCTGTGGCAAGTTCGCTCCGGATATCTGCGCTGCCTACCAGCGCGCCGCGCAAAGCGGAACTCCAGATGCCGCCATGAGCGCGCTACTGCGCGCGTCGAGCCCGGCGAGCGTCCTGGCTTCGATCACGGCGCCAACGCTCCTTATCCAGGGTGAACAGGATTCGCTGTTTCCGCTCACCGAGGCCGACGCCAACGCGCGGGGTATCGCGGCCCACGGCACGCCGGTCAAGGTGATCTGGCGTTCTGGCGGCCACGACGGACGGAGCCAGTCGGACGACGTCCGGCTAGCGTTCCAGGGCTGGTTCGACGCCCGCCTGCAACGACAGGGGCTCCCAGAGCACGCCGTTCCAGTTCGCAGTCCGGGGCGCGGGTCTCTCGGCCGCGAGCGGCCGAACGATCAGCCAGACCCGCCAGGTTGACGCTGGCTATCCGGGCATCGATGGCAACCCCACCTTGACCGAGACCGTCACGATCCGGGGTCGGCCACAGCAGATCAGCGCACCGGCCGGTGGCAATCCGGCGGCGGTCAGCGTGCTACCGCAACTCGGCAACGCGCTTGACGCGGCCCAAGGTGCCGGCGCCAGCAATCCGCTGCAGTCGATCTCGAGCCTCTCCGGCCAGGTGGCGCGTTTCGCTTCCGACCCGCTGCCGGACCGCATGTTGGTCGCCGGCGCGTCGACGGTCCGACTCGTAGTCACCGCCGCGACCACAACTGACGCGATCCTCTTCATCGGCCTGCACGATGTCGGGTCGGACTCCGACGTGTTGCCGTCCGGTCTGGTCAGCCCGGTGCGATTGACCGGCCTGGTGCCGGGCGTCGCCCGGGAGGTGACGCTGACCCTGCCGTCAGTGGTGCGGCTGATCGCGGCCGGACACCGGCTGGTGCTCACGGTCGCCACGACCGACCTCGCCTACCGACTGCCCGCAGATCCGCGCACCTACACAGTCGGGCTCGCTGGGGGTACTACGCAGCCTCTGACGGTCGCCACCGTCGACGGGCACACCGTTCGCCCCGGGCGACCGCTCGCCTGGCTCATCACCGGAGTCGTCGCGGTATTGCTGGTGATGTCCGCTGTCGCGTGGTGGGCTCGACGTCGGCTGCCGGGCCAGCCGACCCGAACCGGACCTCGCCGAAGTGCCGATCGCGCTCCACGACCTCGTCAAGGAGTACGGCGACGGCTTCCGCGCCGTCGACGGTGTGACGTTCCGCGTTGAGCGGGGCCAGGTCGTCGGACTGCTCGGGCCCAACGGAGCCGGCAAGACGACTACGTTGCGCATGCTGGTGGGCCTGATCACCCCGACGCGTGGGCAGATCCACGTGTTCGGGCAGCCGATCCAGCCGGGCGCGGCTGTGCTTTCCCGGATCGGGGCGTTCATCGAAGGGCCCGGCTTCCTGCCACACCTGTCGGGGCGCGAGAACCTGCGCCTGTTCTGGGAGGCGTCCGGGAGGCCACTCGACGACGCTGATTTCGAGACAGCGCTACAGATCGCCGGACTCGGCACCTCGATCGACCGCAAGGTGAAGACCTATAGCCATGGCATGAGGCAGCGACTGGCGATCGCTCAGGCCATGCTCGGCTTGCCCGAGTTGCTCGTCCTCGATGAACCCACGAATGGCCTCGACCCGCCGCAGATCGCCGAGATGCGTGAGGTCCTGCAGCGCTACGCGCTGACCGGTCGCACGGTGATGATCTCCAGTCACTTGCTGGCTGAGGTCGAGCAAACGTGCACGCACGTTGTCGTGATGCACAAGGGCGCGCTGATCGCTGCCGGATCCGTCCACGACATCGCCGGTAACGGCCGCATGCAACTGGCGGTCCCGGATCCGGAGCGCGCGGCTCAGGTGCTCGCTGGTGCCGGAATCTCGGCGGAGACGGTGCCGGCCCGCCGCGCGCTCGAAGATGTCTTCCTCGATCTGGTGGCGGGTGAATGATGGCCGTGAGTGACAACCACCGCACCGAGGCGCCAACCCGGCGCGGCGTGCACGAGCGGCTTGCGACGCTGCCAGCCGCGGGCGAGCCGGTCCCGTTCGATCCTCAGCGGACGTTGCCGCTACGGATCGAATTCATCCGCCAGCTCAAACGGCGCCGAACCCAATTGGTCGCGCTGGTACTACTCCTGCTGCCGATCCTCGTAGCCATCGCATTCAAAGTCGGTGGCCAGCAGACGTCCGGCGGTGCCGCGCTGGTCGACATCGCCACGACCGGTGCCACCAACTTCGCACTGTTCACCGAGTTCGCCGCCATCGGCTTCCTGCTCGTCGTGATCGTCGCGCTGTTCTGCGGCGACACGGTGGCAAGCGAAGCGAGCTGGTCGTCCCTCCGCTACCTGCTCGCGTTGCCGGTGCCGCGTTCCCGCCTCTTGCGGCAGAAACTCGTCGTATCGCTGACGCTCAGCTTCGGCGCCAACCTGCTGCTGCCGCTGTGGGGATACGTCGTTGGCGGGCTGTTCTTCGGCTGGGCGCCCGCCCGTTCTCCGCTCGGCGGCACGTTCACCACGTCCGAAGCCCTCACTCGGCTCCTCATCGTTGTCGGCTACGCCTGTGTCCAGTCCCTGGTCGTCGCCGGCTTGGCCTTCCTGCTCGGAGTGATGACGGACGCCCCCCTCGGTGCCGTCGGCGGCGCGGTACTGCTCGTCGTCATCTCGAACATCCTGGACTCGATCTCGGCGTTGGATCCGTACCGGCAATACCTGCCCACGCACTACCAGTACTCGTGGCTGGACGCGCTGGGCCCGACCGTCGTCTGGGACGACATGCTGCGCGGCATCGGGTTGTCGCTGGTCTACGCCGCGGTATTCTTCGGCGCGGCCTGGGTGCGCTTCCAGCGCAAGGACATCACGAGCTGATCAGGGCCGGCCGAGCGCGCGGAAGTGCCAGCCGGCCGCACGCCAGAGGACGGGGTCGAGCACGTTACGGCCGTCGACGATATTTCGCTGCCGCACGATGCGGCCGATCGCTGTCGGATCCATGGTTCGGAACTCGGCCCACTCGGTGAGCAGCAGCACGATGTCGGCACCATCCAGCGCCGCGTCGAGCGAAACGGCGTAGTCCAGTTCCGGATGTAAGCGGCGGGCGTTGTCCATCGCATGTGGGTCGTAGACCACGACATCAGCGCCTTGGCGGCTGATCGCGGCGGCGACGTCAAGGGCCGGCGAGTCGCGGATGTCATCGCTGTCCGGCTTGAACGCCGCGCCCAACACCGTCACCCGAATGCCTCGGTAGCTGCCGTCAACCAGGTCCAGGCCGATCTCGACTGTGCGGGCTCGCCGCCGAAGGTTGATCTCGTCAACCTCGCGCAGGAACGACACGGCCTGGTCGACGCCGAGCTCGCCGGCGCGCGCAATGAACGCTCGGATGTCCTTGGGCAGACACCCGCCGCCGAAACCGAGCCCTGGAGACAGGAAGCGGCGGCCAATCCGTGGGTCGTATCCGATAGCGGTGGCGAGCTGAGTGACGTCAGCACCGGTGGCCTCGCAGACCTCGGCCATGGCGTTGATGAACGAGATCTTCGTGGCGAGGAACGAGTTCGCGGCTACCTTGACGAGCTCGGCCGTGGCGAAATCGGTGACGACGACCGGCGTGCCTTGATCGATCACCGGCGCGAACGCGGCCCGCAGCTGCGCCTCGGCCCACGCTGAGTCCACCCCGAAGACCAGGCGGTCCGGCCGCAACGTGTCGGCCACTGCATATCCCTCGCGGAGGAACTCCGGATTCCACGCCACCTCGGCGTCTGGCGACGGGGCCAGATCGCGCACCAGCCGAGCCATCCGCACGGCCGTGCCGGCCGGCACGGTCGACTTTCCGACCACAAGCGACTGACGGGTGAGGTGGGGAGCTAGCGACGCGAACGCGGACTCGACATAGCGGAGGTCAGCCGCGTACTGGTCAGGCAGCTGGGGCGTGCCCACGCAGACGAAGTGAATATCCGCACTTTGGGCGATCTCGGCGTAGTCCGTGGTGAACCGCAGCCCGCGGCCATTGTGCTTCTCCAGCAGGTCAGGCAGATCCGGCTCGTAGAACGGCACCACGCCCTTGCGGAGAAGCGCGATCTTGTCGGCATCGACATCGAGCCCGATGACCTCGTAGCCGAGCTCGGCCATGCATACGGCATGCGTAACGCCCAGGTACCCGGTGCCGACGACCGAGAGCCGCGGCCGTTCCGTCATCTCTACCCCCGCACTCTTCGTCACATGCTGCTTATCCCCAAACCAACGGTGAAGGGTAACCCAAGAGAAGGCCGCGCCGCTGAATCGGTGCGATTCGGGAGGGTCGGTAGCGCAGCCGACATGGGGGGTGCTGTGATACCCCCATGGCCGAACCCACCGAGACCCCGCTACGCGCCCGTCCCGCCTGGGCTGAACTGACCAAGCACCACGCCGAGATCGGCAACCTCCACCTCCGGCAGCTGTTTGCCGACGACCCAGGCCGCGGAGACCGCCTCGCGCTCATTGCCGAAGGCATCTACCTCGACTACTCGAAGAACCGGATCACCGACGAAACGATGCGTCTCCTCGTCGACCTCGCCGACGAGTCCGGCCTCCGCCACCGGATCGACGCCATGTTCGCCGGTGAGCGGATCAATGTCACCGAAGACCGCGCGGTGCTGCACGTGGCACTGCGGGCGCCCAAGGGTCAACAGGTTCGAGTCGACGGCATCGACGTGGTGCCAGCCGTGCACGAGGTGCTCGACCGGATGGCGGAATTCGCTGACCGGCTTCGGTCGGGCCAGTGGACCGGGTACACCGGGAAGCGAATCCTGAACATCGTCAACATCGGCATCGGCGGATCCGATCTGGGCCCGGTGATGGCCTACGAGGCGCTTCGGCATTACAGCGAGCGCAACCTGACATTCCGGTTCGTCTCGAATGTCGACGGCACCGACTTCGCCGAGGCGACTGATGATCTCGACCCGGCCCAGACGTTGTTCATCATCTCGTCCAAGACGTTCACCACGCTCGAGACGATGACTAACGCCCAAACAGCCCGTCGGTGGGCGTTGGCGACGCTCCGGGACGAGGCGGCCGTCGCCAAGCATTTCGTGGCGGTGTCCACAAACGCCGACGAGGTGGCCAAGTTCGGCATCGACCTCATGAACATGTTCGGGTTCTGGGACTGGGTGGGCGGCCGGTATTCGATGGATTCCGCGATCGGACTGTCCACGATGATCGCGATCGGGCCAGCCGCGTTCCGCGACATGCTCGCGGGATTCCACGCCATGGACGAGCACTTCCGGTCGGCGCCATTCGAGGCCAATCTGCCGGTAATCCTCGGTCTTCTCACCGTTTGGTATTGCGACTTCTTCGGTTCGCAGACTCAGGCCGTGCTGCCTTACGACCAGTATCTGAAGCGATTCCCGGCCTATTTGCAGCAACTAACGATGGAGTCCAACGGCAAGTCGGTGACGTTGGACGGTCGACGCGTCGACTACGACACATCGCCGGTGTTCTGGGGCGAGCCTGGCACGAACGGGCAGCACAGCTTCTACCAGTTGATCCATCAGGGAACCCGGCTGATCCCGGCTGATTTCATCGGCTTCCTGCACTCCCTCAACCCGCTCAGCAACCATCACGACCTGCTCACCGCCAACGTGTTCGCGCAGACCGAGGCCCTCGCTTTCGGCAAGACGGCCGACGAGGTCGCCGCTGAAGGAACGCCGGCCTGGTTGGTACCGCACCGGGTGTTCGAAGGCAACCGTCCGTCAAACACGCTGCTGCTCGAATCCCTCACCCCGGCCGCCCTAGGCAAGCTCGTTGCGCTGTACGAGCACAGCGTGTTCGTACAAGGAACGGTCTGGAGCATCAACTCCTTCGATCAGTGGGGCGTCGAACTCGGCAAGGTACTTGCCAAGAAGGTGGCCGACGAGCTGTCCGCCGCTGAACCGGAACTCGCGCACGACAGCTCTACCAATGCACTCATCCGCCGCTACCGTGCGGCCCGTCAGTAGGGAGCAGCCATGCAGCTGGGAATGATCGGCCTGGGCCGGATGGGTGCCAATATCGTCCGGCGGGCGATGCGTGACGGCCACACCTGCGTGGTATGGGACGTCAATCCAGAGTCGGTCGCCGAGCTGGAGGAGGAACGGGCAACGGGTGCGGCCACCATGGAGGAGTTCGTCTCCAAGCTGGACAAGCCCCGAGTTGCCTGGGTGATGATCCCGGCCAGCCTCACGGGCAAGACGGTCGAGGAGCTCGGCAACCTCATGGAGGCCGGCGACATCATCATCGACGGCGGCAACTCGAACTACCGCGACGACGTGAACCGCGCGCGGGCGCTGCGAGAAAAGGGCATTCACTACGTCGACATCGGCACGAGCGGCGGAGTGTGGGGTCTGGACCGCGGCTACTGCCTCATGATCGGCGGTGACGACGAGGCCATCGCTGTCCTCGATCCGGTACTCAAGTCGATCGCGCCTGGCGTGGGTGACATCCCGCGGACGGCCGGACGGCAGGGCGATCCGGCTCCGGAAGAGCAGGGCTACCTGCACTGCGGGCCGTCGGGGGCGGGGCACTTCGTGAAGATGGTTCACAACGGCATCGAGTACGGCATCATGGCCGCCTACGCCGAGGGCCTGAACATCCTGCACAACGCCGATGCCGGGATTCAGGCCGCCGCGCATTCGGCCGAGATCGCCCCGCTCGGCGAGCCGGAGTACTACCAGTTCGACATCGACACGCCGAAGGTCGCCGAGGTGTGGCGGCGCGGCAGCGTCATCGCGTCCTGGCTACTCGACTTGACCGCCGCGGCGCTGCGGGCCAACCCCACCCTGGACGGACTCGCCGGCCGGGTGTCCGACTCCGGCGAGGGCCGGTGGACGGTGAAGGCCGCCATCGACATCGGCGTTCCGGCGCCCGTGCTCTCTGCGGCTCTCTACGAGCGGTTTGCCTCGCGCGACGAGGACCACTTCGCCAACCAGGTGCTGTCGGCGATGCGCCAGCAGTTCGGCGGGCACAACGAGCTGCCGTCCGGCGACTCGCTGGAGGCCGGCACCGCCAAGGCGGACTCAACGAGCTGACGTCTTTCATCGTCGTGATCTTGGACCTATCGCGCTATCGCGACGATAAGTCCAAGATCATCGAGAATTAGTCCGCCGGTCGGCCGAGCGGTACGGCGCGGCCGCCGGCCCGGTACAACGAGCTCGGCAAGCCATGTCCGACCGCCTCCTCGGTTGCCGCCGCCGCGGCGAGGACAGCGTCGAGATCCACGCCGGTGTCGACGCCCATCTCCTCGAGCAGGTAGACCGCCTCTTCGGTCGCGATGTTGCCGCTCGCGCCGGGCGCGAACGGGCAGCCGCCCAGCCCGCCGACCGACGCGTCGAGCTCCACCACGCCGACCTGCACGGCGGCGAGCACGTTCGCGATCCCGGACCCGCGGGTGTCGTGGAAGTGGACGCCAACATCCAGTCCAGGACAAGCCGCGCGGACCGCCTCAACGAGCTCGACAACGCGCGTCGGGGTGGTCGTTCCGATCGTGTCGCCCAAGCAGAGCTGATCCGCGCCCTGGTCGGCTGCGCGGCGCGCGACCTCGACCGTCCGCGCGACCGGCGTTCGGCCGTCGAACGGGCAGTCCCACGCAACAGCGATGATCACCTCGCACCGCCCGCCTGCGGCATGCGCGATCCCGGCTACCTCCCCGACGAGGCCTACTGCGGTATCGCTCGTCATCCGGGCATTGGCGAGGCTGTGCCCGTCGGCCGCCGACACGACGTATTCCACGTCACGGATACCGGCGTCGGTCGCCAGGCGGGCGCCCTTGGGGTTGGGCACCAGCGCCGACCACGCGATGTGCGGCCAGCGGTACAGCTCGGCGGCCACTAGCGGGGCGTCGGCCATCGCCGGCACCGCACGAGGCGAGACGAACGCCGTCGCCTCGATCCGGCGTACTCCGGTCTTTGCCAGCGCGTCGAACATGGCCATCTTGGCGTCGAACGGGACGAGCCGCTCGAGCTGCAGCCCGTCCCGCGGACCCACCTCGCGGATGTCGACGGACGCTGGCAGGCTCAACACGCTCATCAGCTCAGATCGAGGCCCGGGTACAAGGGATGGGCGTCGAGCAATTCGTTCGCCGCGGCATGGGTGCGCTTGGCGACGTCGTCCGGAAGCTCGTAGCGCGCCTTCGACGGCGCGCCATCGCGCGCCGCGGCGGGCCCCGTCGCGGTCAGCACGTCGACGATGAGCTCGGCAACGCGGTCGAGGTCGTCGGCCCCGAAACCGCGGGACGTGAGCGCAGGAGTGCCGAGCCGAATGCCGGACGTGTACCACGCCCCGTTGGGATCACGCGGCACCGAGTTCCGGTTGGTGACGATGCCGGAGTCGACCAGCGCGGACTCGGCCTGCCGACCGGTCAGCCCGAACGAGGTGACATCAAGCAGCACGATGTGGTTCTCGGTGCCGCCGGTGACCAGGTTGGCACCTCGGCGCAGCAACCCCTCGGCGAGGGCAATCGCGTTGTCAGCAACTGCCCGCGCGTATTCCGCGAACGCCGCCTGCCGGGCCTCGGCTAGTGCCACCGCCTTCGCCGCCATGACGTGCGCCAGGGGGCCGCCCAGCACCAAGGGGCAGCCGCGGTCGACCGAGTCGGAGAATTCCGGCTGGCACAGCACCATGCCGCCGCGCGGGCCGCGCAACGACTTGTGGGTCGTCGTCGTCGTGACGTGCGCGTACGGGACGGGATCGAAGTCGCCCGTGAACACCTTGCCGGCGACCAGGCCCGCGAAGTGCGCCATATCGACGATGAGTGTCGCGTCGACCTCGTCGGCGATCTCGCGCATCGTCGCGAAGTTGATCTTGCGTGGATAGGCGGAGTAGCCGGCCATCAGGATCAGGGGCCGGAACTCCCGCGCCAGCCGGCGGACCTCGTCGTAGTCGAGCAGTCCGTTCTCGGGATTCGTTCCGTAGGACATCTGATCGAACATCTTGCCGGAAATGTTCGGCCGGAACCCGTGCGTCAAGTGGCCGCCGGCATCGAGCGACATGCCGATCATGCGCTGGTTACCGAAGGCGTGCCGCAGCTGCGCCCAATCCTCCGTCGAGAGATCGTTCACCTGCCGAACGCCAGCGGTCGCGAGCGCGGGCGCCTCGATGCGCTGAGCGAGCACGGCCCAGAACGCCACCAGGTTGGCGTCGATGCCCGAGTGCGGCTGGACGTACGCGTGCGGTGCGCCGAACAACGCCCGGGCATGGTCCGCGGCGAGTTGCTCGACGGTGTCGACGTTCCGGCAACCCGCGTAGAAGCGGTGGCCGATCGTCCCCTCCGCGTACTTGTCACTCAGCCAGGAACCCATCGCCAGCAGCACGGCAGGCGAGGCGTAATTCTCGCTGGCAATCAGCTTCAGAGACTCGCGTTGATCGGTGAGCTCTTGCCGCATTGCTGACGCGACGTCGGGTTCGACGGCGGCAATCACGTCGAGCGCGTTGCGATAGGCGGTGGACGCCGCTGCGGCGTCGAACGCGGGTGGAGTGGTGATCTGGGTCATGGCGCCTCTCGTCTCGTAACCGGTGACGGCACCCAGGCGCGCGGCGACAGTGCGGAGCCGCTCCCCGGTGGTGAACCACCTTATGCATGCGCCAGTCACGGCTCGGGACGAGTCTACCCAGCCGACCGAGACCAAGTAGTCCGTCGTCCTACTATCGGAATCATGGTGCTGGGAAATCCCAAGTTCGACGTTTATCGGCTTCCCGACGAGCACCGAATGCTCCGAGAGGCAGTCCGCGCTCTCGCGGACGACAAGATCGCGCCACGAGCGGCCGAGATCGACGAGACCGGCGAGTTTCCCTACGATGTCCTCGACGCGCTCGTGCGGGCCGGGTTCCATGCCGTGCACATCCCCGAGGAGTATGGCGGCGCAGGAGCAGACGCCATCGCCACAGCGATCGTGATCGAAGAGGTCGCCCGTGCGTGCGCGTCCTCAGCGCTGATCCCTGCCGTCAACAAGCTCGGCACCATGCCGTTATTGCTGTCGGCATCCGAGGAGCTGAAGAAGCAGGTGTTACCTGCGGTGGCCGCGGGCGAGGCGATGGTCAGCTACGCGCTGTCCGAGCGGGAGGCCGGGTCCGACGCGGCTGCGATGCGTACGCGGGCCGTGCTGCGCGGCGATCATTGGGTGCTGAACGGCACCAAGTCCTGGATCACCAATGCCGGGGTGTCCACGTACTACACCGTGATGGCCGTCACCGAGCCTGGGGCCGGAGCCCGGGGGTATCTCGGCATTCGTCGTGCACAAGGACGATCCCGGTTTCTCCGTAGGACCGAAGGAGCGCAAGCTCGGCATCAGGGGATCGCCGACCTGCGAGATCTACTTCGAGGACTGCACGATCCCGGCCGATCGAATCATCGGCGAGCCTGGTACCGGCTTCAAAACGGCGTTGCGCACCCTCGACCACACCCGGTTGACGATTGGCGCGCAAGCCCTGGGCATCGCTCAGGGCGCCGTCGACGCCGCCAGTGCCTACGTCACCCAGCGGAAGCAGTTCGGGCAGCCGATCGGCGAGTTCCAGGGCGTGCAGTTCATGCTTGCCGATATGGCGATGCGGACCGAGGCCGCCCGCCAGTTGATCTACGCGGCGGCGGCCAAGGCCGAGCGGGGCGAGCCGGACCTCACCTGGGCGTCGGCCGCGGCGAAGGTCTTCGCCTCCGACACCGCTATGGCGGTGACGACCGACGCCGTGCAGCTGTTCGGCGGCTACGGGTACACGCGGGACTTCCCCGTCGAGCGCATGATGCGCGATGCCAAGATCACCCAGATCTATGAAGGCACCAATCAGATCAACCGGATGGTCATGGCCAAGCAGATGCTCGATACCCGGCGACACTAGGCCGCGGCAGGCGCCGAGCTCAGATCCAGCCGTGGCGGACGGCGTATGCGACGGCGTGGGTGCGGTTACGGACGTTCAGTCGAATCGTCAAGTCCTGCAGCACGTTCTTGATCGTGCGCTCCGAGTAACACATCTGCCGGGCGACCTCGCGGGTCGACAACCCGTCAGCGAACAGCTGGAGCACACACCGTTCGCGCTCCGCCAGCGTCGTAGTCATCAGGTTCACGTCCCCCTCATGGCCAGCAAGCCGTCGACCAGTAGGAGGCAGCGTGACGGCCCGTGATACTTCAGACACTTGCGCCGACGTCCATCGCCCGCAGATCCCGAGCCTCGATCAGCGGCGGTTCGGTGGCGCCGCGAACGTGGCCGACGCTGACGTCGGGCGCGAGCTCGCGCAGGATCAGGCCGTCCTCGGTGATGTCGATGACGGCGAGATCGGTGATGATCCGTTGTACGCAGCTCTTTCCGGTCAGAGGCAGCGAGCACTCATTGACGATCTTGGGTGTGCCGTCCCTGGCGGCGTGCTCCATCATCACGATGACGCGTTTGGCTCCGTGGACGATATCCATGGCGCCACCCATGCCCTTGATCATCTTTCCGGGGATGGTCCAGTTAGCGAGGTCGCCGTTCGTCGAGACCTGCATCGCGCCGAGAATGGCGACGTCGATATGGCCGCCGCGGATCATGCCGAACGAGGTCGCAGAGTCGAAGAATGACGCTCCAGGTAGGACGGTGACCGTCTCCTTGCCGGCGTTGATCAGATCGGGGTCGACATCCTCCTCGTATGGATACGGCCCCACGCCCAGAATCCCGTTCTCCGACTGCAGGATGACGTGTACACCCTCGGCGATGTAGTTCGACACCAGCGTCGGCATGCCGATCCCGAGGTTGACGTACTCACCGTCTCTGAGTTCTGCGGCAACCCGGGCGGCCAATTGCGGTCTCGTGAGCGGCATGTCACACCCCCTTCGCCGGCTCGTGCGGGCGGGTAGTGCGGCGCTCGACTTGCTTGCCGCCCTCGCCGACTTCGACCACCCGATGCACGAACACACCCGGCGTATGGATCTGCTCGGGATCCAATTCGCCCGGCTCGACGAGGGTTTCCACCTCGGCAATCGTGATCCGTCCGGCCAGAGCAGCGAGCGGGTTGAAGTTGCGGGCCGACGCGTCGTAGACGAGATTTCCGTGCCGGTCGCCGCGCGCGGCGCGCACCAGCGCAAAGTCGGTAACGATGCCGCGCTCGAGGACATAGCTCTGTCCGTCGAAGTCCCGCACTTCTTTGGGCGGCGAGGCGATTGCGACCGACCCGTCCGGCGCGTAGCGCCAGGGCAGGCCGCCTTCGGCGACCCACGTGCCCACGCCCGCCGGCGTGTAGAAAGCCGGGATACCGGCTCCCCCGGCACGTAGCCGCTCGGCGAGCGTGCCCTGCGGGGTCAACTCGACCTCGAGCTCACCGCCCAGGTACTGCCGAGCGAACTCCTTGTTCTCCCCCACATAGGAGCTCACCGTGCGGCGTATCCGATGGGCGGCCAGCAGGACTCCGAGGCCGGCGTCGTCGACGCCGCAGTTGTTACTCACCGTCTCTAGGTCGCGACACCCTAGCGCGAGCAGGGCGTCAATGAGCCGGATGGGCACCCCGGACAGGCCGAATCCACCCACAGCGAGGGATGATCCGTCGCCGACGTCGTACACAGCATCGGCCGGCGTGGCGAACGTCTTGTCCATTCCGGTCATTCTCCTCGCCTGCGTTCTGGGTCACGATAGCGAAGCAGTCCGGCTAAAGTTCTGTCACGGGCGGCGGCCACGCCACAGCCTCGATCCATAGCGCACGGATTCGATCCAGAAAGACGGGAGCCTGCATGGCGACAGCGGCGTCCGCGGCGGTGGCTCGCGCGACCGCGGTGACGTCTGCGCCCGTGCGACATCGCTCAAGGGCATGGGCGAGGTGGATCTGGTCGGTGCCCGATCTGCTCCCAGTTGCCATCGCTGGGTTCTCGGCGCCGGCAATCGTGATGTTGCTGGCCAATCACTTCATCCCGACGCTCGCCCTGGCGTTGGGTGTTGTCGGCGCGTCGGTAGCGGTGTGGCTGGTCCGGATCGAGGCCGTCGAGATCGCCCGGCGGGAAGTCGTCCTGGCTGGCGTCGCCATGGGCATCGTGGGTATCTGGGCACTGCTGAACCTGCGCTACTCCGCGGAAAACCTGTTCGCGCAACGAGATTCGGCGACATACGAGCTCACCGCGCGGTGGCTGGTAGACCATCAGTCGTTGCCCATCCACACGCAGCCGGACTTGTTCGGCTCGCCGTTCGGATCCGACGGCACATCGGCCGGTTTCCAACGCCAGACCGACACCACCGTCTTTGCCCAAGGCAATCACCTGCTGCCCGTCCTGCTCGCTACGGTCGGTTCGGTCTTCGGCACGACCGCGATGCTGAAAGCGAACGTGGTGCTCGCCGGGATCGCGCTGCTGGCGTTCTTCGCGATTGCCCGGCGCGTTGTCGGCGCTGAATTCGCGCTTGTCGGGCTGCTGGCCTTCGCGGTGTCGATGCCGATGATTTACGTCAGCCGCGACACATTCACCGAACCACTCGCACTGCTGTTCCTCATGGGCGGCATGGCCTTGCTGTACCGGGCCGTTGGCACCGGGCGAACCGTCGACTTCGGCGCCGCCGGCTTCGTGACGAGTATGGCCGCGGTCGTGCGGATCGACGCGTACGCGGCGTTGCTGTCGTTGCTGGTGGTCGCCGCGATCCTGCTCGCCATCGCACCCCCACATCGGCGGCGGGAGACAGCATGGCGGAGCGCCGCGCTCATCGGATCGGCCGTGCCAATGGTCGTGGTTGGCTACCTTGACGTCTCTTGGCTCTCGCCCGGCTACTACCACAACCAACGCTCGCAAATCATTCCGGTCGCCGTCGCGGCCTTCCTGCTGGCCGTCGTCGGAGCGGTCACCGTCGTGGTCGCCTGGTCGTGGCAAGAGCCGATCAAGGCGCGGATCGGGACTCTCGCCGGTCGGCTGCTGCTAAGCCGGGTGGCCGCAGCGACCGTGATTGTCGCCTTCCTCGTTCTGTTGAGTCGACCGTGGTGGCTGACGACGCGCGGTGAATTCGACAACCTGATCCTGCGCGTTGCCCAACAAGCTCAGGGTCTGCCCGTCGACGGCACCCGCCTGTATACCGAGTACACGGTGGACTGGCAAGCAATGTACTTCGGCTGGCCGACCGTCATCCTCGCCGTTCTCGGGTACGTCCTACTGCTGAACCAGCTCATTCGCCGGAGCGACTACCGGCTGCTCGGATTTCTGGTCATGGCGTTGTCCCTGTCGGCGCTGTATCTGTGGACACCCCAGATCACGCCGGATCAGGTCTGGGCGATGCGGCGTTATGTCCCCGTCGTGGTACCAGGACTGATCATCGCGGCAATGGCGGTGCTGCGCGCGGCGTGGACCTGGTGGACCACGTCGATCGCAGGGCGCGTCGTCGTACGCGCTGGTGTCATCGGGGCCTGCGTCGCTGTGCTGGTGCTCCCGTGGCTGGTCACCCGGCCGGTGAGCGACCTACGTGAAGAGGCCCCGCAGGCGGCTGCGGTCCACGCGCTGTGCGCGGCGGTGCCGCCGGACGGCGCCGTGCTGGTCGTCGACGAGAGTCTGCGGTGGGGCTACTTGCAGACGATCCGGTCGTACTGCGAAGTGCCAACTCTTGCCCTCGTTGGCGCCTCACCCCGTCAGGTGGGCGACGCCGCTCGCGCGGTGAGCGCACACGGCCGCTCACTCTACGTCGTCGCCTCCAATCCCTCGCAGCTGACCTTCGACGGCCCGGTGCCGCCGGCATTCTTCACCGCAGTCTTCACTCGATGGCCGAGCACGCTGGAGATGGCTCCGACCGAGCCGATCGAGCAGACCGTTCGGGTATACCTAGGCCGCGCCGAGGCCGACGGGCGGGTTGTTCCGACCTAGCATCCATGACCCGAACCCAGAGATGATCTTGGCGCTACCGCTCTGGGGCGACGATGCGTCGAAGATGATCGCCGCCGGTCGCCGGCCAGCTACCCGACCACGGTGGCGCGCTCCTGCACGCGGCGGCGCTCCAGATCGCACCCGTTGTGCACAAGAACGATCGACCCGCCCACCACGAGGGGGGCGAGCAGCAGGTCGATCCAGTCGCGCGGTCCGTGCCAGTCCCGCCCGGTGATCAGGCGCGCGCCGGTGTCCAGACCGAGTTCCCCGGCTCGGTCGGCCGCGGCTGACACGAGTTCAGCCCGAGTCTGACTGTCCAGGGCCGGATCGGCGTCAGTCGCCGGGGGCCGGACTGCTGCCCATGCATCGGCCTGCGGCCGGACTGCGGCCACGTAGTCGGTCATCCCGGGTGGCAGTCGATCCGGCTTGAGCCCGAGGGCGGCAGAGTCCGGCGCGATGACGAACACGTCAGGGATCTCGACGGCGTTGAGCGCCCGCTCGGGGTCGACGAATCCGACGTCAGCGCGGCTCGGATCGGTCACGACCTCCAGGCCGGCGGTCCAGCAGCCGAGTAACGGCGAGAGCGAGATCCAATGTGCGGGCAGGTCGACGTAGGCGGCGTTGCCGCGTCCGAGGCCCAGCTCGTCGGTGAGCAGGAAGTACGTCTTGGCGACCCAATTGGCCAGCGAGCGAGCCGAGAGCTCGGCCCGATCGTGGCTGCCGTCGCCGTAGTACGTCACGAACGGCTGCGTCGGGGCGGCTTCGAGCAGCGCAGCGAACAGACCCTCCGGCGAGGCCATATCAGTAGATACAGCCCGCCTGGTCCGCGGTCCGCGACGTGGGCGCGCTCGGCGTCGCCGACCGTGCGGCGGTGCTCGGAGCGGCACCCGACGCCTGCAGACCGTCCGATCCGAGGAGCAGCGTTACGACCGTGACCGAACCCTGGGTCGTCGCCGCGCCGGGAACGTGCGCCGCGACCGCGGCGGCCTGCGACTGCATCCCGGATGGGTATTCGACGATCGTCTTGGTGCTCGCGGACGGGGCAGTGTCCACCGCCGCGATCTTGAAGCCAGCCTTCTGCAGCGCGCTCGCGTTGCGAGCGGCGACACCGTCCTCACCCGTCCCGTTGAGGACGTCCACAGTCACCGACGACGGTGCGACTGCCGCGCGGTGCGCTGGTATGCGGCGTGCTCGCGGTCGCCGCGACAAGCTGGCGAACCTTTGTTTTCACCTCAGCGGGATTGACGACGACGGTGCTACCGACGCCGGGGACGTCGGCGAACCCGTCGGTCGGGATGGTCGAGAAGCTGAGGTTGCCGGCGGTGAGCGCCTGCATCTGCTCAGCCAGCTTGAGCGGGTCCAGCGACTGGTCCATGTACAGCGACTGCGACACCGCCTTGAGCAGGTTCTGCAGCTTGAACGGGTTCAGCAGCACGCCTGCGCTCGACAACTTCCGGAACGCGGCCGACAGGAAGTACTGCTGGCGCCGGATCCGATCGAGATCACCGAGCCCGTCCGGGAACCCATAGCGCTGGCGGACGAACGCCAACGCCTGGGTGCCCTTGATGACCGACACGCCAGCTGGGAGGTTGATGCCGGAGTTGGCCTCCTTGGCCGGAGCGCAGAGGTTGACCGGAACGCCGCCTATCGCGTTGCTGATGCGGTAGAAGCCGAGCAGGTCGACTTGGACGAAGTGATCGATGGTCAGGCCGGTGAGGTTGGACACCGTCTGCACGGCGAGCCGGGCGCCGGCGGAGGTGCTTCCGTTCCCGCTCGCCACGCCGGTGGGATACGCCGAGTTGATCTTGTTCATGCTGTGGCCCGGTATCGCGACGTAGGAGTCCCGGGGGATCGAGATCACTGTGGCCTTGCGGCCGTCCGCCGGCACGTGCAGCACCATCATCGTGTCGGTGTTCAGGCTGCCGCCATCGCGGGTGGTGCCCAGCTGGGCCAATTCAGCGTTCGTCGCCGTCTGCCGGTCGTCGTTGCCGACAATCAGGATGTTCTGGTCCTTGCCGTCGATGTCCTTGTTCGGCTGGCCCACTCCGCCGATGGCGTCGACGCGGCGGATGTCCTGTTTGAAGCCGCGCCAGGTCCACCAGGCCCACCCGCTGGTAACCAGCACGGCGACTCGCGAGCAGCGCCGCGAGGATCGATGTGCCCAGCACAAACCCCCGTCGCAGGTCCGAACGACCGGACTTGGCATGCCGACGGCGACCGGTTGCCGTCGGCGTGGTGCGGTCGCGCGAAGACTTTTGGCGGGCCTCGGCGGCGCGGCGTTCGGAGCGAGTGACGCGCCCTCCACGCGGATCCAGGTCGAACGGCGACGGTGCGGAGGGGTCACCTGGACGTGACTCGCCACCCGGCGGCCCCGTCCCGCCGTTGTAGGAGGACACGCCCCGAGGTTACCGGCGGTTTGTCAGATGGCTAGAGGAGGTCTCAGCGTTGTCTGGGCTGGCCAACTACCGGGCAAATCGTGTAAATCACTAGTTAATGCAGCCACCGGCAGGCTGCGCGGGGGAGGGTCTCGCGGCCGAACTCGCCGGTGATGTGGGTGCCGCGGCCGACCTTGGGCCGGATGCCGGCGGAGTCGGAGTCGGAGTCGGAGTCGGAGCCGCGCTCGCCGCGACCCCGCGGGCCTCGTGTCCGTCCGTTCCCAGCACGAGTGTGACGCGCTGCACAGAACCAGTCTGGACGAGGGTTGCGCCGGGGACGGCGGCTGCTACCGCTTTCGCCGCGCTCTGTTGCCCAGGCGGGTACTCCACCGAGGTCGCCGTCGCTGCCTCCGTGGAGTCGACAGCGGCGACGATGAAGCCGGCGCGACGCAATGCATCGGCGTTACGGCCGGCCACGCCGGGCACGGGCGTGCCGTTGAGCACATCGAGCGTGACCGAGGCCGGCGGTGCCGGGCTCACCCCGGCCAGGCCGGGGTCGGCCGACTGGCCCATGAGTCGTCGAACGAAGTCGGGGATCGCGGCGGTGTCGACCTGCACGATCGAGGTTGCGACTCCGTCCGGGTAAACGAGCTGTGATCCACCATTCGGCAAGGTGGCAAAGTTGATCTTGCCGGACGACAGGTTCTCGAACTGACTGGCCAGCGATACGAGATCCAGGCCGGGATCGGTGACCAGTGACGAGCTGACGGCACCGAGCAGGTCGTGCAGCTTGAACGGGTTCAGCAGCACGCCGGCCGTCGCGACCTTGTGGAAGGCCGCGGACATGAAGTACTGCTGGCGCTTGATTCGATCAAGGTCGCCGTTCGGCAATCCGTGACGTTGCCGGACGAAGGCGAGTGCTTGAGTGCCTTTGATCGTTGACACGCCGGCCGGCAGGTCGATGCCTGAGTATCCCTTGCCGTACGCGTCGCTGTCGGTGTTCGGGTTCTGTGCCGCATTCAAACAGACCTGCACGCCGCCGATCGCGTTGCTGATCCGGTAGAAGCCGAGCAGGTTGACCTGCGCGTAATGGTCGACATGCAACCCGGTGAGCTGGTTGATCGTGCGGATGAGCAGCACGACGCCCGCGCTCTCGCTCGCGAGCTCGTTCCCTCCGCGGCTCCGAGCGCCGGCGTAGCCGATCCCGTACGCGGAATTGATCTTGCCCTTGCCATTGTCCGGGATATCTACCCAGGAGTCTCTTGGGAACGACACGACGGTCGCCGTCCGGCCGTTGGCCGGAATGTGCAGCAACATCATGGTGTCGGTGTTGACGCTGCCGCCGTCATCCTGCGTGCCGAGCGCGTTCAACTCCGCCGGGCTCGCCCCGGCCCGGCTGTCATTGCCAAGCAGCAAGATGTTCTGGTCCGAGCCGTCCACGTCGTGGTGGCCGGAATCCAGCTTCGGAACAGGGGCTCCGTGCGGGACATGGGCGGTGAAGTTCTGGTAGGTCGCCCAGGCGAGCCCGCTCCCGACGAGCGTGATGAACGACAGGGCGGCGATGACCAGCCGACCTCCGAGCCGTACGCCGAGACGGACGTCACGCCCGGCTTGCTCGCGCGGGCCGGGTTCGTCAGCCACGATTGCGAGGCTAACCGGGATGCGGCGCCAGACCCGGTAGGCGGCCACCCTGGCGCGGCGGCTCTGAGATACTGCCAGCTGCAGAACGTCGTGTCCTGCGTCAAAGCTCGGAAGAGGTTGCCCTGATCATGCGTGTGTTCGTCACCGGTGGAGCCGGCTTCATCGGCTCTCACTACGTTCGAGAGCTGCTGTCGGATTCCTACCCGGCTTTTGCGGGTGCCCAGGTCACTGTGTTCGACAAGTTGACCTATGCCGGGAATCTGGCCAACCTCGCGGCGGTGGCCGACAGTCCGCGATACCGATTCGTGCGTGGCGACATCTGCTCGGCGTCCGACCTTGACGCCGCATTGCCGGGGCACGACGTCCTGGTCAACTTCGCGGCCGAGTCGCACGTTGACCGGTCGATCATCGGCGCTACCGACTTCATCCGAACCAACGTCCTGGGGGCCCAGCAGGTATTCGAGGCGGCGCTCCGGCACGATGTGCAGCGGGTTGTGCATATCTCCACCGACGAGGTGTACGGCTCGACACCGGTTGGCTCGTGGACCGAGGGCCATGTTCTGGAGCCGAATTCGCCATACTCGGCGGCCAAGGCCGGGGGCGATCTCATGGCGCGCGCCTACGCCAAGACGTACGGCCTCAACATCTCCATTACCCGATGCAGCAACAACTACGGTCCTTACCACTTTCCCGAAAAGGTCATTCCGCTGTTCGTCACTAACCTGCTCGACGGTAAGAAAGTGCCGCTGTACGGCGAGGGACTCAACGTCCGAGACTGGTTGTTCGTCGCGGACCACTGCCGCGCGGTTCAGCTGGTCGTCGAGCAGGGTCGCCCGGGCGAGTTCTACAACATCGGCGGCGGTCAAGAACTGTCGAACAAGGAGCTCACCCAGCTGCTGCTCGACGCGACTGGGCGTAGCTGGGATTACGTGCAGCACATCGTCGATCCCCGGGGCGGCGGACATGATCTGCGGTACTCCGTGGACTACAGCAAGATCTCCGAGCTGGGTTACGCGCCGCAGATGACATTCGAGGACGGGCTCGCGCTTACCGTCGCCTGGTACCGGACGCACCGCGGACTGGTGGGAACCGCTGAAGGCGCGTGCAGAAATGGCAAAGGATCGGCTGGTCAACTGATGAGCAGCCGATGACGCGCTGGCTCATAACTGGCGCGCACGGACAGCTCGGTAGCGACCTGCGGCGGGTCCTCGCTGATGAGGACGTACGCGCCCTGGGCCGATCCGATCTCGACGTGGCAGATCTTCGCGCGGTGGCAGACGCGATCGCCGAATTCCGCCCTGATGTGGTCGTAAACAGCGCGGCCTATACGGCCGTCGATGCGGCAGAGACAGACGAGGACGCGGCGTATCGCGTGAACGCTGCGGGCGCAGCCGCGGTCGCCAGCGCAGTGGCTCGCACGGGCGGTCGGCTGATCCACGTCTCAACGGACTACGTGTTCGACGGCGAGTCGAGAGTCCCCTACGAGGTCGACGATCCGACCGAGCCGAAGTCGGTCTATGGCCGATCGAAGCTCGCCGGCGAGCAGGCCGTCCGAGAGCTCCTCCCACAGGCGTACGTCGTGCGGACGGCCTGGCTCTACGGAGCGGTGGGCGGCAATTTCGTCAAGACGATGGCCCGCCTCGAGCGCGAGCGGGCGACGGTAACGCGTCGTCGATGACCAGTTCGGTGCGCCGACCTGGACGGCACAGCTTGCGGCCGGAATCGTGGAACTCGGCCGATCCCCAGCCACTGCGGCCGGGACGTACCACTGCACGAATAGTGCCTCCACGACCTGGTTCGGCTTCGCGAGAGCCATCTTCGAGGAGCTGGGTGCTGAGCCGTCGCGCGTCCTGCCGACGAATACGGCAAACTTCCCGCGGCCGGCGCCCAGGCCGGCGTACTCGGTGCTGTCTGATCGGGCCTGGCAGGGCGCCGGCCTCACTCCCTTGCCGCACTGGCGATCGGCGCTGCGCCAGGCCTTCGCCTCGATCGGCGATGCGCTTCGCGCAAGCTGACGCGGGACTTCGGCTGGAGGGTCGACTCGCGGTGTTTCGGGGTCACCAGCTCGGCTGCGCACCCTGGCGGCTAGTCACTGTCGGCCGGCCGCGGTGAGGTCGAGGTGCCTGAGCCCGTCGTCCGCCCCCGAAGACCGAGGAGGCAAATGACGTTTGGTCCCGATCCAGATATAGGTCGGCACGATCGGGATCAGAGCCTGGATCAGCTGAACCGGCAACCGGGAAACCACGCTCTTGACCTGGTCGTCGCTGCCGAACACATCCGGGTGTCGAATAACCGGAACTGTGTAGTCATATATGTGAAACCCACGCAGCAATTGCTTCAGCCCCGTGCGCGAGAGGTGGCGTTCATAGTAGTGGGGTGCCTTGCCGGCGCGGCGGACGTACTTGTCGGCCGCCTCCTGCGGCAGCCACGAGAGCAGCGGCAAGCCGTAATGCGGTTCCATCAGCTGGTACTTGTTGGCCAGCCCGAGGTAGGCGACACCGGTCGGTTTCAGCACCCGGTGGATTTCGTTGACTGCCGCCCTGGCGTCGACGACATGTTCATAGATGTGATTGAAGATCACCACATCCAGGGATTCATCAGGAATCGGAAGGTCGTCCGCCGACGCGCAGCTGAAGTTGACCCGATCTCCGAACCGGGCCTTCGCCGCCTCGAGGCCCGGGACGTCGATGTCGACGCCGCTCGAGATCGCGCCGTCGGCCGCTAACTCGCTGGCGATAATGCCAACCGAACAGCCGATATCCAGCGTGGACAGATCGTTGAGGTCAGCACGACCGAGATAGTGATGAAGAACGCGAATGATCTTGCGGGCCTTCTGGCGACGAGTCTGCTCATCGTGCATCTTGCCCTGGATTTCGGAATACGCGAGTTGCGGCTCCCGGCCACTTGGGTTGGGAGATTCGGTCATGCACACCCTTCAATTTCAAGACGCCCGCTCGGATGACGACCATAACGATACAGCGTGACCCCCAGCCATACGATCTGCGAGTTGTCAGGCCCAAATAGATTGACGATATTGCCGGATGCCACTGACCCGGTATTCTGCTCGAGCGAAATAGCGCTCGGTCCTCACCAGTTACGGAACTTGACGGGTGCGGCCGGTGCCGTTCGGCCGGGGCGCCACGGAACGCGCGCAGTCGCGGCCGGCTGATCCACGTCCAAACGGATATGCGTTCGACGGCGAATCGAGCGTCCGTACGAGGTCGGCGAACCGACCGCGGCCCAAGTCGGTCTACGGCCGGTCGAAGCTCGCCGGGGAGCAGGCGGTGCTCTGGTTGCGCCGGCACGCCTAGGTCGCGCGGACGGCGCGGCTCTAAGGAGCGACCGGCAACAACTTCGTCAAGACGATGAAGCGCTTCGAGTGTGTCGGTAAGGGTCGGGCGAGCGGGCCGGGTCGTTGGAGTGTTTGATCGAAACGATGGTTGTCGGTCTAGACCTCGGCTTGGTGCGGTAGCCGAGATCGCCCGGCTCGCGACCGGGCGACGGCTCGCCCACCTGCTTCTCAATGATTCGCAGCCATGCGGGCGGGTGTGAGACGGTAGCCGGGGCCAAGCAGTATCGCAGACCGAGCTGGTCGAGGCCGGTTGCCCGACCGATACCCACTCGAACGAAGAGGCGCTACGAATTGTCCGACGAGACGGCCCCCATCGTGCTGGAGACGGCCGAGCCCGGAGTCGACGACAGGTCCGTGGTGGCGCCGGTGCGCAGCCGCGCTGGTCCCGCCGCTCGTGGCTTTAGTGGCCGCGTGGGCCGTGATCGCCATCCGCTCCCCTTATACCGGGCTGCATCTGTTCGATCCGGCGAGTTACGGGCGCTGGGACAGTGGGCATTACCTGCACATCGCGCGCAGCGGGTACGAGGCCGTCTGGCACTGCGATGAGCGTTTCCTCCCGCAGCATCTGCCTCCGGGTAACTACCTGTGCGGCACGATCGGCTGGTTCCCGGGGTACCCGTTCGCCATGCGCGGGCTGTCGGGCGCGACGGGCGTGCCGCTGCCGACCGCCGGCCTGATCCTCGCCTGGATGTGCTGGTACCTCGCGCTGCTACTCATGTGGCGCCTGCTCGCCGACGCCCGTTCGATCTGGACCCGCTGGATGTGCTTGCTGATCGCGGCGTTCTTCCCCGGCCAGATCTACTTCGCCGCGATTTTCCCGATCTCCATGTGCATCGCCGGGATCCTCGCTTGCCTCTACTTCGCGCTTCGCACGTCCCGGCCTGCCCTTGCCTGGGCCGGGTTCGCGGCCGGGTTCGTGGCCGCGTTCAGCTACCTCACCGCGATTGTGCTGTTGCCGGCGCTGCTCGCCACCGGCCTGCTCATATTGCGCGGACAGCGGAGGCGCCAGGCAATCATCCCAGCCGTCGGCGTCGCCGCCGGCTTCGGTGCCGTGCTGCTCACCATGCAGGTGGCGGTCGGCATCTGGGACGCCTACTTCATCAGCGTGAAGAAGTACCGCGTCGGTGTGCACAGTCCGCTCGACACGTTGATCGACCGATTGCGCCCGCTGTGGACACCGCAGTCGAGCAGCCAGCAGGTGCTGAACTACATCGCCGCGCAGACGCTACTCACCCTGTGCTTATTCGGCTTGGTATGTCTGGTCACGATCATCGGTGCGGTACGAGGCCGGCATACCGCCGAGATGCGGCCTCGGACGTGGGCGGCGGCGGTCGAGAGTCGCATCTCGGCGTTCGACTTGACCTTCCTGCTGATGAGCCTCGGAGTCTGGCTGTTGCCCTACATCGCCGGCGGCGACGCGAGCACCTACCGGTCGGAAGCGTTCGTGATCGTGAGCGTGCCGTTGCTTCGCCGACTTCCGGCCTGGCTGCTGGTGGTGCCGTTGGGAGCTGCGGTCTACGTCGCCTGGCACATGGCGCCGTACTTCTTCAACGGCCAGCTGATGTGACGGCCGTCAGTTCGTGGTGGAGTGCACCATGCCCTCGTCCACCGGGATGTGGTGCCGAGACTCGGCGACTGTCGGCCGCATGACGCGGATGGCTGCTCCGGCCGCGATCGCGGCGAGGCCGAGGTCGCAGACCGTGGTCACCGCTCGCGACACGACCGCAACGGCGATCGCCGGGTTTGTCGCGACGACGCCCGACAGCGCCAGCACCAGCGTGACGTCGCGCGCCCCGGCGCCGGCCGGCAGCAGGAATGCGATAAGCCCGGCCGTCCAGGCGAAGGCGTACCCCCCGATCGAGGCGACCGCGACCGTATCGGCACCGTGCTCGCGGAACGCTGCGACAAGCACGGCGACGTGCAGCCCGTAGCTCAGCCAGCCCAATGTCGCCCACGCGACTGCTGCGGCCATCGATCGGTTCGGCAGCACCGGCGGCAGGCTCGACTTCAAATTCAGCACCGGGATCCGGCGCAGGCACCCCCACAGCACGCGCGGGTTGAGCAAAGCCACCAGGATCGGAACCGGGACAAGCAGCCACCAGAGCGCGGGATATCGGCCGCCATCGACGAAGGGGATGGTCAGGACGGTGACAATCAAACCGGTGGCAAGGCTCACGATGATGGCGATCACGAGTGCCGCGGCCGACCGGCGGCGCGGGACGTCGTGGTCGTGGCCGAGTTCCATCTGGGCGAGCACCGGCCAGATCGAACCGGGAATGTACTTGCCCAGCTGGCCCACGAAGTAGACCCGGGCGGACGGGCGGAGCGGCAGCTGCGACCCCATGCCACTGAGGATCGACCGCCACGCCCGCATTCCGCAGAAGAGCCCGGCCAGCATCGGCGGCACGCACAACGCGGCGCGGCCCCATCCGATCTGGTGGAGGTGCTGGCTGACCTCGTGCCACCGCGTGGCCACCGCATATGCCGACAGGCCTACCGCCGCTACCAGGAAGACCAGGCGCAGCATACGCATGACGGGCGGGCTCGCGACGGTGCGAAGACCTCGGCTCACCGTCGCCGTCCGACTGGCGCTGGGCACTGGCCCGATGCTACGGCAGGACCCCGCGCACGCCGCGGCATTGCGTTTCGACAGCCGACGGGTCAGGCTGTTGCTCTTGGTACGGTCTGGTCGTGGAGAATGGGGATGAGCGCAGCAAACCCGGCCCGGAGGTCCTACGCCCCGGGCCGGAGTCGTATCGGCATCCTGGTCGTGACCTACAACGCCGAATCAACTCTCGCTGAGACACTCGATCGCATTCCGATTGACTTCCGGCCGAAGATCGACGAGATCCTGGTCTTCGATGACGCCAGCGACGACACCACCGTCGACGTTGCCTTGCGCTGGCGCGACGCGAACGGCGAAATGCCGACCACCGTCGTCCGGCACCTGAAGAACCTCGGCTACGGCGGCAACCAGAAGGCCGGATACCAGTTCGCGATCGAGCGAGGTCTGGACATCATCGTGCTGCTGCATGGCGACGGGCAGTACGCGCCGGAGTGCCTTCACTCGATCGTCGCGCCGCTCGAACGCGGCGAGGCCGAGGCGGTTTTCGGCTCCCGTATGCTCGAACGAGGAGCGTCGCGCCGCGGTGGAATGCCCGCGTACAAATGGGCCGGCAACCGCATCCTCACGCGTATCGAGAATTCGCTGCTCGGGTCGAACCTGAGCGAATTCCATTCCGGGTACCGGGCATACAGTGTGGCGGCCCTTGCGGAACTCCCGATCGCGAACAACACGGACGGATTTGACTTTGACACCCAGATCATCGTCCAGCTCCTCGATCGCGGTAAGCGGATCATCGAGATCCCGATCCCGACCTATTACGGCGACGAGATCTGCTACGTAAACGGGATGCGGTACGCGCGCGATGTCGTCCGTGACGTCGTCGTCTACCGCCTGAACCGAATGGGGTTCGGTACCCACACTTGGGTCCCGGCGAGCGACGAGTACGACTTCAAAGAGGGCGAGGGCACGTCGCACACCGTGCTGCTCGAGATATTGAGCGACGCGCCGCCAAAACGAATCCTCGACCTCGGATGCTCTGGTGGACGGCTCGCCGAACGCCTCCGCAAACTCGGCCATCACGTCACCGGCGTCGACGGCCTCGAGCTCGACGGTGTTCGTGACCGGGTCGACGAATTCGTGTTAGGCAATCTCGAGGACGGCATCCCGGCCACGGTGGGGTCGGGCTTCGATATCGTCATCGCCGCAGACGTGATCGAGCACGTGACCCATCCGTCCCGCCTGCTGCGGCAGATGGCCGAAGTCGTCACCGGCGACGGCGAGATCCTGATCTCCGTGCCGAACTTCGGTCACTGGTATCCGCGCCTGCGTGTCGCTAGCGGCATGTTCGACTACGACCGCCGGGGCATCCTTGACGAGACGCACCTACGATTCTTCAGCCGGCGCAGCCTGCTGAGGTCCGTGCGGGCGAGCGGGATAGAGGTCCTCGACATGCGGTACACGGGTCTTCCGTTCGACGTGCTGTCCCGCGGAAAGTCCCTGCCAAGCCGCTTCGCCCGCCGGGTGGACCGATTCCTCCTCAAGCTGCGGCCAACCCTATTCGGTTACCAGTTCGTGCTGCGGGCGAGGCCCCACCATGCCGGATCAGTGACCGACCACCCTTGGTAACAGCCGGCAGCCGGCCCGACGCACGGACCGCTCGGGCTGACACGGGCGCCTGCCGGGATTCGGGCAGGCGGCACGCCGGCTCTTAGCCGGGACGCTCCGGCAACACGCCGAGATAGGCTGCCATCGTTGTCTCGCGGCAGCGCCGCCAGGTAAATGAGGCGGCGCGCTCTCGTGCCGCTGCGCGCTGATCCGGCGATGGCGGGTGAGCCAGAACGTCTTGCAGGGCGGCGGCTAGCGCGGCCGCGTCGCGGGGGGGAACCAGCCGGGCGTGCGAACCGACGACTTCGCGGACCGCCGGCAAGTCGGATGCGACGACCGGCGTCCCGGCTGCCATCGCCTCCAGCGGCGGCAGCCCAAAGCCCTCGTACAACGAAGGAAAGGCAAGCAGCGACGCTCCGGCGACAAGTCCACGCAGCGTCGACCGAGCCACGTAGCCCAGCGTGATCACCTGATCAGCGGTCAACCTCGCGGTGTCCAGCATCGGTCCCCAGCCGGTCCCGCCC
Organism: uncultured Actinomycetota bacterium; assembly: GCA_963801715.1. Classification (GTDB taxonomy): domain Bacteria; phylum Actinomycetota; class Actinomycetes; order Mycobacteriales; family Jatrophihabitantaceae; genus CAVVJA01. The sequence continues at coordinate 88,176 of CAWDGB010000015.1, read as the reverse complement.
GCGATTACCAGTGGCGGCACGTCGATCCGATCGGCGAGAAGGAGGCGGTAGGCCGAGAGCAACACGTCCAGCCCCTTGCGCGGTTCTTGCGTGCCGACCGCGAGTAGGTACTGCTCCGGAAGGCCCGGTGACCGGGCGGCAGTCGCGGAAAACCAGGCATCATCCACGCCCAAGGGCGTGACGTGGACTCGGTCAGGTGAGACCGAGTAGGTGTCGACGAGCTCGGCCGCGACGGCCTGGGTCGGGGTGAGCACCGCAGCCGCTCGCGTCAAGGCTCGCGGGACCAGCTCGCGGTACTCGAGCGAAGCAGCGCTTACGAGATCCGGATACCGGACGAAAGCCAGATCGTGCACGGTGACGACCCCCGCGCCCCGCCGGGGCGGAGGGAGCGTGAAGTTCGTGCCGTGCATGACATCGACGCGCCCGACGACGGACTCCGCGGCCGGCCAATCCCATCGCCGCCACGCTTGATGCAGCAGCCGCGCAGGCAATGGGCGGTGCACGATGCTGACACCGACCGGGAGGTCGCGCAGGCCGGATCGTCCGCGGAGGCTGAACGCCGCCGCCCGCACCTGCGCAGTGGGGTCGAGAGCCAGCTCGCGGAGCAAATGCGCCACGTACTGTCCGATACCGGTTCGGGCGCCCAACAGGGGAGTGGCGTCGACGGCCACCCGGATAGGCCGCACCGTAGTCGTCGTCAGGTCAGCCGGTTACCTGTTGCATTGCCACACGATGAAATGCAGGTCAGGCTCGAAGCCGTATCGGCGTGCTTCCCGCTCGTCTGCGACCGCCGTGAGTGAATCCGGGTCGGCTTGGCTCAGTAGGTCGACCTCGTCGATGTCCGGCGCGGTCCACCCCGTGTCGAAGTCCTTGCGCCGAATCCGGTCGATCAGCGGTTGGGTCACCAGGCAGGTCACGTCGAACCCGGCTCCCTCGAGCTGGTCGCGCAGGTCCCAACCGAAGCGCCAATACACGAGCGTGTTGTCGCCGTGGTACTCGGGCTCCTTGGGCGGAGCGGTCCGGCCTTGGGGCATCGGAATCATCAGCAGAATGCAACCGTTGGGCGCAACCACTCGGTGCAGCTCCTGCAAGGCTTTCTCGGTGCTGGGCACGTGCTCGAGAACATGCGGCGTCAATACAACGTCGACGCTCGAGTCGGGCAGCGCGATGTCTTGCAAGTCCAGCTTGATCATCGCTTTGTGCGCCGACTCGTCATAGTCGCTTGCGGTGTAATGCACGAGCTCGGCCATCCGCTTGCGGTATCGGTCGTCGAGCCGCGGGCTGGTCTCCAGCACGCGTTGGCTGCGCGCGTACGGCACCTGATGCGTCCAGCACCAATAGAGGTACCGGTCACGGGCGATGCTTCCGCAGCACGGGCAGTTCGCCATCTCGCTATGGGGCGGCCCGGCGAACGCGGCTCCGTGCCAGCCGCAGATGTTGCAGACGCGCTGCAGCGAGTCGCGCTCCGAAGCGCGGCGGGCAGCGGCCCACGCCGTGAGGCGTGGATCGGCTGCGCTTTCCCGGGCGAGCAGCAGCCTGCGAGCTTGATTACGCGCGCTAGCGATGAGCGACATCTGGTCTCCGGGCTCGAGTCGGTGGGATGGTCACTGGCTGACGACCGTTCGGCGCAGCCAGAGCGCTCCTCCGGTGTTGGCCATCATCGCGGGCAGCAGCTCGGCGATGGCATCCAGGTGGAACTCCTTCAGCCACGAGTTGAAAAGGAGTATTTGGTAGTCAGTATTGAAGGCGAGGAACGCGCGAACCATGTAGGCCTCGCCCCACGCCCGTCCTTCGAGGACCCACTCGCGGGGGTACTCGAACGGATAGAAGATGTCATGGATGTGGATGATCACTCCGGCGTTCAGGCGGGGCAGGATCTCGTTATAGAGCCAGATGACATCGCTGCCCGTCTTGAGAACGTGCGTCGAGTCGATGAACAGGATGTCACCGGCCTCGAGCGCGGTGAAGGTTTCTATGGGCACGTCCTGCAGGGATTTGGGAACGATCGTGACGTGCTCGCGGTCCGACGGGCGCAGCAGCGACTCGAGCAGCTCGGGGTACGGCTCGATGAAGGTGAGCTCAGTCTTGCCGTCGAGAAAACGCTCGACGGTATCCAGCGTCATCGCCGAGGAGTAGCCGCTGCCGATTTCGATCACGCGGGCCGGCGTGGCCAGGCGCAGCATGCCGTGCAATGTCAGCGCATCGCCTATGCCGTAGGCGACGTTGTCGCTGAAATAGCGCGACCGGTCGGTCGGGTGCTCGGCCACCTCGAGAGTGCCCGCGAGTCGCGCGATATCGGCAAAGGTCTGAAGTTGTGCCTCGGCGCGAAGATCGATCCCGGGCAGCGTCTCCGGCAGGTGGTTTGGCCATAACGTGTCTGCCCTGGCCTCGAGCTCGGGCAGGCTCGGGACCGGCGAATAGAAATGACCGGGCGGGCGCCAGGTGAGCCACCGAGCGAAGGTCTCGGGTTGGTGCATCAGTGGATCGACGAGTCCGTATGACTTCAGCCGGTCGACGGTGTATTCCGCCAGATGCAGCCGCTCTTCGATATGCACGCGATGCTTAGCCTCGAGATCGAGCTCATGTCGAAGGCGATGCAGCTCCGCTGCCTCAGGTGACAAGCGACCCAGAGCACTGTTTATGGTTCGACGGGCACGAGATCGCGCACGAGCACCGTACGACATGGTCGTAGTCCCTCCGTGGGCTTCCTTCGGAGTACTTATGCCGGGCATCGTTTCCTTGGCTCGCATTACGGTCCCACCAGCGAATATTTCGCCGTGAGGGCGTCCCAACGTTGGGCGAACGCATCGTCGGAGAAGATCTGGGCGCGCTGCACGGCGGATGCCGACAACCGGACGCGCAAAGCCTCATCGGTTGCGACCTGCACCGTGCGGATGCGCAACTGTTGCGGGTCAGCCCAGCGGAATCCGTCGACTCCTTCGCGAACGATCTCACGCTGCCCGGCCCGGTCGATGACTACGGGCACGCAGCCGCCCGCCATGGCTTCGGCTGTCGTCATGCCGAAATGCTCGTTCGTCCAAGGACGCTTGTGGGTGTTCTCGCCGTATCCGGTAGCTGACCAGAAGATGGCAGACGTCGACATCAGCGATTCAACCAACGAGCGCGGCGCATTGGCATGGATGTCGACGGGCAGGCCGTCCGCCGCGGCTGTGACCGCTTCGAGGTACGGTCGCTGATTTTCCTCGCACCCACCAACGACAGCCATCCGCCAGCCCGGGAGCGCTCCGGATCGGACGAGGTCACCGAACATCCGCACCATTTCCAGCTGCCGCTTGCAATGCCCGTAACCCGGTGCGAAGAACCGGCCGACGGAGAGAATCACTCGGTCGCGGACCGGTGCGACGTGAATCGCGTCGATCTCGATTGGCGGAAAGAGGATCTCGGCGTGCGTTCCCCACAGTGCCTCGATCCACGTCTGGGTGTAGGCCGAATTCGCAAGGACCACGTCGTAGGAACCGAGGAAGTCGAGGTTCTTCGGGTTGCGCAGCAACCACGGGTAGCGCAGAGCAACGCGATCGCGCGCCGACATCCGGCCGCCGAGAACTCGCAACCGGCTCATGGCCACGCCGAGCGACCGCGGGTCTGCGGCGCCTGGCGTGAAGGTGCCGGATGTCAGCCGGAGTTCGCGATGCTTGTCTGAGGCCGGCACATGCAAATGCTGCCGAGTGAACGCGATCGGCACCTCGATGTACTGGACGTCCCCGCCGTTGGCCTCGACCGTGAGCGTCGTGGGTTCCGGAGCGCCCGGCCGCCCGAAGTCGGCCTGCAGCTCCAACGGGCCCCCAGGGCCGAAGTCGAGCCGGCCGGCCCCGTTGCTCCACGCCCACTGCCGGCGTCGGCCGCCCTCGGGCGGATACCAGCCCTTGCCGTAGTGGAAGTTCACCGGCGACTGGGGGTCCGGAGGGGCCAGGTGCGGGCCGACTAGTCCGACCGCGGCCCGGTGAACGGGGCCGAGGTCATGGTCAAACGGCGTGGGAAAGAAGCAGAGGTAGGCCGAGTGCCGAGCCTTCGACACGAGCCGTGACATGTATGTCGCATTGACGAGCAAGTCGTACTCGGCCGTGACGTCCGACAACTCGTCCTCGCCACGGTCCGGCCGCACGCGCAGCCTGGTGCGGCTGAGGTCGAGCGCGACGCGATCGCTGAGGTCGCGGAGCGAGACGTCGCTGTGTCCGATCAGGTCGACGTCATGGCCCGCCCGCGACATGATCTGTCCGATCATCCCGGCGTGCCGCTCACCGCCGCCCATCGAATGCCAGAAGCGGTCGTATATGCCAACTCTCACCGGCTAGCCACCAGCCATTTCTGCAGCTCCGACCTGCTCTGCAGCGCCTGTTTGCGGATTGCTCGGCGTTGGCGCAACGCGTCCGGTGTGTGGCGCAGGTAGGCCAGCAAGATGTGCGCACGGAGCGCGTCGGAGCGCAATGCCGGACGCCGACGTTGAACGACTGCGTCCCGGACAGTGTGCTCGAGCGACCCGGCTGAGCCGCGCAGGTACCCCCAGATCGCGCGGGCGGCCAGGCTCCCGGACGCGTTCTTGGTGAGCATCAGCAGCCGATTGCGTTCGACGAAAAACCGCCACCGTGGCGACCATTCGGTGCTCGTGGCCGAATGCACGTGGCGCAGTACTGCCGTCGGGACGTACTGGACCGACCAGCCGCGTGAGCGCCACCGCCAAGACAGGTCGGTGTCCTCGTAGTACATGAAGAACGCGTCGTCGAACCAACCCAGCTCGCGCCCGACTGCGGTACGCAACGCCATGCCGTTGCCACACCCGGTGAAGACCTCCGCCGGCTCGTCGTACTGACCTTCGTCGACCTCTTGGAAACCGCGGTCGGCCCCAGATCCGTCGCGCAGCACGATGCCGCCAACGTTGTTGATGACATCGACGGCGGGCGTTCCCGGCTCGATCGTGAGCTTCAGCGTGGAGCGCTCGGTGCCAACGGTGATCTCGCTCGTGTACCCGTCGACGCCCAGGCTGACTGGCTTGACTGCTTCGGCCGTGACAGGCGACCTCAACGTCCACCGGTTTCGCGACCGTCTGGTTGTCGTCGACGAGATGAGCGGGTACCGGCAGGAGGAATTCGCCCGTCGGCCGGCTCCACCGGAACGTGCTGTCACCGGAGCCCTCAGGCCCGTAGGCCGCAGTCCCCCAGAGCGTCTTGTCAGCCACATCCACGCCGTCGACGCGAACCTGGTGTATCTGGACTCCGAGCTCTCGGGTGTCGCTGCTGTCGGGACGAAACCCACGTGTCTGCACGGTGGCACGCACGAACTTCGGCGCGAACACGACCTTCCCGGTGGCAATCCCGACGTTGTGGCTACCTGGTTGCCGAAACGGGTCGAGCAGATTGCGCAGCCACCCTGATTGAGGTACGGCGTCATTGTTCAACAGCACCGCGTACGGCGTGCTGACCTGCCGCAAGGCGAGGTTATTTCCGCCGGCGAAGCCAAGGTTCGTTGGGCTTGCGATCACGCGCGCCCACGGATAGTCGCGCGCGAGCAGCTCGCGCGAGTTGTCGACCGACGCGTTGTCGACCACCACGGTGTCGAATGTCGTCACGTCGTCAGCCTGTTCGGCCAGCGCGTCGAGACACGCCGGAAGTAGCTGAGCTCCGTTGTAATTGACAATGATCACGGTCGCCAGGGCCGTGGAGGTCATACCGATCCTTCGAGGGTCGCTTCGGTCGCGTGGCTGGTGGGCTCTTGGCTGGACATCGGTGATTGGGCGACTACGAAGACCTCGTTCGGCGGATAGAGCTGGCTGAGCAGATTCGCATACGCGGTACGAGTGCTTCCCAGCTCGTGTTGCAGGGTCTGGATCCGCTTGTCGAGGACGTTCAAGATCTGGCCCAGCTCGGCCCACAGTCGACTCTGCGCGGTTGATCCGTCCCGCGCCGCGTCGGCGATCCGGCGCTTGACGCCGCGCCCGCTCGTCTCGTCCGGCACGGTGGCGGCCGCCCGCTGCACGAGCTCGACGATGTGCTGGTCGAGGGCCGGGCCGATGCTCTGCTCGGCGGTCAGCAGATGCGGCGGAGCACCGGGATGATTCTGGGGGTTGCCGCCTCGGGCGATGACGGCGAGGCCCGCCCGTCCAGCGAAGAACTCGAGCACCACCGGGTCGTAGAAGCGCACGTGCGTGGGGTCGCGCCAGAAGTCGTAGCCAAGGACCGACAGGCAGGCGGCATTTGGCACTGCGGCCACGAAGACCCCACCGGGGTGGAGCACGCGAGCCGCTTCCCGATAGATGTCTTGCACGGTCTCGGCGTCCAGATGCTCGAGGAAATGCGCCGCGAAAAGTCCGTGCAAGGACTGGTCGGACACCGACCTGAGGTGCGTGATCGCGTCGTCGAGCACCACATCGTGTCCCTCAGCGAGCGCGGCGTCGACCATGCCCTGGTCGATGTCGACGCCAGATGCGGCGATCCCCTTCTCCCGCAGGAGTGACAGGAACACCCCAGGCCCGCAGGCCAGCTCGAGCACCGGTCCCTCGGTAAAGAACGGAACGTAATAGCTGAGCACCGACTTCGCGTTCTCCGGGTCGAACCGCATGAACGCGTAGTAGTCGCTTTCGATCGTCTCGCTCATCGACCAACCTTGCTCGTCGCGGGAGCGCGAGTGTCCTCGCCCTCGGTCGTGCTATCCGCCGGGATCGCGGGCGCTTCGGAACTCGGCTGCGCGGACACGTGATAGTCGACGGAAAGGATGCCGGCGCCCGGGTCGGCCTTCACCTCGAACGCGTGGCGCGAGCGGATCGCCGCGATCGGTTGATCGCTCGCGGTCATCAGCGACACTCCCAGGACGAAACGCCCACGAATCGGCGGACAACTGGGAACGGTGAACGTCAGCAGCCAGTCTGACTGGTCGCTGGGTAGGTCGGCCCGCTCGGCGACCATCTCCCAGATCGGAATGTCCCCGACCCCCATCACGACAGCTCGCACTCGCTCGATGGCTGCCCGCCACCGCGCGCTGATGCTTGCCGGAACGCGGATCGTCATCGGGTCGCCGGTGCGGAACAGGCTCGCGGCCCGCCCGCTGGCGTCGGCGAACACGATTGGGCCGAAGGAGACACCCTCGTCGGTTTCCTCGTCCTCGATCTCGACCGGCACGTCCGTACCGAGGATCTTGCGAAGTTCTCCGGTGGCGAAGTAGGGATCGCCGTCATAGACCACGCGCCCGTGGTCCAGAACGACCCCGCGGGAGCAGATCCGCTCGACCACGTCGAGGCCATGGCTGACGAACAGGATCGTGCGGCCGTCGTCCTGGAACTGGGCAATCTTGTCCAGGCACTTGCGCGCGAAGTGCTCATCACCGACGGCCAGTACCTCGTCCACGAGCAACACGTCCGGATCCACGTGCACGGCGACCGCGAAGCCCAGCCGGACGTACATGCCGGACGAGTAGTGCTTGACGGGGTTGTCGATGAACTCCTCGAGTTCGGCGAAGTTCACGATCGAGTCGAAGACGCGATCGGTCTCGCGGCGCGACATGCCGAGAAGGGAGGCGTTGAGATAGACGTTCTCGCGGCCGGTGAGCTCGCCATTGAATCCCGCACCAAGCTCGAGCAACGACGCGATCCGGCCGCGTGTTTCGACGCTGCCCTGTGACGGACGAAGAATGCCGGCCAGCACCTTGAGCAACGTCGACTTGCCGGCGCCGTTCGCGCCGATCAACCCGACCGTGCCGCCCCGTTCGATCTCGAGAGAAATGTCACGCAGGGCGTAGAAATCCTGGGTTAGCGCGCGGCGACGGATGACGCGCTCTTTGAAGCTGGTGGCTCGCTCGACGTGGTTGACGAACACCTTGCTGACGTCGGTCGCCCGGATGGCGTAGTCGGACAACGACTCAGAGCTCCTCGGCGAAGTCCGCCGACATCCGGTGGTAGACGTACAGGCCCAAGGCGAGAATGAGCAGGGACGGAATCGCCCCGACGGCCAGCTTCTCCACGTAGAACAGGTAACCAGGGTCGGGCAGCACGGGGGTGGGCGGGGCGCCGTACGTGTGACCGGCTCCGTACAACGCGCGTTGCATGGACACGGATACGCCAGCCATTGGGTTCAGGTAGTACGCGTCAACGAGCCACGGCCAGCGAACAAACGGGCCCTTGTCCGAGATTTGCGACACCGAGTAGACAATCGGGCACGCCCAGAATCCTGCCATTAGCACAATCTCAACGAGGTGTTTGGTATCGCGGTACCGCACATTCAGCGCCGCGACCAGGTAGGACAAACCAACGGTCAGAATGATGGCGACCGCGATCGCTGGGATGGCCAGCAGCACCTGCACCCCAAGGAAACTGGTAAATCCGGTTACCAGCATCACGGCCAGCAGCACCAGCATCTGCAGACCGAAGTGGGTGAGGTTGAAGCCGACTGCGGTCATCGGCAGCACGCTGAGCGGAAATGGGACCTTCCGGACTAGACCGGCGTTGCCGACGACCGCATCAGTGGCGAAGGTGACGGATCCGCTGAGGAAGCTCCAGGGGAGCAACGCCGACAGCAGGAAGAAGCCGAACTTGGGAATTCCCGCTCGCAGCACGATCTGGAAGACGAACGTGTAGACCGCGAGGAGTACCAGCGGATTGATCAGGGACCACACGAACCCGAGCGCACTGCCCTGATACTTGACCTTGAGATCCTTGCGGATGATCCCGAGGAGTAGCTCCCAGCGCACCCGCCCTTGGGCGCGAGCGCGCTCGTCGGCACTGGCTGTGGCCGCCACATCCATCCCTTCGCCCGCGTCGGAACTGTCGCTTTCGTCCGTCCGCGCGGACTTCACTCACTGGTCACGTAACGATACCTGGGTGGCTTTTGCGCCGGGCCGGGCCGAGCCGCCGACGCGAGTCGGTCAGTTCGTCAATCGCGCGTCCGACGTCCGAGCCAGGTTTCGATGACTGTGCTCCTTGGCACTGTCAGGCGCGTGCCGATCTCGCGCCGGGTCTGGATCGCCCAGCGGGCCGCGCGAGCTACTCCGAGCAATGCGCGCAGTCGCACGCGCGGTCGGAATACCGCCGCGTCTGGGATCCGCTGCCTCATCAGGCGCCGGACGGCCAGCGAGAGTGTCGTCACGACGAACCGCCCCACCTGGCGAATCGCGAAACCGAAGGGCGCGCAGCGCAGCAGCATCAACAAGCGATTGCGCTCGGTGAAATAGGCAAACGATTCAGACCGGAGGTCGCTTGATGCACCGTGCCGATGGCGAACGGTAGCTGCCGGCTCGTAGCGGATTGTGTAGCCGGCGAGCCGCATGCGCCAGGACAAGTCGGCGTCCTCGTAGTACATGAAGAACTCGGGCGCGATTCCGCCAATCGCCTCCACCGCAGATCGGCGAAGCATGCACGCACCGCCGGAAAAGCCGAAGACCTCCTGGCGCTGGTCAAACGGCGGGCCGTCGGGTTGTCCGAACCCGCGGTCGGTCCCATATCCGCCGGCCACGAGTGCCACGCCGGCGTTGTTGAGGATGGCCCGGCCCTCGCGGTCCGCGTCCCACAACACCAGGCGTGCCGTGACAGCGGCTGTGTCGAGGTTGCTGTCCAGCAGCGCGGCCGACACCTCGAGCCATCTCGGATCGGCCGCCGCGTCGTTGTTGAGCAAAGCGACGTAGTCCGAGCGCACAACGTCAAGCGCCGCCGCGACCCCGCCGGCGAAACCGGTGTTTCGATCGAGGGTCAACACGTCGACGTCGTATCGCGTGAGCGTCTCGGCGGTGCCATCGGTCGACGCGTTGTCAACTACCAACACCCGATGCGGCATGGTCTGCGCGGCCAGCGAATCAAGGCAGGTGGGCAGCAGTTCGGCACCCTGCCACGTCACCACAACCACGGTGACCCGGGTGTGTGAGGTTGCCTCACCCCGCGACCCCGGTGAGGCGTCACCCATGCACGCACCGTAATCCGAGCGCGCGGACGATCCGCGTCGAGACTGCGATGATCCTCGTGGTCCACACCCCCAGCGGACTTCTGGACCGCAAACCGTATTGATGCTGGCCCGGAGCCATCGCCGGGCAAGGTAAGCTACCGCGGCGTGTCGCGAGCTTCGCAAACCGACCTTCTTCGGAGTTCGCCACCACTTGAGGTCGGGGAGCCAGTTGCCGAGCCGACTGCCGCCCGGAGGCCGCTGACAGTCGCCGAGCTGGTCACCCTGGCTGTCGCGGCGATCGTGGGGATCGTCGCCCTCGCGTCGCTCGCCTCGGCCCATCTCGGCCACGCGACGTTGCCCATCATCGCCGTGGCGTCGGCACTCGTGGTGGTCGTCGCCGTCCTCGTGGTCTGGCGCTTTGACCGCCCGAAGGTGCGCTTGGACGCTCCTGGGCTGATACCTGTCGTGGCTGGCCTGGTACTAGCCGCGATCATGATGTTCCCGGGCTTCGAATATGGGACCGGTGATCGTGACCCCGGCGCCTACATCGAACACGCGGTCATGATCTCCCGAACCCACTCGATCGAGTTCACCGACGACCTCATCGCCGCGAACCTGCCCGGCACTCGGGTGTCGGTAGCGGGAGTCACGGCACCACCCTGGCCCGCGATGTGGGACAAGCCGGGCGGGTCCGCCCGGAACGATCTTTCCTCAGTTCTACCACCTATGGCCGGCGCTGCTCGCGACGGCGAATGACGTAGGCGGCTTCACCGGCCTGTTCAACACCGTCTCGCTCCTGGGGGTCATCGCGGTCGGGCTGGCCGTGGCCGTCGCTCGCCGCATCGCCGGACTCCCCGCGGCCTGGCTCACCGCGGCCCTCCTGCCGACCAACATGCTCGAGGTATGGCAAGCGAAGTACCCGACCGCCGAGATCTTCGGACAGATGTTGTTCATGGGCACGATGCTCGGCGTCATTCTCGCGATCCAGATGGGCTGGCGCACGGCCGCTGCGACTGCTGGCGTTTTGCTTTCGCTCTCCTACCTCGAGCGAGCCGATGGCATCGTCCTCGTCCTGATCGGCTGGGCGACGTTGTGCGCGCTACTCGCCGCTCGCCGATTCGACCGACGGGCCGCGTGGTTCGCCGGTGGTTTGCTCGTGCTGCTTCCCTACGGCTTCTACCAGGCCTACGGCCTAGCTCACACCTACACGGTGGCGAACGGGGTGCCTTCCTTCCGCACCGTTCTCGCCGCGATGCTCGGCATGGTGCTGGTCGGCGGCCTGATCGCGTGGCAGCGCCGAGGAATCGAAGCGGTGCTCGCCTGGGGCGCACAACGGCGGACCCAGCTCTGGTTGGGGACGGCTTTCGTTGTCGTGTGTGGCGGACTCCTGCTGCTGGGCGGGCTACGCCCGCGCCTGTTCGGCGCTGATTACGTCCTCGTCCGCGGCGTGCCGCAACGCTCGTACGACGAGGCGTCCCTGATCCGGCTCAGTTGGTTCTTCACGCTTCCCGGGTTAGCCCTGATGCTCGCCGGAATCGGCTATGTCGCCGTCCGGCGATGGCGATTCGATCGTTGGCTGGTCGCGCTGCCCGCAGTGGGACTGTTGACGCTGTACTGCTACCACGTGCGGAATTCGCCGTATCTCATGTGGGCGACCCGCCGATTCGTGACGAGTGTCGTGCCCTCGATGGTGCTGCTCATCGGGTGCGGCGTGACGCTTGGCTTCCTCGTGATCAGGCGGCTGATGAACCGCGGCGTTGGCGTCGTCGCCGTCGCCGCGACCATCGTTGCGCTCACGGTGTTCAACCTCAGCGAGTCATGGCCGCTGCGGAGCCACAACGAGAACGGCGGCTCGATCGAGGTCGAAAAGCAGGTCGCGGCCCTTGCCGGCGACCAGCGGGGCGTGTACCTCTGGGAAAACTCGCAGTATTGCTGTGCGGCCCCGTGGATACTTTTCGGTGGCCCGCTACTCACCATCACCAATCAGTCGAGCGCTCTGCTGCCCGCGACTCGCATCCCGCAGGCAGTCAGTAACTACGTCAACCACTTCGCTCAATCCGGGCGACCTATCTTCTACGTCGCCGATCGAAACAATGCGCCGCCCGCTGTACCCGGCGTAACGAGCACGAAGGTAGCTCAGTTCGCCGGCGTTCTACCGCACTGGGCCGAGACCTTCGACAGCCGGCCGAAGACCACGCAGGACTATAGGTATTCGATGACTGTCTACCGGCTGACGGCGAGCTGACGATGCCCGAGAGCGGCGAACAGATAGGATCGCGGACGTTCCTTCCTGGCAGCAGCACCTCAGGCTCAGCCGCGTCCCAAGGAGCCTTCCTCGCCGTGACCGCACATCCTGTGCCCTCGATCGTCTCGCACCACCCCAGCCAGTCGGTCGGGGTTGACGATGGTCAGGCGAACAGCCTGGATGTCACTGTCGTCCTGCCCTGCTTCAACGAGCAAGATCACGTACGCGACGAGCTGGAGCGCATCGCGAAGGCGCTGGACGCAAGCGACTTCAGCTACGAACTGCTCATCATCGACGACAAGTCGACCGACAACACGCTCGCGGTGCTACGTGACGAGTTGCCGCACTACCCGCACATGCGCCTGATGCCGTTCCGCCGCAATGGTGGGTCTGGCACCGCTCGGCGGATAGGCACCGCGGAGGCCCGGGGCCGCATCGTCGTCTGGACCGACGCCGACATGACGTATCCGAACGAGCGGATTCCCGAGTTCGTCCAGTACCTCATCGACCATCCCGACGTCGATCAGGTCGTTGGTGCCCGAACCAGCGAGCAGGGCACGCACAAGATCTTCCGGATACCGGCCAAGTACGTGATCCGGAAGCTCGCCGAAGCGTTGTCGTCGACGAAGATTCCCGATCTGAACTCGGGGCTGCGCGCATTCCGCCGGGACGTGTCCCTGCCGTATCTTCGGTTGCTCCCGCCGGGATTCTCGTGCGTCACGACGATCACGATGTCGTTTCTGTCCAACCAGCACGCGATCGACTACCTGCCGATCGACTACGCCAAACGGGCGGGAACCAGCAAGTTTCACTTCATCAAGGACGCCTACCGCTACATCCTGCAAGTGCTGCGGATGGTGATGTACTTCAATCCGATCAAGGTCCTCATGCCATTGGCGTTGTGGATCTTCTTCATCGGGTTCGTCAAGGGCGTCGTCGACATCGCCCGTTATCACCTTCGACTGACGACGAGCACACTCTTGCTTCTGCTGACCGGGCTCATGATCGGCTCGATCGCACTTCTCGCGGACCTCATCGTGAGGTCCCGGGACGATCGGTGAGTTCGACGGAGACGAACGCACAGACCACCGACAACGGGATCGCAGCACCGCGTCGGCGCTCGCTGGCCAGCCGGATCGTCAAGATTGCCTTCGGCGTGGCTGTTCTCGTGTTCGGTGCCGTCTATATCGGCACCCGATGGAACGGGGTGCGCGACGCGATCAGCCACGCCCGACCGGCGTGGATCGTCGTCGCCATCATCTGCGCCGTCGCGGGCCAGTGGGCCGCCGCCTTCAGCTTCGGCGCTGTACTCCGCATGATCGCACCGCCGCTGCCGATCCTAGAGGTGGCGCGGGTGCAATTCGTCAGCCAGCTCGGCAAGTACATCCCGGGCTCTATATGGCCGATCGTCGCCATCACCGAGATGGGCCGCCGCTACGGCATCGCCCGGCGATCGGCGGCTACGGCGGGCGTGTTGGCGCTGCTCTATTCGCTCGTCGTGGCGACAAGTCTCGGTCTGGTGTTGGTCCTCGCGGCAAGTGCCGGGACAGCAGCCGGCTGGTGGTGGCTCGTCGTGATCATCCCGATCGGTATAGCACTCGTTCATCCCCGAGTCGTCGGTGCCGCCGTGGACATCGCGCTACGGCTGCTCCGCCGTCCGCCCATCGAGTTGGACTTGCGCTGGCAGACGCTGCGCGCGTGCCTGGGTTGGTCAGCGTTGTCCTGGCTCCTGCTCGGATTGCAGTGTTGGGCTCTCGTTGTTTCGCTCGGCGGTGATCCCGGGAAGTCGCTCGCGCCGGCCATCGGCGGGTTCGCACTGGCTTACAGCGCCGGGACGATCTTCATTCCAGCCCCCGCCGGTGCCGGGGTGCGTGAGGCCGTGCTCGGGTTGGCCCTCAGCGGCTTCGGCGCGACTGCGGCCATGTTGACGCACGACGAGATCGTCGTGGTCGTGCTGCTCTCCCGGGTGATGCTCGCGGTTCTCGACTTCGCCCAGGCCGGGGTCGCGCTAGTCCTCACCCGGCACAGCTCGCAGCGCGCCGGCCCCTAGGGACCTCCGCCAACAGGAACTGCCGGCCTGCGCCGGGCCCAGACGCCGACCGGCGTCGTTGTCGTCGTCGGCATTAGCGCTGCTAGTGCCTTCCTCCTCCGCCTTGCCGGACCGACGCCTGGACTCCGGCTCGGCTGCGGCGCCCCTATTGGCGGAGGCCCCTAGACTCGCGGCGTGCGTATCACGATTGTCGGCCCGACCCATCCGATCAAGGGTGGCGTGGCTCAGCACACGACCATGCTGGCTCATCGCCTTGCCGAGGCCGGCCACGACGTGGGCATCATCTCGTGGCGGCGGCAGTATCCGTCCTTTCTCTATCCCGGACAGCAGACGGTGGACGCCCCGGAGCTGCGACCGTTCACGCCAACGGACCGCGTCCTGTCGTGGAATCGGCCGGACACCTGGGTCCGAGCGGCGCGCCGGCTGCGCGACGTCGACCTCGTGGTGTTCGCGCACATCACCCCGGTCCAGGTACCGCCCTACTGGGTCATGCTGCGCGGTCTGCGACGCGGTGGCGCGGCTACCGTCGTCATCTGCCACAACGTCCTGCCGCACGAGCGCCGACGATTCGATGAGCCGTTGGTTCGTGCGCTGCTCAACGCCACCGACCGGGTGATCGTCCACTCGTCGACAGAGGCCCAGGTCGCGTCGGCTCTGACCGAAGCGCCGGTCGAGATCGCCACGCTGCCACCGTCCATGCCGGACGGTTTCATCCGCCGTCATCCGCTGCCGGGCGAGCATCGGCGCTTGGTCTTCTTCGGCATTGTGCGCCCGTACAAGGGTCTCGACGTCGCGCTTCGGGCGCTCGCTGCCGGGCCGCCGGACGTCCGGCTGCGCGTGGCGGGCGAGTTCTGGGGCGGCACCGAGGCCACGGCGGCGCTGTGCGCCCGGTTGGGCATCGCCGATCGGGTCGAATTGCGCGACGGATACGTGCCTGCGGACGACGTCCCGTCGTTGTTCGCCGATGTCGACGCGATGCTGATCCCGTACCGAACGGCGACCGGGTCGCAGGCGGTATGGGCCGGCTTCGAGTTCGGCGTGCCAGTACTCACCACCAGCGCCGGGCATCTCGCCGACGACGTACGCGACGGCGTCGACGGCGTCATCGCCCGGCCGGACGACGTCGACTCGCTGCGCGACGCGCTCTACCGCTTCTACGAGCCGGGAAACCCGGAACGAATGCGGGAGCAGGTTCGGCCGGTCGACCCGGCGCCGTACTGGGATTCATACCTCAAGACGCTGCTCGACTCCGTTGGGCCAGGCTCGACTCAGCTCGCGGAGCCGGATCGAAGCGAGCAGAAAGCCGCCGCTCCCGGCGGCCGGGCGCTGCACGCAGCCAAGATCGGCGCCGAAGAGATCCTGTGGGCGCGCGTGGCGGTGCAACGGGCGGTGGCCAGTCGTCGTCCCCGCAACCGGCGCCCTCGGCCGGTGGCCCCGACCGATGTCTTGCGGACTCGCGCCGAATACGAGGCCGCCGTTCGCGAGTGCCGGCGACTACGACTGCCGCTGCATCCAGACCGGCCGAAGAACTGGGACGCACTCGGTGCGGTGAGCACGATCGTGAATCGGCTCGGCACCGAGATTCGCGTTCTCGATGCCGGATCGGCTCGCTATTCGCCCGTCCTGCCGTGGCTGCGGCTGCTCGGCGTGCGCAACCTCGTCGGTAACAACCTGGAGTTTCGCCGGGTCCACACGCATGGCCCCGTGCGCTTCGAGCCCGGCGACATCACCAAGACCGACTACCGCAGCGGATCCTTCGATGCCGTCACGTGCATGAGCGTCATCGAGCACGGCGTCCCCCTTACGGCCTTCGCGGCCGAGACCGCGCGGATCCTGCGCCCCGGCGGCGTGCTGATCGTGTCGACCGACTACGACCAAGACCCCCTGACGACCACCGGCTTGCAGGCATACGGCGTTCCGGTGCACATCTTCGGACCGCAGGAGATCCGGGCGTTCGTGGAGGAAGCCGATCGACACGGGTTGCGCTTGCTCGGCGAGCTTGCGCTCGAGCACCCGGAGCGCCCGGTGCACTGGAAGCGGGTAGGCCTCGACTACACGTTCATCCGGCTGTCGTTCGAGCGGATCGCCGACTGAGCATCGGCTTCGGTCGCGCGGTCACCGGCCGCTAGCCTCGTCGGGTGCGCGTCGGAGTGGTGCTGGAACAGCTCCTCGCACCGGTCCCGGGCGGTACCGGCCGATACACCGGAGAGCTCACTGCCGCCCTGGCGCGAACCGCAGTCGGGGACGACAACGTGCGCGGATTCATTGCTCGGCATCGCGACGTGGATGCAGTCGCCATCTCCGGTCTGGCCGCGCCGACTCAGCTGTGGCTGCCACGACGCGCACTGGCCGCGACCTGGGAGCTGGGCCTCGGCCCCGCGCCCCAGGGGGTGGATCTGGTCCACGCGCCGACCCAGTTGTTCCCACCCCGCCGCTGCCCGCTCGTGGTCACGATCCACGACACCGTGGCCTGGACCCATCCCGAGACCCTCACCCGCCGAGGCGCTCGCTGGCACCGGGCGACCGCGGCGCGTGCCGCCCGAGTGGCAGATGCCATCACCGTGCCCACCCGGGCCGTAGCTGATGAGCTGGCTCGCCAGGTTCGGCGGTTTCCCGCCGAGCGGGTGCATGTGCTGGGTGCAGGTGTTACGCCTGCGCTGCGCCAGGAGCCGTCCGACGAGGAGATCGCGAAAGTGGTCGCCCGGTTCGGGCTGCCCGAGCGGTTCGTGCTGACTGTGGCCACCCTCGAGCCGCGGAAGGGTCTCGACATTGCGCTGCAGGCACTCGCCCGGCTGGGGAGAACCGCCGTTCCGCTGCTGGTGGTCGGCCCGCCCGGATGGGGCGACGTCGACGTCATGGCTTCGGCGCACGCCGCCGGGTTGACCGCGCAGCAGGTCCGGGTGCTCGGACGGATCGCCGACCCGGATCTCGCGGTCATCCTGCGGCGCGCCACGGCACTGCTCATGCCGAGCCGCGCGGAGGGATTCGGGCTGCCCGTCATCGAGGCCATGGCCTGCGGCACGGCCGTCATCTGCTCCGACGTCCCCGCGCTTGTCGAGGTGGCCGGGGACGCCGCGCTGGTCACCCCGGTCGGCGACGTCGCCCGGCTGGCTGAGGCGATCGAAGCTGTCGTGGGTGACACCCAGCTCCGCGAGGGGTTGGTGCGGGCCGGTCGGCTGCGAGTGCCGCGCTACGACTGGAATGCCGTGGCCGAGCGGGCCTGGCGGCTCTATCACTCCCTCGCCTGATCGATCGGTGGCACCCTGGCGGGTAGGCTTCGGCGGTCCGTTCGTTGCGTCCTTGTGAGGTTTCCGGTCGTGGTCCGCGTGCTGGTCGACGCGACGGCTTTGCCCACGAACCGCGGCGGGGTTGGGCGCTATCTCGACGGGTTGCTCGGGGCGCTCGCCGGTTCAGCCGGCTCGGGGGCCCAGGTCGTCGTCGCGAGCAAGCCAGCCGACCGGGAGGGCTACGAGGCGCTCGGCCTCGAGGTCGTCACCGGCCCGGGCGTACTCGACCGTCGTCCGGTTCGGCTGGGCTGGGAACAGACCGGCTTGCTCCGCGTGGCTCATCGCGTCCGGCCCGATGTCCTGCACAGCCCGCACTACACCCAGCCAGTTTTCGGCCGGCTGCCGACGGTCGTGACCGTGCACGACGCGACGTTCTTCACCGACCCGCAGCTGCACTCCGTTGTCAAGGCCCGCTTTTTCCGAGCCGCGACGCGCTGGGCGGCCCGTCGAGCTACCGGGCTGATCGTGCCGTCGGAGGCGACCCGGCAGGAACTCGCCCAGCATGCGCACGTCGCGGTTGGGCGAGTCACCGTGGCGCCGCTCGGTGTCGATCGCGCAGTCTTCCATCCGCCCGCCGCGGAGGACGTTGTGCGATTGCGGCGACAGCTCGATCTGGGCGAGGCGGAGTTCGTTGCTTTCCTCGGCACGGTCGAGCCGCGCAAGAACGTCAGCGCACTCGTGCGGGGCTGGGCGCTAGCGGTCCGCGATCTGCCCCACCCGCCCGTACTCGTCGTGGCGGGCGGCCACGGATGGGACGACACGGTGGATGCCGCTGCCGCTGGCATCCCGAACCGGCTTCGGGTCGTCCGACCTGGTTACCTTCCGATGGCGGACCTGCCCGCGTTGCTGGGTGGCGCGGCGGTCGTCGGGTATCCCAGCTTGGGTGAGGGCTTCGGGTTGCCGGTCCTCGAGGCGATGGCCTGCGGAGCGACGGTGCTGACAACCCGGCGATTGGCGCTGCCGGAGGTCGGCGGTGACGCAGTGGCGTACACCGAACCGGATGACGCCTCGATCGCAGTGGCGCTGCGCCAGCTGCTCGCAGATGACGCCGCCCGCGCACTGCTCGGCAAGGCCGCCCAGGAACGGGCCACGCTGTTCACCTGGGACCGCTGCGCCCGCTTGCACGTCGAGGCCTACCGCGCGGCAGCGGAGACCCGTCCGTGAACATCTCCGTCGTCGTCGTGACGTACTCGCCCGGCGAATCGCTGGCCACGTTCCTGTCGACCCTGGAGGGCGCGAGCCGGCACCCAGTGCCCGTGCTGCTCGCCGACAACGCTTCGACCGACGGCATTCCGCAAGATACCGCCACCAAGTACGACAACGTGTCGCTCGTCGAGATGGGCCGCAATTTGGGGTACGGCGCGGCCGCCAATCGCGGCGTGCGGGCTACCGACACCGAGCTGGTTCTGATCGCCAATCCGGACATCGTCTGGTCGACTGGCGCGATCGACACGTTAGCCGTTGCCGCCGCCCGCTGGCCGGACGCCGGCGCGATAGGCCCGCTGATCCGCAACACCGACGGCGAGGTGTACCCGTCGGCGCGCGCGCTGCCGTCGCTCGGACGCGGCATCGGCCACGCATTGTGCGGGTGGTGGTGGCCGAGCAACCCGTGGACCACCGCCTACCGAAATGAGCGCGGCGCTCCGCAGGAGGGCCCGGTTGGCTGGTTGTCCGGCTCGTGCCTGCTCGTGCGTCGCGCGGCATTCGATGCTGTGGGTGGCTTCGATCCGGACTACTTCATGTACTTCGAGGACGTTGACCTCGGCGAGCGGCTCGGACGAGCCGGCTGGCAGAGCGTCTATATCCCATCGGCCGAGGTCACCCACGTCGGCGCCCACGCGACGGCCCGCGAACCCCGCCGGATGGCGACCGAACACCATCGCAGCGCCTGGAGATGGGTGCAGCGGCACTATTCCGGGCCGTGGTGGGCACCGGTGCGGTTGGTGCTCCGGACCGGTCTGGCCGGCCGCGCCGCCCTAGCTCGCCGCGCTCCGGCGGTAGCCGCTGGAGCCCGTCCGAACCGGAGGCTGCCCTGAACATTCGCCCCGACCGCGTGGATGCGGTCGTCCTTGTCGGCGGCCTCGGCACCCGGCTACGGCCGTTGACGTTATCGGCGCCGAAGCCGATGCTGCCCACGGCAGGCGTTCCGCTGCTCGCCCACCTGCTCTCGCGCATCCGCGATGCCGGGGTTCAGCACATCGTGCTCGGGACCTCTTACCAGTCGGACGTCTTCGCGAGCTACTTCGGCGACGGCCGGCGGTTCGGCATCGAGCTGGAATACGTCGTGGAATCGGAGCCGCTCGGCACCGGCGGGGGCATCCGCAACGTTGCCGACCGGTTGCGGGGCGACACCACGCTGGTCTTCAACGGAGACGTGTTGAGCGGCATCGACTTGACGGCGCTGCTCCACCGCCATGCCGACACGGCAGCCGATGTGACGCTGTATCTCACGACGGTCGACGACGCCCGACCCTTCGGTTGCGTCCCCACCGACGAGGACGGCCGGGTGATGGCGTTCCTGGAAAAGGATCCGAACCCGGTGTCCGACCAGATCAACGCCGGCACCTACGTGTTTCGGCGCTCCGTGCTCGAGACGATTCCAACCGGCCGCCCCGTCTCGGTCGAGCGAGAAACCTTCCCGGGCCTGCTGGCCGAGGGCGCGACAGTCATTGGCTGCGTCGATCGCTCCTACTGGCGTGATCTGGGGACGCCGGCGGACTTCGTGGCGGGCTCGGCCGATCTGGTGCGCGGTATCGCTCCGTCGTCCGCCGTCCCGGGACCGGTTGGCGAAGCGCTTGTGTTGCCAGGTGCGCACGTCAGTGACCACGCGAAACTCTCCGGCGGTGCGACAGTCGGGGCCGGCTGCGTTGTCGCGGCGGGCTGCATCGTCGACGGGGCGACGCTGTTCGACGATGTCCGGCTGGCTCCGGGTGCGGTCGTGCGCCGCGCCATCGTCGGGCGATCCGCCACGATCGGCGCGGATGCCGCCGTGGTCGACGCCGTCGTCGGTGATCGAGCCCGGATCGGAGCTCGGGTTGAGCTCGCCGCTGGAGTTCGGATCTGGCCCGACGTGGTATTGGCCGATGGGTCGATTCGGTTCTCGTCGGATGCCTGAGCGGCGACGCCGATGGGAGGCCGGGCGCCCGGTCGACATTCGCGGCACGTTGGCGCCGCTGGTGCGCGGCGGCGGTGATCCCGCGCATCGCACCAGTGTGGATGGCATCTTCTGGTGGGCGTCCCGCACGCCGGACGGCCCGGGAACGCTGGCGCTGCGGCAGCGCGGCAGCGTGGTCGACGCGTCGGCCTGGGGGGCCGGCGCGGCCTGGCTGCTGGACCGAGTGCCCGTTCTGCTCGGTGACGGCGATGACTGGACCGGCTTCGACGCCGCGGCGCATCCGTTGCTTGCCTCTGTGGCTCGCCGCCATCCCGGGCTGCGGCTGCCGAGCACCGGTCTGGTCCTCGACGTGCTCGTGCCCGCCGTCCTCGAGCAGCGCGTCACGGGCCGGGAGTCGCGGCGGGCCTGGCGCGGCCTGTGCACCTGGTACGGCGAGCCGGCGCCCGGACCATGGCCGGCGCTGCGGGTTCCGCCGGGCGCAGAGACGCTGCTCGGCGTGCCGAGCTGGGATTGGCATCGTCTTGGCGTCGACATAGCGCGGCAGCGCGCGATCCGCGCTGCGGCGACTGTGGCCGCTCGACTCGAGGAGTGCGTCTACCTCACTCCGGCTGAGGCGTCGGCCCGGCTGCGGATCGTGCCCGGTATCGGCGAGTGGACGGCGGCGGAGGTCGCGCAGCGCGCGTGGGGGGATCCTGACGCGGTGAGCGTTGGGGATTACCACATCCACGACCAGGTCGTGCACGCGCTCACCGGGCGTCCACGAGGGGACGACGCCGAGATGCTCGAACTCCTCGAGCGCTGGCGCGGGCATCGGCAGCGGGTAGTTCGGCTCATCGAGGTGTCGGGCGTCGCCAAGCCCCGTTTCGGCCCTCGGTACAGCCCGATCGATATGCGCGCCATGTGACGTTGGCGGACCCAGACGCTTATTTCAGCTTTGGCGACCAGTCGCCACGACCTACCCTTGCGCACATGACGCCGCCGGCCGAGCTAGCGATCGCGCGCAAGGCGTATGACGCCCGTGCCTGGCGCGACGCCCGCGAGGCCTATGCGCTGGCCGCGTCTCAGGTCGTTCTCGAGCCTGAAGATCTCGAACAATTCGCTCGTTCCGCGCTGCTGACCGGTGACGACGAGGCGTATGTCGACGGGTTGGCCCGAGCTAGTCGGGCCTGGGCGAGCAACGGCGACCTCGCCCGTGCCGCCGAATGTGCCTGCTACGCCGCGATGAACCTCGGCTTCCGCGGTGAATGGGTGCTGGCGAGCGGCTGGCACGCCCGGGCCGAGGAGCTGCTGAAGGACGACGATTGCGACTGCGCGGCCAAGGTTCTGGCGTGCGGCCTGCAGGCCATTCCGCTCCTGCAAGCGGGAGCGGCCGACGCGGCGTACGACCGGTTCCGACAGGCCGCGGAGATCGCGAGCCGGTGCGGCGAGCCCAGCTCCGCGGCGATGGCGAGAATCGGCGTCGGACAGTGCCTTGTCGGATTGGGCCGCGTCGCCGAGGGCATCGCGCAACTCGAAAACGTGATGCTCTCGGTCATCGAGGGCGAGGTAAACCCGATCGTCTCCGGCATCGCCTATTGCTCGGTGATCGGTGCGTGCAGCCAAGCATTCGACCCGAAACGCGCCGGTGAGTGGACGAGAGCACTGAGCCGCTGGTGCGAGGAACAGCCGGACCTCGTCCCGTTCCGCGGCCAGTGCCTCGTCCATCGGGCCCAGATCATGCAGTTACGGGGTTTCTGGCCGGACGCGATGGAGCAGATCGACGAGGCCTGCACCCAGCTGTCGGCGCCGCCGGGCCATCCGGCCGTGGGCGCGGCCTACTACGAGCAGGCCGAGCTGTACCGGCTGCGCGGCGATCTCGGTCAGGCAGAGCGCAGCTATGTCCTCGCCGCCGAATTCGGCCAAGAAACCCAGCCGGGGCTGGCGTTGCTTCGACTAGTCCAGGGTCGAGTGGACGCTGCTCGGGCCGGAATCAGCCGCGCACTAGCGGAGATACCCAACGGGCTGCTGCGAGCTCCCCTGCTGGCCGCTGAGGTCGAGATTGCCATCGCCGCCGCCGACCTTGACGCCGCGGAGTCAGCGTCCACCGAACTCAGCAGCATCGCGCCCGCGCATGACTCGGTGCTGCTGACCGCGATGGCAACCCGGGCAGCGGGCGCCGTCCTCCTCGCACGGGGTGCGTGGGCCGAGGCGCTGCCGGTGTTGCGGCGTTCGTGGAACGCGTGGCAGGACGTCGACGCTCCGTACTTCGCGGCGCGAGTCCGGGTGCTAGTCGGGCAGGCCTGCCGCGACTCGGGCGATCTCGACGCCACCCGAATGGAGCTCGACGCGGCCCGGGCGGTATTCGACCGGCTCGGCGCCGAACCGGACCTGAAGGCATTGCGCGACGTGAGCGGCATCTCGACCACTGAGCGCCAGCCGGGTGGGCTGACCGCTCGCGAGATCGAAGTGCTGCAATTGGTGGCGTCCGGAAAGACGAACCGCACCATTGCGACGGAGTTGTTTCTGTCGGGCAAGACAGTTGCCCGGCACGTCGCGAACATCTTCACCAAGCTGAACGTGTCGAGTCGGGCCGCAGCGACGGCCTATGCCTACGAGCACGATCTGATGGACCGTACATAGAAATACCCATTCCACGCCGGGCGAAAGTCTGCACCGTTCGTCCGATGCGACGCCACCAGCCGCGTTCATACGGTTGCGGACATGACATTCACATCAGAGCGAATCGACACACTGATCATCGGCGCTGGACAGGCCGGGCTCTCCGCGGCGTATCACTTGCGACAGGCCGGTCGCGAGTGCATTGTCGTCGACGCGAACGAGCGCGTCGGCGACAACTGGCGTCGGCACTGGGACTCGCTGCGCCTCTACAGCCCGGCCGGTTATGACGGTCTTCCGGGCCTGCCATTCCCGGCCCCGCGGTGGTCCTACCCGACGAAAGACGAGGTGGCCGACTATCTCGAGACGTACGCGGCGACGTTCGAGCTGCCGGTCCGTGGCGGTGTTCGGGTCACCAGCCTCACCACCGACGAGGACGGATACCGAATCGAGCACGAGGCCGGCGTCTTCGAGGCGGCCAACGTGATCATCGCGACCGGCACGTTCGGCCGGACGCCCAACTTTCCGGCGTTCGCGGACGAACTCGACCCGCGCATCGTGCAGCTGCACTCGTCGGAGTACAAGAATCCGGATCAAGTCCAACCCGGACCGGTGCTGGTCGTCGGCGCTTCCCACTCGGGTGGCGACATCGCGTACGAGCTGGCCGCGACGCACCAGGTGATCCTGTCCGGTCGGGACACCGGCCAGATCCCGTTCCAGCTCGACAAGCCGTCCTTCCGGTTCTTCTGGCCGATCATGTTCTTCGCATTCGGGCACGTGCTCAGCCGGCGGACACCAATGGGGCGCAAGGAGATGAACCTCATCCGACACCACGGTGGCCCGTTGTTGCGGGTGAAGCGAGAAGATCTCGCCGCGGCTGGTGTCGAGCGGGTGACCGACCGGACGACCGGCGTCGCCGGTGGCCTGCCGGTGGTCGGGGACGACCGCATCGTCGAGGTCGCGAACATCGTGTGGTGCACGGGCTTCGTTCACGACCTGGACTGGATCAAGCTTCCCATCGTCGGTGACGACGGCTGGCCGATCGAACGCCGCGGTGTCGTCGAGTCGGCGCCCGGGCTCTACTTCACTGGGCTCAGCTTCCAGTCATCGATGCGGTCGATGCTGGTCGGCGGTGCCGGTGCGGACGCGGCTTACGTCGTCAAGCACCTCACGCGTCATCGCCAGGCGCGTCAGACCCGATCCGAACTGACGACGTCTACCGTCGGCGCCATGGCCGGTTAGCCCCGGCTCGCCCGGCGTTGTCACGCCGCCGTGAGAACGGCGTCGGACAGCGCCGGCCAGGCCGTTTTGGCCCAGTCGCCGAATGAACGGTCAGCCAGCGCGACCAGTCCGATACGGCGTTCCGGATCGATCCAGAACATGGATCCGCTCAGCCCGAAGTGGCCGTAGGTCGCGGGCGAGTTGTGGGTGCCGGTCCAGTGGGGGTGCTTGCCGGACCGGATTTCGAAGCCAAGCCCCCAGTCGTTCGGGTTCTGGCTGCCGAAGCCCGGCACGACCCCCCGGAGGCCCGGGTACTGGATGCTCGCCGCGTCTGACAGCGTCGCAGCGTGCAGCCAGCCGGACGGCGCGAGCAGCTCGGCGACGACCCGCGCCAGGTCCGCGACGGACGCCAGACCGTCCCGAGCGGGGGATCCGGCAAGATGGGTATCGCTCAATCCCAGCGGCCCGGCCAGCGATTCTTGGAAATACGAGCCGAATGGCATGCCGACAGCACGCTCGACCAGATCTGCGAGCAACTCGATGCCGACGTGGGAATACACCCGCCGCCCGGCCGGCGGGAACATCCGTTTCAGCTCGTCGGGTGCGAGCCCGGAGGCGTGGGACATCAGGTGGCGGATGGTCGCGCCGGGCACCAGGTCCTCATCCGCGGCGTCGGTGAGTTCGACCGCGCCCTCTTCGACGGCGACGAGCGCGCTGAGCACCGCGAGCGGTTTCGTTACTGAGGCGAGCGGGAATTGGCGGTTGACCGGCCCGGTCGCTGCGAGCACGCCATTCGGCCCGACCGCCGCGGCCGCCGCTGCGCCCACCGGCCACTTCGCGACCTGGTCGACCGCGGAGGCCAAGTCCGCCATCAGGCGTCGATCCGGCGACGAGCGGCCTCGATCATGGCGGGCAGGTTAGGTGCCGCGCCTTCGGGCAAGGCGTCCCAGGTGACCCAGCGAAGATCGAGCGACTCGTGACTTTGCGACAGTGGTGCGCTGTCGGGAGCTATCGCCAGGTAGGTGACGTCGAAATGTCGGGTCGGCACGCCGAGCGAGCACGTCAGGGAGTGCACGTCGAGGCTGATCGGTCGCGGGTCGAAGGACAAAGCGCCGATTCCCGACTCCTCGCGCGCCTCGCGGGCGGCAGCGTCCAGCAATGAACGGTCGCCTCGCTCACAGTGCCCGCCGAGCTGCAACCACAGTCCCTGGCGAGGGTGGAGCGTGAGCAGCACCGATCGTCGTGCCGGATCGAGCACCAGCGCACTGGCCGTTAGGTGGCCGGGCACGCAGGAGCGCCACATCGCATCCGGGCGGGCGGCGAGGAAAGCGAGGAATGCCTGCTGTACGGACGCTTCTGCTGCCGTTTCTGCGGCGAACATCGCCACGACGACGACAGCATCCGCGTGCAGCAGTGGTGGCTCGACGGTCGGGCCGCCGGCCTCCGTTCGACCCACCGCGATCGCTTCGGCCGTGCCCAGCCGGAACATGTCCTCCTCCGGACTGCGGACGAGCGTCGCGCTCCCGAGCCCGTCGTCAGGCAGCTTGCCATTGACGGCAAGCCCTCGCGCGATCGCGACGGGAACACCGCGCAGCTTGCCCTTGACCAGATCGGCTGCGGCGGCGATCTCGTCGGCGACGGCGACCTGGGTCACCTCGAGGAGGTTGCCGTGTGCGTCCAACTGACCTCGAGCGTCGAACACCGCACTGAGTCCAGCCACTCCGATGGCCGTGTCGGTGATGCCAGTTCGCCACGGCCGGCCCATGGAGTCGCTGACGATGACGGCGACATCGACGCCGAGCTTGGCCCGCAGTCCCTCCCGCAGCCGGGCGGCCGAGGCGTCCGGGTCGACGGGCAGCAGTGCGAGTTCGTTGCGGGCGACATTCGAGCTGTCCACGCCCGCGGCGGCGAGCACGAGCCCTTGCCGGTTCTGGACGATCCGCAGATCGCCCCGGGTGGCGACGACCCGCACCGATTCCTCGTCCACCGCCTCCCGTCGCGCCTGCTCGCGCACATCGGCGTCGGCGGTCGGCAACGTGATGAGCCTGCCCTCGATCTTCGATACGACCTTGGAGGTCACGACCAGTACGTCGCCGTCCTGCAACTGTGGTGCCGCATCGGCGACAGCAGCGACGAGATCGTCACCGGGCCGCAGATCCGGCATTCCCGTGACCGGCATGATCTCGAGGCGAGTGGCGCCGTGGTCGGCGGGCGGGAAGTCAGACACCGGCCAGCTCCAAGGCAGCGTGGACCATGCCGGCGGTCGCGGCGTCATCCGACATGAGGAGCGGGACGGAGCGGACCGCCACGCCGGGCACGTCGGCCGTATCGCTGCTGTGCACCAGCCAGCCGTCGAGCACGCCGCCCGATCCGCGGGAGCCATAGTGCCGGCCAACACCGGCTGCGCTCACCTCGACGCCGATCGCGGCCAGGCACGCGTCGGCCATGCCCCGCACCGGCGCGCTACCGATGATGGGGGAGACACCGACGACGGGTGCGGTTGTCGTCGACACCGCATCCCGGACTCCCGCCACGGCCAGGATCGTCCCAATACTGACCACCGGGTTGCTAGGTGCGATCAGCAGACATCGGCGTGCAGGATGGCCTCCAGCACGCCCGGCGCGGGCTTGGCATCGTCCAGGCCGACCTGTACGAACGCGTGGGCCGGCAAGGCCGCGCGATAACGGATCCACCACTCCTGGAAGTGGATAGCGTGCCGCCCGGCATCGTCGGGCAGCTCGACGATCACGTGCGTTTCGCAGCGCTCGTCGCTCATCGGGAGCAAGCGCACACCGGGTTTCCAGCGATCGCACAGTGCGGCGGTCACCTCGGAGAGCGGATATCCAGCATCCAGCATCTGGGTCCGTACCAGGTGGGTCGCGATGTCGAGATCGCCGAGGCCGAACCAGGTCGGCTCGACCCCGTACGTCGCCAGCTCGTCGCGAATGCGCCAGCTCTCCTCGGCCCGGCCCCAACCGCGTTCCGCGTCGATACCGCCTCCGAGCGTATACATGACGCTGTCCAGATCCGGGCAGATTCGCAGCCCGTGCAGCGTGATGTCGTCGCCGGTATTCACGATCGCTATGACCTCGTCGGCCGGATGGGCGGCACGAACTCCCCGCAGGTAGCGCGCGCCGCCTATGCCTCCGGCCAGCACTGTGATGCGCACGTGTCGAACTTACGGTAAGCGAGCAGGCGGATGCGGAATGATCATGCCACCATGTGCCCTCGGCGCACCTTTCGGACGACGGTGGCGCCGGTTCCGACGGCACATTGCACCGCTACCCGGACCGGATCGTCGCGCGGGCCGATGGCGTCCAGCAGCGGCCGCAACTCTTTCCGCATCGCCTTCGGCCGGGGCGAGGGACGGGCCGGGGGCCGTCCGATCGTCTCAGGGACCGCTGTCGCGCCGCATATCACCAGCAACATGGCGAGGACCGCGTCCGGAGAATTCGCGGGCGGCGTGCGCAATGCCCCGACGGCGGTCAGTCGGCGAGCGCGGTCGAGCATGCTCGCGGCGTCCACGTCCGTATAGCGGTGCCGTCCCACCGGCGTCCACAACTCGTCATTGATCAGCTCGTTGACCAACGCGACGCGGTCGCCGTGCACATGCCGAAACCATCGAGGCCACGAGACCTCGGGCCGGGCAGCCACCGCGTCCCGGATCTGGTCGAGAAACCGGTGCGGGTTCGGTGCGCCGCTGATCGCCTGGGGCGCTCCTGCGTTGTCCACGATCTGTCCGGCGAGGGCGAGTTCGGCGAACAACGCGGCTCGGAGGCCGACCGCGAGGGTGTTGCGCCGGACGAGCCGTCCAGTGCTGGGGTCACGCGCGATACGCAGCAGGTCGGTGGCGATCAGCTCATCAGGCATCGGCCGGGAGCCTCGCCCGACGAGCGCGCAGCAGCGCGCCGACCTCGTGCATGGACACCTCGCGGGCGCCGAGCCGGACCGCGTCGGTCCGCAGGTGCTCCGGCAGGTCGTAGTGCCAGCGCCACGGATGCTCCTGGAAGAACCGCCGCGGCATGCCCAGCTGGTCAGCCATCGCGTGCAGCTCTTCGCGAGAGTCAGCCAGCAGATGGCAGTACTCGCCGAAGCGCAGCCCGGCGGTGGGATATGACCGCACCGCGTCGACGTAGCAGACCATTTCGATGGGCCACAGTACTGGCGGATCCGGCCGGGCAAGCCCTAGCGCTTGACGGCGACCAGCAATCCGTCCCCAACCGGTAGCAGGGCGGGGACGAGCTGCTCGTTGTCGTGCACCGAACGCACCACCTCGCGCACCGTGACCGTCGCCACGTCCCGGACCGTCGCGTCCGCAACCTGGTCCGCGCGCAGAGCGTTGTCGAACGCCACGACTCCGCCTGGCCGAAGCAGCCGAACAGCTTGCTCGAGGTAGTCGACGTAGCCGGTCTTGTCCGCGTCAACGAATACCAGGTCATAGGCGCCGTCAGTCAATCGGGGAAGTACGTCTCCCGCTTGGCCGTTGATCAGCCGGTAGCGGCCCGGCGGGATGCCTGCGGCGGCATAAGCCTGTTTGGCCAGCCGCTGGTGCTCGCCCTCGATGTCGACCGTGGTAAGCACGCCGTCCGGACGCATTCCGCGAAGCAGCCAGATTCCTGACGTTCCGGCGCCCGTGCCGACTTCGACGACCGCCTTCGCGTCAATGGCCGCGGCCAGGAACCGAAGCGCAGCGCCGCGTGCCGGAGCCGATCGGCACACACGTTCCGAGTTCTCGTCGCATGCTGGCGAGCCGTCTGCAACGGCTCGTCCTCCTCGACCCATTTCTCGACGAAAGCCAGGCTAGGGACGCCGATTTTGGGTTCGGTCATGACGTCAGATGCTAGCTATTGCCGAGTAGGTCACTGCATCGACTCGATGATCAACGCCAGATCATCGGCGGTGGTGAGCGGGTTGACGATCGCGAAGCGCGTACACGGCTGATTGCGGTGCCGGGTAGGCGTCACGAAAGCCACTTGCTCCGCCAGCAGCCGGGCCGACCAGCGCGCGTAGTCGTCCGCGGTCCACCCGATTCGTTCGAAGATCAGCACCGACAGATCCGGCTCGACCATCAGCCGCACATGCTCGGCGGCTCGAATGATCGCGGCCCCGGCTCGGGCGACGTCCAACGTGTGTTCGATTGCGTCGCGGTAGGCGTCAGTGCCGTGCACGGCGAGGGAGAACCAGAAAGGCAAGCCTCGGGCCCGGCGGGTGAGCTGAATCGAGAAATCCGAGGGATTCCACTGGTCCTCGGCGGTAACGGGGTCGAGGTAGCCGGCGTGCAGAGTGTGAGCGGCGCGGCCGAGAACCGGGTCGCGATAGAGGAGGGCGCACGAGTCGAACGGGGCGAACAGCCACTTGTGGGGATCGACAATGAACGAGTCGGCCCGCTCGATGCCGCGGAACAGGTGGCGGATGCTCGGCGCGGCGAGCCCCGCACCGCCGTAGGCACCGTCGACATGGAGCCACCAGCCATGCTCGGCCGCCACGTCGGCGATGCCGTCGATGTCATCGACCCCGCCGACATTCGTGGTACCGGCCGTGGCCACGGCAGCAAAGATGCCGTCGACCGTGCTGGCCGACAGCTCGGAGACGGCTTGGCGGAGCGCCTCGCCCGTCATGCGGCCGCGCTCGTCGCCGGGGATTTCGATGATCTCAACGTCCATCACCACGCGCAGGGCGTGTTTGATCGACGAGTGGGTCTCCTCGGTGAGGCAGACCGCCCAGCGTGGCGGGCGGCGGGAGCCGCGCCGCTCCAGGGCCGCTTCCCGCGCAGCTACGAGAGCGGACAGATTGGCGACCGTCCCGCCCTGCGCGAATACTCCGCCGGACGTGGGCGGAAGACCGGCCAGTTCGGCGATCCAGCGCAGCGCCTGATTTTCGGCGTAGACCGCACCGGAGCCCTCGAGCCACGATCCGCCGTAGACATTCGACGCGCCGACGAGCATGTCGAACGCAGCTGCCGCCGTCGATGGCGCACTCGGGATGAAGGACAGGTATCGCGGATGGTCGACGGACAGGCACGCCGGCCCGAGTACGTCCGTCCAAAGACGCAGCGCCTCGTCGGCTCCGAGCCCGTGGGGAACCACCGTCGCACCGGCTGCGGCCTCGAGCTGTTCGGGAGCGGCCGGACGGTTGAGCGGATGCATCAGGGCCAGCCGGTCGAGGCAGCAGTCGGCGAGTGCCTGGACGGTGCGCTCTGCTTCCGGCGTGTATCGGTGCACACGGTGAGCGTAGGGGCCTGCTTGTGGATGATGGGACGGGCCGTTGTTCTCAGGTGACGGTATCCGTCCTCCCTGATCGCTCACAGGTAATACCGATGTCGTGCTCAGGATTCTCCAGGGCCAGCTCGGCACGATATCGCTCAGCGCCGCAGCCCCTGCGCGCCGGGAACGTTAAGGAACGCTGAGGCGTTGCACCGCGTGGACGCCAGAGCTGGTTCCCTGTATTGCACCAGTATCGGCAGACGAGGTGAACAGGTGACCGAGGCCGCGATCACCCAGTGGGTACCGCCCACGTGGGACGAAGTGGTTCGGGAGCACGCCGATCGCGTGTACCGGTTGGCGTATCGGCTGTCCGGCAACCGCGCCGACGCCGAGGATTTGACCCAGGAGACGTTCGTCCGGGTCTTCAAGTCGCTCGCTGAGTACACCCCCGGAACATTCGAGGGCTGGTTGCACCGCATCACCACCAACTTGTTCCTCGACATGGTCCGACGCCGGCAGCGCATCCGATTCGACGCGCTGCCCGACGATGCCGGTGACCGGCTGGCGTCGAACTCCGCCGGGCCGGAGCAGGCCTATGCCGAGATGCATCTCGATCCGGAGATCCAGCAGGCTCTCGACGCCCTACCCGCTGACTTCCGCGCCGCCGTTGTGTTGTGCGACCTGGAGGAGCTCTCCTACGAGGAGATCGCGGCCACCCTCGGCATCAAGGTGGGTACCGTGCGCTCCCGGATCCACCGCGGCCGCGTGCTGCTGCGCGAAGCGCTCGCGCACCGCGCGCCGGGCGTTCGCCCCGTTGAGCCCGGCACCGAGCCAGTCCCCGTCGCCCCACTGACCGGAGCGGCCGAGCGACCATGAACTTCCCGGTGCAGCACCTGTCCGACGAGGCCGTCGCCGCGTACGCCGACGGTGTTCTCGGCAGGACTGCGCGCCTGCGCGCCGAGCGTCATCTGGCCGTGTGCCCGGAGTGCGCCTATGCGGTGAGCGTCCAGCGGGAGGCGGTATTCGCGCTTCGCGACGCGCCACCTCCGGCGTTGCCGAGCGGTTTGCTCGACCGCCTCCGCGCCGTGCCGGTCACGACCGTCCTCACGTCGACGCCGCTCGCGCTCTCGCCGGATGGCTCTGCGGCATTTCCGGCTCATGGCACATCGATTGCGCCGCGGGACGACGCCGCCACCATGTCCGCTCACCCGATGG
The DNA here is from genome assembly GCA_963801715.1 of uncultured Actinomycetota bacterium. Classification (GTDB taxonomy): domain Bacteria; phylum Actinomycetota; class Actinomycetes; order Mycobacteriales; family Jatrophihabitantaceae; genus CAVVJA01. Next base: position 56,367 of record CAWDGB010000015.1, on the reverse strand, counting down.
GCTTGATCCCGTCGATCGCCCCGCGCTCCCGCCGGTATGCACGCTTCGGCAGTGTGGGCATGGCCACAGTCGTCGCGGTCGCTGCCGTGACCGTCTTGACGGCTGGATTGCGCGCGTCCGACAGCACCGGCTCGTCGCCAGCCGCTCCGGCCTCGCCGGCCGAGGTGGACCAACAGCCGGTCCGCACGGCTGCCGCCGCGATCGAGCCAGCCCTGGTTGTGGCACCGGCGTTCATTTCCTCGCCGCAGGACGAGCCCGCCCGCCCGTAAGGCTGCGGTTCCGTCGAGGTCCGCGAGGCGCACGCCGTACACGCTCTGCCAACACGTCTGCCTCTCTCAGCAACCGCTGGGTGGGCGGGGGTTATCTCGGTAAGGCAAACTCGATCAGACGGCGTGATTGCCGGAGGAGGCGCAGCACCAGATGGGTGAGGACAGGCCGGACGCGCCTGCCCGGCGAGCAGCCGGGCGGTGGGCAGGACGCGGACTATCTGCGTCCGCCCGGCGTCAGTGGCTCGTTCGCCCCGCGCGCCGACGAGTCGGACTACCGCCCGCCACCGCCCACGGTGTCTCCGCAGGAGCGAGCCGAGTACAGCCGCCCGGCCGGTAGCTCCGCGGTGTTCGCTCCGATGCCGGGCGAGCGCATGCCCCCGACGCACCGGATGCCACTGCCGCCCGTCGACGAGCGCACCGCCCGATCCTTCGGCCCGACGACGCCCGGGGCGGGTGCCGACGGCTTCGAGGCGCCGCTCGGCAGCCGGATATGGCCCACCCTGCACAAGGCGCAGTCGCCTTGGTGGAAGCCGGATGCGGCGCGAGACCCGTGGCGGGACCCGGCTTCGCCCTTCTGGCTGGGGCGTCCGGCGATTTTCACGTCCGACGGCTTGCAGCAGCTTTCCCCCGACGTCGATACGGAGCATGCCGACCAGGAGGTAACCGAACCGGAGCCGGCGAAGCCGAAGGAGCCGCGCGCCGTTGGTCGGGGCCGATTCGGGCTCAGCGCGCTGCTGCTGACGTTGATCACTGCACTGCTGGCCGGAGTTGTGGGCGGCGGAGCCGGCTGGTGGTTGGCCGAGAGATCCAACCGAGTGCTGACCAACGGTGGTGTGACGCTCGGCACAGCGGGATCGCCGGCAAACCGTCCACCGGGGTCGGTGGCAGACATCGCCAAGCGCGTGTCACCGGCCGTCGTATCCATCGATGTGCAGGGATCCGGCGTCACTGGGACCGGCTCCGGGTTCGTGATCGACCGTAGCGGCTACATCCTGACCAACAATCACGTGGCTTCGGTGGCGGCGACATCCGGCACGATCCGGGTGACCTACAGCGACCGCGCTAGCGAGCCGGCGAAGATCGTCGGCCGGGATCCGCTTACTGACCTCGCCGTGCTCAAGGTCACCCGTACCGACCTCACGGTCGCCAGCTTGGGCGACTCGTCCAAAGTCGCGGTCGGGGATCCGGTCATTGCCATCGGCTCGCCGCTGGGGCTGCGAGGCACGGTGACGTCCGGCATAGTCTCCGCCATCGACCGCCCGGTACATCTCTCCGGTGACGGCAGCGACACCGACGCGGTCATCGACGCGATCCAGACGGACGCCGCCATCAACCCGGGCAACTCCGGCGGCCCCCTGGTGGATGCGTCCGGCGCCGTGATCGGCGTGAATTCGGCGATCGCGTCCCTCGGTGGAAGCGGAGAGAGCGGCAGCATCGGTGTTGGATTCGCTATCCCGATGAACTCCGCCCGCGACATCGCCCAGCAACTGATCCATACCGGCAAGGCCGTGCATGCGTCCGACGGCATTTCTGCCCGTAGCGTCACCGATGGCAGCCGCGACGGCGCCTACGTGCTGCAGGTGACCCCGAACGGTCCGGGCGCCCAGGCCGGGCTGAAGCCTGGCGACGTGATCACCGCGGTAGATAACACGCTCATCGAGTCCGGGGACGAACTGACGGTCGCCGTGCAGGCGCACAAGCCGGGCGACACCGTGCGGATGCACTTCTTCCGTGGCAGCCAGGAGTCCGACGTATCCGTCACTCTGACAAGCGTCTGAGGATTTCCCGCTCAACCCTCCGACATCGCGTTTCCGGCTTACACTCGGCTCGTGTTCAACATCGGGCCGATGGAGCTGCTGGTTCTAGCTCTGATTGGCTTGATCGTGATCGGTCCGGACAAGCTGCCCGGCCTCGCCCGAGATGCCGCCCGCATGTTGCGCGGCTTGCGGGAGATGGCGACCGGGGCGCGCACCCAGCTGCGGGACGAGCTCGGGCCTGAGTTCGCGGACCTCGACCTGCGATCGTTGAATCCCCGCACGGCGATCCAGCGGGTGCTCCTCGGGGATGAGGACCTGTCGGAGCTCAACCCGCGAGCCGCGCTGCGCGATGCCATGTCGGACGAGCCGCCACCACCGACACGGCCCGCCCCACCGCCTGGTCAGCGGCCGCTCGGGCGGAGCGAGAAAGCGCCGTTCGACGACGACGCGACCTAGGTCGCATGATGCTAGTGCCCTTGTCCGCACAGAGTTCGACCTGGGACGCCCCCCAGACATCCCAGGTCGAACGACTTGGTGTGATCAGCGTCAGCTGCGCACCGTCGCGGACTGCGCCGCGAATGGCACGAGGATCACGATCACGAGTCCCACCAACAGGTTCGTGCCGGCCAGGGCGACCTGCGCGCTGAGGTGCGCAGCCGACATGGTGAACGGGATGAGGGTGGCGAGCACAGTCAGCAGGCCGGTGAGCCAGCAGTAGTACAGCGTCGGCCGAGGCGCGATGTGCAGCATCGCGTTGTAGAGCGCGGCTGCCGCCAACGCGATGCCGGCGGCAATGAGGCCGTAGCTGACGGCGTGGACCGGCGTCAGCAGCCCGTTGTCCTGCGTGAGAACCGGCACGTGGGCTATGCCGTGGGTGATGACGAGGCCGACGACACCGGCAAGTGCCGCGACGATCGCCGTGATGACAGCGCCGACCCAGTAGCGCATCTGGTCGAGTCGTAGCCGCGGCGCGGTGGCACGAGGCGCCGGCGACATCGGCATCGGAGCCGCGGTGAACGGGCTGTCGTAGTAGTGGTTGGGAAGAGTCGTGGTGCTGGACATGATCCACCTCGTTGGGGATATCGGCCTGAGGCCAGGGGATTTCGTCGGCGGTTGCCGGTTGTCTAAAGTCTCCGGCCGGCCGGGCCGCGGCAGGATCGGCCGGTCGGTGGCTTGACCGGCTGATCGGGCTGTCCATCAATCGGATGACAACTCGCCGAGCTCGCGAGCCGTCGAGGCGTCGAGGCGTGCCCCGCGAGCGCGCGAGCCGACCGGTGGTCGAGTTGTCCGCGCGGAAGGCGGGGATGCGGTCTAGGCGCTACGCGCGGCTAGGCGCCAGGCCCAGCGAGCGGCCGACGATGCTGGCCTGGCGTCGGGCCAGCATGTCGGCGACCGAGCGCAGCGCCTCGGCGGCCGGCGAGTCCGGCTGATAGAGCACCACCGGCCGCCCGTCGTCGCCGCCTTCCCGTACCCGCTGGTCGATGGGCACCTGACCGATGAGCGGCACGCGGGTGCCGGTGGCAACGGCCAGGGAGTCGGCCACGGCCTGGCCGCCGCCCGATCCGAACAGTTCCAGGCGGGAACCGTCCGGCTGGTCGAGCCACGACATGTTCTCGACGACCCCGACTATCTGCTGATGGGTCTGCAGCGCGATCGACCCGGCGCGTTCTGCCACCTCACGCGCCGCGATCTGCGGGGTTGTGACGACCAGCAACTCGGACGACGGGACGAGCTGGGCGACTGAGATCGCGATGTCGCCGGTGCCGGGTGGCAAGTCCATCAGCAGCACGTCGAGATCGCCCCAGTACACGTCTCCGAGGAACTGCTGCAAGGCGCGGTGCAGCATCGGGCCGCGCCAGACGACTGCGGTATTGCCGGGGGTGAACATTCCGATCGAAATGACCTTCACGTCGTACGCGACCGGCGGCATGATCATCTGCTCGACCTGGGTGGGCCTACCGGTGACGCCGAGCATCCGGGGCACCGAGAATCCGTAGATATCGGCGTCTAGCAGGCCCACCGACAGGCCGCGCCGAGCCAGCTCGGCGGCGACGTTCACCGTCACCGACGACTTGCCCACGCCGCCCTTGCCGGACGCGACCGCGTAGACCCGCGTTCGGGATCCTGGTTTGGCAAACGGGATCTCGGTAGCTGGAGCGTTCCCGCGCAGTTTCTGGCGCAGCTCGGTGCGCTGCGTGTCGGTCATGACGCCCAGGTTCACGACCACGGCGGTCACACCCGGAACTGCCGAGACAGCAGCGGTGACGTCTCGGTTCAGTTGCTCCCGCATCGGGCAACCGGCGACGGTCAGCAGAACGCCGACGCGCACTCGACCGTCCGGAGCGATGTCCACCGACTCGACCATGTCGAGTTCGGTGATCGGCCGACGGATCTCGGGGTCGAGAACTCGGGCAAGGGCGGCGTGAATGGCGTCAGGGCTCGGCTGGTGCATACGTCGATCCTACGGAGCGTCACACCCGCACGCGGCAGGTCCGCGCGGGCGACCACCTAGGATGTCGGGGCATGTCGACAGCCAGGGCGTCGTTGCGGCCCTCCGACTGGCGGATCGAGGTCTGGCGTTCGTTCCTGCGGGCGCACAGTCAGGTCGTCCGCCGGCTGGAGCGCGACCTCACCGCGGAGGCCGGTCTGCCGCTCGCCTGGTACGACGTGCTGCTCCAGCTGGCCGAGGCGCCGGACCGGCGGCTGCGTATGGCTGAGCTGGCCGATAGCGTGCTGCTGTCCCGGTCCGGACTGACGCGGCTCGTCGACCGCCTCCAGGGCGCCGGACTCGTCGTTCGCGAACCATTTCCGGGTGATGCCAGAGGCATGTACACGGTGCTGACGCCGGCGGGACTGGACCGGCTACGGCGGGCGGCGCCGATTCATCTGGCCGGGGTCCAGGAGTATTGGCTGTCGAAGTTCTCCGACGACGAGTTGCGACAGCTGCACGATCTGCTGAACCGGCTGGCCGCCGATTCGGAGGACTCCGACATAACGGACGCCGAGGACGAGGCATCGTCAGCGGGACGTGACCAGCTACGCGAACGGCCCGTCGACTAGTGGTCCGTGTCGCGTGCGCCGTCGAGCCGGCTGAGCTCCGATCGCAAGAAGTCGCGCGTCACGACCTCCCCAAGAGCGAGCCGGACAGCCGCCAGTTCGCGGGCGACATAGTCCAGGTCGGCCGCTGATTGCCGGTCCTGCGCGCGGTCCTGCTCCAGATTGATCCGATCGCGGTCGTCCTGGCGATTCTGCGCAAGCAGGATCAGCGGCGCCGAGTATGCCGCCTGGAGGGAGAGGATCAAGGTGAGGAACAGGAACGCGTATGGATCGAAGTGCGGCAGTCCCGGCAGCGTGTTGAACGCGACCCATAAGATGATCACGCACGTCTGCACGATGAGGTAGCGACCGGTGCCGAGAAATCGCGCGATTCTCTCGGTCAGCCGGCCGAAGGCCTCCGGGTCGTAGCGAACCTGGGGGGTGCGCCGCGACGTCTTGGGCTGGTCGAGCCGATCCCGACGCTCAGCCATCGTCGTTCGTCCGGTGCTTCGTGAATGTCGCGGGCTCGAGCTCGGTCGAATCCGCGTCGATGTCGCGCCAGTCCTCGGGGAGCAGGTGGTCCAGCACATCGTCGACGGACACCGCGCCGAGTAGCCGCTCGTTTTCGTCGACGACCGGTGCCGCGAGAAGGTTGTAGGTCGCGAGGTGGCGGGTGATCTCCGCGATGGGAGTATCGGGGCGGAGCGCATCCGTGTCCTTGACAGTGCTCGCGCTCACTAGGGCAGACGGTGGCTCCCGCAGCAGCCGTTGCAGATGCGCCGTGCCGAGGAACCGCCCGGTCGGCGTCGCCTGAGGTGGTCGAACGACAAATACCTGGGCCGCGAGCGCCGGTGCCAGATCGGGATTGCGCACGAGGGCCAGGGCTTCGGCCACAGTCGCGTCCGGCGGCATGATCACCGGCTCAGTAGTCATCAGACCGCCGGCGGTCATGTCGTCGTAGCTCATGAGGCGCCGCACCGGCGCAGCCTCGTCCGGCTCCATCAACTTCAGCAGCCGCTCCTGATCATCCGCAGGCATCTCGCCCAGCAGATCGGCAGCATCGTCGTCGTTCATCGCCTCGAGGATGTCGGCGGCCCGCTCGTCGCTGAGCGACGACAACAGGCTTACCTGATCGTCTTCGGGTAGTTCCTCGAACACGTCGGCCAGTCGTTCGTCGTCCAACGCAGCGACGACCTGCCGTTGCCGGCTTTCCGGCAGGTCCTGCAGAGCGCTGGCCACATCCGCCGGACGCATCCCGGACAGCACCGAGAGCAGGCTGTCGGTACCTTGCGTGTCGGAGAGCGACAGGCCGTCGACGTCATCCCAGTCGATCTGCTGCAGCTGCCCGCGGCGACGCGTGATCCGATTGGCGCCCACCCGAACGGCGAGCCGGGTGATCAACCAATCTTGTGCGCGGTTGCGCTCCATCGCCGCATCGACGATCGTCACCTGCTGCCCGTTACCACGCAACCGCACGGTTCGGTCGAGCAGCTCCGACAGCACCAGGATCTCGTGCGTACGGCGTTCGAAACGCCGCATGTTCACCATGCCGGTCGAGAGCACGACGGCATCGATTTCGATGCGGGTCACCCGACCCATCGGGACGAAGATGCGATGCCGGTGTTGCACCTCGACGACGAGACCGAGCACCCGCGGGGGACGATCGAGCTGGAGCATCGCGACGGTCTCGCGAACCCGACCGAGCTGATCACCATTCGGGTCGAATACCCCGATGCCAGCGAGCCGGGCGATGAACACCCGGTCCGCGCTCACGACAGCCACCCGCAGCTGCTCACGAGGGGCAGAGTAGTCGGAGCAACCGGACATCCGGCGACGCGATGCCCTCTTGCCAGGATTGGACGGGTGAGTCAGATCTCGTCGACAACTCGAGAATCGCTGGGCGTCCCGCGAGGGATCGACGCGGTCCTCCTCGTCGTCGCGCTGACCGGCATCTCGTTCTCGGGACCGCTGATGGCGGCCACCGCGGCGCCGGCCCTGGCGATTGCCTTCTGGCGGAACGCGCTGGGCGCGCTTCCCACGGCAGGCGTCGTCGGACTGCGACACCGGGCGGAACTATTCAGGATGCCGGCGCGCGCGATCGCCGGAGCGGCCCTCGCTGGCTGCGCTCTCGCCGCGCATTTCGCCACGTGGGTTCCGAGCGTGACCTTGACGTCCGTCGCATCGGCGACGGCCCTCGTATCGACGCAGATTGTCTTCACCGCTGTAATCGCACACTGGCAAGGTCGACGGCTGCCGCGACTGGCCTGGCTCGGCATCGGGGCTGCCACAATCGCGACCGGGCTCATTACCGGCGCGGACATCGAGCTGTCCGCCCGGGCGCTCGCCGGCGACCTGCTCGCCATCGCTGGTGGGCTGTTCGCGGCGATCTATCTCAGCATCGGCGCTCGCGTTCGAACCCAGATGAGCACGGCGACCTACACCGGCGTCTGCTACGCCGTCTGCAGTGGGGTACTTCTGCTCGTCTGCCTGGTCGGCCGGGTGCCGCTCGGCGGGTATCCGGTCAATGCCTGGCTGAAAATCGTGCTCGTGACGATTTGCGCACAGCTGCTCGGGCACAGCCTGCTCAACGTCGTGCTGCGTTCGACCAGTCCGACCGTGATCAGCCTGGCAATTCTGGTCGAGGTCCCGGGCGCAGCGATCGTTGCTTACGTGTGGCTGGGCCAGCATCCACCGTTGAGTGCCATTCCCGGGCTGATCCTCCTCGTCGGTGGGCTGGCCCTGGTCGTCCGCTCGCGGACTGACAACGTTCCGGTCGAGCTGACGGAATAGGACACCGTGACTCCGGCCACCACACCGACGCCGAGACGGACTCTCGGTGGCATGCTCGCGACCATGACCGAGACGCTGCGTCCCCGACGATCGTGCCTCGCCGTTCCGGGCAGTAACCCCCGCTTCCTGGAGAAGGCAAAGTCACTGGCAGCAGACCAGGTGTTCCTCGATCTCGAGGACGCGTGCGCCCCGCTCGTCAAACCCGCGGCCCGCAAGAACATCGTCGCCGCGCTGAACGAAGGCGGCTGGGGAAACCGCATCCGCGTGGTTCGGGTCAACGACGTGACCACGCACTGGACCTATCGCGACGTCACCGAGGTCGTCGAGGGTGCCGGCGCCAACCTGGACTGCATCATGCTGCCGAAGGTGCAAAATGCGGCCCAGGTGCAGTGGCTTGATCTCACCCTCACTCAGATCGAAAAAACGATGGGCTTCGAGGTCGGCCGGATAGGCATCGAGGCCCAAATCGAGAACGCCCAAGGCCTGATCGCCATTGACGCCATTGCGGCGGCCTCCCCCCGTCTCGAGACGCTCATCTTCGGCCCGGCCGACTTCATGGCGTCGATCAACATGCGTTCGCTCGTCGTCGGCGAACAACCGCCGGGCTACGACGTCGGCGACGCGTACCACCACATCCTGATGTCGATTCTGCTGGCCGCTCGGGCCCATGACCTGCAGGCGATTGACGGGCCATACCTGCAGATTCGCGACGTCGATGGCTTCCGTCGAGTGGCCGGGCGCTCGGCGGCGCTCGGGTTCGACGGCAAGTGGGTCTTGCACCCGGGCCAGATCGATGCGGCGAACGAGATCTACGCTCCCGACCCAGGAGGACTACGACCACGCGGAACTCATCCTCGACGCGTACGCATGGTCGACGTCGGAAGCTGGCGGAGCCAAGGGCTCGGCGATGCTCGGCGATGAGATGATCGACGAGGCGTCACGCAAAATGGCGCTCGTCGTGGCGGCCAAGGGCCGGGCCGCCGGGCTGGTCCGGACCTCGTCGTTCACGCCGCCGTCATAGGCACGGCGGACCATCCAAGAGAAGTCGCCCGTAGGCTAGCCTTTCGGTCTCACCAACCAGCACGGCTCGGCGACAAGGATTGGCATGCACACCTCGCGAGGGCGAATCACGGTCGCGACGATCGCTGCGGCCGGCGTGATCGTGGCCGGGTGTTCCAGCTCGAGTAGCGGCACCGGATCCAGCGGCGCACCGGGCTCGGGCAGCAGCTCGACAGCTCGAGATTCTGCGAGCCAGCGGCATCGCGTCGTTGCCGGCGGACGCAGATCGCGTCGAAGGCGATCGCTTCGCTTCGCCAAGCCAAGAGCTTCCGGGTCGCGGGCACCGTCGTCGAGGGCGCGCGACCGCACCGATGTCGACCTGGGTCTGACCGATACGGGAAGTGCCGGGACCGTCGGCGTGTCGGGTACCGAAGTCCAGATCATCGTGATCGGCACGGATCGGTTACTTCAAGGCGTCAGACGCGGCCTGGCGGAAGCTCCTAGCCGGCCGGCCGAACCTCGAGGCCACGGTCCAGCTCTTGCGGGGCAAGTGGATCAAGGGGTCGTCCAGCGATGAGCGTTTCGCCGGCTTGTTCAGCATCACCAAGAAGTCGTTGGTTGACGACATGGCATCCGAGAAGGGCCCATTCACGAAGACGGCGACCAAGGTGATCGCCGGCCAGGAGGCGGTCGGGGTGACCGCAACCGACAGCACCCTGTACGTCTCGACGAAGGATGCCCGTCCGCTCGAGACCGAGCCGGTGACCGGCTCGACTTCCAGTGGCAAGGTCACGCTTCACCGATTACGACGCCGTGCCGGAGCCAACCCCGCCACCTGCCGAGCAGACGATAGACAGCTCCAAGCTCGGCGGCTGAGAGTCAGCTCACCGCGCCAGATCCCTGGGCGGATCCGGCTGCCTGCGCCGATACTGGCGGGCATGGCCCGCCTTGCTCAGACCGCCGGACTCACCGACCTGCAAATCGAGATCCTCGCTACGGTGCGCACCTTCGTCGACAAGGAGATCGTGCCGTACGCGACGGAGCTCGAACACAAGGATGCGTTCCCGGACGCCATCGTCGATGGCATGAAGCAGTTGGGGCTGTTCGGACTGACCATCGACGAGCAATACGGTGGACTCGGCGCAGTCGCTGTTGACGTACGCGCTCGTCGTGGAGGAGATCGCCCGTGGCTGGATGTCCATCTCCGGGGTGATCAACACGCATTTCATCGTCGCCTACCTCATCAGTCAGCACGGCACCGACGATCAGAAGCAGCGGCTACTCCCGCAGATGGCGACCGGCGACCTGCGTGGGGCCTTTTCCATGAGCGAGCCGGAATGCGGCTCGGACGTCGCGGCGATCAAGACCCGCGCTCGGCCGGATGGTGCCGAGTTCGCGCTGACTGGTCAGAAGATGTGGCTCACGAACGGGGCGCGGGCCGGTTTGGTGGCGACCCTGGTTCGCGACGAGCTCGGCGCCGAGTCGGTCTACCGGAACATGACGACGTTCCTTATCGAGAAGGAGCCGGGATTCGGCGAAACCCGTCCGGGACTGACCATCCCCGGAAAGATCGACAAGATGGGATACAAGGGCGTCGAGACCACGGAAATGGTTCTCGACGACGTGCGCCTCCCTGCCTCGGCCGTTCTTGGCGGCGCGGACGGCCGCGGGCGCGGCTTCTATCAGATGATGGACGGGATCGAGGTCGGCCGCGTGAATGTCGCCGCCCGTGGCTGTGGCGTCGCGATCCGGGCTTTCGAACTCGCGGTCGCGTACGCCCAGCAGCGACGCACCTTCGGCAAACCGATCGCCGACCATCAGGCGGTGGCGTTCACCCTGGCCGAGATGGCAACCAAGGTCGAGGCGGCGCACCTGCTCATGGTCAACGCGGCCCGGCTGAAGGATTCCGGTGCGCGCAACGACGTTGAAGCCGGGATGGCGAAGCTGCTAGCCAGCGAGTACTGCGTCCAGGTCACGCAGGAGTCCTTCCGGATTCACGGTGGCTACGGCTATTCGAAGGAGTACGAGATCGAGCGGCTGATGCGGGAGGCGCCGTTTCTGCTCATCGGCGAGGGCACGTCTGAGATCCAGAAGCTGATCATCAGCCGGGGCTTGCTGCGCGAATACCGGATTTGATCAGGCGAGATCTTCGAGCAGTATGCCGGGGTCGGCGAGGCGAGATGCGGCCATCGCGTTGCCCGATCGAATGAGCGCCTTGATGGGGTCGGTGACGTCCCACACGTTCACGTTCATCCCAGCCAGCACTCGGGATTCCGCGTCGAGCCAGAAAGCAACGAATTCCCGCGCTTGTAGATCGCCGCGAACAACGACCTGCGAGTAGCTGCCGGGCGGAGCGTAGCCGACGTACTCCATGCCGAGGTCGTACTGGTCCGTGTAGAAGTAGGGCAGCGCGTCGTAGCTCGCGGCGTTGCCGAGCATGGCCGCAGCTGCAACGGCCGGTTGGTTGAGTGCGTTGGCCCAGTGTTCGACGCGGATTCGGGTTCCGATGAACGGGTGTTCGGCGTTTGCGATGTCGCCGACCGCGTAGATGTCGGGATCGCTGCTACGCAGGGCAGCGGAGACCAGCACGCCGTTATCGACGGCCAGGCCGGCTTGCTCGGCCAGTCCGGTGTTCGGTGCGGCGCCGATACCTACCACGACAGCATCGGCCGGGACGACGGTCCCGTCCGCTAGCCGCACGCCGGACGCGCGCCCGTCGGTGGTGACGATTTCGGCGACTCTTGCGTCGGTGTGCAACGTGACGCCGTGGTCGGTGTGCAAAGTGGCGAACACGCGGGCGAGATCTGCGCCGAGGACGGGAAGCAATGGGGCCGCCGTCGCCTCGATGATCGTAACCTCGGTGCCGGCCTCTCGGGCTGCAGCGGCGACCTCCAGCCCGATCCAGCCACCGCCGATGATGGCCAGCCGGCGGTCAGCCCCGAATGTCTCGCGAATCACGTCCGAATCCTCGACGCGGCGCAAGGTTAGGACGGCGGCAGCGTCAGCTCCCGGCACCGGAAGTCGCCGCGGCGTCGAGCCGGTCGCGAGGAGCAGTGCGCCGTAACCGATCGTCTCCCCGCCGGCGAGTTCTATCTCGTGCGCACCTGGTCGGACCGCAGTAACGGTCGTGGCCAGTCGGAGGTCGACAGCGTTGTCGTCGTACCACTCGCGGGTGTGGACCTGTGCGTCAGCCAGCGTCGACTTGCCCTGCAGATAGGACTTCGACAGTGGCGGTCGCTCGTATGGCAGCTGATCCTCGGCTCCGATAACGGTGAGACCACCTCGGAAGCCCTGCTCGCGCAGACCGTCCGCGCCCTTGGCCCCGGCGAGGCCGCCGCCGACGATAACGATGCTGTCCGGATGCGCCATAACGGCTCCTGCCCCTAGATCGTTCGTATCTAGACATTAGTGTCCCGTTAACGAGGTGTGCTTACCCGGATATGAACCTCGTTACGGAACCCTAGCGAGCGTATGTCGACCATCGACTAGATCTCTCGTCACACGCTCGCCGCGCTAGCTGTCACTCCGCGCGCGAATGCAAGAGATCTGGCTAACCGAGCAGGGCTGGTTCGTCGCGCGAACAGCGCATCGTGCCAGGGGCCGTCGCAGGTGGCATCGAGTTATGCATTGGCACCACGCCATGCGGACGCTTGCCGACCGTGTGATGAACGCTGACTCAAGTGTCGCGCGAGCCAATCACCGGGTCTGGCAAACGACTTCCTCGCGCGACACTAGGTGTCAGCAGTGGACGTTGGGGTTCCACATGGCGAGCGACCCGGCGGGGTTGCGTTTCCACGCCCAGACGTGTTGCGAGTAGAAGTCCGCGAGGCCGTACCGGTTCGGGGCGTCCGTCTCGTCGAAGGGGTTGCCCGGGAACAGGGTGGGCGGCGCGCTGTGCGTCGACGTCCAGGCGAGCTTGTCCACGAGGTACTCCAGGGCCGCGAGCCGTAGGGTGCCGTCGCGGTCGGGTGCGTACACGAGCGCTTCTGGCTGGTCTGGGTTGATCGCCGGATCCTGGATCAGCGCCGGCTTGACGAAGTGGACCCCCATGCCACCCATGCCCGGCTCGGCAATGCACGAGACGCCGTTGATGTCGGCGAAGGGCACGTACCCGTCGGCCAGGGCGGTGGCGATGTTGTGGTACTGGGCGGTGGCGGCGCGAATCGTCTGGAGATCGCGGTTGGTCACTGGGCGGTGGCCGGCGTTGGCGCTGGCTGAGACGGTGCTGCCGAGGAGGGCCAGGGCAGCAAGCGATGCGAGCAGCAGGCTGATAGAACGTCGCATGGTCAAAGGCCTTTCGCCGACTGGGATTCGACCGTCGAGGGAGTGGATATCCATGTAGCGCGGCATGATCGTCCCTTCGCGGTCAGGCTCCGGTGGGCTGTTCGGCCCGCCGGACAGATGGGCGGCGCAAGCGGGCGGTCATTGCGACGACGATGAGCGTGCCGACGACGGTCAGGCCGACGATCAGGACATAGCTCCCGAGAGCGACGTGGTCGTGGATGACGCCCGGTTGCGCGGGCGGACCGGCCGGAAGCGACGCCGCCGGTGAGGCGTAGTACCCGGGCGGTGGATCGGGTGTGGCGGATGCCGGCAAGGCCGAGCTGACGTACCAGGCGATCAGGAGCATGAGGCAGCTGAGCTGAGTCAGGCGGATCTTGGTCATCGAAGTGTCCTTTGCGCCCCGGCGGCTTCGCCGGCTGCTATGAGGGTCATGCCGGCACCCGGAGCCCACATCGGGAAGCGTCCCTAACTTTGGCGTGGCCCGACCCTCAACTTGGCGCTCGTTCATTGACCGCGTGTCCGGCTCTCCCTAGCGTGACGTCATGAGGTTGGTCGAGCGCGGGCCTGAGCTGGCCGCGCTGTCCGAATATCTCGAGGACACCCGCGACGGAACGGGCGCACTTGCCCTGGTCGGCGGGGAAGCCGGCGCGGGTAAGTCCGCGCTGGTGTCGGCGTTCCTGGCTGATGTGGCCGTTCCCGTCGTCGCCGGGGTGTGTGACGGGGCGACTACTCCGCGGCCGCTCGGCCCAGTGATCGAGATCGCGGCCCAGCTCGAGGTCGATGCCGCCTTAGCCCGCGATGAGCTGTTCGCGGCCATTCTTACCGCGCTCAGGCGTCAGTCGACCGTCGTGCTTGTCGAGGACCTGCATTGGGCCGACGATGCGACGGCCGACTTCCTGCTCTACGTCGGACGCCGCTTGGACCATGTGCCTTCGTTGCTGATCGGGACGTATCGGGACGATGAGATCCGGTCGAATGCTGCACTGACTCGCTTGATCGGCGAGCTGGCACGGTTAGGTGTAGCGCGGCGGGTTCCGGTGTGCTCGCTGACCGAATCAGGTGTGGCGTCGATGGTCACGGGTTCTAGCCTCGATGCTGCTGAAGTTTTCCGGCAGACGTCAGGCAACCCGTTCTTTGTGACCGAATGCCTGGCGGCCGGATCGAGCTCACCCGGCACGGTGCGCGACGTCGTGCTTGCGCGTACCGCGCGGTTGTCGGCGCGCGGCCGCCGCGCATTGGACGTCGCCTCGCAGGTAGGGCTGCGGTTCGACGCCGATGTTCTTGTCGAGGCGAGTGGTGCCGACGCCGACGGCGTTGACGACTGCGTCGAGCAGGGCATGTTGGTGACCTTCGGAGCGGAGCTTGGGTTCCGGCACGAGTTGTCGCGTTCGGTGATCGCTACGGAAATCCCACCGATCCGGCGGGCCACGGTGAATCGAGCCATCTTGCGCACGCTTGAGCAGCGGCGTGGCGTTGACGTCGCGCGGTTGGCCGATCATGCGGCGGCCGCGAATGAGGGCGACCCCGCGTTTCGCTATGGCCAGGAGGCGGGTCGGGCTGCCGCTGATCTGGGGGCGCATCGGGAAGCGGTGCACCACTACCGCACGGCACTGCGGTTCGCCTCGACGCGCCCGGCCGCAGAGCGCGCCGAGCTGCTGGACGCGCTCGCCGCCGAATGCATGGTCACCGACCAGATGGACGAGGCCCTCACGGCGGCTGAGGACGCACTGCGGCTGTGGAACCAGGTCGGTGACCTGATCAAGGTCGGCGCGACGCACGTCGCCCTCGAGTACATTTCCTGGTACCTCGGGCAGGGCGATGCAGCCGTCCAACACGCCGCCCAGGCCGTCGCGATACTCGAACCCCACGGACCGACCGTCGAGCTGGGTCGCGCCCTCGCGGGCGCGGGCACGTTCGCGGTGGACCGAGGCAACCCACACCAGGCCATCGTGACTCTGCGACGCGCAATCGAGATCGCGCATCTTGTCGGCGACCCCTATGCGGAGTCGAACGCGCTCAACTCCATCGGCTGGGTACAGGGCTACTACGGCGGCGACGTCGACACCGGCGTTACCTACCTCGAGCGAGCGTTGGAGGTGGCGCTCGCGCACGGCCTCGGCCACCTCGGCGGGCGGGCTTACGCGAACCTCGCATCCGTTCTCGTGGACAACGACCGGTTCGATCGGGCCGACACCGTCATCGCGGAAGGGCTGCGCTACGCCGAAGACCACAACCTGACCCTGCGGTACGTGTGCGTCACCGCCGTCCTCGCCGACTCGGAACTCAAACGCGGCCGCTGGGACGATGCGATCGCCGACGCCTGGTGCGTCCGCCAACGAGCGGGGACGGTGGCCGTCGGACACATCCCAGCACTGACCATCATCGGGACGATCAGGATGCGTCGCGGCGAACCGGACGCGCACGCCACCCTGCTGGAAGCAATGCAGCTCGCGGAACGCACCGAGGAGCTGCTGGTGATCGCCCCCATCGCGTTGGCGCTTACGGAGGAGGCCTGGCTCCGCGGTGATCTGGCTGGTGCCCGCGACATGATCAGATGTGTTCTCGACCGCGTCGACGAGCCGGTCACCATCCAACATCGAGGGCACCTGACCTCGTGGTCCGCCCGCCTCGGCGGGCGCGACCATGCACCCGAAGGCACGCCGCGGCACCTTGCCCTGCAGATCGAGGGCCGATGGCAGGAGGCCGCCGACGCTTGGCATGCGCTCGGTCGCCCCTACGAACGAGCGCTGGCCTTGATCGAGGTCAACACGCCGACCGCCTTGACCCAGGCGTTCGACCTCCTGGACCGCCTAGGCGCGGGCGCGGCCGCGGCACTCGCCGCCGAACGCCTGCGATCTCTCGGCGAGCGGGTGCCCCGCGGCATACGACCCAGCACCCGGGCCAACCCGGCCGGCCTAACCTCCCGGGAGATTGAAGTCCTGCAGCTCGTAATCGATGGCCTGACCAACGCCGAGATCGCAGCCAAGCTCTTCGTCTCAGACAAGACGGTCGAGCATCACGTATCGCGGCTACTCCTCAAGCTCGGCGTTGCCAGCCGTCGCGAGGCTGCAAGAACGGCCCGGCAGCTCGACCTTGCCGTCCCACGCGACGCATCCGGGTCTCGGGACCACGGTGCCGGATGACGAGCACCCAGGTTGTGCGGTAGGCCGTCCTGCGCCCTTCGGGGACAGTTATCCACAGGCCGTGCCCGACTGATTGCTTTCGGTGAGAGTGACCGGTAGTTTCTGCCTGTTCACAGCCCAGGGGGGTGCTACCAAGGAGATCGGATTGTCGACCGCGCAGGCGATCGTCGAGGACGAGGTACGGGAACTTGTCCGTCGCCGAGGGATTGACCCCGTCGCGGACGGTGGCGCAGTACGCCAGCTGGTGGACGATGTGGTCGACGATTACCGGGATCGAGCGGTCACGGCGGCATTGCCGCCACTCGGAGATCCATCCCACATCACCCGGCGAGTCGTCGACGCGGTGGCAGGCTTTGGTCCGCTGCAGCCGTTTCTCGACGATCCGGAGATCGAGGAGATCTGGATCAACGAGCCGGGCCGGGTGTTCGTCGCTCGGCGCGGCCGTTCCGAGTTAACCACGCTCATTCTCACCAGCGATGCGGTCGCCGACCTCGTCGAGCGAATGCTGCGCAGCTCCGGTCGGCGAATTGATTTGAGCACTCCGTTCGTCGACGCGATGCTCCCCGACGGGTCCCGACTGCATGTGGTAATCCCGCAGATCACGCGCGCCCACCTGGCAGTCAATATTCGCAAGTTTGTGCTTAGTATCGCGACGTTGGACGAACTCGTCGCTTTGAACTCGGTTACCGAGCAGGCGGCAAACTTTCTCGAGGGCAGTGTCGCCGCGGGGTTGAATATTCTCGTATCCGGCGGGACGCAAACCGGAAAGACAACGATGCTGAATGCCCTGTGCGCAGCGATTCCGGCCCGCGAGCGCACGGTGACCGTGGAGGAAGTATTCGAACTCCAGTTACAGCTGCCTGATGTCGTTGCTATGCAAACCAGGCAGGCGAATCTCGAAGGCACCGGCGAGATTCCCCTCAGACGTCTGGTGAAAGAGGCACTCCGAATGCGACCGAGCCGCCTCATCGTCGGTGAGGTCAGACAGGCGGAATGCCTCGATCTCCTCATCGCTCTTAATAGTGGAGTACCAGGAATGTGCACCCTCCACGCGAACTCGGCT
This sequence comes from uncultured Actinomycetota bacterium, assembly GCA_963801715.1. Taxonomy (GTDB): domain Bacteria; phylum Actinomycetota; class Actinomycetes; order Mycobacteriales; family Jatrophihabitantaceae; genus CAVVJA01. Next base: position 39,026 of record CAWDGB010000015.1, on the reverse strand, counting down.
CGGGAGGCTTTGGTGAAGATGTGCACCCTTCCCTTGTTGGCTGGTGAGAACGTTTCCGCGGCGTTTGTCGTGCCGACTGTCGCGACCTGCGTGGATCTGGTCGTTCATCTCGGTATTGACGCTGGAGGGCATCGACGCGTCCGAGAAATCGTTGGTGTCCCGGGGCGAGTCGAGAGGGAGGTAATCGAAACCGCAGATATCTTCACGACTCGCGGTGATCAGCTCGAGCGAGCCGGCGGCTTCCCGCCCCACGCCGAGCGATACGAGCGGGCCGGCGTCGACCTGATCTCCGCGCTCGGCCACGGCCCGGTCCGGCGGCACGCGGCGCGCGAGGCGTGAGGTGGGTGCCCTTCTGGGTCTGATGCTCGGCACGGGCGTGTTGCTCATTTGGCGCAGCGGCCCGCGCGCGCCGACACGGCGATCGTCGTTGAGCATCGGCTGGCATCGCCGCCGTACGGATCTCCTTCGCCAAGCTGGGGTCGACGGCGTGGGATCGACGCAGCTACTCGGCGTGCAGGTGGTTTGCGCCGCGTTGGCGGGCCTGGTCGTGCTCTTGCTGACGGCGGCGCTGGCGGTGGCGGTATGTTTCGCTGGCTTCGCCTTCGTGGCGCCGATCACGGTGCTGCGGGGAATGCGACGACGTCGCATGGCGGCGCTGCGCGAGCTGTGGCCGGAGGCCGTTGACAATCTGGCCTCGGCGGTCCGCGCCGGCATGTCGCTCCCCGAGGGACTGTCCGCGCTGTCGTCACGCGGGCCAGCGCCACTTCGCCCAGCCTTTGCTCGGTTCGGCGCGGCCTATCGAGCCAGTGGCCGGTTTGGCCCGTGCTTGGACGCGCTCAAGGACGACCTGGCCGATCCGGTAGGCGACCGAGTGTGCGAGACGATGCGGGTGGCGCGCGAGGTCGGCGGCAGTGATCTCGGCACGGTACTGCGAACACTGTCCGAACTGCTGCGCGCGGATGCGAGAACCCGCTCGGAACTGGAGACCAGGCAAGGCTGGGTTGTCAACGCCGCCCGGCTAGCAGTTGCCGCGCCGTGGATCGTCCTGTTGCTGCTCGGGACCCAGTCGACGACATTGCAGGCGTACAACTCAGCGGGCGGGATCGTTCTGCTCGGTAGCGGCGCAGTGGTCTGCATCCTTGCGTATCGCATCATGCTGCGAATCGGTCAGTTACCCGAGGAGCGGCGGGTATTGCGGTGAACTCTGTTCTGCTCGGTGGGCTGCTCGGGCTGATGCTCGCCGTCGGCGTGATCATCGCCGTGCGGGCATCCCCGCCGATGCGTCCGATTCGATTGGCCGATCGCGTGGCGCCCTACCTCGGTGATACGCCGGCGCCGTCCAAGCTGCTTGCCCGACCTACGGCAACATCGGCTCCGTTCACCGTGCTGCGGCGGTTGTTCGGGCCGGCGCTCGGCGATGCCGTCGGCCTGCTCGATCGACTTGTCGGCGGCCGCGCTTCGGTACGCCGTCGCCTGGCTGGGTTGAGTTCCCGCATGACCGTCGAAGAGTTTCGCCTCGAGCAAGTGGTGTGGGGAACGTTCGCCATGATCGCGAGCGCTCTGCTTGTCGTCGGCGTCGGTGTGTTTCGCGGGGACATCAACCTCCTGCTCGCGATCGGCGCTGCCATCATCGGATTGATCACCGGCGTCCTTGCCCGCGATTGGGCACTGTCGAGACAACTGCGGCGGCGTGAAGGAGTAATGCTCGCCGAATTCCCGGTTGTTGCCGATCTGCTCGCACTGGCCGTGGTAGCCGGCGAGGCCCCGAGCAATGCGCTACTGAGAGTTTCCCGGCTGACTGGCGGCGAGCTTGCGCGGGACATCGACACGGCGTTGTCCGAGGCGCGGTCGGGCGCACCGATCACCCGGGCCCTCACGACGTTGTCGGATCGGACGACGCTGGAGCCGTTCGCCCGATTCCTGCAAGGACTTGCGGTCGCGATTGAGCGCGGCACTCCGATGGCGGACGTGTTGCGTGCCCAAGCTGCTGACGTCCGAGAGGCCAGCAAGCGCGCTCTTCTCGAGGCAGGCGGACGCAAAGAAATCTCGATGATGGTGCCCGTCGTATTTCTTCTATTGCCAATCACGGTGCTTTTTGCTCTGTATCCCGGCCTGGTAACGCTCGTCTCACTCACCCGTTGATCTCGGAGGTTTCGGCATGTCGGTAGACCTGCTCGCCGCATGGGTGCGGCTCACGTACGCGCGAGTGCGCGGAGAGGATCCCGAGCGTGGCGATGTCCCCGGCTGGGTGATGGTGACGATCATGACGGCCGGATTGGTCGTCGTCATCTTTGCGCTGTTCCGAGACAAGATCACCAGTGCGATCAGCGATGCCATCGACTCGGTGACCGGCAAGACCGGCGGCTAGCAGTGCGCGACGCGCTGCTCGTGCGCGTCCGATCGCCCGCCGGTCGCAGCGGACGCGATAGAGGTGCCGCGGTCGCGGAGTTCGCGATGATCTCTGTCCTGCTTGTTTTCTTGTTGTTCTCGGTACTGCAGGTCGCGGTGTTCTTCTACGTGCGCAACATCGTTGCCGCCAGCGCGGCGGACGGCGCCCGCTTCGCCGCGGCGGCCGATGTCGACTACGCGCGTGGTGGATTTCGCGCTAGCAACCTCGTCGGCAAGGGTCTTACCGAGGGCGTGGCACGGAATGTGCCGTGCGTAGGTCGTCCGGGAGCGGATCCGGCGTCTGGTCTGCCGCTCGCTGTCGTTCAATGCGCGGGGCGCATCCGGTCTGTCTTCCTGCCGATCGGCTCGTTGTTGCGGATTGACGTCACGTCCAGCGCGCTCAAGGAGGGTCAACCGTGAGGTCGGCCGCCTGCTATCGGCAATTAGCGGTGCGACTTCGCAGGATCTGTAGCGACGATGGGGTCGGGGACGAGGGAAATGCCCTGATCGAGTTCATCTTCATCGCGGTGCTTATCCTGATTCCGCTGGTGTATTTCGTCGTCGCGATAGCGTCAGTTCAGCGCAGCACCGTTGCCGTGACCCATGCCGCACGTGAGGCCGGCCGAGCATTCGCCACGGCGGACTCGACCGATCAGGGCGTACAGCGTGCGGAAGTTGCGGTACGGCTCGCGCTCGCCGATCAAGGTCTGTCCGACGACGCGAATCTGCGTTACGTCAATGCGGATGGGACCTGCGACTCCGATACGATCACACCGTCGCTAACCCCGGGCGCGCAGTTCGCCGTTTGCGTTGTTCGACAGGCATCCCTTCCCGGCGTTCCTTCGCTGATATCGGGCCGGGGGATCACGACCGTTGGTCGTTATGTGCTCCACATCGATGACTATCGGGTCGTGGCGCCGTGAATGCGGGCGAGCGCCTGGCCGACGACCGTGGCTCGACGATTCCGCTGATTCTGGGTTGCTTCCTCCTCGCGTTTCTGATCGTTGCTGGCAGCGTCGCGGCTGGTGATGCGTTTCTCCAGCAGCGAGATCTGCAGAGTGTCTGCGATGGCGCGGCGGCGGCGGCAGTCACATCGGCTGACCTCGCCACCGCTCGCGCGACCGGCGACGTAGGCGGATCGGCGTTACGTCTGGCGAATGTGCAGGAAGCCGTCGACCGGTACCTGTCTCGGGATTCGTCGCGCTCGTCGGTGCATATCGAAGCGACGTTGAGTGCAGACGCTGAGACGGTGTCTCTCGCTTGCGTAGAGCGCACCGAGATCGCATTCGGCGCTGTCTTCGGCAAGGGCGGCGGCGTTGATCACCATGCGATATCCACAGCCCGAGCGCCGCTGTCATGAACTATCCACAGATTGGTCCTAGCGCGGGTGAGGTGTCGGCGCGGTGAGACAGGATTTGCCCATGCGAATCGGTGTGGCGGCCCTGCTGGTCGTCGTGACGTTGGTCGCGGCGGCCTGTAATGGTGGCGCCGCCGAGTCGTCGCCCACATCCGCGGCGACCTCGGTGCCCGTCTCCTCGCCAACAGTCAAGCCCTCGTCGAGCCCGGCCGGCCCGGCCACGACTGGTCCCAATGTGCGACCTGGCGAGCGGCCGCCGATCATGCCCCCGACCGCCAAGCAACACACGCAGGAAGGAGCACTAGCGTTCGCTGGCTACTTCTATCAGAGTATTCGACTTTAGCCTCAGAACGATGACCACTAAAGCCCTACAGAGCTCTGAGCAGTGATACTTGTAGTTCCTGCCAGAAGCATATCAAGTCCATCGACGATCTCGTAGCGAAAGGGGGGCACGTCCAGGGAGGGCGCATATCACTAAGATCGATTAACCGTGTGACGGGAACAGCCGATGTAAAAGCAGATCTGACCCTTCTGGTAAGGGTCGATCAAGGGGTCCTTAGGCGAGATCCGTGCTAACGGATCGAGCGGCAGCTCGCAGGCACCCACCAAAGCAGCCAACTATCTGTTCTTTAACTTGGCGTAGACAGAGCGTGGCGCATGAGCGAGATTTCGCAATCATGAAGGGGAGACGTCGCCAATGGCGCATTGCCATAGTGTTCGCTCTTTGCCCTGATTGGATTCAGTAATTGGCCGGCGATCGCGATTGCACAGGCATACACGCCACAGTCTAGTCTACTTATACCCGTCTCGAACTGTCGCGATGTAGGAGTAGGTCGTAACGTGTCGGGCGGGTTTAGTGTTAGCGAGACAAGAACGTGCCACTTCCAACAGGGCGACTCCGATTCCGGTAGTCAAGGGGGAACCGGGCCGAGGATCGAGACTGTGGATTGTGGCCGGGTGAAAGTGGGCATGATTCTCGAGAGCTCGCCGAATCATTTCTGCGCCGCCGTGCAGGGAAGCTGTTCGGTCCAGTCACGGGCACAGGCGCCGACGGATCCCAAGGCGACGACGGTTGGCTTCTTGCAGCAAGGTCCGAGCGGGACCTGGGTGCTCAACGGATTTGACTGCAACGTTGTGCCGGGCACCGGGCCGCCACTGCGGCCGCAGGTAACTCCGTTCGACGCTTATGCGGCCGTCTTGAGACTGGTGCCATCGCCGGCCATCGGCGCCGCGCCTGGGAAGGGCCGGACGTTGGTGAACATGCAGACGATCCTCTGGGTGAATTCAGCCGCTGATCAGTCTCTGGGTCCGGTCACCTTGCTTGGCCATCAGGTTGGCCTGCGGATCCACGCGAGGGCGACCGCCTGGGCGTTCGGAGACGGCATCACGGACACGTCAGCCGGCCTCGGCCGCCCGTACACCGCGGCAGACGGCTGCGGTGACGCGATCTGCGCCGGGTATTTCGGGCACACGTATGCCGGCACAGGCGCGATGACGATATCGGCGACTGTGACGTGGGCCGGCGAGTTCTCGGTGGACGGCGGTCCATGGCGGGGCATCGCCAACCCGGCGACGGGCGCGAACACGGTAGCCGGGCCGACGGCGACACGGCCGATTGCGGTCATCCAAGCCCGCGGAGTCTTGGTTCAGGATCCCGGCGCGTTCACCGCGTACCCTCAATGATCGTGACGGATGTGCCCGCTGAGCTGAAGGAGCTCTCCGCCACCCTCAGCTCGATCGAGTCAGTGGTTGACGTCGGCAAGCTGCGAACGGAGGTCGCTGAGCTTGAGCGACGGGCGTCGGCCCCGGACCTTTGGAACGACCCGGAGCAGGCACAGCGGGTAACCAGTCGGCTGTCCTACGCACAGGGCGAGATCCGGCGTGTCGAGGAGCTCAGGCGTCGCGTCGACGACGCGCAGGTGCTCTGGGACCTGGCCGAAGAGGTGGACGACGCCGCGTCACGCGCCGAGGTCGAGGCTGAGGTCGTCGCCCTTCGCACCAGCATTGACGAGCTCGAGGTCCGCACGCTGCTGTCTGGGGAATACGACGCTCGTGAGGCCTTGGTCACCATCCGCTCAGAAGCAGGCGGCGTAGACGCAGCAGACTGGGCCGAGATGCTCATGCGGATGTATCTCCGGTGGGCCGAGCGCCACCACTATCCGGTTGACGTTCTCGACACCTCGTACGCCGAGGAAGCGGGCATCAAGTCCGCGACGTTCCAGGTCAAGGCCCCGTACGCCTATGGCACGCTGTCGGTCGAACAAGGCACGCATCGACTGGTTCGGATCAGCCCCTTCGACAACCAGGGGCGGCGGCAAACGAGCTTCGCCGGCGTCGAGGTCCTGCCCGTCGTGGAGAAGTCCGACCACGTCGACATCCCCGACGACGACATCCGGGTCGACGTTTACCGGTCGTCAGGACCGGGCGGACAAGGGGTGAATACGACAGATTCCGCCGTCCGGATCACCCACCTGCCCACCGGAATCGTCGTCAGCTGCCAGAACGAGCGCAGCCAGATCCAGAACCGCGCCAGCGCGATGGCGGTGCTGCAAGCGAAGCTGCTGGAGCTCCGGCGGGAGCACGAAGCGGCCAAGATGAACGCCCTCAAAGACGCGGGCAACAGCTGGGGCAACCAGATGCGCAGCTACGTCCTGCACCCCTATCAGATGGTCAAGGACCTGCGCACCGAGTACGAGGTCGGCAACCCCCAAACGGTCCTGGACGGCGACATCGACGCCTTCATCGAGGCGGGCATTCGTTGGCGGCGGCGTAACTGATCTGTGAGTCGGCGCTTGTACCGATAACTTTTCGGTAAACTTCCCGCCCGTGATTTCTCTCGACAACGTCACCAAGATCTACGCGGTGGGTACACGTCCGGCTTTGGACACCGTTTCCGTCGAGATCGACAAGGGTGAGTTCGTCTTTCTGATTGGGCCGTCCGGTTCGGGCAAATCGACCGTTCTGCGCCTTCTTCTTCGAGAGGAGAGACCGACCACGGGCGTCGTGCACGTGGACGGTCGGAACCTGTCCAGGTTGCCGGCCCGCAAGGTGCCCGAGCTCCGGCGCAAGATCGGTTGCGTGTTCCAGGACTTCCGGCTGTTGCCGAAGAAGACGGTCTACGACAACGTCGCGTTCGCCCTCGAAGTGATCAACAAGTCGCAGCGGGCGATCAAACGCACGGTGCCCGAGGTGCTCGATCTGGTCGGGCTCGATGGCAAGGCCAACCGGCATCCACATGAACTGTCCGGCGGTGAGCAGCAGCGAGTCGCGATTGCTCGAGCGTTCGTCAACCGGCCGTTGGTGTTGTTGGCCGACGAGCCGACCGGCAATCTGGACCCCGACACCAGCCAAGGCATCATGCGCTTGCTCGAACGCATCAACCGCACCGGCACGACGGTGCTGATGGCGACGCATGACAACAACATCGTCGACGCGATGCGCCGTCGGGTCATCGAACTGGACTTCGGCAAGGTGGTCCGCGACCAAGCTCGGGGTGTCTACGGCGTTGGTCGCTGATCTCCCTCGAACCCGACTCGACAGTTAGGACGTAATGCGCGCCAACTACCTGATGTCAGGTGTCGCACACGGCATGCGCCGCAACCTCTTGATGACCGTCGCGCTGGTGCTTATTACCGCCGTGTCGTTGGTCTTTCTGGGCTCCGCTTTCCTTACCAGCACCGAGATCAGCCGGTTCCGCAAGCTGTACGAGAACCGGCTGAATGTCTCCATCTATTTGTGCGCCGACAAGACGGCAACCTGCACGCACAAGGTCACGACGGCCGAGCGCGGCGCCCTGCAGAAACAGCTGCAGTCCGACCCGCTCATCACCGCGGTGAGCTTTGTCTCAGAGCAGCAGGCCTATGAGCGCGGCAAGCAGGTGCTCGACCCGTCCATCGCCCAGTTCATCGAGCCCGGTCAGCTGCCGTCCTCCTTCACGATCAAGCTGAAGGACACGCAGAAGGACTACGACGCCATCCGGCAGAAGTACGAGAAACAACCAGGCGTCGACAACGTCCAAAACCAGGACGCGAGCATCGAGACGATCCTCAACATCATCGATAGTGCCCGGCTGATGTCCATCGTCGGCGCCGTCGTCGTGTTGTTCTGCGCGGTGATCATGATGGCGATCACGATCCAGGTCGCCGCGCAGCAACGACGAGCCGAGACGAACATCATGCGGCTGGTCGGCGCATCCCGATGGATGACCCAGCTGCCGTTCATCATGGAGGCCATGATCGCGGCCGCAATCGGTGGCGTGCTCGCGATCGTGGCCCTGTGGGGTGGCAAGCAGTTCGTCCTGAACAGCATCTTCCGCACGCAGGTCTCCCGGGGTGTGATCCCGGATCTCAGCGCCAGCGACGTGCTGCTGGCCGGCGGCGCATGCTTGCTGATCGGCGTCGTGCTCGCGGCGATCACGGCCGCCGTCACGCTTCGGGCATACGTCCGGCTCTAGCGTGGCCACTCACGCCTCGAGCAACCTCCGATCCGGCCGCAAGATCATCGCGCAGAACCGAAAGGCGCGCCACGACTACTCCATCCTGGAGACATTCGAAGCCGGCGTGGCTCTGACTGGCACCGAAGTGAAGTCGCTTCGTTTGGGTCGCGCGTCGCTCGTCGACGGGTTCGCCACCATCGACGACGGTGAGGTCTACCTGCGCAACGTCCACATTCCGGAATACCTGCAGGGTAGCTGGACGAACCACGAACCGCGTCGCACCCGCAAGCTCCTTCTGCACAAGGGCGAGATCCTCCGCATGATCGGAAAGACCAAGGAAAGCGGACTCACATTGGTGCCGCTGTCCCTGTATTTCGCCGACGGCAAAGTCAAGGTCGAACTGGCACTCGCCCGCGGCAAGCGGTCCTACGACAAGCGCCAGGACCTCGCCCGACGAGACGCCGACCGGGAGATTCGCCGGGCCCTGGGTCGTCGCGCCAAGGGTATCGATGCGTGACGACGACGTCCCCGCCTGGTGGCAGAGGGGTGCTCAATTCTTGGCGCGGGCCTGCTGTCGGGCCTCCTCAGCCAGTCGGCGTTCCCGGGCGATGAGCACGCCGTAACCGAAAGCGGCCTCAGCGGGGGCGTCCTGCGCGAGTCGCTGCAGCAGCGCGGTGGCGACCACGCTGTCCTGGTACTCGCCGAGAATGTCCTGCAACGCGGTGGCGTGGTGAACAAGGTCCGGGATATCCCCGGCCGGAGCCACCTCGGCCGCATAGCGAGTCCGCTTGCCAGTCTTGCGGGCGCGGTGCATGTCCTCGGGAGCGCCGCCCGCCTTCGTCGCCCGAGTCACCCGCTTGCGGAGCCGCTTGGCCATCTGCACGACGACGTTCTGCAGCGCCTCCGCCGGGCGTCCTGCGGCCGCGGTGAATGGCGGGTCAGCCCGCCATCGGCCGATCTCGGCCAGCAGCGCCGCATATCGCTCACTGCGCATCGCCACGCTCAGCTGGTTCATCCGCTCGGCGTGCTCGGCCTCGAGATGCTTGTCGATGCGCTGCCCGACATCGCCGACCGCGACATCTGCCGGCAGATCGGCCACGGCGGCCTTGAATCGGGCCCGCAGCACTTCGGCGTCGCGGACGTTCCCAAGCACCTCCGCGTACCACCTCAGCTCGGCATCGAAGGCACTCGCTTGTTCCGCGTCGAAGAAGTCGCCGAACGTGCGCAGCGTGCTACGGATGCGCCGGCAGGCAACGCGCGTCTTGTGTACCGAGTCGTCGGCGTCCCGGTGAATCGCGAAGTGTCCGGCGACGATGGCGTCCGCTTGGGTGTTCAGATAGTCGAGCAGCAGCGCGCCGGCCGAGGTACGCGGTGTGCCGACCCCTTCGTTGCCGATGCCGACCGTCGCCCGCGCGAGTTTCGATCGACTGGTGGACGGGCAAGCACCGGCCTGCAGGAGCAGTTTGCCGACCTCCTGCAGGAGGTCGCGCGAGCCGGAGCCGAGTTCCACCTCGACTTCGTGCCACCGGGGCGCTCGCACCCCACCGCCCTCGTCGATCGCGCGCACATCGTCTGCCGCGATCTCGGCGAGCATGTTGCCGACCTCGGCAACGAGACGGTGCCGGGTGCGGGTGACATCCAGCGTGACCGCTGGGTGAAGCGGACGGCCGCGCAGGAACGGGCCCAGCAGATCGAGCATCTCGATTGGGGGTTCGTCACCCTCTGGCGGCCAGCGCAGCTCGGTGCGACCTTCGGACGCAGGGACCTTGAGCTGCCAGCCCGTGTCAGCGTCGCCGAGGCGGCGACGCAGCGCCAGTCGCTGCCGTAGTAGGTCGCGCGCCTCGGTGTCGTAGTACGTGCTGACCAGATGCACGACGTCGACGTCGACGTGGCCGTGCGTGCCGGCGAGGGCGTCCAGGGGCGGCATGGCAAAGTCCGGCGCGACGTCGAACTTCGTTTCGATCTCTGGCGCCACCTCGGCCATGTCACAGTTCTACTCGCTGGGAGCGGCGGAGCCGAGTCGCTACGCTGGACCCATACCAACAAGGGGGTGAATGGTCTCGACTTCGGACGTCGAGACAGGAGAAGCGGGCCGAGGATCGCGTTGCTGACCTCGTTAATCATGCGACGCACACAAAACAAGCGCCGATTCCAATCGCGCTGAGTTCGCTCTCGCTGCCTAAGTAGCGAAGCGACTCTGTCAGCCCGGGTTCGTCACCGGCCCGGTCAGCTGGCATCAGTGAGGTGACTTACCGTTGACGCCGGTCGCGGGTGTCAACGGGACATCACACAGCGGCTGGACCCGTCACACCGGCTCGTGTGCAAGACCGGTGGGGTCGAGCAGAGGCAAAGCGCACTGCGCCCGGAGAAGTCCTGTCGAAGCGACGAAGGACGCGGGTTCGATTCCCGCCACCTCCACTCAAGTCGCGTCCTTGTCTCTGCTCGGTGATCGGGAGCAGCCTTACCCGACACCGAGGAGCGACCGTGACACCAGGTGAGCTACAGCGACGGGTACAGGACACCGTCGACGAACGGATCGACTCTGGGACGGAGCTCGGTGTCCAGGTCGTGGTTATCCATGACGGCCAGCTCGTAGTGATTGGCTGACGTCGTTTACATCGGTGCCGACGCGGTCATGGGTATTCCTACGCAGTGGGCCTTCGGGTGCAGCCCCTATCGTCCGGCCTCGGCAGCAGGCCGAGTGGGCTCGACCTTCGGCATGGTCGGCGCCAACGGGTCGGCGGCGTTCGCTGACATAGAGTCAAGGGTCGCCGTAGCCATCCTGCGGAACCGTTTCAGCGTCGGCGACTTCGACCTTGCCACCCGGATCGACACTCTCGTCGCCCAATCTGTCGGAGGCCTCGAGCATGACTGAACCCACCACCAGCCTCGATCCCCGCTTCAGCGATCCCGCGTCCTCTGCGACGCCATGGACCGACACGCAGCGAGCCCTCGATGCTGAGCTGTTCTGGATAACGACGGTCCGTGCCGACGGTCGACCGCATGTCAGTCCGCTCGTCGCCGTGTGGCTCGACGACGCGATCTACTTCGCGACGGGTGAGGCGGAGCAGAAAGCCGTCAACCTTCGGGCCAATCCGCACGTGGTGCTCACGACCGGTTGTAACGCTTGGGACAGCGGACTCGACGTCGTGGTCGAAGGCCCGGCCGTGCAGGTGACGGACGATGCCCTGCTCGCTCGACTGGCTGAGGCGTGGTCCACCAAGTGGGACGGACGATGGCGTTATGAGACCCGGAACGGTCGGTTCCACCATCCAGGCGGCGGGGAGGCTCTCGTCTATGGCGTCCGCCCCCGGAAGGTCCTGGCCTTCGGCAAGGGATCGTTCACGCACACGACTCATCGCTTCTAGACGTCCGCACCAGCTGGGCCGCGCCCGGCACGCGCCCGGGGGCCGCCCTCGGCGCTAGCCGGACTGCCGTAAGAGGTGCCTCAGCAGTTTCGATTTCGCACGGATCGGCGCGTTACTGTCGCCGCGTGACCCAGGAAGCAGGACCGGTCACCGAACGGGTTCGAGCCGCCGAGGTGATCGCCGCGCTCTGCCTAGCGACCGACCTCGGCATGGGCCTGCCCTTCGAACACGGCTTCCACAGCACGCTCGTCGCGATGCGGCTCGCGGATCGCCTTGGCGTCGATCCGGAAACCTCGTCCCAGACGTACTACGCATGCCTGCTGATGTATGCCGGCTGCACGGCCGACGCCGAGATCGCGGCCGAGCTCTTCCGCGGCAGCATGGCGACCCATTTCGTTCCTTCAATATTTGGATCGCGCCGGGAGCTGATGGTCGGGATCACCCGCTCGATCGCCGATCCGGATCGCGCGGGTCCCGTGCGAGTGGCGCAGGTCGCTGGCCGGCTGCCGAGGGCGGCGAGGACGAGTACCGCGCATGTCACCGCACTCTGTGAGGTCGCGGAAATGCTGGCCGAGCGACTGGGGCTGCCCCGACCCGTGCAGAATCTCTTTCCACTCCTCACGGAGCGGTGGGATGGCAAGAGCCCGCTCGGCCGCGCGGAACGGGAGGACATTCCGCTCCCGCTCCGGATCACGCACGTTGCGCGAGATGCCGCCGTCCAGTTTCTTCTGGGTGGCGAAGACCGTGCGCGTCACGTCATCCGAGAGCGCGCCGGGCACGCGTTCGATCCGGCGATAGCGAAGCTGTTCGTCGACGAGGCGGACAGTATGCTCGCACCCAGGAAGGTCGAATCGGTCTGGGACGAGACGCTCGGCTGCGAGCCCTTCCCTCACCGCTTTCTCGAAGGCGAGCAGATCGACCGTGCAGTTGCGGCGATCGGTGACTTCGCTGATCTCGTTTCTCCTTACTTGGTGGGGCATTCCGCAGGCGTCGCGGAGCTCGCGGCGCAGGCGGCGGCGCGATGCCACTTCGAGCCTCGCGACATCACCGACGTCCGATGGGCGGCGTTAGTCCACGACATCGGACGAGTCGCCGTTTCAACTCGTATCTGGCAGAAGCCCGGCCCCTTGACGGCGGATGAGTGGGAACAGGTTCGGCTGCACGCGTATCACACGGAGCGGGTGTTATCGCGCTCGGCGCCGCTGTCCCGGCTCGCCCCAGTGGCAAGCAGCCACCATGAGCGGCTCGATGGTTCCGGCTACCATCGCGGCACGGCAGCTGCGTCGCTCCGTCCGTCCGCGCGGTTGCTTGCCGCCGCGGACGCCTACCACGCCATGACGGAGCCTCGACCACATCGTGCGGCGCTTTCGGCCGACCAAGCAGCGGGCAGCCTCCGCGAGGACGTGCGCACCGGACGACTTGACTCCGATGTCGTTGCGGCCGTTCTGGAGAGCGCTGGGCACCGCGTCCTCAAGCTCGCGCGCCCGGCCGGGCTGACGGAGCGCGAGGCTGAGGTGGTCGGTCTGCTCGCACGGGGGTTGCAGACGAAGCAGATCGCAGGTGCTCTCGGCATCTCGGTCAAGACGGCCGACCACCACGTGCAGAACGCCTACGGGAAGATCGGCGTCTCGACGCGCGCTGCCGCGGCGCTGTTTGCGATGGAGCATGGGCTCGTCCCATGGGGAGAACTCCCCATTGGCCGCGCGATACGGCACACCTAGCGTCGTCGGCACGGCCACATCCACGGCCGCCGGCGACGAGGAGGCGGGCCATGGCAAGCGTCGCGAACCCAGCGACCTCGGAGTTTGGAAACCGGCGTTATCGAGACGCGGAGCTCCGACTCTGGCATTACTACGGGCTGGAACCGAAGGAGCGATTTCTCGATCTTGAAGCGCCGGCCGGACACTTACGGGTGCTCGAAGTCGGCTCTGGTGAGCCCATCCTCTTCGTCCATGGCACGGCTGGCCCCGGTTCGTGGCCTTCGTTGATTGCCCAGCTTCCCGGATTTCGCTCGATCGTCCTCGACCGCCCGGGATGGGGAGCGAGTTCGCCGATCGACTTCTCGAAGCATGCGTATGGACCGCTCGTAGCCGACGTTCTGCAGGGTGTTCTGGACGCACTCGAACTCGAGCGAACGAACGCTATCGGCGCCTCGATCGGCGACGTGTGGGTCCTCCGCCTGGCGGAGCAGCACCCGACTCGGGTCGGCCGCGTTGTTCTCCTCGGAGGCGGCCCGGTCGTCACCGAGGTCGGCGTTCCCCCGTTCATCCGGCTCCTCGCGACTCCTCTTGGTGCGCTGATGATCCACGTTCCGGACAAGCCGGAACGGGTGCGCTCGATCCTGCGGAGGCTGGGACACGGAGCGAGCCTCGAGGCCGGCCACATTCCCGATGAGTTCGTCGACTGGCGGGTGACCGTCGCGCGCGAGACCGATTCGATGCGCCACGAGCGCGGAATGGTCCGCGCCATCGTCAAGGGCAAGTCGTATCGCCCCGGTCTGACATTCGACGACGACGGCCTCGCGGCGATTCAACCGCCGACGCTTCATGTGTTCGGCACCGCCGATCCCACCGGCTCAGCCGACATCTGGCAACGCGTCGCGGACCTTCTTCCTCGAGGAGAGCTGCGGCTCATCGAAGGTGCCGGCCATATGCCCTGGTTCGACGATCCGGCGCAGGTTGCCAGCGAGGTGAGTCGTTTTCTCATGAGCGGGTCAGCCGGCGGCGGGTTCGACGCAGCCGCCGATACCCCATGACAAAGCCCAGCAGCAGGGTCGGGAGCGCGGCGATCGCGGAGGCGTCCAGCACGTGCGTAGCCCGAGCGGGCGCGACCGTGACCGCCCACGAGCCTTCCGCGACGTTCTGGCCGTCGGACGAGTGAAGGTAGGTGACGGTGACCTCGTGGATGCCAGCGCTGGCGGGCACCGTGATCTGGTACGCCGGGACGCCGATGGATCGCACAATCGGCGTGGCGCCGTCCACGCCGATCCCGAGTCGAGGATCTGCACGGTTCGGGTCGGACTCCTGCCCGTCGATGGTGATCTTGCCCGAGCCACCGGACACCGCATCGACGGTGCCGCGCGGATCCCCGTCGACCGATACCGGCGCGGTGACCCGTGATACCGCAGCGCCGTCGCCGAGGTTGCCCACCCTGACCGTGTAGGTGTGCGTGCCGTCCGGTGCGGCGAAGTCGACGTCGAATCGGCGGGTGGCCGCGGCCGTCGCCGCCGTGGCGACCGGGCGGCCACCCTCACTCACCCGTACCTGCAGGGACACACTCGGCGCGTCCGGATCGGCAGCCGTGCCGGTCAGATGGACGGTGTTCCCGGTGGCGGTGACCGTCACGGGGGAGAGCACGGGATTGTGATCGGCCGGATTGTCGATCTGGCCGCCCGGCATGAGGGCCCGGGCCTGCTGGGTCACGACCGAGCTGATCGCCTCGCCGTAGGTCCACGGACTGCCGTCGGTGAGGATCGCGACCGCGTACCGATTGGCGTCGACATAGCCGGTGGAGTTGAACACGGCATTGGGTGAGTCGTCGCCGTCGGCACCCCAGCCTTGCTTGATGGCGGCGCCGGTGGTCGCAGACGGGATGCCGAAGTATTGATAGGTGCCGTCCGCTCCGTACTTGGTGGTGTGGGCCATGGCATTCATCAGCCACGGGCCGACCTTGGAGTCGCGCGCGATCGCGGCGTAGAGGTAGACCATGCCCTTGGCGGTGATCTCGGTGTTGCCCCACCAACCAGCCAGGTCGGGCGGCGTGCCGAGGAACGGGATGTCATAACGGGCGGCCACCAGGTTGATGACGTCGTCTCCGCCGGCGAGTCCGTATAGCGCGCTTGCGGCATCGTCGTCGGACTGCGTGATCATCTCGAAAGCAGTCGCCTCGGTGGCGCCGGTCATCTGGCCGCTGGCCAGCAGCTCTGTTGCAATGAGCACCTTGGCCACCGACTCACTGGCGAAGGGTGCGGTGTCGTCACCGCCGCCCACATACCCGCCGGTTCGCAGGTCGAGCACCGCTACGCCGGTGCGGTAGCCCTGGGCGGCCGCCACGTGTGCGGCGGCCTTAGCGTCGGATACGACATCGGCCGCGGCCGGCCCGGCGAAGGCGAATGGCAGACATGTGCCCAGCACGACTGCGGCCAGCAAGATGCCAGCGCGATGCCTGGTACTGGGCACAAACCTTGACGTTCGCTCCAGTTCCTCGTTGCGAGCATCGTGTTCGCTGTGCACACACGATTAATTTGCTGTGAGAAGTTAAGGGGCTCACGAGCCGCCCGGCAGTGACGCCCTGGCCGGAGTTCGCCCTTGGTCCTCGCGTGAAACAGGCTGGCTCTCAGCAGTTCCCCAGGCGATAGTTCGCCTTCGGCCGCCCGGCTCGGACATGATGCCGATTGTCGCGTGCAACGAAGCGCGGACAGGGGGATGTATGCACCACATCAGCTGGCTCGAGGCCGGTGTGATCGGCGCCGTACAGGGAATGACCGAGCTCTTTCCGGTGTCCAGCCTGGGGCACAGCGTCCTGATTCCCGCGGTCATCGGCGGCTCGTGGCAGGCCGACTTGAACGTGAGTTCGCCGGAGTCGCCATACCTGGCGTTCATCGTTGGCTTGCACGTTGCGACGGCCGTGGCCCTGATCATCTACTTCTGGCGCGACTGGCTGCGTATCGTCACCGGGCTGATCACCAGCATTGTCCACCGCAGCGTCCGTACGGCGGACCAGCGGCTGGCCTGGTTGCTGGTCCTGGCGACGATCCCGGTCGGTTTGGTTGGGTTGTTCGCCGAGCATTGGTTTCGCACCACGCTGTCCAAGCCCGTGCCGACCGCTATCTTCATCATGATCAACGGCCTGCTTCTTCTCGGCGCGGAGGCATTGCGCCGTCGCGACCGAACTGTCGACACCGAATACGTCGACGAACGAACTACCGGTCCGATATCGGATCGCCATTTGGCCCGGCAGCCGGCCGGCCAGGCCGCGCTCATCGGGTCGGCGCAGATTCTCGCGTTGGCACCGGGTATCTCTCGATCGGGTGTGACGATGGTCGCCGGCATGCTGCGGGGCCTGAATCGTGAGGACGCGGCGCGGTTCTCCTTCTTGCTCGCCACGCCCGTCATCCTGGCCGCCGGTGCGCTCAAGCTCGGCGACCTCACCGGTCCGCTCGGCGACGGCGTTCGCGGCCAAGTGCTGTTCGGGTCGCTCATGTCTGGCATAGGCGCGTACCTGTCGGTGCGGTTCCTGACGCGCTACTTCGCCAACCGGTCGCTGCGGCCGTTCGGCGTCTACTGCGTCGTCCTCGGTGTCGCCTGCCTGGTGTGGTTCACAGTGCGCTGACGTACCGTCGGTACGTGGTCCGCCGCTTTGGCTTCCTGTTCGGCCCGCGCTGGCTCGCCCTGCATGTCCTCGTCGTGGCCGCGTGCGTGACCATGGTTCTACTCGGTCGCTGGCAGTGGCGTGTGGCGCACGTCCATCACGGCTCGGTGCAGAACTACTCCTATGCGTTTCAGTGGTGGGCGTTCGCCGCCTTCGCGGTGTTCATGTGGCTGCGGCTGGTCCACGACGCTGCTCCGCGGCCTACCGCGGTCCGGAGCGCAACCGACGAGGGCGGCGCTGCGGGGCAGGTCGTCGAGGCAACACCCACCGCTCCGGAGCCGGCTGAGGTGCCCTACCGTCGCTACGTGATGCCATCGAGTGCCACGTCACCGCCCGTCGCCGCCGACGCGGAACACGCTGCCTACAACGCGTACCTTGCTCGACTGGCCGCGCAGTCCTCGGCCGAGGATGACGGATGACGTCATCCGTCTACGGTGAGCGCACTCGGCCGTTGACGACGAGCTACCGCGGCGCTTACCTGCGTTACCGGGTCATGGCCTATGTCACCGGCGTCATGTTGGTGCTGCTGGTCTTCGTGGCCGTGCCGTTGAAGTACCTTGCCGACACGCCCGGGCCGGTCGCAGTCGTGGGCACCGCACATGGCTTTCTGTTCATCGTGTATCTGCTCACGGCGCTCGATCTCGGGGTGCGGCTCCGCTGGCCGCTGCTCAGGCTCGGATTAGTGATGATTTCCGGGACGATCCCGTTCATGTCCTTCGTCGCTGAGCGGAGCGTGCGGCACGAGATCGCCGCCCGAGCATCCCTGACTCAGCGCGAAGCGGCGCGTCCCGCATCGTCGCCGTAGGACGCGACAAGGTCGGCGCGGGCTCGCGCCACCCGTGACCGCACGGTGCCGACCGGACAGCCGCACACGTCGGCAGCCTCGGCATAGCTCAGCCCCACGAGTTGCGTCAGCACGAAAGCTTCCCGCCGATCCCGGGGCAGCGTCGCGAGCAGCGCATCCAGCGTGACCGCATCGGCCGGATCCGCTGCGTGGTGCGGCATCGGCGAACGAATCGAGCGCGATCGCACTGCGTCCCGAATCGCGTCGGCGCACACTCGACGGGCGATTGCCAGCAGCCAGGTGCGCGCTGATGACCGCCCGGCGAACCGATGCAACGCGGCGAACGCCCGGGCGTAGGTCTCCTGGGTCAGGTCGTCGGCGGAGGCTCGATCCACGAGGTTCGCGCACATGCGCCAGACATCACGCTGGGTCGCGGTGACGAAGGAGCGGGCCGCCGCCGGATCGCCGCGTCGAGCGCGGAGCGCCGCCGCGGTCACCTCGTCGACGCCGTCCACTCTCATCTCCCGGTTAAGAATCTGCTTGGCTCGGGAACCAATCGCGCCCGGCAGACGACTGATTCCCACGTGAGCTGTGATCGATTCCGCGAGGCCGCCTCCGCGCGGCTCGACGGGGAGCCGCTCGGGATGCCTGCGTCGCGGCTCGACCAGCACCTCGCGACCTGCCCTCATTGTGCCCGATGGGTCGCGGAGGCGACGCGGCTGAGCCGTCTGGCCCGCGTCGGCCGGGCAGACACCCCTGAGCTCGCCGACCGAATACTCGCCGAGATCGCACTACCGGCCGCGCGAGTGCGGCGCCGCCGCCGGCTCGCCCAGCTGGGACTGGTCGCGGTCGGGTTGGTGCAAATCGCAATCGCGGTGCCGGCGCTGTTCGGCAACGCCATCGACATGTCCATGCTCACGCACGCGGCCCACGAGTCCGCGGCCTGGAACATCGCCTTGGGCGCCGCGTTTCTGGCCACCGCCTTCGCGCCGCGGCGGGCGGCCGGACTGCTGCCCTTGCTGGTCGCGTTCGTCAGCGTGCTCGTCGTGTTGTCCGCCCGGGACCTCGCGTCCGGAGCGGTCGAACTCGGGCGGCTGGCAACCCATCTAGGCGCCGTCGCTGGGCTGGTGCTGGTGTACGCGTTGGACGTCAGCGAACGGGCGAGCCCGCCACCGGCCCCGGCCGCTGTTGGCACCGATCAGCCCGACGAACCGGGCCGCGGCTTGCGGGGAGTCGCGTGAGGCGTCTCGCTACCCTGATCACACTCGTCGCAGGCCTGTTCGGCCTCGGACTGCTCGTCGCGACGAGCGCGGCCGCGCATGCGGTCGTCGTGTCGTCCAATCCACCGGACGGTGCCCGGCTCGCGGACGCGCCGTCGGCCGTCTCGGTGACGTTCGACGAGTCCGTCGGGTTAGGTGGTGGCGGCTACTTGCGGGTGGTCGACCAGGTCGGCCGCCGGGTGGACAACGGTTCCGCGAGCCATCCAGGCGGTGACGGCACGAAGATCTCGGTGCCCGCTGCGAGCAGGACTCGGCGATGGTACGTACACCGCGAGCTACCGCGTCGTCTCCGCCGACTCGCACCCGGTCGCGGGATCGATTCGCTTCGTGGTCGGCAATGGTGTGCTAGGACCCAGCGCGAGTGGACCGCAGACGGTGGACCGGCTGACGAGTACCACCTTCGACATCGTGCGCTGGGTCTCATTCACCGGCCTCGCGCTGCTCGGCGGCGGTTGGCTCATGTTCTCGGTGTGGCCGGCGGGCCGGGACGACCGGCGCGCGCGAACAATCCTCTGGACTGGCTGGGCTGCGGCGACAGCCGGCACGCTGGCCGAGCTGATCGTGCAGGGACCGTATGTCGCCGGCCTGGGGCTCGGCAGCATCGGCCAGTGGAACCTGCTCGACGCCACGTTGCACACCACGTTCGGCGGCGCACATTCCGTGCGATTGCTCTTGCTCGGTGCGCTCGGTGCGACGCTGTGGTTGCTGCTTCGCGATCAGCAACGTAGTGGGCTGCAGGAGGTCGCCGGGCTGCTCGGGGTCGGGGTGGCGGTGACGTTCCCGATATCCGGGCATGCCTCGACCCAGGATCCGACGTGGCTGGCGACGGTGAGCGACACATTGCATCTGATGGCCATGGCCGCCTGGGTGGGCGGCCTGGTCATGCTTGCTCGTCGCGGTCCTGCCGCGGCGGGAGCCGGACGAGCTGCGCGTTGTTCTGCCGGTGTTCTCCCGCGTTGCCTTTCTGTCGGTGGCCATGCTCGCGGTGACAGGCACCTATCAGGCCTGGCTCGGCGTCGGCTCCTGGTCGGCCTTGACCGGCACGCGCTACGGCCAGCTGGTGCTCGTCAAGATCATCGTCTTCGTCCTTCTCATCGGACTCGGCAATCTCTCCCGACTCGTCGTGCAACGGCGTTGGGTGCAGCGGCCAGTTGCCTACGCCATGGCCGAGACGATCACGTCGGACGGGCCGCCCATGGCGATTGAGCCCGATGAACCGGAGACCACGGCCGAGGTACGGCGGCTGCGCTCAACCGTGATCGCGGAGGCACTCCTCGCCCTTGCCGTGCTGGCGGTGACGGCGGTGTTGGTGGCCGAGCCACCGGGTCGCTCGGTGGAGGCCGTTGCCGATCGGGCAGTGGCCACGGCGACGGCCCCATTAGGTGGCGGCCGGACAGCGACGATCCGGATTACGCCGGGTCAGGCCGGTTCGGTCACGGTGTCGATCACGCTGAGCCCCGGCGCCCCACCGCAGCAGCTCACCTGTTCGGCCGCGCTGCCGGATAAGCAGCTCGGTCCCATCGCCGTGCCGGTCACCAAGCAGGCCGACGGCAGCTATCAAGCGTCCGGAGTGCTGCTACCACAACCCGGAAATTGGCAGATGACGCTGACGGTCAAGACATCCGACTTCGACTCGGTGGTCACCAATGCCACGGTCCGGCTTCGCTGAAGGGGCATTCATGCGTCGCGTTGTTCGGTTGCTCAGCTGCGTGGCTGGCATGTCGATCCTGTTCGTCGTGCTGGCTAGCGCGGCATCGGCGCATGTCACCGTGAGTGCGGCCGACGCCACCCAGGGCGCCTACACGGTGCTGACGTTCCAGGTACCTACCGAGAGCGAGAAGGCCAGCACCGTTGGCGTGAAGGTCGAGTTGCCGGACACGCCCCTCGCACAGGTGCTCGATCAGCCGCACCCGGGCTGGACGTTCAGCTCGGTAACGAAGCGGCTGACCACCCCGATTTCGACGGACGACGGTGTGGTTACTCAAGTGATCTCCCAAGTGGAATGGAAGGCCAGTCCCGGAGCTGGCATCAAGCCGGGCCAGTTCGACCAGTTCGTGCTCAGCGTGGGACCGTTGCCCAAGGCCGACTCCATGACGTTCAAGGTCATCCAGTCCTACAGCGACGGGAGTCAGGTGGCCTGGATCGAGGTGCCCGCGCCGGGCAGCAGCGCAGAGCCGGAGCACCCCGCTCCGGTACTGAAGCTTTCCCCGGCATCGTCCGGCTCCCAGTCATCGGCGGGAGGTCCAGTCGTCACAGCTGAACCTAAGAAGCAGAGTCAGACTGTTCCTGTGGTGCTTGGAGTCGTCGCGCTCGTCGTGGCTGTCGCCGCCGCTGTCGCGGCGGGCCTGGCGCTCGTCCGTTCGCGTCGCCAGACGGGGGAGCGGGGGTGAGGCGACCGCCGGTGCTGATCGCGGTGGCTGGCGTGGTGGCTGTGGTGGGCCTGGCCGGCCTCATTCGCGGCGCGGTCCCGCAGGCTGCCGCAGGTGGTGGTGGCACGCCCTCCGCGCCGGCAGCCGCTCCGATCGTCGTGACCAACGCGTACGTCCGCGAGCCGGCCTCTCCGGACGTTGCGGCGGCGTACTTCACGATCTCGAACACGACCGATACAGACGACACGCTCATCGGCGTCGACTCCGGAGCCGGCAAAACTACCGCCCTGCACAACAGCGCGATGGCGGAAATGACTGGCGGGCTGCGTATTCCGGCCCACAGCAGCGTGACTCTGTCACCGGGCAATGGCCACGTCATGATCGAGGACTTGCTCGGGCCGTTGAAGCCTGGACAAACGGTCAACCTGCAGTTGACCTTCGCTCATAACATCCCGCTTATCGTCGAGGCGCCGGTCATTGCGATCAACGCCCCCGCCCCCGGCGCATCGGCTTCCCCGTCTGGGACGGCGAAATGACTCGTCGCCTTGCCGCGGTGGTCGCGGCGATCGCGGTACTGGCGGCGGCCTGCAGTTCCGGGGCCGCGGCTCCACAGCCGTCCGAGCTGCATGACAAGCCGACCGGTGGCCGCTACCAAGGCTTCGGCCTGATCCCGCCGCAGCCGCGTCCGTCGTTCACGCTCACCGACACCTCCGGCAAGTCGTACGCCTTCGGCCGGGCTACGGCGGGCAAGCCCACGCTGCTGTATTTCGGCTACACGCACTGCCCGGATGTCTGCCCGACGACGATGGCCGACATCGGTCAGGCGCTTGCGCACGGTGCCCTCCGATATCCAGCGACGCACCCAAGTGGTGTTCGTGACCACCGACGTGAAGCGGGACACCGGACCGGTGATGGCGGCCTGGCTCGCGCACTTCGACACGAACCTGCCGAACCGCTTCGTCGGGTTGACCGGCACGCAGGCGCAGATCGACGCTGCCCAGGCCGCTGCCCACGTGCAGCTCGCCGAGGACGAGGGCCAGCAGCACTCCGCTGAGGTGTTGCTCTACGGTTCTGACGACTACGCGCGAGTTCAGTACCTACAGAGCACGAACGAGGCCGACCAGATGGGGCACGATCTGCCACTGGTCGCGAAATGACGGGGCCCGCGCGTTCGGGTCGAGAGAGGAACCCTTCGCTGTGAACCTGAGTGCCATCCGACCCTGGGTCGGCACCGTCTTCCGTCTCGTGCTCGGCGGGGTTTTCCTGTGGGCCGGCTTGGCCAAGCTGGCCGATCCGCGGGGCTTCGTGCAGGCCGTGCGGGCGTATGACGCCACGCCGGAGTGGCTGTCCAAGGGAATCGGTTATGGGTTACCGATCCTCGAAGTGTGCCTAGCGGTGCTGCTGATCGTCGGGGTCATTACTCGGATAGCGGCCGCGATCACCGCCGTGCTCATGCTCGTGTTCCTCATCGGCATCGTGCAGGCGGCCGTCCGTGGGCTCAAGCTTGACTGCGGCTGCTTCGGCGGCGGCGGAGCCACCCAAGGATCGACGACCTACACCCTCGACATTCTTCGTGATGTTGGCCTGTTGCTCATCGCGGTGTATCTCATCGTCTGGCCGATGACTCGCTGGTCGGTGGACGAGTACCTCGGCCCGCAACGACAACGTCGCGTTGCCGTCGGCCAAGCGCATGCGCAGCAAGCAGGGCGCGCGCAAGTACAACGCGTTGCTGGAGGCGCGCAAGAAGGCGGCTCGTGAGCGCACCGCCTATCTGACAGCTGCGCTCGCCGTGCTTGTCGTGCTGGTGGCAGTCATCGGCGTGGCGGTGCAGTCCAACCGCGCGAAGTTCCAGGGCGACACGATCATCGACCACGGGAACGTGCAGAACGGTGTGGCCGTCGGCAATTCGGCGAAGGCGACCGTCGACCTGTTCGAGGACTTCCAGTGTCCCGCGTGCCTGGCGTTCGAGCAGAGCGTCGGGCCGACGCTCGCCGCCGATATCGCGGCCGGCAAGATCCAGGCGCGTTACCACATGCTCGCGTTCCTGGACGCTTCGTCGAACGGGAACAATTACTCGACCCGCGCCGCGAACGCCGCTATCTGCGCGTCGGACATCGACGTCGCGACCTTCCAGAAGTACCACGCGATCCTCTACGGCAAGGACAGCACGGGTCAGAACAATCAACCGGCCGAGGGGTCCAACGGACGCACTGACATCCAACTCGAGGACTATGGCAAACAGGCCGGGATCACCGGCGACAACTTCAGCACGTTCCAGCAATGCGTGAGCATGCAGCAACACAAGGGGTACGTGCAGGCCGTCACGGACAACGCCAGCAAACGCAATGTCGTCCAGACGCCGACCGTGCTGATCAACGGAAAGGAACTGCAGGACACCTCGCTGAACGGCTTCAACTCCGCGGTGAAAGCCGCCGGCGGCGGTGCGCCGGCCACGCCGTCGCCGTCCGCGTCAGCATCCAAGTCACCGAGTAAGACGGCCACTCCGACAACCTCGCCGACGCCCACGCCCTGACGGCGTTCGGGCTCCTGCGGCTCTCGCGTGGAAGGGCCGGTCCGCGCGCCTGGTCGAGGCGGCGGACCGGCCCTTGGACGGTCGGGGCTGGGCTACTTGTTGGCGGCGTCCTTCAGCGCGCTGCCGGCGGCCAGCTTCACGGTGTTCGCGGCCGGGATGGTGATCGTCTGGCCAGTGGACGGATTGCGGCCTTCGCGGGCCTCACGGCGACCGACGGACAACGCGAAGAAGCCAGGGACGCTGACCTTCTCGCCTTTGGCAGCTGCGTCTTCGAGCGTGCTCTGCAGGCCACGCAGGACAGCGTCGACGGTCTTCTGCTCGAGTTCGGCCTGGTCGGCGACGGCAGCCACCAGTTCCTTGCGGTTCACTCACATCTCCCTTGATCGATGGGACGTACCGGCGTCCAGTATGGTCGACCGCCCGTGTTTCCTGGAATTTCGGGCCTCGACGCGCCGCCTAATGTCCGAAGTGTCGGATTTTGGGTTGACGCTGGTCACACTCTCGCGGCGGCATCCGGCCGCCGATCGCGAGGCCGCGCGCGTGTACGATCGAGCCGCGGTCGGCCAAGTTCGGCGCGCATCCTGGGGCTGTGGCGCAGCTGGTAGCGCACCACACTGGCAGTGTGGGGGTCAGGGGTTCGAGTCCCCTCAGCTCCACCCATCGGAGGGCCCGGATTTACTGGGCTGTAGAAGTCTTAGTCCGATCTTGAAGCTTGATCAACTGGCCGTCAGTCCGCAAATAGTCCGCAGGAAGTCCGCGAGAGGATTCGCCCGCGGACTGCGACGCGACGTCCAGCCGGTCCGCGACCGCGTCGAGGTCGTCGTCGAACAGACCGGAGTAGACGTCCAGGGTCATCGCCGCACTGGCGTGGCCGAGCGTTCGCTGCACGGCCTTGACGTTCGCTCCGGCCGCCACGGCGAGACTCGCGGCCGTGTGCCGGAGTTCGTGTGGGCTCAGTTGGCCGAGCCCGGCGGCCGCGACCGCTGGGTCGAACACGCGCCGGCGCCAGTTGCGCAGCCACAGCACGCCGCCCTTGGGCGCCGTGAACACGAGCTCGTCAGGGGACTTCCCGGCACAGACGGCCGCCAGGTCCGTGATCAGCGACCGCGGCACAGGCACCGAGCGGCACTGGTGGGACTTCGGCGTGCCGAACACCATCCTGCCGTCGACCTCGGTCGCGGACTCCTCGATCTGGAGACGGCGGCGCAGCGGGTCGACGTTGCGTACGCGCAGCGCGGCCAGCTCACCGAAGCGCAGACCGCAGTATGCGAGCACGCGGATGATCAGGTGGTCCTCTCCGGCCGCGTCGGCGAGGGCGGCAACCTGCTCGTGGCTGAGGAAACGCTTGTCTCGAGATCGGACATGCGGCAGCTTGACGCGCGACGCCGGGTTGCGGGCGAGCCGGCCGTCGTCGATAGCCGCGTTGAGGATCATGTGCAGCACGCGATGGATGTGCCGCACGGTCGGCGCCGCGATCCCGTCATCGAGCAGGTCGACGATCCACGCGGCCACGGCGCTGTGCTCGATCTGCGCCAACCCGGTCGCCCCGAACGCCGGCTCGATATGCACGCGGACAATCGTGCGGTAGCGGGATCGGGTCGACGGCTTGAGGTGTACCTGGCGGGTCAGCCAGGTCTGGGCGTACTCGCCCAGCGTGATCTGGCCAGCGGCCGGATCGACGTACGTCCCGATCGCGATAGTTGCGGTGATCGAGCCGAGCCATTTGGTCGCGTCGACCTTGCGACTGAAGTGCTTTGCATGTTCGCGACCGGTCGAATCGCGGTAGCGGGCTCGCCAATGTCCGTTGGGTCGCTTCGTGACGCTTGCCATCAGCGGTCCTCCTTGTACCTCGTTCGCCGGACGGTGTCGCGGGCACTTC
Source organism: uncultured Actinomycetota bacterium (assembly GCA_963801715.1). Classification (GTDB taxonomy): domain Bacteria; phylum Actinomycetota; class Actinomycetes; order Mycobacteriales; family Jatrophihabitantaceae; genus CAVVJA01. The sequence continues at coordinate 13,263 of CAWDGB010000015.1, read as the reverse complement.
CGACAGATTGTCTTCCTTGGCTGTCGCCATGCGATCAGCCCTTGATCCACTTCTGCGGGTCGGGAACGCGTGCTGTGCAATCCGGTCGGGGTGGTCCACATCCTCCCGTACGACACGTCGGTGTCGGGCAAGGATGTGGAGTGTGAAGGAACGGCTCGAAGACGTCCTGCGCCCAGACGAAGTCGCCGACGACCTGGTTCTGTTGCTCCGGGGCGGAGTCCACGAGGGTGAGATCGCACGGCTGCAACGCTAGGCACGTGACCTGGACCGACGCTTCAGCTGGCGGGGCGGACCGTGCTACGGGGTCTCGGTGTTCGCGGCATCGCCCGAGACGGAGGGCCTCATCCTCGCAACGCCCATGGATGCGCGGAGGCGTTATTGCCGTATCCTCTACCGCGACATCGCCGGGCGGCTCCTGGTGTTGCCGACCTTCCGGAGACCTCACTGGACCGTGATGTTCAATGGCCCGGATGGCCCGGACTACCAGCACTTCGTGGACGCCTACGGAGAGCTGCGGGTCCAATCCATACTGGACTCGCAAGCCTGGACGGAGGCCCCGATGAGCTCGATGAACGACCGGGCGCTCGGTGCCGCCGACTACCTTGCGGACCTCGCAGTCGACTTCGCCAACGAGGACCAGACCGGGCTGGTCTGGTCCTGGCTGGACCATGCCCGGGATGAGTCGGTGGTCGTCCCTGGCGCGGTGCTGATCCTCCGCGATGGTGAGGACTTTGCGGTGGGGCAGGTCGTCGACCTCGTGAGGGTTGACCAAGGCACGGTGGTGCACCTGCGGCTCCTGCCTGGTGCCGTCGAGGACTACCAGGCAGCTCTCGAGCGCGCAGCCCCGCGCTCGGCCTGAGGCGTTTCGCGCTCAGCCCGGCGCTTCTTCTCCGCCTCGCACAGGGCTTCGATGCATGCGTCGACCTCGGTCTCCGGGTAGCGCAGGTTGCGGCCGACCTTGATGGGGTGTGGCGGGAGTCCAAGGTGGCGTCGCCAGCGCATGGTGCCGACCGAGATGCTCAGCCTCTCAGCGACTTCGGTGATGGTGAGCAGTCGGACGTCGCGGTTCATGGTCGGGTCCCTTTCGGTGGTCGTTGGCGGTTCGCTGCCCGGGGAGGCGGGGTCATAGACGATCTTCGATCGTGCACTGCCTCGTGATGGTTGCCGGGATCGTCGGTCGCTCCTTCCTACTAGTTGCCGGCGGGACAACGCGGCTGGTGCAAACCGGCCGGCGTCTTCTGTAGGTGCCGCTGGCGTGGGTGTTGGACAGGTGGGGTCGCGCCGGTGCCTCTTGTAGAAGGGTGGGACGTCGGGGATCCGTGCCAGCTGGGCCCTGGCAAGGTAGCCGACAGGCAGCGCGTCTCGAAGGCTTCGGTGATGGTGACCGGTCGGTCCTCCACGGGCGTGTTCCTCCGGTCGTGGGTCGCGTCCTATTCAGACCAAGCGCATCTGAGGTCGCGCGACCGACAGCGGTTGCCGGCGAGTTTCGGTGGCTGGTCGAGTTCCTCACCACCACAGGCGTTCCGAGAGGGACGCTCGTGCACACCTTGATGTGAATCATTACCGCCCGAAGCTGGGTCCGTGCCGCCCCATGTCGTGCTGGAACGGGTCGCGCTCGCGCTCGTGGGCGTGCATGCGCTCGCGGGCGGCGGCGTCGATGGCGAGCGCGTGGCGGAGTTCGGTGATGCGTTGCAGGGCGGTGGTCTCGGCGGCGTCGTCAGCGCGCCAGCGGTCGTGCTGGCGTTCGAGCCAACCCGGTGCCTGGCTGGCCAGAGCGGGTTCGCGCGTGAGCCGGTCGATGCGGCTGGCCGGTCGCGGCCAGCCGGGCCTCGCTGTCGCTGACCAGCCGCTGCGCCTGCTGCAAGCCGCTGCTCAGGGTCATCGGCATAGGCGAGCGCCCCGTAGCGGAGCAGGCGGGCGTCGAGGTGGCTGTGCAAGTCGGATGCCTCCCGCCGGACCTGCCGCCGCCGCTGTTCCGCGTCCTTGGCGGCCTGCTGCAGGGCATGGTGTTCGGGGTGGGTGTGCTCGGCCTGCGCGCGGGCGTACTCGTCGAACGCGTCGGCCACCCGGTTCCCGTCGTGGGGCCAGCTGGCGTAGCGGGCGATCGCTGTGGTGCTGGTCGGCATGTCGGGCAGGTAGGGCTGCCAAGTGATCGACCAGCGGGCCAGGGTTTCGGTGGCGCGGTTGACCCCGCCCAGCCGGAGCCCGAGCCGGCCCGGTCCGGCCAACACAACCCGGGCTGCTTCCCGGGCCTGCTCCCGCTGCCGCTCCCACTCACGTAGGAGCCGGTCGCGCACCTGGTGGGCGTGCCGGTCGATGGCGGCCGCGCAGCGGTCAGCCTCGGCGCGGGCCTGCTCGGCGACCGCCTGGGCCTGCTGGTGGCGGGCGCCGAGCACGGCCACGGCCTGGTCGCGCTGCGCGCGCAGCGCGACGACTTGTTCCAGCCGCTCACGCACCGCGGTGGCGCGTTGCAGCTCGTGCTGCTGGTCGGCCTGCTGCCTCCACGCCTCGCGCAACTCGGAGAGCACCTCGTGCAGGGGGCGGGCCGGGGTGTAGCCGGCGGCCTGCCCGCGCGGCCCGGGCGGCGGCATGCGCGGGGCCGAGGTCAGCCCGGTCCCGGCTGAACGCGCTGATCCATTGTTCGCGGGCGTCATCGAGGTCGGCTGCCACAACGTGGGCGGTGTTGCGCTCGCGGCCGCGGGTCATCCCGACGTAGGCGGATGCTGCGGTGGTGTAGTCGCCGATCACGAGGTGCGCGGCGGTCGCGGTGCCGCCTTGCGCGCCGTGCGCGGTGCTGGCGTAGCCAAGCTCGACATGTTCACGCACGTACTCGGCGGGCAGCTCGCGCCGGCCGCGGTCACCGCTAACGGTGAGCACGCCGTCGCGGCGCACGCGCGTGACGGTCCAGGTGTCGCGGTTGGCGACATCCAGGTCGGGGTTGTTGCGGCGGGTCGCAATCAGGTCACCGGCACCGATCGACTCGCCTGCGTGCGGTGCTGGTGGTGTGTCGGTCGTCGACCAGGCCACCGGCGATGAGCCGATCGCGGATCGCGCTGTTCAACACGGCGGCCTGTTCGCGGGTGTCCACGACCACGGCGACGGTGCGGCCGATGCGGTGCTCGGCGACGACTTGGTCGGCGATCGCTTGCTGCCGCTCGTACTCGCTGGCGTGCACGGCGATCTGGCCGCGTGTCTGGAGCGCGTCGAACACGCCGGTCGGGTTCTCACCCTGCCGCATCTGCAGACTGAGCACGGCGTAGACGGGATCCGGCACCCGGACCGTCTTCCCGTCGACGCCGGTGGCTACGCGGGTGAAGCGGTGGACCTCATCGAGGCTGACAGTGGCGGACGGGTCGACCCAGCGGTGCGCCAGGTCGAGCACCCCGCCGCGGCCGACTGCGGGCAACTGCCGCCGGTCACCGATGAACGCGACGCGAGCGCCGGCCTCATCGGCAACCGTCAGCAGCGCGCGGGCGGTGTCCTGGTCGAGCATGGCCGCCTCGTCGATGAGCAGTAGATCCCCACGGCGCAGCGCCGCCTCCGGTGCCGGCTGTCTCGGTGTGCGGGTCCAGGCGCCGGTCGCGTCCCACCGCCATCCGTGTTGGAAGGCCAGCCACGCCGCCGACCCGGCGCGGGCACCGACCTCGGCGCTGGCGGCGCGCGCCGCCTTGAGAGTGGGTGTCACGACAACCAATCGGCGGTGCTGCTCGGCCAGCGCGTTACGTGTCGCGGCGAGGGTGGTGGTCTTGCCGGCGCCAGCCGCGCCCACGATCACCACCAGTGGGGCATCGCCGGCGAGCGCGCCGACCGCAGACCGCTGTCCCGTGTCGAGTTTGTCGAGGTGCGCAAGCCCCGCTGGGGTCGCCGCCGCGGCGCCGCGCGCCGCCAGCCGGGCGACAAGGTCGGCTTCCACGTCGAGCACGTGCTGGGACGTGAGCGCGCGCACATGCTCTGGTGTGGGCTGCTCCGTCACCGGAAGGCATTGCGCAAGAGCGCGGGCGGTGAGGTCTTCGGCCAACTCGCGCCGCACCGCCGACTCGGCGACGATGCCGTGGCGGGCGAGGAGTTGTTCGACCTGGCCGCGCACGTCCGCGGCGTTCCACGCCGAGCGCGCGGCGCCGAGGCGGGCGAGAACTTCGGTGACGGCGGCAGCGTCGGTCGAGTCGCCCGGCCAGTTCGAGGGCGATCTGGATGGGTCGGTCGCGGTCGCGGTAGCCGAGCGCGCGCAGTTCGGTCAACCACCGCGCTCGCAACTCCTCTCCCGAGCGCGGCACGACCTTGTCCGGCCGGTCCTCGGCCCACGCCCGCGCATCCCACGCCCGCCGCAACCCCAGACCCGGCTCCTGGTTCGGATGCTCGCGGCGCCACTCGGCCTCGTAGCGGTCGAGCAGTTGCGGCGATCTGCGCTGCCCGCTTGGAGAACGGGCCCGACGAACCGGGCGAGCTGCTCGATCTCGCCGCTCTTCGTTAAGGGTGTAGCCATGCGCGGCCAGCGCGGCCCGGAACTCCGGATCACACATCACCGCGGCGTGCCCGATGCCGTTGATCGCCTCGATCGAGTCGCGGAAGGCGATCGTGTCGAGTCCCGCGCCACTTCCCGGCGGCGAACACTCGCGCATTGACCTGCAGATGCAGGTGCCGGTGCGGGTCGCCGGCGCGGGAGGTGTAGTGCCGCACCGTCACCGCCTCCAGCCGCTCGACCGGGACGGCGACCTGGGCCCCGCGCGGACCGACCCGGGTGGTCGCGTGTCGTGCGAGCCAGCCGATGATCTGCCCCGCGGCGCGGTCTTGCGCGGCCTCGTAGGCGGCCGCGACGTCGGGGTGCAGCTCTGCCGCGAGCGACCACGACTTCGGCCCGTTCACCACCACCTCGACGAACCGCACCGCCGACGCGTCGGCACGCAACCGGCCGCGCGGTTGACCGGTCTCCGGGTCCAGGCCGGCGACCCACGCCTCGTACCCGTCACCGGTCAGCGAGCGCCAGCTCGACGACAGGTCCGTCGGGACGGGTCATGAACCGCCGAGCGATGCCGGTGCCTTCGGTGAGGTAGTAGTCATCGGCGCGGGACCGGTCGGCGTCCAGGTAGTTCCGGGCAGCCGCCGCGGTCCCGCGGTACACCTTCACCCCACCGTGCATTTACTCAACCATTTCCAATAACAGCCAATAACATCCAACAATGCATTTCCGGGTCACCTAGCACCGCATTTTTCGGCTACCTAATTGGTAGCATGCGTGCCGCATTGAGTAAAGACTTGGGAATTGTTGGTTAGACACGGTTGCCGTTGGTAATAGATATTCGGCGTCATTGGAAGGGCTGTTGAGAATTCGGGGAGGGCGGTCGTATGGCTAGAGCTCGCACAAGGCGAGACGTGGCTGGTGGAAACGAGACGGCAGTGCGAGGCCAGGTGACGACCGTAAACGACGGGATGCGCGTGGCGTCGCGGCCGCCGACTGACCGTTGCACTTCCGCTCGACGGCGTCGGCGAAGTTGCATCGGCAGCCCTCCAAATTGCGTGTTCGGACCACTGCAAAGAGCCGAATTCTCGACCGCCTGACGGCCTCACCCGAACAAGCAATCCAGCGGCATCGCGTTGAACCATCGCAGATTCGCCCGGACTCAAGACGCAATATGCAGCCGGGATGTAGTCGCGATTACCGGCTTAACCGGCCCTTCCCAGATGAGCGTGGTTGAGGGCTTCGCTGTCTGCGGGGTGTCAGCGGGGTAGAAGGCGTCAGGGCCTTCACGATCAGCGGCGACCAAGCTGCTGAACGAAAGACCCTGACGGTGTTGCACTCTACGTGTGCGCCCGGCAACTCCTGGTGTGGTTGGGGCGAGGCGACGGCTCTGCGCCGCTGCGACGTCGACACGGCTGAGGGTGTGGTGCGGGTGAGTACGGGCTTCACTCGCCGGTACAGTGGCGAGGTCGTGCGTGGAGCGCCCAAGTCGAGGGCGAGCACCCGGGCGGTCGCCCTGCCGGGCCCGATCATGGAGCTGCTTGCCGAGCACCTGGCCAAGAACGTCGCCGATGATGGGGGTGCGCTGGTGTTCGCCGGCGACAAGGGCGGCCCGCTGCACAGGGGGAACTTCAACAAGCGGGTGCGCTGGGTCGAGAACGTGGCCGCGATCGGCGCGCCGGGGCTGCACTTCCACGACCTGCGACACACGGGCAACACGTTCGCAGCCATGTCGGGGGCTTCCCTGCGCGACCTGATGACGCGCATGGGCCACGACAGCATGCGAGCCGCGCTGATCTACCAGCACAAGACACAAGGTGCGGATCGCAAGATCGCGGACCGTCTCGAAGCGCTGATCCAGAGCCACCGTGACACCGGCGGCGATGCCGGCCAGCCGTCGAGCTAATCGCGCGCGAATCGCAGGCGGATGATCCAGAGGCGAGAAACGACGAAGGTTCACGCCGGGGGTGTGGTGCCTGACCTGCACGTCTCTGTGGGAGCGGGTGACGGGAATCGAACCCGCATGACCAGCTTGGAAGAAGGATCGCCGCAGGGCTGGGGCGTCCTCGTTGTGCTCGCGGAGCTGCGCCCGGTGGCCCCCTCCAACCCCTCTCGGTCCGCGCCTTGTCGCACGCGAGTGGCACGCGAAGATCACGATGGCCCTCGTCGCCGGGCCGCTGCCTGCCGGTCCGTAGCTCGCCTTCGGCGGCTCCAGTACTGCCGATCAGCCGGGTGTCGGGTGTAGTGTGGTTTGTGGTAGTAGTCATCGCGCCGCTGGCGGCTCCCGGGCACCGTCCACTTCCGACGCAAGACGTCGCATTTTGCGGACTGGATGACTGACCATGGCCATTTTGCGCGTGGACCCGATACCCGCCTCCAACCACTCGACCTCCCCGCCAGTCGTTCGCCCGGACTCCAGCGTGCGTCGGACCGCCCGAATCGTTGGGATCCTTTTCCTTGCGGGCTTCTTGGCATATGGCGTAGGCAACCTCATAGCGACGGGCATCGTCCGCTCCGATGACCGCAGCGGCTCCACCGCGTTGTTCGTCACCGGCGCCGCGCTGATGCTGCTCAACTCGGCATTCGTGATCGGCATCGGTGTCCTGATGTTCCCGATCCTGCGACCCCACAACAAGGCCATAGCTGCGGGCTACCTGGGCTCGCGGATCTTCGAGGGCGTCGTTCTGGCCATCGGTGTCGTGAGCCTCATCGTCGTCGCCGACTCCGCGGCCGCCATCCACGCGAATTCCGTCTTCTACAACGTCGCCGAGGCCGGGCTCGCTATCGGAAGCCTCTTCTTCTGCGCTCTGCTCTTCCGCACCGGACTCGTTCCGCGTTTCCTAGCTGTCTGGGGTTTCATCGGCTACGCGTGCTTCGCCGGGGGCACACTGCTGGATCTGTTCGGCGTCGCGGGCGCCGGGCTCGTCGGCGCCATCCCCGGTGGATTGTTCGAGCTGACGTTCGGCATCTGGCTGATCGCCCGCGGGTTCGCCTCCACCGCGACCGTCCGCTCGCGCGCGAGCACCTGACTGACGTGAGCGCCCCGCCCGCAATCAGGTCTGTCTGGACGACCTCCGGAATACTGGTTGAGATCCCTATGGCCATGGTCCTGCTGTCCAGAGTCTTGAATTACAGGGCGAATCGCGTGGCAAACCATGGCCGTGACGGTGCCGGGACCAGTTGTTAGGCCGGGTCCGGACGAGTGGGCAGCAACCGACATCGGTCTTCGCGTCAACGCCTGACAGGCGAGCTAACCCGTTCGGCTGACGGTTCTCGCTTGAGGAATACGAGCACGAAGATGAACGCGATGACCGCGGTGAGGCACAGCAGGCCCAGCCCCACCGTGTAGTTGTTGTCCGCCTGGTCGTAGGTGGCCCCCATGACCATCGGTGGGAAGAATCCGCCGAGTCCGCCGGCCGCACCGACGATGCCTGTGACGGCGCCGAACGTGCTCTACTACGCCGTCGACCACAGCCCCTCGTACCTGTGGAACTCCGCGACCCGGGAGATCAGCGAGGCGCTGCTTCCCTTCCTTCGCACGGTCCTGAGCGGACCCGACGCCTGGGACGCGGACCCACCATTCGTCGGGCCATCGAGATCCGGGACGGGGTCATCCACAATCCCGCCATTTTGTCCTTCCAGGACCGTGCAGCGAAGTATCCGCACTGGCCTCTGGCGACCTAGGCTCCCTGACAGGGCCCTGTCGGCGTGACGGTTCCTGCAGCGTGGGAAGGGTTCCTCGAGTTGGTGTTCCAAGACTTATCGCCCGCGTCGCAGAAGAAGGTGACGACGTGTTCGATGTCGTCGAGCTCCAGCTCTGCAACACCTAAGCTAAGAGGTCTAACTCGAACCAGGCGCTTCCAACCCGGGCGAGCTTGATAGCGGCCGCCTCACCAGCACCAGCACCCGCTGACGCCTTCTTCAAGTCGTCCACGCGTGCAGCTCGACCGAGCGCGAGGCGCTGCGCGTCCGAGGCGGCCATCCGTCCGCAAATTGCGCCGACAGGCGACAACCGTCACGGAGGGCGTTGAGCCTCCGGCCGTTCGGGCTGGTCGGCGCTACACGCTCTTGAACAGAGAGTTCTTCGTCGACGAGGCCGGCACGATCTCGAGCCGCTGCAGTTCAGCACCGACACCGGTGACATCCCCGTCTGCCTGGTCGAGCATTTGCAGGCCTACCTCGACAGCACGCCAATCAGCTGACGGGTCGAAGAACCCCAGGACGTCAACGACCGCAGCCACCCACTGTTTGGCGCCGCGCTTGTCACGTCGCAGCTGGGTGTAGTAGCTCTCCATGGCGTCGCTCACCGACTTCTTGCGCTGGCCCCACTTCTCGCCTTTCCGGGCCGCCTCACAGGCCAGTTGCCACAGCTGCGCAACGTTGACGTGCCGATCCAGCACCGGTTCCCCCACGCGGGGCAGGGTAGCGCTCAAGGACCGGTCATGGCGGCTCGTTATGCATTCGGCGATCACTCTCCGGGGGCATGTCACGGCGTTGGTGAGCTCACTGCCAAGTCACGAGTAGCCAAGGCTCTCGCCATTGGTTCGCCTTGTTGAGGACACGGCGCCAGCAAGCGCACTCAGGCGGGCGGCCGCGACATCGGCGCTGCTGAGCGGCCCGTTGGCGCGATGGGCGCTTGACCCACCTCAACAAGGTGACCGTCAAGGTCGTCGTCCCAGACATCCACGGCAAGCATGATGCGCCCGCGCTCAGCGACTTCATTGACCGCCGGTGTGGCCAACGCCAACCCCAGCTGACCGCACGCCGAACCGTACAGAGCAACCTGCTCAACGAGCACCAACCAGCCGACAAAGTCCCAGTTCAACCCATGTGACAGATTTCCAGCCACCCAGGCGATCGGCGCGGTCATCGCGGGCACGCTCGTCCCCCATGTATTGATCCGAGGGATTCTCTGGCCGTCGATCTACGGCTGCGGTGCTTGCCGCTCAGATCGATTTGTGCCGTGCAACGCGTAGCGCAGGGACATGCCGAAGCGTGCATGCCTAGGAGTCGAGGATCTCCTGTGGAGCTGGGGCCCCGACGTGGGGCCTTGTCGCAGTGGTGTCCTGACGGGATCGTAGCCAACACCGGCAGCGGAACCGGGCCCGGTCGCGTCAGCGCCGGCTGCAGCTGCAGCGACATCACGCCTACTCAGACGATCACCGTCATCTGGCAGACACGGGTCATCAGCGGCGAGGAGCGCGTTCCTTTCGGTTGCGACGATGGGCTCGTAGGCTTTCCGGTGCGCTTACCGAACTGGTCTGTCACCGGCATGTCCGCGGCATCTTGAAGCGCACCGGAGTTTCCGGAGCCTCCGGACTTGCCGGGGCGCTTCAGTGACGTTGCGCGGCCGCGTCACCACCGCCGAACTGCGGCGTGCGGGCCGGATGGGTGAGCGCGAGCGCGGCGCACACTGCGGTCCGAGGCGCAAAGCGGGCTTGGAGCCGCTTAGTTGCCGAAGTCGTTGAGAAATAGGGGCTCCTCAACTTCGAGCGGATAAATGATCTTGAAGAGTCGGTTTCGCGGGCGGAGCAAGGCTTGAGGCCGTGCCATCACCCAAGCCCGTTTGTGAGGCCGCCTGCGTTGGTGGTTGGCCGTAACCTGCCGGGCATGACAACCGCGGTGGCGGTTCGCTCCATGCGCTGGATGTCGGCCGTTGAGCTAGCCGCCGGCTCGTCGCGTGTTGTGGGGGCGTGGGCGTGACGGGGTCAGGTCCGGCCGGCCCGGGTGAGTCGATCAATTGGGAGGAGGAAGCGGACCGGCTTGCCTCGCGGGCCCTGGCCGCGGGAGATGCCACCGGCTGGTTCGAGCAGTTGTATGCCGCTGGGGCCAGCGGGCGGGTGGCGGTGCCGTGGAGCCGGCGTGACCCGCACCCGCTGTTCGTCGACTGGGCGCAGCGCCGCAACATCCGCGGGGAAGGCGGCCGCGCGGTGGTGGTCGGTTGCGGGCTTGGCGCCGATGCCGAATACACCGCCCGGCTCGGGTTCGACACCACCGGGTTCGACATCTCCGCCACCGCGATCCGACTCGCCGGGCAGCGCTTCCCGCACACCACGGTCCACTACCAGGTGGCCGACCTGCTCGCCCTGCCGGCAGCCTGGTGGCACGCCTTTGGCCTGGTGGTCGAGATCATCACGGTGCAGGCCCTCCCGGACCCGCCGAGACGGCAGGCCATCGAGAACATCACCGGCCTGGTCGCTGCCGAGGGCACCCTGCTCGTCCTCGCCGCCGCTCACCAGCCCGACGTGCCGGAAAGCCCCGTTCCGCCGTGGCCGCTACGGCAGAACGAGATCGACGCCTTCGCCACCGACGGGCTGGTGCCGGTGCGCGTCGAACTGCTGCCCGCGCCCGGCCGACCCGGCGAGAAGGGCTGGCGGGCGGAGTTTCATCGGCCAGCAGGCAGCCGATGACGCCCGCGGTCCTGCGGCAGCTGTTACGCGGTCACGTCCGCCGGTCGATCATCGCCTTGAGCGCCGGCGGCGGTTCCTTCATCAGACTCGGGTCCACGCCGATGGTGGGGCACACTGTGATCTGGCTGCGAGGGAGGGCCGCCAATGTCTCGGCGCTAACCTGCCCGAACCCGCGGGCGGTGACGGGCACACCGGCCGCGTGCGGTCGATGCAGGATGAAATGGCGAGGTGGGGTCGGATGAAGGCGATCGTGCAGGACACGTATGGGTCCGCGGACGTACTGGACGTCCGTGACGTCGCGCGCCCCGAGTTCGGTCCCGAGGACGTGCTGGTCCGGGTCGTCGCCGCTGGCGTGGACCTGGGCGCCTGGCACTTCATGACCGGTCAGCCGTACCTCATGCGCATCCTCGGCTTCGGGCTGCGCGCACCGAGGACCCGGGTCCCGGGACCAACGTCGCGGGGCGTGTCGAAGCGGTCGGCAAGGACGTCGCCGGCTTCCAGCCGGGCGAACAGGTGTATGGCACCTGCCGGGGCGCGTACGCCGAGTACGCCCGGGTCCGGCAGGACAAGCTGGCGCCGAACCCGACCAGCCTCACTTTCGAGCAGGCCGCCGTGACCCCCTACGCAGGCTTCGCCGCCCTCCAGGCGCTGCGCGACCACGGGAAGGTGCAGCCCGGCCAGCAGGTGCTCGTCGTCGGCGCGTCCGGCGCCGTGGGGACCTTCGCCGTGCAGCTCGCCAAGGCCTTCGGTGCCGAGGTGACCGGCGTGTGCAGCACGCGCAACGTCGAGATGGTCCGCTCGCTCGGCGCCGACCACGTCGTCGACTACACCCATGAGGACTTCGCCGGCGGCGACCGGCAGTACGACCTCATCATCGACATCGGCGGCGACAACCCGGTGTCCCGGCTGCGGCGCGCCCTCACACCGCGGGGCAGGCTCGTCATCGTCGGCGGCGAGGGTGACCGGTGGACCGGGGTATCACCGGCAGCTCTGGGCGAGCCTGATGTCGCCGTTCGTGCGGCAGAAGCTGGGCACGTTCATCGTCAAGGAACACACTCGGATCTGCTCCTGCTAAACCTTCTCATCGACGCCGGAAAGGTCACGCCGGTGATCGACCGGACCTACCCACTGACCGAGACCGCCGACGCCGTCCGCTACCTCGAAAGCGCACCCAACACCGGTCGCATCGCAATCACGATCTAATTCGTGGGACAGCCGACCGGTCGCGTAACATGCCGGCTCCGCGTGGGTTGCCGCCACCGAACGTAACCGGAAGGCGCACGCGACCGGGCACTGGGCCGATGCCCGCTCACGCCGTGAAACAAGCGTATTCGGGCGGACTGGCCGCGGGCCTGTCAGGTGACGTGGCTGGATCACCGATCCTTCTTCGATGTCGCTGGGGCGAGGGTGCTCGTCCACCAACCGGGCAAGAATCCGGCGGGCGGCCACTCGGGGGCTCAGGCACCCGCCTCGAGTAATTCATCGGCGGGACACCTCGTTGACCGATATCAACAGTGCGGCCGCGACGATCAGATGTCGGCCGTCCGTTTGTAGGCACAACCTTCGCGACCGTGACTGAACAATCGATCTGGGCGGCCTTTTCACACCGGGCACATGCTCGATATCGAGACGGTTCTCGGAGGCGACGTCCCGGCCAAGGTGTCACGCTGAGTAACACAGGAGCGAGCGTGACACCGCCACCCTTTTCTGATCGCGACACCCGCCGTGGGTCCCTCGGTCACGCGTGGCTCGATCATCTTCTCGTCAAGCTTGGCTCTCGCGCCCAGCCGGGTGGGCCGCCAAGCCGCGGCGCGGACATGTTCAGTTGGCTGGCATCGTCCAGCCGGGAGTTGATCTTTATCAGTCCGCAAGCTGTCCGCAAGAAGTCCGCAAACGTCCGCGGGCAGCCATCACGAGCCAACTGTGCTGGCCTCGCCAGAGGTGAGTAAATACAAGGGTTTCACGCACTTGCCAACATCAACAGATCCCGACCAACGGGAGCCAGGAGGGGACTGGCAGTGTGGGGGTCAGGGGTTCGAGTCCCTTCAGCTCCATCCATTTTTAAAGGGCTAGAGGCATCTGCTTGATCAACTATTTCTGGCTGGTTGCCAATTTGGTTGCCAATGGTTGCCAGCGCGGGTGTGTGCGAGTCCGGTTCATGCTGGACATGTCGTGTTCGGTTCCTGGGCGACACTTTGTGGACGCGGTTCCGGTCGGTGGGCGACACCTGTTCCGGTAGCTGTCTGACACCGTCTGGTGCTTCTTCGGTGCGCTGGTGGGTGCTGTGTTCGTCGTGATCGATGTTGGTCGCGGCGAAGGGAGCCGGTGGTGCTGCTGGAGTTGGCGGTGGTGGAGCAGCGGTATCAGGCGGTGCGGGAGGTGTTTGACGGTGCGCCG
>CAWDGB010000014.1:0-584792 GCA_963801715.1 uncultured Actinomycetota bacterium | reverse complement strand
GGGCACCGACCACTGCGGTCCAGTGGCGTCCTCGTGATCGGTGCCCGCTCATGACTGGAGCGATCCTCGTCCTGGAGGACGGCCGGACATTCCATGGGGAGGCCTACGGAGCGCGCGGCGAGGCGTTCGGCGAGGCCGTTTTCGCCACCGGGATGACCGGATACCAGGAGACGTTGACCGATCCGTCCTATCACCGGCAGGTCGTCGTGCAGACCGCGCCGCACATCGGAAATACCGGCGTCAACGACGAAGATCCCGAATCGCGCCGCATCTGGGTCGCCGGCTACGTGGTGCGCGACCCAGCTCGCAGGCCTTCGTCGTGGCGAGCCCGTCGCAGCTTGGCGGAGGAACTCGACACGCAGGGGGTTGTCGGCATCAGCGGCGTCGACACGCGTGCGATCACCCGCCACCTCCGTGCCCGGGGGGCGATGCGGTGCGGGGTGTCGTCCGTGACCATCAACCCGGACGAGGTCCTGGAACGGGTGCGCGCGTGCCCGCCCATGCGCGGCGCCGATCTGTCCGCTGAGGTGACGACGCCGCAGGAATACTCGGTCCCGGCCATCGGCGTGCACCGGTTCACCGTCGCGGCCCTCGACTACGGAATCAAGACGATGACACCGCATCGCATGGCCGAGCGGGGCATTACCACACATGTGCTGCCTTCGACATCGAGCGCGTCGGAGGTACAGGCCACCGGTGCCGATGCGGTGTTCCTTGCCAACGGCCCGGGCGACCCGGCCACCGCTGACGTCGCGGTGGCCACGGTTCGGCAATTGCTAGACGGTGGCCTTCCGGCCTTCGGCATCTGCTTCGGCCATCAAGTCCTCGGCCGGGTGTTCGGTTTCGGAACCTACAAGCTCAGCTACGGGCACCGCGGCATCAACCAGCCGGTGCTCGACCGGGCGACTGGCAAGGTCGAGATCACCGCGCACAATCACGGCTTTGCGGTGGACGCACCGATCGATCGCCGGACATCGACAGACTTCGGCGAGGTCGAGGTCAGTCATGTCGCGCTGAACGACGGCGTGGTCGAGGGGTTGCGCGGGCTGGAGCTGCCCGCATTCAGCGTTCAGTACCACCCTGAGGCCGCGGCGGGTCCCCACGACGCGGGCTACCTCTTCGATCGCTTCGCCGAGTTGTTGGAAGGCGACAGCGAGTGAGGATCGCAGCGAGCGTCAGCGAGCGAGGACCGGAGCGAGCGCGGAGCCGACCAGTGTCACGGCGTGCGCATCGCCAGCGGAGCCGAGGGACCGCCTGATGCCGAGACGGGCGGACATCAGCCACATTCTGGTGATCGGATCAGGGCCGATCGTCATCGGACAGGCCTGCGAGTTCGACTACTCGGGCACCCAGGCCTGCCGAGTGTTGCGGGCCGAGGGATTTCGGGTGAGTCTGATCAACTCCAATCCGGCCACGATCATGACCGATCCCGAAGTCGCCGACGCCACGTACATCGAGCCATTGACGGCCGACTTCGTCGAACGGGTCATTGCCGCCGAGCGCCCGGACGCACTTCTGGCGACGTTGGGCGGCCAGACGGCGTTGAACCTGGCGGTTGACCTGGATCGCAGCGGAGTGCTGGCCCGGTATGAGGTCGAGCTGATCGGGGCGGACATCGAGGCGATCCGGCGGGGGGAGGATCGCCAGCGGTTCAAGGACATCGTGCGCGGCGTGGGGGCGGAGGTCCCGGCGTCACTGGTTTGCCACACGCTCGACGAGGCGATGGGTTTTGCTGCGACGATCGGCAATAGGGTCGTCGTCCGGCCGAGCTACACGATGGGCGGCCTGGGCTCCGGCCTCGCGTCGGACGTCGACGAGGTGCGCACGATCGTGCTGCGCGGTCTGGCGGCGAGCCCCATCCACGAGGTGCTGGTCGAGGAGTCGGTGTTCGGCTGGAAGGAGTTCGAACTCGAGCTGATGCGGGACCGCAACGACAACGTCGTCGTGGTCTGCTCGATCGAGAACGTCGATCCGATGGGTGTGCATACCGGTGACTCGATCACGGTCGCGCCGGCGATGACGCTCACCGATCGAGAGTTCCAGCACATGCGAGATGTCGGCATCGCGGTGCTGCGGGCCGTCGGCGTGGAGACCGGCGGGTGCAACATCCAGTTCGCGATCAACCCGGCCGACGGCCGAATGGTCGTGATCGAGATGAACCCGCGGGTGTCTCGATCGAGCGCGCTTGCGTCGAAGGCGACCGGTTTCCCGATCGCCAAGATCGCGGCGAAGCTCGCGGTCGGGTACACCCTCGACGAGATCCCGAACGACATCACCCGCGAGACGCCGGCTGCCTTCGAGCCCACACTCGACTACGTCGTGGTCAAGGTGCCGCGATTCGCGTTCGAGAAGTTCCCGGCTGCCGATCCGGTGCTCACGACACACATGAAGAGCGTCGGCGAGGTCATGGCCATCGGGCGTAACTTCACCGAGGCGCTGTGCAAGGCGCTGCGTTCGACTGAGACATCCGACGCGGGATTCTGGACCCGAGCCGACCCGGAGCAGGACGAGCGGGACCTGGCCGATGCGGTGCGAGTGCCCACCGATGGCCGGATCTACCGGGTTGAGCAGGCCGTGCGCGCGGGCTGGAGCGTTGAGCGGGTGTCTCGGCTATCGCATATCGACCCGTGGTTCGTCGACCAGATCGCCCAGCTGGTAGAGCTCCGGGCGGAGCTCGTCGCGGCGCCTGCCCTCACGCCGCCTTTGCTGCGCAAGGCGAAACGGCACGGCTTGTCGGACCGGCAGCTCGCCGCGTTGCGGCCGGAGCTCGCCGGCGAGGCGGGGGTGCGGCTGTTGCGCTGGCGCGCCGGAATCCGCCCGGTCTACAAGACGGTCGACACCTGCGCGGCCGAGTTCGGCGCGCTCACGCCGTACCACTACTCGTGCTACGACGAGGAAACCGAGGTCGCGCCGCAGCCGTACCGGCCGAAGGTGATCATCCTGGGCAGTGGTCCCAACCGGATCGGCCAGGGCATTGAGTTCGACTACTCCTGCGTCCACGCGGTCATGGCCCTGCGCGAGGCGGGCTACGAGACCGTGATGGTGAACTGCAACCCGGA
This sequence comes from uncultured Actinomycetota bacterium, assembly GCA_963801715.1. Lineage (GTDB taxonomy): Bacteria > Actinomycetota > Actinomycetes > Mycobacteriales > Jatrophihabitantaceae > CAVVJA01. Next base: position 581,733 of record CAWDGB010000014.1, on the reverse strand, counting down.
GACGGTCTCGACCGACTACGACACCGCCGATCGGTTGTACTTCGAACCGCTCACTCTCGAAGACGTCCTCGAAGTCGTCCACGCCGAGCGAGAGTCCGGCCGTGTCGCCGGAGTCATCTGCACCCTCGGTGGCCAGACCCCGCTCGGGCTTGCCCAGCGGCTGAAGGACTCGGGCGTGGCCGTCCTCGGCACTCAGCCCGAGGCGATCGACCTGGCCGAGCATCGCGGAGCATTCGGGCGGGTCCTCGAGGCCGCCGGTCTGCCGTCACCGCGCCACGGCACGGCGATGTCGTTCGAGGACGCGAAGGCGGTGGCCGATTCGGTCGGCTATCCGGTGCTGGTGCGCCCGTCGTACGTCCTCGGCGGGCGCGGCATGGAGATCGTCTACGACGAGGAGATGCTCTCCGCGTACATCTCGCGGGCCACCGAGGTGACCCCGGATCATCCCGTCCTCGTCGACCGGTTTCTGGACGACGCGATCGAGATCGATGTCGATGCGCTGTTCGACGGCGCCGAGCTGTACCTCGGCGGGGTCATGGAGCACATCGAGGAGGCAGGCATCCATTCCGGTGATTCGGCGTGCGCGCTGCCCCCGATCACGCTGGGTGCGCGGGACATCGCTGCGGTCCGGGCCTCGACGCTTGCGATCGCCTCGGGCGTCGGCGTCCGCGGGCTCCTCAACGTGCAATACGCGCTCACCGGGGACGTGCTGTACGTACTCGAGGCCAATCCACGCGCCAGCCGGACCGTGCCGTTCGTGTCGAAGGCAACCGCGGTGCCGCTGGCGAAGGCGGCCGCCCGGATCGCGCTCGGCGAAACGATCGGGCAGTTGCGCGCTGACGGTTTGCTCCCGCAGGAGCAGGACGGCGGTGACTTGCCGCTCGACGCACCGATCGCGGTTAAGGAGGCGGTGCTGCCGTTCCACCGCTTCCGCGGCCCCGACGGGGCGCATGTCGACTCCTTGCTCGGGCCGGAGATGAAATCGACCGGCGAGGTCATGGGCTTCGACGCGATATTCGGCACCGCGTTCGCCAAGAGCCAGGCGGCGGCCTACGGACCGCTGCCCGTGAAAGGCACGGTGTTCGTGTCAGTCGCCAACCGCGACAAGCGGGCCGCTATCTTCCCGGTCAAGCGCCTGTCCGATCTCGGCTTCCGGGTGCTGGCCACCGTGGGCACGGCACGAGTCTTGCGACGCAACGGGGTCCGGGCCCAGATCGTCGGCAAGTTCTCCGATGGCCCGGGCAATGTCGTGGAGGAGATCCTGGCGGGGGGTGTGGACCTGGTCTTCAACACTCCATGGGGCTCCGTGGGCAACTCGGGGCCGCGCGTAGACGGCTACGAGATCCGTACCGCTGCCGTTGCCGCTGGCATTCCCTGCCTGACTACCGTGCAGGCGGCCGCGGCTGCGGTGCAGGGCATCGAGGAGCTGGTTCGCGGCGAGGTGGGCGTTCGCTCGCTGCAGGACTTGCACGCTGATCTGGCGTCCTGGCGCGGATCGGGCGCCATGGGCTCACTGCGCGAGCGAGGTGGCCAATGAGCCAGTTCGCGCCGGTCCAAGAGGTCGGCAAGATCCTGTCCGTCGAGCCGGTGGGAGCCTATCTCGAGTTCACCGTTGTCGCGCCGGGCGTGGCCGCGGGCTTCGTGCCGGGACACTTCGTGGCCGTCGCTGTGGGAGGCGAGGAATCGGCCCTCGTGCTGCGCCGGGCGTTCGCCTTGCGCGCAGCGACGCCCGGTGAGGGCACAGTCCAGTTCGTTGTGGCGGAGCAGGGTGCGGGTACCCGCTGGTTGTGCCGCCAGCCGACCGGCGCCCGGCTGGATCTCGTCGGCCCGCTGGGGAACCCGTTCCTCCTGCCGACGACCCCGCGGCCGGTCGTGCTCGTGGGCGGCGGCTACGGGACCGCGCCGCTGATCCCGCTCGCCGAACGGCTGACTGACCTCGGCTGCCGAGTGGTGATGGTCATCGGCGCATCCACCGCGAACCGGTTGTTCGGACAACCGCTGGCGCGGCGCGTCGCCGGTGACATGATCGTGACCACCGACGACGGCTCCGCCGGCCTTCGGGGGCGGGTGACGGACGCGCTCCCTGCGGCCATCGCGCGGATCGGGGCGAGAGCGATCTACGCCTGTGGACCCATGGCGATGTTGCAGGCCGTCGGCGACGTGGCTCGGCTGCACGGCATTCCCGCGCAGGTGGCGGTCGAGGAGGCTATGGCGTGCGGGATCGGCGTGTGCATGACATGCGTCCTGCCGGTCCGTGGTGCCGATGGATGCAGTCGGTTCGTGCGATCGTGCGTCGAAGGGCCGGTTTTCGCGGCTGACCGGGTCCGGTGGGCCGATGTCGGGCAGCTGCCCGAGGATCTGGTCGGGGCGGATGCCATGAAGGGACACTGAGCTCATGGTCGATATGCGCACCACGGTGGCCGCGGTAACTCTGCCGAATCCGGTGCTCACCGCGTCGGGCTGTGCTGCAGCTGGGCGGGAACTCGACCAGTTCTTCGACGTGTCCGCCATTGGCGCGGTGGTCACCAAGTCGATCATGGTTCGGCCCCGGTCCGGACGGCCGACGCCGCGGATGGCGGAGACACCGAGCGGGATGCTGAACTCGATCGGCCTACAAGGCCCAGGCATCGACGCGTTCGTCGCTCACGACCTGGCCTGGCTGGCCGAGTGTGGGGCCAGGGTTGTGGTGTCGATTGCCGGCGGACACACCGACGAATACGTCGCCCTGACCGAGCGCGTCGCCGACCATCCGGCGGTGTCGATGATCGAGGTGAACATCTCCTGCCCGAACGTGGAGAGTCGAGGCCAGGTGTTCGCTTGCGACCCCGCCGCGTCCGCCCGGGTGATCAGTGCGGTCCGGCGCACGGCCGCGGACCGGGTTCCGATCCTGGCGAAGCTTTCGCCGGATGTCACCGACATCACGGTGATCGCCCGCGCGTGCGCGGACGCCGGCGCCGACGGGCTGTCGCTCATCAACACCTTGCTCGGCATGGCGATCGACACCGACAACATGGCGCCCGCCCTCGGCGGGATCACCGGCGGACTGTCGGGCCCGGCGATACGCCCGGTCGCCGTGCGGTGCGTTTGGCAGGTCCACCGTGCCCTCCCGCACCTGCCGATCCTCGGCATGGGCGGCATTAGCAGCGGGCTGGACGCGCTGCAGTTCATCCTGGCCGGGGCATCCGCGGTGTCGGTCGGGACGGCGGTGTTCGGCGATCCGGCTGCCCCGATGCGGGTGCTGGCTGAGCTGGAGCGCGCGCTTGCCGACCGCGAGTTCGTGGCCCTTCGCGACGCGGTTGGGTATGCCCACCTGGCCGAGGACGAACGCGCGGGCCGGATACCGGTGACGGTATGAACAGAGCCACTGCCCGACGACGCGGCAGGTCGAGCCGGTGACATTCGGGGCGCGCCTGGACCAGGCGCTTTCCGCGCGAGGCTCGCTGTGCGTCGGGATCGATCCGCACGCGGCCCTGCTGCGGGACTGGGGATTGCCCGACGACGCGTCCGGGCTCGAGCGTTTCGCGCTTACCTGCGTGTCGGCGATCGGCGACGAGGCCGCAGTCGTGAAGCCGCAGTCAGCGTTCTTCGAGCGCTTCGGCGCGGCGGGCATCGCGGTCCTCGAGCGCACCGTCCGGCTGGCGCGGGATGCCGGCGCACTCGTCGTGCTCGACGTCAAACGGGGTGACATCGGATCGACCATGGCTGCCTATGCGGACGCGTACCTCTCGCCCGACGCGCCGCTGGCTGTGGACGCGATCACGTTGAACCCCTACCTCGGCGTCGGCGCGCTGGAGCCGGCCTTCGAGCTCACGGCGCGGTACGAGGTCGGCGCGTTCGTCCTCGGGCTCACGTCCAATCCGGAGGGGCCGCGCATGCAGCACGCCACGGTCGCGGACGGCCGCAACGTGGCCCAACTGGTGGTCGACGAGTTGGCTGACCGCAACGTCGGCGCGGAGCCCTTCGGATCCCTCGGCATCGTGGTTGGCGCCACGATCGGCTCGGCTGCGGTCGATCTGCGCGGACTACGCGGGCCGGTGCTGATGCCCGGCGTCGGCGCCGGCCAAGGTGGCACGCCCGACGACGTACGGCGCATCGCGGGCGCCCTGCTCCCGGCCGTAGTGCCCAGTGTGTCCAGGGAGGTGCTTCGCCGCGGCCCCGATCTGAAGTCCCTGCGGGAGGCCACCCGCCGCCTGATCGACGCCTTCGCGTTCCTGCGCGCCTAGCCGACGAGACGGTGGGCCGGACAGTGTGGGGTTTCGTCCTGGGGGCGGAGGCGGTCGGATTCCTGATCGGCGGGTTGTTCGCGATGCGGCTTCGGATGCGCCGGCTCTTGCTCTGCGGCGATCGGTCGTGACCTTCGACTTATAGCCCTCGCGCGACGATAGCTCCGAGATCATCGGCAAGAAAGCCTTCCGTCGGCGGTAGCTCGACTCTTAAGCCTCTCCGGCGGTGATCCGGTCGATCTCGGCCAGATCGTCCTCGGACGGCTCCCAGCGGCCAGCCCGGGCGTTCGCCGCAACCTGATCGGCCGACGTGGCTCCGGCGACGACCGATGCGACAGTGGGTCGGGCGGCGAGTCCTCCGATGGCGACGTCGAGCAAGCTGACCGATCGCTCCTCCGCAAGGGCGCTCAGCCGCTCGAGCACATCGAAGGTCGGGTCGGTGAGCAGCCCTTGCTTCCCCCAGACGACGACTCGGCTTCCGGTCGGCGGTGGCTCGCCCCGATGGTATTTCCCGGTGAGCAACCCGTTGGCCAGTGGGTAGAACGGAAGCAGACCGAGACCGTAGCGCACCAGGGCCGGAACCAGGTCCCGCTCGGCGTCGCGCTTGAGCAGGTTGTACTCGTTCTGGGCACTAATGAACCGATCGCTGCCCGAGGTCCGGGCCGTCCACTCGGCCTCGGTGATCTGCCAGGCGGCGAAGTTCGAGTTCCCGAGATAGCGAACCTTGCCCTCATGGACCAGGTCGCTCAGCACCGACAGGGTCTCCTCGATCGGCGTGCCCGGATCCGGCCGGTGCATCTGGTAGAGATCGATCCAGTCCGTCCGCAGTCGAGTCAAGGACGACTCGACCGCACGCCGGATGTACCGGCGCGACCCCCGTGCGCCCCAGTCGACACCGTTGGACAGCCCGCGTCGGCGCACGTCCGAACCGAATTTGGTCGCGATGATGACGTCGTCGCGCCGACCCTCCAGCAAGGCGCCTAGCCGTTCCTCGGCTGCGCCGTAGCTGTCGGACGTGTCGAACAGCGTGATGCCGTGATCGAATGCCGCGTCGACGACTTCGCGGCATTCCTCCATGCCGAGCTTCATGCCGAAGTTGTTCGTGCCGAGGCCGACTACGGATACCACGAGGCCGGAGTCGCCGAGCCGCCGGAAGGTCATGTCGGTTGGGTAGCCCACCGTCGTCACGATAGTGACGTGATCTGCCTTTGTGTCGTGTTCGACCAATGCCCGCGGCCGCGCGTCGGCGACCAGCGTGATGAGTCAAGAAAGCCTCTGATCAGGGGCGGCGGCCCGCAAGGACGCAGAACTCGTTCCCCTCTGGGTCGGCAAGTACGACCCAGCTCTCATCGCCTTGGCCGACGTCGGCGTGCCGAGCACCTAGGTCGAGCAGGCGACGGACCTCTTCGTCCTGCTCCCTGTCGGTTGGGTTGACGTCGAGGTGGAGCCTGTTCTTGACCGTCTTGCCCTCGGGCACGTGCGCGAATGTCAACGTCGGTGGCACTGGGCCAGGGCGGTTCTTGCCTTCAGGCACCAGAGGCGAGCCAATTGTGACAATTCCGTCGTCCTCGCCTTGCACCTCGTAGTCAAGGACCGAGCACCAGAACCGGGCGAGACCGTTGGGATCGGCACAGTCGATCGCAAGCTCGGTGAACTTACTGGTCATGTCAGGACCTCCCAGTCAATTAGCGGTCCGCCAACGGCCACAGCTGCAGGTACACGGCAGCGGCGCCCTGACCCGGTGGCTACTCGAGAACGACCTCGTCGATGAGATGACTCTGCTCATCGTCCCGGTGATCGTCGGCCAGGGCACCCGGCTGTTCCCCGACACCGGCCCGGACCTGGCGCTTGACCTGGTCGAATCGCGAGTCTTCCCGAAGGGCATCACGCTCCAGGTCTACCGGCCGGACGCCCGCAATACGCAACCGACTGGAGCACACCTGACCCAGGTGACGCACTACACGACCGACCGGTTCCAGCGCGGCGTAGCAGAAAGTCTTGAAAGACATCCGGGAGGCGGTGTCGGATCGGGGCAGAGATGTTCGTAGCAGGGGTGAGCGGCAGCCCACGAGGGCGCCCCCGAACCACCGGAGATGATGCGAGATGCAGTACCTGGTTTCCGTGATCGACGACACGGCCGGCCTCGCCACCCCGGACGAGATGGCGGCGATCGACGCGTTCAACGACCGGCTCAAGGCGGAGGGTCACTGGGTCTTCGCCGGTGGCCTGGGGGCGCCCAGCTCGGCCACCGTCATCGACAACCGAGGGGAGGAGGCGATGTTCACCGACGGGCCCTTCCTGGAGTCGAAGGAGTATCTCGCCGGCTTCTGGATCATGGAGGCCCCAGACCTCGACGTGGCGCTCAAGCTCGCCGCCGAGGGGTCGAAGGCCTGCAACCGGAAGATCGAGGTGCGGCCGTTCCTGTGAGTTTGGTCGAGGTCACAGAGGCGATCACCCAGGCCCACCACGAGGAGTGGGCCCGGGTGGTGGCCTCCCTGACCAGGCGTTTCGGTGACCTCGACATCGCCGAGGAGGCGGCGGCCGACGCGTTCGCGACCGCCGTCCAGCGGTGGCCGGCCAACGGCGTACCCCCCAACCCCGGCGCCTGGCTGACCACCACCGCCAACCGCAAGGCCATCGACCGGATCCGGCGCGAGGACAAGCGTGACGACAAGCAGAGGGAGGCTCAGCTGTTGTACGACAACGACGGGCCCGGGCCTCTCGACGCCATCGAGGACGAGCGGCTCCGGCTGATCTTCATCTGCTGTCACCCGGCGCTCGCGATGGAGACCCGCGTGGCGCTGACGCTGCGCATGGTCGCCGGTCTGACGGTGCCTGAGATCGCCCGCGCCTTCCTGGTGCAGGAGACCACCATGGGGCAGCGGATCACCCGCGCGAAGGCCAAGATCAAGGCGGCTCGCATCCCTTATCGGGTGCCGTCCGCGGAAGATCTCCCGGCACGCGTCTCCGGCGTACTCGCCGTCCTCTTCCTCGTCTTCAACGAGGGCTACCTGGCGACCGGCCCCGACACCGACCCCCTACGTCACGACCTGACCGCCGAGGCGATCCGGCTCACTCGCCTGATCCGGGCCCTCATGCCGGAGGACGGTGAGGTGGCCGGGCTGCTGGCCCTGATGCTCCTCACCGAGGCCCGCCGCACCGCCCGGGTTTCGGCGAGCGGCGAACTGGTCACTCTCGACCAACAGGACCGTGGGGCCTGGGACGCGGCGCTGGTCGCCGAGGGTCACCGGCTGGTGCGCGAGCGCCTGGCCGCCGGGGTGCCTCCGGGTCGCTACCAGATCCTCGCAGCGATCAACGCCGTGCACACCTCGGCCCGCGACGTACGCGACACCGACTGGTCGCAGGTCGTCGCCCTCTACGACCGGCTCGTCCTCCTCGACCCGTCGCCGATCATCGCCCTCAACCGGGCCATCGCGGTCGCCGAGCTCGACGGCCCGGAAGTGGCGCTGGCGGCCGTCGACCGTCTCGAGGACAAGTTGGCCGGCTATCACGCCTACCACGCGACCCGCGCCGACCTGCTGCGCCGGCTGGGCCGCACTCAGAAGTCGCGCGCGGCGTACGGCAAAGCCATTGAGCTGGCGGGCAACACCGCCGAGACCGCCTACCTGACACGCCGCCGCGACCAGCTGGGGTAGCGCCCGCGTATCCCGGTCGAAGCCCGGTGCAATTGGCGTCCGCCTGGCGATGACGGACGAGTGCGGACCCGTAACCGCGCTGCCAGTTCGTCGCCCAACGCCCCACACGCGGTCGCGAGTCGGCGTCGCGGATTTGCGCTTGCCGGGGTAAGTACGTTCAGGAGATGGAGATCATCAATCTGGGTAAGGCGGATGGGCTCCCGCCGGTGGATTGGGCCGCCGTTGTCGAGAAGCTCGATGCGAGGTCGGGGCCGGCTCCGGACGCGTTGAACTCCCGCACGACGTGGCTGTCCACCGTCAACGAGGACGGCAGCCCGCATGTGACTGCGGTTGGCGCCCTCTGGGTGGACGGCACGTTCTGGTTCCAGACGAGCGCGGGTACGCGCAAGGGGCGCAACGTCGCGCGCGATCCGCGGTGTTCGGTCGCGGTGTCGATCCGCGACGCGGACGTCGTCATCGAGGGTGCCGCGGCGCGGGTGACCGAGCCGGACGCCGTTGCGCGCATTGCGAAGGCGTGGGCGGACGACGGTTGGCCGGCGGAGCCCGACGAGAGCGGGTCGGGCATCACTGCCCCGTTCAACGCACCGTCGCAAGGGCCGCCGCCGTGGAACGTGTATCGCATCGAGCCACGCTCGGCGACCGTGGTCTCGGCGACGGAGCCGGGCGGCCTGACCCGCTTCCGCTTCTGACGCTGCCGTCGCTAGGCGACGAGCGTTTTGGTGGCCGCGACCAGATCGGCCAGGCCCTTCTTGGCGTCGGTGAAGAACATGCTGGTCTTCGGATCGCTGTAAAGCTCGTTGTCGATGCCGGCGTAGCCGGACGCCATCGACCGCTTGAGCACGATGATCGATCGGGCGTGATCGACGTCGAGGATCGGCATGCCGGACACGGCATTGCCCGGTCGGCGCGCTGCAGGATTGGTCACGTCGTTCGCGCCGATCACCAGCGCGACGTCCGTTCGGTCGAACTCGGGGTTGACGTCGTCCATTTCCTTGAGCTGGTCATACGGCACATCGGCTTCGGCGAGCAGCACGTTCATGTGTCCTGGCATCCGACCGGCCACCGGATGGATGGCGTAGGACACATCGACGCCGCGTGATTCGAGCAGCGACGCCAGCTCGCGGACCTCGTGCTGAGCCTGGGCCGCTGCCAGCCCGTAGCCGGGAACGATGATCACCTTTTGGGCGTATGCCAGTTGAAGGGCGACGTCGTCAACCGCGATGGGCCGGACGCCGCTACCTGCGCCGGCACCGGTCTCGATGCCGACCGCACCGGTACCGAACCCACCGGCGATGATATTCACTACGGAGCGGTTCATCGCGTCGGCCATCAGCTTGGTCAAGATGCCACCGGATGCTCCGACCAGCGCGCCGGCGATGGTCAACGTCGCGTTCTGCAGGACGAAGCCGGCCATGGCCACGGCGGTGCCAGTGAACGCGTTGAGCAGCGAGATCACGACCGGCATGTCGGCGCCGCCGATGGGCAGCACCATGAGCACACCCAAGCCCAGGGCGGCAATCACCACGATCAGCAAGATCGGCAGGCTGTGCGCGCCCGCGATGACGGCGATGCCCGATCCGACGGCGACGAGGAATAGTGCGGCTGAGATCAGCCGGCCACCCGGCGGTGAGATTGAGCCGCTCCAGTACCCCTGCAACTTGGCCGCGGCGAGCAGGGAGCCGGAAAAGGTGATGCCGCCGATCAGCACATCCAGAACGGTTGCCGTCGCCGTTCCGGCGGACACGCGCGGGTCGTGATCGTAGTCGGCGACGGCGATAAGGGCAGCAGCTCCGCCACCGACCGCGTTGAACAGGCTGACGAGCTGCGGCATCGACGTCATGGGAACCGTGCGGGCTGAGTAGAGACCGGCCGCGCTGCCAACCAGAATCCCGGCGAGGAGCACGAGCCAGCGGGCGGCCGACATCGTTCCGCCATGCGCTACCTCGACAAACACCGCGGCGAGGGCGACGGCCATACCGAATGCGGATACCTGGTTGCCCCGGCGCGCGGTTGCCGGTGAGTTCATCAGATGCAATCCGAGCACGAAGCACACCGCTCCGCCCAGCGAGGCCAACCGGACCGCCGTGACCACGCCGTCAGTCACGGCTCGACCGCTCCTCGACAGGCTGCGGCGTGGGCCGGCGGCGGAACATGCCCAACATGCGGTCGGTCACCAGGTATCCGCCGACGACGTTCGCCGCCCCGAACGCGGCCGCGATGAACAGCAGGACATAACCGAGCGGGCCCGTGACAAAGGCGGACAGCAGCACGACGCCGACGAGAACCACGCCATGGATCGAGTTCGCGCCCGACATGAGTGGCGTGTGCAGGGTGGCCGGTACCTTGCTGATCACCTCGAAGCCGACGAGCAGGGCGAGCACGAAGATCGTTAGGTCGCCGACGAAACCGGAACTCATGAGGCCGACTCAGTATTGGGATCGGCAAACTGATGCCGGCCGGTCAGGTCGGACTCATCCGGATCGTCAGGCCGTCGGCTCGGCGGTAGGTGCAGCAGTGCGCGCACCGCTGGGTGTACGACCTCGCCGCCGTGAGTGACGACAACGCCGCGCTGGATCTCGTCGCTCGTGTCTACGATCACCTCGCCGTCGTGGACCAGATACAGGAGCAGTGCTGTGACGTTGCGGGCGTAGGCGGCGGACGCAGCATTGGCCATCGACGAGGGCAGGTTCGGCGCTCCGACGATGGTCACCCCATTCGTCGTCACGATGGTCTCGTCCGGCCGAGAACCCTCCACGTTTCCGCCCAGCTCGCTCGCCGCCAGGTCGACGATCACCGACCCAGGGCGCATCGCTTTCACGGTCGCTGCGCTCACCATGACGGGCGGCACCTGTCCCGGCACCTGAGCGGTAGTGATGACAACATCGTGGCGCGCGATGTGCTCGGCCAGCTCGGCTTGCATCGCGGCCTGCTCCTCTTCGGTGAGCACCCGCGCGTAACCACCCTCGCCACCTCCGGATTCGACGGACGTCAGCTCGATGAACTTCGCACCGAGAGATGCCACCTCCGAGCGGGCCGCCGGGCGCACGTCGTACGCGCTCACAACGGCGCCAAGGCGGCGGGCGGTGCCGATCGCCTGCAGCCCGGCGACACCGGCGCCGAGAACGAGGACGGCGGCAGGCTTCGACGTGCCGGCCGCTGTGATGAGCAGCGGGAAGAACCGGTCGAAGTGGTTCGCTGCTACCAGGACGGCGCGGTAGCCCGCCACGCTGGCCTGCGACGTCAGAGCGTCCATGCTCTGCACTCGGGTCAATGTCCGGGGCAGCCCGTCCAGGCTGATTGCGGTGATCTTGCGGGCGGCGAGGTCGCGCATGAGCTCGGGCCGCAGCAGTGGACCGAGCAAGCCGATAACCGTCTGCCCGTCCCGGATCTGCTCGCGTGGCGGCGGTTGGACGCACAGGAGTACGTCCGCGGTCTCTCGCACGGATGCCGCATCGACGATGCTGGCGCCCGCCTGGGCGTATTCGTCGTCGGGGAACCAGGCGGCGTCGCCAGCGCCGGTCTCGATGAACACGTCGACGCCCGCGTTGCGTATCCGGCGGACGACGTCCGGAGTGAGGGCAACTCTCCGTTCACCGGCAGTGGACTCCCGGAGAACCCCCACCCGCGCCGCCGCCATTGCCGGCCCCTCCGATCCTGTCGCCATTTCGGCCCTATTTGCACAGTAGCCGCGACCGGGTCGCGGCGTGGGACCGCCGACCCGCTCGTTCCGTTGAGCCGATATCAACGACGTAACGCACTCACGAGGACGGAGTGCTGAGTGAGCACGGCGAGCCACGCATTCATCCGCTCGGCGTTGGTCAGATCGCGCCAGTGCGCGAACAGGCCGGCTGCGTCCCCAAGCGGCAATCTCGCGTCGACCTGATGGATCTCCAGGGTGAGTGAGACTCGCTCCGGCTCGAAGGTCTGCGTTGCGGCCAGGACGGCCGCCAGGCCGGCGACCCCGTAGAGCGGGTCGAGCGATCGCAGGCCGTGGTAGCTGAATGGGATCGCCAGCCGATTCTGGAAACCAAAGTGGTCGGATAAGCGCGGGACCAACGGATGCCCGTCATGCAGGTGGTAGTGCGTCGGAGTCCGCTGCTCGACGAGCGCTGCGGTAAGCGTCAGCACAGCTGGCAGGCCGGCCGCCAAGCCGATTGCACATCGTCGACGAGATCCGGTAGCCGCGGGTCCGCCGCACTCAGCTGCGCGAGGTCAAAGTTGATCTCCGGCCGAATCCGAGCAAAAGCGCGTCGGGACTCGCGGATGCCAACGTGTCCGATGTCAATACACAGCCCGACCTGGGGGATGCCTTCGAGAGCTGCGCCCATCGCGACGAACTCTGCTAGCTGGCAACCTGCGGCGTACTCGACAAACAGCTGAGCCGGGCCAGCCGCGACGAGCGCCCGAGACAGCTCGGTCGCGGCGGCCTGGAAATCGCCGAGCCGGGCCGGCATTTCCAGTCGGTCATGCACGACGAAGCCCGACACCCGGTCACCAAATTGCCGCACTATCGCGGCCACTACCGCACGGTCAGCCTCTCGAAGCAGGTCGATGTGCCGGGGAAGGTGCACCATCGGTCGGCGAACGTCGCTCGGGACGAAAGCGAGAATATGGTCTAGTTCTCCGGCTGATCCGCCATACATTTCCGCCGCGAGGCCGAACTGCTCGAATCTCAGCCGGGCCAGCCGGAGCAGGGCATCGTCTCCGTCCACGCGCTGCTGGAACAGCGCATGGAGCGATGCCGGTACGCCGTCGTCGTAAGCGACCATGCCCCTGCCTACCACGCAGTCGTCGCCGAGATGCCGGAGGCGACCAGTCACCGGTGGCGCCCGCCGGGCCGCACCTGACGTCTTCATGACGGCCAGATGAGGAAGCCGTCATGAATGCCACCGGCTACGTCGCTGTGGGCCGACGATCACCCCGAATGTCGGTCGGGTGGTCCACCGTGCCTGGGAAGGCGGACAGCGATGCGCGCACGACAGCGGAGTTGGACGACGCCGGGAACGCTCTCGAGTAGTCGGGGCGGCGCCAGTCTCAGGCGAGCACAACCGTGGAGGAGGAACCGCCGCCGATTGTGGACGGCGTGGGTCACCGCGCTGGTTCTCGCGATCGCCTTCCTGCCCGCCACGGTGTGGCCCACGACCGCGCCACGCGCGCAGGCGGCGACAACCTGTGGCGCCGGCTGTCACGTCACGGTCAACGCCCAGGAACTGTCGGGCGCTCCCATCGCGAACTTCACCTTCATCGTCAACCTGGACAACACAAAGCTGCCTACCGACCCGCTCTCGCTGAGCACGGAGAGCAACAGCCCGATCGTCGCGGAAGGCAACCAGGGCCATCGCACGGTGACGCTGCCGGCCGGCCGTTACCTGATCTCGGTGCGTTCTCTAGACCACAAGATGTGGGGGAACTACCTCACGCTGCCCGATGCGGCCGACGCCAGTGGGAACGTCACCGTCAATGTCGCTCTGACCACGCAGAGCGCGGATCATCCGTTGCCGCTCGGGAAGATCCGCGTGTTCGTCTTCAACGACAACGCCTGGACGAACGGCGCTCCGGATACCGAAGAGGCCGGCCTCGGCGGGTTCCAGGTCGGGCTCGAGGAACAGACCGGAGCCGCGGTCACCGTCGACTACAACAACAACCCGCTGTGCGGCGGGATCTGCAAGACCTCGAGCACTCCGGCGACCCTCGGCTTCGTCGAGATCAACAACCTCGGTCCCGCCACGTACTTCATCGACGTCCACCCGCCGGACCAGCCGTGCAACAGCGACCCGAGCAGCCGCTGGTACCAGACGACGACGATCGACGGTGGACTGCAGCTGATGGCGCCGACCGAAGAGGGCGCCGATGGCACCGGTGCGCCCGGCGAGCAGCTCTGGGAGCCCCCGAACATCCGCACCGCCTACTGGTTCGGTTTCGTGTGCTCGCCACGGCCGTTCAGCAACCCGGGCTCCGGGGAGATCACCGGCACGGCCCGCAACTGGGTGGAGTGGGCCCCCTACACGACCGGCACCTACAACGACCCGGTCGAGAGCCGTTCGTGGCCCTCTCGGACGCCTCGACCGACCAGACCGTCTTCGTCGGCCGGGCGACGGAGCCGGCAACTTCGACATCCAAGGTGTCCCGCCGGGCGACTACAACCTGGCGGTTTGGGACGAGCAGCTCAGCTACATCATGCGATTCAAACCGGTGCACATCGATCCCGGCCAAACCGTCGACGTAAACGAGACGGGAGACGACGGCAGCGTCGGGCTCGGCGTCTCGCGCTGGTTTGGCTGGCTCGACGGAAAGGTCTACAAGGACCAGAACGGCAACGGCAAGTACGACGACGGTGTCGACACGCCGATCCCGAACACCGACATGGACCAGCGCTGGCGTGACGGGTCGATCAAGGAGTCGACGTTCACCGACCCGAACGGAAACTACGAGTACCCCACCGCAGAGGGCGGCGCCCTCGGCCGGTGGATCATCAACGAGCAGGGCTTCGCGCGCTTCTCGGCCGACCCGGGTGCGTCCGTACACGACGAGCGCAACCCCGATGTCGTGACACCGTCCTGCCTCGTCGACGGCGCTCCGGTCGATCCCTGCATCCCGAACTCGCTGGGTGGCGGGCTGCTCATGAACCAGGCGCTGCTGGAGGGTCACCGCGCGACGGTCGACTGGGGTAAGCGCGACTATCCGGCGGGAACGCCCGGCCAGATCGTGGGCATCACCTACTTCGCGACGACCCGTAACGAGTTCGATGCGCGGTTCCAGGCGCACGAGGACTACGAGGCCGCGATCCCGGATGTGACCGTCTACCTCGAGAAGCCGGGCCCGGACGGACTCCCCAACACCGGCTGACGACATCATCGTGAACTCGTACGTCACCGACCACTGGCAGCAGCCCAACGCGAGTCAAGACCCGCTAGATCAGGCCAACTCGATTCCGGCAGAACTGCAACCCGATTCGCGACTTCAGCGGGAACGACGTCACGAACACGCTCAACCCCGATATCGGGCCGAACTGCCTCGAGGTTCCGCTCATGGGGCAGCAAACCAAGGAAGGTGCGTTCGACGGCGGCTACGCCTTCGCGAACTACTGCCCTGACGGCTACAACCTCGACACCGAGCGCTGCAACGACAATTCGTTGCCAGACGACCACCCGCTCGTGGCGGGCGACTACATCGTCCACGCGATCATGCCGAAGGACAACACGGACACCCGCCCGTGCAACCCCGGCGTCGGCGAGAGCCAGCGCGTCACTGAGACGCACGGCGCCGTTCCCGGTGGCGGAAACGGATGCCTGTACCACATCGTGCGCGAGGAGGACGTCAACGTCGATCTGGGCAACCAGTTCGCGCCGCAGATCCCGCCGCCGCCGTGCAACGGCGACGACCACCTGATCGACAAGGCGACGCTGACGCCGCGCAGCAACTTCTTCCCGGTCGCCGGCGCGCACGCGCCGCTGTGCGACAAGCACCTCGTGGTGCTGAACAACCAGCAGAACGCGAACGCCGACTTCTTCATGATGACCAACTTCCGGACCGACCCGAACGGCGAGGACCCCAACGACACGCGTACCGGCGATGTCGAAGAGCCCGGTCGGGTCATCGGCCAGGTGTTCAACGACATCTACTTCGAGCGCAACCAGATGTCCAACTGGTACGGCGAGCCGCGTCCGATCGCGAACATCCCGATCGGGATCTACGCCCGCGTCGACACCGTCTGCCCAGGCGGCGGCACCAACTGCGCGACGCCGAACGTCAGCGCGCCGTTCGACGCCAACAACTGGCGGCTGATCAAGACGGTCAACACGAGTGCGGACGGCGCCTACGAAGCCTTGCTGCCCTCGACGGAGACGCTGAACTGCCCGATCCCGCAGGGACCCTGCCCGGGCATGTACATCGCCATCGTCGACGACCCCGGCACCAAGGCCCACCCCAACGCCAACTACAACCCGAACCTGTTGACGGCGAACAACCCGTTCGAGGTCTGGCCGGGCCTCACCACTCAGCTCGACACGCCGGTCGACCCGATCTCGGGAACGGCCTGCCAGGATCCGGTGGGAGCAACCGGCGGCCCCGCGACAGATCCGTCGGATCCCACGCGGCCCGAGCTGCTACAGGTCTCCACGCCCGTCGTGCCCACGGGAGGCAGCCGGCAGATCACCGTTCAGGGCGACTTCATCGGCATTCCCGGCGCGACCGGGACGACGGGCGGACGGGTCACGCTGACCGATGTCCGTACCGGCGCGGTCACAACCTTGACCAGGGCCAACGGCGGAATCGCCGGCTGGACGCCAGGAACGGCAAGCACCGCGGACGCGATCGTGATCAACGTCCCGGCCATCTCGGCAGCGTTCCCACCTGGGCCCAAGCAGCTCGCGATCATCACGGCGAACACGAATCCGGGTGGGGGTGGCGTTTCCAGCGCGAATGGCATCACCATCCATGCGCTGGGTTCGAACGGCGGCGTTACCTATAACCCGCCGGTCGTGAACGTGCCGCCACCGCCGCCCGGACCGGGGACGAGCCCGACTGCTCTCCAGGACGCGATCAATAGCGCGGCGGCCGGCAGCCTGCTGGTTCTGTCGCCCGGCACCTACAACGAGAACGTGCTCGTCTGGAAGCCGCTGAAGATCCAAGGTCTGGGCCCGGGCGGCATCATCGGCGCCCACGAGTTCCAGGGCCGTGATCCGGAGGACCCGCGGTTCAACATCAAGGGCAGCATCGTTGACGGCCGCTTCTTCCAGCAGAACTTCTCAACCTTCGACGCCACGGTGGCCGCCCACCCCGCGGTGCTCCCCAACTTCACCAGTGGGGCGCCGAGCGTCGTGCTTCGGGGCGCCGACCTCACCGTTGTCGCGCAAAGCACGACGGCGTACAACGTGACGACCTTGCCGACCGGTCAAGATAGCGCCGGGTTCGGTGGGGCTCGCATCGACGGTCTCGGACTCATGACCGGCCACGGTGACGGTGCCGGCGGCGTCCAGCTGCAGGCGAGCGTCAACAACATGCAGCTGACGAACAACGTGCTCGAGAACAACGGCGGCGTCTTCGCCGGAGGCATCGGCGTTGGCCAACCGTTCGTGCATGGCAGCCACAACTTCAACGTGCGGATCGCCAACGATCGGCTGATCGGCAACGGCGGGCTGACCTCATCCGGCGGCGTCGGGATCTTCTATGGATCCAACAACTACGACGTGGCGAACAACATCATCTGCTCCAACTTCGGCGTCGAGTACGGTGGCGGTCTTTCGCACATCGGACTCAGCCCGAGTGGCAAGATCCACGACAACAAGATCTACTACAACGAGGCCGTCGACAGCGGCGGCGGGATCGCCATCGAGAGCGAACTGCCGGTGGGCGGCGGGCTCGGCGACGGATCCGGCTCGGTGGACGTCGACCGCAACCTGATCCAGAGCAACACCAGCACGTTGGACGACGGTGGCGGCATCTTCCTGCTCAACGCCCTCGACCAGCCGATCAACATCCGCAACAACATGATCGTGGACAACCTGGCGGCGGACCTGGGTGGCGCGATCATGCTCGATGACTCGTCACGGGCCCGCATCAGCAACAACACGATCGCCGACAACGTCACGACAGGCTCGTCCGAGTCGTCGCAGATCGGCGTGCCGCATGGCGCCGGTCTGACCAGCGAGGCGAACGAACCTGCCTGGCAGACGGATGCAAGGTACGCGGCGCAATACCCCAATGCCGCGACGCGTCCGGACTTCTCCAACCCGCAGGCATTGTTCAACAACATCTTCTGGAACAACGACGCGATGACACTCAGCCAGTTCGGCCCGGGAGCCACTCTGGTCGATCAAGGGTTCATCGACTTCGAGATCCATGGCACAACCAACAACAACGACACCTTCACCCCGCGGTACTCCGACCCTGACGAACAGCCAGATCCTGGGTCCGAACGGGGTGCAGCACGCCGTGCCCGGCGGGCAAGGAAACTTCACCGCAGTCCCGGGCTTCGTCGCACCGTTCGTGAACGAGCTCACGGTCTCCGGATCTCGCCTTGACCCGCAGCAGGCGGCCGTCACGATCACCGGCCAGGACCCGCCCGTCGGCCTGACCGGCGACTACCACGTAGCTACGGGCGTCACCGGCCGTCGACCGCGGGGTGCGCTGCTCGAACACCCCGTTCCCGACGCCGGTCACCGCGCTGAACACCTGCGTGAACGGTGGTATCCAGGCGCCGACCGGGCCGCCGTCGGCCACCAACTCGACCGGCGGCGGTGACTACGACGGGCAGACTTCCGGCCCATGCTGCGCACGTTGCGGCTGTTCACCCCGTGGGATGTCGGCGCCGACGAATTGCCCGGCTTACCTATCCCGATCCCGATCCCATGAACCGACACGAGGGGGTCGCCATGGAACGACGCAATGGTCTGGCTCGACGGGACTTCCTCAAGGCGACGGGGCTTGGCGCGCTGGGCACGGTGGTGGCCGGCAGCGTGGTGGGTGCGCTGGGGCGGGGACTGATCCTCCCCGCCTCGGCGGCGACCACCGCACTCTCCCTGGTCGCCTCGGATGGGTACATGACCGTGCCGGGCCGGGAAACCGACCCCGTGTACATCTTCGGCTTCGTCCCGGTCGACGGAACCCTCTCCGTCGACCAGCTCGAGGCGACGTACAAGGGCCACACCAAGCACACGGCGCCGCACCTGAACTTCCGGCAGGACGACGACATCAGGATCACCCTGACGAACTTGGGGCTGGTACAACGGCCGGATCTGACCGACTCGCACACGATCCACTGGCACGGTTTCGATGTTCCGTCGCCGCTCAACGACGGCGTGCCCGAGGTTTCCATCGCTGTACCTATCGGCAAGCAGGTCACCTACTTCTATCGCCCGCACCGCGAGGGCACGTACATGTACCACTGCCACTTCGAAGACGTGGAACACGTCCAGATGGGCATGACCGGAGTCGTGTTCGTGCGCCCGCTGCAGGACAAGAACGGTGCCGGTGCAGGCGTGCCGGTCGCCCGCCAGGAGGGCGGTGGGTCAACGGCACCGCTCGGCTACGCCTACAACGACGGCAACGGATCGACGGCCTACGACCGGCACTTCGCCATCCTGCTCAACGAGGTCTGGAAGAACTTCCACGACGGCGACCGGGACATCCAGGAATCCATCGCCACCGACTACAACCCGCAGTGGTTCACCCTGAACGGCCGGTGCTTCCCGCAAACCGTGCTACCGAACGACAGCGACACACTGCCCGCGAACCTGCGCATCGGCACCCACAACGCCAACTTCGACACGACGGACTACAGCCAGCCCAACTCGGCGCTCATCCAGGTGAACCCCGGGGACCGGGTGCTGCTCCGCATGGCCAACCTCGGCTATCAGCAGCACGC
This sequence comes from uncultured Actinomycetota bacterium, assembly GCA_963801715.1. Classification (GTDB taxonomy): domain Bacteria; phylum Actinomycetota; class Actinomycetes; order Mycobacteriales; family Jatrophihabitantaceae; genus CAVVJA01. Next base: position 562,489 of record CAWDGB010000014.1, on the reverse strand, counting down.
GATGCAATTGCCGGGCATTCCCATGAAGGTCGTCGGGCAGGATGCCTCCTGGCTGGGCAAGGACGGTGTCGACAAGACGTACCTGACGAACACGCTCTACATCGGCCCCGGCGAGGCCCGCGACGTGCTGTTCACTGCCCCGGCGTACAGCGCAAGTCGGCCGTCAGGTTCTGACGGCCGGGGCGCGTACAACGTCTACCGGTTCAAGAACCGGGACTGGCGCAGACTTTCCAGCTTCGGGGCACCACCCGGGCCAGGCGGAATGCAAACCGAAGTGCGCGTGTACTCGAACGCGCTTCCCGCCCAGACCGTCGTGAGCCAGACCTATGTCTGAGCCGGCGACCGCGCGCCGCGGAAGGAAGGCCACGATGACGCACAAGATGTGGCGCCTGGGGACGGTTCTGGCGCTCGCGGCCGGCTCGCTGCTCGCCGTGGCCGTCCGCGGGTCGGCGCTACCACCCGGAGCCCCCAAGCTGGGCATGGTCTGCACGCCCGGCTCGGTCAGCGGCACTACCCACACCTTCAACCTCGAGACGAAGACCGGCTACATCGAAACGCCCGACGGCAACAGCGTCTTCATGTGGAGCTACGACGACCCGGGCGTCGACGCCGGTCACTTCCAGAGCCCCGGCCCGGTCCTGTGCGCGACGCAGGGACAGACGATCGTCGTCAACCTGACGAACCACCTGCCCGAAGCCACGTCGCTCGTCTTCCCGGGCCAGCAAGCCATCACGACGTCCGGTGGGGCGGCCGACGGCTTGCTGGCGAGAGAGGCGGCGGCCTCCGGCGGCACGGTGAGCTACACGTTCACCGCGGGAAACCCGGGCACCTACCTGTACGAGAGCGGCTCCGATGTCGCGAAGCAGGTCGAGATGGGCCTGTACGGCGCGTTGATCATCCGGCCGAGCGCCGGCACCAACCTGGCCTACGGCTCGGCTACGCCAGTTCGACCCGAGCCGCGAGTACCTGATGCTGCTCGCCGACATGGATCCATTCCTGCATCACGCCGTCGAGACCGGCACCACGTATGACTTCAACTCGCGCGACAACCGGTACTTCACGATCAACGGGCGCAGCTTCCCGGACACGATCCAGAACAACGGCTCGGGCGCTGCTGCCGAACCAGCCGTACGGGGCGCTCGTGCGGATCCAGCCGAATAACCCGACGACCAACACGCTGCCGGCCCTGATCCGGATGGTCAACGCCGGCGTGGACAACCACCCGTTCCACCCGCACGCCTGTGCGCCAAGCCGGGCACGGCGACGCTGACCGGTGCCGTCAGCGTCGCCGATCTGGGGCTTTGCCACCACGGCCACGCGGCGCCTGCGCGGCAGCGACCGCCAGCCTGCCCGGGCCGCAGTTGGTCGTGAACGCAGGGCGACACGGTCTCCATCAACATCACCAATGCCTTGCCCGCCGAGCACACGCTGACCTTCGAGATCCCGGGCATCACGTTCAACGCCGGCCCCACCGACGTCGCCGCCGGCGTCGTCGGGAAGCGTGAGCTTCACGGCCAGCGCGCCCGGCACCTACCTCTACCAAGCCGGCGGCGGCCAGGGGCGGCAGGCGGCAATGGGACTGGCTGGCGCCCTGATCGTCAACTCGGCGACAGCCGGCCAGGCCTACGACAGCTGCGACGACGGCCTACGACACGCAGGCCACCGTGGTGCTCGGCGCCGTCGACCCGAACTTCAACGCCGCGCCCGACACCTTCGACATGTACAGCTACAAGGCGACGTATTGGCTGATCAACGGCAAGGCCTACCCGAACACAGCGGTGCATTACCGCAGCGGCCGGACCAGCGGCTCCTTGCTGCGCTACGTCAACGCTGGGATTCGACAACTCGTCGATGGCCCTGCTGGGCATGCACGAGCGGGTCGTCGCTCGCGACGCCCGCCTGCTGAACAATCCGTTCGACGCGAACGCCGAGACGATCCCGGCCGGGCCACCGAGGACGCGATCGCAACCGTGCCAGCCGGCGCAACGCCGAGCACGCACGGATTCCCGTTGTACAACCGGCAATTGCACGTGACGAACGGCGACCAGACCGCGACGAGCCCGGTTCCGGCCACCGGTGGCGGAATGCTCACCTTCATCCATCCGTAGCGGGGGACGTGCTCGTGAGCGAGCAGGCAACGCTCGAGGCTGAGGCGCCGCCGCCGGTGCCCCCGAGGAGGTCGTGGGCTCGGCGGCGGGTGCGCCTGCTCGGGATCCTCACCGGCGCGATCGTCGTGATCGCCGGCACGTTCATCGCGCTGCTGCTCACGCGCGGCTCGGCGCGACAGCGTGCAGGCCGACAGCAAGGTCCCGGTCGCCTGGGCGCGCCCGCTCGTGAGCGAGTCCGGCCTGGTCGAGCGCAGCGGGGTGAAGATCACTCAGGTCGCGGTGACCGGCGACGGCGGCCTGGTCGACCTGCGTTTCACCGTCGTCGACGCCAACAAGGCCGCGGCGCTGCACGACCCCGCGCACCCGCCCGCCGTCGTCGACCAGCGCACCGGGCTGGTTGTCAAGGACCTGCTGATGAGTCACGCGCACACATCGCCGTTCAAGGCCGGCGTCACTTACTACCTGGTCTTCAACAACCCGGGCGACTGGGTTCACCGCGGTGACCAGGTCGCCGTACTGCTCGGCAACGCCCGGGTCGAGAACGTGACCGTGCGATGAAGCGGCTCGGCCTGCTCGTCGCTGTCGCCGTGGGCATCGCCCTGGCGCCGGCCCTACCAGCGGCCGCCGCTCACCCGCAGCCGATGGTCGACGTCGTCGTCGTCATGAAGTCTCAACCGAACCTCGGCACACTCCGCGCGGCCAACCGCCCAGCCCGTCTCGCGGCCGTGGAACGGGGCCTGCGGGCGCATGCCGGGCAGACCCAGAAGGGCGTGCTGGCTTTGCTCGCCAGGCGGCACGCACAGGGCCTCGCCACCGGGATCGTGCCGCTGTGGATCGCCAACGAGGTCGCGGTCCGCACGACGCCAGCCGTCGTGCGGGAGCTGGCCAAGCGACCGGACGTGCGTGAGGTGCGCCCCGAGTTCACCGTCCAGGCACCGACCTCCGAAGTCGCTGCTGCCGCCACGTCGGCGGTCGAGCCCAATGTGTCGTTGGTGAACGCACCGGCCCTGTGGGACCGGGGATTCCGTGGTCAGGGGGTCGTCGTCGCGAACATGGACACGGGTGTCGACGCGACCCATCCCGACCTCGCGGCCAAGTGGCGAGGTGGCACGAACAGCTGGTACGACCCCAACGGACAGCATCCGACCACGCCAACTGACGTCAGCGGGCACGGCACACAGACGATGGGCGTGATGGTCGGCGGCAACGCCGGCGGAAGCTCCGTCGGGGTCGCGCCGGACGCCAGGTGGATCGCGGTGAAGATCTTCAACGACCGCGGCACGGCCACTTCGACCGGGATTCACCAGGGCTTCCAATGGCTGCTAGATCCGGATGGCAATCCGAGCACGGCCGATGCCCCGAACGTCGTCGACAACTCCTGGACGATGATGACGGCCAGCTGCACGCTCGACTTCCAGCCCGATCTGGCCAGCCTCCGCGCGGCCGGGATCGTGCCGGTCTTCGCCGCGGGCAACAGCGGCCCGACCGCTGGCACCGTCCTGAGCCCGGCCAACCTTTCCGAGGCGCTCGCGGTCGGTGGCACCGACAACTCCGACGTTCTCGACCCCTATAGCAGCCGCGGTCCGTCGGCTTGCGCTGCGGCGACCGCGCCGAAGCTCACGGCGCCGGGCGTCAACGTCCGCACTGACGATCTGTACGGCGGCTATGTACAGGACACCGGCACGTCGGTCGCAGCGCCACATGTCGCCGGCGCCCTGGCCCTGCTGCTCAGCGCGTTCCCGCACCTGTCCGCCGACCAGCAAGAGGCGGCACTGGAGAGCGGCGCGGTCGACCTGGGTGCCGCACACGGCTACGGCTACGGGCGGCTCGATGCGCTCGCCGCCTATCAATGGCTAGCCGGCGCGCCGGACTTCACGGTCGGGGCGTCGCCGTCGTCGGCGACCGTGGCGCGGGGTGGAAGCACGACGTTCACCGTCTCGGTTTCGAGTACGAACGGCTTTGGGGGCGACGTCAGCCTTGGCCTGTCCGGGCTGTCCCCAGCGCAGGGCACGTGGAGCTTCAGCCCTTCGATTGTGGCCAAGGGAGCCGGGACGGCCCAGCTGTCCGTGACGACGGCCGCGTCGATCACGCCGGGGACGTACCCGTTGACCATCACCGGGACGAGCGACGCGACGAGCGGCGCGATCACCACTCGCACGGCCACCGCCACCCTCGTCGTCTCGGGACCGCCGGACTTCACGATCTCGGCGACGCCGGCATCGCGAAGCGTCGCGGCCGGGACCGGCGCAAACTACACGGTCGCGGTCAGCGCCCTGAATGGCTTCACCGGCGACGTCTCGCTGTCAGTGGGCGCCCTGCCGGCGTCGGTGAGTGCCGCCTTCGCGCCGGGAAAGATCACCACGGCTGGCTCATCGCAACTGGCGATCAGCACGTCGGCATCGGTGACTCCGGGCTCGTATCCGTTGACCATCTCCGCCGCGAGCGGCTCGACCACGCATACCGCTGCGGTCACGCTTGTCGTCACTGCGCCGCCGGACTTCAGCCTCGCCGCGACGCCCAGCAGCCGAACCGTAGCGGCCGGCGCCGGCACCACGTACTCGGTCACCGTCGGCGCGTTGAACGGCTTCGCGGGCTCGGTCGCGCTGTCGGTCAGCTGGCCGCCGTCGTTCGTCGGTAGCGCGTCGCTCAGCCCGTCCTCGGTTGGCGCCGGCGCTAGCTCCCAGCTCACGGTCACCACGTATGCGGGCGTGCCGGCGGGTAGTTATTCGTTGACGATCGCCGGCACGAGCGGATCGCTGCAGCACAGCAAATCGGTCAATCTGACCGTGGGCGCACCTGACTTCGCGGTGTCGGCAAGCCCGTCGTCGGCGACGATCTACCGTGGCCAGACCGCGTTGTACACGGTGGCGGCGTCGGCCTTGGGTGGCTTCACGGGGAGCGTTTCGCTGAGCGTCTCCGGGTTGCCGGCGTACGCAACCGCGAGCTGGGTGAGCAACCCGATCACAACGCCTGGCAGCACGACGTTGCGGATCCGGACCAGCGGCTGGACGCCACGCGGCACGTTCACGCTGCGCATCTCCGGCACCAGCGGGGCGCTGTCCCATCAGGTGACTGTGACCGTGGCGGTCCGCTGACGCCCGCCCTGATCCCCAGGAGATGATCTTGGACTTTGTGCCGTTATTCGGCATTAAGTCCAAGATCACGAAGGCGGGACGGCTGGTGGGCGGCATTTCTCCGCCCGCGCTAGATTCGCCGGGTGCCAAGCCGGCTGACCGTCCTGTCCGGGCCGTCCGGTGTGGGCAAGGGCACGGTGGTCGCCGCGGTGCGCGCCATGTACCCGAACATCTGGGTATCGGTGTCCTGCACGACCCGGCCGCCCCGGCCGGGCGAGGTCGACGGTATCGAGTACTACTTCGTGGATCGGGCACAGTTTCAGGAGCTCATCGATACCGGGGAACTGCTGGAGTGGGCGGAGTACGCCGGCAATCTCTACGGAACGCCGCGCGAGCCGGTTTTCGCCCATCTGGCCGAAGGAAAACCGGCTCTGCTCGAGATCGAGCTGCAAGGTGCCCGCCAGGTCCGGGCCAGCATGCCCGACGCGCAGTTCGTCTTTCTTGCGCCGCCGTCGTGGGAGGAACTGGGCCGGCGGCTGGCCGATCGCGCGACCGACGGCCCGGCTGTCATCGCCGCGCGTCTGGCCCGAGCGCGAATCGAGATGGAAGCGGCCGAGGAGTTCGACGCGATCGTCGTCAACGACGATGTCCGGCGCGCTGCGTCCGAATTGGTATCCTTGATGGAAGCTGTCTGCCCACCGCCTGGGTCATGACACCCCGATCAGACGACAACGAAAAGAAGGCACCGTGTCTGGAACTGCGTCCGCCCCCGAGGGGATCACCAACCCGCCGATCGACGAGCTGCTGGAACGGACCCAGTCCAAGTACGCGCTCGTCATCATCGCGGCCAAGCGCGCGCGGCAGATCAATGCGTACTACAGCCAGCTCGGCGAGGGCCTGCTGGAGTACGTCGGCCCGCTCGTGGAAACCGCGCCTCAAGAGAAGCCGCTGTCGATAGCGCTGCGGGAGGTCAACGCCGACCTGATCGAGTTCAAGCCCGCTGAGGGCTGAGTCTCGTCACCCCGGCGATGACGTCGCGTCGTATCCTCCTCGGCGTCGGAGGGGGTATCGCGGCTTACAAGGCCGTCGAGCTGCTTCGGCTTCTCGCCGAGTCGGGCCACGACGTCATCGTCGTGCCGACCGAGTCGGCTCTCCGGTTTGTCGGAGCGGCCACCTGGGCCGCGCTCTCTCACCATCCGGTGACGACGGACGTATGGGCGGGTGCCGAGGACGTGCCCCACGTGCGTCTCGGCCGGGAGGCGGATCTGGTCGTGGTTGCGCCGGCTACTGCCGACCTGATGGCCCGAGCTGCCCACGGTCTCGCCGATGACCTGCTGACGAACTCCCTGCTCACCGCCCGCTGCCCAGTGCTGCTCGCACCAGCAATGCACACCGAAATGTGGGAACACCCCGCCACCATCGACAACGTCGCCCGGCTGCGCCAGCGCGGGCTGATCGTGCTCAATCCGGCCTCCGGCCGGCTGACCGGCGCCGACAGTGGTCCCGGGCGGCTGCCGGAGCCGGCCGAGATCGCCGGGCTTGCCGAACTTCTGCTGATTCGCCCGGACGCCCTGCCGATCGATCTCCTCGGCCGGCATGTGGTCGTGAGCGCCGGCGGCACCCGGGAAGCCGTCGATCCGGTGCGCTTCTTGGGCAACGCATCGTCCGGGCGACAGGGGCACGCCCTCGCGACGGTTGCCGCGGCGCGGGGGGCCACGGTGACGCTCGTCACCGCCAACACCGCGCTCGTCGACCCGTCGGGCAGCACCGTCGTGCGTGTCACAAGCGCTCACGAGCTGCGCGACGCCGTGCTGAAGGCGGCACCTGACGCCGACGTCGTGGTCATGGCCGCCGCCGTGGCGGACTTCCGGCCGGCCCGAGCGGCTGCGCACAAGATCAAGAGGACGGACGACGGTCCGGAACCGATACCGCTGGTGCGTAACCCCGACGTGCTCGCCGAGCTGGTAGCGGCCCGGCGGCCGGGCCAGTTGCTCGTCGGATTCGCCGCCGAGACGGGCGACGATACCGGCGACGTGCTCGCCCACGGCCGGATGAAGCTCGCCCAAAAGGGATGCGACCTGCTCGTCGTCAACGACGTCGGGAGCGGGCGAGCGTTCGGCCGGCCCGACAATGCGGCGGTGATCCTCGACTCCGACGGCGGTGAGCTGCCGGTCGCCCGTGGGCCGAAAGCGGTACTGGCCGCAGCCGTGTGGGATGCCATATCGGCCCGGCTCGGGCGCATCGACGATGCAGGAGCACGAGCCATCAGCCGCTAGACTCTGCCCGAATTCCGACCTCAACCAACCCGGAGCATCTGTGACCCGCCGCCTGTTCACGTCCGAATCCGTGACCGAAGGACACCCGGACAAGATCGCCGATCAGATCAGCGACTCCATTCTCGATGCGCTGCTCGCTCAGGATCCGAAGAGTCGTGTCGCCGTCGAGACGCTCATCACGACCGGCCAGGTTCACGTGGCGGGAGAGGTCACGACCGAGGCATATGCCGACATCCCGGCGATTGTCCGGGACCGCATTCTGGATATTGGCTACGACTCGTCCCGGAAGGGCTTCGACGGGCAGTCGTGCGGCGTCAGCGTCTCGATCGGGGCCCAGTCGCCCGATATCGCTCAGGGCGTCGACACTGCATATGAGACTCGGGTAGAGGGCTCCGAGGACGCGGTCGCCGCGCAGGGAGCAGGCGACCAGGGCCTCATGTTCGGATTCGCGTGCGACGACACCCCGGAGCTGATGCCGGTGCCGATCTGGCTGGCGCACCGGCTGGCCGAGCGGCTCACCGCGGTGCGCAAGAGCGGCGTCGTGCCGTATCTGCGGCCGGACGGCAAGACGCAGGTAACGATCGAGTACGACGGCGACAAGCCGGTCCGCCTCGACACGATCGTGATCTCGAGCCAGCACGCCGAGGACATCGACCTCGACACGCTTCTCAAGCCGGACATCGAGGAGCACGTCGTGGCGCCGGTGCTCGATGGCCTTGCTATTAACACCAACGGCTACCGGCTGCTGGTCAACCCGACCGGCCGATTCGTGACTGGTGGACCCATGGGTGACGCTGGGCTCACCGGTCGCAAGATCATCGTTGACACCTACGGTGGCTACGCCCGCCATGGGGGAGGGGCGTTCTCCGGCAAGGACCCGTCGAAGGTTGACCGATCCGCGTGCTACGCGATGCGGTGGGTGGCCAAGAATGTCGTCGCGGCGCGGCTCGCCACGAAGGTCGAGGCGCAGGTCGCCTATGCGATCGGGAAAGCAGAACCGGTCGGCCTGTTCATCGAGACGTTCGGTACCGAGACGGCTGATCCGGACCGGATCGCCGAGGCGATCACCCAGACCTTCGATCTGCGGCCGGCCGCGATCATCCGTGATCTCGACCTACTCCGGCCGATCTACGCCCGGACAGCCGCCTACGGTCACTTCGGCCGCGAGCTGCCCGACTTCACCTGGGAGCGGACCGACCGCGCGGAGCAGCTCGCGAAGCTCGCCAACGGCTAAGCCCACCAGCGTGCGGATTTCCGTCGGCGCGCGCTGGTAGGACTGTCTGTGTGACCTCGACCCGCCCGCAACGTGCGGGGCGGGTGCCTGCGAGCATCGACGCGGTCGCCCGGGTAATGGTCGACGTGCCGCTAGCCCATCTGGACAGGCCGTTCGACTATCTCGTTCCGGCCGAGCTGGACGAGGCCGCGGTGGCAGGCGTGCGGGTCCGCGTCCGGTTCGCTGGCCGCCGCGTGGATGGGTACGTCCTCGACCGCGGCCCGTCGAGTGATCATGACGGACGGCTCGCGTTTCTCGAGCGGGTGGTGGGCCGGGAACCGGCGTTGACGCCGGAGACCGCCACCCTGTTCCGCGCGGTGGCCGACCGCTATGCGGGTACGTTCGCCGACGTGGTGCGGCTGGGTGTGCCGGCGCGCCATGCCGGCGCGGAGTCCCGTCCGCTCGCGCCCGCCGGACCCGCGCCGGCCGCGGGCCCGGCCGAGGGCTGGTCCCGATACCGGGCTGGGCCGTCATTCCTCGCGGCCGTTCGCGATCGGCGTCCGGCCCGGGCCGCGTGGTCAGCGCTCGCCGGCGAGGCCTGGCCGCAACGGCTTGCGGAAGTCGTCGCCACCGCGGTTGCGAGCGAGCGGGGCGCGCTGGTCGTCGTTCCGGATGCCCGAGACCTCGCTCGGCTGGACACCGCCATGGGCGCCCTGCTCGGCCGCGACCAATACGTCGCGCTGTCCGCAGATCTCGGCCCGGCCGAGCGATATCGTCGGTGGCTCGCTGTCCGGCGGGGCGCCGTGCGCGCGGTCATCGGAACTCGGGCCGCCGCCTTCGCGCCGGTTGGCAACCTGGGGTTACTCGCAATCTGGGACGACGGCGACGACCTGCACACCGAACCTCGGGCGCCCTATCCACATGTTCGTGACGTTCTCGTGCTCCGCTCCACGCTCACCGCAGCGGCGCTGATCGTCGGCGGGTTCGCCCGGACCGCCGAGACGGCCCAGCTCGTCGAGAGTGGCTGGGCTCATGAGATCGTCGCGGACCGATCTGTCATCCGGGCGGCAGCGCCGCGCATCACCGCGGTCGGCGACGACGTCGAGCGGGCGCGTGACCCGGCGGCAACCGCGGCCCGACTGCCCAGCGTGGCGTGGCGCACCGCCCGTGACGCGCTGGCCGGCGGCCACCCCGTTCTCGTGCAGGTACCGCGGCGGGGTTACGTGCCGGCGCTGGCCTGCGTTCGCGATCGCACCCCAGCCCGGTGCCCGACGTGCTCCGGTCCGCTTGCGACCACGTCGGGCCACGCGATCCCGACCTGTCGCTGGTGTGGCCGCCCGGCCGGGTCCTGGCGCTGCCCGCGGTGTGGCGGGACGCGGATGAGGGCCCTCATCGTCGGATCGGCACGCACCGCAGAGGAGCTCGGCCGGGCATTCCCGGGCCTGCCCGTGCGTACCTCGGCCGGCGATTCGGTATTGGACCAGATTGCGGCCGGGCCGAGCCTCGTCGTCGCCACCCCCGGCGCTGAGCCGCTGGCTGACGGTGGCTACGGGGCCGCCCTGCTGCTCGACGGCTGGGCGCTGCTCGGCCGCCCGGACTTGCGGGCCGCCGAGGAGGCGTTTCGGCGGTGGTCCAACGCGGCCGCGCTCGTCCGGCCGGATGGTCAGGTCGTGGTCGGCGCCGAGGCGGCCATCCCGGCGGTGCAGGCTCTCGTGCGGTGGGACGCCGCTGGTCACGCCGCCCGCGAGCTCGAGGAACGGGTGGAGCTCGGGTTCCCACCCGCGGTGCGCATGGCGTCACTGGCCGGCGCGACCGGCGCCGTCGCGGAGACCCTCGAACTCGCGCAGTTGCCGAGCCCGAGCGACGTGATCGGCCCGGTTCTCACCGCCGATGAGGCCCAGCGCGTGCTCATCCGAGTTCCCCGGCAGCTCGGCGGTGAGCTGGCGAGCTCCCTCAAGGCGGCGGCGGCAATCCGCTCGGCCCGCAAGGCCGCAGATCCAGTCCGGATCGTGCTCGATCCCAGCGCGCCGTTCTGAGCGAGCGCCGAGGGGCGGTACCTGCTCCGTAGGATCAGACGGGTGACGCTGCAAACGATCCGGCTGTTCGGCGACCCTGTGCTGCGCACACCCGCGGAGCCGGTGACCACGTTCGACCGAGAGCTGCGGACACTCGTGGCGGATCTCACCGAGACCATGCTCGACGCGCCGGGTTCGGGCCTTGCAGCTCCACAGATAGGCGTCGGATTGCGGGTGTTCACCTACCACGTTGACGACGAGCAAGCAGGTCACCTGGTCAACCCGGTGCTGCATTTTCCAGCCCCGGAAGATCAGGACGGCCCGGAAGGATGCCTGTCTATCCCCGGCCTCGCATTCGACTGTGTGCGGCGCGAACACGTCGTGGCCCACGGGCAGAACATGTACGGCGACCCGGTCACGATCGAGGGCACCGCGCAGCTGTCCCGGTGCGTCCAGCACGAGACCGATCACCTCGACGGCGTGCTGTTCATCGATCGGCTGGATCCGGACACCCGCAAGGCCGCGATGCGGGCTATCCGGGAGAGCGAGTGGTTCGGCGCGGCCGGACCGGTCGTCAAGGTCAGCCCGCACCCGATGCTCGGCCACGCGTTATGAGCGAGGCATTGCCGGCCACCGCGTACCGGCTCACGGGGCAGTAGCCGATGCGGCTTGCCTTCGCGGGTACGCCGAGCACGGCAGCGCCGTCGCTTCGCGCCCTGCTGGACTCCCCCCGCCACGAGATCGCCGCGGTGATCACCCGGCCGCATGCTCGGGCCGGACGCGGGCGTCCCGAGGTCGCATCTCCCGTCGAGACCGTCGCCGTGGCGGCCGGCGTACCGGTCTTTGCCCCACGGACGGCTGGTGATCCCGACTTCCTGGCGCAGCTGTCCGGGCTTCAGGTCGATTGCTGCGCGGTGGTGGCTTACGGCGCGCTCCTGCCGAGCGCGGCGCTGGTCATACCGCCGCATGGCTGGGTCAACCTGCACTTCTCGCTGTTGCCGGCGTGGCGTGGCGCGGCACCGGTCCAGCGGGCCATTCTCGCCGGCGATGACATCACCGGAGCCTCGACATTCCAGATCGAGGCCGCTCTGGATACCGGACCGGTTTACGGCGTCGTCACCGAGCCGATCCGGCCCTCCGACACCGCGGGAGACCTGCTCGCCCGCTTGGCCGAGTCAGGCGCCGGTCTGCTCGTGGCCACGATGGACGGGATCGCCGACGGTACCCTCGTGCCGCGTCCGCAGTCGGGGGACGGCGTGTCACTCGCGGCCAAGATCACTGTTGACGACGCACAAGTCGACTGGTCGGCCCCGGGCCGGTACGTGGACCGCCAGGTTCGGGCGTGCACCCCTGCCCCGGGCGCGTGGACGACCTTCCGGGGTGAGCGGCTGAAGCTCGGCCCGGTCTCCTCCCTCGACGGTGCGGTGCGGTCGGCCACCAGCGATTGCCCGCGGGCGCCCGGTGCCTTGTCGATCCTGCCGGACGGGGTCGCGGTCGACACTTCGACCGGTCCTGTCCGGCTCGGCTGGGTGCAGCCGGCCGGGCGTCGATCGATGCCGGCGAGGGCGTGGGTGAGGGGCGCGCGGCTGCAGCCTGGAGAACGTCTTGGCTTGGTCTGATCCGCCCCGTCGAGTCGCTTACGACCTGCTTCGCGCCGTCGAGGCCGACGGCGCGTACGCCAATCTTCTGTTACCCAAACTGTTGACCGCGGGATCGTTGACCGGCCGCGACGCAGCGTTCGCGACGGAGCTGGGCTATGGCACGTTGCGCGCCGCGGGAACTCTTGACGAGATCATCGCCGCTTGCAGCGAGCGGCCCCTGCAGAGCATCGATGCGCCGGTCCGCGACCTGCTCCGGTTGGGCGCCTATCAGGCACTACGGACCCGGGTTCCCGCGCACGCCGCGGTCGCCACGACAGTCGATCTCGCCAGAGCGACCGGCAACGCGCGAGCCGCGGGATTCCTCAATGCGGTGATGCGGCGGATCGCTCGCGACGATTGGGATTCCTGGGTCGATCGACTGAGCGCGGGCGGAACCCCATTGGCTCGGCTGGCCCGGCAGACCGCGCATCCGGAATGGATTGCGGAGGCCTTTCGTGAAGCGCTCGACGAGCCGCCCGAGGCAGACCTGGTCGAGACGGGTGCCGCGTTGCGCGCCGACGACAGCCGGCCCACGACCCACCTGGTGGCGTGGCCGGGCGGCCTGGATCGCGAGGATTTGGTCCGGCAATCTGGGGGAACGCCGGGTCCGTGGTCGCCTTACGCGGTGCGACTCTCCGGTGGGGACCCGGGCCGGCTGATCGCCGTCCGGGCCGGTCAGGCTGCTGTGCAGGACGAAGGAAGCCAGCTGTGCGCCCTGGCCCTGGCCAATGCGCCGATCGACGGCCGAGACGAACGGTGGCTCGACCTCTGCGCCGGCCCAGGCGGCAAAACGGCGCTGCTCGCCGCATTAGCGGCGCAACGAGAGGCAACGGTCACCGCCAACGAGTTGCGTCCACATCGGGCGAAGCTCGTGCGGCAGGCAACGGCGCAGTGGAGGGTGTCGGTGCGGGTCGGGGATGGGCGCGATTATCCCGAAATCGACGGTGGCTACGACCGGGTGCTGCTCGATGCGCCGTGCACGGGGCTCGGCGCGCTGCGTCGGCGGCCGGAAGCGCGATGGCGCCGCGATCCCGCCGATATTCCCCCGCTCGCGGAGCTGCAACGACAGCTGCTTGCTTCCGCGCTGCGACTCACCCGGCCCGGTGGAATCGTGGGCTACGTCGTCTGCTCGCCGCACCGGGCGGAGACCGTCGAGGTCCTTGCCAAAGTCGTTGCGTCCGACGACGAGCTCACAGACGCGAGGACTGGCTTAGCCGGCGTTCCCGACCTCGGGGAGGGTCCTACCGTCCAGCTGTGGCCGCACCGGCAGGGCACCGACGCAATGTTCTGCGCGCTTATCGCCCGTCACTAGTGTCCGGTTAACGGACACTAGACTTCTCCCGTGAGCGCAACCGCAGCGAACGGGCTACGAGCTCGCACGATCAGCGGGTGGACCTCATGAACCGTGCTCCGGCCGGTGTGCCCGAGCCGATGATCGCCCCGAGCATTCTGTCTGCGGATTTTGCCCGGCTGGGCGAAGAGGCCGAGGCCGTGCGCAACGCCGACTGGTTGCACGTGGATGTCATGGACGCGCACTTCGTGCCCAATTTGACGATCGGCCTGCCGGTCGTGCAGAGCCTGCGCAAAGCGACGATCCTGCCTCTCGACTGCCACCTGATGATCGACGATCCGGAGCGGTGGGCGCCGGGATACGCGGAGGCGGGTGCGGCCAACGTCACCTTCCACGCGGAAGCGACCCGCGATCCGGTTTCGCTCGCCCGGACCATCCGCGCCGCAGGATCCCTGGCCGGTCTGTCGATCAAGCCGGGGACAAGTCTGGACTCCTACCTGGAAATGCTCCACGAGTTCGACACGTTGCTCGTCATGACGGTCGAACCTGGGTTCGGGGGGCAGGAGTTCATGGCTGAGATGCTGCCGAAGGTGCGACAGGCTCGGGCCCATGTGGCGTCCGGTCATTTGCGGTTGTTCGTGGAGGTGGACGGTGGTATCGCCGAGGACACGATCGTCGCGGCCGCTGAGGCCGGGGCTGACGTGTTCGTAGCGGGGAATGCGGTGTACGGCGCCGCCGATCCGGCGCAGGCGGTCGAGGCGCTTCGCCGGAAGGCTCGCGCTGCCATGGCTGGCAGCGTTGCGGGTCGCTAACGACGCAGGGACGAGGAAGCAAGTGCAGGTCAGCGAGGCAGAACGCGCGGCCATGCACCGCGCGCTGGCGCTCGCGGAAACCGTGCGCGGGCGTACCAGTCCCAATCCAGCGGTAGGGGCGGTGATCCTCGACGCGTCTGGAGCACTTGCCGGTGAGGGCGCCACGCAGGCCGCGGGCGGCCCGCACGCCGAGGTGGTGGCACTCGCAGCTGCCGGGCTCCGGGCTCGGGGTGGAACGACTGTCGTCACGCTGGAGCCCTGCGCCCATACCGGCCGGACGGCACCATGCGCAGATGCACTCGTGGAAGCCGGTGTTGTGCGGGTCGTCTACGCGGTCGACGACCTCAACCCAGTGGCAGCAGGTGGCGCCGACAAGCTGATCGCGGCCGGCGTCGAGGTCGTGGCCGGCCTCGATCACGACCAAGTTGCCGCTGGCGCGCTCCGCCCATGGCTGCACGCGCTGCAGACCGGGCGCCCGTTCGTGACCTGGAAGATCGCCACCACCGTCGACGGTCGGGTGGCCGCTGCCGACCGGACGACCCGCTGGATCTCCTCGGAGGTATCTCGCGCCGACGCTCATGCGTTTCGCGCGGTCGTTGATGCGATCCTCGTGGGCAGTGGCACGGTGTTGGCGGACGATCCGTCCTTGACCGTGCGGGACGGAACTGACCAGCTCCTTCCGCACCAGCCGTTGCGGGTGGTCTTGGATCGGCGGCATCGGGTACCGCAATTGGCGCGAGTGCTCGACAACGCAGCGTCGACGCTGGTTCTCGATACTGCCGTCCCGCGTTTCGCTCTGAAAGCCCTGCACGATCAGGGCGTACGGCACGTGCTGTTGGAAGGCGGCCCTACGCTCGCCGGAGCGTTCGTCGAGGCGCGCTGCGTCGACGAGGTCATTGCTTACGTGGCCCCCAAGCTTCTCGGTGCCGGACCGAGTGCGTTGGGCGACGCCGGGATTACCACTTTGGCTGAAGCGGTCACACTGGAGATCGACAGTGTGACCAGGGTCGGGCCGGACGTGAAGATCGTCGCCCGGCCGGTGTGGGCCGAGGAAGGGTAGCGCACGTGTTCACCGGCATCATCGAGGAGCTCGGCGAGGTCGTTGCGTTGGAAGCGCACGGGGATTCGGCCGTGTTACGCGTGCGCACGACCGTGGTTGGTGAGGACGTTCCGATCGGGGCATCGATCGCGGTGAATGGCGTGTGTCTGACCGTCATCGACAGGTCGGGCGAATCCGATCGTCGGGACCTGGACTTCGACGTCATGGGGGAGACGCTCAAGCGCAGTGTCGTTGGTGGATTGAGGTCGGGAGAGCTCGTCAATCTCGAGCGCGCGGTGCGGGTCGACGGTCGACTCGACGGGCACGTGGTGCAGGGGCATGTCGACGGGACCGGGGTGGTGCTGGCCCGATCATCCGGTGATCGCTTCGACATCGTCCGGTTCGGGCTTCCGGCGGATCTCGCCCGCTACATCGCGGAAAAAGGATCGGTCGCGGTTGACGGCGTATCCCTGACCGTCATCGCGGTCGGCGACGACTGGTTCGAGGTCGGGTTGATTCCGCAGACGCTGCGGGCCACAACGCTCGGACGCAAGGCCGCGGGCGACCCGGTGAACCTCGAGGTCGATGTGCTCGCCAAGTACACCGAACGGCTGCTGGCCGCGGGACGGAATCGCTCATGACAGTTCCGCTGGACACCGTCGGACGCGCGCTCGTCGACCTCGCAGCAGGCAAGGCGGTACTTGTGATCGACGACGAAGATCGGGAGAACGAGGGTGACCTGATCTTCGCTGCGCAGCTCGCCACCCCGGAGTTAGTCGCCTTCATGGTCCGGTACACGTCCGGATATATCTGCGTGCCCATTACCGAGACGAACGCGGACCGGCTGGACCTGCCGCCGATGTTCCGCGTCAACCAGGACCGTCGCGGCACCGCGTACACCGTGACCGTCGACGCTCGGGAGGGCATCACCACGGGCATCTCGGCAAGCGACCGCGCCCACACCGTCCGGCTGCTCGCCGACCCCGCGACCACGTCCGCCGATCTGTCACGTCCCGGGCCACATCGTCCCGCTGCGCGCGCGCGACGGAGGCGTGCTGCGCCGACCGGGCCATACCGAAGCCGCGGTAGACCTGGCCCGGCTGGCGGGTCTGGCGCCGGCAGGGGTGCTCTGTGAAGTCGTCAGTGAGAAGGATCCGTCGGGCATGGCTCGGGCCGATGAGCTGCGGACGTTCGCCGACGAGCATGGTCTGGCGTTGATCTCCATCGCCGACCTCATCGCCTACCGCCGGAGGTCGGAGAAGTTGGTCGAGCGCGTTGCCACCGCCCGGGTGCCCCTGCGATACGGAGAGTTCACGGCTGTGGGCTACGCAAGCTCCTACGACAACCGGGAGCACGTCGCGTTCGTATTCGGCGAGATCGGCGACGGTGAGGATGTGCTCGTTCGGGTGCACTCGGAATGCCTGACCGGGGACGTGTTCGGCTCGTTGCGATGCGACTGCGGTCCTCAGCTCGACGCGGCGCTGGCCGCGGTCGCTCGCGAAGGACGAGGAGTGGTTCTCTACGTTCGGGGGCACGAGGGCCGGGGGATCGGGCTGCTGCACAAGTTGCAGGCCTACCAGCTGCAGGATCTGGGCTCGGACACGCTCGATGCGAATCTCGAGCTAGGGCTACCGGCCGATGCACGCGATTACGGCACCGGCGCGCAGATCCTGGTCGACCTGGGCATCCACACGATGCGGCTGCTTTCGAACAATCCGGCCAAGCGCGCCGGACTCGAGGGATATGGACTGCGGATCGTCGGTCAGGTGCCGTTGCCGGTGCGCGCCAACCCGGAGAACCTGCGGTACCTGCAGACGAAGCGCGATCGCATGGGCCACGTGATCAACCTGGAGGATTCGGGGTGAGCGGGGAGGGTGCGCCGCCGGCGGAGCCCGTCATCGGCGCGGCGGGATTGCGGGTCGCGATCGTTGCGGCCCGGTGGCACAGCGCGGTTATGGGTGGTCTGCTCGCCGGTGCCCGCCGGGCACTCGGTGACTCGAAGGTCACGGATGTCACCGAAGTGCGGGTACCCGGCTGCTTCGAGCTTCCGGTAGCCGCCGCGCGCCTCGCCAATCATCGGTTCGACGCGCTGATCGCGCTGGGCGTGGTCATCCGCGGGGGCACGCCGCATTTCGACTACGTCTGCACCGCCACCACGGGCGGACTTACGGCGGTCGCCGAGCGCACCGGAGTGCCGATCGGGTTCGGGGTGCTGACCTGCGACGACGATGCCCAGGCCATGGATCGGGCCGGTTTGCCCGGCTCCAAGGAGGACAAAGGATACGAGGCGGCGGTGGCCGCGTTGGAGACCGCCGTAGCGCTGCGCCCGTTCTGGCGATCATGATGTCGCTGGCCTGGCTCTACCTCGCGATCGCGATCGGATCCGAAGTCGTCGCGACGTTGGAGCTACGTGAGCTGTCGAACGGCATTCGCCCACTGCCACTGACGGTGGTGATCGTCGGTTACACGGTGTCGTTCCTGATGCTGATCCCGGCGCTCAAGCACATCAGCGTGGGAGTGAGTTACGCGGTGTGGTCGGCTGTCGGCACGGCGGCGGTAGCCATCTTCGGTGTCATCCTCTTCGGCGAGAAGATCAACACGCTCGGCATCGTCGGCCTGGTGCTCATCGTCGGTGGGGTTGCCGTGCTCACGGCGTCTGGTTCGGCTCAACCCGGATGACCGACGTCAGCGGCCTGGTCCTGGCGGCCGGTGCGGGTCGCCGAATGGGGCAGCCCAAGGCGGATCTGTACGTCGGCGGCGAGCGGCTCATCGACCGGGCCGTTCGGGTGTTGCGAGCCGGCGGTTGCGACGAAGTCGTGACTGTCGTTCGCGACGGGGTGCGGTGTCCGGACGCTCGGGTGGTGGTCAATCCGGAACCGGAGCGTGGAATGGGGTCCTCCCTACGGTTGGCCCTAGCGACCGCCACCGGACTGCGCGCCGTGATCCTCCTCGTCGATACGCCGGGCATCGGCGCCCCTGCGGTACGCGCGGTGCTTGCCGCCGATTCTCCCGTCGTGGTCGCTACGTACCGCGGCCGTCGCGGTCACCCGGTCGCCGTGGATCGCTCCTGGTGGGATGAGGTCGCCGAGCGCGCGGAAGGTGACCGCGGTGCCCGGCCGTTCTTCGCGGCGCATCCGGAACTTGTGCGAGAGGTCGAGTGCCCCGGTGATCCGTTCGACCTGGACACCGCTGCGGATCTGGCGATGTGGCGACACGATTACTCCCGCGTCGAGACTTGCGCCGACGGCCCGACTTAGGCAAAGCTAACCTCACCTTCGACGGGGAGGAGACGCGGTGGGCATCGGGCCGACATTACTGCTCGGGTTGATCGCTGGAAGCACGATTCTGATCGGACTGCCGGTCGGGCGGTTGCGGAACCTGAGTCCTTCGCTGCGCCACTTCCTCAATGCGATCGCGATCGGGGTGCTCCTCTTCCTGTTCTGGGACATTCTCGTGGGGGCGTGGGAGCCGATCGATTCGGCGCTGGCCGGGATCCATGAGGGCACCGGGGGATTCGGGCCGGCATTCGGCTATGGCGCCCTGTTCGCCGGCGGGCTGTCCATCGGCCTGCTGTCGATGGTCTGGTACGAGAGCTACCTGCACCGGGTCTCGCGGCCGTCCGGCCGGGGCGGTCCCGGCGCCATGTCGGTTGAGGAGGTGCCACCGCGCAACACCGGCATTGCCGCCTGGTCGCCCGCGCGCCGGCTAGCGTTGCTGATCGCCATCGGCATCGGCTTGCACAACTTCGCCGAGGGGCTCGCAATCGGCCAGTCGGCGGCGCGGAACGACATCGCGCTGGCCGCAGTACTTGTCATCGGCTTCGCCCTGCACAACGCCACCGAGGGCTTCGGGATCGTCGCGCCGCTCGCCGCGGAGCGCGACCCGGATGGTTCCCCCTATCGACCGAGCTGGGCCTTCCTGCTCACCTTGGGGGTCATCGGCGGCGGCCCCACCTTCGTCGGTACGGCGGTGGGTCACGGGTTCACCAGCGAGGCGGTCAGCGTGGCGTTCCTGACCCTGGCCGCGGGATCGATCCTCTACGTCATCTGCCAGCTGCTCGGCGTGGCCAGCCGGGCCAAGCAGCCGACGCTGCTGGCCTACGGGTTGTTGATCGGGCTCCTCGCCGGATTCCTCACCGACGCCATCATCTCTGCGGCCGGCGTCTGACTTTTCACTGCTGTCGGTCGCCGGGGCCGAGCGCTCGGTGAGCGCCTTAAGCTGTGACGGCCACAGCAGCGACGGCTGCCAAGATCGCGTCGATCGCGACCTGGGGATGGGACACCATCGACTCGGCGCTGGGTTCAATGTCGGGGTGCCGGGTACCGGCGAAGTCGATGAACGTGCGCGTCCCTCAGGGTCAGGAGTTTGACCGGGCCCAACTGGAGTCCGCGGGGCTTGTCTCGGCGAGGAGCGGTGACGGTCTATATCCCTTGACGGTGAGGTAGATCGCGAGCGAGGCCTCCCATGCGATCTCGATGATTGTGAAGGCGAACAAGGCCCCGCTTGGGTCCTCGATCGCCCCGAACAGAACGAACACCCCGCCGATGAATGCCAGCGGCCCGCCGATCAACCCGAGCAGCGCCATCGGGCGTGGCACGAGTCCGGATTTGTACATCAGGTAGCCGAGGAGAACTCCGTTCCCAAAGCCGGCACAGAATTGCGGACCGAGGAGGAACGTCCAGTCGTGCAAGGCGACCAGCGTGTGTCCGGCGACGTTGAGCGACGCGGAGTCGGCGCCCGCTCCGGTGAAGTCGTCCCGCAGGGTCACGACGGTCATCAGGCTCATGAGGCCTGTGACGATGATCGCCGACTCGATGATGCGCGAGGCGACATAGCCCAGCGCCACAGCCTCATTGACCCGTTTCAGGACCGGAAAGAAGACGACGGCGGTAGCAATGTTGGAGATTGCCAAGAAGATCTCCAACAACGCGCCCAGAGAAATCCGTGCGTCAAGACCCCCACCGAAGATGTAGTTGGTGTCATTCAGCACGGGGTCGTACAGAAAAACCGCAGGGATCGAGAAGACGAAGGTGCCGATGAACCAAAGCCCCGCGATACGTCCGGGCTTCTGAAGAGCATGCATCATTACCCCTTTCGTGACGGTATGGATGGATCACAGGGGCGACGCTAGCTCGGGCGAGGCAGAACTGGAAGGTCCGCTGTGCCGCGGGTGGGCGCGCTCCTGCCGATGCGCGGTCCATCCCGACCGGGCCGCTCGGCGTCACCTCAAAGTCTCTGACCTGACGGGACGGTTCGACGACGCAGCTCGACAACGTGGGCCCGTGAGGGACCCGTGTGGATCCGTCGCATTCCGCGCCGGAGCGAGGTTGAGTAGGTGAGGAGGTGGACGCTCGTGATCGATCTCAACGACCTGCTGGCTCTGACATTGCTGGCCCTGCTGTGGCTCGCCATCTCCATCGCGCTGCGGCGGTCGTTACCGGGCCCGGATTCGCGCCCGTTACCGGTTGCCGGTTCGATCATGCGGCTGCGGCGCACCGACCTGCGCAACCACGCTGTTCACGCCTGGCCGGATAGGTAACGATCGTTAGCCGAGCGGACTCACCGCCCGTCGACTGAGTTGTCGTACAAGCTCAGCGCGGCCACGCTGTGCGCGTCGACGAGCCGACCGTCGGTGATCATGGCGCGCACCGTTGCCTCGGGAAACCACTGATGAACCATGTCCTGCTCGGAGTGCTCTCGTTGCGGGCTTCCGGGTGAGAGACCGGTCGCCAGAAAGACGTCGAACGCCTGGTTGCTGTATCCGTAGGCGGCATAGAGCCGGCCGAGATGCCGCCACCCGCTCGCCGCGAAGCCGGTCTCCTCGCGCAGTTCGGTCGCGGCCAGCTCCGCAGCGGTGCCCCCCTCGCCGTGCCGCCAGGCACCTTGCGGGAACTCCCAGGCCCGCCGCGATACGGGATACCGGTACTGCTCGACGAGCCAGAAGCCGCCGTGTTGAAAGGGCAGCACCACCGTGAAGTCGGTCTTCTCGATGACCGAGTAGACGCCCGGCGTGCCGTCCGCGTATTCGATGTCGTCGACGCGCAGCCGCAACCACTGGTTCTCGAACGCCACCCGGCTGGCCCGGCGACGGATGTCGGTCATCCGGCCATACTGCCCGATGCCCGCGCCCGCTCGGCCAGCTGGCCGAGTGCAGCCGGAAAGACCATGGCGGGCGGCGTGACGAGGCCGGCCCCGACCTGGCCAGTTCCGGCAACCCGGCCGGCGATTCCGGTGTTGATCTGCGGGAGGATGGCCGTCCGCACGACACTGGTCACGTCGATCCCGCACGGGCATCCGCGGAAGTCCAGCCCGGGGATCGTCAACACCGGGTGCTCAGCCAAGGTGATTTCGTACATGCGCCTCGTCGTCGCCATCGCGTCGGCGACCGTTCCGCCGACAAAGCGCACAATCGCGGGAGCGGCGGCCATCGCGAACCCGCCGAGTCCCGCTGTCTCCGTGATCGCCGAGTCGCCGATATCGGGATTGGCGTCGGTGGGACCGTAGCTGCCCAGGTAGAGCCCCTCGGGCACCAGCGCCGGTGCCGTGAACCACGCGTCGCGGGTGCCACTGACCTGGATGCCGAAGTCCGTGCCGTTGCGGGCCATCGCCACGACCACCGTCGCGCCGTCGATGTCTCGAGCGGCGTCCAGCGCAAGCTTGCACGCCGGCATCGCCAGGTTGAGGAAGAAGTGGTCGTTGCCGGCAATGAAGCGCACCGCGTCGGCCACCACACCCGACGGTTGACCGGAATCGACCATCGCGGGAACTAGCTGGCGTAGCAGGAGCAGCGTGCCGGCCCGATTGCGGTTGTGCGCCTCGTCGCCCATCTGCAGCATCTGGGCCAGGATCGGGGCCAGATCGATCGGCCCGGACCGGCGCACCGCTGTCTGGAGCACGGGCCCCAGCACGTCGGCCATCCAGCGCAGCCGGTCCAGCACATCGGGTGAGTACGCGCCGTAACGCAAGACGCGGCCGAGGCCTTCGTTGAGCGAGCAGCACGCCTGGGCGCCCGTTGCCGGATCCTGGACGACGAAGACCCACATGGAGGGGCTCAATACGCCCGCCATCGGCCCAACGGCGTGTCGGTGGTGGCACGAGTCGAGAGCGAACCGGCCCGAGGCGAACAGCGTCTGCGCCTCGTCCGGTTGATCGACCAGGGCCTCGAAGGCTGCCGCTCCGAGCAGGGCACCGCGTAGTGGCCCGGACGCTCGGTCCCAGGCGATGGGTGGGCCGGCGTGCAGGAACTCACCGGAGCGGAGTTCGAGCGCATCGGCAGCAGGGACCACATCGACCAGCTGGGGCCGGACGGCGAGCATTCGGCGCATGGCTTCGGCATTGCCGGCCACCCGACGGCTGTCGGCCATGACCGAGGCCAGATCCGCCTCGGTGCCAGCCATCGGCGGGCGCCAATCCACCCGACTCACCCGAACGGCCTGGTGTTCAGCGGCGGTAGCCAGCAACTCGATACCGGCTGCGATCACCTGCGGATCTCGGTGCAGCAGGTCGGTCACCTAGCTGGCTCCAGGGTGACGATCGAGGTGGCGAAGCGGGCGGCACGCGCGTTGGACGTGAAGACATGAGCCCCGGCGCGGTGCAACATGCTCGCTTGCCGGTTGAGGTCCTGCGGATCGCGACGGGAGCCGACGAGCGACACAACGACGGTAAGTTCCGGTCGGGCCGCCAATGCCGAATCGACCACGGGGGCGACTTCCGCGGCGGGATCATGGTGCGCGGCGTGACCGAGCACGACGTCGAGCAGGATGACGCCCACCGCTGGGTCGGCAGCTTCACTCGCCAGCCGGGACAATCGCAGCGACGGGTCAATCATCGGATGTGGCCGCCCGCGGGTGAGCGCGTCGTCGCCGAAGTCCACCATCACGTGACCGGTCGTCGGCGTTGTCGCATCGACGTGTCGTTCGCCGCGAAGGGGGATATTCGACGCTACGCGGCCCAGTCGCTGCGACGCGATCACCATGGCCTCGACGCAGAGCGTGCCGCCGGAGAACAGGCCGCGAAGGGCTCCCGGTGCCGACGCCGGCCCCCGTGCCGGCGCCGGCACCCGCCCGGGCCACTCGGGCCAACGGGGCGTCTGGAAGCCGAGGGCGCGAACGACGTCCTCGGCAGCGGCCGTCAGGTCGGAATAGCCCGGCCCGACCAACGCGAATTGCACAGGCGTAGCGGCGGTGCGAGCCCGGGCTCGAATCCGTTCGGCCACCGATGGATCCGGTGGCTTGGAGAGCACGACGATCAGCTCCGTCGTCGGGTCAGCGTCCAGCGCGTCGAGCGCCGCGATCGTCCCGCGGCCGGCGATGTCAGCCGACAGGTCCCGCCCGCCGACCCCGAGCACCGCGCTGACTCCGATGTCGGCAGCGTCGAGCAGGCACATCAGTTGTTGCGCTCCGGTGCCGGACGCCGCAACCAACCCGACCGGGCCCGGCTGCACGACGTTCGCGAAGCCCAGCCCGATCCCGCCTACGAGGGCGGTCCCGCAGTCCGGCCCCATGACCAATAGGCCTCGTTGCGCAGCGACCTCCTTCATGCGCACCTCGTGGTCCACCGGCACGTTGTCGGAGAACACCAGCACGTCGCACCCGGCGTCGAGGGCATCCATGGCTTCGGTGAACGCATGTGGTCCCGGTACGGAGATCAATGCGAGGGCCGGTCCGACCTGCCGGGCAACACTGCGAACGGTTCGGGCCGGCACGCCGTCCGCTCCGCCCGGCTCCCGAGGGTGCGGTCGGGCGGCCAGCCGCTGCTCCGCAAGTTCGACCGCGGCATCGAGTGCCGTTGCGTCCGTTGCCCGAACGGCGATCAGCAAGTCGTCAGCCGTGGCGTCCGACACGGTGAAGCCCATCTCTCGGGCGAGGTCCAGGTTGAGGTCGGTAGCCATCGCGACCAGCGCAGCCTCGACGCCGTCAGCCGACCCGATGAGCTGGCTGACCTGCATCAACCGGACGGAGTCGGCGTAGGCGCCGGGTCGCGTCGTCACCCGCGCGTGGCTCATCGCGCGACGGCCCTCGCGGCCACGAGCGCACCGACGGCCAGCGAGGTACCCGAGCTATGCCCGATCCGGAGCAGTGCATCGGTGGCGGCGACGAGGTCGACCCTGCGTCGCCGAGGGCCCGAAGAAACGTCCGGAGTTCCGGCACGGATTCACCCCGCGCCGCGTACCGGAGCAAGGCGGCCGACAGCCGCGTCGTTCGGGCGCCAGACGTGGCCAGGTCGCGAATTGCCGGTGCCGGGAATCCATAGGCGTGCGCCGCGACCAGGAATCCGGCCAGCACGTCATCACCGGCCGGCGTCAGGCCACCACCACGGCCGACCAAGCGAGTCGCGGTGACCTCGGCTTGCCCCGGTTCGGCCAGCCCGGCGGCCATCGACGGGTCGATGTCCGGACGGCCCCGCTCGGTCACCAATGTGGTGGCGTAGCCCACGGCCGCCGCACCCGGGCGGCGCGAGGCGCGGAACCACGGCTGGCACGATGCGGCCCACGCGGGCCGTCAGCTCACCCACGGCAACGGCGCCGTCACCGACCATCGCGACACCCCGCACCGCGTCCAGCGGTCGCTCGTCGCTGTGCGTCGGCATGACGAGTCCGCACGGCAGTCGGACCGCGTCCTGGGTGAGGAGGGCGACGATCTCACCGGATGCCTCGAGGTAGATCGCGGAGCGGAATCGGCCGAGCACGTGGGCACGCCGCCGTGGGCCGGACAAAATGGGGAGCAAGCCGGCTGGCGCGGCCGCCCAACAGGTGACGGTGGTGCTGGTGGCCGTCACCGGGCTCCACTTCCTCGAGTAGCCGCTCCGCTGGCCACGCCGCCGATTCGTTCGCGTCACGCGGCCGTTGGTGCGCGACGCTAGTGATCCCGGTACGGTCTGCCGATGGTCACAATTGCCAACGATCAGCGACGGGGGGCGCAGGTGTTGCCAGCGGGTGACTACGGTTTGCCGGTGCGTGACCTGTTGGATGTCGCCAGTCTGCGCGGCTCGTCGGTGCTCGCCGGCGCAGCAGGTCTCGACCGGGTGGTCCGGCGCCTCAACGTGATGGAGGTGCCGGACATCCTGCCGTGGGTGAAGCCGCACGAGCTGCTGCTGACCACGGGCTTTCCGCTTCAGCATGCGGGCGCTCCGGCCGACATGACCTCCGAGAGCGGCATCGCCGCGCTCGTGCAACTGGTATGCGACCTCGACGCGCGTGGACTTGCGGCCGTCGGCATAAAGCTCGGCCGCTACCTCGAAGAGATTCCCCGGCCGGTTCTGGCGACGGCCGACTCACTCGGATTCCCGGTGCTGCGCCTGCCCGAGGGAGTTGCCTTCGACGAGGTGATCTCCGACGTGTTCACGGCCCTGCTCGATCGGCAATCCAGCGCTGTTCGCCGGACGGACGAGGTGCATCGAGCTCTCGCCGCGATCGTGCTCGCGGGCGGAGATCTGCCGCAGATCGCCGACGAGGTGGGCCGGCTGCTCGACGCTGCGGTACTCATTTGCACCCCGGACGGCCGCGTGCAGGCTCATGGCGGGACGGCCGAGGCGCAACGACGGTTCGCCGCCCTGCCGTTGCACGACCCGACGGGCCGATTCCGCATCGAGCAGATCTCGCCCGGACCCGCGGCGGCGCCGTGGTCGGGAGAGTTGGTGAGCGTGCCCATCGTCGCTGGTGGCGTGGACCACGGCCGCATCGTCGCCTACCGGTCGTCGGGCGCGCTGCCCCCTCCGGGTAAACAGGCGTTGGAGCGGGCCGCCACTGTGGCGGCGCTGGCCATCATCAAACAACTCGCGGTCTCTGCCGTGGAGAGCAAATTCCGTGGCGACTTCCTGCGCGACGTCCTGGCCGGCACCGCGGGCGAACTGCCGGAGGTCATCGAGCACTGCACGGACCTCGGCTGGGACATCGACCGGCCGATGGTCGTCGTCGTGGCGCAGCTCGACCCGGACGACCGGCTTCCGGCGCACGAGCCGCGCGCCGTCCTGCGATCGCCGCACGAACGGTTCACGTCCGCGTGGCAGCAAGTGGTCCGCGCCTACGACAAGGCCGCGCCGGTAGTGGGCTTCCGCCAAGAGGTGGTGACCCTGCTGCCCATTGAGCTACCGCCCGACACGGACACCACTGAAGCCCGCCGGATCGCCGCAGCGGCCGTGCAGCGGGTCGTCACGGCCGTGTCGGGGGATCGCGGTGGCGGTCGCCGATCGTTCTGCGCCGGGGTCAGCCGGGTGATCAGCGGTCCAGCCGGGGTGGCCGAGGCATATCTTCAGGCCCGCAAGGCGGTAGTCGTCGGGCGGCGCACCCGTGGCCACGGCACGGTCGCGCATTTCGACTCACTCGGCGTGCACCGGTTGCTCTCGCTCGTCCCCGATCCGGCGGAGCTGCGCGCCTTCGCCGACGAGGTGCTGCGCGAACTCGCAGCGAAAACGTCGGAGGCCGCGGATCTGCGGCACACCCTGCAGACACTGCTGGATACCAATCTCAACGTCGCCGAGACGGCCCGAGCGCTGCACTTTCACTACAACACGCTTCGTTACCGGATCGGCAAGCTCGAGCGCATCGTCGGGCCGTTCACCACCGACCCGCATCTGAGGCTCGATGTGGCCCTCGCCTTGCAGGTCGTCGAAATGCGTGGACTCTAGTTCTCGCGTGTCCGACCTACTGTGAGACCCAACAAAGAGTCGAGGGGGACTCCGCAGCCGTGAAGCCACCACCGTTCGGCTACTCGCGACCGGAATCGCTCGACGACGCGGTCCGGCTGCTCGGGGAGTCCGGCAGCGATGCCAAGGTGCTCGCCGGCGGGCAGAGCCTGGTCCCGTTGCTGTCGATGCGACTGGCCGCTCCGCGGCAGCTCGTCGACATCAACCGCGTGTCCGAGCTGTCCTACGTCCGCGTGGACGAGAACACCGTGCGCGTCGGGGCCTTGGCCCGGCAAGCCGACGTCGAGCGCGACGATCGGGCCGCCGCGGTGCAGCCGCTGCTCCGGCAAGCCCTGCGGCTCGTCGCGCACCCGACGATCCGCAATCGAGGCACGGTCGTCGGGAGCCTGGCGCACGCCGATCCGGCCTCCGAGCTCACCGCCGTGCTGGCTGTGCTCGGGGGAGCGGTCCGGCTGGCCTCGGCTCGCGGCGCTCGGACGGTTCCAGCGGAGCAGTTTTTCCTCGGGCCACTTTCCACGAGCGCGGCGGCCGACGAACTGGTCGTGGAGGCAAGCTTTCCGGGGCGTCCGCCACGCAACGGAAGCGCGTTCGTCGAGGTCTCCCGCCGCCACGGCGACTACGCGATCTGCGGCGTCGCCGTGTGCGTCACCGTTGACGAGGACGGCGAGCTTCAAGCCGGTAAGGCAGCGTTCATCTCGGTCGGCCCGACGCCCGTCGTCGTCGAGCTGAGCGAGGCAGTGACGGGCACGCACGTCGGCGGGGATCTCTCCGATGTCCACGATGCCGTGTGCGCGGCGGTGACCCCGGAGCCAGACATCCACGCCAGCGCCGAGTACCGACGCCAGCTCGCCGGTGTGCTTGCCGTCCGGGCGATACGCGAGGCCGCGCAGCGGGCGGCGGCATGACCGTGTTGCCCGTCGTCGCCCTCCACTTCCCACCTGCACCCCACCCTCGGGCCCTGGGGGCCCTGCGATGCTCCGCGGAGGACGGCTCCTCATGACCGAAGAGCTGTTCGACGTCCGGCTGAACGTCAATGGCGCGGCCCAGCGCGCGTCCGTCCCGGCGCGCCGGCTGCTCTCGGACTTCCTCCGCCACGACGTCGGCCTCACCGGGACTCACGTCGGCTGCGAGCACGGCGTGTGCGGGGCCTGCACAGTGTTGCTCGAAGGCCGGCCGGTGCGGTCCTGCCTGCTGCTGGCCGTGACCGCCGACGGCGGCGACGTCACCACCGTCGAGGGGCTGGCCGAGCCGGACGGAACGCTCTCGCCGGTACAGCAGGCCTTCCAGGACTGCCACGGGCTGCAGTGCGGCTACTGCACGCCGGGATTCCTCACCACGATTACTGCGGGCCTCCGCGAGACACCCAACCCGACGAGGGACGAGGCACGGGAGATGATCGCTGGCAACCTGTGCCGCTGCACCGGCTATCTGAACATCATCGCGGCCGTGCTGCGCGCCGCTGAGCTCCGTGACAGGCAGCCGTGAGTACTCGAATGTTCGGTCAGCCGATAGTGCGGCGGGAGGACCCGCGCCTTCTCGTCGGTCATGGTGCGTATCTCGACGACCTGGGCCAGGACGCGTTGGCGGCGGCATTTGTCCGGTCGCCGTATGCGCATGCCCGGATCACGGACATCGACGTCTCGGCCGCGTTGGAAGTCGATGATCTCGTTGCCATTTACACCTACGACGATCTTGCTGGGCCGCTCGCCGAGCCGCTCCCGCTCCTCATCCCGCACCCGACGCTCACCCACGGCCGCACGGCACATGCCCTCGCGCGTGACCAGGTCAATCACGTGGGCGAGGCGATCGCGATGGTCATCGCCCGCGACCGCTACCTCGCCGAGGACGCCGCCGAGCGCATCGTCGTCAGCTACGAGCCGCTGCCCGCGGTAGTCGGCGTCGAAGCCGCCCGGGCCGGCACCGCGCTCGTCCACGACGACGTCCCCGGCAATGTGGCGGCCCGCATGGTGCAGGAGCACGGCGATGCGGTAGCCGCGATCGCTTCGGCGCCACATCGGCTTACCCTCGACTTGCAGGTTGAACGATCCGCGTCGACGCCGTTGGAACCCCGCGGCGTGCTGGCTCGATGGGATACCGAATCCCGTCGGCTGCGGATCTGGTCGTCGACCCAGACGGCCACCGGACTGCGCGCAGCCATAGCCGCCAAGCTGCAGCTCGACCTCGCCGACGTCGAGGTCATTACCCCGGACGTCGGCGGCGGGTTCGGCGTCAAGATCAATCACCCGTGGCCCGAGGAGGTGCTCGTCGCGTTCGCCGCGCGCGCCCTCCACCGGCCGGTGAAGTTCACCGAAGACCGCCGAGAACATTTCATCGCGTCGGCGCACGAGCGTGGCCAGGTGCATCACGTCGAAGTGGGCTACGACGATGACGGGCGACTGCTCGGCTTGTCGGTGCGCTTCTGGCACGACAATGGCGCCTACGTTCCGTACGGACTCATCGTCCCGATCGTGACGTCCACCCAACTGCTCGGGCCGTACCGGCCGGAGTCGTATCGCGTCGAGTTCGACAGCCTGTACACGAACACGGTGATGGTCACGCCGTACCGCGGCGCGGGGCGACCGCAAGGTTGCTTCGTCATGGAGCGCACGCTGGACGCCATCGCGCGCGAGCGCGGCCTGGATCGGGTCGAGATCCGCCGGCGCAACTTCATCCAGCCCGAACAGATGCCGTACGACCAGGGACTCATCTTTCAGGACGGCCGCCCACTCATCTACGACTCGGGTAACTATCCGGCCGCCATGGACCTGCTCACCAAGCTCGTCGGCTGGTCTGACTTCGAGTCCTATCGAGAGCAGGCTCGGGCGGAGGGGCGGCAGGTCGGCATCGGGGTCGCGTGCTATGTCGAGGGAACGGGTGTGGGCCCGTACGAGGGTGGCCACGTCCACGTCGAGACATCGGGCCGGGTCAAAGTCGCGACGGGCTTGACCACCCAGGGTCAGGGCCATGAGACGGTGTTCGCCCAGATCGTCGCCGACGAACTCGGCGTGCCAATCGAATCCGTCCAGATCGTCACCGGGGACACCCGGCGGATGCCGTATTCGGTGGGCACCTTCGCGTCCCGCGCGGCCGTCATGAGCGGTTCCGCGATCGCGCTAGCGGCCCGAGCGGCGCGCGAAAAGATCATGCGGGTGGCGGCTGAGGCACTGGAAGCAAGTCCGGACGACCTGGAAATCGACGACGGGCTGGTGCACGTCAAGGGCAGTCCCGGAACGGGCATTCCACTAGGCACCGTTGCGGTCCTCTCAAATCCGCTGAGATATGCCTTCGACGAGGCGTCGAAGGCCGCCACCCAGTTCGCGGTCGGTGATCAGGAGGGACCTCCGGTCGCCGACGACGACGAGCCCGGGCTGGAAGGGCGCGACTTCTACTCGCCGCCTCGAGCGACATTTGCCAGCGGCATGCACGCCGTCATCGTGGAGACCGATCCGGAGACGGCAGAGATTCGCATCCTGCGCTACTGCGTGGTGCACGACTGCGGCAGATTGATCAACCCACGGATCGTCGAAGGACAGATCCACGGCGGCGTTGCGCAAGGCGTTGCCGGCGCACTGTACGAACGGATGGCCTACGACGAGCATGGGCAGCTGCAGAACGCCTCGTTCATGGACTTTCTGATGCCGTACGTGACCGAGGTGCCGTCGCAGATCGAGATCGACCATCTCGAGACGCCGTCCCCGCTGAACCCACTCGGCATCAAGGGAGCCGGCGAGGCTGGGGTCATCCCATCGGCCGCCGTCTTCGCGGCCGCAATCGAGGATGCCGAGGGATTCCCGATCACCCGGATGCCCATCTCACCGAGCGAGCTGTTCGCGCTGCGGCAACAGCACCGGAAGGCCAGCCCATGAAGGTCAGCGATGAGGTCATGCTGCACGGCTCGATCGACGAGGTCTGGCAAGCGATCAACGACCCGGCGGTGCTGGTGCGCACCATTCCCGGTTGTGAACTCCTCGAGGTGACCGGACCGGACCGCTATCGAATCGTGGTCAGCGCCGGCGTCGCGGCGATTCGTGGGACGTACTCGGGCGAGGTCGCGTTGCACGACCAGCAGATGCCGACATCCTTCGTGCTCAGCGCGTCCGGGGCGGGTGCGCCCGGGACGGTGCGCACGGACGTGGCGGTGACGCTGACCGGGGATGGCTCGGGTGGCACCCGGCTGCGATACGACGCGGACGCTGAGATCGGCGGCGTCATCGCGGGCGTGGGTCAGCGCATGCTCGCGGCCGTCGCCAAGAAGACGGCGGGCGAGTTCTTCGCTGCCGTCGACGACGTGCTCACCGGCGCGATCCCGGTGGCCGTCGACGCGGCGAGCCCCGGCGCGGAGTCGGCGGGTCGCACGTTCGTCGCTCCCGTACCGGCGGGTCGCACGCCCAACGGTTTCCTGTCCGGAGCCATCGTGGGTGGGGCAATCGCTATCGCCGGCGTGCTGGTCGGACGGTTGCTCGGACGGCGGCCCTGATGCGCCCGGTGACCGTTGCCGCGGTCCAGGTCGCACCCTCGCCCGAGCCCTTGACGTCGGCAAGCATCGCCGACAACACGCTGCGCGCCGTCGCATTGATCCAACGCTGCTACGAGGCCACCGGCGCTGAGCTCATCGTGCTGCCCGAATCGGTCACGACCGGGTTCACCCCAGGAGTCGACGTCGCCCAGCTGTGGGAGCTCGTGAGCGACCTGCCCGGCCCGCTGCTCGACCCGTTCACCGAGGTCGCCGCCGAGTTGGGGATCCACCTCGTCCTGGGTACGTACCGACGAGGTTCGGCGCGCGCCGTCGTGCACAACGCAGCTGTGGTGATCGGCGGGAGCGGAACGCTCGTCGGGACATATCACAAGACGCATCCGTTCGGCGGCGAGCGGGCCGACCGGGGCGGCTGGGTGACACCCGGCGACGACGTGCTCGTCGTTGACACTCCGCTCGGCCGGATCGGCGTGATCATCTGCTTCGACGGCGACTATCCGGAGCTGGCCCGGATCACGGCAATCCGCGGGGCGGAGATCCTGTGCCGGCCGTCCGCGCTGCTGCGCTCGGCCGACCTGTGGGAGCTGACGAATCGAGCCCGCGCGTACGACAACCATGTCTACGTCGTCGGCAGCAACGCGACCGGCGTGGATCCGGCCGGCACGATCTACTTCGGCAACTCGATGATCGTCACGCCGATAGCCGAGGTCGTAGCCCGCGCGGCGTCGCACGAATGCTGGATATCCGCCCGCTTGGACCCGAAGACGGCGCTGTCGTCGCTCACGCCGGGGTCTTCGGTACCCCAGCCGTTCGACCACCTCGCGGACCGTAACCTGGCGGTCATTCGCCGCCATGCTGACGCTCTTCTCGGCGAGGCGAGCTCACCGTTCCCGCGCAGCGGTCGCGACACCGACGTGGTCGATTGATCGCAGGACGAGGTCGCGGTCCGTGTCGCTCGCAGACGGGGTGATCACCATCACCGGGTCCACCGGCCGCATCGGCGGCCTCGTCGCCCGGGAATTGGCAGCCGAGGGGATGCCGCTCCGCCTGGTCGTTCGCGATGCGGGGCGCGCCCCTGACCTGGCCCGGGCCGAGATCCGCACGGCGGACTATGCGGATGGCGACGCGGTCCGGCGGTCCCTGGACGGTGCCGGCGCCGTGCTGATGGTCTCGGGCGCGGAGGCGCCGAACCGGCTCGACGCGCACCGTGCGTTCGTCGATGCCGCCGCGGCCGCGGATATCAGCCACCTCGTCTACACGTCGTTCCTCGCCGCGGCACCGAGGGCCACCTTCACGTTGGCCCGTGACCACTGGGCCACGGAGGAGCACATCCGGTCGACCGGTCTGCCGTTCACCTTCCTGCGCGACAATCTGTATGCCGACTTCCTGCCCCGAATGGTCGGCGACGACGGTGTGCTGCGCGGTCCGGCGGCCGACGGCCGGGTGAGCGCGGTGGCACAGGCTGATGTGGCCGCGGCTGCGGTTGCGGTGCTGAGGTCGCCGCGGACGCATCAGGGCCGGACGTACGACCTCACCGGGCCGGCCGCCATCACCCTGCACGAGGCCGCGCAGCTCATCGCGCTAAGCACCGGCCGAGCGGTGCGCTACGAGCCGGAGACCGTCGAGCAGGCCTATTCCTCCCGCGCGTCGTTTGGCGCCCCCCAATGGCAGCTCGATGCCTGGGTATCTACCTACGCCGCCATCGCAACCGGGGAACTCGCCATCGTGTCCGACGCTGTGGTTCGCCTAACCGGGCGTCCGTCGATGCCGCTCGCCGCCGTGCTGAGCGGGATCGGTTAGGCGCGGCGGCGCCCGACCGAATCGGGTGTCCGGATTCGGCAGTAGTCGCCGTCGAGGGCGGCAAGGGCTGCCGGTTAACTCGGCGTCATGCCAGACCGCCGGATCCGCATCGGAGTTGACACCGGCGGGACGTTTACCGACGTCGTCGCGGTCGATGAAGACACCGGCCAGATCGTTACGACCAAGACACCGTCGACGCCGACCGATCCGGCCGAGGGATTCCTCCTCGGCGTGGTGAAGATGCTCAGGGTGATCGAGGCCGATCAGCGCGTCATCACGACCATCAGCCACGGCACGACCGTTGCCACCAATCAGCTGCTCGAAGGGCGGATCGCGCGCCTCGGGTTCATCACCACCGACGGCTACCAGTTCGTGCTGGAGATCGCCCGGCAGTCGGTGCCGGACGGATATGGGAACAGCTACTTCTGGGTCAAACCGGACCGCATCGTCTCTCCCGACCTGGTGCGCACCGTCCGCGGCCGACTCGACTACACCGGCGCGGAGCTCGAGCCGTTCGACGAGACACAGGCCGTCGCCGCGGCTCGCTTCTTCGCCGAGCGCGGCATCGACACGATTGGTGTCTGCTTCCTGCACGCCTACGCC
This sequence comes from uncultured Actinomycetota bacterium, assembly GCA_963801715.1. GTDB lineage: Bacteria > Actinomycetota > Actinomycetes > Mycobacteriales > Jatrophihabitantaceae > CAVVJA01. Next base: position 528,501 of record CAWDGB010000014.1, on the reverse strand, counting down.
AACCCGTCGCACGAGCTGCTCATGCGTGAGGTCCTCGGTCGGGAGTATCCCGCCGCGGTCGTTTCGCTGTCCTGCGAGGTGCTGCCGGAGTATCGGGAGTACGAGCGGTCGGTGACCACGCTCGTGGATGCCGCCGTGAAGCCCACCATCGGCCGCTACGTGCAGTCCGTCACGCGCCGGCTGGCCGAGCTTCGTCCCTCCCGATCGTCTATCCCGTTCTACGTGATGAAGTCCAACGGCGGAGTGCTGTCGGGCACCGAGGTGGTTCATCAGCCGATCACGACCGTGCTGTCCGGGCCGGCTGCCGGCGTGCTCGGTGCCGCGCTGGTTGCCCACCAAGCCGGGTTCGACCGGGTGCTGACCTGCGATGGGGGCGGCACCTCGACCGATGTGTCCGTCGTCCTCGACGGCGAGCCGACAATGACGACCGAAGGACGGATCGGCGCGTTTCCGTCCAAGATTCCGATGATCGACGTCGTCACCGTCGGCGCGGGCGGCGGCTCGGTGGCCTGGATCTCGCCCGACTGCGCACTCAAGGTCGGGCCGCGATCGGCCGGCGCGGTGCCCGGCCCCATGTGCTATCCAGCCGGCGGCGGCGAGGTAACCGTGACCGACGCACACGTCGCGCTCGGGCGCATCCCGCCCAGCCTGCTCGGCGGCGAAATCCCGCTTGACGCCGAGCGGAGCCGGTGCGGTGTTGCCGAGCTCGGCGCCAAGGTCGGGCTCGGCCTGAAGGCATGCGCCACGGGGATCCTCGAGGTATCCGCGTGGAATCAGGCCAACGCTCTCCGGCAGATCACTGTTCGGCGGGGGCTCGACGTACGCGAGTTCACGCTGACCACGTTCGGTGGGTCGGGCTCGCTTCTGTTGTGCCGGCTCATGGACATCCTGTCGATCAGGCAGGCGCTGGTGCCGATCAACCCCGCGAGCCTGTCGGCGTTCGGTCTGCTGACGGTCGACGTCAAGAACGACTACGTGCGGACCGCCGTTGCCCGCCATAACGAGCTGGAAGTGAGTGCCCTCGCGCAGTTGTACGACAGCCTGGAGACCCAGGCCGCCGCAGCGCTCGACCGGGAAGGTTTTGCGCCGAGCCGGCACCGGTTGCTTCGCAGCGCGGACCTGCGGTATTTCGGTCAAGCCTTCGAGGTCCGGGTACCGGTTCCGGACGGCCCGATCGACCCGGCGACCACCGACGTCGTGGCGGCAGCCTTTCACCGTGCCCACCGCGCGGTGTACGGCTACGACTTCGTTGGCGACGAACGTCAGCCGGTGGAGTGGGTGAACGTTCGGGTCACCGGCGTGGGCCCGATAGCCGCCCCGCGACTGCCCGACCTCCCGGCCCGGGAGAAGGCGGCTCCGTCGGGACATCGCGCGGTATGTCTCGACAGTTCCGAGTGGGTCGACACCGAGATCTACTGGCGGCCCGATCTCGCACCGGGCCAGCACCTCGATGGGCCTGCGGTCGTCGAGGACTTCGGCTCCACCGTTCCCCTGCACGCTGGGTTCTGGGCGGACGTCGATACGGTCGGCAATCTGATCATCACCCGGAGCCCGCGATGAGCGTCGTGCGCTCGATCGGGGACGGAAGTACGCCTGACCCGAGCAGAACCGTTCCCGATCGGCCCGCTGTCGATCCGGTGCTCGTGGAGATCGTCGCCGGCAGCCTGGCCTCGATCGAGGCCGAGGTCGAGACGGCCATCGCGCGGACCGCTCGCTCGCCGATGATCCGCGACGCTCATGACTTCCGGGTCGGTATTCACGACCGCCGGCTGCGGAAGCTCACTGGACGGTCCTACAGCGCTCTGGTGCACCCGGTGGCGCGGGACTACCCGCTCGACACGATGCGACCAGGCGATGTCTTCTTCCACAACGACGTCTACCTGTCCGAGGGCGGGATCGGCCATCTGCCGGATCTGTGCGTCACCGTGCCGGTCTTCTGCGACGGTGCCGTCGTGGCGTTCGTCCAGGCGTTCGGCCACCACGACGACATCGGCGGCGTCGTGCCCGGATCGATGCCGAGCCACGCCAGGAGCGTGTTCGAAGAAGGGCTGATGGTCCCGCCGATCCGGCTCTGGGAGGAGGGACGCCCCAACACCGCCGCACTCGCGATCATGGCCCGTAACTCGCGGATGCCGGAGTCGCTTGCCGCCGACCTGGACGCCGAGTGCAGCGCCAGCCTGATGGGTGCCCGGCGGTTGGGCGAGCTGTTCGACCGCTACGGCCGGAACGCGGTCGAGGCTTGCTTCGACACGATCATCGAGCGCACCACAGAAACGTTTCGCCGCGAGATCCTCGCGAAGATCCCGGTGGGCAGCTGGGTCTGGGAGGACTACGCGGAGCAGGACGGCGTCGACCCGCCTCGCTTGCACGCCGAGCGCATCACCCTGACCCGGACCGGCCCCGGCGATCCGGGCGGCGAACGATTGATCCTCGACTTCGCGGGCACCGGGCCGCAGGCGAAGGGCCCGATCAACCATTGCGGTGACTATGCCGACGGCAACTTCCTCAAGAAGTGGCTGGCTCCGATCCTGCGCAATCTCGCCGACACCCCGGAGCGGATGGCCGAGTTGGACGTCAACGAAGGTGTCGTGCCACTGATCGAGATGCGATTTCCGCCGCCCGGCACGTTGCTTACTCCGGTCTTCCCGGCACCCACCAACGCCCGGACCTTCGTCATCCTGCGGCTACTCGGAGTGCTGGCCGGCGTGCTGGCCAAGGCCGTTGACGGCCGGATGCCGGCTGACCAAGAGACGATTCGGTACACCGGCGTGTACGGGCAGGACCGCGACGGCCGGCCCTATCTCATGCGCGAGGTCCTCGGCGGTGGCTCGGGTGGCCGCTACTACGCCGACGGGGAGGACACGATCCACATCGTGCCCGACTCCCGCAATCTGCCGACGGAGTTCACCGAGTCGAGGTTCCCGGTGCTCGTCGAACGCCTCGGGTTGGCCGTGGATTCGGGGGGCCCGGGGGAGTTTCGGGGCGGCCTCGGCTACGAGAAGCACATTCGGATGCTTCGGGACGGGTACTTCATGTCGATCGCCGACCGTTCGATCCTCTGCTGTTGGGGCGTGAACGGTGGTCAGGCCGGTCGGCCCTTCGAGGTGACGATCGACCCGGACGGGCCCGCACGAGCGGACCGTGGGCGCGCTGACCGACGCGGAGCCGGTACGAGCGGGTGAGGTCATCCGCATCCGTACCACCGGAGGTGGCGGCTGGGGGGATCCGCTGGGCAGGCCGCCTACGGCCGTGGCCCGCGACGTGCAGTGGGGCAAAGTCTCGGTCGATGGCGCGCGTGAGGACTACGGCGTCGTCCTCGTCGACGGCGCCGTCGACCCGCTGGCCAGCCAAAGCCTCCGCGCCGAGATGCGCGCGGCCCGGTCCGCTGGTCCGGCATTTTTCGACCGCGGCCCTGGCTACGCGACACTGTCCGGCGGCGCGCCGAACAGCGACCTGGACTGGCGCGACGGAGCTACGCGAGGCTGACCACATGCCGGAAGGACGAGGACTCCGCGCCGTCTTCGTCGACCGGATGCGACCGCCTGAGGAGGACGCCCGTGCCTGATGCCATCGAGGTCCGCAAGGTTCCGTTACGGAGTGTGGCTGACGCGACCGGCCTGGCCACCCTGATCGACGACGGAGTGATCAACGCGGACCGGGTCGTCGCCGTCATCGGCAAGACAGAAGGCAACGGAGGCGTGAACGACTACACGCGGATCATCGCCGACCGAGCGTTCCGCGAAGTCCTGGTGGCGAAGGGCACGCGCAAAGCGGCCGCCGTACGCGAGATTCCGATCGTGTGGTCTGGCGGCACCGACGGGGTGCTCAGCCCCCACGCCACCGTCTTCGCGACCGTGCCAGCGGCCGCCTCCGTGCGCAGCGACGAGCCCAGGCTCACCGTCGGATACGCGATCAGCGACGTTCTGCTACCGGAAGAGATCGGGCGGAGCGAGATGATCCGAAAGGTTGCGGACGCGGTCCGGGTCGCCATGAAACAAGCCGGAATAACCGATGCCGGCGACGTGCACTACGTGCAAACGAAGACTCCGCTGTTGACCATCGACACGATCCGAGAGGCCCGGTCGCGAGGCCACGACGTGTTCACCGAAGACACGCTGGCCTCGATGGACGTCTCCAACGGCACGACGGCGCTGGGTATCGCGGTGGCTCTCGGTGAGATCGCCATGCCGCGCGACGAGGAGGTGCTGCGTGACCGGCGGCTGTACTCGTCGGTGGCGTCCTGCTCGTCGGGCGTGGAGCTCGACCGGGCCCAGGTCGTCGTCGTCGGGAACGCACGCGGCGTCGGCGGGCGGTACCGCATCGGGCACTCCGTCATGGCGGACGCACTGGACAGCGACGGCATCTGGGCCGCTATCCGCAATGCCGGGCTCGACCTGCCTGACCGGCCGCATCCGGCCGACCTACGCGGTCGCCTCGTGAACGTGTTCCTCAAGTGCGAGGCCAGCCAAGACGGTCAGGTGCGAGGACGCCGCAACGCCATGCTGGACGACTCCGACGTGCACTGGCATCGGCAGATCAAGGCCTGCGTAGGTGGCGTCGCGGCGGCCGTCACCGGCGACCCGGCAGTCTTCGTGTCCGTGTCGGCGGCCCACCAGGGTCCGGACGGCGGCGGTCCGGTAGCCGCGATCGTCGACCTTGGCTGATCGCCTTGGTTTAGGCTCGACGGTGCCATGAAGACCTTCGACTCGCTGTTCGTCGAGCTCGCGGAACGGCAACGCAACCGCCCGGCCGGATCGTCGACCGTCGAAGCGCTGGACGCCGGAGTGCACGCCCAGGGGAAGAAGGTTCTCGAGGAAGCGGGCGAGGTGTGGCTGGCCGCCGAGCACGAGACGCCGGAACGGACCGCGCAGGAGATCAGCCAGCTGCTCTATCGCGTGCAGGTGATCATGCTGGGGCAGGGAATCACGCCCAACGACGTCTACCGACATCTCTAGCGTCGACCCTGACACCGTTCTGTCCTGCAGAGATAGGTCACTGATCATGTCCCAGCCGCTACGCATCGCCGTCCCGAACAAGGGGACCCTGGCCGATCCGGCGAGCCAGATGCTCGCCGAAGCCGGCTACCGCGAGCGGACCGACACCCGCGAGCTCGTTTTGACGGATGCCGAGAACGACACGGAGTTCTTCTTCTTACGCCCCCGGGACATCGCGATCTACGTCGGCGCCGGCCGGGTCGACGTCGGCATCACCGGGGAGGACTTGCTCCTCGATTCGGGCGCCATTGCGGTACCCATCCTGCAGCTGGGCTTCGGCGCCTCGACGTTCCGTTTCGCCGGTCGGCCGGGTACTGCCTCATCGGTCTATGACCTCGCGGGCTCTCGTATCGCCACCGCGTATCCCGGCATCGTGTCGGCCCATCTAGCCGCTAAAGGCGTCGAGGCTCGGGTGATCCGCCTCGACGGCGCCGTCGAGACGGCCGTGCGGCTCGAAGTGGCCGACGTGATCGCCGACGTGGTCTCGACCGGTACGACGTTGCGTAACGCCGGACTCGAAGTCTTCGGCGACCCACTGCTCGTCAGCCAGGCCGTCCTCGTGCGCCGCACCGGCGCGCCCGAGTCGGCGCGAGTCGATCAACTCGTGCGCCGCCTGCACGGTGTGATCATTGCCCGTCGTTACGTGCTCATGGACTACGACATCCGCGACGACTTGGTCGAGAAGGCGGTTGCGATCACCCCGGGCATCGAGTCACCGACGGTGGCCCCGTTGCATGAGCAAGGCTGGTCGGCTGTCCGCTCGATGGTGCCGAGCCGCGATACGAACCGGATCATGGATGAGCTGTGGGAGCTGGGCGCCCGCGGGATCCTGGTCACGAGCATCCACGCGTGCCGGCTATGACCACGCAAGCGCCACGGGACCTGGTCGTCACCGCGCGACCAGTGCGAACCGCACGGATCTCGATCGCCGCATCGGCGATCATCCTGATTGTCTTCGTCATCACGGCGATCGTCATGCCGCACGCGAATGCCGGCATCCAGTTCAACTGGAAGGACCAGGTCGGGACGGCCGTCATCGGCGTGATCATCGCGGGCACGGCCCTGTTGCCCACCCGGCCGCGGTTGCGTGCGGACATCCACAGCGTGCGGACTCGGGCCTACCTCGGCCCATTTCGGGAGATCCCCTGGGACCTGATCGTCGCAGTGCAGTTCCCGGACAAGCTGCGGTTCGCCCGCCTCGTCCTCCCCGGAGAGGAGACGATCGCGCTGTACGCGGTGCAGCGTTTCGACCGCGAGCGGTCCGTCGCCGTCATGCGCGGTTTGCGGGCCTTGTACGAAGCGGCATCAACCACGCCGTCCGCAGACTGATATTCTGTGAAAGCGACCAAACCTCCGCACCCGCGGAGGCGTGCAAGCGGATGCCCTTCGGTATCGTCACGTGGACGAATCACTGCCGGCGTGACGTGCCCGAGCCTCCCACCCGTGCCACCGGCATCACGAGGTGCGCCGGGTCCGGTCCGTGTCGTCCGGTACCTTCCCGGGCGAACACTGCGCAGCCATGCGTGGTGTCGGGTCATCGACCCGGACGGACTGGTCGGTACGGGCCTCGCGCGCACATGAGCGCTGCGGGGCCCTCGTTCGTTCCGGACGAAGGCGCCGCGACACGGCAGTTCCGACGACCCTGGGAGGTCCCATCAGTTCTGAACCGAGGATCAACGACCGGATCCGAGTGCCGGAGGTACGCCTCGTCGGTCCCGAGGGTGAGCAGGTCGGCATCGTGCCGATCGGCAAGGCCCTCGAACTGGCGGCGGAAGCCGATCTGGACCTGGTCGAGGTGGCCCCGATGGCACGACCGCCTGTTGCCAAGCTCATGGACTACGGCAAGTTCAAATACGAGAGTGCACAGAAGGCGCGGGAGGCCCGGCGCAACCAGTCCCTCACTGTCATCAAGGAGATGAAACTTCGCCCCAAGATCGACTCCCACGACTACGAGACGAAGAAGGGTCACGTCGAGCGGTTCCTGAGGCAAGGCGACAAGGTGAAGGTGACGATCATGTTCCGCGGCCGCGAGCAATCCCGACCCGAACTCGGGTTCCGCTTGTTGCAGCGGCTGGCGACGGACGTCGCCGACCTCGGCTTCGTCGAGTCCTCGCCCAAGCAGGACGGCCGCAACATGATCATGGTGGTAGCACCGCATCGCGGCGCGCGCACTCGTTCGGTTCGCGATACTGGGCGCGATACCGAGATCGCGTGACGCACAACTGAAGAAAGCGATACGACTGATGCCGAAGAACAAGACTCACAGCGGGATGAAGAAGCGCGTCAAGGTGACGGGCAGCGGCCGGCTGCTGACCGAGCACGCTGGCAAGCGGCACTTGCTTGAACGCAAGCCCTCGCGTCTGACCCGGCGCCTCACCGGGACCAAAGAGGTATCTGCAGCCGACGCGCACCGCGTCAAGAAGCTGCTCGGCCGCTGAGCCGACCCGACCCATCCGCTGCCGGTAACGCACGGCAGCCCGACGAGCAAGGAAAGCACCGTGGCACGCGTCAAGCGGGCAGTGAACGCCCACAAGAAGCGCCGAGGCACGCTGGAAGCGGCGTCCGGCTATCGCGGGCAGCGCTCGCGCCTCTACCGCAAGGCGAAGGAGCAGCTGCTCCATTCAGCCACCTACTCCTATCGCGATCGGAAAACCCGCAAGGGCGATTTCCGCCGTCTGTGGATCACTCGGATCAACGCCGCGGCCCGCGCCAACGACATCACCTACAACCGGTTCATCCAAGGCCTTCGACTCGCCGGGATCACCGTTGACCGAAAGGTCCTGGCCGACCTCGCCGTCACCGACGAGGCCGCATTCGCCGCGCTGGCTGCCGTGGCGAAGGATGCGGTAGCCGCAGAAGGAACTGGCGGCGCCCAGACCTCGGCGGCCTGAGCCGTCCGTCGCCCACCCAATCCATTCGTGATCTTGGACTTACTGCCTCAGAACGGCGATAAGTCCAAGATCATCAAGAAGATCGCCGTCCCGTGCTTGCTGATTCCAACGCCCGGCTCGCCGCCGCGCGTCGGCTGACCGATCGGCGGGCGCGTCGTGACACCGGGCGCTTCCTCGCCGAGGGCTCGCCCGCGGTCTCCGAAGCCTTAGGGCGCCCGGGTTCGGTCGTCGAGGTCTTCGGGACCATCTCCGGATTGCGGCGCCATGCCAAGCTGCTCGCCGCGGCCGAGGTGCCCGTGTTTGAGATCAGCTCGAAGGCGGCGGCGAAGCTGTCCGAGACGGCCTCGCCGCAGGGCCTCGTGGCGGTCTGCCGAGCCGTTGACGTGCCGCTCGAGACGGCCCTGGCGCGCGACGCCCGGTTGGTAGTTGTCCTCGTCCACGCCAACGATCCTGGAAACGCCGGCACGATCGTGCGCACCGCGGATGCTGCCGGGGCGGACGTGGTGGTGTTCGCCGGTAGCAGCGTCGACGCGTACAACGGCAAGGCTGTGCGCGCCTCGGCCGGAAGCTTGTTTCACCTCGACATCGTCGTGGACGTGAGCCCTGCGGAGGCGATCGCCGCAGGCCGTGCCGCCGGCCTCGCCGTGCTCGCGGCGGCCGGCTCTGGACTCGACGACCTGGACGACCTCGCCGATCGCGGAGCCTTGCGCGCGCCGACGCAGTGGCTTTTCGGCAACGAGGCGAACGGTCTGCCGCCCGAGGTGACCGAAGCTGCGGATCGTTCGGTGCGGGTGCCGATCCACGGCCGCGCCGAGAGCCTGAACCTTGCCGCCGCGGCGGCGGTGTGCCTATATGCGAGCGCCCGGGCGCACCGCGCGACATAACACGCTGCGCACCGGATGGGATACTCGCGGACGTCGCTGCCCCTGAGATCCGAGGATTGCATGCCTGAGAGCACGAGTTTCGACCCGGTGGAGGTGAGCACGCTCGCGCCGGACGCGGTGGCACGCAATGTCACCGCGGCGCTTGCCGCCATTGCCGCGGCGTCTGACCTCGACGCGCTCAAGGCCGCCCGCCTCGCCCACGACGGCGACCGGTCCCCGCTTGCGCTCGCGAATCGGGAGATCGGTGCGCTCCCGCCAGCTGCCCGCAAAGCCGCCGGGCAGCGCGTCGGCGCCGCGCGCGGCGAGGTGCGGGCCGCGCTGGAAGCTCGGGCGATCGAGTTGGCTGCCGAACGTGATGCCCGGGTCCTCATCGACGAAGCGGTCGACGTCACGCTCCCCTCGGATCGGCGCGTCGAAGGCGCGCGCCATCCGCTCACCACGATTCAGGAGCTGTTCGCGGACATCTTCGTCGCCATGGGGTACGAGGTCGCCGAAGGTCCGGAGATCGAAGCCGAGTGGTTCAACTTCGATGCGCTGAACATCCCGCCCGACCACCCCGCGCGAACCCTCATGGACACGTTCTTCGTCGGCTCCGAGGACTCGGGGCTGGTGCTGCGCACCCATACCTCGCCCGTGCAGGTTCGGACGATGCTCGCCCGAACTCCGCCGATCTACGTCGTGTGCCCCGGCAAGGTGTTCCGTACCGACGAGCTCGACGCCACCCATACCCCGGTGTTTCACCAGATCGAGGGCCTCGCCGTCGACGAAGGCATCACCATGGCCCACCTGAAAGGCACGCTCGATCACATGGCGCAGGCGATGTTCGGACCGGGGATCGTGACCCGGCTGCGGCCGTCCTACTTCCCGTTCACCGAGCCGTCCGCCGAGCTGGACCTGCTGTGCTTCGTGTGCCGGGGCCAGTCGGTCGGCAACCCGGACTGGGACTGCCGTACCTGCGACAGCGAAGGCTGGATCGAGTGGGGCGGCTGCGGCATGGTCAATCCCCGGGTGCTGCGCGCATGTGGGGTCGACCCCGAGCGGTACCGCGGATTCGCCTTCGGCATGGGCATCGAGCGAACCATGATGTTTCGCAACTCGGCGGCTGACATGCGAGACATGGTCGAGGGCGACGTGCGGTTCACCCAGGCGTTCGGCATGGAGGCCTGATGCGCGCACCTGTGAGCTGGGTGGCCGAGTCCGTCGACCTCCCGCCTGGCACTACTCCGCGCCAGCTCGGCGACGCTCTCGTGCGCGTCGGCCTGGAGGTGGAGCGGGTGGATGCGGCCGCTGATGCCGTGACCGGGCCCGTCGTCATCGGCCGGGTGTGGTCGATGGCGACCGAGGTGCAGAGCAACGGCAAGACGATCCGGTGGTGCCAGGTCGACGTCGGGGAGTCCGAGCGACGCGGCATCGTCTGCGGCGCGCACAACTTCGTCGTCGGAGACCTGGTCGCCGTCGCACTGCCCGGGGCGGTGTTGTCTGGCGGGTTCGCGATCTCGGCCCGCAAGACTTATGGGCACATCTCCGACGGAATGATCTGTTCAGCGCGCGAGCTAGGCATCGGCGACGATCACACCGGGATCCTGGTTTTGTCGCCGGATGCGGGGCCTCCCGGCAGCGACGCTCTCGCGGCCCTCGGCATGCGTGACGCCGTTTTGGATATCGCGGTCACGCCGGACCGTGGCTATTGCCTTTCGGTACGCGGTCTCGCCCGTGAGGCGGCAGCGGCGTTCGACGCCCCGTTTCATGACGTGGCCGACCGGGTGGCGATCCCGTCGGCCGAGTCGCCCGCCTACCCGGTCGTCGTCGACGACCCGGTCGGGTGTGACCGGTTCTCGGCGCGGGTCGTCACCGGGCTCAACCCCACTGCGCAAAGCCCGCAATGGATGCGCTCCCGTCTCACCGGAGCGGGCATGCGTCCCATCTCGTTGGCCGTCGACGTCACGAACTACGTGATGCTCGAGACTGGCCAGCCGCTGCACGCCTTCGACCGCAGCAAGCTCACCGGGCCTCTCGGCGTACGCCGCGCCCAACCCGGTGAGAAGCTCACCACCCTCGACGGCACCGTGCGCGGGCTCGATCCGGATGATCTCGTAGTCACCGACGACACCGGTCCCATTGCCCTCGCCGGGGTCATGGGCGGCGGGTCGACGGAGATCGATGCCGGGACCGCGGACATCGTGCTCGAGGCCGCCCACTGGGAACCCACGTCGATCGCCCGCGCGGTGCGTCGCCACAAGCTGCCGAGTGAGGCGGCCAAGCGGTTCGAGCGCGGGGTGGATCCGGAGATCGCGGCCGTCGCGTTGCAGCGCTGTGTCGACCTGTTGGTCCGGCACGGTGGCGCCATGGCCGCTCCCGGCTTCACGGTCGTCGGATCCGGACCGGCACCGGTCGAGATCCAGCTCCGGGTCGAGAGCCCCGGCCAGGTCGCTGGACTCCCGATCGACGCGCCGACGGTCCTGCGGCGGCTCATCCAGGTGGGCTGTGCCGTGCGCGGTGCGGACGTGCTCACCGTCGCGCCACCGAGCTGGCGGCCCGACCTGACCGATCCGGCTGACCTCGTCGAGGAGGTCGTGCGCCTGGTGGGTTATGAGCGCGTGCCGTCGGCGCTACCCACTCCGCCGCCCGGTCGCGGGCTGGCCGCTCCGCAACGGCTACGTCGCACCTTCACGCGGGCGCTCGCCGCATCCGGCTACACCGAGGTGCTGAGTTATCCGTTCGTCTCGCCGTCCGCGCACGACCAGTTCGGCTTGGCCGCCGACGACCCGCGCCGGCGCGCGATCGTCGTCGCCAATCCGCTGTCCGACGCCGAACCAGAGCTGCGGACGTCGCTGCTGCCCGGGCTGCTGGCGACGCTCACTCGAAATCTCGGCCGCGGTCTACGTGAGCTGTCCCTGTTCGAGATCGGACTGGTATACCTCCCGCGCCCGGACGCCCCACCCGTGCCGCGCCCGAGCGTCGCCCACCGGCCGTCAGATGCGGAGCTGGCGGCGCTCGAAGCGGCCCTGCCGGATCAGCCCCAGCACGCTGCCGTCGTGCTGTCCGGACCGCGCGATCGCGCGGGCTGGTGGGGGAGCGGACGCCTGGCCGACTGGACCGAGGCGGTCGAGGCCGCCCGCGTCCTGGCCCGCGCTGCCCGAACTGAGCTGACCATTCGCCGCGGCGACCAGCCGCCATGGCACCCCGGGCGATGCGCCGAGCTCGTGCTGGACGGCGGCGTCATCGGCTACGCCGGCGAGTTGCATCCGCGCGTCGTCACGACTCTGGGGCTGCCCGAGCGCACCTGCGCAATGGAGCTCGACCTCGGCGCATTCCAGCCGCCCCCGCCCGCGCCCGCGCCGGAAATCTCGCCGTTCCCGCCCGTGCTGCTCGACATCGCCCTGGTCGTGCCGGCTGAGGTCGCCGCGGGCGACGTGCTTGCGGCCATCCGGTCCGGAGCCGGGAATCTGCTCGAGTCAGCTCGGCTCTTTGACGTCTACGCGGACGAGGAGCGGCTGGGACCGCGCGTGAAGTCACTCGCATTCGCGCTGCGCTTCCGGGCCGCAGACCGAACGTTGACCGTCGAGGAGGCTTCGGTCGCGCGGGACGCGGCGGTGGCCCGAGCGGCCGAGCGATACGGCGCCCGGCTCCGCGCCTGAGTCCCCTGGGGTGCGTAATCAACCCGCGAGGTGCTTCATCGCCTCTCGCCGGGATAGCGGGCTGAGGACGTGGTCCGCCACGAATGTGCGCACCCAGTCGGGGTCGACCCGGGCGTATTGGCGCAGGGCCCAGCCGATTCCCTTGCGCAGGAAGAAGTCTGGGTCGTCGGCGTTCGCCAGGATCGTCGTGGAGAGGAGGAAGACGTCGGTCCGCTCCTTGGCGTCGAGCTGGCAGATGATCGAGGTGGGCGTTGCCTCAAAGGCGCTATCTGCGGATGATCTTGGACTTATAGCCATCTGGTGTCGATAAGTCCAAGATCATCAGCCTGGATTGAGGGTGGCGACTCTGTATGAAGTTGCGCCACCATGCATAATAGTCCGCATGGGTTACCGGGTCGCCGTGGCGGGCGCGAGCGGATACGCCGGCGGAGAGCTGCTGCGGCTCCTTGCGGCGCACCCGGATCTCGACGTGACGGCGGCGACTGCGCACGACAATGCAGGCCAGCCTCTGGGCGCCGTCCATCCACAGTTGCGCACGCTCGCCGATCTCGTCCTGGCGGACACCGTGCCGCAGGCGATCGCCGGGGCCGACCTCGTATTCCTCGCGCTGCCGCACGGCGCCTCGGGATCATTCGCACCGCAGCTGCCGCCGGGCGTCAAGATTGTTGACCTGGGCGCCGATCACCGGCTGACCGACGCGGGGGCATACGAGCGGTACTACGGCGGTGCGCATGCCGGCGCCTGGACGTACGGTCTGCCGGAGCTTCCGGAGCAACGCACCAAGATCGCTGACTCCGCGCGGGTGGCCAATACCGGTTGTTATGCCGTCGCGATCGCGCTGGCCGTGGCCCCACTCGTCGCGGCGGGCGTGGTCGAGCGGGACGACCTGGTCGCGGTCGCTGCGAGCGGGACGTCGGGGGCCGGCCGCGCGGTCAAGGCGAACCTGCTCGCCAGCGAGGTCATGGGTGACCTCTCGCCGTACAAAGTCGGCTCGCACCAGCACGTTCCCGAGATCTTGCAATGCACCGGCGCGACCACACTGTCGTTCACGCCGGTGCTGGCGCCGATGCCGCGGGGCATCCTCGCCAGCGTCGCCGCGCGCCCGGCTCGTTCCGTCACCCTGGACGAGGTCCGCGAAGTGCTCGTCGCGGCCTACGGCGCCGAGCCGTTCGTGCACGTGCTGCCGCCCGGCGAGCAGCCACATACTGCGGCGGTCGCCGGCTCGAATTGCGCCCATCTGCAGGCGGTAACGGACTTGAGTTCCGGACGCGTCGTCGTCCTCAGCGCAATAGACAACCTGGGTAAGGGTGCCGCCGGCCAGGCGGTGCAGAACGCCAACCTGATGCTTGGCCTGCCCGAGACGGCCGGCCTCGCTGTCGACGGGATCGCCCCGTGAGCGTGACGGCGGCCAGCGGATTCCGCGCGGCGGGTGTGGTCGCCGGCCTGAAGGCGTCTGGCGGCCGTGACGTCGCGCTGGTCGTCAACGACGGCCCGTCGGACGCGGCGGCGGCGGTCTTCACCCGCAACCGGGTGCAAGCCGCGCCCGTGATCTGGTCAAGGCAGGCGGTCGCCGACGGGCGGCTGCGAGTGGTGGCCCTCAATTCCGGCGGGGCCAACGCCTGCACGGGTCCGGCCGGGTTCGCCGATACCCATGCCACGGCGGAGCACATCGCGACCGTACTCGACATCGGGGCCGGCGATGTCGCGGTGTGCTCCACCGGTCTGATCGGCGAGCGGCTCCCGATGGACGCGCTGCTGGCGGGCGTCACGCGGGCGGCGGCCGCTCTGGACAAGGACGGTGGTCCGGACGCCGCGGACGCCATTCGCACTACGGACACGGAGGCTAAGCAGGCGGTGCAAGTGCATGCCGACGGGTGGACGGTCGGCGGCATGGCGAAAGGCGCGGGCATGCTCGCGCCGAGTCTCGCCACGATGTTGTGCGTGATCACGACCGATGCCGCCGTCAGCGCGGACCGGCTCGACGTCGTACTCCACGATGCGGTACGCCGGACGTTCGAGCGGGTCGATGCCGACGGGTGCCTATCCACGAACGACACCGTGATCTTGCTGGCCAGCGGCGCGTCTGGCATCCCCGCTCAGTCGCCGGATCTCGATGTGGCGGTCGAGGCGGTCTGCGCGGATCTGGCCGGCCAACTCGTCGATGATGCCGAGGGCGCCACAAAGCATGTCGCCGTCGTGGTGGGTGGCGCGGCGTCGGAGGATGACGCGGTTGAGGTCGGCCGGGCCATCGCGCGAAACAACCTGCTCAAATGCGCGTTGTTCGGCAACGATCCGAACTGGGGTCGGGTCCTGGCGGCAGTCGGCACGACATCGGCGGCCTTCGAGCCCGACCGGCTCGATGTCAGCATCAACGGAGTCGAGGTCTGTCGCGCGGGCGCGGCCGGGGAGCCGCGGGATCGGGTCGATCTCGCCGGGCGTGCGGTGACGATCGCGGTCGACCTGCACGCAGGTGCCGCGAGCAGCACCATCCGAACGACCGATCTGTCTTACGACTATGTCCGCACCAACTCGGCCTACTCGACGTGAGCCGGGACCGCGACGTCGCGCTGGAGAAGGCGAGCACTCTCGTCGACGCCCTTCCGTGGCTGGCCCAATTTCACGGCAAGGTCGTCGTCGTCAAGTTCGGCGGTAATGCAATGACGGCGCCACAGCTGCAACGGGCGTTCGCTGAGGACATCGTGTTCTTGCGCTATGCCGGCCTGCGTCCCGTCGTCGTGCACGGAGGCGGTCCCCAGATCACGGCACACCTGAACCGCCTCGGGATGGAGACGGAGTTCCGCGCCGGCCTGCGCGTGACCTCTCCCGAAGCCATGAAGGTCGTTCGCATGGTCCTCGTCGGACAGGTCAACGGCGAGATCGTCAACCAGATCAACGACCACGGCTCCTTCGCGGTCGGCCTGTCCGGCGAGGACGCCGGACTGCTCACAGCTGAACGCCGGCCGGCGGTCGTTGACGGCGTGCCTGTCGACATCGGCCAGGTCGGTGACGTGGTCGCCGTCGATCCGAGCCCGGTACAAGCCCTTCTGGACGCGGGCCGGATCCCGGTTATCGCCACTGTCGCACGCGGTGGCGACGGGTTGACCTACAACGTGAACGCCGACACGGCCGCGGGGGCGATAGCGGTCGCGCTCGCCGCCGAGAAGTTGGTCATGCTGACCGACGTCGAGGGCCTGTACATGAACTGGCCGACAACCGGCGAGGTCGTGAGCAGCATCCGCGCGGACGAGCTCAGCGCACTTCTTCCCGCGCTGGATAGCGGGATGGCGCCCAAGATGGAGGCGTGCCTGCGGGCCGTGGAGGGCGGCGTCAGCCGGGCGCACGTTCTCGACGGACGCGTCCCGCACTCCTTGCTGCTCGAGGTATTCACCACCGAAGGGATAGGCACCATGGTGCTGCCCGCGAAGGAGCCCTCGTGACACTGACCGACCGATGGGACGCGGTCATGATGCCCAACTACGGCACTCCGCCGATCGAGATCGCCCGTGGTGACGGCGTCCGGGTATGGGACACAGACGGCCGCGAGTACCTCGACTTCGTGGCCGGGATTGCCGTCTCCTCCCTCGGGCACGGACACCCGGCTGTCGTGGAGGCCGTCAGCCGTCAAGTCACGACGCTGGCGCACACCTCGAACCTGGCGATCCACGAGCCCGGTGTTCGGCTGGCCGAGCGGCTAGTCGAGCTGGTCGGCGTGCCCGGACGGGTCTTCTTCGCCAACAGCGGCGCGGAAGCCAACGAGTGCGCCATCAAGCTCGCCCGCAGACACGGCTGGACCCGCAATCCGGACGGCACCCGGCTGGAGCTCGTCGCCGCGAACGGCAGCTTCCACGGCCGGACGCTTGGCGCCCTCGCTGTCACCGGCAATCCGGCCAAGCGGGAGCCCTTCGCCCCCCTTCCCGAACCGGTCTCGTTCGTGGGCTACGGCGACGTCCGCGCGCTCGAGGATGCGGTAAGCGAGCGAACCGCCGCGGTTTTCCTCGAGCCTGCCCTGGGCGAAGGAGGCATCGTCCCAGCGCCAACCGGATATCTGGCTGCGGCCCGCGACATCTGCGATGCGGCTGGAGCGCTCCTGGTGATCGACGAGGTACAGAGTGGCATTGGTCGCACCGGCCATTGGTTCGCGAGCCTGGCCGACGGCGTGCGACCGGATATTCTCACCCTCGCCAAGGGTCTCGGCGGTGGGCTGCCGATCGGCGCGTGCATCGGGCTCGGCCCGGCCGGCGAGCTGTTCGTGCCTGGTGACCATGGGAGCACGTTCGGCGGAAATCCGGTTGCCTGTGCCGCCGCGCTGGCGGTGCTGACCACGATCGCGGACGACCAGCTGCTCGATTCGGTGAAGCGAGTGGGGGAGTGCCTCGACGCTGGCCTGCAGGCAATCGACTCGCGACTCGTGGCGGAGGTGCGGGGCTGCGGGCTGTGGCGTGCAGTCGCACTCACGGCACCAACTGCGGGCGCGGTCGAAGCGGCTGCCCGCGAGCGGGCGTTGCTCGTCAACGCGGTGCGCCCGGACGTCATCCGGCTCGCCCCGCCGCTCATCCTGACCGAGGCTGACGTCGGCGCTGCGCTGCCGCGATTGTCCGAGGCCCTCGCCGCCGTAGAACGAGGCCAGCGATGAACCCGAGGCACTTCGTCCGCGACGACGACCTCACCCCGGAGGAGCAGCGCGAGGTTCTCGACCTGGCCGACGACATGAAGCGCAATCGCCTGGTCTACCAGCCGTTCAGCGGGCCGCGTGCGGTCGCGGTCATCTTCGACAAGCCGTCGACACGGACCCGCGTGTCGTTCAGCGTCGGCATCGCCGAGCTCGGCGGGTATCCGCTGGTGATCGACGCTCAGGTCTCGCAACTGGGGCGGGGCGAGCCGATCGAGGACACCACGCGGGTGCTGGACCGGCAGGTGGCCGCGATCGTCTGGCGCACCTTCGGCCAGGACCGCATCGAGAACATGGCGCGGGTGAGCCGGGTGCCCGTCGTCAACGCGCTCACCGATGAGTTCCACCCGTGTCAGGTGCTCGCCGACCTGCAGACGATTCGTGAGCGGCACGGCACACTCGCCGGGCTGACGCTCAGCTATGTCGGTGACGCAGCGAACAACATGGCGCACTCCTATCTGATCGGTGGCGCGACCGCCGGCATGCACGTGCGGGTGGCGGGGCCGGTCGGCTATCTGCCCGATCCGGCGATCGTCGCCGATGCGGAGCGGATTGCCTCCGGCACGGGTGGATCCGTGTTGACCACGACCGAGCCCATCGCGGCATTCGACGGGGCGGATGTCGTGGCGACCGATACCTGGGTGTCGATGGGACAGGAAGCCCAGAAGGACGAACGCCTTACCCCGTTCGGGCCATTCGCCGTCACCGCGGGAGCCCTCCAGCGCTGTGCGCCGGACGCGATCGTGCTGCACTGCCTGCCCGCTTACCGCGGGCGCGAGATCGCGGCCGAGGTCATCGACGGACCGCAGAGCGCGGTTTGGGACGAGGCGGAGAATCGGCTGCACGCGCAAAAGGCGTTGCTGACCTGGCTCTCGGAGAAGCTGTGATGGCCGCCACTATGGGATCGCGGGATGCGGCCGTCGCGGAGGCGCCGGGCAAGGCCGCGCGGCACGCCCGCATCGTCGCGACCGTCGCTGCGCTATCGGTGCACTCGCAGGCACAGCTGGCACAGCTGCTGCGGGCCGAGGGCTGGCACGTCACGCAAGCCACGCTAAGCCGCGACCTGGAGGAGCTCGGCGCAGTCAAGCTCCGCACGCCAGACGGCGGCCTGCCGGTCTACGTCATCCCCGAAGACGGCGCGCCGCTGGCGACTCGCTCCGCCGAGGACGCACCGCCTATCCGACTGGCCCGGCTGCTCGGCGAGCTGCTCGTCTCGGCAGAGCCAAGCGCCAATCTCGTCGTATTGCGGACGCCGCCTGGCGCGGCCCACTTCCTCGCGTCCGCTGTCGATCGGGCCGGGCTGGCGCAGATCGCCGGCACCATTGCCGGCGACGACACGATCCTCGTGGTCGCCCGGGATCCGGCTGGCGGCGCGGATCTCGCGCATCAGCTTCTTCGTCTCGCCCAGACACCAACGACAGGAAGAGAGCCATGAGCAAGCGCATCGTGCTGGCCTACTCAGGTGGGCTGGACACATCCGTGGCGATCGGCTGGATCGCCGAGGAGACCGGCGCGGAGGTGATCGCCATCGCCGCAGATGTCGGGCAAGGCGGCGAGGATCTAGACGTCATCCGAGAACGAGCGCTCGCGTGTGGCGCGATCGAGGCTGAGGTTGTCGACCTGCGCGCGGAGTTCGCCGAGGGGTACTGCCTACCGGCGCTGCGCACGAACGCCCTGTACCTGGAGCGGTATCCGCTGGTATCAGCACTGTCGCGGCCGGTGATTGCCAAGCATCTTGCCGCCGCCGCCCACCGGTACGGAGCCGACACGGTGGCGCACGGCTGCACGGGCAAGGGCAATGATCAAGTGCGCTTCGAGGTGGGTATCGGGGCGCTGGCGCCCGAGCTCAACGTGATGGCCCCAGTTCGGGACAGCGGCATGACCCGCGACAAGGCGATTGCGTTCGCGGAGGAGAAGGGACTGCCGATCGATCAGTCCAAGCGCTCGCCGTACTCGGTCGATCAGAATCTCTGGGGCCGCGCCGTGGAGACCGGTTTCCTCGAGGACCCCTGGAACGCCCCGATCGAGGACCTGTACGCCTACACCTCCGCGCCAGAAACGTCGGTCGATCCGGACGACGTCGTGATCTCGTTCGCGGACGGTGTGCCCACCGGCATCGACGGCCGGTCGGCATCCGTTCTCGACGTCATCCTCGAATTGAATCGGCGGGCCGGCGCGCACGGGGTCGGCCGACTCGACATGGTCGAAGACCGGCTCGTCGGCATCAAGAGCCGCGAGGTGTACGAGGCGCCCGGTGCCGTCGCCTTGATCGCGGCGCACCAAGAACTGGAGGACCTCACGGTCGAACGTGACCTCCGCCGGTTCAAGTTCGCGGTCGAACAGCGGTGGTCCGAGCTGGTCTATGACGGGCTCTGGTTCAGCCCGCTCAAGCGGTCTCTGGACGCCTTCGTGGACTCCTCGCAGCGTCAGGTGACCGGCGACGTACGGCTCCGGTTGTCTGCGGGCCGCGCTGTTGCCACCGGAAGGCGGGGCAGCGGATCGCTCTATGACTTCGAGCTCGCGACGTACGACACCGGCGACGCGTTCGACCAGTCGCTGGCCAAGGGTTTCGTGCAGCTCTGGGGGCTGCCGAGCCGGATCGCGGCGCGGCGCGACCAGCGCGGCTCCTGACTGTGCCGCAAAGCGACAGCGCCGGCGAGCCGACCCGGCTGTGGGGCGGGCGGTTCGCGTCCGGCCCAGCCGAGGCGCTGCGCGCCCTGTCCGTGTCCACACAGGTCGACTGGCGCCTGGCCCGCTACGACATCGCGGGCTCGCGCGCTCACGCCCACGCGCTGCGCCGGGCGGGACTGCTGACCGACGGTGAGATGCGCGCGCTCGTCGACGCGCTGGAGTTGATCGACGCCGACGTCGCTGCCGGCCGGCTCGTCGCCGGCCCCGACGACGAGGACGTGCACACGGCACTCGAGCGAATCCTGCTGGAGCGCGTTGGCGCCGAGCTGGGCGGGCGGCTGCGCGCCGGCCGGTCCCGCAACGACCAGATCGCGACGCTGATCCGGATGTATCTTCGCGACCAGGCCCGGGCCCTCGCCGTCCAGGCGCTTGAGCTCGTGGAGGCGCTGGCTGAGCAGGCCGAACACCACCTCGACGCACCGATGCCGGGGCGCACTCACCTACAGCATGCGCAGCCTGTGTTGTTGTCGCACCATCTGCTGGCCCACGCCTGGGCCGTGACGAGGGACGTGGATCGATGGCAGGACTGGGATCGCCGCGCCGCCTACAGCCCGTACGGCGCGGGCGCGCTGGCCGGCTCGTCGCTCGGCCTCGATCCGGAGATCGTGGCCGCCGAGCTCGGATTCGTCGGGGCGACCGAGAACTCCATCGACGCAACCGCCTCGCGTGACCTGGTCGCGGAGTTCTCCTTCGTCGCCGCGATGCTCGCCGTCGACCTGTCTCGGCTGGCGGAGGAGATAATCCTCTGGGCCACGCGGGAATTCGGATTCATCACGCTAGACGACTCCTACTCGACCGGGTCGTCGATCATGCCGCAGAAGAAGAACCCGGACATTGCGGAGCTGGCGCGGGGCAAGGCCGGTCGGCTGATCGGCGATCACGCTGGCCTCCTCGCCACTCTGAAGGGGCTGCCTCTCGCGTACAACCGGGACCTGCAGGAGGACAAGGAGCCCGTTTTCGACGCGGTCGACAGTCTGCACCTGCTGCTGCCGGCGCTCACCGGGCTCGTGGCGACCCTGGTGTTCCACACTGACCGGATGGCCGAGCTGTCCTCGCAAGGCTTCACGCTGGCCACGGATGTCGCCGAGTGGCTGGTCGGCAAAGGTGTGCCGTTCCGGGTCGCGCACGAGATCACGGGCCGGTACGTGCGTGCCTGCGAAGACCGAGGCGTCGACCTGCCGGACCTCTCCGACGCTGAACTCGCCGACCTCTCCGAGCAGCTCACGCCGGACGTGCGGCCCATGCTCACGGTCGAGGGCTCCGTGGCGTCCCGAACCGGGTTCGGGGGCACCGCGCCGGACCGGGTTGCTGAGCAGCTGGCTCGGCTGCGGGAGCGCTGCGCAGTCCAGCTGCGATGGACGAGGACGGCCGTGGGCAGCCCGTGACCGTCGCCCGGCACCGACTCGCGCGGCCGGCCCCCTGGCTCGCCCCCCGGCTGCTCGGCGCGGTGCTCGTATCCGTTGTGGACGAAGTCGAGGTGGCGGTCCGGCTGACCGAGGTCGAGGCGTACTCGGGGCTCGGTGATGCGGCCTCGCATGCCTATCGGGGACGTACGGCGCGCAACAGCGTCATGTTCGGACCGCCCGGTCACCTCTATGTGTACTTCACCTACGGCATGCACTGGTGTGCGAATGTCGTCTGCGGGGCGGACGGCCGGGCCGAAGCCGTGCTGCTGCGGGCCGGCGAGGTTGTACGTGGCGTGGAGGCCGCGCGGGTCCGGCGTCCGACCGCTCGTACCCTGGCCGAGCTGGCGCGAGGACCGGCCCGTCTGGCCATGGCGCTCGGTATCACCAGTCGGCAGTACGGCGCCGACTTGTGCTCCGACCGGTCGCCCGTTCAGTTGGAGCGGTTGCCGCGATACCGGGCTGCAGACGTGGCGGCGGGGCCGCGAGTAGGGATTACCGTCGCGGCGGACCGCCTGTGGCGGTTCTGGCTCGTCGCGGAGCCTTCGGTGTCGTCGTTTCGACCGGGCAGCCGCCGAGTTCGAACCTCGACCCGGCACACTGGCACCTCGTGAACCAGCGTGGTGGCGATGCGAATGACGTGACCGTGGCGGGATTGCCGAGCGCGTTGCGGGAAGCGCACGAGATCCTCGCGTCAGGCGCGGCGCAGATCCTGCCGCAGAATGGTCTTGCCGAGCGGCTGCTAGCCGCCGAGCGCGAGGGTCGCCCGTTACGCGTCAAGCTGGGCATCGACCCGTCCGGCAGCCAGCTGACGCTCGGCCACGCCGTCGTGCTGCGCAAGCTGCGCCAATTCCAGGACCTCGGCCACCTGGCGGTCCTGGTCGTGGGTGGGTTCACCGGGCAGGTGGGTGATCCGTCTGGCCGGACCGTCACTCGATCGGCGCAGAGCGCGCAGGACGTGCGCGTCAACGCCAGCGGCTACTTCAGTCAGCTCATGCGCGTGCTCGACGAGCAGCGGGTCGAGATCGTGAACAATGCCGACTGGCTTGCGCCGATGCAGCTCGGCGACGTCCTGGACTACACCCGGCAGATCACGATCGCGCAGCTGCTCGAGCGCGATGACTTCGCCCGCCGCTTCGCCGCCCGCCAGCCGATTACCCTGTCGGAGTTCTTCTACCCGCTGCTGCAAGGCATCGATTCGGTCGAGATCCATGCCGACGTCGAGCTTGGTGGGACCGACCAGACCTTCAACAATCTGGTCGGTCGAGAGCTGCAGCGCACCCGAGGGCAGGATCCGCAAGCCGTGCTCACCGTTCCGCTCCTCGTCGGAACCGATGGCACGGAGAAGATGAGCAAGTCGCTGGGCAACTACATCGCCATCGACGACCTCCCCGACGAGCAGTTCGGGAAGCTCATGAGCATCCCGGACAGGCTGGTCGGCATGTACGCCCGGCTGTGCACCTCCCTGCATCCGCGAGAGGTCGAGCACATCGAACGGCAGGTCGCGGCCGGCGGCAACCAGGCGAACGCCGCGAAGCGCCGAGTTGCCCGGGAAATCGTCGCCCTGTACCACGGTGCCGACGAGGCGACGGCCGCCGAGCAGCGGTTCGACGCCGTCTTCAAATTCGGTGCCATCCCGGCCGACGTGCCCGAGCATGCGATGCCGGCAGGAGACACGGTGCACCTGCCTGCCGTCCTGACCTCCGCTGGACTTGCCGAGAGTTCCAGTGCAGCGCGTCGGTTGATCGACCAAGGGGCGGTCCGCGTCGACGGCAAGCCGGTTCAGGTCGGGGAGTACGACCTGCCAGCGGCCGTCCTGGCCGGCTCGGTCGTTACGGTTGGCAAGCGCCGAGCGATCCGGTTGCATACCCCGGTCTGACCCAGCTGCCTGCCGGAAGCCCTGACGCCACCTGCGCCTGGGGTACCGACGCCGTCGGTACGGCTTCGATGATCTTGGGCTTACTGCCGCCCAGCGTTATAGCCAAGATCAACACAGCCGGTTGGAACAAGACCGGCTAGAGTGGTGTTCGATTGGAAGGTCGGCGCTTGGTCGCACGGCCATGTGAGGCTCCTCGGTTGACCGGGCCGATCGAACCGAGTAGAGTTTCGTGGGTTGCCCCCAATCGGCCCGAAAGGTCCGTGCCGGTGTGCCTCCGCTCCTTGAGAACTCAACAGCGTGCCGAAAGTTAGTGCCATATGCATAACCTCGTCCGCGTCCATCCGTAGTGATGGTCGCGAACGATTCCTTTGGTACATCGAGCAATTAACCAGCTCGTATGACCAGTGATCGCGCCGTGTGAGCGGCGACTTTCTGTGTCGACACTCTGCGAACCGGTAACTCCGGCCGCAGTTGCGTCAATAAACCTTCACGGAGAGTTTGATCCTGGCTCAGGACGAACGCTGGCGGCGTGCTTAACACATGCAAGTCGAGCGAGGCCCACACCTTCGGGTGTGGTGCCCTAGCGGCGAACGGGTGAGTAACACGTGGGCAACCTGCCCCTAGCACTGGGATAAGCCCGGGAAACCGGGTCTAATACCGGATATGACGTCGGAGGGCATCCTCCGGCGTGGAAAGGATTCTGGCTAGGGATGGGCCCGCGGCCTATCAGCTTGTTGGTGGGGTAATGGCCCACCAAGGCGACGACGGGTAGCCGGCCTGAGAGGGCGACCGGCCACACTGGGACTGAGACACGGCCCAGACTCCTACGGGAGGCAGCAGTGGGGAATATTGCACAATGGGCGAAAGCCTGATGCAGCGACGCCGCGTGAGGGATGACGGCCTTCGGGTTGTAAACCTCTTTCAGCTCCGACGAAGCGAAAGTGACGGTAGGGGCAGAAGAAGCACCGGCCAACTACGTGCCAGCAGCCGCGGTAATACGTAGGGTGCAAGCGTTGTCCGGAATTATTGGGCGTAAAGAGCTCGTAGGCGGCTTGTCGCGTCGGCTGTGAAAACCTGGGGCTCAACTCCGGGCCTGCAGCCGATACGGGCAAGCTAGAATTCGGTAGGGGAGACTGGAATTCCTGGTGTAGCGGTGAAATGCGCAGATATCAGGAGGAACACCGGTGGCGAAGGCGGGTCTCTGGGCCGAAATTGACGCTGAGGAGCGAAAGCGTGGGGAGCAAACAGGATTAGATACCCTGGTAGTCCACGCCGTAAACGTTGGGCGCTAGGTGTGGGCCACATTCCACGTGGTCTGTGCCGCAGCTAACGCATTAAGCGCCCCGCCTGGGGAGTACGGCCGCAAGGCTAAAACTCAAAGGAATTGACGGGGGCCCGCACAAGCGGCGGAGCATGCGGCTTAATTCGATGCAACGCGAAGAACCTTACCTGGGTTTGACATGCAGGGAAATCTCGTAGAGATACGAGGTCCGTAAGGGCCTTGCACAGGTGGTGCATGGCTGTCGTCAGCTCGTGTCGTGAGATGTTGGGTTAAGTCCCGCAACGAGCGCAACCCTCGTCCTATGTTGCCAGCGAGTAATGTCGGGGACTCATAGGAGACTGCCGGGGTCAACTCGGAGGAAGGTGGGGATGACGTCAAGTCATCATGCCCCTTATGTCCAGGGCTGCACGCATGCTACAATGGCCGGTACAAAGAGCTGCGATACCGCAAGGTGGAGCGAATCTCATAAAGCCGGTCTCAGTTCGGATTGGGGTCTGCAACTCGACCCCATGAAGTCGGAGTCGCTAGTAATCGCAGATCAGCAACGCTGCGGTGAATACGTTCCCGGGCCTTGTACACACCGCCCGTCACGTCATGAAAGTCGGTAACACCCGAAGCCGGTGGCCCAACCCTTGTGGAGGGAGCCGTCGAAGGTGGGATCGGCGATTAGGACGAAGTCGTAACAAGGTAGCCGTACCGGAAGGTGCGGCTGGATCACCTCCTTTCTAAGGAGCACCTGGCGATCCGAGAGGATCGTCCAGAGCCGTCTGGTGGCTATGCAGGCCACCGCGGAGCTCAAGGGTGGAACACTAACTAGTTCGCGGTTGAAGTCATCGGTCTGTCAGTACGGCCATTTATTGGCGTGGAAATCAGATCCGAGGGCCGCAATCACGTAGGCACGCTGTTGGGTCCTGAGGGAGCGGAACGAACCCTCAGGCGTATTCGCACGCCGAATGCGCGCAGTCCGACACATCGACCCACCGAACGATCCGGACGGTCGTGCTGAGCACGCCGGCCGGGCACGCGGTGACCCGTCGTTGCGTCGCCCGTACCTTGAGAACTGCACAGTGGACGCGAGCATCTTTGTGGCCAAGTTAATAAGGGCGCACGGTGGATGCCTTGGCACCAGGAGCCGAAGAAGGACGTAGGGGGCTGCGATAAGCCTCGGGGAGCTGCCGACCGAGCTGTGATCCGAGGGTGTCCGAATGGGGAAACCCGGCAGGAGTCATGTCCTGTCACCCATGCCTGAACACATAGGGCATGAGGAGGGAACGTGGGGAAGTGAAACATCTCAGTACCCACAGGAAGAGAAAGCAACCGCGATTCCGTGAGTAGTGGCGAGCGAAAGCGGAACAGGCCAAACCACATACGCGTGATAGCCGGCAGGCGTTGCGTATCTGGGGTTGTGGGGCCGCTTAGCTGGTTCTGCCGAACCAGCAGGGAGTAAGAAAGCGTCGTCGTTAGTCGAAGGACTTGGGAAGGTCCGGCGCAGAGGGTGATACCCCCGTAGACGAAAACCCGACGCCTCCCGAGCGTTACCCCAAGTAGCAGCGAGCCCGTGAAATTCGCTGTGAATCCGGCGGGACCACCCGCTAAGCCTAAATACTCCCTGGTGACCGATAGCGGACAAGTACCGTGAGGGAAAGGTGAAAAGTACCCCGGGAGGGGAGTGAAATAGTACCTGAAACCGCGCGCCTACAAGCCGTTGGAGCGTCGCTGCACTTCGCGTGCAGTCGTGACAGCGTGCCTTTTGAAGAATGAGCCTGCGAGTTAGCGTTACGTGGCGAGGTTAACCCGTGTGGGGTAGCCGTAGCGAAAGCGAGTCTGAATAGGGCGAACGAGTCGCGTGATCTAGACCCGAAGCGAAGTGATCTACCCATGGCCAGGTTGAAGCGCGGGTAAGACCGCGTGGAGGACCGAACCCACCAGGGTTGAAAACCTGGGGGATGAGCTGTGGGTAGGGGTGAAAGGCCAATCAAACTTCGTGATAGCTGGTTCTCCCCGAAATGCATATAGGTGCAGCGTCGCGTGTTTCTTGCCGGAGGTAGAGCTACTGGATGGTCTAGGGGGCCTACAAGCTTACCGAAATCAGCCAAACTCCGAATGCCGGTAAGTGAGAACGCGGCAGTGAGACTGCGGGCGATAAGGTTCGTAGTCGAGAGGGAAACAACCCAGATCACCAGCTAAGGCCCCTCAGCGTGTGCTAAGTGGGAAAGGATGTGGAGTCGCACAGACAACCAGGAGGTTGGCTTAGAAGCAGCCACCCTTTAAAGAGTGCGTAATAGCTCACTGGTCAAGTAATTCCGCGCCGACAATGTAACGGGGCTCAAGCACACCGCCGAAGCTGTGACATTCATGCAATAGCCCGCCAGTCGCCCTTACCGGTGGCTGGCCAGGCGTGTGGATGGGTAGGGGAGCGTCGTATGCCGAAGGAAGCGGCGGGGAAACCCAGCCGTGGACGGCATACGAGTGAGAATGCAGGCATGAGTAGCGAAAGGGGAGTGAGAAACTCCCCCGCCGAATGACCAAGGGTTCCTGGGCCAGGCTAATCCGCCCAGGGTAAGTCGGGACCTAAGGCGAGGCCGACAGGCGTAGTCGATGGACAACGGGTTGATATTCCCGTACCCGCGAAAGAGCGCCCATACCGACCCTGGCGATGTTAAGCGCAAGAAGCCGTGACTCCTTCGGGACGATCGGTGGATCGCGTGACCCAGACCAGTAGTAGGTAAGCAATGGGGTGACGCAGGAAGGTAGTCGTACCAGTCAATGGTTGTACTGGAGCAACGTCGTAGGGCGTGGTGTAGGCAAATCCGCACCACAATGCCTGAGAACGGACGCATAGCCGATTGTGGCGAATTCGATGATCCTATGCTGCCGAGAAAAGCCTCTAGCGAGCTCTGAGCGGCCCGTACCCCAAACCGACACAGGTGGTCAGGTAGAGAATACCAAGGCGATCGAGAGAACTGTGGTTAAGGAACTCGGCAAAATGCCCCCGTAACTTCGGGAGAAGGGGGGCCAGTTAGCGTGACGGGACATGCTCCCTGAGCGCTGGCCGGCCGCAGAGACCAGCGAGAAGCGACTGTTTACTAAAAACACAGGTCCGTGCGAAGTTGTAAAACGATGTATACGGACTGACGCCTGCCCGGTGCTGGAACGTTAAGGGGACGGGTTAGTACTTCGGTGCGAAGCTCAGAACTTAAGCGCCAGTAAACGGCGGTGGTAACTATAACCATCCTAAGGTAGCGAAATTCCTTGTCGGGTAAGTTCCGACCTGCACGAATGGCGTAACGACTTCTCGGCTGTCTCAACCACAGACTCGGCGAAATTGCACTACGAGTAAAGATGCTCGTTACGCGCGGCAGGACGGAAAGACCCCGGGACCTTTACTACAGCTTGATATTGGTGCTCGGTTCGGCTTGTGTAGGATAGGTGGGAGACTGTGAAGCTGACACGCCAGTGTCGGTGGAGTCAACGTTGAAATACCACTCTGGTCGAATTGGGTGTCTAACCTCGGTCCGTAATCCGGATCAGAGACAGTGTCAGGTGGGTAGTTTGACTGGGGCGGTCGCCTCCTAAAATGTAACGGAGGCGCCCAAAGGTTCCCTCAGCCTGGTTGGCAATCAGGTGTCGAGTGCAAGTGCACAAGGGAGCTTGACTGTGAGACAGACATGTCGAGCAGGAGCGAAAGCTGGGACTAGTGATCCGGCACCGGCAGGTGGAAGCGGTGTCGCTCAACGGATAAAAGGTACCCCGGGGATAACAGGCTGATCTTCCCCAAGAGTCCATATCGACGGGATGGTTTGGCACCTCGATGTCGGCTCGTCGCATCCTGGGGCTGGAGTCGGTCCCAAGGGTTGGGCTGTTCGCCCATTAAAGCGGTACGCGAGCTGGGTTTAGAACGTCGTGAGACAGTTCGGTCCCTATCCGCCGCGCGCGCAGGAGATTTGAGAAGGGCTGTCCTTAGTACGAGAGGACCGGGACGGACGAACCTCTGGTGTGCCAGTTGTTCCGCCAGGAGCACTGCTGGTTGGCTACGTTCGGAAGGGATAACCGCTGAAAGCATCTAAGCGGGAAGCTCGCTTCAAGATGAGATCTCCCATCCTTTATGGAGTAAGGCCCCCGGCTAGACCACCGGGTTGATAGGCCGGAAGTGGAAGTGCGGTAACGCATGAAGCTGACCGGTACTAATAGGCCGAGGACTTGCCACATACATTTTCGACGCGGCTTTATGCCGCGTTCGAGCACGCGTCCACTGTGCGGTTCCCGAGGTACGGTCCGCGCCCCGCTGGGGCGAGGGACAATATCTCCATAGAGTTTCGGCGACCATAGCGAGAGGGAAACGCCCGGTCCCATCCCGAACCCGGAAGCTAAGCCTCTCAGCGCCGATGGTACTGCGCGGGCCACTGCGTGGGAGAGTAGGACGTCGCCGGACACAGTGTGGGACGAGGGTCGTTCGGTTCGCCGAATGGCCCTCGTTCTCTTTGTTGCCAAGCGTTTCCGGTCGACCTGGAGGCAGTCATGCCGCGCGATCCGAGTCGCAACGACCGGACGCCCCGCAAGTCATCCCGCGCCGAGAAGTCATCGCGTCGAGAAGTCATCGCGTGGCGAGAAGTCATCCGCGTGGCGAGAAGTCATCGCGTGGTGAGAAGTCATCCCGTGGTGAGAAGTCATCCCGTGGTGAGTCTTTCCGTTCGGCCGGTCGCGAGTCATCCCGGTCCGCTCATGGCGGGTCCTCCGGTGGGGAGCCGTCCGGGCGCGACCGGGCCGATCGAAAACGAAGTGGGCGAAGCGTTCCGTCGGGCAGCAGTCGTGACAAGTCGGGCGCAGTCGTGACAAGTCGGGCAGCAGTGCCCATCGAGCCGGTCCGACCAAAGCGTCTGCCGGCGCTCGCGAGAGTCGATCTGCGGCTCGGCGAGAGCCCGCGATTCCAGACGGTGCGACGATCCAGCTCCTGGATCGGGACGTGCGTGCCGACCTGCGCAGCTTGTCGAAACCGAACGCCGAGATCGTCGGCGCCCACCTAGCTGCGGCTGGCCAGTTCCTCGACGACGACCCACTTCGGGCGCTCGATCACGCGCGGGCTGCCCGCGCCCGAGCTGCCCGGATCGGTGCGGTACGGGAGGCGGTCGGCATCGCGGCCTACCGCGCGCAGCAATGGGCTGAGGCGCTCAGTGAGTTGCGTGCGGCGCGACGCATCACCGGCGATCCGCGCAATCTCGCCGTGATCGCTGATACCGAACGAGCGCTCGGACGTCCGGCTCAGGCGCTGCGCATGCTCGACGATCCGGATGTCGCGCGCCTGGATGCAGAGACTCGAGCCGAGTTGCTCATCGTGGTCGCGGGAGCGCGGCGTGACCTCGGTCAGGTGGACGCCGCGTTGGGTGTCTTGGCGCGCGGCGGGCTCGATCCACAGCACCCCCGGCCTGGATCGGTGCGCCTTTGGTACGCCTACGCCGACGCCCTGCAGACCGCTGGGCGCAAGGACGACGCGGCCCGCTGGTTCGCAGCATCGGCCGCCCTCGACACCACCGGGGAAACGGATGCCGCTGAACGGGCCGCCGCGTTGCTCTGACGGCCGCGGCGCTGCACACAGCTCTGACAAATTCACGTCCGTCAGTCCACATCGGAATTCGCTATCCACAGGCCGGTTTCTCCGCCGCCCTCCTGTCGGCGGTATCGCGACGATTAGCACATGAGCGAATCCGAAAAACCGCCGTACGAGCCGGCAAATCACGTCTTTCTTCGCGGGACGGTTGCGACTGCCCCGGTTGTCCGAACGCTACCGAGTGGCGACGAGCTGTGTGCATTTCGCCTCACCGTCCCGCGACCACCCGGCGACCCGGCCGCTGCCCGGGTGCGCGTAGACAGCATCGACTGCGCCAGCACGCGGGCGACGGTGCGCCGCTCTGCCCTGCGCTGGGTGCCGGGTGACGTGGTCGAGGTAACAGGCGCGCTGCGCCGCCGCTTCTGGCGAACATCGGCGGGAACTGCGGCGAGCCGGTACGAGGTCGACGCGGCGACCGTGCGGCGAGCGGTCAGCCCTGGTCGGAGAACCGGCGCATGACCAGCCCCGACGCCGGTTTCGGCGTGAACAGCGTGGACTTGCGGGGCATGCGGGCCCCCGCCGCCGCGATGGCGGCCACTGCTGCGGTCGGAGTGGGTCGCAACAGCACGGCGGTGCCACCGGAGCGGGCCGCTTCCGTCACGGCCTCGTCGACGCTGTGGGCATATCCGACGGTGTCGGCGGTGTCATGCAGTCCCCACACGCGTTCCACCAGCCCGCGATGCAATACCGTCACGTCGAGATCGGTCAACTCGGTGGGCTCGTCATCGATCCGCAGTCCGGCGGCGAGCGCAGGATCCAGGTCGTGCACGATCGCGCTCGTCCGACCGTCGGTCAGCACGGCGGCGAACCCGGAATCGCCATACAGCTCAGCCAGTCCGGCCTCGGCGCTGTCCACGGCCGTGATGCTGGCGACTCGCTGTACGCGCTCGAGGGCGTCGCCAAGCGGGAAGTCCGACGAGTACCCGGTGAATCGCGTGCACCTGTGGCCCATAAGCCGTGGAGTCGACGAGGAGCGCCAGGCCGCGATCCCAGGGGCCAGGTCCGGCCGAAATCCTCATATCACGCTGGAGTTCGCGGTACGTCGCGTACCGGTGATGGCCGTCCGCGATCAGGGCATGACGCGTCGCAAGGTCGTCATCGACGGCCGCATGCACCCGCGGATCCGTGATGCCCCACAGCCGATGCCTGGTTTGGTCGGGTGTTACTGCCGTCGCGAGCAGGTCGATCTCAGTAACGCCGGCGACGACCTGGGACGCTGCGCCGCCGCCGTCGTAAACGAGGTAGATCGGTTCGAGATCCGCACCAGTCGCCCGCATCAGCGCGAGGCGATCAGCGACTGGGCCCGCCATGGTGTTCTCATGCGGGAGGACGACGCCATCCGCGGGATCGCGCAACTCCAGTGCTCCGAGCAGCCCGCGAGTCGTCACGCCCTCGGCGGTCCGCATCTCGTACACGTACAAGGTCGGGTCCGGATCGACGCGATACAGGCCCGTGGACACCCAACGGTCCAACCGGGCCGCGGCTTGGGTGTACGGATCGTCTGACCCGCGCACCGGCATCGCGCCCGGCTCGGTAGCTCGGGGCAGGATCACGCCGACGGCATTGTCCGGGTCAGCGGCGAGTAATGCCGATCGATCAGTCTCGCTGATGACGTCGTAAGGAGGGCAGAGCAGCCTGCCTAGCCGGTCTGGTCCGACGGACGGGCGCAGCCCGCGCATTGGCGCGAGCGAGAGTCCGCCGGCGGTGTCGTGAAGGATCGATTCGCCCTTCTGTGCCCTGCTCATGGCTTGCGATCGTAGCCAGCCGACCGCTTAGGCTTCGGTGCACGGATGGGGATAGGACATCGGAGCCGGGCCACAGTGAGCACGCAAACATCGCAGGCACGGCAGCCGACCCTGCGCGGGTCGTCAGCTCCGCTGGCGTCGCGCTACGACGTCGCCCTGCTCGATCTGGACGGGGTGGTCTACCTGGGTCGGGCTGCGGTGACCGGCGCACCGCAGGCGCTGGCCAGCGCCCGGGAACGTGGAATGCGATTGGCGTTCGTCACTAACAATGCCGCCCGCACGCCCGAGGAGGTAGCCGCCCAGCTGCGCGGACTCGGGGTGCCGGCCGACCCGTGGGAGGTGATCACCTCTTCGCAAGCCGCCGCCCACTATCTGGCGGAGCGGCTGCCGGCGAGGGCCCGAGTGCTGGTCGTCGGGGCGGACGGTCTCGTCGAGGCCCTGCGGGAGCGCGACCTGGTTCCGGTCTTCAGCGCCGACGACGAGCCGGCGGCCGTCGTCCAGGGCTACTCGCCCGACACGAACTGGCGAATGCTTGCCGAGGGCGCGATCGCGATCCAGCGCGGCATTCCCTGGGTCGCCACCAACATCGACGCGACCTTGCCGTCGGCTCGCGGACCACTGCCCGGCAACGGCTCGCTGGTCGCGGCGTTGCGGCACGCGACCGGCGCCACGCCGGTGGTCACGGGCAAGCCCGAGCCAACGATGCATCGGGAGACGGTCGAGCGATCGGGCGCGCAACACCCGATCGTCGTCGGGGATCGGTTGGATACGGATGTCGAAGGCGCGAGAGCCGTCGGTTGTCCCAGCCTGCTCGTCCTCACCGGCGTAACGACTCCGGCGCTGCTGCTCGAAGCGCCCGAGCGGTTGCGCCCGGACTACATTGCGGCGGATCTCGGCGGCTTGCTGATCGCTCATCCCGAACCGATCGTGGACCGGGCCGGGGCCCGCTGCGGTGCCTGGTCGGCCAGCCGCGACGGGACCGCCCTCACGTTGCGAGCAGCGACGTCGGGCACCGACCGATCGACAGGTGACGAGCTCGATGCGCTGCGGGCCTTGTGCGCTGCCGCCTGGACCTGGTCGAACGATGCTGGCGTGGTGCGGGTCGAGGGAGCGGACGCCGAGGCCACCGCGGTACTTGCCCGGCTCAGCCTGGCGTGACGTCTCCGGACATCCGCGAACCAGCTCAGCGCCCGACGATGCCGGTCCTTAAAGGATCGAGCGCAGCTTGAGCAGGTCGAAAATGTTGGCGTCAACCGTGACTGCGCCGCTGAGCCAGGCGCTGGCGAAACTACGCCGGCCGGACGTGAGATCGAGCAGGACGTCGCTCGTCATTGACAGGCGCACCTGCGCGTCCGTGCGGTCGACTTGGCGAATGTCGATCAGCTCGCCGTCTTTGAGCCGGCCGAAGAAGATCACGTTCAGATCGCGGAGCTTGCAGCTGATCGAGCGGTTGAGCGAGGCCTGCTTCTTCGCGCTGTCGTCGGCCGCGGCCAACTTGGCCGCGAGGTCGTGGAATGCCTGCTCGCATTCCTCGACCGTCGCCATGTGCGGTGACGGTACCGGAGTGCCTGGTGTCGCGTGTCCGAAACATCTTCGGGAACCTGCGACGCGCCACGCCACACCGGTGTGCGCGTGGCTCGCCGCATCCAGCAAGCCATTCCGGACACGCGCAGGACACTCGCGGTACCGTCGGCGCGACTGCCATCTCGGCGACCTGGAGGACCAGTGACCGATCCCGACATGCAGCCCGCTGATCCCGAGAGCACGGCTGGGACTGGCCAGGCCGCGGCACCGGAGGCGCCGCCAAGCGACCTGGTGCCCGCCGAGAAGTCGCCCGAGGCGGCTACTCCGGCCCTGCCGCTGCTCGGGGACAGCCTCCGGGCACAGGTTGCCGGGCTGGACGAGCTGGATGAGCTGCCAGTCGCCGAGCACATTGAACGCTATGAAGCGGTTCACGACGAGCTGCATGCTGCGCTGCGCGGCATCCACGATCCGGGCGGCTGACGCTCGCGGTGGTCACCCGACGGCAGCGGCTCGACGCCGAACTCGTGCGCCGGGGTCTGGCTCGTTCGCGGGAACAGGCGGTGCAGTTGGTGAGCGCCGGCCGCGTTCAGGTACGCGGCATTCCGGCCCGCAAGCCGGCGACTGCCGTCGACGCCGACACGCCAGTTCGAGTCCTCGACGCCGACGATCCTGGATATGCCTCGCGCGGCGGGTACAAGCTCGCCGGCGCGCTCGAGGCGTTCCCGCAGATCACGGTCGCGGGTCGGCGATGCCTGGACGCCGGCGCCTCGACCGGCGGCTTCACGGATGTGCTGTTGCGAGCGGGCGCCGCTGAGGTGATCGCCGTCGATGTCGGCTACGGGCAACTGGCCTGGCCGCTGCGGCAGGACGAGCGCGTTCGCGTGCTCGATCGCACAAACGTGCGAACGTTGACACCGGACGCCATCGGCGGCCCGGTGCACCTCACGGTTGCCGACCTGTCGTTCATCTCGCTGGCGGTCGTGCTGCCGGCGCTGATCACCTGCACGGTCGACGACGGCGACCTGATGCCGCTGGTCAAGCCGCAGTTCGAGGTCGGCCGGGAGCGGCTGGGCGCCGGTGGCGTGGTCCGTGATCCGGCATTGCGCGCGGACGCGGTGGCGAGCGTTGCCGCTGCGGCGGCCCGACTGGGCTGGTCGATGCGCGGCGTCACCCGTAGCCGGTTACCCGGACCGTCTGGCAACGTGGAATTCTTTCTATGGCTGCGCCGGGCGAGCGGGCCGGCGGACGACGCGCACGACCGGGCTGCCATCGAGCAAGCCGCGGCGAGCGCAGGCCGGCGAGAGGTACCTGCGCGAGGCGACGCAACCTCGCGCGAAGGGCCAGAAAGGACGGCACATGGGTAGGGCGGCGCTGATCGTCGCGCACACCTCGCGCGACTTGATCACGCGCAAAGCTGCCTTCGCCGTCCACGAGCTGATCCGGGCCGGATTCGAGGTCCGCATGCTCGAGCAGGAAGCTCGCGAGTGCTGCATCACGGACGTCGTGACCGTGCCGGAGGAGCCATCGGCCGCAGAGAACGCCGAGCTTGTCTTGGTGTTCGGCGGAGACGGCACCTTTCTGCGCGCGGCCGAGTTCGCTCGCCCGGCCCGCGTGCCGATGCTGGGTGTCAACTTCGGCCGGGTGGGATTCCTGGCCGGAGCGGAGCCGGACGCGCTGGTCGAGGCGTTAACGGCCGTGGTCGACCGGCGCTATGACCTCGAAGAGCGGACGACGCTGGACGTCCGAGCGGAGCTCTTCGGTCGTACGCTCGCGACGGAGTGGGCGCTCAACGAGGCGTCGGTGGAGAAGAGCGCACGCGAGCGCATGCTGGAGCTGGCCGTCGCCGTCGACGGTCACGAGCTGCTGCGCTTCGGCTGTGATGGCGTGCTCTGTGCGACGCCGACCGGATCGACGGCATACGCATATTCGGCGGGTGGACCCATTCTCTGGCCGAGCCTGGATGCGCTCGTCGTGGTACCTAACGCGGCGCACGCGCTGTTCTCTCGGCCCGTCGTGGTGACACCCGAGTCGCGGATCGACGTCACGCTGCTCCGTCCCGACTATCCAGGAGTTCTGAGCTGCGACGGCCGCCGCGCGATCGACTTGCCGCCTGGCAGCCGCGTCATGGTTCACCGCGGAGCCGTACCGATCCGGATCGTGCGGCTCGCGGACTGGAGTTTCGCCGACCGTCTGGTAACCAAGTTCCAACTGCCAGTGTCTGGTTTCCGCAACGGCCGGGTGGAACTTGGACCCGATGAGTAACTCGGCCGTGGGCTAGCGTTCCCGATCGTGCTGGAGGAGCTTCGGATCCGGGGCCTGGGCGTCATCGACGACGCCGTGCTTCCGCTCGGGCCCGGGCTGACCGTCGTGACCGGTGAGACGGGTGCCGGCAAGACCATGGTCGTCACCGGCCTGCAGCTGCTGTTCGGCGGCCGCGGCGACGCGACCCGGGTGCGCGCTGGTCAGGAGCTAGCGATCATCGACGGCCGCCTGCTCCTAGAGCCGGAGTCGGTCGCGGCCAGTCGCGTTGCCGACGCTGGTGGCGAGCTCGATGCCGACCACACGCTCGTGCTGCGGCGCACCGTCACCGCAGGCGGGCGATCCCGGGGGTTCGCCGGCGGAGCGCCGGTACCGGTGTCCGTACTCGGCGACATCGGAGCGCACCTGTTTTCCGTGCACGGCCAATCCGACCAGATCCGGCTCACTCGGCCGGCCGAGCAGCGCGCCGCCCTGGATCGATATGGGGGCCATGACGCCGCGACGTACGCCGCGCAATTCCGGGCGTGGCGCGCGGCCGAGGACCGCCTTGCCGACCGGACGGCCCGGGCCCGCGAGTTGGCTCGGCAGGCGGACGTGCTGCGGCACGGCGTGGCTGAGATCACAGCCGCCGCACCCGTTCCCGGAGAGGACGCCGAGCTGCGCGCCACGGCGTCGCGGCTGGCACACGCCGACGAGTTGCGCCTCGCCGCCCGGACGGCGCACGACGCGCTGCTCGGTGACGCCGACGATCCGGCGAGCTACGCCTCCGACGTGGCCACGCTGCTGGGCATCGCGCGGCGCTCGCTGGATATGGAGGCGACCGACGATCCCGCGCTCGGCGCCATGCGGGACCGGATCGTCGAACTAGCTGCCTTGGTCGCGGATCTGGGCGCTGATCTGGTGCAATACGGTGCGCTGCTCGACGCCGATCCGGCCCGGCTGGCCGAGGTCGAGGATCGCCGCGCCGTGCTCACGAGCCTGACCCGCAGGTACGGGCCGGAGCTGACCGATGTCCTGGCCTGGGCGCAGGAGGCGGAAAGGCAGCTCGTCGACCTGGACGTCTCCGACGAGGCCCTCGCCGCGCTCGCCGCCGAGCGGGACGCGCTCGCGGGCGAGACCGCGAAGCTGGGCAGCGCGCTGTCGGCCGCACGACGCGACGCGGCCGATCGGCTCGCAGGCTCGGTCTCGGCGGAACTCGCCGGTCTTGCGATGCCCGAGGCCCGAGTGACCGTGACCGTCGCGTCGCGAACCCCGGGCGCAGGCGCTTATCCGCTGATCGTCGACGGTGCCCCAGCCGTTGCTGGCCCGGACGGGCTCGACGAGGTCGAGATCCTGCTGCAGCCACGTCCCGACGCCCCGGCCCTGCCCGTGCAGCGCGGAGCATCAGGTGGCGAGCTGTCTCGGGTCATGCTGGCCATCGAGGTGTGCCTCGGTGCGGCCGCCAAGGACGTCCCCACGTTGGTGTTCGACGAGGTCGACGCGGGAGTCGGGGGACGAGCGGCGATCGAAGTCGGCCGCCGGCTGGCGCGGTTGGCCCAGGACTATCAGGTGATCGTCGTCACCCACCTGCCGCAGGTAGCCGCTTATGCCGATCAGCACGTCGTCATCGACAAGCCCGAGGACAGCACCAACCGGGGGGTCAGCGCCGTCCGCGTGGTCGACGGTGCCGACCGCGTCGCGGAGCTGGCCCGGATGCTCGCCGGAAGCGGTACCGAGACCGCCCGGCAGCACGCCGCCGAAATGCTGACCTCAGCGGCTGCCGACCTAGCCGACGACGGCACCCGGAACGGGCGATCGCCGGCCCGAAGGTAAAGCGGTCCGTGCCGGCCAGACCGCGTGGCGGCGAGACGGTACACCGCCTTCGGTGGCACCATGGAGCGCTATGAAGCTCGCAACGCTGCGCCGTGGCCGCGTCGACGGGCTCTCTGGCGTCACCGGCGTGGCTCGATTGGACCGCCGGACCAAACGACTTGCCGGCCGGCTGAATCCGGGCGACATCGCCATCATCGACCACGTCGACCTCGACCGGGTGGCGGCTGAGTCACTCGTCGAAGCGAAGGTGTCGGCCGTCGTGAACGCCCAGCCGAGCATTTCCGGCCGCTATCCGAACCTGGGCCCGGACCTTCTCGTCTCCAATGGCATCGCGTTGCTCGACAATGTCGGCGACGAGGTCTTCGCCGCCGTCAAGGAGGGCACCCGAGTCCGGCTGTCCGGCGACACGCTCTACGTCGGCACCGAGCCCGTGGCCAAGGGCACCGCCCAAGACGTCGACAGCGTCGCCGCCCTCATGGACGAAGCCAAGGGGGGCTTGTCGACTCAGCTCGAGGCGTTCGCCGCCAACACGATGGAGTACATGAAGCGCGAGCGGGCGCTGCTCCTGGACGGTGTGGGCGTCCCCGAGGTGCGCACCACGTTCGAGCGTCGGCACGTGCTGGTCGTGGTCCGTGGCAACGACTACAAGGCCGATCTCGACGCTCTGAAGAACTACATTCGCGAGTACCGGCCAGTGCTGGTCGGTGTCGACGGGGGAGCAGACGCGCTGTACGAGGCGGGACACAAACCCCATGTGATCGTCGGCGACATGGATTCGGTGTCCGACGAGGTGCTCACCTGCGGGGCCGAGGTCGTCGTTCACGCCTACCCGGACGGGCGCGCGCCCGGTCTCGCCCGGGTACAGGACCTCGGCATCGAGGCGGTCACTTTCCCCGCCCTTGGGACCAGCGAAGACATCGCGATGCTGTTGGCCAACGAACGCGGCGCTTCCTTGATCGTCGCGGTCGGCACGCACGCCACGCTCGACGAATTCCTGGACAAGGGCCGGATCGGCATGGCGTCCACGTTCCTGACCCGGCTGCGGGTCGGCGGCAAGCTTGTCGACGCCAAGGGTGTGAGCCGGCTATATCGCAGCCGCATCTCCACCGGTGCCTTACTGTTGCTGGTGCTGGCCGCATTCATCGCTATCGGCGCGGCGTTGGCCGTATCAGACGCTGGCCGTACGTATCTTGACCTTCTTGGCGATAGATGGGATCGCCTCGTGGATTGGATTCAGGGCCTGGTCTCGTGATCTCGTTCCGGTATCACATCGTCTCCATCATCGCCGTCTTTCTGGCGCTTGCGCTCGGCATCGTCGTCGGGACCACGGCGTTGAACGGACCGATCACGAGCAACCTGCGCAGTGAGGTCGACACATTGCGGAAGGACCGTACGTCGCTGTCGAGCCAGATAAGCACGCTGCAGGGGGAAGTCAGCGACGCGGCACAATTCGCGACGACCTACGGTCCGCAGATCGTCAAAGGCACCCTGACGGACAAGTCGGTGCTGATCCTCGGACTGCCCGGAGCGGACACCGGGCTGAAGGACCGCCTCGGTAAGCAGGTCGGCGCTGCGGGGGGCAAGGTCTCGGGCCGAGTCCAGCTGACCTCGGACTACTCCGACCCCAAGCGGGCGAGCGACCTGACGGCCCTGGCCACGGGCAATGCCCATCCGGTGGGCATGCTCCTTCCGAACACCGATGACGCAGGGGTTCTCGGCGGTTACCTACTGTCCTGGGTGCTGCTGGGCAAGGGTCAACCGACGGACGTCCGGTCCGTGCTGACGGCGCTGGCCGGTCTGCACATGCTGAAGGTCGAAAGCAGCGGCGATGTGGCGCCGGCTGACCTGATCATGATCGTCGCCAACGGCACAATCACCGCGGGCTCCGCGGCCGGCAAGAGTCAGCTGGCGCTGGTCACGCAGTTCCAGGAACTTGGTGGCAAGGTCGTCGTGGCGGGCGATACGGCCGCCTCTACCGGCGGAGGGATCATCGCCCTGGTTCGCGCTGACGACGCGGACAAGAGTGCCGTGTCGACGGTCGACAATGCGGACTCGCCGCTGGGGCAAGTGTCAGCGATACTCGCCCTCAGCCAGCTGACCAAGTCGCACGTCGGTCACTTCGGTACCGGCAGCGGCGCCTCCAAGCTGTACCCGCAGGCGTCTAGTTAGCGGGTGAGCGCACCCGGGCGTCGGGCTGATCTTCGTGCGTCCGTGCGGGCTGCGACCGTGGCCGCAGCGGTGGCCGGTGCGGTTCGCTGCGCCGACCCGCTGATGGCCCGGCGCTTTCCAGCCTGGACGCGCACCAACTACCGCGGACAGGCGGTGACCCTTACCGGCGGTCTCGCCGCCGCGCTCGGGTCGCTTGCCGGCACGGCCACCGGGACGGGAGGGGCCACCCGTCGCGCGGCCCTGCTGGCCGCCACGGCCGCGGCCGTGGCGGGGGCGTACGACGACGTGGTCGCAAGCCGATCCGAGTCAGCAGAGGACAAGGGCCTGCGGGGCCACTTCGCTGCCTTGTGGGATGGGCGAGTCTCCGGCGGAGTGGTCAAAGTCGTCGTTATCGGCAGTGCGTCGGCGCTGTCGGCTGTCATGCTGACCAGCGCTTCCGGCCGGCGGCGCGTGCTGCGCGCGGGCCTGCGCGCCCTGGTGATTGCCGAGAGCGCGAACATGATCAACCTCCTCGACCTGCGGCCCGGGCGCGCCGGCAAGGTGGTGACCGCAAGCAGCCTCGGCCTGCTCGGTGGACCGAGCGGCAGCGTCGCCGCCGCGGGCCTCGGTGCGACCGTCGCCGTGCTGCCAGACGACTTGTCCGAACGCACCATGCTGGGCGACTGCGGTGCGAATGCGCTGGGCGCGCTGCTCGGCGTCCGGCTGGCGGCGGCCGGTGACCTGCCAGTGACAATCGCCGCCACCGCGCTCGGCATGTTGACGCTGGCATCGGAACGGTGGAGTTTCAACGCGGTGATCGACGGCTGCCGACCGCTGCGCGCCGTCGACCGGATTGGTCGGCGGCCGTGACTAGGTCGCGGCGCGGCGACCAACCGTGACCGCGGGCCGACCAGCCGGACTGCCTGGTCGCCGGTTGCTGCGCGCCGCTGCACTTATCGCCGCGATCACGGCGGTGGCGCGGGTAGCCGGCTTCGGTCGCACCGTCGTGTTCGGCCGGACGGTCGGCGGCGGGTGCGTGGGCGCCGTCTACCAAACCGCCAACACGATCCCCAACATCATCTTCGACATCGTGGCGGGCGGGACGCTGGCTGCGCTGGTTGTTCCGCTGCTCGCCCCGGCCTTCGCGGGCCGCGGGCGACAAGTAGCGGCTCAGACGCTGTCCGCGCTGCTGACCTGGACATTGCTGGTCATGACGGCGGTAGCTGTCGCGCTGGCCGCGTTGGCCGGTGTGCTAACCCACGTGCTGATCGGCAGCGGGCAGTGTGTCGGCGCCCACGCGCTCGCGACCCGCATGTTGGTCGTCTTCGCCCCCCAGGTGATCTTCTACGGTCTCGGCATCGTGCTTGGCCGGGGCCCTGCAAGCAGCCGAACGGTTCTCCTGGCCGGCGCTCGCCCCGCTGCTGTCCAGCGCCACGGTCATCGCCGCATATCTGATCTACGGGGCGCTGGCCGGGCCGGGACGATCGGCGGAACAGCTCACGACCGCGGACGAACTGGTACTGAGCCTCGGCACA
Source organism: uncultured Actinomycetota bacterium (assembly GCA_963801715.1). GTDB lineage: Bacteria > Actinomycetota > Actinomycetes > Mycobacteriales > Jatrophihabitantaceae > CAVVJA01. Next base: position 487,542 of record CAWDGB010000014.1, on the reverse strand, counting down.
ACGCTGGGCGTCATCGTGCTGGCCGGCTGCCTGGTGCCGCCGGCGGCACGGCTCGGGCTTCGGGTCCGCCCGACCCTGCGCTTCCCGGAGGGCACCGCCAGCCAGGTTCGCCGGGCCGCGGTCGCCGGCGGAGCTACCCTGGGCGCCCAGCAAGTCGCGGCCGGGCTCGTCATCTGGCTGGCCAACGACGACACGACCACTGGCACGGTCGTCGTGGTGACTCTGGCCCAGACGGTGTTCCTGCTGCCTTGGGCCGTGCTCGCCGTCCCGGTGGCGACCTCGGCGTTTCCACGGCTGTCGGGGCTCTGGGACGCGGGAGACCGAGCGGCGTTCACCGCGCTGACCGACCGCACATCCCGCGTCGTGATCGCGGCGGCGGCGCTCGGAACGGCAGTGTTCGTCGCCGCAGCGCAGCCGATTGCCACCGTGCTGCTCGACCCGACCACGACACCCGCCCACTCCGTATTCGCGCCAGCGATCGTCGCGTTCACGGCGGGACTGCTGGGCTGGTCGCTCGTGGCTTTGCTGTCCCGAGCGTTGTACGCGGCCTATCGGGTCGGCACGGCGGCGCTGGCCCAGGTCGCCGGGTGGGCGGTCGTCGTTGCCGCCGACCTGCTGTTCTGGTGGCTGGCTCCGACCTCGTACCGCGCCGTGGTGCTTGCCCTCGGCAATACTCTCGGGGTGACTGTCGCCGCGGCCTTGCTCATCGGACTGGCCAGCCGGCGCGGTGTATTGGCCGGCACAGGCACGCTGGTCGCGCATACTGCTCGCGCCGCCGTGGCCGCCGCTGCCGGTGGCGTCGCCGGTTGGAGCGTGGGTCGACTCGCCCAGGGTCCGGGGGTCGTGACGGCGATCGCGTTCGGACTCGCCGCTGGAGCGCTGGGGATGGCGGTCGCAGCCGGCGTACTGGCTCTGATCGACCGATCGCTGCTCGACCGCGGGCTGCTCAGCCGCGAGTTCATCGATCGCCCACGTCACGATCTTGCACAGCTCCGCCGCGGTGGGCGTCCGCAGTGAGCCGGTCGACGCCTTCGGTCGCGCTGATCCTCGCCACAAGTACTGGCGGCATCGGTGTCCACGTCCGAATGCTCGTCGATGGGCTCATCGGGCGTGGATGGTCGGTGCTGGTCGGCGGTCCACCGGCGACGGACGACCTGTTCGGCTTCACTCAAGGCGGAGCAACCTTCGTCCCGGCCAGGATCGCCGGCAAGGTAGCGGATCCGCTGGCTGCGGCCACCCTCTGGCGGGCCACTCGCGACGTCGACGTCGTGCATGCGCACGGGTTACGGGCAGCAGTGGTGTCGGCAATGGCCGGTCGGCGCCCCCTTGTCGTCACCTGGCACAACATGGTGCTTACGCCAGCCGGGCCGCGGCGCCGGGCGCTCGCTGTCGGGGAGATGACCGTCGCCCGAGCGGCCACGGTCACGCTCGCCGCGTCGGAGGACCTGGCGGCGCGCGTGCGTGAGCTGGGCGGCCGGGACGTGCGGTACGCGCCGGTTGCCGCGCCGCTACCCGAGGTCCACCACACGGTCGACGAGGTTCGCGGCGCGCTCGGGCTCGAGCCCGACCGGCCGCTGGTCGTCTCGGTGGGTCGGTTGCACCGCCAGAAGGGCTACGAGACGTTGATCGAGGCCGCAGCGCGATGGACCGAGCTCCAGGTGCTGGTCGTCGTGGCCGGTGGCGGACCAGATGAGGCCGCGCTGCGTACCCTGATCGCCGATAGACGGGCACCGGTCCGGTTGCTCGGCCGGCGCACGGACGTGCCCGACCTGCTCGCCGCCGCCGATCTGGTCGTGCTGACCTCCCTTTGGGAGGCGCGCTCCTTGGTGGCACAGGAAGCCCTGTTACTCGGCCGCCCGCTTGTGGCCTCGGCCGTAGGTGGCCTCCCGATGCTGCTCGGCGACGGCGCCCGCATGGTGCGGGCACGCGATGTCGATGCGCTCGACGCCGCCGTCCGTCTCCTGTTGACAAACCCGCGCGAGCGCGCCGACCTGGCCGAGCGCGGCCGCGCCCGCGCCGCCGGCTGGCCGACGACCCGACGACACGGTGACCCAGGTTGCGGCCGTTTACCAGGAGGTCACCGGCGTGGCGGGCTGAACGGCGCGATCCGTTACCACCCCGGTGTTAGGGTGGACTTCCGTGGATCGGCAGATCGTTGGCCCGGCAATAGCCATGATCACCGGCCCGCATACCGGTATGTGACGCCGACCACGGGAGCCTCGTTGGCGAATTCGCCTCAGCCCACCAAGCACCTGTTCGTCACCGGAGGCGTCGCCTCATCGCTCGGCAAGGGTTTGACGGCTAGCAGCCTCGGCAACCTGCTCAAGGCCCGCGGGCTACGGGTGACGATGCAGAAGCTCGACCCGTACCTCAACGTCGACCCCGGGACCATGAACCCGTTCCAGCACGGTGAGGTCTTCGTGACCGAGGACGGGGCGGAGACCGATCTCGACATCGGCCACTACGAACGTTTCTTGGACACCGACATGGCCGGATCAGCCAACGTCACAACCGGTCAGGTGTATTCGACCGTGATCGCCAAGGAACGTCGCGGCGAATATCTGGGTGACACAGTGCAAGTCATCCCGCATATCACCAACGAGATCAAGCGGCGCATCCGGGCGATGGCCGATCCCGGGCCGGACGGGCGGGCGCCGAACGTGGTGATCACCGAAATCGGCGGGACCGTCGGCGACATCGAGTCCCTCCCGTTCCTCGAGGCCGCGCGCCAGGTGCGTCACGATGTCGGCCGGGAGAACTGCTTCTTCCTGCATGTGTCCCTGGTGCCGTATCTGGCGCCGTCGGGGGAGTTGAAGACAAAACCGACGCAGCACTCCGTCGCGGCATTGCGCAGCATCGGCATCGCTCCCGACGCGCTGGTGTGCCGGAGCGACCGGGAACTGCCGGAGAACGTCAAGCGCAAGATCGCCCTGATGTGCGACGTCGACGCCGAGGCGGTGGTCTCGGCGACCGACGCGCCGAGCATCTACGAGATTCCCCGGGTGCTGCACGCCGAGGGTCTCGACGCCTACGTCGTCCGCCGGCTCGGTCTCCCGTTCCGGGACGTGGACTGGACCGCATGGGGCGACCTGCTTGACCGCGTGCACAACCCGAGGCACGAAGTCACGGTGGCGCTCGTCGGCAAGTACGTCGACTTGCCGGACGCATACCTGTCCGTGACCGAGGCGCTGCGAGCGGGAGCATTCGCGCGCCGGGCCAAAGTGACGATCAAGTGGGTCCCGTCAGACACCTGCGAGACTCCCGCCGGCGCGTCAGCCGCGTTGGGTGCCGTTGACGGTGTGGTGATCCCAGGCGGCTTCGGCATCCGGGGCATCGAAGGCAAGGTCGGCGCAGCGCGCTACGCGCGAGAGCGGGGCATCCCGACCCTCGGACTCTGCCTCGGTCTGCAGTGCATGGTGATCGAAGCGGCCCGTCACCTCGCCGGTATGGAGCGCGCGAACTCGGCCGAGTTCGACCCGTCGACGCCGGAACCGGTCATCGCCACGATGGCCGACCAGGTCGACATCGTCGCGGGCAACGCCGACCTCGGCGGGACGATGCGACTGGGGTCGTATCCGGCGGTGCTCGCCGATGGTTCGCTCGTCGGCGAGGCCTATGGCGTACCCGAGGTGTCCGAGCGGCATCGGCACCGGTACGAGGTCAACAACGCCTACCGCGATCGACTGGAGGAAGCGGGCCTCGTGATCTCCGGAATGTCTCCGGACGGGCGGCTTGTGGAGTTCATCGAGCTGCCCCGTGAGGTGCACCCGTTCTTCGTCGCCACCCAGGCGCACCCTGAGCTGAAGTCCCGACCCACCCGTGCCCATCCGCTCTTCCGTGGGTTGATCGACGCCGCCCTGACCTACAACGCGGCTGAACGGCTACCCGTTGAGATACCGGACGACGGCCCACTGGCCGAGACGCTGCGCGGCGCCAATGGCGCCGGCCGTCAGGCCGCGGTGACCTGGTGAGCGAGCCGCACTATCCCGTCGTAGCGTCCACGCCGATCTACCACGGCCGGATCCTGTCGGTCCGTAAGGACGACGTGCGCATGAGTGACGGGGTCGTGGCCGTGCGGGAAGTTGTCGAACATCCCGGCGCCGTCGCCGTCGTCGCGCTCCATGACGACGGCCGGTTGGTGCTCGTCCACCAGTACCGGCATCCGGTCGGCACGTTCCTGTACGAGCTGCCGGCCGGCCTGCTCGACGTGCCGGGCGAAGCTCCGCTGGATGCCGCCCGGCGCGAGCTGTTCGAGGAGACCGGCCTTGTCGCTGCGGGCTGGTCGGTGCTCCTCGACATCTACACCTCACCAGGGATGACCGACGAGCTGATTCGGATCTACCTGGCGCGAGGCATTTCCGAATCCGCTGACCGGTTCCAGCCGGAGGCCGAGGAGATCACGATGACCGTGGTTCGGTTGCCCCTCGCTGACGCCCTGAGCCGCGTGCAGAGCGGCCGGATCACCAATGCGGCGGCGGTTGCCGGCATCTGCGCTGCCGCGCTAGCCCGGGATGCCGACTGGCGGCCGTTGCGGCCGGCCGACGTGCCGTGGCCCGGCGACCCGGGCCGCGCCGCCTCGTGACCTCGACCCGGTCGATCACTGCGCTGGGCAGCCATCCACTCGCTCCGGCCCGCGTGGTGGCCAGCTATCTCGACCACCTGTCGGTGGAGCGCGGCGTTGCCGCCAACACCTTGCTGTCCTATCGGCGAGACCTCGGCCGTTACCTCGACTACCTCGACCTGCGCGGCGTGTCGTCCCTTGTTGCGGTCGACGCGCCGGTCGTCAGCGGATTCCTGGCCTATCTGAGGTCTGGCGACCGCGAGCATTCAGCGTTGTCGGCGCCATCGGCCGCGCGGGCCGTGGTCGCTGTCCGGGGGCTGCACCGGTTCGCGGTTCGGGAGGGTCTGCTGTCCGTCGACGTCGCGCACGGCGTCCATCCGCCAGCGGCGGCGCGGCGACTCCCGAAGGCAATCAGCGTGGACGACGTCGAACGGCTGCTCTACGCCGCCGGTTTGGACGAAACCCCGCTCGCCATCCGGGATCGCGCGCTGCTGGAACTGCTGTATGGCACCGGGGCCCGGATCTCGGAAGCGGTCGGCCTGGCCGTCGACGATCTGGATCTGGCCGAGCGTACGGTGCTGCTCGCCGGCAAGGGCGGAAAACAACGTCGAGTGCCTGTGGGATCGTTCGCCGCTCGGGCCGTCGAGGCCTACCTGGTGCGGGTCCGGCCAGCGCTTGCCGCGGCCGGCCGGGGTAGCCCGGCACTATTCCTCAACGCCCGCGGCGGCTCGCTTTCGCGCCAATCGGCCTGGACGGTGTTGCGGACCGCGGCTGACCGCGCTGGCTTGGCTGCCGGGATTTCCCCGCACACCCTCCGGCATTCGTTCGCGACGCACCTCATGGAAGGTGGCGCGGACGTTCGCGTCGTGCAGGAACTGCTCGGTCATGCCTCGGTAACGACCACACAGATCTACACCCTCGTGACCGTGGACCAATTACGTGAGATTTACGCCGCCGCGCATCCGCGGGCCCGCTGATGTACTAGGGCAGCGGCGGCGCTTGCGTGGGCCGCGCCTGCTCATCCGCGGTGGCGGCGGCAGCTTCGTCGACCTCTGGCCCGACGGCCTCGTCCTCAATCGGCGGGCCGATCGCTGAAGCGAGGACCCCGGAATTGGGCAGTTTCACCTCACCGACGTCGGTCAAGAGCACCGTGTACATCACTCCGGCGTCGACCACTGTTCCAGTGAAGTCGCCGCCCATACCGCCGTTGTGGATGGTGACTCGCTCACCCGGGACGTAGGGCCGAGCGATCAACAGCACCATGCCGGCGAAGTAGTTGCCCAGGGTTTGCTGCGCGGCAAGGCCGAGAATGGCACCGATGAGAGCACCTCCGACGAGCAAGCTCGCCGGGTTGACGTTCAGCAGGGATAGCAAGCCGAAGACGATCAGCAGGTACCCAGCGGTCGTTGCGATGAACCGCAGGATCGTGGCGGCGGGCGCGCCCACCCGAGTCTGGCTGAGGGCCACGATGTCCCGGCCGGCCGACCGGATGGCACTCACGCCAAGAATGACGAAGGCCGCGGTGAGGCCGATGACAAGGTACCGGTAGTTGTCCTCCCGGTGGACTCCGCCGAGGTTGACGCCGGCAATCAGCGCCGCCAGCGCCAGGATGCCGGTGATCAGGCTGCGGCGGAAGTTCGGCCGCGGAACTGGCGGCAGGCCACTCTCGGTGGACGCACGAAGCTCACTCACTCGGTGGCCTCCGGCCATGCTCGCTCATGAGACATTTTTTACGGGATCGCCGTTTCCGCTAAGCGTGGTGGTGGTTCGTCACGCGTGGCAACAATGGTCAGGCGCCTGGCTGAGGTAGCCTCGCCCGGAGCGTCAGGTTGACCGGATCGGCTAGGGGGTTGCGGCGCCAGATGACCTCAACTCCGCGCGACTCGTTCGTCGCACTCGACATGTCCGCGGGACCGCCCGAGCTCGACCCAACCCTTGCGACGGTGGGGGCGGAAACCGTCGCGCCGTCGGAGGCGCCCGCCCCGACCGAGGACCCGGCCCGGCAGGTCGATCCGGCGCTGGCTCGCCAACGCCGAGACACGCCCGATCCGGCCCCGCTCGATCGGCACGGACCGGCGCGGATCATAGCGCTGTGTAATCAGAAAGGTGGCGTCGGCAAGACCACCACGGCCATCAACCTGGGTGCCGCACTGGGTGAGTACGGCCGCCGAGTCCTGCTGGTCGACTTTGACCCGCAGGGCGCCCTGTCGGTAGGCCTGGGGATACAGTCGCAACGGCTCGAACGCACCGTCTACAACCTCCTCATGGAGCGCGGCGTGACGCTCGAGGATGTCCTGCTGAAGACGAGCGTTCCCGGTGTCGATCTGCTCCCCAGCAATATCGACCTGTCGGCCGCCGAAGTGCAGCTGGTCAACGAGGTCGCACGCGAGCAAACGCTGGCGCGCGCGCTGGCACCAGTGCTTGACGACTACGACGTCATGCTCATCGACTGCCAACCGTCGCTCGGGTTGCTGACGGTCAATGCGTTGACTGCAGCCCACGGCGTGATCATCCCGCTGGAGTGCGAATTCTTCAGCCTGCGGGGTGTCGCATTGCTGATCGATACGATCGATAAGGTGCGAGAACGTCTCAACCCTAAGTTGAGGATTGATGGCATCCTGGCCACGATGTACGACGGTCGGACGTTGCATGGTCGCCAGGTCTATTCCCGCGTGGTCGAGGCGTTCGGAGACGAGGTATTCGACAGCGTCATCTCCCGCACCGTGCGCTTTCCGGAGACAACAGTGGCTGGCGAGCCCATCACAAGCTGGGCACCGACCTCGGGCGGCGCCCTGGCCTACCGACACCTGGCGCGCGAGGTGCTCGCACGCGTCGCGTCCGGGTGACCGGGCGGGCATCGCCAATTCGCGGCTCCCGCGGGTACGCTCGGCGTCTGCGCGGGTTGCCGGGGCGTGTGCGCGGCGGGATTAGCGAATGAGCCTGTCCGCCGAAGACGCTATCGCGATCGAATCGCTGGCGGCAGATGCCGGGTTCGCTCCGGAGCCGGACGACGGCCGGTTTCACGTAACGCTGGTGAACTTCGACGGCCCGTTCGACCTGCTGCTCAGCCTGATCAGCCGCCGCCAGCTCGACGTCACCGAGGTAGCCCTCTCCCAGGTCACGGACGAATTCATCACCTACCTCGGCGCGGCCGGCGAGTGGGATCTTGGGCAGGCGACCGAGTTCCTCGTCGTCGCGTCGACTCTGCTCGATCTGAAGGCCGCGCGTCTGCTGCCCGCCGCCGAGGTCGATGACGAGGAGGATGTGGCGCTGCTCGAAGCCCGGGATCTCCTGTTCGCCCGGCTGCTGCAGTATCGCGCCTACAAGCTCGCGGCCAGCTACCTGTCCGAGCTCGAGCGGGCCCAAGCGCCGCGCCACGGCAGGTCCGCGACCATTGATCCTGAGTTTCGGGCGTTGCTGCCTGAGGTGATCCTGTCGATCAGTCCGACGCGGTTCGCCGCTCTCGCTGCGCGGGCACTGACCCCACGGCCGGCGCCGCAGGTTCCGACCGAGCATGTCCACGCGCCACGGGTCAGCGTGGGGGAACACATGGCGGTCCTTCGAGAGCGGCTGCGCAGGCATGGGGCCGCGACTTTCCGGTCTCTCGTGGCGGATTGTGTGACCACCCTGGACGTCGTGGCCCGCTTCCTCGCGCTGCTCGAGCTCTACCGTGACGGCGTGGTCGCCTTCGACCAGGTTGCCGCGCTGGGCGAGCTGCGGGTTCGGTGGGCGGAGGCGTCGGCCGGCCCGCCGGAGATGGCCGAACGGCACCGCGATCTCGTCGACGAGGAGTACGGGTGACCGAGAACGAGGCACCGGCACCGGACGAGCCGGGCTCGGGCCCGGCGCCGCCACCGCTGCGCGAAGATATGTCCCTGGCCGCCGCGCTCGAGGCGGTGCTGTTCGTCGTCGATGCTCCGGTCGCAGTCAGCGCGCTTGCCACCGCCTTCCAGCGACCCGATCAGGACATCGAGGTTGGCCTGACCTCCTTGCAAGAATCGCTCGACACGCGCGGGAGCGGACTCGAGCTGCGCCGGGTCGCAAGCGGGGTGCGGCTGTACACCCGACCCGACTACGCGCCCTGGGTAACCGCGTTCCTGCTCGAAGGACAGCGCAGCCGACTAAGCCAGGCCGCGCTCGAAACCCTGGCCGTCATTGCCTACCGCCAGCCCGTTACTCGCGCGAGGATCTCGGCTATCCGCGGAGTCAACGTTGACAGCGTGGTACGCAGCCTGACCTCCCGAGGGCTCATCGTCGAGACCGGGACCGACCCCGACACCGGCGGCGGCCTGTACTGCACGACCGACCTGTTCTTGGAGAAGATGGGCCTTCGGTCCTTGGCCGAGCTACCTTCGCTAGCGCCCATGCTTCCCGATCTCGACACGCTCGATACCGATGCCCTCTGAACCGGGGCGTGAGGCTGCCAACTCCGGGACCGTCCGATTGCAGAAGGCTCTGGCCGCGGCGGGGCTTGGCTCGCGGCGAGCCTGCGAGGAGTTGATCGCTGCGGGACGCGTTGAGGTGGACGGCCTCGTCGTCACGGAGCTGGGCCGCCGCGTCGATCCCGCCACGGCGGTCGTGCGGGTTGACGGAGCGCGGGTCAACATTCGCCCTGACCTCGTCTACCTGGCGCTCAACAAGCCACGAGGCATGCTGTCGGCCATGTCCGACGCACGCGGCCGACCGACCGTGGGCGACCTCGTGGCCGGCCGGCCGGAACGTCTGTTTCACATCGGGCGACTGGATGCCGACACCGAGGGCCTGCTGCTGCTCACCAACGACGGCGAGCTCGCTCATCGGCTGACTCACCCGTCCTTCGGGATAGCGAAGACGTACCTGGCCGAGGTACCCGCGCCGGTCCGTCCCGAGGTCGGGAGGCGGCTGCGCACCGGGATTTCGCTCGACGGTCGCGATGTCGAGGTCGACGCGTTCCGGGTGCTCCAGCGCGACGGGGACCGAGCCCTGGTCGAGATCGTCCTGCACGAGGGCCGGAAGCACATCGTGCGGCGGCTCCTCGCAGCGGTCGGCCATCCGGTGAACCGGCTGGTGCGAACCGAGGTCGGTGGCGTGCGGCTCGCCGGACAGCGCTCGGGCACGCTCCGCGAACTCACCCGGGAGGAACTTGCCGGGTTGCATCACCTCGTCGATACGCCCGCAACGCAGACCAAACCCGGACCGAAGACTGGAGTGTGAGCGTGGCCGTTCGGGCGATACGGGGAGCCATCCAGATCGATCACGACGGTCGGGACGAGATCCTCGCGGGCACCACCGAGCTGGTGCGGGAGGTACTGCGCCGCAACGACGTGGCCGGCGAGGACCTGATCAGCATCATGTTCACGGCCACGCCCGACCTGACCGCCGAGTTCCCGGCGTACGCAGCCCGAGCGCTAGGGCTTACCGATGTGCCGCTCATCTGCGCCACCGAGATATCGGTACCCGGCGCCATGCCGAGGGTGCTTCGGCTGCTCGCGCACGTCGCGACGCCGCGCTCGCGAGCGCAACTGCGGCACGTGTATCTGCGAGGTGCGGCACAGCTGCGGACAGATCTGCCGCAATGAGCCCAGGTGGAGTAGGCGCAAGACCCCCGCGCACGCTTTCGTATCCTCTCCCGGTGTCAGAAACATGCCTGGCCGCCGAGTCCGAACCGCCAGCGAAGTCGCGCTTCGAGGGTGTGATCGCGATCGATGGACCATCTGGTACCGGAAAGTCCACGGTGGCGCGCGCCCTGGCCCGTCGACTCGCGGCGCGTTACCTCGACACGGGCGCGATGTACCGCGCCGCCACGCTGGCCGTATTGCGGGCCGGAGTGGATCCCGCCGACCCCGAGGCGGTCGTCGAGGTGGTACGGCGGGTGGCGATCGACGTCGCCACGAACCCGGATCAGCCCGTGGTCCGCCTCGCCGGCGAGCGCGTGGACGGCGAGATCCGTTCGGCCCCGGTCACCGCAGCGGTGTCCGCGGTGTCGGCCGTGTCTGGAGTACGAACGCGGCTAGTGGCTCGGCAGCGCGAATTGATCAGTGGCGGCTCGGCGTCCGGGTTGTCCGGCATCGGCGGCATCGTCGTCGAGGGTCGGGACATCGGATCGGTGGTGTGGCCGCAGGCCGCCGTCAAGGTCTTTCTGACCGCGAGCTCCGCCGAACGAGCGCGACGTCGAGCCGGCGAACTCACCGGCGTCGACGTGGACTCGGTCGAGGCTGACCTTTCCCGCCGCGACTCGCTGGACAGCTCCCGATCCGACAGCCCGTTACAGATAGCCAACGGAGCGGTCGAGCTTGACACGACTGGCATCGGTGTCGACGGGGTTGTCGAGCGGGTGGTCGAGCTCGTCCACGCTCGTCGTCATGAAGGCTGATAGGGCGCTCGTGCGCGCGGGAACCGGGCGGGTTCGGTGAGCGGCCCGGATGAAATCTCGACCTCGCCCGTCGTCGCGGTCGTCGGTCGGCCCAACGTCGGCAAGTCGACGCTGGTCAACCGCATGCTGGGGCGTCGCGAGGCGGTGGTTCAGGACGTGCCGGGCGTGACGCGGGACCGGATCGCGTACGACGCAATCTGGGGCGGACGTCGGTTCACTCTCGTCGACACCGGGGGATGGGAGCCAGATGCTCGCGGGCTGCGAGCCCGAGTATCCGAGCAGGCACAACGGGCGGTGGCCACCGCCGACCTCGTGCTGTTCGTTGTCGACGGTCAGACCGGAGCGACGGACACCGATCTCGTGGTGGCCCGCACGCTGCGTCGTTCCGACCGGCCCGTGCTCCTTGTCGTCACCAAGATCGATGACGAGCGGGCCGAGCCCGACGCGTCCGAACTATGGTCACTCGGGCTGGGCGAGCCGCATCCGGTGAGCGGATTGCACGGGCGCGGAAGCGGGGATCTGCTCGACGCGATCATCGCCGCATTACCGGCGGCGCCGCCCGAACAGCGGGAGGACGTCGGGCCACGCCGGGTGGCCCTGATCGGTCGACCCAACGTTGGCAAGTCCAGCCTGCTCAACCAACTCACCGGCGACGAACGCGCGGTGGTCGATCCGGTCGCTGGCACGACGATTGATCCGGTGGACAGCCTGGTCGAACTCGGCGGGGAGGTCTGGCGGTTCGTCGATACGGCCGGGCTGCGTCGCCGTGTCCGGCAGGCGGCCGGCATGGAGTACTACGCCAGCCTGCGCACCGCCAGTGCGATCGAGGCGGCCGAGGTCGCGATCGTCGTGCTCGACGCCAGCGAACCGCTGTCCGAGCAGGACCAGCGCGTGCTGGCCGGCGTCGTCGATGCCGGACGGGCCCTTGTCATCGCCTTCAACAAGTGGGACCTCGTCGACGATGACCGCCGTTACCAGTTGGAACGGGAGGTCGATCGCGAGCTCGGTCGAGTTCGATGGGCGCCGCGCGTCAACGTCTCGGCAGGTACCGGTCGCGCGATCGACAAACTGGCCCCTGCCTTGCGCACGAGCCTTGCCTCCTGGGACCGTCGCATCTCCACGGGGCGACTCAACACGTGGCTCACGGACGTCGTGGCGGCGACGCCGCCACCGGCCCGGGGTGGTAGAGCGCCAAGAGTTCTGTTTGCGACCCAGGCCGACACCCGGCCGCCTCGGTTCGTTGTCTTCGCGACCGGCTTTCTCGAGGCCGGCTATCGACGTTTCCTGGAGCGACGATTGCGGGAGGATTTCGACTTCGCCGGCACCCCGATCCAGGTCGTGGTGCGGGTGCGGGAGCGCCGTGGCTCGAAGAACCGGGCCTGGCCGTCGCCGTGAGCTACGCTGATCGGGCGATCGGCCGGTCCGGCCGGACCGCGCGGGACGTGGCGCAGTTTGGTAGCGCACCTGACTGGGGGTCAGGGGGTCGTGGGTTCAAATCCCGCCGTCCCGACCACACCGAGGCCAGCATTTCCGGGGGGTACAGCCAACGCACCGCTCGCCGACGGGCTGCCCGAGGGCCGGAATGTAGCAACGGGTGTAGCAACACCACTCAGACTCCGATCGCGGCCGCGAGCGTGTCCGCGGCGGCCTGCGCGGCGCCGTCGCTGACGTGCTGGTACACGTCACCGGTGATCGCCACCGAAGAGTGCCCGAGCATCTCGCTCACCGTCTTGAGCCCGATGCCCTTCTCAAGTAGCGCCGACGCGGCCGAGTGCCGCAGCGTATGCACGCCGACACCGGAGAGGCCCGCGCGATCGGCCGCGACCTTTAGCGCCCGAAGTAGATTCCGGGGATCAATTGGCTGCCCGTTCTCCGTGGTGAACACGAAGCCGGAACCGTGCCACACGTTCGCTGCCAGGATCCGCTCTCGCTACTTGCGCCTTCCGATGCGCCCGCAGTACCGCGACGACGCCGGGGGAGAGCGGCAGCGCGCGCCGTGACTTCGCCGTTTTCGGTGGGCTGACCGTGAGCTGCCCGCCGGTCCGTGCGAGGGTGCCCCGCACCCGCAAGACCGCGCAGTCGAGATCCACGTCAGTCCACCTCAGGGCAAGCGCCTCCCCGCGCCGCAGCCCGGTCGCCGCGAGCAGCACGAACGCCGCGTGGTACCGCGACGGCCTCGCCGCCTCGAGCAGCACCGCGACCTGAGTCGGAGACAGGTACTGCGCTTCCTTGCGAGCTACGCCCGGCCGCGCGACCACAGCGGCAGGATTGCGGGCGAGCAGCCCGTCCCGGACCGCGCCGTCCAACGCGGATCGCAGCACCGTGTACGCGGTGCGCGTTGTGGACTCGGATAGGCCGCGATCCCGTAGTGACATCACGAGCGCCTCGACGTCGGACGGCCGCAACCTGTCGAGCGTGAGCGCGCCGAACGGCACAGCCTCGAGGTGCTTCTCGCACAGGTAGGCATAGAGGCTCTTTGTGGACTCCTTGCGGCCGGACGCTTTGAGGGTCGAAGCGCGCCAGCGCGCCAGCCAGGACGCGACCGTGATCGCCGCATCCTTGACGGGCGCGCCGGACTCGGCGCGCTCGGTGGCAGCCTTCAGCTTGGCGAGGACGTCGCGGCGCGTCCTGCCGTAGAGGACGATCCGCTTGCGCCGGCCGGCCGTGGGGTCATCCGCGACGATCGCTGCGCACCAACGCCCGTCGCCGCGCTGGTAGACCGATCCCTCGCCGTTCGACCGTCTGCCCATCACAGGAAGCCTTTCTGCCGCGCCCGAGTAATCCAGAGTGACGCCGTCCGGTGCGCGATCCCGAAACGGTCGGCCACCGCCTGCGTCGGCGCATGCTCCGCAGACCGGTAGACCTCGACCGCCTCGCGCAGCTGCTCATCCGACGGCCCGCGCCGTCGGGACGTGCGCCGCGCCTGCCGGATCGTCCGCAGATATGGATCGAAGGTCAGATCGATCTCGGTAGGGCGTACGGGCTGACTAAGTTGCGCCACGACCTGTGTCGCCCACTCCAGGTGATCCTCAAGCGGGAAGTCGAGATCCGCGCGCCGGACCTCGCGGCCGTGTTCGGTGCTGTCGAGGTGGACGCCGCGGCATTGCGGCACACCGTCGATGACCTCGGGGCGCGCTGTAGCGCCTGTGGCTACCCGCTAGTGTGCTCGCCATCCCTGCGCTACACGCTAGTGTGCTCGCCATCCGTGCGTGGGTTATATACCCGCGGGGGGGAGTGGTCATGACTGGGTGCTGTCGACGTGGGCGGGTCTTTTTCGCCGTTGCCATTGCAGGACTGGCTTGCGTTGTTGCCGTGCTCGCCGGCTGTAGTAGTTCGTCCTCCAAAACGACCACCTCGACGGCGGCCGGCAGCCTGTCATCGTCATCGAGCACCGCTGCCGCGTCGCCGACGGCGTCTCCGGCTTCGGCGGAGCAGCTGGCGAAGATTGTGCTGCAGCCCGCGGACTTTCCGGTGGGCTGGGACCACACGCCTTATCAGCCCGACCCGGCCGACTCCGCCGCCTACGCGGAGTTCACGAAATGCCTTGGGGCGCCCAACACCGACCAGGTCGCCGAGGCGCATTCCGACGACTTCGCCCTGGGCGGTGCCAGGGTTTCCTCCCCGGCGTACAGCTTCCGGTCCCAGAGTACGGTCGATGCTTACACCGCAGGGCTGCTCAGCGCGAAGGCATCGCCGTGTTTCGAGCCGCTGGGGAGGCAGATGCTCACCAGTGCGGCGCCCCCTGGAAGCACGATCGAGTCTGTCGTGTTCAGGATCGGTCCCGGATCGTTGGGTGGCCTTCCCAATATTGTCGCGACCGCTGGCGGCAACTTTAAGCTCAGCGTGAGCGGCAAATCGGTTCAAGGCAACTTGACCGTCGTGTTCATTAACGGGCCATTGATCGAGGCTAATATCTCCGCGTTCAGTTCGGGCGCGCCGGTCCCCACATCTCTCATGGGTTCGCTGGCAGCTGACGTGGCCGGCCGCGCTGCTCAGCAGCCCTAACCGGCACGACTCAACGCAAGTTGATCAAACCCACGACGACGGGCCCGCTGACGGGTCACGGCACGGCGGGAAGCCGCTAATTCTCATCCCGTGGAAAGGACACGAACCACGGGAACGGGCTAGGCGGCAGCGTCTCCTCGGCAGCGTCGGACCAGGCCCGTACCGTGCCGCCGATTCTGGCGATGTGCACCGGGGTGGTGTGCTCGATGAGCAGTTGGCAGCGTTGCCCGCCTGGGCCGCTACGGTCTGGGCAGCGGTAGCCGTCCTGCCCCTCGGGGCTGACCGGGCTCGTCATGCCTGCATCATCACCCGTGCATACGACAGCGCCCCGCCCTCAGCGGGATGAAACGCCGCGCCTGGGCGGCTCATTGCCGAATTTGAAAGGCCGTTGGGAGCGCTCAGGGGCGCGGTGGCCTCAACCACCCCAGTGTGCGCCAGGAGGCTGGTCGGGGTTCAGCAGTCCTACGGCCTCGGAGGTGTGGTCACCAGGTCACGCCGTAGGCGGTTGTGGTGATCGTGGTGAGTCGGCCGTTTTGCAGCGTGTAGATGCTCGGGCCGCTGGCGCTGGCCTCGGCTGACTCGCCCGGGACCTCGTCGTGGATTGCCTCGACGAGCGCCTGGGTGCCGTCACGCGCCCAGGAGACAGCGATGAAGGTGACCGCTGCTCCGGGCGGATCGGCGATGGTTTGCCTACCGGTCGCGACCAGGGTGTCAGGGTCGTAGCTCGTGACGGTCATGGTGCGGGTGCGAGCACAGGCTCGGGCGACGGTCAGCACGTTCGTTGCCGGGTACGCAGTGAAAGACGTCGGCGTGCACCCGGCCTCGGTTGGCATGCTGGTTAGACGTACCGTGCCCGCGTCGAGGTGCGCCAGGTAGAAGACCTGGTGATCGGGGTGATCGGAGTCGCGCAGAACCACCCAGCGTCCGTCGGGGCTGACGGCCGTCACATCCGGCCTCCTGCCGACGACGCGGCCGGGAAGGTGGTAGGTGGCGATAGTGCCGGTGCGCAGGTCCCGCAGCACCAGCTGCGGCGGCGGCTGCAGCACGCACCCGTTGCCGGCTGCGATGGGCTTGCTGGCTACGACGGGTATCGAGATGCCGGCCACCATTTGGCCGCCGATCGCCATCCCAGAGACGTCCGATCGTCCTGGGAACGGTGCGGTGAGGGATCCATCTGCCAGCGACACCAGGGCGTACGACTGGCCGGCGCATCTGCCGATGCCGTATTGCTGAATCAGGACCTGGGTCTTGTCGCCCGTCAGCCCGACCGGGCCAAGAGCCTGCGTGAGACGTCGTACGGGCCGACCATCCGCGCTCATAATCCAGGCGTATTGCTTTTCCCCGCGGGGTGGAAATATCACGCCGACGAATTGACCTGGTTGCAGGATCGCGGCTGGGCTGACGGCCGCCGGAGGCGGCGGTGGGGCCGCGGACCGCGGGCCGGATCGGGTGGTTCGTAACCACCCGAGGAGCGTCACGGCCGCGACGACGACGAGGACGAGCCCGACCGTCGCCGTCTTCGGGACTGTGCCGCCAGGGCGTAAGCGAGATCGGCGCGCCGAAACGCCCGTCAAGGTCCGTCCCGGCACCGCCGTGTCAGCTTGATCGCCGCGAACGATCTCACCGGGTGCTTCGCTGAGCCGATCATCGAGGTCAGGCATGATTGTTGGCCTCCGTCGCATTGAAGAGCATCCTCCGCACGGACGTGGCAACACCAGTCCCTTCGACCTGACAATCTGCAAGATCGCCAGGACGCGTCCACTCCTAGCCGTCATTTAGTTCACTGATCTGCTCCCGTCCGCTCGGGTTGACGCCGGAGCGGATATCTCAACTCCCGGTAGAACGGACCGCTACGAGGAGGCGCAAAACGCGATCAACTGTCGCCCATCCGTCCCGTCGGCTAGATGCGAAGGCCCGTCATCCGATGGTGCGCCCTTCGCCGGGGTGGTCGATGCCGGCGGCGATGCTCAGAACAGCATGGACGAGCGCGATCTGAATGTGGCGGTCTCGCTCGGCTCCTCGCTTGACGAGCGGCAGAGCGGCCAAGATCCGTTCGGCGTCGGCGAAGTGCTCGCCCGCCGCGGTGGGTGGTTGTGGTGTGCTGTGCATGGGTCGGGCTCCTTCTGAGGTAAGGGGTTCGATCAAGGCCTCGGTCCGGTGTTGACGCATCGGCCGGGGCCGCCTCGGTTTGTGTAGCAACGTGTGTAGCAACGCGATCCAATTCGCGGATGTCCGCGCATGCGCGCCTATGACGGGAGGCCCGCGATTACGGGATATTCGGACGCCGGTGAACGCCGGTGAACGGTCTGCGCAAAACTGGGGGTCAGGGGTCGTGGGTACAAATCCCGCCGTCCCGACCAGCCGAAAGCCAGCGATTCTGCGGCCCGTAACGCAAACGGGCTGCCTCCGGCTCGTGGTCGCGCTGTGATCTCCTCACGCTGGTTCCGCGGCGCCCGCCTCGACGGTTGCGCCGGCCGCTCGGCGTTCCAGCTGGCGGGTTTCCCGGATCACGACACCGAGAATGATGAGCAATATGCCAGCTGCAACGGCAGCCGCAGACGTGCCGAAATTGTTGGTGCAGACGCCTCCGATCATTGCTCCGACCACGAAAGCGCCCACCACCGCACCGAAGCGGAGGGTTTGCCGTCTTGCTGTCGGATCCCGGTCCGCGATCCACAGGTAGGCGGAGACCCCCACGCCCCTCAGGTTTCCGGACGCCAGCAGAGTGCTGGGAAATATCGTCCACTGAATGGCCGCGGCGAAGGAAACAGGCACGGTGATGACGAGGGCTGGCGCGTTGTCCGGCAAGCTGGCTACGGCCGCCAGAATGACGATCTCCGCGCCGAGCACAACCCGCAGCGGCCGGTGTAGCCGGCCGCGGACCCGCGAACGACCCACCATTTCGGCGGCGACCACTCCGACCACGAAGGCAGTGATCGGTATCAGACGCAATAGGGCTTCGTGCCAATGCCGCGAGGCGGTCTCAATGCCAAACAGCACAACATTTCCGGTTTGCGCGTTCGCGAACACCGCGTGGCTGACGAACGTGTATGCGTCAAGGAAGCCGCCGACGGCTGTCAGCAGAACTCCGACGAGCAACGTCTCGTTCCGAGTCCGGATCCCTGTCATGTTCGCAAGGATTCGGGGAAGCGTCGCCCGGTTCAAGAGCCGCGGCGGAGCCGGTTCCCCGGCGAAGAACCACAGCGGCGAGCACCGCCGCCGCAGCCGCGAACACCGCGCCGATGAGGAACGCGGCCTGGTAACCGCCGGTCAGCGCCATGAGGTGACTGTCTCCCGATGCCAGCAACGTCTCGCTCCGCGAGGCGGCGACGCTAGCGAGGATCGCCAGCCCGAGGGCGCCGCCCATCATGAACGATGTGTTGACAAGACCCGAGGCGAGACCCGCATCGTTCGGTTCGACGTCACTCATCGCGGCGAGCAGCAGCGGGTTGAAGGCCATGCCGGCGCCGAGGCCGAGCAGGATCATGCTCGGTAGCACGTCGGCGACGAACACGCCGTCGACCGGTGCCCGGGCCAAAAGCGCGAGGCCGGCTGCCGCAAGCAGCAGCCCGCTCGCGAGCGGCACCCTGACGCCGAAGCGCAGGACGAGTTTCGCAGACAGGCCGAGCGAGAGCACGGCCATGATCACGTTGGCCGGCAGGAAGGCGAGGCCGACCTGCAGCGGGCTGTAGCCAACCACGAGCTGGAGGTAGAGCGCGGAGAGGAAGAACCATGCGAACATCGCTGCCGCCCACAGGATGCCGACGACGTTGGCGGTCGAGATGTTTCGCCGCCGGAAGAGGCCGAGCGGCACGAGTGGCGTCGGCGTTCTCGCTTCGAGCACAACAAACGATGCGAAGAGCAGGCCGGCGACGGTCAGCAGGCCGAGGGTCCGGGCGGTGGTCCAGCCGACCTGGTTGCCGTTCACGATCGCGTAGACCGCGAGCATCAGCGATGCGGTGACGGCGATCGCCCCCGCACCGTCCAACCGGCGGGAGGCGGGCGCGATGTGGGCTTCTGGGCAGCACGAGCCTCGCGAGCGCCACGACCGCGATGCCGATTGGGACGTTCACGAGGAAGATCCAGTGCCAGCTGAGCGCGTCCGTCAGGATCCCGCCCAGCAGCACGCCGATCGTTCCGCCGCCCGCGGCGACGAATCCGAAGACCCCCATCGCCTTCGCCCGCTCCGTCGGCTCGGTGAAGAGGGTGACGATGAGCGAGAGAGCAACGGCAGAGACGACCGCGGCGGCGAGGCCCTGCAGGGCCCGGGAGCCGACCAGGGTCGCCTGTGAGGTCGCGAGGCCGCAGCCGAGCGATGCGAGGGTGAAGAGCACGATCCCGATCAGGAACAGGCGGCGGTGGCCGAAGAGATCACCGAACCGACCCGCCAGGAGCAGGAACCCGCCGAACGTGAGCAGATACGCGTTCGCGACCCAGGCAAGCGAGTTCTCCGAGAACCCGAGATCCGCACGGATCGAGGGCAGCGCGACCCCGACGATCGTCACGTCGAGGACGATCATCAGGTAGCCGAGGCAAACGATGATCAGCGCGAGCCACCGGTGCCTGTCGGTGGCTTGTCCGGTCATCCGGGGTGCTTCTGTCGTCGTCACATAGGGGAGTCGGAGCGGACCTGCGAGTTTCGACATGTCGAGAGAGCTCGCGGCCGCGATGACTGACGATATGGAGCTGCAATCAGCAAGCCAGTAGGCGACCCTGGTAATCAGGAGGCGCCTGGTGACCCACCGGTGCCCCTCTGGCGGTTTGGGCTCGGGCCGGCAGGAGTTCGCTGGCCTACACGAGGCGAGGGACGGTGATGTCGAAAAGATGCTGGTTGCTCCGACCCACTCATGAGTGGCCATTCCGAACAGAGGAGCAAGGTATGAAGTACGTCGCGCTTGTCTACTCCAACCCCGGCGCATTCGAGGCGATGTCGCAAGCAGAACGCGACGAGCTGATGAGCGAGGCCGGCGTCTACCTCAAGGAGTTCACCGACTCCGGAGAACTCATCGGTGAAGGGTTCGCGCTGGCCGATCCTTCCACTGGTCGGACCGTGCGGGTGCGAGACGGCCTTCCAGCTGTCACGGACGGCCCGTTCGCCGAAGCGAAGGAGCAGCTCGCCGGCTTCTATCTGCTCGACACGGAGAGCCTCGAGCGGGCGACCGAGATCGTGACCCGTGATCCGGCCGCCCGCTTCTGGGCCGTCGAGGTGCGGCCGATCATGGACACCGCCGGCACGGAGATGTGACGACAGAGGACAGAGTCGGAGTCGAGGAGTTGCTGCGCCAGTTCGCGCCGCAGGTCCTCGGCTCCCTCGTTCGCCGCTACGGCCACTTCGACCTGTCCGAAGACGCCGTGCAAGAGGCGCTGCTCGCGGCGGCGCTCCAGTGGCCCGAGCAGGGAATCCCCGAGAACCCGCGTGGCTGGTTGATCACGGTCGCAGCTCGCCGGTTGACCGACGAGCTGCGCAGCGACGAGGCTCGACGGCGCCGCGAGGAGCGGGCGGCGGCCGAGGTGCCCTCCGACGAGTATCTCGAGCCGCCTCCCGAGCCGGGGCACGTCCCGACCGGGGCGGACGACACACTGACGCTTTTCTTCCTGTGCGCTCATCCTGCGCTTTCCCCGGCGTCTCAGCTCGCGCTCACCCTGCGCGCGGTCGGCGGGCTCACGACCGCGGAGATCGCCCGTGCCTTCCTCGTCCCCGAGGCGACCATCGCCCAGCGGATCAGCCGGGCCAAGCAGCGGATCAAGGCGAGCCACATCCCCTTCAGCCTCCCCCCGGAGTCCGAGCGTGCTGAGCGCCTACATGTCGTTCTGCATGTGCTTTACCTGATCTTCAACGAGGGCTATACGGCGTCGTCCGGGCCCGATCTGCAACGCGGCGAGCTGACCTCGGAAGCGATCCGTCTGGCTCGCGAGGTGCGACGAGTGCTGCCGAACGACGGCGAGGCCGCCGGTCTGCTGGCGCTGATGCTGCTGACCGACGCCCGGCGTGCGGCACGCACGCGCGCGGACGGAAGCCTCGTGCCATTGGCGGAGCAGGATCGGGAGCGGTGGAACGCGAACTACATCGAGGAGGGCGTCGCCCTGGTCACGGATGCATTGGCGCGAACGCCGCTTGGTCCGTACCAGCTCCAAGCGGCTATCGCCGCGGTCCACGACGAGGCGGCGCGCACCGCGGACACCGACTGGGTTCAGATTCTCGCCCTCTACGAGCTGCTCGAGCGCATCTCGCCCAATCCGATGATCACCCTCAATCACGCCGTGGCGGTGGCAATGGTCAAAGGACCACGGGCGGGGCTCGAGCTTCTCGGCACCCTTGACGAGGACCGCCGCCTCGCCGAGCACCATCGCCTGGACGCAGTACGCGCCCACCTGCTGGAAATGGCCGGTGACCGAGCAGCCGCCCACTCCAGCTACCGCAGAGCGGCACGCCGGACGACCAGCCTCCCCGAGCGGCGCTACCTGGACGCTCGAGCTAACCGGCTCACAAGCTACCGGCCATGACACCAGATATGCGGCTGGGCTGGCGTACGGAATCTCCGATAATAGTGTCAGGGGCGTGATCTCAGACTTACTGCCTCCGGGCGACGGTAAGTCCAAGATCATCAGCAAGGTGGTTTGGGGAGGTGACGTGGCGGAATCCACGGCCCAACCACCGTCGACCGACTCCTACGATCGGCTCTTCACGGTCCCGAACCTGCTGAGCGTCCTGCGGTTGCTCGGGGTTCCACTGTTCCTCTGGCTGCTACTCGGCCCGCATGCCGACGTCGCGGCGCTCGTCGTGCTGGCACTGTCCGGCATCAGCGATTGGGCCGATGGAGTCCTCGCCCGACGGCTGAACCAGGCCAGTCGGCTGGGTGAGCTGCTGGACCCGCTGGCGGATCGGCTCTACATCCTCGCGACGCTGGTCGGCTTGACGCTGCGGGACATCATCCCGTGGTGGCTCGCCGGGCTGATCGTGTTGCGGGACGTTATCCTGCTAGCGACCGTCCCGGCCTTGCGCCGGCGGGGATATTGGTCCTTGCCGGTGCACTATCTCGGCAAGGCCGGCACATTCGCTCTGCTGTATGCGTTTCCTTTCCTGTTACTGGCCTCACACGAGGGGACGGCCGCAGACATCGCCCGACCGATCGCGTGGGCGTTCACCATCTGGGGCGTTGCCTTGTACTGGTGGGCGGGTGTGCTGTACCTGATGCAATTCAAACGATTGTGGCGGCGGCGACCGGAATGACGAGCGCACCTCCCCAGTCATCCAGTGCGCTGTCGACGGCCTACCTCACCGATCTGGTGACCAACACGCTCGACCCGGGCTATGCGGCCGCCACGGCCCGCCGGAGCGCCGATCCCCGATCTAGGCGGTGGGACCGCTGGAGCCGCCCGGCCGTGGTGATCGGCTGCCTGCTCATAGGGTTCATCGTTGCTGTCGCTTGGGTACACACCAACCGGGGAGCCCCGGCCGCGGCCCGAGTCCACGCCGATCTCGTCACCCGCGTGCGAGCGGCTCAACAAGCCGACAGCAGTCTCGCCGCAACTGCAGGCGCCCTCGCGGCCGAGGCCGATCGGTTACGGGACGCGGCGTTGCCGTCCGACGGTGCCGTTCGTTCGCAGCTCGATCGAGACGAGCTGCTCGCGGGCATCACCCCGGTCACCGGGCCGGGCATGATCGTCCGGCTGGCCGATCCCCCGCCGACGAACCCCACCGCTGTCGGTGGCCGGCCGGGAACCACCCCCTTGGCGGACACCGCTGTGCTGACCGATCGGGATATCCGCGCCGTGGTCAACGAGCTATGGCATGACGGTGCTGAGGCGATCTCGGTGAACGACGTCCGGTTGACCTCGACGACTGCCATCCGGTTCGCCGGACAGGCGGTACTCGTTGACTTCCGACCAGTCACTTCGCCATACACGATCCGCGCCATCGGCGATCGGAACGCCGTGGAAACCGCGTTCGTCGATAGTCCGATTTCCAGTCGCTATCAGACCCTGGCCGGAGCCCGTGGGGTGGCATTCTCGTTCAGCCAGGCGGACCATCTCACGCTGCCTGCGAGCGCCACTGTCCCGCCTCGTTACGCGCAACCAGGCAGCTCGCCGTCCACCACCCCGGGACGTAGCCGGTGATTGCTGCACTCGCCCTGGTCGTGGGCATCGTCCTCGGCCTGGTTCTGCGACCAACCGTGCCGAGCTGGCTGGAGCCCTACCTGCCAATCGCCGTCGTGGCCGCGCTCGACGCCGTCTTCGGCGGTGTGCGCGCCAGGTTGGACGGGCTATTCGACTCCAAGGTTTTTGTTATCTCCTTCGTGTCTAATGTTCTGGTGGCGGCGCTTATCGTGTTCCTGGGGGACAAGCTCGGGGTCGGTGCAGCGCTCTCGACGGCCGTCGTCGTCGTGCTTGGTATCCGGATCTTCGGCAATGCCGCAGCAATCCGACGGCACATCTTCCGGGCATGACCGCCGAGCACGACGCGGAAACCCGCGTCGAGGACCGAACTGACAATCTGGGCGAGATTGCTGCCCAGTCCGAGGCTGCAGATCGCGCCGAGACCGAGCCCCAGCCCCCCGAGGCCGAGAACTCAACCGACGAGACAGAGCCGCAGCCCGAGGCCGAGGAGCCTACCGACGAGACCGAGACCGAGTCCGAGCTCAGCCCCGACGATCCCGCTGACAAGATCATCGAGCCTGACCCCGACGCCGAGGACCAGGCCAAGCGGGAGTCACACGATCAGGTCGGCGGTGCGGCAAGCCGCGCGCGGAACAGATCATTCCGGGTGCGGGCCGGCGTATTGATCGGCGTCCTGGTCGCGTTGCTCGGTTTCGCGATCGCCGTCCAGGTGCGCTCTAACTCGTCCTCGGACAACCTCTCCAGCGCGCGGGAGGAGGATCTCATCCGCATCCTCGACGATCAGAACGTGCAGGCGGCTCGGCTGCGCCAGCAGATCGCCGATCTACAGCGAACCGTTACCCAGTTGCAAGCAGGTGGCGACCGAAACTCGGTCGCCTTGCAGCAGGCCGAGCAGCAGCTCGCGACACTGGGCGTGCTGCTTGGAACATTGCCGGCCACTGGGCCCGGCGTCGTGGTCACAGTTACCGATCCGGCGCGCAAGCTGCAGCCGGAGGACTTGCTCGACATCGTGCAAGAGCTGCGGGGCGCAGGTGCGGAGGCGATCCAATTCGGCGGCGTTAGAGTCGGCGCGTCGACCAGCTTCACCGCGGCCCCCAATGGCGTCCAGGTCGATGGCACGGTTGAGCTGCCGCCGTACGTTGTCCGTGCGATCGGCGACCCGAAGACGTTAGACACCGCACTGAACATCCCGGGGGGCGTCGCCGCGACCGCGCGTGCGGCCGGAGGTGACGCCGCAGTAGCAGAAATGCCACGCGTGACGATCACCGCGCTGCGTCAGTTGCCGAACCCCAAGTACGCCTCGCCGAGTGGCAGGTAGGGTGCCCTCGAACCGCACGACACAACCCGAGTGGAAGGGCGGATCGGAAGCGATGGCGGAAGTACCCGACGACCTGAAATACACCGCAGAGCACGAATGGGCGCGCATCTCCGGCTCCACGGTGCGGATCGGAATCACCGACTTCGCCCAGGAGTCACTTGGCGATGTCGTGTATGTGTCGTTGCCCGAAGTCGGCACGGTGATCACCAAGGGGGAGCCATTTGGCGAGGTCGAATCGACCAAGAGCGTCTCGGAGCTGTTTGGTCCCGTCGACGGCACGGTTACTGCGCGCAACGACACGCTGGACGGCCAGCCAGAGGTGATCAACTCCGACCCGTACGGGGCCGGCTGGATCCTCGAGGTCGAGGTTGCTGACACCTCCCAGTTCGACGCCCTGCTGGACGCCGGGACCTACGGCACGCTCAGCAGCTGACTCTCATTCAGCTGCGATTGACCCTTGGGATCAGGCGGAACTAGGCTCGCCGCAGCCACCGGCACACCAGTTGACGACGGCGGGGCGGCGCACCGGCGGCATCGCGACTGCGCAGTCGAACCCCACGTGGCGGGGCGGTCTCAGACCGTACCGGCCAGCACAGAAGGGCTTACCGCGAGTGTTCTGTACTGCTTGTGGCACGGAGAATCCGGCGGGTAGCCGCTACTGTGCGAACTGCGGCGCCGTGCTGGCGGACAGTCTGCCTGACACCACCAGTGTTATCGGATCCCATGTCACGGTGCCGGAATCCGACGGGGAATTCTCCACCGAAGCTCATCAGGGTGCGATCGACGCGCTTGCTCCTGGCTCAGCCCTGCTGGTGGTGAAGCGCGGACCCAACGCTGGCAGCCGATTCCTTCTCGACCAGGACGCGATCACCGCCGGACGGCACCCGGACAGCGACATCTTTCTGGATGATGTAACCGTGTCGCGTCGGCATGCCGAGTTTCGTCGGGAAGGCAGCGGCTATACGGTGCATGACGTCGGTTCGCTCAACGGCACATACGTCAATCGCGAACGCATCGATGCGGTTCCGCTGGCGGGAGGGGACGAAGTGCAGATTGGCAAGTTCCGCCTGGTATATCTCACCGCCGCCGTGCGCAGCGGTATTGGGGCCGGACAGGAATGATGACCTCGTGAGCCCGTCCGGCGCCACGGCTTCGGCGGCCGGGCCTCGGGCGACACTGTCCATCGGTGAGGTGCTAAGCCAGCTCCGTGCAGACTTTCCGGATATCACGATCAGCAAGATCAGGTTCTTGGAGACCGAAGGGCTGATCCGTCCGGAGCGCACGCCGTCCGGCTATCGCAAGTTCTCGGCGAATGACGTCGCCCGGCTGCGCTATGTCCTTGGCCAGCAACGCGACCACTACCTGCCATTGCGGGTGATCAAGGACCAGCTGGATGCGATGGATCGCGGGCTCGTGCCCGCTGGTCAGGGCGGCGTGCCGCGCGTGCCGCACCTTGCCATTGCGGACAATGCGCCGAGCGCTGATCACTTCGTTCCGACGGCAGCAACGTTGCGTATGTCCCGCGAGGAGCTGCTGAACGCAACCGGCCTGACCGCAGATCAGTTGCGCGAGCTCGAGCAGTTCGGGCTGGTCATGCCACGCTCCGGTGGCCGGTATGACGACGACGCTCTCGCGATCGGCCAGGTCGTGGTCGAGATGGCCCGATACGGGCTCGAGGCGCGGCATCTGCGGGCTTTTCGCAGCGCCGCCGAACGGGAGGTCGGCCTGTTCTCCCAGGTCGTAGGACCGATGGCCCGGCAACGCGGATCGGAGGCGCGCGCGCGGGCCGAGGAGACGGTTCGAGAGCTGGCGGCGCTCTCGGTGCGGCTGCATGCTGCACTCGTCCAGATCGGATTGCGCGATGTCATGGCGGGCACTGGCTGAACCATCGCGTACCCAGAACGAGCGTGTAGCGTCTTGACCGTGCATCCGTTGCGAGTCGTCGGAGTGCGGGTGGAGTTGCCGGCCAATCAGCCGGTCGTTCTGCTGCGGGAGGAAGACGGGGTCCGTTACCTGCCAATATGGATTGGCGCCGTCGAGGCATCGGCCATCGCATTTCACCAGCAGGGCGTACAGACTCCGCGGCCGCTGACGCACGATCTCGTCCGGGACATGATCAGGGCGTTGGGGGTTCGGCTCGAAGCCGTGCACATCACGGAGCTTCGTGACGACGTGTTCTACGCCGAACTTCGATTTGCCGGCGGAATCACGGTGAGCGCTCGGCCGTCTGACGCCATCGCCGTTGCGCTGCGATGTGACGTCGCCATCCTGGGCAGCGACGGCGTTCTCGATGCCGCGGGGATCGAGATCCCTGACGAGCAGGAGGACGAGGTGGAGAAGTTCCGGGAGTTTCTCGACAACGTCTCACCCGAGGACTTCGCCTCGGGAAGTTGACTGCCCTGCGGGATCCATCGGCCCAACCTTCGATCTCAAGCTGAGAGTTACGGATTGGTGTCTGTGCCCGCGCGTCGCGTTGACCGCCACGCCGTCCCGGACATACCGTCAGCCAACGGTGCCCGGCCGCTGGTAGGCACGATGTAGCGGTGGAGCACGGAAGGCAGATCTGGAGGTGCGGCATGGGCGAGCTAGCCGAACCCGGGCAGCACCCGGAACAGGGCACGCTGTTCGCGGACCCGGCGCTGGGAGGGACACCTGGCGACAATGTGGGTTACCGCGGCCCTACCGCCTGCGCCGCTGCGGGCATCACGTACCGGCAGTTGGACTACTGGGCGCGCACCGACCTCGTTGTGCCGTCCGTCCGCTCGGCGACGGGGTCCGGCAGTCAGCGGCTGTATTCGTTCAAGGACATCCTGGTGCTGAAGGTCGTCAAGCGGCTGCTGGATACCGGTGTCTCCTTGCAGAACATCCGCAGCGCGGTCGACCACCTACGGGCCCGTGGTGTCGATGACCTGGCCCGCATCACCTTGCTTTCCGACGGCACCACGGTCTACGAGTGCACCTCGTCGGAAGAAGTCGTCGATCTGTTGCGCGGTGGCCAGGGGGTCTTCGGAATCGCGGTGAGCGGCGCGCTTCGGGAGCTTATCGGCTCGCTTGCGCAGCTGCCCAGCGAGCGGGCCGATGGTGCCGACCCGACGCCGGTTGAACCCGCCTCCAGCAGCCAGGATGAGCTGGCCCGGCGGCGGCAGCAGCGCATCGCCGCGAGCTGAACCGCCGACCGAAAAGTCCGCTACCCACATCTCCTCGCCTCGCAGCCGGCTGGTACCTTCGAACGTGACCTTCCCCGCGCGGGAGAGTTCGTCCGGCCATTGCCGGGCGGCGCCGAAGGGGCAACTTCCCCGGAACCTCTCAGGCACCAGGACTGTGCGGACGGCACGTCGCCAAGGTCGCTCTGGAGGGCTCGCCGACAGAGGGGGACGCTGCGCCAGTCGGCGCGGCTGTTCCGTCTCTGTCCAGGAGTGAGCCGCCCCATGAGCCTCTTCGATCTCGAGCATGACGATGCCTTCGCGAGCCGGCACATCGGCGTGGTCGATCCCGCTGACACCCAGCAGATGCTCGACGCGATCGGCTTCAGCTCACTCGAGGAGTTGCTCGACGCGGCGGTGCCGGAGAGCATCCGCGACCGGCGCCCACTCGGCCTACCCCCGGCCACCTCCGAGGCCGAGGTGGCCGGAGAGCTGCGGGAACTAGCAGGCCGCAACCGGGTGCTCTCGTCGATGATCGGGCTCGGCTACTACGGCACCATCACCCCGGCTGTCATCCGACGCAACGTGCTGGAAAACCCGGCGTGGTACACCGCGTACACGCCCTACCAGCCTGAGATCAGCCAGGGTCGGCTCGAGGCTCTGCTCAACTTTCAGACGGTGATCGAGGACCTCACGGCGTTGCCGGTGGCGAACGCCTCGCTCCTGGATGAGTCCACCGCGGCAGCCGAGGCCATGACGCTCATGCATCGCACCGCACGGCAGGGTGACACGCTTGTCGTCGATGCCGACGTGCTACCGCAGACGCTGGATGTCGTGCAGACCCGGGCGCGCCCCCTGGGACTGCAGGTGGTCACCCACGACCTCGACGACCCGTTGCCGGATGGCGACGTCTTCGGCGTGCTCGTCCAGTACCCGGGTGCATCCGGTCGGGTACGGGACCTGGCGCCGATCGTGACCGCCGCCCACGACCGGGGTGCGCTGGTGACGGTCGCCGCTGATCTGCTTGGCCTGGCCTTGCTCGTGCCACCCGGTGAGGTCGGTGCTGACATTGCCGTGGGCACCTCCCAGCGATTCGGGGTGCCACTGGGCTTCGGCGGCCCGCACGCCGGCTACATGGCGATCCGAAGCGGACTCGAGCGTCAGCTGCCCGGCCGCTTGGTCGGCGTCTCGATCGACGCCGACGGCCAGCCGGCCTACCGGCTCGCCTTGCAAACGCGCGAGCAGCACATCCGGCGCGAACGCGCCACGAGCAACATCTGCACCGCGCAGGTGCTACTCGCGGTGATCGCCGGCATGTACGCCGTCTACCACGGCGCCGACGGCATCCAGCGCATCGCACAGCGCGCGCACCGCATGGCGGCAATACTGGCGGCAGGTCTGCGCGAGAACGGCATCGAGGTTTCCAGCGCGCCATTCTTCGACACCCTGACCGCGCGCGTCCCGGGCGCTGCGGCGGATGTGGTGGCGGCCGCGCTCGTCGAAGGCATCAACCTGCGACTCGTCGACGCAGACACCGTGGGCATCGCCTGCGACGAGACGACCCACCGGAACAACCTCGTCGCCGTTTGGCGGGCGTTCCGCCTGACCATCGGCTACCACGACATTGATCGTCTGGACGAGACCACACCCGACGCGTTGCCGGTCGTCCGGCGTACCAGCCCGTACCTCACCCACCCGGTGTTCTCGGCGCACCGTTCGGAAACCGAAATGCTGCGCTACCTGCGCCGGCTCGCCGACAAGGACTACGCGCTGGATCGCGGGATGATCCCGCTCGGGTCATGCACGATGAAGCTCAACGCTACGACCGAGCTCGAGCCCATCACCCTACCCGGCTTCGCCGACCTACACCCGTTCGCGCCGGAAGGCCAGTACGACGGGTACCGCCACATCATCAACGACTTGGAGCACTGGCTCGCCGAGATCACCGGATACGACGCGGTGTCACTGCAGCCGAATGCCGGATCCCAGGGCGAATTCGCGGGGCTGCTGGCCATCCGTGGCTACCACCGCGCGCGGGGCCAGGAGCATCGGGACGTGTGCCTGATCCCGGCCAGCGCACACGGCACGAACGCGGCCAGCGCGGTCATGGCCGGCATGCGCGTCGTCGTCGTCAAGACGGCTGGTGAGGCGGGAGAGATCGATTTCGACGACCTGCGCGCCAAGATAGCGACGCACGCTGATGCCCTAGCCGCAGTGATGGTGACATACCCGTCGACGCACGGAGTGTTCGAAGAGAACATCGCCGAGCTGTGTGCGCTCGTCCACGAGGCGGGTGGACAGGTCTACGTCGACGGAGCGAACCTCAACGCGATGGTTGGTCTGGCTCGCCCAGGTCAGTTCGGCGCCGATGTATCGCACCTGAACCTGCACAAGACGTTCTGCATCCCGCACGGTGGTGGCGGGCCCGGGGTCGGCCCGATCGGAGTGCGCGCCCACCTGGCGCCGTACTTGCCGAATCACCCGCTACGTACCGACGCTGGTCCCGCCTCTGGAGCCGGGGCCATCGCGGCGGCGCCGTGGGGCTCGGCGTCAATCCTGCCGATCACCTGGGCGTACCTGCGCCTGATGGGCCCCGTCGGCCTGACCCGAGCCACCGGCGTCGCGATCCTGTCGGCCAACTACCTGGCGAAACGGCTGGCGGCCCACTATCCGGTGCTCTACACCGGAGCGCGGGGCCTGGTGGCCCACGAGTGCATCCTCGACCTGCGGCAGATCACCCGGGAGACGGGCATCACTGTCGAGGACGTGGCCAAGCGGCTCATCGACTACGGATTCCACGCGCCGACGATGTCCTTCCCGGTCGCAGGCACGTTGATGGTCGAGCCGACCGAGTCGGAGAGCCTGGTGGAGCTGGACCGATTTGTCGCCGCGATGATCGCTATCAAGGGTGAGATCGCGAAGGTCGCGTCCGGAGACTGGTCCCGGGAGGAGAATCCGCTCGTCAACGCCCCACACACGGCGTGGTGCCTCACGGAGAAGTGGGCCCACCCGTACACATTGGCCGAGGCGGCCTACCCTAATGGAGTCGATCCCGCGGCCAAATACTGGCCACCCGTCCGTCGCATCGACGGAGCGTACGGCGACCGCAATCTGGTCTGCGCCTGCCCGCCGGTGGCCGACTACGCCTGACCGGCGGGTGACATACCATCGCCCGCCCAGCCACGTCGCGGGGCGGGCGAGCCGGTAGGGATCAGGACTTGCGGTGCGCTGCCGCGGCCAGCAATTCCTGCACGACGTGCCGCGATGCTACGACCGTCGGGCAGGAGCTCTCCGGTGTCCTCGAACAGCACGACCCCGTTGCATAGGAGGCTCCACCCTTGCTCGGGGTGCGCGACGATCACGTGTGCGGCGTCGCGGTCGAGCTGCGCGGCAGATGGGCACGGCGGAGTGTGCGTGCACACGTGCGGCGCTGGGGCGGGTGGTGCAGTGATCATCTTCGGTGGTTCCCCGTAATCGTTTGCAGGTTGTTCTTGCAACGTCAAGTGTGCTCCGTGTTGCGCAGAAGTCCAGCATCTCAAACATATAAATTTAGGTGTGTAATACGCAAATCGCTCGGCACCGTCATCAAATTGTTGTCGACCACCACATACCCTGAGCGGAAAGTGAGTACCGACCCGATGTTTCCGCAGCGGATTTCGCGCGATGATCTTGAACTTCCGTGGCCGGCAGGCACCGAGTCCAAGATCCCGATGGATCCAGCTCGGACCATTACGCGCGTCCCAGCCAATCTTGCGCCTCACGCAGGCTCGGCGCGCGGGGTACCCAATCGGCCAGGATGGCGGGGTAGCCGGCAGCGATCGCGGCCTGCACAACCTCGGTGTCATCGTCGACGAACGCCGCGATCGAGCGAGCGGTGAGCCCGCGCAAGACACCGAGCTTGAACAACCGCGCGGGCCGCCGGTCGCCGTTGCCCCGCAGATGAATCTCGGCGTGCGGCAGGCCGTATTTCGCGAGCCAGTCCCGGGTCACCGGCCGCAGCCATTCCGGACGTCCGGACAGCCAAGCAACCTCGTGCTGCGCGCCCAGGTCATTGACCAGCGTGATGCCTTCGACGAGAGCCGGATCAGCTACTGCCGACTCGTGAAATCGCACCCAGTCCTTTCGCCGGCCCTCGATATGGTGCAGCCGGTGCCGAACGTCGGCGACGACGCCGTCGATGTCGAAGACGGCCACCGTCACGGTCGAGAGCCTACGTGCCGGGCGGGTGGGATGATGGGGCCCGTGCGCTTTCTCGGGCCCCCGCCCCCGTATGACCTGACCTACGACGACGTGTTCATGGTGCCGGCGCGCTCGGACGTGAGCTCCCGCTTCGACGTGGACCTGTCGACGGTCGACGGTAGTGGCACGACAATCCCGATCGTCGTCGCGAACATGACGGCGGTGGCCGGGCGCCGGATGGCCGAGACGGTTGCCCGCCGGGGTGGGCTCGCGGTACTGCCTCAGGACATCCCGGTCGATGTCGTGCGTGATGTCGTGGCGTGGGTGAAATCCCGGCACCTCGTCTTCGATACGGCGTTGACGCTTATGCCGACCAATCCGGTTGGAGACGCACTCGCGTTGTTGCCCAAGCGGGCCCACGGCGCCATCATCGTGATCGACGACGGACGCCCGGTCGGCGTGGTGACGGAGGCAGACTGCCTGGGCGCCGACCGATTCGCGCAGCTGCACCGGGTGATGTCGACGCCCGTCGTGACGGTGCCTGACGCGGTGGATCCCCGCAAGGCCTTCGAGATGCTCGACCTTGAGCACCGCCGACTGGCGGCGGTCGTCGACACGACGGGCCGCCTCGTGGGCATCCTGACCCGGACGGCCGCCCTGCGGGCGACCCTCTATGAACCAGCGATCGACGCGTCCGGCCGGCTGCGGGTTGCGGCGGCGATCGGTGTCAATGGCGATGTCGCCGGTAAGGCCAGCCAGCTACTCGACGCCGGCGTCGATCTGCTGGTCGTAGACACCGCGCACGGCCACCAGCAGCGCATGATCGACGCGCTCAGCGCGGTACGCGCGCTCACGCCAACTGTCCCGATCGTTGCGGGCAATGTCGTATCGGCCGAGGGAGTGCGCGATCTCATCGCGGCCGGGGCGGACATCGTCAAGGTCGGCGTCGGTCCCGGTGCGATGTGTACCACCCGCATGATGACGGGTGTCGGTCGTCCACAGTTTTCGGCGGTTCTGGAGTGCGCCGAGGCGGCGCACGACCTCGACCGGCACGTGTGGGCGGACGGAGGGGTGCGCCATCCGCGTGACGTCGCGCTGGCCTTGGCCGCCGGCGCCTCCGCGGTCATGATCGGGTCATGGTTCGCCGGTACCTTCGAGTCGCCCGGTGATCTGCACATCGCTCCAGACGGTCGCCTGTACAAGGAAAGCTTCGGGATGGCCTCCGCGCGTGCGGTAGCCAACCGGACGTCCGGCGAGGACGTGTTCGAGCGAGCCCGCAAGGCGCTGTTCGAAGAAGGGATCTCCACTGGCCGGATGTACCTCGATCCGCTGCGGCCCGGGGTCGAGGACCTGATCGACGAGATCGTCGCCGGCGTGCGGTCGGCCTGCACCTATACCGGGGCGGCCGACCTCGGCGAGTTCGCTCGCCGCGCTGTCGTCGGCGTACAGAGCGCCGCGGGATACGCAGAAGGCCGTCCGCTGGACGACAGCTGGTAGTGACCGAAGCGGGATGCTGCGGACGTTCTAGGCGGCGCGGCCCGCAAGCTGTCGGGTCTGCGTGGCCGCGGGTGACAAAAGTCGTGGGCAGGCAACCTCGCGCTCGGTTAGCGTCGTTATGAGATGTTGATTCGCCTGCTTCGAGCATATCTGCAGCCTTATCGCCGGGAGTTGATGGCGGTGGTGGTGCTGCAGTTCTTCAGCACCCTCGCCTCGCTGTACCTGCCGACCTTGAACGCGGAGATCATCGACCGCGGCGTGGCGCTCGGGGACACCGGATACATCATTTCCACCGGCGGGATCATGCTGCTCGTCACGCTGGTTCAAATCGTCTGCTCGATCGCCGCGGTCTACTTCGGCGCCCGGGCAGCGATGGGATTCGGACGCGATGTGCGCGCGGGCCTCTTCGCCCGGGTCGGCACATTTTCCGCACGTGAGGTGGCGATCTTCGGGGCGCCGTCGCTCATTACCCGGACCACCAACGACATACAACAGGTCCAGCTAGTCGTCCTGACCGGCTGCACGCTCCTGGTGGTCGCGCCGATCATGTGCGTGGGCGGCATCATCCTGGCGCTACGGCAGGACCTGGGGCTGGCCTGGCTCCTCGTGGTCAGCATCCCCGTCTTGCTGACAGCCGTGGGACTCATCATCCGCAAGATGGTGCCGCTGTTCCGGATCATGCAGGTGAAGGTTGACGGACTCAACCGGGTACTGCGCGAGCAGATCGCCGGCATCCGCGTCGTTCGGGCATTCGTCCGAGAGCCGTTCGAGGCCCACCGCTTCGCCAGCGGAAACGCGGAGCTGACCGACTCGGCGGTGCGGGCCGGCCGGTTGATGGCGCTGATGTTCCCGACCGTGATGCTCGTGTTCAACACCTCGAGCGTGGCGGTCCTGTGGTTCGGCGCGCACCGCGTTGACGCCGGCCAGATCCAGATCGGCTCCCTGATCGCGTTCCTCAGCTATCTCGTGCAGATCCTGCTGTCGGTCATGCTGGCGACCTTCATGGCAGTGATGTTGCCCAGGGCAACGGTGTCCGCCGAGCGCATCGTCGAAGTGCTCGACACCGAGACATCCGTCCACCTGCCGACAAGTCCGGTGTCGGTCGGTCTGCCCGAAGCGGGTGTCACGATGACTGGCGTCGAGTACCGCTATCCAGGTGCCGAAGCCGCGGTAGTTTCGGACCTCAGCTTCCGGGCCCGGCCGGGCGAGACGACTGCCATCATCGGCAGCACCGGTTCAGGCAAGACAACACTGATCTCGCTCATCCCACGCCTGTTCGACGTCACGGCCGGGGCAGTTCGAGTCGGAGGAATCGACGTCCGGGACCAGGATCCTGAAGCATTGTGGGGCCGGATCGGCTACGTGCCACAGCGGCCGTACCTGTTCACCGGAACGGTCGCGTCCAATCTGCGCTATGGCGATCCGGATGCGACCGACGAGCAACTGTGGCGAGCGCTCACGATCGCTCAGGCGAGTGACTTCGTAGCGGCCATGCCCGGTGGGCTGGACGCACCCATCGCGCAGGGCGGTACTAATGTCTCAGGCGGTCAACGCCAGCGGCTAGCCATCGCCCGCGCCATCGTCCGCCGACCCGATATCTACTTGTTCGACGACGCATTCTCCGCGCTTGACTTGTCGACCGACGCTCGGTTGCGCGCCGCACTCGCGCCGCACATCCGCGCCGCCACTGTGATCATCGTGGCCCAACGCGTATCGACGATCATGAATGCCGATCAGATCATCGTGCTCGACGGCGGCGCCATCATCGGACTGGGTACTCACGTCGAGCTGGTAGAGAACTGCCCGACCTACGCGGAAATTGTCGCGTCGCAGATGGCCGCCGGGGTGCCGGCGTGACCAGGTTGTCGACAGCTGCGCCACCTCGGCCTGCCGGTCGCGGGCCCGGATCGGGTCGAGGCCCATTCGGGCAACCGCTCGGCCAGCCGGGGGAGAAGTCTCTCGACTTCGGCACGTCGTCCCGCCGGCTGCTCCGTCGGTTGGCACCTGAGCGGAGCATGGTCGTGCTGCTCGTTGCGCTGGGTGTGATCAGTGTCGCGCTCAGTGTGATCGGCCCGAAGATCCTCGGGCACGCCACGGACCTGATCTTCGCCGGTGTCGTCGGACAACGGTTGCCGGCCGGCATCTCCAAGGCTCAGGCAATCGCCGACGCCCGGGCGCGAGGCGACAGTAGGTTCGCCGACCTGCTGAGCGGCACCGATGTCGTGCCTGGGTCGGGCGTCGACTTCGCTGCCCTCGGACGGATTCTTGTCCTCGTCTTGTTGCTGTATGTGACAGCGTCGATCTTTATGTGGGCGCAGGGGTATCTCGTCGCCGGTGTCGTCCAGCGCACCGTCTACCGACTACGGTCCGACGTCGAAGCCAAGCTCAATCGGTTGCCTCTGTCGTATTTCGACAAGCAGCCCCGCGGCGAGATCTTGAGCCGGGTGACCAACGACATCGACAATCTGGGCCGGGAGCCTCCAGCAGACGATGAGCCAGCTGCTCACGTCCTTGCTCACCGTGATCGGCGTCCTGACGGTGATGGTCGTCATCTCGCCGCTGCTCGCTCTCGTCGCGCTTGTGGCGGTTCCCTTTTCGCTGGTCATCACCCGGGTGATCGGCAAGCGATCCCAGCCGAAGTTCCTCGCCCAGTGGCGAAACATGGGCGAGCTCAACGCCCAGATCGAAGAGGTGTACACCGGCCACTCGATCGTCAAGGTGTTCGGGCGCCAGCGTGACGTCGAACGTACCTTCGGCGAGAAGAACGAGGAGCTCTACGGCGCATCGTTCGGCGCTCAGTTCGTGTCCGGCATCATCATGCCGGCGATGATGTTCATCGGGAACCTCAGCTATGTGTCGATCGCCGTTATCGGGGGTCTCCGGGTCGCATCCGGCACGATGAGCCTCGGCGACGTACAGGCGTTCATCCAGTACTCGCGCCAGTTCACCCAGCCATTGACCCAGGTGGCGTCCATGGCCAACCTCCTGCAGTCCGGCGTGGCCTCTGCCGAACGTGTCTTCGAGCTGCTCGACGAGCCCGAGCAGTCGCCTGACCCCGAGCCATTCCGTCGATCGCCCGCGACCAAGGGGAGGGTGGAATTCGAGCATGTGTCGTTCCGCTACGACCCGGAGACGCCCCTCATCCAGGACCTGTCACTCGTCGCCGCGCCCGGCCAGACGGTGGCCATCGTGGGGCCGACCGGTGCTGGCAAGACCACGCTGGTCAACCTGATCATGCGGTTCTATGAGCTATCCAGCGGCCGGATCACGCTCGACGGCACCGATATCGCCCAGCTACCTCGTGCCGAACTGCGGTCGAAGATCGGCATGGTGCTTCAGGACACCTGGCTGTTCCACGGTTCGATCCGTGACAACATCGCCTACGGACGTCCCGATGCGTCTGACGAGCAGATTCGCCGCGCGGCTGAGGCCACATACGTGGACCGCTTCGTGCGCAGCCTTCCCGACGGCTACCACACGGTCATCGACGAGGAGGCAAGCAACGTCAGTGCCGGTGAAAAGCAGCTGCTCACGATCGCCCGCGCGTTCCTCGCCGAGCCGTCTCTGCTGATTCTCGACGAGGCGACCTCGTCGGTAGACACGCGGACCGAGTTGCTCGTGCAACACGCCATGGCGGCCCTTCGGTCCGACCGAACCAGCTTCGTCATCGCACATCGCCTGTCAACAATCCGAGACGCCGACCTGATCCTCGTCATGGAGCATGGCGAGATCGTCGAGCAGGGCAAGCATGAGCAGCTGCTCGCCGCTGAGGGCGCCTACTTCCGGCTCTACAAGGCTCAATTCGCTGCATCCGCCGTGGATCTCGACTCAGACGATGCCGCCGCACGCGGCGGTACGGGCCTGGTGGCCGCGCGGATTCGGCGGACCTGACGTCGCCGGGCCGTCACCAATCTGCGACGCTACAACCATGCGTAAGTACGTGATCATGGGTGTGCAGGGCAGCGGTAAGGGAACGCAGGGCGCAATGCTGGCTCGGGACTTCGAGCTGACGCAGATCGCGGTCGGCGACATATTCCGCTGGCATGTCCAGAACCACACCAAGCTCGGTGCGCAGGTGCGCCGGACCATGGCCGATGGCCGGCTCGTCGACGACGACACGGTCGAGGCGGTCGTGCGGCAACGGCTGGTCGATCATGACTGGAACTACGGCTTCGTCGTCGACGGGTTTCCTCGCAACGCCCGCCAAGCCGAGTTCTTCCTGGAAAGCTACGACATCGACGGTGTCATCCATCTCTACTTGCCCGACCAGGAGGTGCGCCGCCGGGTTATGGCCAGGCGGCTGTGCTCCAAATGCGGAATGGACTACAACCTCATCGCCCTGACCCCTAAGGTCCTGGACCAGTGCGACGTGTGCGGTGGTCAGCTGGTGAGCCGGGAGGACGACACCGAAGAGGCGCTGACGAACCGGCTGCGCGACTATCACACGAAGACGAACCCTGTGCTCGAGCTGTTCCGGCGCAAGGAATTCGTCGTGACGGTCGACGCGCGCCCGGACAAGATAAGCGTCCAGAAGGAGATTCGGGTCCAGCTAGGCCTCGCCGAGTAGGCGAGCCGGCAACACGCGCGGTCGCGAGCCTACCCCAGCGGTCCACCCGTCCCTGATGCCCGTTCCTGTACCGTCCAGCTGTTTCCGTCAGGATCTTGGAAGAAGACGAAGGAATTCCACGGGCCGCCCCGTCCCTCGATCCAGCGTTCGCCGTCGAGGTGTTGGACCGGGCTCACCGGCACTCCCCGCGCGACCAGTTCCAGGTGGGCGGCCTCGATGTCCGGCACGACCAGTTGCAGTCCCTTCAGTGATCCCGGCGGGGAGTCCACCAAGGCGTTGCCGATAGTGATCGAGCACGCGGAGCCCGGTGGCGTGAGCTGCACGACCCGCATCATGGGGGTCGTCTGGTGGTCGACATCGACGTGGAACCCGACCTGCTCGCTGTAGAACTGCTTGGCGCGATCGACATCCGACACCGGCACCACAACCACTTCGAGCTTCCAATCCACCTGTTCCTCCTTGGGCTCCGATGCGCTCAGTCTCGCGGGCGGTCCCCAGACTAGGGCTGGTGCCTCTCCGAGCCCGCCTTACTGGGTGAGGAGCCTATGATCCGCATCGTGGAATAGAGGAGAAGCGAGATGGCGACACCCAGTCCGGGCAACTCGATCACGGTGCGCGTGGTGAGTCCCTCCGGGGCGCAAGCCACCGGGCAGCTGACTGCCGCCATCGCGGCCGCCGGAGGGGCCCTGACCGCTCTGGACGTGGTGGAGTCGCACCACGACCGGCTCGTAATCGACGTCACCTGCAACACAACTGACGACGAGCACGCGAAGGTCATCACCGTCGCGTTGGGCAGGTTGCCGGGATTCGAGGTGCGCAAGGTCAGTGACCGCACCTTCCTGATGCATCTAGGCGGCAAGATCCGGGTCGAACCGAAGGTGTCCCTGCGCACTCGTGACGATCTCTCCCGTGCGTACACACCCGGAGTGGCGCGAGTCTGCCTGGCGATCGCCGAGCATCCCGAGGACGCCCGTCGGCTGACGATCAAGCGCAACACGGTCGCGGTCGTCAGCGACGGTTCGGCCGTTCTCGGGCTCGGCAACATCGGGCCGGCAGCCGCTATGCCCGTCATGGAGGGCAAGGCCGCACTGTTCAAACGGTTCGCCGACGTCGATGCGTGGCCGGTCTGCCTCGACACCCAGGACACCCAGGCAATCATCGACACGGTCCGCTACCTCGCCCCGGCGTACGGCGGCATCAATCTCGAGGACATCGCCGCGCCACGCTGCTTCGAGATCGAGTCACGACTGCGGGAAATCCTCGACATTCCCGTTTTCCATGACGATCAGCACGGCACGGCTGTCGTGGTGCTCGCCGCTTTGCGAAACGCCCTGCGGGTCGTGGGCAAATCGTTGCCAGACGTCCGCATCGTCCTGTCTGGCGTCGGTGCAGCCGGCTCGGCGATCATCCGGCTACTTCTCACGCAAGGGGCCAAGCAGATTGTCGCCAGCGACCGCCAAGGGGTGCTGAATCGTGCGGACACATTCGTCGAGCCAATGTGGGGCTGGGTGGCTGAGCACACGAACCCCGAGGGACTATCCGGGTCACTGAAGGACGTGATCGCGGGTGCCGACGTGTTCATCGGCGTGTCAGCCCCGAACCTGCTCGACGGCGAGGACATCGCGACGATGGCGCCGGATGCCATCGTCTTCGCCCTGGCCAATCCAGTGCCCGAAGTTGACCCGGTGGCCGCCCGCGAGCATGCGGCAATCGTGGCCACCGGCCGCAGCGATTTCCCGAACCAGATCAATAACGTGCTGGCATTTCCCGGCGTGTTCCGCGGGCTTCTTGACGTCGGCGCGCGCGAAATCACGGACGCCATGCTCATCGCCGCCGCTGAAGCAATCGCCGACGTCGTCGCGGGGGATCAGCTCAATCCCAGCTACATCGTGCCGAGCGTGTTCGACGCCTCCGTTGCTCCCGCGGTCGCGGCGGCCATCCGGGAAGTCGCGGGTCACCCCGCGTCGCCGAGCCGATCGGCGATCGATTAGTACAGAGCATGGTCGTACCCCCGCTGGAAGGGACTGACCCGCATGTCTGAGGCTCCTCCTACCGCCGACGCTTCGGTCGACATCGTCGGGCCGCCGGTTCCGCGATCCGAGGAGATCGTGACAAACGGAGCGCTGGACTTCGTAGCGGATTTGCATCGACAGTTTCATACCCGGCGCGCTGAGCTGCTTCGTCGACGAAAGGCCCGCCGGGAGGAGATCGCGCGCACCGGCCGGCTCGACTTTCTCCCGGACACCTCCGAGATCCGGGCCGGCGAGTGGACCGTGGCGCCGGCACCAGCTGACCTCCAAGACCGCCGAGTCGAGATCACCGGACCGACCGAGCCGAAGATGGCGATCAACGCGTTGAACTCCGGGGCTCGGGTTTGGCTTGCCGATCTGGAGGATGCGAATACGCCACACTGGTCGAACGTCGTCACCGGACAGCTCGTCTTGCGGGAGGCCGTCCGCCGGCAGCTCCGCTACGTGTCGCCCGACGGCAAGAACTACGAATTGCGGCCGGAGAGCGACCTGGCGGTCATGGTGGTGCGCCCGCGCGGCTGGCACTTCGACGAGCAGCACGTGATGGTCGACGGCGTTCCTGCCGTAGCCGCCTTGGTCGATTTCGGCCTGCACTTCTTCCACAACGCGGCGGAATTACTACAACGCGGTTCCGGTCCCTATTACTACCTGCCGAAAACGGAGAGTCATCTCGAAATCCGGCTCTGGAACGACGTGTTTACCTGGGCGCAGGAGCGGCTCGGCATCCCGCACGGCACCATCCGCGCCACGGTCCTTATCGAGACGATCACAGCCGCCTTCGAGATGAACGAGATCCTGTACGAGCTGCGTGACCATGCCAGCGGCCTCAACGCGGGGCGATGGGACTACTTGTTCAGCCTGATCAAGAATTTCCGGGACGCCGGCCCGGCGTTTGTCCTTCCGGATCGGGCAGCCGTCACGATGACGGCGCCACCGATGCGCGCCTACACCGAACTGCTCGTGTCGACGTGTCATCGGCATGGCGCCTTCGCGATGGGTGGCATGGCAGCCTTCATCCCCAGCCGACGGGATCCGCAGGTCAACGAGCGCGCCCTGGCAAAAGTTCGGGAGGACAAGGAGCGCGAGGCGGCCGATGGCTTCGACGGGTCCTGGGTGGCGCATCCCGACCTCGTGCCGGTGTGCCGCGAAGTCTTCGACCGGGTGCTGGGCGATCGCCCGAACCAGCTTGATCGACGCCGCGATGACGTCCAGGTGACAGCGGCGGCCCTCCTTGACATCAATGCGGTGCCGGGCCAGGCGACGGAGGCCGGCCTGCGCAACAACGTCGACGTCGGTCTGCGCTACCTGGAGGCCTGGCTAGGCGGCAATGGTGCGGTGGCCATCCACAACCTCATGGAGGACGCCGCCACGGCCGAGATCTCGCGATCGCAGATCTGGCAATGGGTGCACAACGACGTCCGGCTTGACACGGGCGTCACCGTCACGGCCGATCTCGTGCGGCGCATAGCCGATGAGGAGCTTGCCGCCATCCGAAACGAGCTGGGCGAGCAGGCGTACGCGGACAGCAATTTCGAGCAAGCGCGCGAGCTGTTCGAGCGCGTCGCGCTTGCTGACGACTTCGCCGATTTCCTGACCCTGCCGGCGTACGAGGCGATCGCGGCCCGCGACTGAGGCTGGTGCGCCGGCCGCACCAGGCCCGCGGGTCAGTGAGGGATCTTGCCCTCGACCGAGCTGGTACAGGAAGGTGATGGCGACGCCAGCTTTCGTTCGAGGAGGCTCCATGACCCTGCAGCCGTCGCCCAACGTCTATCCGGCGCCCGACCGCGACCTGGCCATGGAGCTGGTTCGGGTCACCGAAGCCGCCGCCATCGCGGCGGGTTTCTGGGTCGGCCGCGGGGACAAGAATGGCGCCGACGGAGCAGCGGTAGATGCCATGCGCCAGGTCATTTCCACGGTCTCGATGGCTGGCGTCGTGGTGATCGGCGAGGGGGAGAAGGACGAAGCGCCGATGCTGTACAACGGCGAGGAGGTCGGCTCCGGTTCGGGTCCATCGGTCGACGTCGCGGTCGATCCCGTCGACGGAACGACTCTCACCGCCAAAGGCATGAGCAACGCGATATCCGTTCTCGCTGTCGCAGAACGGCACACGATGTACGACCCGTCGGCCGTGTTCTACATGGACAAGGTCGTGACCGGCCCCGGTGCCGCCGACGTTGTCGACATCACTGCGCCGCCGGCTGAAAACGTTCGACGGGTGGCCAAGGCCAAGGGTGAGCGCCCAGAGGGCGTCACCGTCGTCATCCTCGACCGGCCACGCCACGAGGAGCTTGTCGCCGCGGTACGGGAAACCGGAGCCCGCATCCGGTTCCTGTCAGACGGCGACGTGGCTGGCGCGATCATGACTGCCCGAGAGGGCACCGGCGTCGATCTGCTGCTCGGCGTCGGCGGCACACCGGAGGGCATCATCACCGCCTGCGCGATGAAGTGTCTCGGGGGAACGATCCAAGCCCGATTGTGGCCACGCGACGAGACCGAGCGCCGCCGGGCGATCAACGCGGGACATGATCTCGACGCCGTGCTGGGCATCGATGATCTGGTGCGTAGCAACAACGTTTTCTTCGTGGCGACCGGCATTACTGACGGTGAACTGCTGCGGGGTGTGCGGTACCGGACCACCGGTGCGCAAACGCACTCGATCGTAATGCGATCGCTGAGCGGCACGGTTCGCACGATCGAGGGCGAGCATCGGGCGGACAAGGTCCGTCATCTCACCGGCTTCGACCTGGCGACGGCGTCGTAAGAGCCGACAGGAATATCAATCAAGGCGTTCATGACGGGCCGGTGCCGCGGAAGACGACCGCTGTCCGATGACCACCGTCGCGTTCCACTCAGGGGAGCTGACCACCCCGGCGACCAGGCCATTGCTCGCGAACATCTCCCTGGTCTGCGCCGCTTGACGTTCGCTCGTCTCAACGAGCAGATGACCGTTCTCCACCAGCCAAAGCTTGGCTCGTTCCGCGATCAAACGCACGATATCGAGGCCGTCCGTACCTCCGTCGAGCGCGACCCGGGGCTCGTACACACGCGCTTCCACGGGTAGTAGCCCGACGGCCGAAGACGGAACGTAAGGGGCGTTGGCCACCAGAATGTCGACCTGACCCTGCAGCGCTGCGGGCAGCGCGTCGTAGAGATTACCTTCGTACACCTGGCCGCGGCTGAGATTTCGGCGAGCACACCCAGCCGCGACCGGATCGATATCGACCGCATGCACATCGACATCGGGCAGTGCGGCGAAAAGGGCCGCGCCGACTGCGCCCGAGCCGCAGCAGAGATCCACGATGACGGTCCGAACTGAACTGACCGGGTGATCGGAGGCACCGGTGCGGCGAACCGCGTCGGCCACCTGGTGGACGAGGAACTCGGTTCGACGTCGAGGTACGAATACCCCCTCATCGAGCGCAATTCGCAGGCCGCAGAACTCGGCCCATCCAACGACGTACTCAAGCGGCACGCCGCCGGCCCGGCGATCCACCATGGCACCGAGTTCGTCTGGCGTTCGTGCCTCGGCGATGAGCAACCGGGCTTCTTCCTCGGCAAAGACGCAGCCGGCGTCCCGAAGCCTGGCGACGATGTCGGATGACGAAACGAACGATGACACGGCACGCGCCCTCCTGGATGCCGACGGGCGCTCTCGGGCAATCAGTCGAGTCGCTCGACCGCGGAGCCACGTAGGGAGACCGCCCGCCCTGAACTCGCGGAAATGCGCCTCACCTCCTCGGTCGGTCACTGGTGGAAACGCTAACACTGATCACAGCCGACCGGCCGTGCGATACGCGAGTCGGATAAACCGATCGAATCCGCGATCAGTCAGCATCCGCTGGGCCGACAGGAATATGCGCGCCCCGCCGCCGACGGGGTAACGCGTGCGCGGCTTCGTTCGTTGGACTGCTTTGCCGATCGCCTCCGCGACGACCTCTGGTTGCGACGCCAGAAACGACGTCTCGGACGCGCGGAGTCCCCGGGCGATGAACTTCGCTTGCTCGCGGTACGGAGTGTCGGCAGACATTGCTTCCAAATTGTCGGCGGATATTGTCGCCCATTCACTGGTGATGCTGCCGGGTTCGACGACGACGACCTTGATGCCGAATTCGGCGACTTCGGCGCGCAGGCAGTCGCTCAATCCTTCGACGGCGAACTTGGCGGCGTGGTACCACCCACCGAGCGGCTCCCAGATTTTCCCACCCATGGAAGAGATATTCACGATGTAGCCGTCACGCTGGGCGCGCATGTGCGGAAGCACAAGTTGGGTCAACCGGGCCAGTCCGAAGACATTGACGTCGAAT
This sequence comes from uncultured Actinomycetota bacterium, assembly GCA_963801715.1. Classification (GTDB taxonomy): domain Bacteria; phylum Actinomycetota; class Actinomycetes; order Mycobacteriales; family Jatrophihabitantaceae; genus CAVVJA01. The sequence continues at coordinate 443,468 of CAWDGB010000014.1, read as the reverse complement.
TGCCGGCGAGCTTCCGCGATTGGTACATCCTCGACCGCACCGTAGGAGCCGTAGCCGGCGTTGTTCACCAGGATGTCTATGCGACCTTGCTCAGACACGATCTTGTCGACCACCGTGACCATTGATCCGTCATCGGTGACATCCAGCAACTCGATGTGAATACCGCGGTCGGCCAAGTCCGACATCCGCTCGACGCGACGAGCGGCGGCGTAGACGGTGAAGCCCAGCGCGGCAAGTTGCAGAGCAGTGGCCTTTCCAATTCCGGACGAGGCGCCGGTAACAAGCGCGACGGACTCCGACACGACCGGTCTCCTTAGCTTGGCTCCGGCGAGACGGGTTGCTGGCAGCTCGATTTTCGAATGGCCGGGCGGTACCGCCCTGGGCACGTCAACGGCACCGCCCGGCCGTTACCGCTGACTTCTGGCTTCTTCGACAGTCAGCTCGGCGGCCGGATCGGCCTCGAGGCGCTCGTCCGGAATGGGAAGTCCACTACGAATCGATTGGCCGAATGTCCCATCTTTGAGCCGTTGCTCGGCGCGAGTGATCGCCGCGAGCCGATCGCGCAACGTCTCAGCCACTGCGTTGTTGACACCCTCATCGGTGAGCGGTTGCGCGGGATCGGCCGAGTCTCCCGTTTCCCGCTCGGCGACCCAGTCCTGCCGGCCGGCAGACGTCGCCTCGGAGAGCAGCTGCCGCACTTCGTCCCGCTCGGCTCGCAGCAGATGTCGTGCCCGTTCCGGGTCCATGGCATCCTCCTCGATGTCATTTCCAGGCCTCGTGCCCGCGCCGGCAAGCAGCAGCTGGCGGATCAGTCGTCATACGACCGTAGTCCTGACGCCGTAGCCGGCGCCTTGTTGCCCTCCGGGTCGGTCGTGCCGGTCCAGTTGTCGTACGGCATTGGGAAGCTGATCGCATGGAACAACGAATCAGTCTCGTCACCCTGGGCGTGACCGATCTGCACCGAGCTCGGTCGTTTTACGAGGCGATGGGCTGGCGCCAGGCACAGCAGCCGGACAGCGAGGTGTGTTTCTTCCCGGCCGGCGGCATCGTCTTCGGGCTGTGGACCGCGCTCGGCGGCCATGGCGCACCTGGGATCGAGCTGGCGCACAATGTCCGTGCGCCCGAAGACGTCGCTGTGGTGTTGACCGATGCCGAGGAAGCCGGTGGCAGGATCGTCCGTCCCGCCGCTCCCGCGGATTGGGGCGGCACGACGGGAGCGTTCGCCGACCCCGACGGTTATGTCTGGGAGGTCGCCCATAACCCCAGCTGGACTATCGCGGACGACGGGTCGATCCGCATCTGACCGGTGTGGGCAGAGGTCAAACCGGCAATTATTCGAACCTCAGGCGCCCCGTCGGCGTATTCAATCTGTGATGGAGCGTCACCCGCGACCTGTGGCCTCTGACCCCGGGGTGGCGCTGCGCCGTGGGGCAGCGCCGTATGCGGGTGCTAATACGCCGGTGGTTGACGCGGCTACGACGCCCGAACCGGTCCGAGCCGTGGGCCTGGATGGGATTCGTGGCCTGGCCGCGCTGTATGTCGTGGTACACCACTGTTGGCTGGTGAGCTTTCACGGATACCCGGCCAACACGGGTCCAGCGTGGCTCGGCTGGCTGGTGTATGGGCATCTCGCGGTGGTCGTCTTCATCGTGCTATCCGGGTTCTCCTTGGCCATCGCCCCGGCTCGCCGGGGGTGGCGGCTGGGCGGGACGGTCCGGTTCGCCCAACGTCGCGCCTGGCGGATCTTGCCTCCGTACTGGGCGGCATTGATCTTCAGTCTGATCATTGCCTGGACGGTGACCCCGCAATTGCACTCCGGTCCGCCGACGGGCCGATCGGTCATTGTCTACGGCCTGCTCTTGCAGGACGTGACCACAGCACCGATACCCAACGGCGCGTTTTGGTCCATCGCGGTCGAGGCCGAGCTTTATCTGATCTTCCCGCTGCTCGTGCTGATGCGCCGGCGGTTGAGCACCGCCGCGGTGTTGGCTGTGGTCACCGTGCCGGTTGTGGCGATGGGCTTGCTCCGCCCGGGTATGGCCACGGCGGACAAACTGACGGGCGTCGCGCCGCAGTTCGCGCCATTGTTCGCCGTCGGTGTGCTCGCCGCCGGCGTCGTCGCCGCGCGGGATCGCATCCGACGCATGCCATGGCCGTGGCTGGCCGCATTCGCCGCGGCCCCGGTAGTCGTGCTGATCATCCTGAACGGCTCGGTCTGGACCGTACGCCACTACTTCTGGATCGACCTGGCGGTCAGCCCCGCGATCGCCCTGCTCCTGGCCGGGGTGGCCATTCACCGACCTGCCCCGTTGGCCCGTCTGCTCACCACCCGGCCACTGCGCCGCCTCGGCAGCTACTCCTACAGCCTCTACCTACTCCACGTGCCCATCGTGCTGGGCATCAGCCGCACCATTGCCGCACACGTAGCTCCCGGCCTGCCTGCGTTCTGGGTGACCCTGGGGCTTGGGGTGCCGATCTCGCTGCTCACCGCGCGGTGGTTCGCGGCGATCTTCGAAATACCCTTCCAGCGGTACCGGAGCTGGGCCTCCCTACGCAGTGCCGCGCAGGCTCGACGCGGTGCGCGGCCGCTTCCGATTGCCGGCCGGGCTGACATCGCAACGACGCTCGGCCGGCCTAGCCCTAGGTAGGGAGAGTCTGTAGCGGCTGGGGGAGTGGCATACGCGCGTCGTTGGGTCATTCCAGCCGTGGGGTCCTGTCTATCTGTTGGCTCATGTACGGCACAGTGCCGTACGTGAGCCGCGTTGCCGTAGTGACACGTCCAGCACACGGCGACTTGACATAAGCGAGGAGGCCGGGGCAACGGTCGTGCGGGGGCCGGGGCCCGACTAGCAGAACTGACTTAACTTTACATAATGTCGATTATCGGCGGATGGGGTAGCCGAGCCGACAGTTGACCGAACTCGGTCCCTCGGTGTCGGCGAGGTCCCGGTCAGCTGCCGATGTAGGCCGCGAGGTGCTCGCCGGTGAGGGTCGAACGGGCGGCGACGAGATCGGCGGGTGTGCCCTCGAAGACGATCCGGCCGCCGTCGTGGCCGGCGCCAGGACCGAGGTCGATGATCCAGTCGGCATGCGCCATAACCGCCTGGTGGTGCGCGATGACAATGACCGACTTGCCGGAGTCGACGAGGCGATCGAGCAGGCCGAGCAGCTGCTGGACGTCGGCGAGATGCAAGCCGGTGGTCGGCTCGTCGAGGACGTAGACGCCGCCCTGCGCGGCCAGGTGGGTGGCCAGCTTGAGCCGCTGCCGCTCCCCGCCCGACAGCGTCGTGAGCGGCTGGCCGAGGCTGAGGTAGCCGAGCCCGACGTCGGCCAGGTGGGTCAGGATCTTGTGGGCCGCAGGCGTCTTCGCCTCGCCGGCGCCGAAGAACTCCTCGGCTTCGGTCACCGACATCGCGAGCACCTCGCTGATGTCCCGGCCGCCGAAGTGGTATTCCAGCACGGACGCCTCGAACCGCTTCCCCTCGCACTCCTCGCAGACGGTGGCGACGCCGGCCATCATCGCCAGGTCGGTGTAGATGACCCCGGCGCCATTGCAGTTGGGGCAGGCGCCGTCGGAGTTGGCGCTGAACAGCGCCGGCTTCACGCCGTTGGCCTTCGCGAACGCCTTGCGGATCGGATCGAGCAGGCCGCTGTAGGTCGCCGGGTTGCTCCGTCGGGAGCCGCGGATCGCGCCCTGGTCGACCGACACCACCCCGTCCCGGCCAGCTACTGAGCCGTCGATCAGGGAGCTCTTTCCCGACCCGGCCACGCCGGTCACGACAACCAGCACGCCGAGCGGGATGTCGACGTCGACGTTCTGCAGGTTGTGCGTGCTGGCGCCCCGCACCTCCAGCGCTCCGGATGGCGTTCGTACCGACGGCTTCAAGGAGGCACGGTCGTCGAGATGGCGGCCGGTGATGGTGCCGCTAGCCCGCAGCCGATCGACGGTGCCCTCGAACATCACCTCGCCACCGGCCGTGCCAGCGCCCGGGCCGAGGTCGACGACGTGGTCGGCGATCGCGATTGCCTCCGGCTTGTGCTCCACGACCAGCACGGTGTTGCCCTTGTCACGCAGCTGCAGCAGCAGGCCGTTCATCCGCTGGATGTCATGGGGGTGCAGGCCGATCGTCGGCTCATCGAATACGTAGGTGACGTCCGTGAGCGACGAGCCGAGGTGGCGGATCATCTTGGTGCGCTGGGCCTCGCCGCCCGACAGTGTCCCCGACGCGCGGTCGAGCGAGAGGTAGCCCAGCCCGATCTCCGCGAACGAGTCGAGAAGGCGTTGCAGGCCGGTGAGCAGCGGGACCACCGACGGCTCGTCGAGGCCCCGGACCCAATCGGCCAGGTCGCTGATCTGCATCGCGCAGACGTCGGCGATGTTCTTTTCCTTGATCTTCGACGACCGGGCCGGCTTGCTCAGTCGGGTGCCGTCGCATTCGGGGCAGGTGGTGAAGGTGACCGCCCGCTCCACGAAGGCGCGGACGTGCGGCTGCAGCGCATCGACGTCCTTGGACAGCATCGATTTCTGGATCTTCGGGATCAGCCCCTCGTACGTCAGGTTGATCCCGTCGACCTTGATCTTGGTTGGCTCCTTGTGGAGCAGGTCGTGCAGCTCTTTCTTCGTGTACTTGCGGATCGGCTTGTCCGGGTTGAAGAAGCCGCAGCCACGGAAGATGCGGCCGTACCAGCCGTCCATGCTGTAGCCGGGGATCGTGAGCGCGCCCTCGTTGAGCGACAGGCTCTCGTCGTACAGCGCGGACACGTCGAAATCGGTGACCGAGCCCACGCCCTCGCAGCGCGGGCACATGCCGCCGGTGATGCTGAAGCTCCGCCGTTCCTTCACGGTGGTGCCGCCGCGCTCAATGGTGACCGCACCCGCCCCTGAGATTGACGCGACGTTGAACGAGAACGCCTGGGCCGATCCGATGTGCGGCCGGCCGAGCCGGCTGAAGAGGATGCGCAGCATCGCGTTCGCGTCGGTGACGGTGCCGACGGTGGAGCGCGGGTTGGAGCCCATCCGCTCCTGGTCGACGATGATCGCCGTCGTCAGGCCGTCGAGTACGTCGACCTCGGGCCGCGCGAGCGTCGGCATGAACCCTTGCACGAACGCGCTGTAGGTCTCGTTGATAAGCCGCTGCGACTCCGCCGCGATCGTGCCGAACACCAGCGAGCTCTTGCCCGAGCCGGAGACGCCGGTGAACACCGTCAGCCGGCGCTTCGGGAGCGCGATGCTGAGGTCCTTGAGGTTGTTCACGCGCGCGCCCTGCACGCGGATCAGATCGTGGCTGTCGGCGCCCTGCGGCGCACGCGACTGCGGCTGGGTCTTTGTGCTCATCGTCTCCCGACCGAGGATCCCGCCGTAGGCGGGGCCGGTGGCAAGCTCAATCCTCAGCTCGCCGCTTTCTTCACGAGCGCGCCGATCTTCTTCTCGTCGGCGGCGGTCAGCTCCTTCAACGCGTAGGAGGTCGGCCACATGGCGCCGTCATCGAGGTTCGCTGCCTCTTCGAAGCCGAACGTCGCGTACCTCGACTTGAACTTCTCCGCGCTCTTGAAGAAGCAGACGACCTTGCCGTCCTTGGCGTAGGCGGGCATCCCGTACCAGGTCTTCGGCCACAGGTCCGGCGCGCTGTCCTGGACGATCGCATGGACACGCGTGGCCATGGTGCGATCCGGTTCCGTCATCGCGGCGATCGCCGCGAGCAGGTCGCGTTCCCCTTCTGCCCTGTTCTTGCTTGCGCGTGCCTCGGCCTTCAGCTCCTGGGCCCGGGCCTTCATCGCAGCTCGTTCGTCGGCGGTGAAGCTCGTGGACGTCTTGCGCGCGGCAGTGCGCGTGGCGGACGCCGGCACATCCTTCTTCGCGGTTTTCTTCTCAGGCATGTGCAAAGCACCTCCTTCTGTCCGGGATTCTGGCCGGGACGGTCGGACGGCTCAGTCCCGCTGCTGGATGCGGATCAGGTTGCCCGCTGGGTCGCGGAACGCGCAGTCCCGGACCCCGTACGGTTGGTCGGTCGGCTCCTGGACGATCTCGACGTCGCGGGCCTGCAGCCGGTCGAAGGTGCCGTCGACGTCCTTGGAGGCCATGAGGATCTGGGCGTAGCTGCCCTTGGCCATCATCTCGGCGATGGTGCGGCGTTCGTCGTCGGTTACGCCGGGAGCGGCGGCTGGTGGATACAGGACGATGGACGTGTCGGGCTGGTCGGCGGGTCCGACCGTGATCCAGTGCATCCCGCCGTATCCGACGTCGCTGCGAACCTCGAAGCCGAGGGCGTCGCGGTAGAAGGCCAGGGTTTCCTCCGGGTCGTTGTGCGGGAGGAAGCTCGCGTGAATGGTGATGTCCATGACGGTCACGCTAACTGTGGCTCGGCGACCGGCGCTTCTCGATTCCTGATCGGTCTGGTCACCTGTTTCGCCACGCACGGCGGCATCCCCGCCGTCGCGTGCCGCCGCGTGACGCCGGTAGACGCTCGGCGGCATACCGACCAGCTCGGTGAAGCGAGTGCTGAAGGTGCCCAGCGACGAGCAGCCGACCGCGAAACAGACCTCGGTGACACTGAGGTCGCCACGACGCAGCAGCGCCATCGCGCGCTCGATGCGCCGCGTCATCAGGTAGCTGTACGGCGACTCGCCGTAGGCCAGCCGGAACTCGCGGCTGAGGTGGCCGGCCGACATGTGCGCGTCCCGGGCAAGCGCCTCGACGTCCAGCGGCTGCGCGTACTCCCGATCGATCCGGTCGCGGACGCGCCGCAGCCGCGCGAGGTCGCGTAGGTGCTGCGCTGCCGCGGGTCTGCTGGTCACCTGCGAAATCCTGCCACGTCGGCGGGCCGACCGCTCAGGTCAGCCAGGCTCCCCGGCTTTTGGCGGCCATCCGAGCCGCCTCCACCAGCTTTGGCTGCTGCCGGCGCGCAGCGTCCAAGTGGTCGGCCGTCCAGATGACCCGGACGGCGGCCATCTCGGTTCCGGGCACGGTGTCCGCGGCGAGCGCGGCAGCCCACCGATCTTCTCCGATCTGCTTCCCGCTGATCGGATCAGGTGGCAGCTGCCCGTCAAGGCTCAGGCTCTCGGCCAGCGAGTCGTACCAGCGCTCAATCTGCTCGGCCGACGCCACGACCGCGCGGTCGGCGTTCGCCAGGTTCTTCGCGCCATCGACGTCGTGCCACAGATCGACCACTGCGTCGGCCGAAAGGCGAAGCGCGACGGTCCCGGTCACGAGCGAACTGGCCTCGGCCAACGGCACGTGCTTGGCACCGCGCTCGGCCAGGAATTGACGGAACGCGTCGTCGAGACGACCGAAGTCAGCGAGCGCAGCCGCCTTCTCCGCGGTCGCAGCTCCCCCTCGACCGGTCAGATTCGCGTCGATCGCCCGGCTTAGATAGTGCGAGCTGCTGCGATATGCGGCGCTGAGCGCGACGCCGAGCGCGGTTGCCGCACCCCTCGGCCAGAAGACCAAGCCAACGACCAGGCTGACGAGGCACCCGATTGCGACGTCCTCGACGCGGATGAGACCTACTCGCCATCCGGCCGGGTGGATGATGTTGAACAGCATCACCACCACAACCGTGAATGCGGCCTGACCAGCAAGGAAGGAAATGGCCGCCGGGGCAAAGCCAGCTGCGAGCACCGCGATCGGCAGCAGCACCCAGAGCACGACCGTGTTGGTGCCGATTCCGATCAGGATCGCGCCACCGACGACGAATCCGACAACGGTGCCGACCAGGCCGCGCACCGCGTTCTGTCCGGTGTTGAGTGCCGTTGAGCGAAGGACGGAGAGCACGCCGAGAACCACCCAGAATGAGTGCTGCACCCCGAGCGTGGTTGCCACGAAAACGGCGACAGCCAAGGCCGCCGCCGAACGAAGGCTGTTGTGCAACCACACCGACCGGACGTCGAAGTGTGATCGCGCACGAAACCGTGCCACTCCTAGCGAGCTTTGCATGTCGGGCGTGCGGCCAAGCAGCCGATCGACAAACGACCGTGCGTCCGCCGCTGCCATCAGCGCAACATTGCGGCCGACCTGACGCACGGCGTAGCTCAGCTCCTGGCCGCGGAACGACGGCTCACACGACGTAAACACCAGCTGGCTGCGAATTGTGGCGCTGTGCCGGACAACGTGCATCGCAGCCTCGAGTCGCTCCAGGGCAGCGTCCAACGCCGCTCGTGCCGCCTGCGAATTGGCGTCTGACGGCATACCGAGTATGTCGGCGCATCGATCAAGGACATCAGCGGCCGCGTCCCACACTGCGGCCACATCGGCGACCGCGGGCGCCTGCTTGACGGCCGACCCGTACTGGTTGGCGACGACCGAGACCCAGTCGAGTTCGTCGATCATTCGAACCATCGCTCGACCACCCGTGGAGAGTGTCGTAGGCCGGTACGGTGTCCGGCGGAAGGTCCCCTTGAGTTTGCTCATCGCCGCGTCGGCGGCGGCCGCTAACTCGGGATCTTCCGCCCGCGCCTGTGCGCTCGAACGATCCATTGCTGCTGTCGCCTGCCCGCGGAGCCGGATGGCGATTCGCCGGCACGTTTCGCCGGCCTGCTCGCGCAACGGGTCGCGAGCCTTCGGCGGCCATATCAGCGCAAGCGCGAGGATCGCCAGTGCGGAACCCAGACCCCAGCCGGACACTCGGGCCGGAATGTCCGCTGCGGGGGCTTGCGTCGAGACCGGGAGGATCCAGGCCAGCAGCAAGGCGGTGGTCGATGCCGCCAGCACCGAGCTGAGGACCCCGACGAAGACGATGGCGAAGCCGACGACCGCCATGCTGATCGTCGCCAGCCAGACGTTGCCGGAGAGCGGCGTGGCGAGGCAGACCAGGACGGCGCCCGCCCCGGCGAGCGCGGCGTAGTTCGCAAGGCGCTGCCTCATCGGGCCGGGGATGTCAACCAAGATCAAAAGGCCGATGGCAGCGAACACGGCGAATGTCGCCATGGCGGCGTCGCCGATAACCTCGACGGTGAGCGCCAGGCAGATCGGCGCCACGATGGCCGCCCGCACCGCACGTCGGAGCGCCAGGTAATCGGGGTCCTTCGCCGCGACCCAATCCATGATGCGCATCGGACGCCAGGGTATCCGCCGTCCGGCTCGCAATGATGATCTTCATGATGGTCGCCGATGGCGGCCGCAAGATCCCGATTGGGCGACAGCCCGAGGCTAGGGTTATCAAGCGGAACTGGCGCGCGGGAAAGGCGGCTCATGACCGATCCGGAACCGGGCGCGGCACCGTCGTCCGGACGGCCGCCGTCATGGCCGACCCACGCCGACATAGTTCGGGGAAATCGCATGGTTGTGTTTGTTGCCATCGGTGCTCTCGCGCTACTCGCCATCGCTGCGGTAGTACTTGCCTTCACGCTCGGCCGCGGTGCGTCCTCGCCGGATGTGTCCAGATCGCCGCAGTCACTCCCCGCGCTGATGGCGCGGTGATGATGACGACTCGGCCCAGTCCGTTTTCGGAGGTTGCCGCTGCGGTACTCGCGAGCGCGCTCGCGCACGATCCAGTCAATGCGACCTTCCTCGGAGAGCACCGCCACGACGGGATGCTGCCCGACCCCTCCCCCGCGGCCGCGGACGCTCGCCGCGCCGAGCTGCATCATCAGCTGGCCGCGGTCGACGCTGCGGATGTCAGTTCAGCTGACGATCGGGTGGACGCTGCGATCTTGCGCACTGCGTTGCGGGCCGAGCTGTTCGAGCTGGATCAGATCCGTTCGGCCGAGTGGGACCCGATGCACCACAATCCGGGCAACGGCCTTTATGCCCTGGTTTCGCGGGACTTCGCCCCGTTGGACGAGCGGTTGCGCCATCTGACACAGCGGCTGCGCGCGGTCCCCGCCTATCTCGATGCCGCCCGTGAGCGGTTGGGCGTGATGTCGCTTATTCACCTGGATACCGCGCAGACCCAGCTCGACGGCACGCTGCGGCTCCTTGACGACACGATCCCGGAGGCAATCGCCCAGACGCGCTCTGCCGGCGACCTCAGTGCCGTGCTAGAACGAGCACGCGTGGCGGTCATCGCACACAAGGAATGGTTGGCTAACCAGCGCCGACTCGCGGAACACGATCCCCGCCTAGGCGATCAGCGGTTCGCCGCCCAGCTTGCGCTCACCTTGGACACGGTGTTCGACCCGGCTGAGCTACTGGCCCGAGCCGAGGCGGACCTGGCGGTCGTGACCGAGCGGATAGTCGACGAGGCTGGGCGCCTGGCCAGAGTTGGTCGGTCGGATACGGGCACCGTCCGGCAGGTGTTGGGCGAGTTGGCTGCCGACGCGCCCACCGACATTTCCGTGCTGCGCGAGTGCCGGGATGCCCTGGCCAGCGCGACGGACTTCCTGCGTAGCCGCGAGCTGGTCACCGTGTTCGACGATCCGATCGACGTCGTCGCCATGCCGGAGATCGACCGCGGTGTGGCCGTGGCCTATTGTCGCCCGGCCGGCCCGCTCGAGGTCACACCGCCGCCGACCGAGCTTGCCGTCTCACCCACGCCCGCTGGCTGGTCCGTTGATCAAGTCCGCTCGTTCTACCGTGAATACAACCGCCACATGTTGCACGATCTCGTTGCGCACGAGGCCATGCCCGGACACGCATTACAACTCGCGCACTCCAACCGCTATCGCGGCACCACGCCGGTTCGCGCGGTCTGGTGGAGCGGTTCATTCGTGGAAGGCTGGGCCGTCTACGGCGAGGAGCTCATGGCCGATCACGAGTATCGGTCGGACGTCTCCCCCGGCGCTGGTGCGGCCTTGCGTATGCAGCAGCTCAAGATGCAGCTGCGCATGATCATCAACGCGATCCTGGACGTCCGGTATCACATGGGTGATCTGGACGAGGCGCAGGCCATGGCTCTGATGGTCGAACGCGGGTTCCAGGAGGAGGGCGAGGCGGCCGGCAAATGGCGTCGGGTACGACTGACCGCCGCCCAGCTGTCGACCTATTACGTCGGCTATTGCGAGGTTCGCGACTTGCTACGGGATCTGCGGCGCACGCGCCCCGAATGGACGGAGCGGCGGCGACACGACACCGTTCTCGGCTTCGGATCTCCCCCAGTTCGGCACCTGCGCGCGCTGCTCGGATTGTGATGGCGTTTCTGGATTCGACCAACCCGATCGCCTTCGCCCACCGGGGATTCGCGCCTGACGGTGCGGAGAACTCCATGGCCGCATTCGAGAACGCGGTCCGGCTGGGTTATCGGTACCTCGAGACGGATGTGCGGGTGACCGCCGACGGCATGGCCCTGGCTTTCCATGACGCCGCGCTCGATCGGGTAACCGACCGTCGCGGGCGGGTTGCCGGGTTGCCCTGGCGGGTCGTCGCGCAGGCGCGCATCGCAGGTACCGAACCGATCCCGCTGCTCGTCGACGTCCTGACGGCCTGGCCCGATGTGTGCATCAACCTCGATGTGAAGGCCGAACACAGCATTGGGCCCACGATCGAAGCGATTCGGCGCACCAGGACGCTGCACCGGGTCTGTGTTGGAGCGTTCTCCGACGCCCGAGTCGCCGCGGTCCGCGGTGCGCTCGGCCCACAGTTGTGCACAGCGCTCGGGCCGCGGGAAGCCATCCGGCTGCGCGCCGCCGCCCTGGTCGGACGGCTTCCGGTTCGGCCAATCCATGGTGCGTGTGCACAGGTGCCTGCGGCGCTCGGCCGGGCGCGCCTTGTCGACGGGCACTTTCTCACCGCCGCGCACCGGCTCGGTCTGCCTGTGCACGTATGGACCGTCAACGACGCCGCAGAAATGGCTCGGCTGCTCGACTTGGGTGTTGACGGAGTGATGACGGATCGCGCGGATCTGTTGCGGGAGGTCCTCACGCGGCGCAGCCAGTGGCTCGCGGCTCCGCCACGAGATACCTGAAGGTAAGGATCAGTCCTCAAAGTGCCGAGCGACGGTTAGTCCGGCTCGGGCCTTGACCGACCCGCCGCTAACGCCGCGACGCCGGCGACGGCAGAAGCGACGGCACCCGCGGCCACCACGGCGCCGCGGATCCGGCTGATCCGGCCCTCGCGCGCTGCGGCGCCGGTAACCACAGCATCGACGGCATCGCACGCTGCTCCCGCAAGCAGCCAGGAGGTGTCATCACGGCCGGTCACGGCGGCGACAAGTGTCCCAACGCCGAGAACGACGTCGCGAACCCCAGCGGTGCGGGCCAGCCAGGTCACCCGGGTTGCGGTGGCCGTGTCGAGGCCGATCAGGCGAAGAAACGTCACCGGGGATGAGAGGAAGCTCACACCGACGGCAATGCGACCGCCGCCGATTCCCACCGCAATCAGTCGATTAGCGGGCAAATGATCGGCCCGCGACTCGATGGAAGCGATTGCAAGCCGGCTGTCCTCCCGCTCTAACGGGCTCATATCCGTCGGCATCGCGGTCATGGCCGCCATCTCCTCAGCAAGGTCACAGCTGGATTGAGAACCAATCAACCCGTCATCTCGTATTACCGGTGACGGCGGGAATCCTGCCCTTGCGTCGATCGTTTACCTAGGTGGAATTCAGATATCAAACGGGAGGTGCCCACTATGGCAGATCGCACCCTGCGGGGCAGCCGGCTGGGCGCTGTGAGCTATGAGACGGAGTACGGGGCTGAGCCCGCTCCGCGAAATGTGGCTGGTTACGAGTGCCCGCGCGGGCACCGGTTCACGGTGCCGTTTTCCGAGGACGCTGACATCCCGACTTCGTGGGAGTGCCGGCTCGACGGACTGGCCGCGCAATTGATCGATGGCCCGGCACCGGAAACGAAGAAGATCAAGCCGCCGCGCACCCATTGGGACATGCTCATGGAGCGGCGCACGGTTGCCGACCTGGAGGAGGTCCTCGCCGAGCGCTTGGATGTACTTCGGGCGCGGCGCGGGACGAAATCCGCCTAACCTCGTCGCTGCACACCGCCCGTAGATCGAACCGCGCACCAGGCGCCCCCGACTGGTGCGCGGTTCATTGTGTCCTCGATCGGTTTCCGGCGATCCGTTGTCGCGTTCAACGACGTCCGCGGACGAGATCACTGATCTGCTGCGTTCGGAGTTTGACCCCCCACTCGGTGACCCGCCACAAGGCCTCGCGCACAATCGAACCGCTCATCTTGCTGTCGCCGCGCTCCCGCTCGGCGAACGTGATCGGCACTTCGACTACCCGCAAGCCGGCCCGCACGGCGCGCCATACGAGATCGACCTGGAAGCAGTAACCCTCGGACGCCACGGCCCGGTAGTCAATCGTGTCCAGGACGACCCGCCGGTACGCGCGATATCCACCGGTCGCGTCGTGTAGATCGATCCCGAGCGCCAGCCGGGTGTAGATATTTCCTCCGCGCGAGAGCAGCTCCCGAGATCTCGGCCAGTTGACGACCCGCCCGCCCTGGACCCACCGTGATCCCAACACGAGGTCGGCGCGGTCGAGAGCTGCCACCAGTTCGGGAAGTTGCTCCGGCGCGTGCGACCCGTCGGCATCCATCTCGACGAGGATGCCGAATCCTCGTTCGAGGCCCCACGTGAAGCCCGCGATGTACGCCGCGCCCAGTCCCGCTTTCGCCGGGCGATGCAGCACGTCGACGCGCGGGTCTTCGGCGCTCATCGCCTCAGCGATCTTGCCCGTGCCGTCGGGGCTGGCGTCGTCGACGATCAGCACGTGCGCGTCGGGCGTGGCGGCGAACAGCCGCTCGACGATCACCTCGACGTTGTCCCGCTCGTTGTATGTCGGAACGATGACCAGCACACCGGCATCAGTCGGCTGCTCAGTCACGGGCAATCCCCACTCTCTCCGGATCTGCTACCCCGTTGGCATCGGCCCGACGTCTGGTCCGTCGGGCGATGAGCGCTCTGCCACGGGGGCCGGCCAATACCGCCACCGCCGCGGCAATCAACGCCAGGCCCGACAGTACGTACTCGGGGATCGGGCCGAGCCGGGTGGCCAGCGTCTCGGACGTGCGAAGCGGGACGGTGGCCACCATGACGTCAGGTGTGAACAGCGCGCCTGACCGCTGGCGCACCGAGCCGTCCGGTCCGATGACTGCCGAAATGCCGCTCGTGGACACCTGCAGGGCCGTGCGGCCGTGCTCGACAGCCCGCAGCTGCGTCATGGCCAGCTGTTGATAGGTCTCCGCGGTGTGACCGAATGTCGCATTGTTGGTCTGCACGACGATCAGCTGCGCCCCCGCGTGGACCGACGATCGCACGAGGCTGTCGTAGGCCACTTCGAAGCAGATCACATCGCCGAACTCGAACGGACCACCGGTGAGGACTCCATTGCCTTTCCCGGCGACCATGTCCCGCGGCACCAGGTTCACCTTGGAGGTCACCAGCCGCGCGATGCCGCGCAACGGGATGTACTCGCCCCAGGGCACCGGATGTCGTTTGGTGTACACCGCGCCCGGCCCGGTCTTCGGAAACCACAGGATGCCTTCATTGCTGACGTGGTTGTCGCCCGGACCGTCGATGACGGCACCGACGAGCAGCGGCACACCAATCGCGTCGACGGCCTTCGTGATCTGGGCCGCCGCATCCGGATTGCGAAACGGATCGATGTCCGAGGAGTTCTCCGGCCAGAGGACCAGGTCCGGCCGTGGCGCCGCGCCCGACTTCACGCGATCGGCCAGCTGCAGGGTCTGGGTCACGTGATTGTCGAGAACTTGGCGGCGGCGAGCGTTGAATTCCAGGCCGGCGTTCGGCACGTTTCCCTGAACCAGGGCGACGGTGGCGGTGCGCCCGGCGTTGTCCGGTGGCGGTCGAAGCGGCCAGGCCAGCACGACGCCAAGCAGCGGAACGGCGACCAGGAAGGCCGCACCAGCCACTGCCGCTCGCCAGGACCGCCGGTCGGGCCGTAGCGCCAGTAACCCGATCGCCAGCCCGCCGCCAGCCGTCGCCACCACGAACGTGACGAGGGGAGCGCCGCCGAGGGCCGCGAACCACCGCAGCGGCGACTCGGCCTGACTGAACGCGAGCCTCCCCCACGGAAAGCCACCGAACGGTCCTCGGTCCCGCACCGCTTCGGTGAGCACCCAGACGGCGCCGATCCAGAGCGGCGCCGCCCGCAATCGCTGCACGAGAGTCAGCAGGGCACCAGCGCCCGCGTAGTAGCCGGCCTCCGCCCCGGCCAGGATCAGCCACGGTGCCGGTCCTACGTAGGTGCCGGTCCAGTTCAACAGGGGAACGAAGAACGCCGCGCCGTAGAGCAGCCCGAGCCAGGCCGCGGTGCGGCAGCGCCGCCCGTGGACCGCCACCGACAGGCCGGCGACGCTGATGACGGCCAGCGGCCAGAATCCGAAGCGCGGAAAGGCCAGCACCCCGAGCAGGCCCGCCGTGACCGCCACGAGTGCCGCCCACCGCGCCCGGAAGGGGGCGCCCAGCTCGTCGCGGCGCAGCAGCATGGCTTTCAGTATTCCTGCCGCGGATCACAGTCGGGTTGCCGTCGCCTCGAAGGATGTTAAGTGTCCGATCACGCACCGCAGCCGCGCCGCAGGAGCGAAGGTGCGGCTGCGGAAGGGTATGTACGGTTGCGCCCTACTGAGCTACCGTTTTGGACGGCTGTGGGGCGCTCACTCAGTGCTGCACACCGCTCGGTGAAGCGTACGAGACGCCGAACCGTGCAGGCACCCGTGAGAGGCGATGACGGCCAGCATCGAAGACGTCGCTAAGCGGGCGGGCGTGTCAATCGCGACCGTCTCGCGGTCGCTGCGCGGCCTTCCCGACGTCGCGCCGTCGACCCGCCACCGCGTCCTCGTCGCCGCGCGCGAGCTGGACTACGTCGCGTCGCCGTTCGCTGCCCGGCTGGCAAGCGGTCGCACGGCCACGGTCGGCGTTGTCGTTCCGTTCGTCAATCGCTGGTATTACGGGGAGTTCCTCGCCGGCGCGGAGTCGCAGTTGTACGCGAGCGGCTTCGATCTGCTGCTGTACAACCTCGCAGATCCGGACGGGCGGCAGCGTTTCTTCACCATGATGCGGGTGCGCAAGCGTGTTGACGCGCTTCTCGTCGCGAGTCTCGTCCTGACGGACAGCGAAGCCGACGCCCTCCTCACGCTCGGCTGCCCGATCGGCCTGCTCGGGTTCGCCCGACCTGGCTTCCACTCTTCCCGCATCGACGACACGCGAAGCGCGCGAACTGCGGTCGAGCACCTGTTGGCCATGGGCCATCGCCGGATTGGCCTGATCGGCGGCGACACTGACGACCCGATGCGCTTTACTCCGCCGCTGCACCGCCGCAGCGGCTACCTTCGCGCCCTCCAGGACGCCGGGATCGAGTACCGGGCCGATTTCGAGGAGCTCGGCTACTACACCGTCGCAGGCGGCGAACACGCCGCCGAGGTCCTGCTGGACCGACCGGACCCCCCGACCGCGTTGTTCGCCGAGTCCGACGAGATGGCATTCGGGGCGATACGGGCGATTCGCCGTCGCGGACTCCGGGCGCCTCAAGATGTCGCTGTGATCGGTTTCGATGATCACGCCAGTGCCGAGCTGATGGACTTGTCGACCATCAGGCAGCCGATCGGCACGCAGGCCGGTGAGCTCACCGGTCGCGTATTGGAAGCGCTGAACGATCCGTCGGCCGAGCCGTTCGACCGGGTCGTGCCTACCGAGCTCGTGGTCCGTGGCTCCACCAATCCGGCCCGCAGCGTCTACCAGCACTGTTCGGTAGCGTCTTCGCCGGCTACGAACCAGGCGGATTGACGCGCGGCGTCGGTCCGGTCGACGTGGGCCGCGGGCGTCCCACGAGCCGTGAACGGGCCGCGGCAACCTGGGCTCGGCTCGGCGGATCGGCTCCGGCCCGCTCGCAGGTCAGCGCCGACACCAAGATCGCGTGGTCGACGATCTCGGCGAGGTCCGCTTCCCCGAGTGCGGCCAGGCCGGACGGGTCGAGGTGCATGTCGTCGAGGGCGCTGAGCAGGCCGCTGGTGAACGCGTCGCCAGCGCCGACGGTGTCGGCCAGCGCGATGACGGGAGCAGCGCGCTGCATCGGACGGGTGTGGTCGGTGTAGGCGGTCGCGCCCTGTGCCCCTTGGGTGACGACGACCAGGGCGGCCCCGAGTGTGAGCCAGTCGGCAGCGACGGTCGCGGGCCACTTGTCCGGATAGAGCCAGCGGAGGTCCTCGTCGCTGGCCTTGACCACGTGTGCGGCGGCGACGTTGCGTTCGACGAGCGCTTGGCCGCGTTCCGGTGCCCCGAGCAACCTGGGCCGCACGTTCGGGTCGTAGCTGAGGACGATCTCGCCCGCGGCGCGAACCCGCCGCACCAAAGTCGCGATCAGATCGCCGCCCGGGGGGGTCCACGACGCAAGGGAACCGGTGTGCAGGATCGTCGTCTGATCGGGCAGGCGGGCTAGTTCCTCGGCCGACCACTGCCAATCGGCGGTGGCGTCGAGGTAGAAGTCGTAGGACGCTCGCCCTTCCTCGTCCAAGGAGACGACGGCCAGCGTGGTCGGCTCGGTTGCAGCCGCCGATGCCCGCAGGTCGACGCGATTACGCTCGGCGTGCCGCCGCAACACCCGGCCAAACGTGTCGCCGGACAGCCGAGCCATCATGCAGGCGTCGTGGTCCAGTCGGGCGAGACCCACTGCGACGTTGAGCGGGCTCCCTCCCGGGTGTGCCGTGAAGGTCTCCAGATCTCCCGAGTCCACGAGATCGACCAGTGCCTCGCCGATGATCGTCAGCACGATCGGCAGGTTACCGTCATCCGGTGCCCTTGATGCTGGTGGATGCGGCGTCCCTTTACTTCCGGGCGTTCTTCGGTGTCCCGGATTCGGTGACTGCGCCGGACGGGATGCCCATCAATGCGGTACGCGGCTTCCTCGACATGACTGCCACCTTGTTGCAGCGCCGCCGGCCGAACCGCTATGTGGCATGCCTCGACTTGGACTGGCGCCCGGCATTCCGGGTCAGGCTGATGCCGTCCTACAAGGCCCATCGGGTGGCGACAGGTGGCGGGGAACAGATCCCCGATGCTCTGGTGCCGCAGGTTCCGGTGCTGCTCGACGCGTTGGCCGCGCTGGGGCTGGCGACGGCGGGGGCAGCAGGCTTCGAGGCCGACGACGTGATCGCCACGCTGGCCGCGCGCGACCGTCAGCCGTGCGAGGTGGTGAGCGGTGACCGCGACCTGATGGCCCTGGCCACGGAACGGGTCACGATCTTGTACACCGGCCGTGGGGTCGCGAAGCTCGAGGTCCTCGGGCCGGAAGAGATCATGGCGCGGTTCGGGGTGCCAGCCGCTCGTTACGCCGATTTCGCCGTCCTCCGCGGGGATGCGAGCGACGGGCTACCGGGGGTCAGCGGAATCGGCGCGAAGACGGCCGCAGCGCTCGTCGTGCGGTTCGGGACGGTCGAGGCGATCGTCGAAGCCGCGCACAACGGGTCAGCCGGCTTCCCGGCCGGCGCGGCGGCGAAGGTACTGGCGGCGGAGGACTACCTGCTTGCCGCGCCCGCTGTCGTCCGTGGCCGAACGGATGCTCCGATCGACGCGATCGACGACGCCGTTCCCGCCGAGCCGGCCGATCCGGATGCGGTCGTGTCGTTGGCGGACCGCTATGGAATCGAGACTTCGTTCAATCGAGTGCTCAACGGTATGGCCGCAGCGCGGTCAGCTCGGTGACCAGGTGTAGTCCCCGCTGCTGCTCGTGATCGTGACGGTTGCCTTCTTGCCGCCGTCCGCGGTGCAGGTGAACGTGGTGCCCTTCTTGAGTTTGACGTCCTCGCCGTTGTTGCATTTGACATTGGTGAATCCGGTCGCCGGGTCGCTCTGAATGAATTGCTCCACGGCGGAGTGACTGAGGTACTTCGTGACGAGCAGACCGGGCGTAAGGAAGAGAACGACCCCCGCGATGGCAAGCACGACGGCGATCGCGAGAAGGCTCAGCCACGTTGCGACGTGCGACTTGCGGCGGGTCGGCTCGGCGCCCGGTGCCGCGGTCGCGGGGTAACCCGGTTGATAGCTCGTCGGGTAACCCGGTCGCTGGTAGCTACCCGCCGAAGCGCCGTAGCCACCGGACGCGTAGCCGGACTGCGGGTAACTCTCGGTCGGGTAGTCCTGCTGGCCGTAGGACTGCTGCCCATAGCCCGGCGAGGGATAGCCCGGCTGCCCGTACGCCTGCGGCGGGTAGTCCTGCTGGCCATAGGACGGCGGAGCGTATTGCCCGGCGCCGTAATCCTGCTGGCCATAACCCGACTGGCCGTAGTCCGTGCCCGGATATCCGGACTGCTGCCCGTATCCCGATCGTCCGTAGCCCTCCGACGGATAACCGCCGTAGCCCGGAGTCTGGTTGCCGGGCTGGTCATAGCCGGGCTGGCCGTAGCTCCCGTATCCCGACTGGTCGTAGCCCGACTGGGGGTATCCCTGCTGGTCACGTCCCGGCTGGGTATAGCCGGAATCGGTGTAGCGCGGGTAGCTCGACGGCGGCTGCTGGATCGACCGGTCGTCCGATCGGCTCGGCGGGGTCGGTGGTGGCGTTGGCGCCTCGCTCGCTGCCGAGCCCGATACCGCCGGCATGACCCGAGTGGGATCCTCGCTCTCGGTGGAGCTCCCTTCGGTCCTCGGTCGGTCTGGGCCGCCGGACGCTGTTGGGTCGTCGGGCCGCTGGTCCGGAGGCCGAGGTGTGGACTGTGCCCTGTTCTCGGGTTCCATCTGGCCCTCCGTCGGTCCCGTCCCGTACGCCACACGGTCTACGCTACTGCGTGCCCATGCAGCGACCACACGCGGAAGTTACGGCTGCATGCCTTGCGCCACAACCCCTCGCCGCAGGGCTCGAGACGCCGATCTCGCCCGTTCGCGCACCGGCGAGTCCGTCTCGCCCGGTGCCGTCGCGATCTGATCCATGAGGTCGAGGACCTGTTTGCACCATCGAACGAAATCGCCTGCCGACAGCTCCACGCTGATCGCATCGCCGGAACCGCCGAGCGCACGACCCAGGCTCTCGCGCCGGGCCCAGCGGTACACCGGCCAGACGAAGCCCAGTTCCGGTTCCCGGCTAGCTGGCAATCCCAGATCGGCCTCGTCCTCGGTGATGTCGCCCCAGACCCGCAGGGTGTCGGCAAATGCGTCGCGAACGGCTGCGGTCGGCATCCGCTCCCCGGCCGGCTCGTCGCGGCGGGCCTCGTAGACGAGCGTCGACACCACAGCGGCAAGCTCGGCGGGATCGAGCGCATCCCAGACGCCGTCGCGCAGGCACTCCGCGACGACCAGATCTGACTCGGACCAGATGCGCGCGAGCCGGCGACCCGCAGGTGTTGCTTCGTCGCCGGCCAGGTAACCGCGCTGATCGAGCAGTGCGCAGATCTGATCAAACCTGCGCCCGAGCGAGTCCGTGCGCCCCTCCACCCTCCGGACCAGGCCCGCATTCTCCCGTTGCAGCCGGCGATACCGCTCGGCCCAGCGGGCATGCTCGTCGCGGTCAGGACACCCATGACAAGGATGGGCACGAACCGCAGCGCGCAGCCGCGCGACCTCCTCATCGGAGTCCTGTGGGCTCCCCTTCCCTCGGCTGGGCCCCGGCGGAACGGCGACCCGTCCGCAGCGCCGATGCCAGATCCCGCCGTTCCTGCGCAGACCGGTGGTTGAAGTGGCGCGGAACGCGGACGCTGCCAACGTCTCGACGGCAACCGGAAAATCCATCATGGACAATCGGCCGGCCCACCGGCGCTCGGTCAGTACCAGCGGGCGGGGATCGTCCCGTGGCGTCACACCCGGGTCCAGGACGATGGCGAGCCCGGCACGCCGGCCGGCCGGCACCCGAATGACATCTCCGGTTCGCAGGGCCTCCAGGGACGCCGCCACCGCCCCCCGCCTTTCGCGGGATGCCGCGCGCGCCAGCGCGGCTTCTCGATCTGAGAGCGCCTGGCGCAACGCCATGTACTCGCGGAAGTCGCCACGATCGCAATTCATTCGCATGGCGTACTCGTCGAGCGACTTCTCGTTGCGTCGGATCTGGGCCACCAGGCCCGCGACGCCACGGTCGGCTTGGAACTGCGCGAACGATGCGTCGAGCAACGCGCGGGCGGCGGAGCGGCCCATCTGACCGACCAGATTGACCGCCATGTTGTACGACGGGCGGAACGAAGATCGCAGTGGGTACGTCCGGGTTGCGGCCAGACCTACCACCCGGGCCAGATCGATGTCCGGGCCCCACAAGACGACGGCATGCCCCTCGACATCGATCCCCCGTCGCCCCGCCCGACCGGTGAGCTGCGTGTACTCCCCAGGCGTGATATCGGCGTGGGTCTCACCGTTGAACTTCGTCAGCCGCTCGAGCAGGACACAGCGGGCTGGCATGTTGATGCCCAAAGCGAGCGTCTCGGTGGCGAACACAGCGCGGACCAGACTGCGGACGAACAGCTCTTCGACGGTCTCCTTGAACGCTGGTATCAAGCCGGCATGGTGCGCGGCCACCCCGCGGCGCAGCCCGTCGAGCCATTCCCAGTATCCGAGTACCTCGAGATCTTCCGACGGAATCCCGGCCGTTCGCTCCTCTACGAGCGCGGTGATCTCGTCGCGTTCGGCCGGATCGGTCAGCCAGAGCCCCGCTTGCACGCACTGGCGTACTGCCGCGTCACACCCGACGCGGCTGAAGATGAACGTGATGAGCGGCAGCAAGCCCTCGCGATCCAATCGCGCGACCATGTCCGGCCGGTGCGGCGGGCGCCAGCCCGGGCCGCGCCGACGGACGCGTCCCCGCGTGCCGACCTCCGAAGCGCGCATCCGATCGGACAGATATTGCCGCAGCTCAGGATTGACGTCCGCCGATCCCTCGGCCGTCGCGCTTGTCGCCTCGGCGTCCTGGAACAGATCGAACAGGCGGGAACCGACCAGCACGTGCTGCCACAGCGGCACCGGGCGTTGCTCGTGGACGATCACCCGGGTGTCCCCGCGTACGGTCACCAGCCAGTCGCCGAACTCCTCCGCGTTACTGACCGTTGCCGACAGCGACACGAGTCGCACGGACTCCGGCAGGTGTATCAGCACCTCCTCCCAGACTGCGCCGCGGAACCGATCGCCCAGGTAGTGCACCTCGTCCATCACGACGTAGCCCAAGCCGGTCAGCGCGTCGCTGCCGACGTAGAGCATGTTGCGCAGGACCTCGGTTGTCATGACCACGATGGGTGCCGCGGCGTTGATGGAGTTGTCTCCGGTCAGTAGGCCGACGCGGTCGGGTCCGTGACGGTCGACCAGGTCGTTGTACTTCTGATTCGATAGCGCCTTGATCGGTGTCGTGTAGTAGCACTTCTGCCCGCCCGCCAGCGCCAGAAATACCGCGAACTCCCCCACGACGGTCTTGCCGGCCCCGGTCGGGGCGCATACCAGCACGCTCGATCCCTCTTCGAGGGCTCGACACGCTTCGAGCTGGAAGTCGTCGAGGTCGAACGGATACTGCCCGGCAAACTCCGTGACCGCCGGATGCGCGGCCCGCTCTTGGCTGGCTGCGTATCGCTCTGCCGGCGACGGACCGATCGCCGGAGTCATGGGTTCAGCCTAACTTCGGGCCGAATCTGTCGGAGGGCTCGGCTAGCTTCATCGCCATGGCGATGACAGATTCCCCTTCTGCGGCAACACCTTCTGCTCCTTCTGTGCTGAGTGTTGTCGGCTCCGCTCGGCCAGATGAGGCACTCTCGGTCGACGAACTCGGGTCACAGATCGTCGCCTTGGCCGGCCGCCTGGCCGCGGCTACCTGTCGCTGGTTGCTCTTGGTTGCTCAGTTCGACACACGCGAGGGATAAACCGGCGCGAGGGCTGCGTGGGGACGAACGGGCCGCCGTCCTTATCCACCTCACTGCCGCCGACTTGCCTGCCGCCGAAACCGTCGCTGGTGACGCGGCTCCGCATGTGGCCGGCGAGCCGCGTTCCGCTGAACGCACCACTGGCGGTCCGTTTGGTCACGGTGGATCTGGCATCGCTGAAAAGCGACGCTCAGGTCTAGCTCCCCGCCCCTACGCGCGCGTGACCGGCGGCCCTGGGCTGCCGGATACCGTGGTGAAAAGGTTGACATGCGCGGGGCGGATCCGGACCGCCGTTCATGACCAGGACGGAACCGTGCTTGACCTCGGCCGCTCCCACAGGGTGGTCAGCGAGAGGCTGTACCGGGCACTACTCCTGCGCGACGCTGGCCGCTGCACTCACCCGGGCTGCGCCAACACCCGCGACCTGCAAGCACATCACGTCCGCATCACTGGTCGAGCGGCACGGCGATGCACGCGCGGCTCGACGGAACCTGGCGCGAACCGTGCGTCGCTCGCTCCGCGCGGCCTCCTGCTGCCGCTGTGCGTGCGGTCGCGCTGCGCGTCGCGCCGGCGCTGCCTGCGTCGCCGCGTTTTCCTCCGCGCGATGCGGCCGCCATCCGCGCCGCGCCGCAGCAGGGTCGCGGCGCTCGGCGCGGGCGATCGTCTCGATGGCGGACTGCACGATCGCACCATGTTCCGGATCGAGCCGCGCGTGCATTCGCCATTGCGCCTCGCTCGACCAGGAATGCGAGACGTCTCTTCTGGGTGTTCCGCCTCGTTGTCGGCATTCCCGACGGTGCGCAGGCCGCGGACCAGGGTCTCCAGCTGCCCGGTGGTACCGTTCACGGCCGCCTCGATTAGGTCCTCGATGAGCCCGTGCTCGCCGTCGTGCGCGAGCCGGGAGATCGCCCGCACCTGCGAATATGCAACCGCCCGGCGCCCATGGCTGCAGCAAGTTCAGGGAAGCCAGCCAACGCCCGCGCCACCCGAACGTGCTCCCGACTCGCGGTGCTGCTATGCGCGACTCATCACCGTTCCCATCACAACGGTGAATTCCAGATTCAGCGCCTCGGCCGAGGCCGGTTCCGGTTCCTACGCGTCGACGGGCGGGTGCTACCCGACCACGTCGACCCGGGACAGCTCATCGCCAACGCGGCTCCGGTCGAACACGAACACGCCGACGTCACCGCCGACGCGGCTACCACCCGCTGGATTGGCCACCGCCTCGACCGGCACTACGCCATCAGCGTCCTCGCCCAACGCCGAGAACAATTGGCGCATCCGGCCAGCTGACACCATCCCGGCCAGTCGATGTACGAAGCGCGCGCGTTGAGTCAGGACGACGTGCGCGCCGAGCACGCCGCGCACAGGCCAAGCAGTTCGACCGTGTGATCGACATCGGTGAATCCGTGGTCATCAGCTACCCGGGCCGCCCAGCGTTCCACGGCAGCACCTTCGATCTCCTCGGTGCGTCCGCACATCCGGCAGACCAGATGGTGATGGTGCGGTCTGGTCTGGCCACAAAGCCGGTACAGCGCCTCACCCTCAGGGGTTTGCAGTACGTCGGCATCGCCGGCGTCGGCCAAGGTTTGCAGGTGCCGATAGACCGTCGACAGCCCGATCGTCTCCCCCTGACCGCGCAGCTCGGAGAAGACGGACTGCGCGCTGCGGAACCCCTCTCCCGCCCCTAGTTGCGCCCGGACCAGGTCACCTTGCCGCGTCGATCGGTATGCCCGGCCGCGCCGGATTCCGTGCGGGGCTGCCATGTCAGCACCTCTTCACTGGTAATCGTTATCGACACTAAGGGATTCGAAGATGAGCTAGCACACCGTCAGGGGTGATGAGCGGGCACCGCGATCTCAGGCACCGGTTCGGCCATCTCCTCGGTGGCTCGCCTCATGCTTGTGCGCCGTTCGCGCCGCGATCCGACGAGGCGGCACCCGACGTAGCAGGCAAACGAGATCGTCGTGACGTACGGGCTGATCGGAATGGAGCTGCCGAGCGCGAGCAGCGTGCCGCCGACCATGGCGACCGTCGCGAACAGGACGCTCAGTGCGACGGTGGCTCTGGGCGATGCCGTCACCCGCATCGCCGCGGCCGCCGGTGTGCACACGATGCTCAACACGAGCAACGCGCCGACCACCTGCACCGATGCGGCGACGGCCAGCCCGAGGACGAGCATGAAGATCGGCGACAGGAGCCGGACCGGAACCCCCCGGGCGGCGGCCACCTCGGGATCAAGGCTCGCGAACCGTAACGGCCGCCACATCAGGAGCAGACTCGCCAACACCACCAGGCCGATTCCGATCAGCCAGGAAAGCTGAGGGGTATCGATGGCGACGATCTGGCCGGTCAGCAGCCCGAACTTGTTCGCCGATCGGCCCTTGTACAGGGACAGGAACAACACGCCAAGGCCGAGCCCGAACGGCATGAGCACGCCGATGATCGAGTTGCGCTCCCGAGCCCGGACACCGAGCGCGCCGATCACCACGGCGGCGAGCACGGAGCCGGTGACCGCGCCCACGACCACGTTGACGCCGAGAAACAGCGCGCCGGCGGCGCCCGCGAAGGACAGTTCGCTGATGCCGTGAACTGCGAACGGCAGGTCGCGCATCATGACGAACACGCTGATCAGCCCGCCGACGATGCCGAGCACCGCGCCCGCGATCACCGAGTTGTGCAGCAGGGCCAGCAAGTCGCCGTAACTGTCGAAGTTGAAGATCTGCTTCCACAGGCCCGGTTCGCTCGACGCGACCGCGAACGTTGTCATGAGGCGCTCCCGGTGGTGGCGTAGCTGCCGTCGTCGCTGTCGAGCCCGTCCCCGTGGTCGGGAACGCCGACCACGACAATCCGCCCGTCGATACGGATCACCTCGATCCGCGCGCCGTAGAGCGTGGACAGGCTTCGGGAGGTCATGACCTCGTCGACGCTGCCGATCCGGAACCGGCCGTCGGCCAGGTACAGCACCCGGTCGACGTACGGCAGCACCGGGTTGATCTCGTGGGTCACGAACAGGATGGCGGTTCCCTTGGCTCGGCGGCGATCGTCGATCAGGCGGACGACCTCGCGCTGGTGGCGCAGATCCAGCGACAGCAAGGGCTCGTCGCAGAGGAGCAGGCGGGGCTCGGTAGCGAGCGCCTGGGCGATCCGCACCCGTTGCTGCTCCCCCCCGGACAGCTTCGCCACCGGTGTGTCCGCCAACTCACTCGCGCCGACCGCCGCGAGAATTTCGGCCACCCGCTGGCGTCGCCGACGACCCTCGAACCAGCCCGGCCCCAACCGATGGCCGTCCAGGCCCATCTCCACGAGATCGGCCGCCCGGAGCGGAGCCGGGGGATCCAGCCGCCGCTCTTGCGGCACGTAGCCGATCAGGTCGCTGCCCCGGTGAGCCGGGCGTCCGCAAACGGTGATGGAGCCATGGGTGAGTGGCTGCAGGCCGAGCACAGCCCGCAGCAGGGTGGTCTTGCCGGACCCGTTCGCGCCCAGTACCGCGAGGAACTCTCCCTCCGGCACGTCCAGGTCGAGCCCGGACCACAAAGTGCGGTTCGCGAGGGTGAGCGACGCCGAGCGCACCGCAAGCACCGGGTCTGACGCCGTGGTCATGGGCGAAGGGCTTTGTCAACGGCGGCGACATTGGCGGTCATCCAGCTCAGATAGTCCTGGCCGGGCGGGAGCGTCTCGGTGACCGGCACGACGGCAACGCCGTGCTGGCGCGCCGCGTTCAGAACTTTCTCGGTTTCCGGGCTGGAGGTCTGCTCGTTGTAGGCGAGTAGGGCGACCTTCCGCTCCTCGACCAGGGTGAGCATCTGATTCAGCACCCGCGGCGGGACGCCGGTTCCCTCCTCGATAGCGTGGCTGAAGGCGGCCGGCGTGCGGTTGTCGAGGCCGCAGGCGTCAAGCAGGTACAGCGGCACCGGCTCGGTCACCGCGGCCCCGACACCGGCGAACTTGGCTCGGATCGCCGCCTCTGCCTTCTCCAGGGCGCCGAGCTTGGTCGCAAACATGGCGGCGTTGGCACGGAAGGTGGCGGCCGATCCGGGATCGGCCTGCATGAGCGCGTCGGCGAGCTTCGCTGATAGCTCGCGCATCGACGGGAAGTCATACCAAACGTGTTCGTTGAGTCCTGGGTCCGCGGCACTTCGACCGGAGATCTCCACCGCATCGAGCACAACCACGTCGGGACGCGCTGCCGAGTGCCGCATAACATCCACGAAGTCGTCGTATCCGCCGCCATTCTCGATGATCACGCGGGCCTTGGACAGCGCCAACTGGTTCTGCGGACTGGCCTCATAGGAGTGCGGATCTTGGCTCGGGTCGCTGATGATCGAGGTGACCTGTACCTGGTCGCCCCCGATCTGCTGGGCGATGTCCCCATAGACGTTCGTCGACGCCACGACCCGCACCGGCTGGCCCGTTGCGGCCGCAGAGGCCGAGTCGTTCGGGTTCGATCCGCAGGCCGTCAGCGCGATCAACGCCGTCGCCGGGACCAGTACCACAGCGGCAATTCGCCGGACCATCGCCCCCGAACGTAGGGCAGCGCGGGCGCCTCGCCACCAGCGAATGAAAGCCGAATTGACAATCATGTTCATTAGCATAGCGGCAGCGAGGCACCACGGACGGAATTCACCCGGGCGCGAGGTCCGGTTCCGCCGCAGCGGTCTGTCGAATGTCAGACGTTGCCGTAGATGCGCTCTACTCGCAGCCGGAAGACAAGCCGTCGATCGGCGACCATGGCCCGTCGGAAATCGTCCCAGTCCGGATGCTCCCCCGCGATGGCGCGATAGACCTCGATCAGCTCCTCGACGGTGGCGTCCTGCGGATCGGTCGCGACTGGCGTCAGCTCGGCAATGCCGTCGGCGACCGCCCAGCGCCAGAAGTCTCGACTGGTCACGTGGAAGCTGGCCCGCGGATCGCGGCGCAAGTTGCGGACCTTGGCTCGAGTGTCGGTCACCGAGACGCGCACCAGGCGCGTCCCCGGATCGTAGGTATGGCTCACGTTCGACAGCTGAGGACGCCCGTTCGAGCGCAACGTGACCAGGACGCCATGGTGCGTGTCAGCGAGCAGCCGGGCGAGGGCATCGTCAGTCATGACTGTTCACGATATGAGATACGAGCGGGTCTGCTGGGAGGGGGAATCGGCCGAGCCGGGATCGTCACTCACGTTGCCTCCGACCAGGTTTCCGGCAGCCGGCGCGGAATCGGATCGATAACAGACGGGGTGTCGTCGTCGAGCGCGTTCGCTCGGGCCTGCGCGGCCGCTTCTGCCTTCCGGCGCGCCTTGCGCCGGTCGTGCAGGACGGCGAAGAGCACGGCGCCCTCGAACAGCACCACCATAGGTATCGCCATCGCACACATCGTGAACGGGTCGGTGCTCGGCGTCGCCACGGCAGCGAACAGGAAGATCAGGAAGATGCCGCCGCGCTGGAACCGCTTGAGCAGCTTGGCGGGAAGCACCCCAACCAGGTTGGCCATGACGATCAGCAGAGGCAGTTCGAAGGACGCTCCGAAGATGACAAGCATGAGAATGACGAACGACAGATAGCTGTTGACGGTCAGCGTCGCGACCGCGCCGGAGCCGGCCGCGCCGATCAGCACCTGCAACCCCTTGGCCAATACGACGTAGGCCAGGCACACGCCCGCGGCGAACAGCATGGTCGACCCGGCGATGAAGACCAACGTGTATTTGCGCTCGTTCTTGCGTAGCCCAGGCGTGATGAACGCCCAGATCTGATACAGCCACAATGGCGCGGTCAACACCGCGCCGGCGATCACCGACACCTTCAGCCGCGTGGTGAAGCCGTCCAGCGGCGCGGTGAAGATCAGCTCGCAGTCCGTCGAGTTCGGCGGAAATCGGTGCGAGGCCGGGACGCTGCAGTACGGGTGCTTCAGGATGGTCAATATCGGATCGTAGAAAACCCAGCCCACCACAGCTCCCGCGGCGATGATCAGCAAGATGATCACGATCCGGCGGCGGAGCTCACGCAGGTGGGACATGACCGACATGCGGCCTTCGGGATTCCTGCGTCGACGGCTACGCAGCCGCAGCCGGACCATCAGCTCAACGTTCCAATCGAAGGATCGCCAGGCGCTCCTGCGCCGTGTGTATCTGGGCCTGCAACGTGGTGAGCTCGGCCTCCGTATCGGTGAGCAGAGCGACGTCCTTCCTCAGCCGTTCGGACTTCCAGGACAGCTCATACAGACATGAGCCGAGAACGACGACGGCAACGATCAACGCAGCGCCCCACGCGATCGCCACTACCCACCACACTCCGCAGACTTTACTGCGGCCGCATGGATGGGGCCTGCTAGAACGTCGCGTACGCGTCGATAGCTGCGGCCGCCTCGCTGGCCACCGACTCAGCCAGCCACTCCGGCGACAACACTTCGACCTGCCCGGCCGAACCGAGGACGAGCGCCCGCACCCAGGCCGGATCCGCAACCCGCACGCTGATCTGGCGCTGGCCGCCCTCGATCGCGGTGTCCTCGGTCACCGGGTAGTAGTCGGCCACCCAGCCGTATGCGGGCGCTACCCGCAACACGACGAGCAGATGCTCGGGAGCCGGCGTGTACACGCCCTCGGACAGGTCACGCAGGTGGGCCTCGGCCGGCGGCCGGGCCGGTTCCTCGAGAAGCCGGGCGTTCTCGATGCGGTCGAGCCGAAACACCCGCATTCCTTCGGCCCGCCGGCACCAGGCCTCCAGATAAAACCGGCCGTCCATGGTGAACACCCGCATGGGATCGACGGTCCGGTCGGTCGTCTCGTCGCGGGTGGCCGTGTAGTAACGCAGGGCCAGCGCCCGCTGCTCCTCGACCGCCTGCTCCACGACGAGCTGCAGCCGATCTACGCTGGTCGAACGCCACAGCCACCGTGTCCGCTGCGTCGATAGATCCGCCGGCCGCGGCCTCAACCTTGGCCAGGGCCCGCTCGACGGCGGCCCGGTCGGTAAGGCCGGGTGTCTCCATCAGGGTGCGCAGGGCGACGACGAGAGCAAGGGCCTCTTCGGCGGTGAGCCGCAGTGGCCGAGAGATTCCGGCGTCGAAGATCACCGATACCGAGTCACCCTCGAACGACAGGTCGATGAGATCCCCGGGCCCATGTCCGGGCAGCCCGCACATCCACAGCAGTTGCAGGTCGCGGCGCAGCTGCTCCTCGCTCACCCCGAAATCCGCTGCGGCCGTCGCGATCGCTACGCCGGGGTGCGCTTGCAGGTAGGGCACCAGCGATAGGAGCCGAGGCAGTCGCTCACGCTCGCCGGTCATCGTCCGACTCCCCCTGCGGCCAGGTGATGTGCCGCTCGCGCGGTGGGAGTGAGTCGCGCAACGACGGCGTCAACGAGTTCCGGTGGACCCAGCACCCGAGCCGATCGCCCCGCGCTGGCAACGATTCTGGCCATCCATCGCAGGTCGGCGTAATGGATGGTCAGAACTCCGTCCGCTTCGCTCGCAGCGATTCGTCGAAGCTCGCCCAACCCCGGTCCGTACACCGCGACCCGGGCTACCTGCGTGGAATCCGGGCCGCGGCTGGCCACGTAGCCGAGCAGGTCGACGTCGGGCCGCTGGAACGCGCCTGGTGGGCCACTGACGTCGACAGCGCCTACCACCCGGGACAGCCGGAAGCTGCGCGCCTCACCGCGGTCGAGATCGTGTCCCACGACGTACCAGCGGCGCCGCCACGACAGCACCCCCCACGGCTGGACCGCGCGTCGTTCCGGATCGTGCTCGCCCGCCTTGAGGTAGTCGAAAGTCACGACTCGGGCGTGCCTGGCCGCATCGAGCAGCGGTGGCAGGGCCGGATCGCTTGCGTCGACATGCGGCTGCGCGCCCGGTGCATCGCCCGCCGCGACATCCGTGCCGCCCGCGCGCAGCTTGATCAGTGCGTTGCGGGCCGGTGCACCGAGGGTCGCGGACTGCCACAGGCGAGCAGCGAGGCCAACCGCGGCCGCCTCAGCCGGGTCGAACGTGATAGGCGGGAGCTCGTACTTGCGCCGGGTGATCCGATAGCCGTCCTCGGCGTCGAAGATGCTGTTCCGGCCGGTCTCGAGCGGGATGCCGAGGTCACGCAGCTCCGCCTTGTCGCGTTCGAACATCCGCTTGAAGGCCTCGTCCGTCCTCGGATCCCCGTCGGCCGGCTCGTACCCCGGCACCGCGTCCCGGACCCGTTCCGCCGTGAGGAATTGACGGGTCGAGAGCAAGCAGATGACGAGGTTCACCAGCCGTTCGGCGCGTCGTGCTGCCATGTCCTCGAAACTAATGTGCCGCCTCGCTCGCCGGGTGGCGGCTCGCCTACCCGCCATGACCCCACCTGCCCGGCACGGACCGCTTCGCAACGGGCTGCGCGAGACCGCAACAGCGCAGACTCATGGTCCCGATCATTGCTGATAAGAGCCGCATGACGCACGGCAGTTACAGTGTGGCCGATGATCCGTTGGCGGGCCGGCACCGTAACTGCGGTCGGACGGCAGTGGACCGGGGTGCGCGAGGTCATCGTGGACGTAGCTGGCGATGGCTTGACACCGGCACTGGCCTACGTCCCGCTGGTCGGGCGCCCCGGAGCCGGGCGACCGGGCCGTGCTCAACACGACGGCCCTCGAGGCTGGTCTGGGTACCGGCGGGCACGCGATTGTCGTTGCTCTGCCCGATCGGCTACCGGCCGACTCATCGGGTCCAGGACATCTCGTCAAAGCCCGTTACACCCCGACCCAGGCCTCGGTGTTGGGTATTGACGAACCGGACTCGCCGCATCACGCGACGATCGCGGCGGCAACGTCGCTTTCCGGCATGCCGGTTGTGGTGGCCGACCTGCACTCGGCACTACCGGCGATCCTCGCCGGCGCGCTGCTCGATCGGCCGAGCGCCCGCGTCGCCTACGTGCTGACCGACGGTGGCGCGCTGCCCCTGTGGTACTCGCACACGCTCGCCGACCTGCGGGGCTTGCTCTGTGGCACCGTTTCGGCCGGACAAGCCTTCGGTGGCGACCTGGAGGCCGTAACCGTCCACACTGGTCTGCTCGCGGCTCGCCATGTGCTCGCTGCGGACATCGCAGTTGTTGCTCAGGGACCGGGCAATCTGGGGACCAACACCCCATGGGGGTTCTCCGGAGTCGCCGCTGGCGAGGTCGTCAACGCCGTCGGTGTCCTTGGCGGCCGGCCGGTCGGCGCGCTGCGGATCTCGGACGCCGATCCCCGGGAACGGCACCGGGGGGTTTCACACCACGCTCTTACTGCCTTCGGTCGGGTAGCGCTGGTGGCGGCCGACCTCATCGTCCCTGCCGGTCTGCCGGCCGCGCTTGCTCAGGCGGTGGCGGTCGACCTCGCGGCACTCGCCGAACGTCATCGCATCGTCACGGTGGCGACCGATGGCCTCGATGCTGCCCTTCGGAGGTTGCCGGTGGTGTTGTCGACGATGGGACGAGGCGTCGACGAGGACCGCGCGTATTTCCTCGCTGCCGCGGCAGCTGGTCGCTATGCCGCCTCGCTGCGGTGATCGGTGATCCGAACATCGGGGTCTTCTTAGGAGGCTGCAGGCGGCCCGAGGTGCACGTGCCGGGTGAGCTGGCGATAGCCGAGCCGCTCGTAGAAGCCGATCAGATGTGCTTCGCAGTGCAGCCAAGCCAGTCCGGTCTGGCTCACCGCCTGGGCGGTGGCGGCTGCGGAGACAACGGTCCCGAGGCCCTTGCCCCGCCGGTCCGGGCGCACGACAACGCCAGAAAGACACTCACAACCCGCCGCCGCACTCAGCCGGGCACAGGCCAAGGGCCCGATCGCCGTCCCGCAAAACCAGGAACTCTTGGCCGGGTCGGCCGAACTGTCCGGTGACCGCGGGAGCGAGGTCGGCACCAAACACGGCCAGGAACTCCGCCACGCTCGAAGCGGGGCCGATGGTGACGCCGTCCGGCGTACTCGGCGAGGGAGACGCATCGGTAATCAGAACCGCTAGCTCGCGCAGTACGTGCAGACCGTGAGCGGCCATGGCTTCGACCTGCTCCGGCCGGACCGTGACCTGCCACGACTCCGGACTCTTCTCATCAAGCCAATGGCATACCGCGTCAACGATCTCGTCGGAGGGAAGATCGGACCGTTCGGTGAACGACGCATTGGTCCCCCATGCCTGAGGGATGTCGACGTGTACGCACGGGACACCTCCGACGTCTACGGCAGCGACAGCGTTTCCCTGACGTGCTCGAACCTGTTCGGCATCGGACCGGCCGACGAGGTCGATCAGATCACCGGGGTGAGGCGCCCGATCCGGGTCCCCGCTCCACGATCGCAACCTCCACCGGCCGTCGCTGTGGACGATCTCGGCGACGCCGCAGTTGGCGAGCGGATGGGTCATCGCGTAGTCGTCGGTGACGTTGTCGGCCAGCATCGAGACCACCAGGCCGATCGCGCCACCGTGGCTCACCGCGACAACCGTCCCACCGGAATGAGCGCTAGCCAGCGTGGCCAGGGTCGTCGACATCCGGGCGACCACCTCACTACCTGACTCGTCACCGTCGAGCCCTTCGGTGAGGTGACCCGACAGCCACCGCAGGTACTGTGCGCCGATCCGGGCAATGTCCGATTCGGCCGTGCTTCCCTCAGTCAGGCCGAGGCCGATCTCCCGCAGGTCGTCGCGAGTGGAGATTCCGCAGGCGAGCGTTGCGGCAAGAATTTCGGCCGTCTGGCGGGCGCGGAGCAACGGTGACGCGTACACCGCCGCGACATTGCGGGAAGCGAGCCGAAGGGCCAGCGCACCGGCCTGAGCCCGGCCCCGGTCGGTCAGTGGTGCACCTGGGCCGAGCGAACCCAATCGGCGGGCGACGTTGTCGGTGCTCTCGCCGTGGCGGACAAGCAGGATCGTTGTTTCCGTCCCTCCCGCCACCTGCTTGCTCCTTGTCCGCCGCCTCGGAATTACATCGAGTTGATGAGCTTCTCAACCCGGTCGTCGACGCTGCGGTACGGGTCCTTGCACAACACGGTGCGCTGGGCCTGGTCGTTCAGCTTCAGATGCACCCAATCCACCGTGAAGTCTCGACGCTTCTCCTGCGCCCGGCGGATGAAGTCGCCCCGCAGCTTGGCGCGGGTCGTTTGCGGAGGCACGTTCTTGGCCTCGAATATCGCGAGGTCCGTGGTCACCCGGTCGACGGCCCTCCGCTTTTGGAGCAGGTAGTACAGACCGCGGTTGCGTTGGATGTCGTGATAGGCCAGATCCAGTTGCGCAATGCGAGGTGAGGACAGTGGAAGGTTGTGCTTGGCCCGATATCGCTCGATCAGCTGGTATTTGGTCGCCCAGTCGATCTCCCGGTCGATGCGCGACAGATCGCCGGCTTCGACGGCATCCAGCGTGCGACCCCATAGCTCGAGAACCTGCTTGGATATCGGGTCGCCGCCAGTCCGCTCGATGAAGTCGACGGCGCGCCCGTAGTACTCGCGTTGGATCTCGAGCGCCGAAGCGGTGCGCCCGGCGGCGAGGCGGACCGAGCGAGATCCGGACAGGTCATGCGAGATCTCGCGGATTGCGCGGATCGGGTTCTCCAGCGTCAAGTCACGGAAGGTGACGCCCTGCTCGACCATGCGAAGGACGAGATCGGCGGATCCGACCTTGAGCATGGTGGTGGTCTCACTCATGTTCGAGTCCCCGACGATGACATGCAGGCGGCGATAGCGCTCCGCGTCGGCATGCGGCTCATCACGGGTGTTGATGATCGGGCGGGACCGGGTC
The DNA here is from genome assembly GCA_963801715.1 of uncultured Actinomycetota bacterium. Classification (GTDB taxonomy): domain Bacteria; phylum Actinomycetota; class Actinomycetes; order Mycobacteriales; family Jatrophihabitantaceae; genus CAVVJA01. The sequence continues at coordinate 409,106 of CAWDGB010000014.1, read as the reverse complement.
GTCGCGGAGGACACACCCTCCCAGATGTGTTCGGCGCGCTGACTCACGCAGTAGACGGCGCCTCGTGGCGTCTGCAACACCTTTCCCGCTCCGCAGATCAGCTGACGGGTGACCAGGAACGGGATGAGGACGTCCGCGAGCCGACTGAACTCGCCGTGCCGTCCGACGAGGTAGTTCTCGTGACAGCCGTATGAGTTGCCCGCCGAGTCTGTGTTGTTCTTGAACAGGAAGATGTCCCCCGCGATGCCCTCGTCGTGAAGCCGCTTCTCCGCGTCGAGCACCAGCCCCTCGAGGATCCGCTCGCCCGCCTTGTCGTGGGCGACCAGGCTTGGCAACCCGTCGCACTCCGGTGTCGCGTACTCCGGGTGGCTGCCGACATCGAGGTACAGGCGTGCTCCGTTGCGAAGAAAAACGTTGGACGAGCGACCCCACGACACGACCCGACGAAACAAGTAACGGGCGACTTCATCCGGAGACAGCCGGCGCTGGCCATGAAAAGTGCACGTCACGCCGTATTCGTTCTCGATGCCGAAGATGCGCTTGTGCACGTCTCCAGCGTAGGCGAACGAACCTCACCAGTCGTTGTGCGAGGGCGTCGCGTGAGGCACAGCACCTGCGAAACTCCCGCCGCGCCGCCCGAAAGGCGCTGGATTAGGGCCGGCCGACGAGCAGATCCTCACCGTTGAGCGTGGTTACCTTTACCTCTCGGATGCGTTCAACGGGGAGCGCTGTCCCTCCTGTGAACGTGATGTCACGCCCTGTGGGCAGATTCCAGGTGCCCAATGTCTGCGTGCCGCCAGTGCGGTCCACGATCACCAGTTGGTACGGCGGCGCCTTGCCGGCATACGGAGTCCCGCCAGCGATCTCCCGGCACGACAGATCGATTCGGGTCCCCCACCTGACTGTCTGGACGCGCGCAGAGGCCGCAACGCCGACCTCCTCACCGGCGGGGGCGGACATCGCTACCGCTCTGCCCGGATTGGGAGTGGGCGGCGACGTAGCTTTCCGGCTCGACGGCCAGGCCAAGACCAGGGCCAGCACGACGCATGCAGCAGCTACCCCAGCAACCGCGGTGATGATCAGCCTTCGCCGGCGCCGGGATCGCCGAACCCGGTCGAGCAGCACGGGTAACAGGCTGGCGGGCGGATTCTCGGGCTCCTCCTCGAGCACCGTTGGCGGCACGGTCGCCAGCAATGCCGGCAACCCTCGCAAGGACCGGACCGATTCGGCGCAACTGTCGCAGACCAGAAGGTGGTCCTCGAAGCGGCGACGCTCATCATCCGACAGTGCACCCAAGAGGTAGGCGGCGTCGTACGTTGCGAACTGGTCGTCGGTCATCCCACGCCTCCCATCTCGTCGAGGGCCAATCTGAGGGCGTGCAGGGCGTAATGCGTGCGCGACTTCACGGTGCCAACCGGAATGCCGAGTCGCGCCGCGGCCTGCGCGACGCTCGAGCCGCGGTAGTAGCACTCAAGCAGGACTTCGCGGTGCTCCGTCGACAGCCGGCGGAGCCCAGCGGTCACCACGGCGCTGTTCACACGATCATCGGCACCGTCGGACACCGGGTTCTCGGGTAGATCGGCTGTCACCAGCTCTCGCTGATGTCGGGTCGCCCGCCAATCGTCAATGACGATCCGGCGGGCCACTGTGAACAGCCAGCCACGGGCTGAACCGTCCGTCTGATCGAGCACGGCTGGATGACGCCACGCTCGGAGCATCGTCTCTTGCACCACGTCTTCGGCGCGAGCACGATCGCCGCCGGTCAGGCTGACGACATACGACCACAACGCCCCGGCATGTTCTTCGTGCAGGGCGCGTAGGAGGTCGGTCTCGCTTCCGGCCACACCACCTCCGTATTAGACACGGTTCGAACGGCCGTCGGGTTCAACCAGGCGCCCCGTCAGTGGACCGATCGGCTGGCTGGTCGAGCGCTACGTCGTGCGGTGGCGTGTCTGCCGGAGCGGGGGTCGGCGGCCTGCTCTGCGGTTGCGGCTGGGAGCAACGCCGTCAGAGCTGGCCCTACATACCGCCGGAACTTCCGATTAGCTCGGGTCCGGTCCAGGACGGCAACTTCGAGCTGAGTCGCCGGCAGGTCGCGCGCCGCTCCATTGCCGCCCACCGAGCCTAGTGCGCCCACCGCGACGTGCAGCGCGTCCTGCAGCGGCAAGCCTGCTTTGTACCTCTGACGGAGTGACGACGTCAGAGCGTCGGCTTGGCCGCCCATCACCAGGAATTGCGGTTCGTCGACAATCGTGCCGTCATAGGAGAGGCGGTATATCTGGTCCTCGTTCGGCTCAGCTCCGACCTCAGCGACGCACAGCTCGACCTCGTACGGCTTCTGCTGCTCAGTGAAGATGTTGCCCAGCGTCTGCGCGTACGCGTTCGCCAGCGCCCGTGCAGTGACGTCCTGCCGGTCGTAGGAGTACCCGCGCAGGTCGGCGAGCCGGATTCCGGCAACCCGTAGATTCTCGAACTCGTTGTACTTTCCCACCGCCGCGAAGCCGATGCGGTCGTAGATTTCGCTGACCTTGTGTAGCGCCGAGCTCGCGTTCTCCGCGACGAACAAGACACCGTCGGCGTAGGTCAACACAACCACGCTGCGACCGCGGGCGATGCCCTTGCGCGCGTATTCCGATCGGTCGCGCATGATCTGCTCGGCAGACGCGTAGAACGGCATCGTCATGACGGCGCCTCCCTTCGGTTACGTCGGCGGATCTCAGCCGGCCCCGGTCAGGACCCGGGTCGCATGCGGCGTTGCTCGACGATGTCGAGGACCAGTCCGCCGAGTTCGTCGTCGGGAACCCGAGCCGTACCCTCCGCGGACGCGAGACGTACTACCGGGAAAATGCCCCGGGTCAGGTCAGGACCGCCCGTCGCGGAGTCGTCGTCGGCAGCGTCGTAGAGAGCCTCGACGGCCACCCGGACGGCGCCAATCTGGTCCAGGCCGGGCGTCCACCGCTTCTTCAGGGAACCCTTGGCGAACAGTGACCCCGAACCGATCGACTCGTAGTACTGCTCCGGATATCGGCCGCCAGCCACGTCGAAGCTGAAGATCCGCCCGGAGGCTGGGGCAGCGCGACCGTTGTTAGCCCCGTCGACGTCGAATCCGGCGAACAGCGGCACAACAGCTAACCCCTGCAATGCCTGACCGAGGTTGCCGCGAATCATCGTCGCGAGCCGGTTCGCCTTCCCGTCCAGCGTGAGCTGGGTCCCCTCGATTTTCTCGTAGTGCTCGAGCTCGACCTGGAACAGCCGGACGATCTCGACGGCCAATCCGGCTGCGCCCGCGATACCGACCAGTGAGTAGTCGTCGGCAGCGAACACCTTCTCGATATCGCGCTGCGCGATGAGGTTGCCTGCCGTCGATCGCCGATCACCAGCCATCACGACCCCGCCCTCGTACACGGCGGCCACGATCGTGGTGCCGTGGGGCATCGCGTCGGCCAGTGTTCCGTGCGGGAGAAGGTCGGGCGCAGCAGCAGCCAGGAAGTCGGTGAACGACGGCGAGCCCGGCGTCGTCGCGTACCGCAAAACTCCCGGCGCGACGGAGGGCAAGCGAAGGTCGCTCACTGGCCCCCCGCTCGCTGCCGGGCGCGGTGCTGCATGGTCACTGGCCGCCCTTTTGGACGAAGGAGCGAACGAAGTCCTCGGCGTTGGTCTCGAGAACGTCATCGATCTCGTCGAGGATCGCGTCGACGTCCTCGGTCAATTTCTCGTGTCGCTCGGCGACGTCCGACGCGGTCTCGGCCTCGACCTGGTCGACCTCGTCGGATTGCCGTTGCGCGCGGCTCTGACCACTGTCATGGGTCGGCATCGTGGCACTCCCTCGTTCGTACTCGATCTCACCCTAACGTGGCGGCGCGCATTCGGGTGGCCGGTGAGAGCGGAGAACAGCTAAGACCAGCGGCGGGCAGGCCGACCGTTCAGGCGACGTCCGTCGCCTTCGTAGCAGGCTGCGGCAGAGCCGCGAGACGCACGGCGTTACGACCGGCATCCTTCGCGACATACAAAGCCCGGTCGGCGGCGTGCAGCAGCTCGTCGAGCGTGTCGCCGTGCGTGCCGGTGACCGCGACGCCGATCGACGCGGTTACCGTCAGGGGTCCGGCCGAAGAGATCACATCGTTGGTGATTCGAAGGGACTCGATACGCCGTCGGACCCGCTCGGCCACGCCGGATACCGTCTCCACGTCGACCCCGGGGACCAGGGCCACGAACTCTTCGCCGCCGAACCGGCCAACCGCGTCGTGCCCGCGGAACTCGTCGGCGAGCGCCTCGCCGACTGCCCGCAACGCAGCATCGCCGCCCAGGTGGCCGTACTCGTCGTTGATGCGCTTGAAGTAGTCCATGTCGATGACGAAGACGGCTGCACTGGACCGGCGGCGTCGCGCCGTGGCCAGCTCCTGCTCAGCGAGCTGGCGCCACGACGCGGCGTTGAGCAGCTCCGTCTTCACGTCAGTCGTCGCCGCTTCGACCAGCTCTCGAATCAGTGCGTGGTGCTGGAGCAGAAACACGGCCGGCAGCACCAAGACGGCGAGCCACGGCTCGCGAGCCAGGCAGACTGCGGTAATGCCGCCCAACACAAGCGTCCCGAACTCGAGGCCGTTGTCGAACCGCGAACCGAACAGGGCTGACCTTCCCGCCGACGGGGAGGTCAGCCGGACCGCGACGCTCACCAGCACGGCGTTGCCGATCCGGAAGATCACGATGCCAACTGCGATGGCACCCAGGAGAGCGATGCCATCGGGCAGGGCCATCCGCGGGAAGCCGAGCTTTTCGAGCGCCACGGAAATGGCAAGAGCCGGAAGCATATAGGCGCTCGCGCTGTACACCGCGCGGTACGTCGGCTGATCGGACGGCCGGCCCACACGGATCCAGGTATGCACGCACACAAACGCGATGAAACAAGCAGCCATGCCAGGCGGAAGCATTATGGCCGCTGGAAGCATCCACACCGAGTTCATGTTCATCGTGGATGACTTGGCCGACAGCAACCGCCGCCGCTTCTCAACCTGGCTGGTGAACTCCAGATAGGCACCGGTCAAGACCGCGAGAATAGCGAGGAGATAGAGATGAGCGCCCCGGGCCGGATCAGATATCAGAAACCAGGCCGTCAAAATCACGGCCGAAACGATCACAAACACGACCCACGCTTGCGCCGTCTTTGGAGCGCTCAGAAGGCCGCGTCCGCCGGATCGGCGTACGGCGGAATTCTGCCGGACAAGGCTGATCGTGGTGCGTCCCTTCAACGACGCGCTAGGGTCACTGGCGAACAATAGCCCATGACGAGCCAGACGTCACGATACACGTTTGACTGTGTACGAAACGTGTCTACGGCTGTATCCCTCCGTGACTACGGCAAGCCGTGCGCTCATTGACAGTAGTTCTCGATAAATGCAGTAATCAGCCGCGCCGGGCTAATAGTACGCGAGGAGGCGAGTCGATTGGTCGTCGAGCGGGAATATCTCGTTCGATACAGAATCTCGACCGCTGGAGGCACAAGCCGCCGATCCCCGTGGCCCGCTGGTGGCTGAGGAGGTGACGCCGTCGTTCGCTACACGGAGAGTGACCATTCTGATCACGGCACCGTCGGGTATTAATACTTTCCTGGCAAGCGGTTTCCGTGGAGGTGAATTCCGTGTCCTTGCACCCTTGAGCAGTGCGCTATTTCACTATGCCATTTCCGAGCATATATTTTCCAGAGAAATCTTCGTCTAGGAGGTGAATTACTCGATGTTTGCCGGACAGGAATGGACCTGAGCTCATAACTATCTCGCAATGCGGATACCGAAGAGGAGGTGGAATACAGATGTTGACCGGACAGGAGTGGACCTGAGCTAACGCGGCCCGACCAGCGCGTCAATAAGCGCGCTGGCTGTCGGACAGCGATCAAGAAGCGCACCAACATGCGCGCGGGTGCCCCGTAGCGGTTCGAGGGTCGGCACCCGCACGAGTGATTCACGCCCTACGTCGAAGATGACGGAGTCCCACGACGCCGCAGCGACGGCAGAGCCGTAGCGGCGCAAACATTCGCCGCGGAAGTATGCGCGGGTGTCCTCTGGCGCAGCCGACGTCGCCCACTGCGCCGCATGCGCCGGCAGCAAGGTCTGCATCGCACCACGTGCGACGAGTCGGTGATAGAGCCCCTTGTCGGCCCGCACGTCGGAGTACTGAAGGTCGATGAGTTGCAGCCGCGGAGCATCCCAATCGAGGCCGTCGCGATCGCGGTATCCGCTCAGTAGCCGCAGCTTTGCCACCCAGTCCAGCTCGCCGGCGAGTTGGTAGGGGTCGGCTTCGAGACGGCTGAGCACCGATTCCCACCGTTCGAGGACGTCACGAGTCTGCTCGTCGGCGTCCTCCCCCTGGCGATCGTCGACGAACTTCCGGGCCCGGTCGTAGTACTCGGCCTGCAACTGAACAGCTGTCAGCCGGCGTCCGTCGGCAAGCCGGATCAGGTGCTGCAGCGACGGGTCGTGCGAGACCTCGTGGAGCTCCCGGACCGGCTGGGCGACCGTCAGGTCATCCGGCAAGAAGCCATCCTCGATCATGGCGAGCACCAAGGCGGTTGTGCCGACCTTGAGGTAGGTCGAGATCTCGGACAGATTCGCGTCGCCAATGATCACGTGCAAGCGCCGGTACCGGTCGGCGTCGGCATGCGGCTCGTCACGGGTGTTGATGATCGGACGCTTGAGCGTCGTCTCCAGGCCCACCTCGACCTCGAAGAAGTCCGCCCGTTGCGAGAGTTGGAAGCCTGGCAACCGACCGTCTTGACCCAGACCCACGCGCCCGGCGCCGCACACGACCTGACGGGAGACGAAGAAGGGCACGAGATGGCGCACGATGGCGACGAACGGCGTCGTTCGGCTCATCAGGTAGTTCTCATGCGCACCGTAGGACGCGCCCTTGTTGTCGGTGTTGTTCTTGTAGAGATTGATCGGTGCGTTGACCCCAGGCATGGTCGCGACGCGGCGGGCGGCCTCAGCCATGACCAGTTCACCCGCTTTGTCCCACCGTACGACGTCGAGCGGTGACGTCACTTCCGGCGTCGAGTATTCGGGGTGAGCGTGGTCAACATAGAGGCGGGCGCCGTTGGGCAGGATCACATTGGCCATCCCGGCGTCTTCCTCGGCTTCGATGAACTCTTGAGCGACGCCGCCGGCGCCACCGAGCTCGAAACCCCGGGCATCCCGAAGCGGCGATTCCTCCTCGAAGTCCCAGGCCGCCCGACGCGCTCGGCCCGCCGGCAAGCCACTCGCGTATGCGTTGACTACCTGAGCCGAGAGCAGCATCGCGTTCGCGGACGGCTGGCCGGGCAGGCTGACGCCGTACTCGACCTCGGTCCCCATCACCCGGCGGACGCTCACTCTGTCAGGCTACGTTCCCGAACCCTCGACGGCGCGTGGACCGCCCGGCACTGAGGTCACAAGTACTGCCCGGTGTTGCCGATCGTGTCGATCGACCGGCCCGTCTCGCTTCCCTTGCCGGAGATGAGCGTTCGGATGTAGACGATCCGCTCGCCCTTCTTCCCGGAGATCCGGGCCCAGTCGTCGGGATTCGTCGTGTTCGGCAGGTCCTCGTTCTCGCGGAACTCGTCGACGCAGGCCGCCATCAGGTGCTGCATCCGCAAGCCCCGCTGCCCGGTCGTCAACAGATCCTTGATCGCCATCTTCTTCCCGCGATCGACGATGTTCTGGATCATCGCGCCGGAGTTGAAGTCGCGGAAATACAGCGTCTCCTTGTCTCCGTTGGCGTAAGTCACCTCGAGGAACCGATTCTCCTCCGCCTCTGAGTACATCCGTTCCACGGTGTGCTGGATCATGTCGCTGACCGTCGCATCGACATTGCCGCCATGCTCGGCCAAGTCGTCGGCGTGGATAGGCAGGGTGCGGGTGATGTACTTGGAGAAGATGTCGCGAGCCGCTTCGGCATCAGGGCGCTCGATCTTGATCTTCACATCCAGCCGACCCGGCCGCAGGATCGCTGGGTCGATCATGTCCTCCCGGTTTGACGCGCCGATGACGATGACGTTCTCCAAGCCTTCCACGCCGTCGATCTCGCTCAGCAACTGCGGGACAATGGTGTTCTCCACGTCGGAGGAAACACCCGAGCCGCGGGTGCGGAAGATCGAGTCCATCTCGTCGAAGAAGACGATGACCGGCGTTCCCTCGCTTGCCTTCTCCCGCGCGCGCTGAAACACCAGGCGGATGTGACGCTCCGTCTCCCCCACATACTTGTTGAGTAGCTCCGGGCCCTTGATGTTGAGGAAATAGGACTTGGCGTGGCCGTCGCCGTCGCCCCCGCGTCTTCTCTACTTGCTTGGCCAGCGAGTTCGCCACCGCCTTGGCGATCAGCGTCTTTCCGCAGCCCGGAGGTCCGTACAACAGGATGCCTTTGGGTGGGCGCAGCTCGTGCTCCCGGAACAGTTCGGCGTGCAGGAACGGCAGCTCGACGGCATCTCGGATCGCCTCGATCTGCCGGGCCAGACCGCCGATGTCGCCGTAGTCGACATCCGGAACCTCTTCGAGGACCAGCTCTTCGACCTCGCTCTTCGGGACCCGCTCGTAGGCGTAGGCCGACCGCGGCTCGAGCAGGAGAGAGTCACCGACCCGTAGCGGCTGTTCCCGCAGGATGTCGGCGATATGGACGATGCGTTCCTCGTCCGTATGCCCGATCACGAGGGCGCGGTCGCCGCCTTCCAGCAGCTCTTTGAGCATGACGACCTCACCGGCGCGCTCATGGCCGCGAGCTGCCACGACGTTCATGGCCTCGTTGAGCATGACCTCCTGACCGTGCTGGAGTTCCGCGACCTCGACGTCTGGGGAGACGGCCACGCGCAGCTTTCGGCCTCCGGTGAAGATGTCGACGGTGCCGTCGTCATAGCGCATGAGAAACACGCCGTATCCGCTCGGAGGTTGCGCGAGTCTGTCGATCTCCTCTTTGAGCGCGACCATCTGGTCACGAGCCTCTCGCAACGTCTCGGCGAGGCGCTCGTTCCGTTCGCCGAGGCTCGCCGCGCGGGCCTGCGCTTCGGCCAGTCGATCTTCCAGGGCGCGGATATGACGAGGAGACTCCGCGACCTTCGCTCGCAGCAGTTCGACCTCTTGCTCGAGGAACGCCGTGCGTCGACGCAGATCTCGGCTGGACTCATCGGCGCGATCGGATAAGCGTCCGTACTCGTCGGACTCACGAGACATGCGGCCACCTCCGATGCTGTGGTTCGCGAAAAACCACCCTACACAGGCTCGACGTGCTCGGCAGAGAAGTAACCTCGCGGTGTGGGAGTCACCACGTTGCAGCTAGTGCTGCGGCGTGGTTCATGGGGCAGGAGGACAATCGCCGTCGTGACCGAGTCGTTACATGTCTGGGTCGACCAAGACCTGTGTACTGGTGACGGGCTGTGTGTGCAGTACGCCCCAGAGGTCTTCGAGTTCGACGTCGACGGGCTCGCCTACGTCAAGGACGGGAACGGCAGCCTGCTGGGCGAGGCAGGCGCCCGGGCCGACGTGCCGGATCGCCTCCGGCTGGACGTCATCGACTCGGCCAACGACTGTCCAGGTGCGTGCATCCACGTGGTTCGGGCGAGCAACGGCCAGGAGGTTGCCGGACCCGACGCCTGATCAGGTGCTCGTCGGGCGGCGCTGCCGGGGTGGTGCGATCACACCCGGAGCCAGTCGGCGCGCGGTGACGAGGAACGCGGTGTGTCCGACCATCCGGTGCTCCGGACGTACTGCCAGGCCAACGACATGCCATTGTCGAGTCAGTGACTCCCACGCTGTCGGCTCGGTGTACCCGCAATCGCGTAGCCCCTCGACCAGTCGCGACAGCTGGGTCGCGGAGGCGACGTAGCCCACGAGCACCCCGCCGGGCCGCAGTGCCGCCGAGGCTACGGGCAGCACCTCCCACGGCGTGAGCATGTCCAGGATTACTCGGTCTGCCGGCTCGTCGATCGGGTGGTCGGCGAAGTCGGCTACCCGGAGCGTCCAGGTCGAGGGGGCGGTGCCGAAGAAGGTCTCGACGTTGCGCTGCGCGACCTCGGCATGGTCGGCCCGCAGCTCGTAGGACACGACCCGGCCACCCGGCCCTACGGCCCGAATAAGCGAGCAGGTGAGCGCGCCCGAACCGGCACCAGCTTCGATGACCGTCGCTCCTGGATAGATGTCACCAAGCCCCACGATCTGCGCCGCATCCTTGGGATAAACGACAGCGGCGCCTCGCGGCATGGACAGCACGAAGTCCGAGAGCAGCGGTCGCAGAGCCAGGTACGGCGTGCCCGAGCTGGACAGCACGACGCTTCCTTCCAGTCGGCCGATGAGATCGTCGTGCTCGATCGCCCCGCGGTGCGTGTGGAACTGCTTCCCGCTCGTCAGCGTGACCGTATGCGGGCGCCCCTTCGGGTCCGTGATCTGCACCCGCTCGCCCTCCGCGAACGGTCCGGAAGCGACGATCGTCACAAGCGCGGGCCGGTGAGCGCAGCGGCGAGGTCGGCCGAGGACAGGATGCCGGCCGGCGATCCGTCGGGATGCACGACCAGATACTCGGTCGCAGGCGTCGCTCGTACCGCGCTTAGCAAGTCATTGCCAGTCAAGGTGGCCGGCAAGACGAGCCCGGGCTGTAGCGGACGGGACACATCCACAACGCGGACCCAGGGTCGCTGGTCGATCGGTACGGCGCCCAGGCGCTGCTCGTCGACGATCGCCTGCGGCGTGTCGGCGCGATCGATGACGATCAATCCGCGCGCGTTGCGCTCCCAGGTCCGGCGTATCGCCTCGGCCACCGAAACGTCCGCATGCACCATCAGACCCGGTCGCATCAACCGAGCCAGGCTGAGGTCCGGCAGTCGGTCGCTGACCTCCGCGGCGCGCAGTGATTGGGTCGCACCGATCCAGATGAAGGCGCCGAGGACGGCGCTGAACACAGCGGTCCCTACCGACCAGTTCCCGCTGCGATTGAACAGGCCGGGAAGCACCACCAAGATCGCGATGATCCGGCCCGCCCACGCGGCCACCCGAGTGCCGGTCAGGCGAGACCGGGAGGCGCCCCAGATGACGGCGCGCAGCACTCGTCCGCCGTCCAGCGGCAGACCGGGCAGCAGGTTGAACACCGCGACAATCAAATTGCTCCAGAGCAAGAGGAACCAAAACACCTCGGCGATGCCGCCGGGCGACGTCGCCTCGTAACCGAGCCAGGAGCCTCCAGCAACGGCCAGCGATACCAAGGGTCCAGCCAGCGCGACCAGCAGTTCGTCGCGCGGCCGTTCGAGATCGCCTTCGATCTCGGAAATGCCACCGAGCAGGAAGATGACAACGCGGCGCACCGGGCGACCTAGCGCCAGACTGACTCCTACGTGGCCCAGCTCGTGCAGCAGGACGCACAGTGCGAGCGCAACGGCGAAGGCCAGGGCGACAAGGTAGGACACCGACCGGGTCAAGCCGTCCACCGCGTCGTACACCACACCCCCGTAGGTCGCGGTGATCAGCGCAGCAATCAGGATCCACGACGGGGCGAAGTACAGCGGCACGCCGAAGAACCGACCCACGGGAAGCAACCGGCCACCGCTCGGCGCCGGTCTAGGGGGCGGTGTGTTGCTCACCTCGGCGATGCTACGGCTCCTCACTGAGGTGTTCTCCCAGAAATTGTCGCAGCTCGGCCTTACAGTGCTCGCCATGAGCGTCGTATCGCCGTGCGAGCCGGAAGCGCCGGTGATCGGCTCTCTGTCGCCATCCCGAGCCGCTGACTTCAAGGTCTGCCCACTGCTCTACCGGTTCCGCACGATCGACCGGCTTCCGGAGCCGCCGTCCCGGGTTGCGACGCGCGGCACCGTCGTCCATTCCGTGCTCGAGCGGCTGTTCGACCTCCCGGTGGGCGCACGGTCCGTCGAGGCGGCCCAGGCGCTCGTGCAGCCAGCTTGGGCTGATCTGCTCGAGCGGGCCCCGGAGCTGGCGCAGCTATTCGCCGACGACAGAGCCGGCGTGGACCTCGCCGAATGGCTCGACTCGGCGCGCGCCCTCGTCGCGGCGTACTTCACGCTGGAGGATCCCAACCGACTCCAACCCGCGGCGCGAGAAGAGCTGATCCAGGTCGTCGTTAACGGGCTACGGCTGCGCGGCTACGTGGACCGTCTGGATGTCACGCCGAGCGGGGACATGCGCGTGGTGGACTACAAGACTGGCTCCACGCCGCGCGAAGCGTTCGAGGCCAAAGCGCTGTTCCAGATGAAGTTCTATGCCTTGGTGCTGTGGCGGATCCGGGGGGTGCTTCCCCGCCAGCTGAAGCTGATCTATTTGGCCGACCGGGACACACTGTCTTACTCACCCGACGAGCATGAGCTCACCAAGTTCGAGGACACCTTGCGGGCGATGTGGACGGCCATCGCCCGCGCGACCGCGTTGGGCGAATTTCGGGCGAGCCCCGGCCGGATGTGCGAGTGGTGTCACCACCAGATCCGGTGCCCCGCCTTCGGCGGCACGCCGCCCCCGTTTCCCGTTGACGCCATCCACGAGCCAGACATCGCCGGCGTCGATGCTCCGCGTTCGGCCGGCGGTCCAGCCGTATGAGGCCAACCGAACGGCGGCTAGGCCACAAGTGATCCGTCGACGGCCAGATTTCGGGTGGCCTGGAGCAGCGTCGTGGACCCCAACGGGATGATGGCCCGCACCTCGACGGCCCACTGGGCCTGATCGGTGGGGCTACGTACGACGGCGCGCACGACCATCCGGTTCGGTCCCCGCGGGGTCACCGGAGCAATGTTCTCCGATGTCCAGCCAGCCGGCGCATGGGACACCCGGGCTGCGATGATGGTTAGCACGCCGGCGCCATCGGTGGACACCACGTCGATCAACACCGGGACATTGCGCGCGTCGCGCAATCGCAGGCCGGACGGCTTGCCGCCCGGGAGCGCGACCTGGACGTCGTGCAACTCGGCGTCCGTCATGGGGCTCCCGCTGCATTGCCCGGTGGCGCAGGCCGGCGGCGCCAACGGCGAGGTTGGGGGCGAACCCGATCGCGGTCCGCGAAACACCGCGACGGCTACGGCGATTCCGACTCCGAGCACGATGACGACCTGCGCGATCCGCCGGAAGAGCGGGCGGCGAGACGCGAGCGCCAGACGGCCGTAGGCGCGCGCGGCTGGCCGTCGGCTGGAATCCACGACTTCTTCTACGCCGTCGTGGGTGGCGCCGGCATCGGCGACCGCGACAAGGTCGATATCGGGGCGTTTGCGACCCGACATATCGTCTCCGATGCTCGCGGGCTTGGCCGAAGTCTACGCGAGCGCACCTCCGGCAATGGCGTTCCATTCATGGCTCCTGGTAGCTGACCGACTACGCTTCCGCCGACGCTGTGCGATCACGCACGGGACATGACCGGTTGCTACGGCGTGGCTCCGTCGCGCAGCCATCCGAACACGGTGTGATGCTGGTGTGTTGTGGCCCGGCGTATTCGCGCTGGTCGGAGTGCTGCTCGGCTGCGGGTTCACGCTTCTCGTCGCGTCAATCACGGAGCGCTGGCGAACTCGGCGTGAGTTCCAGCGCGACATGCTCGATCGCAGGCACGCGCTCTACCAGCAGACCTTGGCGGCGGTCGACGATCTGCTGTACATGCGCGACGACCACGCCGATTTCGGGCAGGCCGCGCGCGCTCTTACTGCGGCGATCGTCGATCTCGAGTTGCTGGCACCACCGGAGATCGTGGAGCTGGCCGATCAGTGCGCCACGCTGGTATTGCGGCGCCCGGGCAACCCGGTCGATGCTGCCCACGCCCGCACGCGGCTCGCCGCGGCCGCCCGGCGCGACCTTGCGACCGTTCCCCGGCCACGCGGTTCAACGTCTCGACCTGCCACCCCGGGTGGCCGCCATGCGAGGCACTCGAGTCGGTCGGCCGACCTGAGCGAGAGAGGCATCGTGGGGCCGGTCAGCCCGGGCTTGCGCTGACCTACGCCTGCTGTCCATCCGGTTCGACTCGAGGGTCAGACCGCGAGCGGACCATCGCCGCCAAGTGCTGCACGGTAAGGCCGGCGAGTGAATCCCGCACGCTACGGCTGGGCGCCGGCTCGATCGCCACCTCGCTGGGTACCGCGAGCACGGCGCATCCGGCGGCCTCTGCGGCAGCGATCCCGAGCGGCGAGTCCTCGATCGCGACGCACTGATCCGGGATGGCGCCGATCAGCGCTGCGGCGGTGAGATAGGGCTCCGGATGTGGCTTCGGACGGAGGACCTCGTCGCCGCACACACTGGCCGCGAACAACCCGCGCCCGAGAGTGTCCAGGGCGATCTCGGTGAGGGGGCGATTCGTCGAGGTCACGAGGGCGGCTGGCACACCGGCATCGTGAACCGCGTGCAGCAGCTGTCGCGCGCCCGGCTTCCACACCAGAGCGGTGCGAAACAGCTCCGCGGCCCGCTCGGTCAGGTAAGCGCCACTGCTCTGCGGGTCTGCGTCGATACCGAGGTCGTCGTGCATGATCGCGATCGATCGGGCCAGGCTCGATCCCACCATGCGCCGGCGTGCCCGCGGCGACAGGTCACCGCCCAATGCAGTGGCGAGATCCTCCAGCGCGACATCCCACAACTTCTCCGAGTCCAGCAATGTGCCGTCCATGTCGAACAGCACGCCTTGTAGCTTCAGCCCCGTATTTGTTGGGGTTGAGGTCACTCGGCACCCTTCTCGGTACACATTGGGTACACATGCGGGAGGACCTGGCGCATGGTTTTGGCGATCGCGTCGCGGCCGGCTTGCTCGTCGTCGGGCTTGAGGTAGGCGTAGACGCGGTAGGTGATTTCGGGGCTGGAGTGGCCGAGCCAGCTGGAGACGGCGACGACGGAAACGCCTCGCGAGATGAGGCTCGCGCCGAAGTAGTGCCGCAGCGAGTGCGGCGACACGCTGAAACCGACGGCGCGTTCGATGGCGTCGAATTCGTGTCCGGCGATGGCCTTGGTGAGCGGACGTCCACTGCTGCTGCTGAACACGAGGCCGTCATGTCTGGGCCACCGGCGGATCTGTTCGGCGAGGGCGTCCAGTACGTGTGTCGTCGGCGGGAATGTCGCGGCGGGAGCAACCGGTCTTGAGCTGACCGAACTCGCCGCTCGGGCGGCGTTGCTGGCGGATCCGCAGGGTGCGGCGCAGGAAAGTCGACGTCTTCGACTCTGCAGGCCGCACGCCTCGCTGATCCGGAGTCCGGCTGCGACCAGCGTGATCACCAGCGCGCGGTGGTGTTCCGGGGCAGCGGCGATGAGCGCTGCGACATCGTCATCGGTCAGGTGGACATCGCGTCGGCGTGGCGCGGTCGGGGCCTTCACGGACTTGGCGGCGTTGTTCGCGACCAGGCCGTCGGCAAGCGCCGCGTCGAGGATCTGACGCACCTGCCGCAGGACCTGGCCGACCGTTCCCGGAGCGAGCGTGCGCGACCAGGTGCCGAGCGCGGCAGCCACGGTGCTCGGCTTGACCGAGCTGACGGGTCGATTGCCCAGCGTCGGCAGGATGTGTCGGTCGAGGACCGAACGCTTGCGCACTCTGGTGGTGTCAGCGGCGAGGGTGTGCGAATAGGCAGCCCAGTGTTCTTCAGCGAAGGCGCCGAACGTGATGGACGCGCGCTTGGCGTCGATGTAGCTGCCGGTCAGCTTGGACGCTTCAACCGTGGTCAGGAATCGCTCCGCATCGACGCGGCGGGTGAACACCTTGACCTTCTGCGCACCGGCGGGGTCGCGGAAGCGGGCGTACCAGCGCACTTCACTGTCACGGAGCCGCTTCTCGATGCTTGCCACTCCCGGACCTCCCGTTCTACGCGTGTTGCCCGACGCGAATCTGGTTCGGTACCGATTCTTCCAGCAGCTTGCGACCGTTTGAGGTCCCGTCGCCTCGACGGTTGTCAGGCTGCGGTGGGTCCGTCGTGGTCGTGTTGTTCGGTGATCCAGGTGTGGAGGTCGTCGGTGCGGTAGAGGACGCGGCGGCCGAGGCGGAAGCTGCGAGGTCCGGTGCCGAGGTGCCGCCAATAGCGCAGAGTGGCTTTGGGTGTGCGGAGGAGGTCGGCTGCTTCGGTGATCGTGAGGAGATCGTGGTCGTGCGGCTGTTCGTTGTGGCTGCTCATGATCGCTCCATGTGACGTGGGGGTGCCAGTGGCCTTCATTTGGGATAGGTGAATTTCTTGGGGTCGTTGGCGCCACTTCCTCGGTAACCGTTATCGACTCGTAACCGTGCGGTGTTGGCTGGTGTTGGTTAGGGATCGTTGGTTCATCGGCCGATGCCGGGGCCCGGGTCGCGGTCGGGTCCGAGATGCTCGGCGATGTGCTCTGCGGTGTGGCGGGGACGGTGGGTGCGGGCATGGTCGGCACGCATGGCGCGCAGGCGTGCTTCTTGGTGGTCGGACTCGCGGTCAGTGTCGTAGCCGGAGCGCCACAGGTCGTGTTCGCGGGTGAGCCGGCCGGCGGGAAGTGCGCGGATCGCGGGGTCGGCGCTGAGCCGGCCGATCTGCTGCTGCACGGTGGCGAGTTCGGTGCGGGCGGTGGTGACGGCGTGCTCGAGTCGTTCGAGGCGGGCGTCGGGGTCGTCGGTGCGGCCGAATGACCCGTACCAGCCGAGCTGCTGTTCGTGGCGCTGACCGATGTGGGCAAGGCCGCGCCATGCCGCGGCCACCTCGGTGTTCGCGGTCTGTGCGGTCGTCGCGATCACGGCGCGTTCGGGATGGGTCGCCTCGGCGTGTTGGTGGGCGTAGTCCTCGAACGCCTGCCGGATTCGGGGTCGGTTGTCGGAGCGATTCGCGTAGTGGACGACCTGGTCGTTGTGGGTGGGCATGTCGGGCAGGTAGGGCTGCCACTTCACCGACCAGCGGGCCAGTTCCTCGCGAGCCCGATTGACCGCGGCCAAGCGCAAGCCGAGCCGTCCCGGGCTGTGCTCGACGACGCGGGCGGCGACACTGGCCGCGTTGCGGTCGCGGTCCCACGCCGTCAGCAGATGGTCACGGAGCCGGGCGGTGTCCCGGGCGATGAGCGCGTCGATGTGGTCCAGACGTTGCATCGCCTGTGCGTGGAGGGTGCGGGCGTGCTGGTACCGCTCCTCGACTGCGGCGAGTTCGGCCGGCAGGGTGCGGCGCAGCACGACGATCTCGCGAAGATCGTCGCGGCGCGCCTCCTCCCGTTCTAGCCGTTCCAGGCATCGTGCTTCGCGTTCCCACACGCCGTGCAATTCCTCCAGCATCTGGTCGAGTGGACGCGGTTGGGCATAGTTCGCGGCTTCCCGAGCGGCTAGTACGCCGGCGTGCGCGGGTCCGAGATCGGCGCGGTCGCGGGCGAACACGTCGACCCACTGCTCGCGGGCATCGTTGAGGTCGGCGGCGACGAGATGGGCGACGTTGTTGTTGCGTCCGCGAGTCATCCCGACGTAGGCAGACGCGGCGCCGGTGTGCTCCCCCACCACCACGTGTGCGGCGGTGACGGTGTCGCCCTGCACGCCGTGCGCGGTGGTGGCGTAGGCGAGCTCAACATGCTGCCGCACGTAGTCCGCGGGCAGTACCCGCTGCCCGGCGTCGCGGCTGGTGACGGTGAGCCGGCCGTGCCGGTCGACCCCCGTGACGGTCCAGGTGTCACGGTTGGCGACATCGAGGTCGCGATCGTTGCGGCGCGTCGCGACCCGGTCGCCGACACCGATCCGCTGTCCGGCGCCGATGCTTGTCGCGCGCGAGTCGTCAACCCGCCCGGCCGCGACGAGCCGGTCACGGATCGCGGCGTTCAGTGCGCCGGCCTGGTCGCGGGTGTCGACGACGACCGCGACAGGATCGCCGTTCGGGTAGTGGTCTGCGCCGTCTCGGCGAGCGCGGCCTGAAGGTCAGCGGCGCTCGAATGAAGCTGGATCTGGTTGCGGGCCAGCAGCGCGTCGAACACGTCGCCCGGATCGTTGCCGGTGCGCATCGCGATGGTGAGGTCGGCGTAGTCGACATCTGGCACGGTGCGTGTGGTGCCGTCGACGTTGTCGATGTCGCGGGTGAATCGGTGCACCACATCGAGCGTGAGACAGGCGTCGGGGACGGCCCACCGGGCGGCGATGTCGAGGACCCCGCCGCGTCCAACCGCGGACAGCTGATGCCGGTCCCCCAGCAGCGCCAGCCGCACGCCGTGTTCGTCGGCGATGGACAGCAGCGCCCGCGCGGTGTCCTGGTCGAGCATCCCGGCCTCGTCCACGATCAGCAGATCACCGGCCCGCAACGTCGCCCGATCGACCGGGCCGACGTAGTCTCGACCGGTTACCGGGTCGGGGTCACCCGGTGCGAGCCGGGTCCAGGTGGCGTGCGTGTCCCAACGCCAACCGTGCTGGAACGCCAGCCATGCAGCCGACCCGGCCAGCGTGCCGATCTCGGCCTGGGCGACCTTCGCCGCCTTCAACGTCGGCGTCACCACGGTCAGGCGGCGACCTTGGGCGGCGAGCTGATCGCGAGTCGCGGACAGGGTGGTGGTCTTGCCGGCACCGGCTGCCCCCTCGACCACGATCAGCGACCGGTCGCCGGCCAATGCGGCGACGACGACGCTCTGGGCGGCCTCAAGACCGCGGCCGGTCATCTCGCCGACGAGCGCGACACGGGACAGGTCGACATCGCGCCCGGGTTCGGCGGCACGCAACGCCAGCCGCCCGGTGATGTCACGCTCGACATCGAGGACGTGGAGCGAGGTCAATGCCCGGATGTGTTCGGGCACACCGCTGCGTTGCAACAGCGGCACGCACCGATCCAGGACGCGGGCGGTGAGGTCTTCGGCCAGCTCACCGCGGATAGCTGCGTCGACGACGACGCCTTCGCCGGCGATGAACTGCTCGACTTCGCCGCGGATGTCGGCGGCGTTCCACGCCGAACGGCCGGCCGCGAGTCCCGCCAACACCAGGTCGACTGCGCGGTCGCGGTCTATCGCGCCGACCGGAGTCGGTGTCAGCTCGATGGCCTTGTCTCGGTCGCGGTACCCGAGGTCGGCGAGTTCGCTCAGCCACCGGCTGTGCACGTCCGCACCCGGCTCAGGGATCACCTTGTCCGGACGTCCGTCGGCCCACGCCCGGGCATCCCATGCCCGCCGCAACGCCGGGCCCGGTTGTTCACCCGGGTGCGTCGCGGTCCATTCCGCTTCGTAGCGGTCGATGTTGCGTTCGATCTGCGCCGCCCGTTGGCTGAACGCCCCGACATACGGCGCGAGCTGCGCGATCTCCCCCTCCGGGTCCAGGCTGAACCCATGTGTCGCGAGAGCTTCACGGAACTGCGGGTCGGTGGCCACCGCGGCGTGCCCGATCCCGTTGATCGCAGTCAGCGAGTCGCGGACGCCGACGGTGTGCAGGCCACGCCAATGACCGGCCGCGAATACTCGCGCGTTGATCTGCAGATGCAGGTGACGATGCGGATCCCCAGCACGGGACGTGTAATGCCGCACCGTCACCGCCTCGAGCTGATCGACCGGTATTTGCAGCTGTTGCCCGCGCGGGCCGACACGGGTCGTCACATGCTCGGCGAGCCAGCCGACGATCTGCGTCGCGGCACGCTCCTGCGCGGCGTCATAGGCCGCCGAAATATCGGGATGCAACTCCGCCGCCAGCGACCACGACTTCGGACCGTTCACCGTCACCTCGACAAACCGCACCGCCCGACCGTCATTACGAAGGCGGCCCTTCGCGACACCGGTGTCGGGATCTACCCCGGCGACCCACGCCTCGTAACCGTCGCCCGACAGAGGCGACATCCGCCGGACCACAGCGTCAGGTGAGGCGACATACCGCTCAGCTACCCCCGTCCCCTCGGCGAGGTAGTAATCATCCGCCCGAGAGCGATCCGCCTCCACATAATTCCGCGCAGCAGCAGGCGACCCGGCGTAAATCTTCATACCGCCATGCATTACCAACGCCACCCAACAATGCTTTCAATGTCACCCCTAAATGGTGACCCTCCTACCAATATTGGTAGCATCCGTGCCGCATTGAGTAAAGGCTTGGGAATTGTTAGTTAGACACGGTTGCCGTTGGTAATAGATATTCGGCGTCATTGGAAGGGCTGTTGAGAATTCGGGTAGGGCGATCGTATTGGTAGACTCGCACAAAGGCGAGACGTGGCTGGTGGAAACGAGACAACAGTGCGAGGCCAGGTGACGACCGCAAACGACGGGATGGGCGGTGGCCTCGCGGCCGCCGACTGACCGTTGCACGTCCGCTCGACGTGGTCGGCCAGTTGCAGCGGCAGCGCTTCAAATTGCGTGTTGGGACCACGGTCCGATCAAGCGTGTTACGCCTAGAACTCGTCCGTGGGAGCGCGACCTGCCACGGCGGCCTCGGGTGCGGGTCTTGGAGTCGCTGGTTGCCGCCGCGTCGCGTAGGTTCTCGACGTGATCGGCGCAATCTTCAGCCTCGTCGGCGTCATCGTGGGCGGGCTGCTCACGGGAGGCGTTCAGGCCTTCCAACAGCGGCGCACCGAGCGCGCTGAGTCGAGAGCCGCCGCGCGCTTGCTGAGCGCCGAGCTCAGCGAGCAGCATGTGTTTCTCGACACGCTCATCAAGCAAGCCTCCACAAGCACCAACCAAGACCTACCGCCCATTTCCGCTTGGTCGGAATACCGCGCGGTAATGGCGCGGCAGCTCGACGATGACCCATGGACCGCGGTGGCCGGCGCATACGTCGAGCTGAGTCTGTTCCACGCGGAGAGGGCGCTGGCGCTTGATCCCCAAGCGATGGACGACCTCGTGCAAGACGCGCGGGTGCAGCTCCAGCGACTTTGGCGGCCCAGCTGATCCGCACGTGGTGCGCTGCAGGCCCGATTGCCACCACCCGGCGTTCGGCGAGCACCCAGCGCACGCCGCTCTGGACCAGCGGATCGTCCGCGTCGGCAGAGATTCGCTTGGTTTCGGACTGGGCAACCTCTACGACCAAGTCGGTCAACGCACCACGTCGCGACCACGCTCAGCACCACATGCCAGACGACCCCACTGTCATTCCTGAAGGAACGACAGTTGCTGCGGGCGGCGCCCCCGCCGCTCGTCCATCCGAGCGTCTCGCGGACTTGACTCCTTCCGCAGGACATCAGAAGTGCCCGAAATGCAGAATCCGGGCACAACCTCAGTCGACCTTGCGAAGACTGCGAAGGCATCGGATTCATGGTCTCGCATCGGGGAACGGTCAAGGTCGCTGAGACTGAGGTGGCGAATCCGTCCCTCACGCTCGGCAATTGACTTGGAGAAAGCCTCCGCCCGGATGACCTGGCACGAGGCGCTTACAAGCTTGTCCTACCGACTGCTCTGGTCGTCCTTGTAGGCGAGGATCGCCGCGATCCAGCGTCGCGTGCGTGAGCGCGACCAACACCTCGACGGTGCGGCCGGCGTCGTCGAACCCGACTCGGCCTAGGTCGGCCAGACCGACGCTGCTCCTGCATCCATCGCACATACAGTTCGATATGCGGCCGGGTCGCGGCGAGCGGATGCAGACCGCGCTCAGCGCACCAATGCAGGTAGCGGCGCAGGTCAGACTCGGTGTGAACTCTCGACTGACCCTTGAACCGGGGCCAGATAGGCGGCTGCGGCCAACCGGAGCGAATCGAAGCTTGATGCTGGCAAAACCTGAGTAAGGCTCACGGGCGTCATCGCCCGACGATCTGCCCCAGTTCCGCGCCGCCGAGGACCGCCGGTCAGACGCCGACCGATCGGAACTGCCGAATAGCGCATCCCGAAACGGTGCTGAGCAACCCTGCCCGATAACCCGGAGTGATCTCGCCGTCCTGCATCTCTGAGATGTGCCGAAGGCAAGGGCCTACCTCTCGTACCAGCCCTCGAGGAAGGCGCGTCCAAGGGTGCCGCTGAATAGATTGAACATCAGCAAGGCGGGCGTCGCCTCTCTGTCAATCTCGATCTTCTCGGCGGCGAGGGCGAGGACCGCAAAGATGTAGCGGTGCCTCCCGTGGCCCTCCGGAGGCCCGGCGCCGACGTAGCGCTTCAGCCTGGCGTCATTCGGGAGCTGAAAGGCGCCCGGCGGGAGCCCGGAGCCCGACTCGTCGCCGGCGCCTGCGGGCAGCTCGGTGACGTTGGCGGGAATGTTCACCACGGCCCAGTGCCAGAAACCGGTGACCGTGGGCGCTTCAGGGTCGCACATCGTGACCACGAAGCTCTGCGTCTCCGACGGGAAGCCGCTCCAGGACAGCTGCGGGGAAACGTCCTCGCCGCCGGCGCCGAAGAAGCCGCTGACCTGCGGCATCGCCAGCTTTTCACCCTCCCTGAGGTCGCTGCTAGTCAGTGAGAACGAGGCCGCTGGGGGAAGGTTCTCGTAGGGGTTCCCGCTCATTTGGACTTCCCCTGTCATGAAGTGGAGAGTTGATCGGACTCGTTATGCCTTGCATCATCGTCCACGCGTTACGACAACGCCCGCCTCAGCGGGTGAACGCCGCGCCTGGTCGCTCATGCCGAGGTCTGGCCCTAGTCGTGCGAACGGGCTGTCACATGTCCTGAAAGAATTCTGCGACGACCTCCACGTCCTCCACGACTCGTTGTGTGGTCCGTACACCGAGGTCGTACTGCTGGAGTAGGTCGCAGAGCTTGTCGCCATCAATAAGCTCGATCGGCGTCGCACCGTCACGGTTGGCCTCCTTCTTGGCCTCCGCCGTGAAGTCCCTGTCGTGATTAGCAGGCCCTTCTCACCCCGCCCGGCCATTGCACCTCGGAAGTCGCGGACTTCACCTGGCCCAACGCTCTTGGAATAGCGCTTGCACTGGAAGAACACCGGGAAGGTGAGCAAGCCCAGTCGGTGCGTGCCCATACCGTCGATGCCTTGGTCGCCGCTGCGGCCGGTAACAATCACGGACTGAAAGTCCGCCTCGCGCAGAAGTCGCTGAGCAAGCCGTTCGAATGCCGCTCGCGAGAATGTCTCCGCCGTGAGGGTGGCGATCAGGAGCTTCTTCCAGTCTCCGGTGTCGTCCTCGGGCGACGCGTCAGGGTCGCCGGGGGGAGGGGGGGTGACCGCCAGCGAAGAGGAAAGTGTACGACCTGTCCCGGTCGTGTCCGGCGGTTACTGCGACGGCGGCGACACCCTAAAGATAACGCGCCTCAACCAAGATCAAACGGCATCGAAAGCCCCCGCGAAGACACCGGAAGCGGCTTGAGATAACCACGGCTGGCGAGCGCGACCAGTGGAAATCCGGATGGACATGAGACGCTGCGCGACAGGCTCGCTAAGCGTAGAAAGACGTGGGGGTCTGAGGCCGTCGTCACTGTTCGCGTCAGAAAGATGAGGCGAGTGCCTCATGACCGGTCGGCACGCGATTCCTAATGTATGACGCAGCAAGATGCATGACTAAGTAAGCCGATGGTACGGCCGCGTGGATGGCCGCATGAGGGGACGCGTTGATGGGCTTCTACAGGCAGCGCGTGGTTCCGCATCTGCTCGACAAAGCGGGCGGCATGAAGGCACTGCGGCCGTTGCGCGAACGCGTGTGCGCCGGGCTTTCCGGCGAGGTCATCGAGCTCGGCTTCGGTTCTGGCCTCAACGTCGACTTCTACCCGGCCGCGGTGACGGCGGTGACGGCGGTCGAACCGTCCGACCTCGCCTGGAAGCTTGCCGGCGACCGCCTTCGCGCGACCGCGATCCCGGTTTATCGCGGCGCGCTCGACGGCCAGACGCTGCCGTTTGCCGACGCCAGCTTCGACACCGCGCTGTCGAGCTGGACGATGTGTACGGTGCCCGATGCCCGGTCCGCATTGGCCGAGCTGCGCCGGGTTCTCAAGCCGGGCGGGAGGCTGCATTTCCTGGAACACGGCCTGGCGCCGGACGAGCGAGTGCAACGCTGGCAGCGCCGGCTCGATCCGGTCGAGCGCCGGCTGTTCGCCGGTTGCACATTTTCCAGGCCGATCCTGCAGCTGATCACATCCTCGGGCTTCGAAATCGTCGAGGTGGACGTCTTCTACGAAAAGGGTGGCCCGAAATTCGCCGGCGCGGACTCGCTGGGCATCGCCGCGGCCGCCTGATGGGCGCGGCGGGGCGCTGCCTCCGCTGCAGCGCGCGGGATTCACGCGCGCCGAACTCGATGCCTTCCGTGACGGCCACGGTGCCGGATCTACTCGAGCCCGGCGTGCGATTGCCGTTCGTCGGTATCAACCCCAAACGGCGGACCGCTGAGGTGCAGGCCCATCTCGCGGGCGGGGGAACCGGTCCAGCCAGCGCTGCTGCCCGCCGGAATCATCGAGGACGCCATCGATGCCTCGGGCGGGTACAGCGCAGCTGATCGTGGGCACCCGGTACATCTGCTGTTGCGTGGGCGGGTCGGGCAGCGGCTGCGCAGTTGTTGCCTCACAGGCTTGCAGCAGGTAGCCGACGAGTCGGCGCCACGCGTCGGGGGCGGCGTCCCTGGTGCCGGTGACGACCCCGGCGTTGGCCATCAGGATCAGCGGAAGGTCCTGGTGAGCGAAGTCCGGCCGCAGCCGGCCAGTGGCCTTGGCCCGCGTGATGAGTTCGGCGAGGCCGGCGGCGGAACGGTCCCGTTCGGCCTCGAACCCTTTCGCGGTCGGGAAGGTGACGGTGAGGACGTCGGTGAATCCCCGGTCCTCGCCCTGCATCTGGCACACCCGTTCGACGTAGGTGCAGAACGCTGGCTGCCAACACCCACCGCCGCCGGCGCGAGCCGAGCGCGATCGCGTTCAACCTCGTGCTCCTGGTCGTCGCGGCGGTCGTGGCCGGGGACGCTTCGGGCCATACTCCCTCTGACGCCCACCCGGCCAGGCGCGGCCTCACCGGTAACCACGAACCAAGACCCGGACACCCAACTAAAGAGACCCACCATGCGTGCAGTAGTACTCAGCGACTTCGGAGCCACTCCTCAGGTGACCGACCTCGAGATTCCCGAGCCGGGCGATGCTGAGGTGCGCGTGCGTGTGCACGCCGCCTCGGTCAACGGGTTCGACACCGCGGTCGCCAACAGCTACCTCAAGGACATGATGGAGCACCGCTTTCCGGTGGTGCTCGGCAAGGACTTCGCCGGCACCGTCGACGCCCTCGGTCCCGGCGCGAGCGACTACCGGGTGGGCGAGCGGGTCTTCGGCGTGGTCACCAAGCCCTACCTCGGCGGCGGCTCCTTCGCCGAGTACGTCACCGTCCCCACCGCGGTGGGCCTCGCGAAGCTCCCCGCCGGCATCGACTTCGCCGAAGGCGCCGCCCTCGGCCTGGCCGGCGCGGCCGCGCTCGCCGCCACCGACGCCGCGCAACTCCAGCCCGATCAGACGATGCTCGTCGCCGGCGCGACCGGCGGCGTCGGCAACCAGGCCGTCCAGCTCGCCGCCCAGGCCGGACTCGCTGACGAACCGGATGACCTGCTTCGGCAAGCCTTATATCTGGAAGCATCGCTCAAGGACGGGCCGAACGTCCGGATTTCGCTCTACGGCCCGGCCAGCTGAGGCGCGGGCTATAGCGCGTCGTGGGCTTTGGCGACCGCGGGGTGCGACATCCGCAGATGCTCGACGACCTCACGCAGCCTGTGCCCGTCCGCGAGCGCCTGGAGGATCGCGACCACGCTGGGCATTTTCGCGGGTCGGGTATGCGGGCATCTGCTGCCGCGTAGGTGGGATCTCACGCGCGACCGGTGTTCTGCGCCCGGCCGGAGGTTCCTCTTCCTTCTCTGGTGATCTTTGTCAGTGGCGAACGATTCGGTGTTTGCCACAGCGGGGTCTGCAATAGCAGGGCTGTTACGCCGAGGAGGCCTTGGCCACGCTGGGCACGGGTGGGATTGCATTGAGCGGCAGTAGCACGGTGAGGGTGAGATTCGCTCCCCACCGGTCACTCACGATATTGGTCACCGGAGTCCTTCAGCGTGCGGGTGGCGCGCAAACCGAGGATCACCCGCCGGCGCCACAATCAGTTATGGATACTGAGTCGGCCCGCCGCTGACGGTGCACCGCGTCATGCCGCGCGGCTGACAGCGCCGCGCTTCATTGAGCATCTGCTCGATCACATGATCGACCGCGCTGAGCCCGGTCCGGACCGGCCGTGAATCCCGCCCATTTGATAGCTCCGTCTCACACCTGCCCGATCTGACGCTGCGGCCGCGGTCGAAGTGCGGCTTGCCCCGGTCGCCCACTTTGACCGGGACAGGTCCGGGCGTGGGATGTCACAGTGGACACCACGTCCTCCAGGTGAAGGCGACCCAGCCGTTCGGTCCGGTTCGGCTATGCCGTCGTTCCCACCAGCGGCTGTTGCTCGGCGGTGGATCCCTCGATCACTGTGGGGGCGGCGTTGCTCGTCGTGACGGCGATTTTGCGGGGCTTCGCCTTTTCGGCGATGGGGATCCGCAGGGTGAGCACGCCGGCGTCATAGCTGGCCTGGACCCGGTCAGTGTCCAGGATGTCGGAGACGATCAGCTGGCGGCTGAACACGCCGCTGGGACGCTCGGCGGCGACCATCTCGGAGTCCGCGCCGGTCGGTGGACGCCGCTCGGCCTTTACCGTCAAGAGGTTTCGCTCCACGTCAATATCGATCGAGTCCGGTTCGACGCCCGGCAGGTCAAACGCAACCACAACTTCGACGCTGTCGCGCCACGCGTCCATCGGCATCACCGCCGGGCGGGTCATGGTTCCCAATGCCTGCTGGGTGAGCCGGTCGAGTTCGCGGAACGGATCGGTGCGGACCAACATCGTTACCACCTCATTCTGGCGAGGGTCTCCACCGCAGCTGGGCGGAGGATCGATCCCAACCCCTTGGCCGCTTCGCGTGCGTTCCACGCGGCGAGGGGTAGCAAGCCAAAGGGGCCGGGATACTGTCGGCGCGGCGGTCTACCCGGATCGCGTGCTTGTCGCCTCGGCGACTATCGATGGTCACGCTGTGGCCTTAAGGCTGGAGCGCGCCGACACCCTCACCATACGCCGCTGGGTGGACGTCCGTCCAGTAACGCCATGGTGTCAGGAGCTGACTGTGGTTCCCACCCCGAACGGTCGTGACACGCCCCTCACCGCCGCCCGGGAGGGCCTCGCGAACCGCGGATACGACCCAACCAACCGTCGCCGAGCTCGCCGCTGCAACCCGTATGGGCAAGGCCGCGGTCAGCTCCCACTCCCAGACCAAGACTGGCGGCAGTGCGTCTCGTTCGAGGTCGACAACCTTCGCGACTGAGTCGAGGTCGGCGTCGAAGCAGAACAGGGTGGCCGGCTTCACCAGGCAGTTCGGCTACACCGATGTCAGCCGCCGACGACGCGAACAGGCCGGCGAAGCGCGTTGACGCGTGTCCGCAGACCGATCTCGACCTGTCAGCTTGCACGTGAACTCGGCTAGGGCGACGAAGGTACGCTTTCGGCGACGAAGGTGCGCTATCGGCATGGTCGAGCTGTAGCCGAGGCAGGCGTAGAAGCGGAGCTAGCGGTCGCTATCCTCAGCCCGAATTCATGACTCTTGCCGTGCTAATGCAACCCGGTACGTTCGCCGTGGCTCACTGTTCGCCGAGGTCGCGGGTATAGACGACTGCTCGCTCCGCCCGTTCTCTGATGCCGCGCAGCATTCGTTGGCTCCCCACAAAGCTGATCAACTCAACCGGCTCCACGAGCAGGAGGTCCCACCGACAGGAATAGCTGTAATGCTCCCTTACCAGCGGCCGAGTTGCTCCAGCACGGTTGGCTGACTGAACCGATCGGCCGCGTCGGGTTGTCGACGGCGGGTCGGATGGCACGCGTCCGGCACGGTCCAAGCGCCCTGTTGTTGGTGGCGGGGGTAGCGTTCAAGTCACCGAGGACACCTCGCACGCCGATCACCATGTCGGCCTCGTCCGCGGCGGTAGGCAATCGGCGCCTTGAAGTTGGCCCGGATCGGCGCACCATCTGAGTGTTCACACCAGCACAGCCATCCATTGACCGCCGACCTCTTGCTGCACGCAATACCCCACGGTGCCGGACGGGATCGCGGCTCTGCATCCCGGCACTGATCACGCGCGGGATGGGAGGAATTGCGCGTCAGCGGCAGCGTCAAGTCTTCCCCGCAAGGCGGGAGGCCTCACCACACGCAACCTTTCACGGGCCTCGTGGCCGGTGTTCACCGACTAGTCAGAAAGGAGAGCCATGAACCAATCGAAATCACGCGGTAGATGGGGCGACCGGCTGGACGTGCATAACACGAATATCAACGAGGCGGCCGCCCGCGCGGGCCGGTGCGGAACGGTGCATTTGCCGACGGGTCGGATGTGTCGGCTCCCTGCGCTGCACGACGGTGCGTGTCAGCTCGCGTTCACTGATCCGGCGATACCGGCTCCGCCCGGCGCGCAGGGTCAGGCACTCGTCGGCGCGCCCCCGAGTCAACTTGCCCGCGCCGCAATGGCCGAGGTGCATCCTCTGGGTAGCGGACGCAGCTGATGGCCGGTACGAGGACCCCGCTGATCGCCGCGCTGCGCAGGATCGGTCTACGGACGCTGGTCCGAATCGGAATCGAGCCCGGCCGCGCTCTAACCAACGCACAACCGACGACGAAAGAGCTGAACGATGGCCGGGCCGAGCAACTCGCATGTATCAGACAGAGGATGGTCGAGCAGGCAGAAGACCCCATCACCGCACCTCGTCCGGGTTCGACCTGACCGGCGCGCTCCCGGCTCTGGCCGCGGGCGATCCGCTGCCCGATGAGCACAGCGCACCCAGCCAGCAATACCGGCTCCTCACCGCGTGAGGTGACGCGCTGAGCCGTGCCCAGCCACAGCCCAACCGGGCCGGCGCCGGCGTGACCGCGCTGTTCGACATCTCGGTTGCCCAGGCCGCGACGAGGACGACGACGCGCCAGTTGGTGGTCAGCCAAGCACCGGACGCGCCGATGTAGGTGCAGGAGGTGGGTGGCACGTCGGCGTCGTCTATGACGTCACCCGACCATGCCGACCCGTCGCCTCGCGCGCCTGCGCCGGATCGAGTTCCTGACCAGATCCAGGATGGGCTAGGCGGTTTCGTGCGGCGGGTCGTCGTCCTCGTCCACCAACTCGGCAAGCCCCTTTTCCAGCTCACCGGGGACCGCCAACTCGGCGCGGAACCGGAACACAGCGCGCTCACCCGCGTCCTGCTTGTCCTCGGCAAGCTCCGCGAGCACCTGACCGGTCGAGCGGAAAAACGCAGCAACCGCCCGCCGGTGAGCGCGGGTCGCCAGATCCGCGAACACACCAGCCAGCCACCGCGCATCATCGACGGTCAAGTACGCGACCGGCACGCTAAGCCGGTCGGTGTCGATCGGCTGCCACTCGCCGCTGGGACGGGTCGGTTCGGTCATGACCAATCAACTCCTTCTGAAGAGTCTCCCAGGGGCAAGGGGGTAACGCGCGGTTTCCGTTAGCGCGAGGCGATGACCGCCTGGATCGCCACCCAACGCCACTGGCTGCTCGTCGAACGACTCCCCGGCTACGCCCACGACCTCAACCCCATCGAGATGGTCTGGGGCAACGTCAAAGCAGTCGAACTGGCCAACCTCTGGCCCCCAGACCATCCACGATGCCCACGCCGCCGCCCAGTCCGGCCTGCAACGTGTCGGCTCAAGCTACGACCTGTGCTTCGCCTTCCTCGCCCACACCGGCGTTCCCTATGACCTCCGATTACCCAATTACCGAAACGTCTTTAAGACGTCTTACTCGAACCAGGCGGTTCAACCCGGCCGCACTTGATGGCGCCCCTGTCGGCGGCACTGCGGACGGATCGTGGCCGCCTCGGACGCGCGGCGCCTCGCGGGCGGTCGAGCCGCACGGGTGGACGACTTGTAGAAGGCGTCAGCTGGTTTTGGTGCTGGTGGGGCCGACAACCGTCACGGAGGGCGTTGAGCCTCCGGCCGTTCGGGCCGGCTGGTCGCCGCTACACGCTCTTGTACAAAGAGTTCTTCGTCGACGAGGCCGGCACGATCTCCAGCCGCTGCAGTTCAGCACCGACACCGGTGACGTCACCGTCTGCCTGGTCGAGCATTTGCAGGCCTACCTCGACAGCACGCCAATCAGCTGACGGGTCGAAGAACCCCAGGACGTCAACGACCGCAGCCACCCACCGTTTCGCGCCGCGCTTGTCACGTCGCAGCTGGGTGTAGTAGCTCTCCATAGCGTCGCTCACCGACTTCTTGCGCTGGCCCCACTTCTCGCCCTTCCGGACCGCGTCACAGGCCAGTTGCCACAGCTGCGCAACGTTGACGTGCCGATCCAGCACAGGTTCCCCCACGCGGGCACAGTAGCGCTCAAACAGAGCCGTCATGGCGCCTCGGCGTGGCGCTTCAAACGCGCCGTACGACGCGAGATCTTCAAAAGAGGCGGACAGAAACCGTGTCTGCGCGTAGCCCGGCGCCTGTTCGCCGCGCTCGCTGACCCCACCGGGGTGACCGCGCACCGGGCCGGTGTACTGCAGCGGGTCGCGTTCGTGCTGGCCGACTGGCCCACTGCTGCGGGCAAGCTTGCCGATGCCGAGTATCGGGATGAGCAGCGAGCTTAACGAACTACGGCTGACTGAACTTGCGACCTCGATCCCCGGCCTGTCGCGGTCGGCGCCGCGGCGATCTTGGCCGAGACCGGCGACCCGAACTCGGCACGACCCGCGCGCTGTGCTGGCGCTGACTGTGGCCGCCACAACCGGGGCGCTGCTGTCGATGGTGACCAAAGACCGGGCTGCTGCCCTGGGCCTGCCGCCTGCACCCGAGAGAGAGAGAGAGAGAGAGAGAGAGCGCTCGGCTGGCTGCTAGGCGGCCGGGACGGCAGGCTGCCGCTTGTTGCCGTCAGCGCGCTCCTAGGCGCGCCCATCGCGGCCCTAACCGCGGTCACGGTCACATCCGCGCTGTCACTCGGCTTGCGGTCGCCTTCCTCCGCCGCACGTCGGGACCATGACAGGCCCGGGCTTGGCCGACGCGACACCCGGGGGACCGGTCGCGTTCGAGTAATCGGCGTCGACCTCGGCGAGAATGCGGCTCCGGCCGGACGGGGTGACCTTCATGGATCGGGCCTGGGCGCTACCCGCGCCTTTCTGTGTCCCGGACCCGATGTCGGCTCCTTGCGGACGCCGCCACGGCCCACCGCCAGGGTGGACCCTGCAGCCCAGCCGCCGCGGTTTCTGTCGTGCAGCTCAACGGCCGCTGGAGGATCGTCGGCCGCGGTCGCCGAGTGCGGTGCCGCTGACCAAGGTCCAGGCGGTGGGCGCGAAGGCGCTCAACACATGGTCGCTGTCTTCGAAGCGGAGCACCAGGATTCCGGCTTGCGCGAACTCGAAGCCGACACCGCCGAGTCCGTCCTCGGCGTGGTAGGACCGCAGCGATCCGTCCGGGAAGGTCACCGTCACCACGTCGGGCTCAAGGTGCTCGGCGTCGGGCAGTTCCTGGTATTCATCGGCCTGGCCGTTTCGGCGGTACACAACGTGTCTGGCCATCGGGTGTCGCCTAGCCGGTGAGCGCAGCGCGGTCGGCGTCCGGGACCGCGTTGGTGATCTTGAACGGTTTGGCCTTTTCGGCTACCGGGATGCGCAGCGTGAGGACACCGGCGGTGTAGCTGGCTCGCACCCGGTCGGTGTCCGGGGTGTCGCCCAGAATCAGCTGCCGCCTGAGCACCCCTCGCGGGCGTTCGGCAGCGATCATTTCGGTGTCCTCGCCGGTTGACGGGCGACGCTCGGCCCGGACGGTGAGCATGTTGCGCCGCACGTCCAGGTCCACCGAGTACATGTCCACCCCTGGCAGGTCGAACTGCACCACGATCTGCTCGCCGTCCCGCCAGGCATCCATCGGCATCGCCGCGGGACGGGCTGTGGTGCCCCAGACCTGTGGGGCGAGTCGGTTGAAGTCCCGGAACGGATCGGTGGCAACCAACATGATTCTCACCTCATCCGGGAGGGATCCTGCCGTGCCGCCGGCCGGGGCTCGTGCGGCGTGTCGTGTCACCGCCCGTCCCAGCCGGAAGCAGACCCTTCTGTCGGCGGCCGGCGGCCGTACCGGGAGCGTGTGCTAGTCGTCTCGGCGACTGTCGAATGATCACGCTGTGGGCTGACCGGCGGCGGCGGCCGACACCCTGACCGTACACTGCTGGGTGAACGTCCGTCCAGTAACTGGCGGGTACAGCCTGGAAGGCCCACCATGCCCGGCACCCGCAACCGACGCGACACCCTGCTCACCGCCGCGCTGAACAGCTTCACCCAACGCGGCTACGACGCAACCAGCGTCGCCGAGCTGGCCACCGCCACCGGCATGAGCAAGGCCGCCGTTAGCTACCACTTCCGCAGCAAAAACGACCTGCTGCACGCGGCAGCCGACCCGCTGCTCGACAGCCTCGACGCGCTCGTTGACCGCCACCCGACCACACCGCACTGGCCCGACGGAGTGCGCTCCCTCCTCGAGGACTACCTCACCACACTGACCAACCACAGCCAGATCGCCGCCTGGGTCGACAGCGACAAAGCCGTGCTGAACCACCCCCAGATCGGCGCCCGGCTGCACCACAACACCGAGCGCATGTGCCAGGCCATCACCGGCTCCACCGCCGACGGAACCGCAGCCACCGCACGCGCCACCGCAGCCCTCGGATCCCTGTGGCGCCCAATCCGCACCCTCACCCCAGCACAACTCGCCACCCACCGCGACGCCCTCCTCCACACCGCGATGGCCGGCTGCGCACCGACCAACACCCCGCCCGACCCACCACACCCACCGACCTGACCGCACCCGCCAGCCCACTCACACCCAGGCCGACCAGCCCAGGAGCGGGGCGCGCACGGACGGTACTGAATGCTCGTCTTAACGAAGCGGGCAATCCGCTACGCAAGGCTGACAGTTACCGCAGCGAGAAGAACTCGCCGGGCTCAGCGCTCCACCCGTGGGCGCCCTGACCCCCACCCGACGATCACTACGTGACCGTTGCCCGCGTCCGACACGACGACGCCGACCACGACGATTCGCTGACCCGCGCGGTAGCCCGCGTCGATGCCCGGGACGTTGAGTCTGAGCGCGCTCTTCCAGCGGCCAACGGATGCGGACGCATCTCATGGGTTGTGCCGCTCCGCGTGCGCTCCGCGACGCGCGCTACTGCCGCAGATGGTGAGCAGTCCTCCCGCGGTGGGCACCGCCAGCGCGCGTCCTCCACGACCTGCTCGCGGGCGACGTCGACTTTGCGCTGATGGACGTCCGCCCCACTCCGACCGACGTCTGGGGGTTTGCGAGAGGATCTTGGGCTACGCGCGGACCCGCAGCGGCGCGCCGAGCGCGTGCAGGTGGCGCAGGGCGGCGAGGTAGGAGCCGACCAGGCTGGTCTCGGTGTAGGTGATGCGGTGGTCGTGGCAGTACGCCCGGACCAGAGCCTGCGCCCGGCGCAGGCTGGGTCGGGGCATGTTCGGGAACAGATGGTGCTCGACCTGGTAGTTCAGCCCGCCGAGCAGCAAGTCGGTGAACCATCCGCCGCGAACGTTGCGGGATGTCAGGACCTGGCGGCGCAGAAAGTCGACGTCAGCTCCCTCAGGGATAATCGGCATTCCCTTGTGATTGGGGGCGAACGAGCACCCCATGTACAGGCCGAAAACGCCCTGATGGATCGCGATGAACAGCAGCGCCTTGACCGGAGACAGCACGAGGAACACCGCGCCGAGATAGCCGGCGACGTGCAGCCCGAACAGGGCGAGTTCGACGCGCCGGTACCGGGCGGATCGGCGCTGCAGCAGCGAACGCATGCTGGCGACGTGCAGGTTAATGCCCTCCAGGGTGAGCAGCGGGAAAAACAGCCATGCCTGGTGCCGGGCGACCAACCGCCCGACCGCGCCCCCGCGGGCGGCGACCTGGGTGGTGGTGAACGCGAGCACGCCGTCGCCGATATCCGGGTCATACCCCTCCTGATTGGGATGCGCGTGATGCCGGCTGTGCTTATCCACCCACCAGCCGTAACTGAGCCCGACGAGCAGATCGCCGGCGAGCACCCCGATCGTGTCGTTGCCGCGGCGTGAACGACACACCTGCTGGTGGCCGCCGTCATGGCCGAGGAACGCGACCTGGGTGAACACCATCCCCATCGCCGCGGCCACGATCATCTGGTACCAGGACCCGCCCACCACGGCGAACATCCACCACAGTGCGGCGAACGCCAGCCCGGTCACGGCGATCCGCGCCGCATAATGACCACGGCGACGATCCAACAACCTCGCGGCACGCACCTGCCGGCACAAGCCGGCGAAATCACTACCTCGTCGCGCGTCGACAGCACCGGTCACCACAGCAGCCTCCGCACATGCCGACCCTCGCCCGGTGCGACCGCCGGCCGTGTTCAGCATCCCGGTTCAGGCGGGGAAAAGCCACGCGAACAGCCGTGGCTCCACCCACCGTCCCCGGCGCCGCAACTCGTCGCGGCATGTTCGCCTCGACACGGTTCAGTTCGCACTCTTTCGATATTTGCCGCGGCGGCCGGTGAGCCGATCACGTCGGGAGCAGCATCTCCGCCGACTTGTTGGGTCGCCAGAGCTACTTGCCTAGGGGGCGGGGCGCGATGACCGTCCGAATGTCCTTACTGGCGGCTGCTGCCTTCTTCTCGGCGCGCTTCTGCTTCAGCGACTTGCCGGACTTCTTGCTGCTCGACTGGCGGGGGGACTTGTCGGCCACGGCCAGCTCCTCGGGGTTCGGGTGGCGGTCCGCCACGCCCGGTGCCGCGCCTGCTGGCGGGTGCCGAGCCGGGCCCTCACCGGACCTGGAGCTAACTGTCCTCGGGCTGCAGACACCCCGCAATGGCTTCGAGTCGATCCGCGGTTACCCCCGCTCCTGACTCGCTCAGCGAGGCACCCGCGTGGTACGGCGAGAAGCACGCTCTCATGGCGGCGTACACGTACCGAAGGGGCCTGTAATGGCGGCACAGCCTCGGCTAGGGGCAGGCTTCAACGGGGCTCGGCGTGATCATCGGAGGCGCAAACGATCATTACCGATGATCTTGACGCGCCGGCCCGGGGAACGCCTAAATGCACCCTCGGCGGAATGAGGGTCAGGCGCGACGCGCAGGCGTCCTCCTCCGCGGATAAGCCACAATGCGCTGTTGCGGTTCAGGTTCTTCGGGGCGGCAGCATATCGAATTCGTTGCCCTCGGGGTCCGCAAGGACCACCCAGGGCGAGGATCCTTGCCCAATATCGACGCGATGCGCAGCCACGCGCAGGAACCGCTCGACCTCGGCTTGCTGGTCATCGGACCGGAAGTCTAGGTGAAGCCGGATCGTGGACTGCTTGGCCTCCGGGACCGGCACAAAGATCAGCCCAGACAGCCGGTTCGTCGACGGACAGATCTCGAACTCCGTAGCGGGGTCGTTCAGCACGACCCAACCGAGCGAGTTTGCCCACCACCGCTCGAGGGCAACCGGATTCGCGCATCGACGACAACCTGCACCCATTCCAGGCTCACGGAGCAAATCTACGACCGGGCGACCGTCATGGTTCATCGCGCGCTCTATGCGGCATGTGAGTGCGTTGCGTTACTCAGCGGCGAGAGCACCGAGTGCCGGCCAGGGCGGACCAGCGCGGAGCAAGGTCAGGATGTCTCGACCGTGTTCGTTCCCGTTCGGGAATTCATCACGGACGTCCCAGCGCCAGGCAGCGACCATCGCAAGAACGAGCCGGCGACATTCTTGAAGCACAACTGGATCAACATCCGGATAGTGCGCGCTGACCTCGTCCGGCACGTGTGCGACATCGTATTCCACGGGCCCACGGCAAGACGTTTCGAAGTCGATGAAGAGCAAGCCGTCCTCGGTGCTGAGAAGGTTGCCTGAGTGCGGCTCGCCGTGCAGCAGCTGCTCAGCGGTTTCGTGGCTGTGGATCTGTTGACGGGCACTGTGCAGCGTGCTGAGGAGCAGATGCCGGTCGCCCTCAGAGAGCGCGGGGGTTTCGTGTCGGTTCGTGACCAGCCGCTCGGCCGCTGCGACTCGTTCCGTGAAGTGCGGCGTCGCGATCTCGACCTCTCGCATCCCCCCGTGCAGGCGTCGGAGCGCGTCTGCGTGGTCGGCCGGTGAGTAGTGGTCAGGAGTCATCGCCGCGTAGTAGGTCCAGAAGGTCACCGCAAAGCCATCGCGCTCGAACACCCGCGGTTCGATTCGAGGCTCAAGCGCCGCCACGGGGCTCGAAAATGCGGCCAGCCGCTGAGCGAGCTCGACCTCAAGCGCGGCGACCTCCTGCCCCAGCAGTGCTACCCGAGCGAAGACGTCACAGGGCAAGAGACGCAGCGCGAGCTTGTTCGAATTGTGGATCACGACCGCGTCGTTGACTGGCAGGCCTAGCGCCCCGGCGAGCGCTGTCGCCGCGGCCATCGCGCGCGAAACGAGCTCTGCGTCCACGAGTGGATCCTGACACCTGCTCGCTCATCGGTTAGATGCGTACGGCGTCGGCGGCATATAAGGGCGATCGTCTGTGGTCGTGGCGTTCTGTCGGACAAACCGTTTCTGAAGTCGGCGGAAGTCCGCGAGACTCGGACGGATGCCGACTCCGCAGCCCGATGCCGTATACGCGCCATGAGCGGTTCTTTGCCGCGCAGCTTCCCTCCGAACCACGCGGGCACCTTTCGGCGCACGTGGCTCTCCGGCGAGGTGCAATGGCCGGGCGGGGTGAGAAGGGCCTGCTAATCACGACAGGCACTTTCACGGCGGAGGCCAAGAAGGAGGCCAACCGTGACGGTGCGACGCCGATCGAGCTTATTGATGGCGACAAGCTCTGCGACCTACTCCAGCAGTACGACCTCGGGGAACGGACCACAAACGAGTCGTAGAGGACGTGGAGGTCGTCGCAGAGGCACGGGCGACGTATGAGAGGCAGGACCCGGGAACGCGAGCGTATGCATCAGCTGGCCTTCCAGGAGCGGAGTGGTGGATCGCCGATAGCGCCGACGGTGCCGCGGACAGTGCCGACGTAGAACTGAATGATGTTGCGGCGCTGTACACCGAAAACGACCTCTGGTCGGCGGTGTTCGACCTGAATACCTGAACTCATTATCGAATGGCTCGCAGCGCACTTGGCACCCGCTCGTCGGCAAGGTGTGCGTTTCGCAGCCCGCCGCCGCCCGGCGCCCAGCATCCCCAAATTCGGCTAGATCAGTGCGCCATGGGCTAATTTCGATCTGACGACTCCTCGTCACGAACGACACCACTACACATCACGATCCGCGCGCCCAACGCTGATGTCCGTGCGCATCGCGCTGCTGGCCGCGATGCATACCTATGTGGCGAGCCGCAACGGCAGCCGCGCGCGTAGCCGCCGTTCGGAGCGTCTTCACGAGTGTCGTAGGAGCCCGCCAGGGTCACGCAGATCGGGGTTATCTGCACGTGGTCTTGCGTGGATCGGCGCAGTTTGACCCACCGCCGGCGAGCTTCAGCCGCCGCAACCCAATGTGGCAGGTCAGTGCCGCCCACATCCGTGCCGCAGAATCTCCGGGGTGACGTGCCAGTCCGGCGAAAGCGTCGCCCACGGCGACCACCCGGCGGGCAGGGCTGCCACGCCCTGGCCGCATCCGAGGCGTGCAGCACCGGTCACCGGCTAGCTTGTTTAGGTGCGAGAGCACGCAGACAATCATCCGCCGAGCTTGGCGGAAGTTCTCGGGGATGAGGCCGGGGGACCTCCTGGGCGCCGGCCGGATGACGCCCGGAATGGAGGGTGTGATGCCGCAGCTCAGGGTCAACGGTGCCGAGCTCTACTACGAGGTGTGCGGCGGCGGGCCGCCGGTGCTGCTCATCATGGGCTTCACCGGCGACGCCGGGCACTTCGAGACACTTGCCGGCGCGCTCGCCAGCGAGTTCACGGTCATCAGCTACGACCGGCGGGGGAACGGCCGAAGTCCCCGCCCGCCCGGGTGGGCAGCGACAAGGCCTGAGGAACAGGCCGACGACGCGGCCGCGCTGCTCGCCGCACTCGGTCTATCTCCGGCTGCGGTCTTCGGTACCAGCGCCGGCGCGAACTTCGCTCTTTGCCTGCTGATTCGCCATCCCGAGACGGTGAGCGGCGCGGTCTTGCACGAGACCGCACTGGTGAAGTTGTTCGACGATCCGGGGGCGCGCGGCGCGGTCTCGGAGCTCGTCCAGGAAGCCATGGGGACCGGCGGCACGCCGGCGGCGCTCGAAGCACTCTGGCGGTATGTGGCGGGAGATCCTAACTGGGAGCGTCTCCAGCCCGCCCTACGGGCGCGCATGCAGTCCAGTGCCGAGACCTTCTTCGGGGTCGAGCTCGGGAGCTACGAGGGCTTCCTGCCCGATGACAAGACGCTGGCCGCGATCGCGGGGCCCGTCATGGTGCTCGTGAGCGAGGAAAGCCATGCCGTCTACGCCCAGGCCGCCGGCCGACTGGCCCACCGCCTGGGTGTCGAGGTCACGCGCACGCCCGGCACGCACACTGCCTACCACGACCACCCGCACGAACTGGCACAGACCATCCGGCCGTTCCTGCGGCGATGTGCGGCCAGCGGCGGTCATCACGGCACTGCACCCAGCGGGCTCGCCAAGGAGCCTTAACGAGGCGTTCCGCATCACGGACGGGCACATCGCGGCTGGCAACCAGGCCGCGCCGAGTCGGCGATCGCGTCATGGCCCGCAGCGGTCCACAAGTGCATGGCGCTGCCGCTGAGCGCATAGGCATGCAAGCTCCAGAAGTGCCCGCTCATCGGCTACTTGTCCGGTCGTATGTATGACCGTCGAAGGACTCGGGGATCTGGCGATCGTTGATGCACGACGGTTAAGCAGCACCCATGGCGCAAACTCGACATGTGTGGAGTGGCGCGTCGCCGAAGGAGGCGGTTGCCACTCTCCTGCTCGCGACCAGGAGTCGCAAGCATCCGGCAACCCGCCGGCTCGTTCGCAGCTGCTCGCGCCGGGTCGGCCGACGCGGTGCTAACTCAGGTGACTTGCGACCTAAATGATCTTCTCCGGTACACATCCGGTACACAAGAGAACCAAAAACGGCCCGCTTCGGCCAACACTGGCCAACACCAAAATCCCCGGAAAATAAGGGCTCCAGCGCTTTTCAACGTAATCCGAAATGCCGAGGACTATCCATGTCGAACAGCACGCCTTGCAAAGGACTCCCCATCGGCTGGAGTTTCCGGCACGCCGCCGCCTAAGCACAACGTGACCTTGGACTTATCGTCGCACCAGGGCTAGAAATCCAAGATCACGATTGTGGCGCGAGAACAGCAGGCTGCTGAGGGCGGCGCGCAATTACCTCTGGTTCGTCGTCGTCATTAGGCGATGAACGGTCATGGCCCCGTTGACGATCAGCTGAGGACTGTCGGCCGGGTCAGCCGGCGGTCGAACTTCGGCGGTGATCTTCTCGGTAGGGCTCAACCAGATCTCGTAGCTGGTCGGCGAAAAACCGTGCGGTCCAGAGTCGAACCGAGCGGCGGGAACCGCCGGCCGATGCGCTGCCGAGGTCGCCGCGGCGTCGGCTGTCGTTGGTGCCGGTGCATCAGCGTCGTCGTTTTCGGTGTGATCCGCCTCGTCGGCCTCTTCGATGCCCCCGTTAATCCACTCGGTCACGGCCGGAACCAGCACCAGCGGCATCAGGATCGGGATGAACAAGAGCTTGATCCAGTCCCACAACGTGTTGCCGACGAACCCGGACCAGTTGATCGGCAGCAGGTACGCGGACGCGGCGAAGATCACGAACCCGGCGATGATGGCCGCAACCCGTATCCAGTGGCGGGTTTCCATGGTGCGTTCGGCGGTCCAGAACTTCACCGTCGCGATGACGACGGGCAGCAACAATAGCTCCAGCCAGTCCCACAGGGTGTTACCGGCAAACCCGGTCCACGCCCAATGCAGCGCGTAGCCGAGTAGCACGAACGTGCCGAACGCCACCGCTACTCCGGCCAACGTCCCGCGCCGGGTGGCACTCATCCGGTGGTGCGACTGCAGCCACAGCGGCAACGCCGCCAACGACAACGGCAGGACCAGTAGCTTCAGCCAGTCCCACAGGGTGTCGTTGTCCGACAGTCCGGTCCACGACCAGTGGCCTGTG
Source organism: uncultured Actinomycetota bacterium (assembly GCA_963801715.1). Lineage (GTDB taxonomy): Bacteria > Actinomycetota > Actinomycetes > Mycobacteriales > Jatrophihabitantaceae > CAVVJA01. The sequence continues at coordinate 369,221 of CAWDGB010000014.1, read as the reverse complement.
TAACCACCCCAGAGGAGCACGGCGGCCGCGAGTATCGCGCTGGAAATGGCCGCCCGTGATAGACCACGGCGGGCGGTGGACGGCGAAGAAGTTGCGAACATGAGAAACGCTCCGGAGAACTGGACGACAACACTGACTTGCTTCAGCATCGCTGCCCCCCGGCCGCGCCGCCGTCGACCAACCGGCGGATATCGCGGAGGATCGCACTACCCCCGATGGGGGGAGCCTTAGAGCCGTTACGTGTTGAAGTACTTCGCCTCGGGGTGGTGGACGACGATCGCGTCAGTCGACTGCTCCGGGTGAAGCTGGAACTCCTCCGACAGCTGCACCCCAATACGCTCGGGTCGGAGCAAGCTCACGATCTTGGCGCGATCCTCGAGATCCGGGCATGCGCCGTAGCCCAGTGAGTACCGCGCCCCGCGGTAGCCCAGTTTGAAGAAGTCCTCGACGTTGGCCGGGTCCTCGGATGCGGCGTTCATCCCGCCCGGCAACACCAGTTCCTCGCGGATCCGCCGGTGCCAGTACTCGGCAAGCGCCTCGGTCAGCTGGACCGAAAGTCCATGGGCCTCGAGATAGTCGCGGTATGCGTTGGCCTCGAATAACCGGTGGGTGAATTCGCTGACCTTGTCTCCGACTGTGATCACGGTGAAAGCGACGACATCGAGCTCGCCGGAATCCTCGGCGCGGAAGAAATCAGCCAGGCACAGCCGGCGCTCACGTCGCTGACGGGGAAAGGTGAACCGGGTGCGCTCCGTTCCAGTCGAGTCGAGGACGATGAGGTCATCGCCTTTGCTCACACACTGGAAGTAGCCGTAGACGACTGCCGCTTCCAAGATCCCTTCGGTCTGGAACCGGTCGAGCCAGTAGCGCAGCCGAGGACGTCCTTCGGTCTCCACCAACTCGTCGTAACTTGGGCCCTTCCCGCCCCGTGCGCCCCGCAGACCCCACTGGCCCATGAAGGTCGCGCGCTCGTCGAGCAACGCGGCGTAATCCGCGAGCGCGATGCCCTTGACGACTCGATCGCCCCAGAAGGGCGGCGCCGGGATGGGGTTGTCGGTCGCCACGTCCGACCGTGCCGACGGCTCCGCAAGCGGTTCGGCCTCCTCGGCGCGGCGCCGCTCCTCGGCAATCTTGAGCGACCGTTGCCGCCGTGCCCGGCGCTCGGCGAGCTTTCGGGCTTCCTCGTCCGAGAGGCGCGTATCGTCCGGGCCGTCCGGTGTCGTCGCGACATGGCCCTTGCGGATCGCCATGAGCGCATCCATGAGGCGGAGACCCTCGAAGGCGTCCCTGGCGTAGCGCACGTCGCCCTCGAAGATGTCGGACAGATCCTGCTCGACGTAGCCCCGCGTCAGGGCGGCACCACCCAGCATGACCGGGTATCGATTGGCCAACCCCCGAGCATTCATCTCCTCGAGGTTCTCCTTCATGATCACTGTGCTCTTGACGAGCAGGCCGGACATGCCGATCGCATCGGCGTCGTGCTCGTCGGCAGCCTCCAAGATCGCATTGATCGGCTGCTTGATGCCGATGTTCACGACGGAATAGCCATTGTTGGAAAGGATGATGTCGACCAGGTTCTTGCCGATGTCGTGCACATCGCCCTTCACGGTGGCCAGCACGATCGTGCCCTTGCCGGAGGAATCTGCCTTCTCCATGTGTGGTTCCAGATAGGCGACGGCAGCCTTCATGACCTCCGCTGACTGCAGCACGAACGGCAGCTGCATCTGACCGGAGCCGAACAGGTCGCCCACGGTCTTCATGCCGGCGAGCAAGGTGTCGTTGATGATGGCGAGTGCCGGCCGGGTGCGGAGCGCATCGTCGAGATCGGCCTCGAGCCCGTTGCGCTCGCCGTCGATGATTCGACGTTGTAGCCGTTCGTCGAGCGGCAGTGCCGCCAGTTCCTCGGCTCGCGAGGCAGCCGACGACTGAGCTGACACACCCTCGAACAGCTGCAGGAACCGGGACAGCGGGTCGTATTCACCGTCGCGGATGGTCGGCGGGTCGACGCCGGTCATACACCATGTCCAGCGCGATGTCTCGCTGCTCGTCGGGGATCTTCGACATCGGCAGAATCTTCGACGCATGGACGATTGCCGAATCCAGGCCGGCCTGCTCGCATTCGTGCAGGAATACCGAGTTCAGCACTTGCCGCGCAGCGGGATTCAGGCCGAAGGAGACGTTGGACAGCCCGAGAGTGGTCTGCACGTCCGGGTGGCGGCGTTTGAGCTCGCGGATCGCTTCGATCGTCTCGATGGCATCGCGCCGCGTCTCCTCCTGACCGGTCGCGATCGGGAAGGTGAGGCAGTCGACGAGGATGTCGCCGGTCCGCATTCCCCAACGGTCGGTGAGGTCGGCAATCAGCCGCTCGGCAACCTGCAGCTTCCACTCGGCGGTTCGGGCCTGCCCGTCCTCGTCGATCGTCAGTGCGACGACGGCGGCACCATGCTCGCGGACCAGCGGCATGATCCGCGCGTACCGCGACGTGGGCCCGTCGCCATCCTCGAAGTTCACCGAGTTGATCACCGACCGCCCGCCGAGCATCTCCAGACCCGCCTCGAGGACAGCTGGCTCGGTCGAGTCGAGCACGATCGGCAGTGTCGACGCCGTGGCGAATCGTCCGGCGATCTCTCGCATATCGCCGACGCCATCGCGGCCGACATAGTCGATACAGACGTCGAGCAGGTGCGAGCCGTCGCGGATCTGGGCGCGGGCGATCTCGACGCAGTCTCCGAACCGGCTCTCCAGCATCGCCTCGCGGAACGCCTTCGAGCCGTTGGCATTCGTTCGCTCGCCGATCATCAGCACGCTGGCGTCCTGCCGGAAGGGCACCGACTGGTACAAGGAGGCGACCGCGGGGTCGGGCACGACCTGGCGGGGCGTGGGAGCGAGGTCGCGTACGGCTTCCACCACGCGCGTGATGTGTTCGGGAGTGGTACCGCAACAGCCACCGACAAGCATGGCACCGAACTCGGTCACGAATTGCGACAGTGCCGTGGCGAGCTCGTCCGGGGTCAACGGATAGACCGCCCCGTTCGGCCCGAGTTCGGGCAGGCCGGCGTTCGGCATTACGGAAACTGGTAGCCGCGAATTGCGGGACAAGTAGCGCAGATGCTCGCTCATCTCGGCGGGACCGGTCGCGCAATTGAGGCCCATGACATCCAGGTCCAGCGGCTCCAACGCAGTCAGCGCCGCGCCGATCTCCGAGCCGAGAAGCATCGTTCCCGTTGTCTCCACGGTTACGTGGGCGATCAGCGGGAGGCGCACTCCGGCGGCCGCCATCGCGCGCTTGCTCCCGATGATTGCTGCCTTCGCCTGGAGCAAGTCTTGGCAGGTTTCGACGATGATCGCGTCCACGCCGCCGTCGATCATGCCTGCGGCCTGCTCCTGGTACGCGTCGCGCAGCACCGAATAATGCACGTGCCCGAGCGTCGGCAGCTTCGTCCCCGGCCCGATCGATCCGAGAACCCAGCGCGGCCGATCTGGAGTGGACCAGTCAGCGGCGACCTCCTTGGCGAGTACCGCTCCTGCTTGCGCGAGCTCCCGGATCCGGTGGACGATGTCGTACTCGCTGAGGTTGGCCCAGTTCGCGCCGAAGGTGTTGGTCTCCACGGCGTCGGATCCCGCCCGGAAGTAGGCGTCATGCACGCCCCGGACCACGTCTGGCCGGGTCGCATTGAGGATCTCGTTACAGCCCTCCAGCCCCGCGAAATCGTCGATGTTCAGGTCGGCAGCCTGCAGCATGGTGCCCATCGCGCCGTCAGCGACAACGACCCGCTCCTTGAGCGCATCGAGCAGTGACGGTCCAGGGGTGTTCACCGGCATCCCATCAGGCTACCGAGCGCCGCACCGGTAATAGCGCACCTTGCGCGACGGAGCAACGTCCCGTGGGTCGTAGGCTGGGTGCATGACCGACGGGTCCGCCGGGTGGCCACAACTGCGCGACGCGATCCTCGTGGCCGCGTTCGAGGGATGGAATGACGCTGGAGATGCCGCGACGGACGCTGTCGAACATCTGGAGCTCCTCTGGGGCGCGCGCCCGCTGACCGAGCTCGAACCCGACGAGTATTACGACTTCCAGGTCAACCGGCCGACGGTGTCTTTGGTGGATGGCGTGAGCCGGCGAGTCGCGTGGCCGACGACCCGGGTGTCGCTCTGCCGACCACCAGGCGCAGATTTCGACCTGGTCCTCGTGCGAGGCATCGAGCCCAACATGCGATGGCGCGCGTTCTGCGAGGAACTGCTCGACGTTGTGCGAGCGCTGGACGTGCGGCTTGTCGTCAGCCTTGGCGCACTGCTGTCGGACACGCCGCACACCCGGGCCACTCAGGTGACCGGCACGTCCTATGACCAGGAATCGGCGGCGCGGTTCGGACTGGAGAATTCTCGATACGAGGGCCCGACGGGCATTGTCGGTGTCCTGCAGGACGCCTGCGTGGGGGCGGGAATCCCGGCGATCTCGTTCTGGGCGGGCGTCCCGCACTACGTGTCCCAGCCCCCGAACCCGAAGGCGACCGTCGCGTTGCTGCACAGCGTGGAAGAGGTCCTGGACATGCCGGTGCCTCTGGCCGAGCTGCCACAGCAGGCCACCGAGTGGCAGAAGCTCGTGGACGAAATGGCCGCCGAGGACGAAGAGGTGACCGAGTACATCCGCAACCTCGAGGAGCGTGACGACGAGGCCGATCTCGGCGAGATGCGCGAGGCGTCCGGGGACACGATCGCCCGCGAGTTCGAGCGCTACCTCCGGCGGCGCGAGCGCGGGGGTGGCTTCGGCCACGGAGGTTAGCGACGCGGCGAGGGCCGCTGCCGGGAGGACTCCGCGGTCACAGCCGCACGCCGAGCAGGGCGTCCACCAAATCTGCTACCAGTGCTGGTGCGTCTGGGTTGGCATCCGGGCCAGGCTGATCAGCGGCCCACCGGTCGACCGCAGCGATGGCCCCAGCTGTGTCGAGGTCGTCGGCGAGCCGGTCCCGGACCAGATCGAGCACTGGTTCCCCAGGCGGTGCTGACGAGCGGGCGACGCCGGCGCGCCACCGGGCGAGCCGCCGTTCGGCGGCTGGCAGCCGGCCACCCGTCCACTCCCTATCGGAGCGATAGTGCCCATCCAGCAGGGCCAGCCGCAGAGCCATGGGATCGACGCCGGCACCCCGAAGCTTGGAGACGAAAACGAGGTTGCCCCGTGACTTGCTCATCTTCTCGCCATCCAGCCCGATCATGCCGGTGTGTACATAGTTCTGGGCGAACGGGAAGGAGTCCGTGAGCGCCTCGGCATGCGCAGCGGATAGCTCGTGATGCGGAAAGATCAGATCGGAGCCGCCGCCCTGGACGTCGAATGATTCTCCGAGCCGGTTCAGGGCGATTACCGCGCACTCGATGTGCCACCCGGGGCGGCCCGGTCCGAGGTCGGTGTCCCAGGACGGTTCGTCGGGACGCTTGGCCCACCACAAGACGGCATCGAGCGGGTCCCGTTTGCCGGGCCGGTGCGGGTCTCCGCCGCGCTCGGCGGACAACGCGAGCATCTGTGCGCGTGGGTAGTTCGACTCGTAGCCGAAACGGCCGGTGGCTGCGCAGGAGAAATAGACGTCCTGGTCCACGTAGTAGGCGGCTCCGCTGTCCAGCAGTCGGCGTACCGCCTTCGCGATTTCCGGGATGCTCTCGACCGCACCCACATAATCGTCGGGCGGCAGGACCCGCAGCGCGGTCATATCGGCGCGAAAGAGCTCGATCTCGCGATGGGCCAAAGCCTCCCAGTCGTCGCCGATCTGGTGGGCTCGCTCGAAAAGTGGATCGTCGACATCCGTGACGTTCTGCACGTAATGCACCCGCCGCCCAGCGTCGCGCCACACCCGTTGGACGAGATCGAACGCAAGGTAGGTCGCAGCATGCCCGAGATGTGTGGCGTCATAGGGCGTGATGCCGCACACATACATGCGGGCCGTGGCGCCGGGTGCGGCGGGACGGAGCGAACCGGTCGCAGTGTCGAACAACCGAAGGGTGCGGCCGGATCCTGGCAGCCGGGGAAGCGATGGGGCTGGCCAGGAGCGCACCTGACCAACCTATCCTCCGATCGCCACGACCTCGCTGATCAACGACATTCCGCGCCGGACGTTTCGACGAGCCCGGGCTCCTCAACGACTTCCACCTTGCGCCGGGCCGCCAGAATCGACCCGGCCAGGATGAGTGGGAAACCGACGATCATGCCGGCGGTGACCGACTCCCCCAGCACCACGACGCCGAGTAGGACAGCGACTGCCGGGTTGACATAGGTGATGACCGTCGCGCGCGTCGGCCCGATCCCCGCGATAAGCGCAAAGAACAGGACGAACGCGAGCGCGGTACACACAGTCGCGAGAACGATCACGGAGGCGATGGATTGCGCGGTCAGCCGGTGCGGGGGGTCGAGCACCGCGAACGGCAGATAGATCACGGCCGTGATCAGCAACGATGCGGTCACCACGCCAATCGAGGGCAGGTCGCTGAGCGTCCGAGCCAGGATGGCCGGACCGAGCGCATAACCTACGACCACGCCCGCGACCTCGAGCACCGCCAGCCCGTCGACGTTCCCGAAGTCGAGTCCGAGCAGCGCTGCCACGCCGGCAATGCCGAGCAACAGACCTACGAGGCGGCTGCTGTCGATCCGCTCCGTATCCCCCATGAGCCGGGCGATGGCCACTCCGACCAGCGGCACGGCCGCAACGAGTAGCCCGGCGAGCGAGCTGGACAGCTTGGTCTCGGCCCGGGAGAGCAACAGCCACGGCAGGGCGACTTCCACCAGGGTGAACAGCAGGAGCGGCCCCCACCGGGAAAACGCCGGCTTGAGCGCGCCTCGGTGCCAGGCGATAGGCAGCAAGATTGCTGCCCCGATCCCAGTGCGCGCGAAGACAAGGGCCGTGGGTGGCACGTCCCGCACGGCGACTCGTATCAGCAAGTACGGAATTCCCCAGATCACGCACATCGCCGCGAACAGCAACCAGTTGCGACGGGACACGTTGTGGTAACCCACCTCTCCGGCGCCCGGGCTGGCCGCACCGACGTCAAATCTAGGCCCCCGCCGTGACGCCGTCCCCCCGATTTATCTCGCCGTCAGCCGTCAGATGGGTGGCCATGGCACGGCCGGCCATTCACCACTCGGCTCGGGATGGCGGCCGCTCGCCAGCAGCTGGTCGATCCGCCGGGCCGTGCTGCGAACCTCCCGCGGCGTCAACAGGTCAGCGAGTCGTTCGCCCAGGTCGCCTGCGAGCCCAGCCTGCAGCTCGCGCAGCGTATCGCTGGAGTTCGCCCGCAACGGGCGGCCCGACCACTGCCACAGCAAGGTGCGCAGTTTGGGCTCGGCATGGAAGCTGACGCCGTGGTCGACGCCATAGATATGGCCGGCTCGCGTCGGCAACAGATGACCGCCCTTGCGATCGGCGTTGTTAATGACGGCATCGAACACGGCAATGCGCCGCAGCTGGTCGGATGACGTGCCGCGAATCAGCCGGCGGACATCGACGTTCTCGTCGGCCTCGATCCACAACTGGACCATGCCCGGTCCGAGTGGGCCGGAGCGAAACACGGTCGGCGGGACGATGAGCCACCCGGTTGCTGCCGATACCTCGTACGCGGCCACCTCGCGCTCGGCCAGCGTCCCATCGGGAAAGTCCCACAAGGGCCGCTCACCGGCGACGGGCTTGTAGACGCACGCAGCGGTCACCCCGTCCAGGCATACCGAGCAGTACAGCGTGGCGTTGGAAGCTACCACCAATCGACCTTCGACGCCGAGCTCTCCGCGCTCGAGAAGGGCCATCGCCTCATCGACCGGAAGCTCGCGCGCAGGCGTGAGGTCGGTCGGCTCGTCGGAGGTCACGATCCTGACGTCGGGCGGTGATAGCCGTTGTGTCGAGGACAGATGTGCCCGGTCCGGTCAAGCGGGAGCCCGCACAACGGGCACGGCGGGCGGCCGGCCGCAAGCACCCGCCGCGCTCGATCAACGAAAGCCCGCGCCTCGCCCGGCTCGATGCGGACGCGCAGCGCGTCAGGGCCGTCCTCCACGTCCTCGAATAGCGTTTCCTGCGCAACTTCAGTGTCTTCAACCGGCGCCTGCGCCTCGATGACGACCAGCCCGGCATCGCTGTCCCAGGCCAGGCCCATTGCGCCGACGCGAAACTCCTCGTCGACCGGCTGCTCGAGCGCATCGCTGTCGCGGTGCGTCGATGCCGCGACCTCGGTGCCGGTCCGCGCCACCACCTCGTCGAGCAACTGCTCGATGCGGTCGGCCAGGATGGATACCTGCTGCTTTTCCAACGAGACCGAAACCACCCGCACGCCATCGACGGCTTGCAGGTAAAACGTGCGTTCGCCCGGCACGCCAACGGTCCCCGCGACGAATCGACGCGGGCGATCAAATTGGTAGAACTGGCGGGCCATAGCGCAATCCAGCCTATCCGGCGCGAGTGTGCACCGCAGCGAGCGCAGTTACGACGATCGAGGCTCCACAGCGAGTGCAGTCACTGCCGGTTGGGCTCTCCTTCCGAGGGTCGGTTCCGGCCGCTACGGCGGCGCGGGGCCGGGGCTAGAGCAGTGAGGTCGCCCCCGATGTCGTTACCGCGCACCACCAGCGGACGAGCAGCGGCGTACCGAATAGCTGACACCGAACACGGATCCACGGCTATGCGCTGAAATTGATCGAGGTGCAGCGCTAGAGCGTCGGCGATCACCGCTTTGATCGGGTCGCCATGACTGCAGACCACCCAGACCGCGGTGCTTCCGAGTCGAGCGTCCCAATCCCGCACGGCCGCCACCGCCCGCGCGGAGACCTCAGCGAGACTCTCCCCGCCCGGAAAGCGGGCTGCGGCCGGCTGTGTTTGCACTATTCGCCAGAGCGAATCCTTGGCCAGCTCCTGAATGCCGCGTCCGGTCCACTCGCCGTAGTCGCACTCGGTCAGTCGTTCGTCGATATGCCACTGCGGTGAGCGCCCGGCGGCGCGTTGCGCAGCGATGATCGTTTCAGCGGTCTCTACGCACCGCTCCATCGGGCTGGATACAACGGCGGCGAGCGGCAGCACGGCGATCTGACCCGCGACCGCCCCGGCCTGCGCCCGGCCTCGATCATCGAGATGCAGGTCCGGGGCACGACCCGCCAGCACCTGCCCGGTCAACCGAGTGAGCCCGTGACGCACGAGCAAGACGGTGGACATTAGGTCGCGTCGATCGTGCCGATGGACAGCAGCACGATCAGCAGGGTGCCGACCGCAACTCGATACCAGATGAACAGGTACGTGCTGTGCCGCGCCATCCATCGCATAAACCAGGCGATCGACGCGAATCCCACGATGAACGCGAGGGTCGTAGCGAGCAGCGTGACACCGAGCCCCGGGCCGCCCCGTTCACCGACCTTGCGAGCCTCATAAGCGCCGGACAAGACAACGGCAGGCACCGAGAGCAGGAACGAGAACCGGGCGGCCGTCGGGCGGTCGAGATCGCGGAACAGCCCGGCGGTAATGGTCGTGCCGGATCGCGAGGCACCCGGAATTACCGCGAGCGCCTGGGCCCCGCCGACAGCGATCGCGTCCGTCGTGTTCAGCTGCTCCTCGCCGCGGCTTCGGGTGCCGATCCGTTCGGCGAGGTACAGGGCGCCGGCAAGGGCGATCATGACAACGGCGATGAGCCACAGGTTGCGGGCGCCGGTTTCGATCTGGTTACTGAAGACAAGGCCGACCACGCTGATCGGAATCGTGGCCAGAATGAGGTACCACCCCATCCGATACTCCAGCGTGCCGCGGACCGACTGATCGAGGTTCCGGAATACCCAGGACGCGACTCCAACCGCCCACGCCGCCACGACCTGCAACAACTCTCGCCAGAAGTACAGCACGACCGCAGTGACGGTGCCGAGCTGGATCACCGCGGTGAACGCAGCGCCCGGATCCGGCCACCCGAGCAGCGCCGGCACGATGCGCAGATGTGCCGTCGAGGAGATCGGAAGGAACTCGGTCAATCCCTGGACGATGCCGAGAACCGCGGCCTGTCCGAAAGTGAGATCGCTCCCGGACGGCGCGGCGAGAGCGAATGGGTGCGCTACGAGCCCATGGACCAGCGTCACCCGCCGACTCCGACGCGGCCCACGTCCGCACCCAGCTCCCCGTAACTGCGATTCAACGCGAGTTTCACGCGGGCTACCTTAGAGCCTGGCCATATGTTCCGTTGTAGGGCCGATAGGTTCGTGCCGTGGAACAGCGCAGGGTAGGACGCAGCGGGTTGCTCGTCTCCCACCTCGGGCTCGGAACCTGGCGATGGGGTAGCGAGACGGACGAAGACGACGCCGCTGATCAGTTGATCTCGTTTCACGAAGCCGGCGGCACGCTGGTAGACACCGGCACCTCGTACTCGGCCGGACGCTCGGAGGAGATCCTCGGCCGCCTGCTCGGTGACGTCATTCCGCGCGAGGAGCTCGTCATCGCCACGAAGGCGGGCCTGCGCTGGCGGGGCGAGCAGGCAATGATCGATGCATCTCGCGGCGCGTTGCTGCGCCAGCTGGACCTGTCGTTGCGGCGATTGGGAATTGACCACATCGACCTGTGGCAGCTGCACGTGCCGGACGACGAGGTGCCGATCGAAGAGACGCTTGCAGCGCTGGATGCCGCCGTGCACTCGGGCAAGGTCCGCTACGTCGGCGTGTCCAACTTCACCGGCTGGCGAACGGCACAGGCCGCGACCTGGCAGCGATGCGCACCTGGGCGGTCACCTCTCGTATCCAATCAGGTGCGGTATTCCCTGCTGGACCGAGGCATCGAGCGCGAGGTTCTTCCGGCCTGTGACACGCTGGGAGTCGGCGTGCTGCCCTTCTCACCGCTAGGTGGGGGCGTGCTGACCGGCAAGTACCGAGACGGTGTGCCCGCGGACTCGCGGGCGGCACGCGGCGGTCGGCATCTGGCTCCCATCCAAGATCCGACGACGATCGGAATCGTCGAAGCGGTATCCATCGCGGCGGAAGGCCTGGCAACCTCGGCCGTCGCGGTTGCTCTGGCGTGGGTGCGCGATCGCCCAGGCGTGACCGCGCCGATCGTGGGGGCGCGCACACTGGGTCAGCTGACGGCTGCGCTGGGCTGTGAACTGCTGGACTTACCGGAAGAGATCAGCCAAGCACTCGACGACGTCTCGGCACCACGGCTTGGCTACCCGGAGGCCGGCCTCTGAGCGATTCAGACCTGGTATTCGTCGCCTTCTGCAACGCCGGCCTCTGGCCGGGACTTGGTACCAAGCTGGTCCCGGCGTTGGCAGAGGCCGGGATCCGTGGGCCCTCCGACATATCGACGGCCAACTTGGCCACCTTGCCCAAGGTCGGCACAGTCCGCGCCGGGCGCCTGCTGTCCTCGTTTCTCGCGGCGGCACCGGTCTACGAGGTGGTCGAGCTGCTCGTCCCGGCCGCGCTCGATCCTCGACTGGCGTCCCGGTTGCATGACCAGCTTGGGCCGCCCGCCGCCCGACTGCTGCGGGAGGATCCCTGGCTGCTACTCGGCGTGCCTGGGGTCACCATCGCCGATGCGGACCAGCTGGCGCGGGCTGCGATTCCGGGCGTCACCCGCGACGATCCACGTCGGGCGCGCGCCCTCGTGGGCTTTCTGCTCGCGCGCGAAGCCCGCGACGGGCACACCGTGAGCCCGCGGGCGAACATCGAGGGGGCCCTGCTTCCGTTCGCTGCCGGTGAGCCAGGTGCGGCAGTCGACGCCGCCGTGGCACATGGGTCCGTAATTCCAGCCGGACGCGATGGCCAAGAGCTGCTCGGGCTATCTCGATACGCCCATGCTGAAGCCGGCATCGCACAGGGGATCGCCCGGCTGCTATCCGCGGGACGGCCGATCGAGGTCGATGTGTCCACCGATGCCTTCGACCTGGATGAAGCGCAACGCTCGGCCGTCGAGTACGCGTTGCGGGCCGGGGTGAGTGTGCTTACCGGAGGGCCGGGCACCGGCAAGAGCCGCACCGTGGCCGCCCTGGTGGCCCTGGCCGAGCGAGCCGGTCGGTCGGTCGCGCTCGCCGCTCCGACCGGTCGGGCGGCCAAACGTTTGGAGGAGTTGTGCAGCGCGCCGGCATCGACACTGCACCGTCTGCTGGGCGCCCAGCCTCGGACCCGCGGCGAGGAGGTCAGTTTCACCGGCGGGTTCGCGCGCAATCGCGAATGGCCGCTGGACGAGGACGTGGTGGTCGTCGATGAGGCGTCCATGCTCGACGTCGAGCTCGCGAACGCTCTGCTGGTCGCCTGCTCGGATGGCACCCATCTGCTCTTCGTCGGTGATCCGGCCCAGCTGCCGTCGATCGGTCCGGGACGAGTGCTCGGTGACGTCATCGACTCCGGTGTCGCTCCGGTTACTCCGCTCCGCACGCTGTACCGGCAAGCGGAGGGCGGAACGATTGCCCGGCTGGCGACGAGCGTCCGCGAGGGGACGCTGCCACCTGTCAATGACCCCTCGCGCGAGGTCGTCGTCGTGGCTACCCGCGGATCAGCCGACGCCGCACACCGAGTCACTCAGCTGGTGACCGACTCGATCCCGCGGGTCCTGGCGATACCGTCTCACCAGGTTCAGGTTGTCACCCCGATTCATCGGGGGCCGGCCGGCACTCACGCGCTCAATGTTGCGCTCAAGGCGCAGCTCAACCCGGGCGACGGACGTCATCGGTTCGATATCGGTGACAGAGTGGTGGCCACCGCTAATCATTTGGAAGCAGAGCCCTTCGGCTACGCCAACGGCGAGGTCGGCGTCGTGGCCGAGGTCGACGCGGACGGGACGGTCACGGTCGAGTTCGCCTCCGGGCCAGCCGAAGTCAAGGGAAAGGCGCTCGCCGATCTGCTGCATGGCTGGGCCATCACGGTGCACCGGGCCCAAGGTTCCGAGTTTCCCGGCGTTGTGGTGGTGCTGCCGCCCGAGTCGGTCACGATGCTTTCTCGACCCCTCGTGTACACCGCACTTACCCGAGCGCAGCGGCACCTGTCGGTCGTGCATGCGGTGGGTTCCGCGCTGGCTCGTGCGGTACGAACGGTCGGTGCGCAGCCGCGTCGGACCCGGTTGACCGAGCTGCTGATCCGGGACTGCGCGCCACCGAACCTGTCCGGCCCGGTGGAGTAAACCGGGCTGTCGGGGTTGAATGGCGTGTTATGACGGCAGCGGGCGTCGAAGCGGACGCCGATCCTGACTGGGAATACGCGCCGCTGCGGATTCCGGCCGATGTCACCCGGGTTTCCGCAGCGGTGCGACTTTCGTTGCACGCCGAGTACGGCGGCTGGGAGTTAGCTCGCGTCCTGCGCTATACGGACGGCAGCCGGCGAGTCTGGCTGCGCCGTCCGCGGCCGGCGTCTGACCTGCTGCCACTGCCGGGACTCATTCACTGATCGCTGGACCACGGGTCGTGGCGCGGCAGCGGGCGTTGCCCACCGGTCAGGTACCGATTAATCGTCAGTCCGCGCAGAACGCCCGAACGGCATCGATGGTGTCCGCCTCCTCCGGCGGCTTGTCGTCTCGGTAACGAAGAACCCGGGCGAAACGAAGAGCCAACCCGCCGGGATATCGGGACGAGCGCTGCACTCCGTCGAAAGCGATCTCCACGACCTGTAGGGGCTGTAGCGGCACCACCCAGCCGTCCGTCGGGCCGCTGGCGAGCTGCAGGAAGCGCTCGGTCTGCCACGCGAGCATCTCGTCCGTCATGCCCTTGAATGTCTTGCCGAGCATCACGAATCCTCCGGTGACCGGGTCCCGGGCGCCGAGATGAATGTTGGACAACCAGCCGCGACGACGGCCCGAACCCCATTCGACGGCGAGAACGACAAGGTCGAGCGTGTGCACCGGCTTCACCTTCAGCCAGCCGCTGCCGCGACGGCCGGCCTCATAGGGGGCGGTGAGCGATTTGACCATGACGCCCTCATGGCCACGGTCCAACGTTGTGCTGAGGAATTGGCTTGCCTCGTCGGGATTCGACGTCACGATCCGGTCTGGACGGTTCGCCACCGGAACCACGTCGGACAGGATGCGATGACGTTCGGCGGTTGGTTCATCGAGCAGGTCTATGCCGTCGACATGCAAGGCGTCGAACAGAAACAGTGTCAGCGGCGTTCGCGCCTGCCCGGCAGCGGCATCACGAGATCCGACGCGGGAGGCCGTGACCTGGAACGGAAGCGGTCGGCCACTCCTCGTGAGCGCGATCGCTTCGCCGTCGGCGACGAACTCGCGGACTGGCAAGCCGATGACGTAGTCCACAACCTCCGGCAATCGCGCGGTCACGTCGTCAAGCGTGCGAGTAAACAAACCGATGTCCGATCCGCTGCGATGGATCTGCAGCCGGGCGCCGTCGAGCTTCCATTCCACCCCGGCCTCGCCACCGAGCCTGGCCAATGCTTCCTGCGTACTTTCCGCGGTCTGGGCGAGCATCGGTCCGATCGGACGGCCGACCTGCAGCCGGAAGTCGGCCAGTGCCGAACGTCCGCCGGCCAGCGCCGCGGCGGCGACGGCCGGAAGATCGCCTCGAAGCATCGCAGCTCGTCGCACATCGGCTAGCGGCACATCCGCGCCGCGGGCCACCGCGTCGGCCATCACCCCGAGCAATGCGCCTTGCCGAAGTTCTCCGCTAAGCAGCCGTCTCAGGAAAGCCTGCTCACGCTCGGTTGCGGAGGCGAACAGCCCTTCCAGCAGCCGCCGCCGTTCGCGCTGCGAGCCGGCGCCGGATAGCGCTCCAATACGGGATAACGTTGTCTCGACCGCGTCGATCGTGAGCGTTTCGCTCGCCGCCGGTGGTGGCAGCTCGGTTCGCAGCGACGCCCAGCCGACGCCGATCTGCCGCTGGGTGAGCGCACCGGCCAGCCACGACACTGCGACGGCGGCCTCGGCCGGTGACAATTGCTGCAGCAGTGCGGCAAGCCGGGCCACCTTGGCGGTGCGCGCCGACGCCGCCGCGACGTCGTCGGAGGCCGCGGCCACGGCGACGAACAGCATGGCGGCAGCCTCCCACCTGTCTACGACAGTCCGCCCGGGCTCTCAGCAGCGGGAAAGGAAGCGGTCGAGTACGCGCACGCCGAACCGAAGCCCATCGATCGGAACCCGTTCGTCGATTCCGTGCCACATCTCGGTGAAGTCCAGCTCCGGCGGCAGTCGCAATGGCGCAAATCCGAAGCACCGAATGCCGAGGGTGGAGAACGACTTGGCGTCTGTGCCGCCGCTCATCAGATAAGGAAGTGGCCGAGCCCCGGAATCCTCCGAGCGCAACGCCTCGGACATCGTGTCGACGACAGCCCCGTCGAAGCTGGTTTCGACCGCGATGTCCCGGACCAGGACCTCCCGGTCTATCCCGTTACCGATCAACTCGTCCAGCGTCTCGAGAAGCTCCTGTTCATGTCCAGGGAGGAATCTGGCGTCGATGGTGGCTTCCGCCGTGCGGGGGATGACATTGGCCTTGTATCCAGCCGCAAGCATCGTCGGATTCGCCGTGTTGCGGATCGTCGAACCGATGACGCGCGCGGCGCCTCCGAGCATCCTCAGCGAGGGCTCCGGATTGTCCGGGTCGATGGGGAGCCCGGTAAGTTCGGCGAGCTGTTCGAGGAAGCGTCGTACGGTGTCCGTGATGACCACGGGAAACTCGTACGTGCCGATTCGGGATACGGCGGCAGCGAGCCGCGTCACGGCATTGTCATCGTGCAATATCGAACCGTGGCTGGGCGTGCCCGTCGCCCGAAGACGTAGCCAGTTGATTCCTTTCTCCGCGGTTTGGATCGGATAGAGCCGCAGGTCATTGTTGATCGAGACGCTGTATCCGCCGACCTCGCTGATGGCTTCCGAGCAGTCAGCGAATAGCGCAGGGTGGTTGTCGACCAACCAGTGTGCGCCGCGCGCCCCACCCGCCTCCTCGTCGGCAACGAACGCAAGCACGATATCTCGCGGCGGCCGCCGCTCGCGTCTTGCCCAGTTCCTGAGCACGGCGAGCGTCATGGCGTTCATGCCCTTCATATCGACGGCGCCACGGCCCCAGACATAGCCATCGCGCACCTCTCCGGAAAACGGATGCACGGACCACTCCGCCTCATCTGCAGGCACGACGTCGAGATGGCCATGAACGAGCAGCGGAGCGCGGCTCGGATCGGTGCCAGCCACCCGAGCCACCACGGACGCCCGTCCACGTTCGGACTCGAAGATCTGGGCGTCGATATTGACCTCGGCGAGCCGCTCAGCAACCCATTCGGCAGCTGGGCGCTCCGGATGGGTGGGGTTGGACGTGTTGATCCGGATGAGATCACCGAGCAGGTCAACGACCTCGTCTGCCGGATTCAGTACCCCGCTCGTTGTCATGCCTGTGTTCATACCAGCCCGCGCTGGTAGGGCCTGGGACTCGACTCAGTACCGGCGCCGGGAACTGCGGATTCCCGCAGCGCCAACCACAGCGGTAACCGCGACGGCGAACACGGCGACGAGGCCCGCGAGCAATGCGGTCCCGTTACCGCCAATGGCACTTGGCGGCAGGGCATGGTTGTCGGCTGCGCTCGAGAACCCTGACGAGACGGACGCAGCCGACGAGACAAAACCTCTGGTGCCGTTTGTGCTGGCCGCTGGCGGGCGAGACATGCTCATCTCCCCTCCCGGTGCGGATGACAGTCCCCCGCCGAGTAGGGGCGTCGGCCCGACTCCGGGCAGCGCTACTCCCCCACCACCACCCCCGTTGGTCAGTCCTCCAGGTGCGAACGGCGGCGTCCCGCTCTGCTCGGGTGACGTCGAGGGGGCGGGGCTGCCGACGCTCGGTGCGCCGCCGGAATTCTGGGTCGGTCCTGGCGTCGGTGCTGGCGATGCTACGGGCGTCGAAGTCGCCACCGTCGGGGGCGGAACCACTACCGGCGGTGTGCCGCTCGAATGCCCTCCGGGGATCGGCGAGTTCGTGGATGGTGACGTTGGTGTCCAGCTCTGGTCGGGCGAGGACGGCGACTCACTCGGCGGAGACGGCGGGGCCGAAGATCCAGATTCGGTCACCGTCGGCTGCTCGCTGGGCGTCGGCTCCACAGTCTCTGACGAGGTCGGAGTGGGCGACGGCTCGCTCGTCGAAGGTGCCGGCTCGAAACTCGACGGCGGCGGCGGCGCGGGGGGCGTCGACAGTCCCTTGGTGATGGGCGGTTCGGTCGACGAGGGTGGCGCCGTCGTCGAAGGCGCGCGAAGCGGCGTCGAGGGAAGCGGCGACGATGATGGCGGGGCGCTCGCTGAGGTTGCTGGACGTAAGGGCTCTGTCGGCCGTCGGTGTACCGACGTTCCAGCCGGCTTCGACGGAGGCTTGTGCGATCTCGAACTCGGCGGCCAGGCCGGAGAATTAGCTGAATTATCTGACGTGGTACCCGATGTCGGCGCCGGCTCCGGATGAGGTCTCGGAGTAGATCCGGAGTGCCCGGTAGGCACGGATGCTTGCGATAGCTGACAATTCCCATCGTCGGATCGCGGGTGGCAGCCCGGATCCGAACTCCCATCCAGTGCCTCCGAGACTCCTGGCGCCATCACGGCAAGGGCGATCGCCGCGGCACTCGCCAGCGCGAGAGCGCGCCACGGGGCCTGCTGTGGCGCTCGGTGGATCACCGGTGACGTCCTAGTTGGTCGAATCGGAGCGGGTCCGTTGACAGGGAAGACAAGCGGTCGGGAATCTAGCTTTGGTCCGATTTACCACCTATGCGTTAAATAACCGTTGTTAGGCTCGCCTGAGCAAAGCCTAGCGCTAACAGGGGCTGTGCGGGGACATTTTGGACCCCTATGTTGGGCCTACGTTAGCTGGTGGCCGGGCGGTCGTATCACAGCAATCCGCTAGACTCGCTACTCGCTCGTCCGGGTGGCGGAATGGCAGACGCGCTAGCTTGAGGTGCTAGTGCCCTTAGCGGGCGTGGGGGTTCAAGTCCCCCTCCGGACACACCGCAGGCCCCGTAATTGCTGGGCTGTATCGCTGCCGACGGTCCAAATGCTAACCGTTTGCTAACCAACGATCCCAGCTCCCCCGAAAATCGCCGCAGCTACCCGCTCGGCCGCGTCGGTGCGCAGACTGTCCGTGACGTGCGAGTAAATGTCCAGCGTGACGCCGATCGTCGCGTGCCCCAATCGTTCCTGCACGACCTTCGGATGCACGCCGTCCGCGAGCGCGAGCGTCGCCCATCCGTGCCGAAGATCGTGCAGCCGGATCGGGGGTAGTCCGAGCTGACGGACACGATCCCGGAATGTGCGGGTGAACCGTTCCGGGTGCAGCGGTCCGCCGTCGACCCGGCCGAACACCAGACCCTGATCAGTCCACCCTGCGCCCATGAGTAGCCGCTCCGCTGCTTGGCGCTTACGGTGCTCGCCAAGCGCCATGACCGTCACACGGTCGAGCTCGATCGTTCGCCGCCCCCGCGCTGTCTTGGGCTCCCCCATCTGCACTCTGTGGTGCACCGCTATGACGGTCTGCCGGATCGCGGCCCGGCCGGTGTCGAGGTCGACATCGGCCCAGCGCAAGCCGAGCACCTCGCCGCGCCGTGCCCCGGTCGTGGCAAGCAGCACGAATGCGGCCGCCAGCCGGTCGTCACGGACGCCGGCAAGGAACCGTCCGGTCTCCTCCGCCGACCACGTGACCGTCTGGGCGTGCGTGCTTGCCGCTCTAGGTGGGTCAGCCGCATCCGACGCGTTGCGTGCGAGGCGACCCCACCTCACCGCGTCTCTCATCAGTCTGTGAACGATCGTGTGGACGTAGCGCACCGACCGGGGTGATAGTCCGCCCCCGACTTGGTTCTTGCGCCCGCTGGCCAGCAGGGTCGCGTAAAGGCCATTGAGCGTGCCCGCGTCGACCGAGACGAGCGTGGCCGTGCCGATGTACGGCTCGACGTGCAGCCGAAGGTTCCGGGCGTAGCTGTAGTGGGTCGCCGGGCGAACGGTCGGCTCGATCGCAGCCAGCCATTCGACCGCGAACTCGGCCACTGTCTGCCGTGTCTTCGCCACGTAAGTTCCGCGGTTCACCGCGTCGACCATCTCGGCGAGAGCACGCTCGGCGTCCCGCTTGGTGCGGAACCCGGAATGCCATTTCTGCCGGCGTTTGTTCGTCGCTGGATCGCGATCCAGCTCGACGACGACGGAGTACGACGAGCCACGTTTGACGACGCTGCCCCTCATCGGTTTCCCTTCCGGTTCCGACGCCGGTACTCACGTTGCGCCTGCGCCCGCGCACAGGACGCTGAGCAGTACATGACTCCCTCGCTGCGGTACTGGTCATACAGCGCCCGGCCGCGTTGCCGAACAAACAACCGACCACATGTCTCGTTGGCGCATGTCCTGTACGGCGCATCGTCGATCAGGTCGTTGACCAGTTGCAGCCAAGCCACCGAGTAGACGGTCGGGTACGCGTCACCGATGTTGGTTTCGGGATGGCCGCTGTCTACATAGACGCGAACATGGAAGTCGCGCAGCGCCAGGTTCGACATGTCGGTCAACCGTCGCCACGCCTCCGCTTCCGTCTCGCAATCGCGCCAGGCGGTCGCCGGATTGTCACCGTTGCGCCACGCAATCACGTGGTCGACGGCGCGCTGCAACACTCGGACCCGGATCGCTATCTCGTCCATATGTACTGGCATCTGCTTAGTCGAGGTCCACATGTGCTCACGCTCCGACTCCAAGTCCGGCAGGTACCTCCTGGCGCCGAGCTCGGCTTGAAATCTGCCCAATATCGCCGGCCATTGCTCGGGGTGGACGGTGATATCTGGGGGCGGGCCAACTGTTAGGGGGCGCCAGATGCCCAGCTCTGCCAGGCGCGCTATGTCATCGGACGATCGAACATCGGTGTCTCTGATCTCTTTCAGGTACACACCGTCAGGCACCGCGACGTAATCGCCCTGAAAGAGGTCCAGGTCTAGGCCGAGCCAGTCGCCGTGCCGGGCGCCTCCGCGATCGGTGGGCTGGATGCGATGCTGGAGGCCGCCGGGTTACCGGGACGGCTTGAGCCCGCCACGAAGCTGCTGCGCCGCGCTGAGGATCTCGCGAGCCAGGCGAGGGACGCGAAAGCGGCGGCCCGGGCACGGCTCGAGGAAGCCAACCGGGCGCTGCATGCTGACGGTCCGGTGGACACCGCCTCGTATGCGAGTGTGTTGATCTCGTGCGGCCCGTGGCTGGACGAATCGTCCGCGGGAATGATCGGGATGATGCAGGCGGCCGCGCAGATCCGGGGCAACGCAACCCAGACGGCGTTCGGCATGGCAACCGGCTTGCACGCGGAGTTGCAGCAGGTTTGCCAAGTTGTTGTCGCTGAGGCCGCCGCTGTTGCGCAGTTGCCGCGCGAGGTGTGGTCTGCGACGTCGGGTGGGCGGGCGAGCGAGTTGGCGATGCGGGCGGGTCACGAAAACGCGTGGGCGCAACTCGTCCGGGTAGGCGCCCGGTGGGACGCGGTGCACAACGCTGCCCAATATTTGCGGGAAACCGGCCAGTTCCAAGGTGAACTGAATTTCGCCTATCCGACCGCGCTCGCTACGCAGTTCTTGAATCCGTCCGCGGCGATGGTCGGCATGGATGAGGTGCGTCGGCTGCCTGCCGCGCTACGGTTACGCGCCGCGATCGACAAAGGTTGGCTGCCGGGTCTGTGGCTGCGAAGCGATCATGACCGGTACGCGGCTGAGCAGCGTGACAAGCCGAAACGCAGCCTCGTCGGTGCGTTGCTGGGCAGGGGTGCGACCGGGAATCCTCCGTCTGTTGGTGACGAGTTTTCGGCGTGACGAGTTTCGGTCGGTCAGCGTTTGCGTACCTGCTGTTGGCTAGGCAGTCCCGTGTGCGCGCCGTTCTAGCGTTGGCCGGCCGAACCCCTGCGTGCATGGCTTGGATTTGGAAACGCCCGGCAGAGATATAGGTCGGTGTGCCTGCGGGTCGCGAGAAAAGATCCGGGGCAGGCTTTGCCTGTGAGCGATGTGCCGCCGAAGCGTGACCGTCCAGCCGGTCTGCGAACCGATCGGATGGAGGCGTTCAGCGACGCGGTTTTCGCCATCGCGATCACCCTGCTCGTTCTCGACCTCTCGGTCCCAGCCGGATCGGGGGATCATCTTCTGCGGGCGTTTGCCGAACAGTGGCCCTCGTATCTGGCGTATGTGGTCAGCTTTGCGACCATTGGCGCTGTGTGGGTGGGACATAGCGTCATCACGGAGTACCTGGAGCGTGCCGACGCCGTCCTCATCCGTCTGAACTTGCTGCTGCTCCTGCTGGTGTCGTTCCTCCCGTTCCCGACCCGACTGCTCGCCGAGTACATCCGCGAAGGTCGGCCGGAACGGGTCGCGGCCACCATCTACGGCATCACGTTATTGCTGACCGCGACCATGTTGTCGGTGCTGTGGCGGTACGCGGTCAGCCGAGGCCTCGTCCATCCCGACGCCGCCGACACGGAGCTACAGATGATCACCAAACGACTAACGCCCGGCCTAGCCGGCTACGGTGCGCTGATCATCATCGGCCTGTTCCTACCTACCGTTGCGGTTTTGGGGTACCTCGCGCTCGCGCTCAGGCTGCTCCTGCCGTTCCGGTCGATCAGGCGCCGCCGGCGGAGGACGTGACGACGCACGATCCACGAGCGGCTCGCGAGCGCCGAACTGAGCCGCCGGGGAGCGCAAGGAGGGAGGTTATTCGCGCTCCACCCGGCCGACCCCCCCGTGGGAGACTCTGCACCTCTCAGCCAGTCAGCGCCGCGCGGGTCGACATCGTCACACTGATCGTCAGACGACGAACTCTCGTCCCGCGGAAAGGACACGAACCACGGATACGGGCTGGGTGGCAGCGACGCCTCGGCACCGTCGGACCAAGCCCGGAACGTGCCGGGCGATGCTCGCGATGTGCACCGGGGTGGTCGTGCTCGATCGAGTAGTTGGCAGCGTTGCCCACCTGGCCGCCACGGTCTGGGCAGCGGTACCCGTCTAGCGCCTCGGGGCTGACCCCGCTCGTCATGCCTGCATCATCGCTCGGGCGTACGACAACGCCCCGCACGGATGGGCCGGGCCGCTCGCCTTAGCCGCCAGTGAACGTCAGAACAAGCTTATGGTCGATTCGCTATAGCGAGCGACCAGATACCGCAGCACGAACCGGGACACTAGGCCACGGTCGGCAGTTCTCCTACCTGTTCCTTCGTGAGGTTGAGTCGGAGTCCGGCGTCGACCCCGGTCACGGCGCTGATGGGGATGGCGACTGTCTTGCGGCCCCACAGGTGCCCCTCCTGGAGCAGCACGTGGGTCACCCGGCCATCGCCCGGGTTAACGAGGAAGCCTTGCACCTGCCCGATCTCACCATCGACGGCGTGGACCTGGTCCCCGGGCCCCACCTCCTTCTCACCCACCGGAATAACGTCTTCGAGGACCGTCGCCTGCCTCGACGCTCCGGTGGTCATGGGGCCCCCGATCATCATCTGGGGGGATTCTGCCTGGACCCCCGACAATGTCGCGTTCCGCGGCGTGGTCGAGCTTGTCAAAATCCGCGCGCGTGCAGCGCAGCCTGATCTCCCCGTCCGTGGTCTCGACCAGGTGCACGGGGACAAGCCGCCCGGCCTCCTGCCGGTGCCCCGGCTGGATGACAAGGTGGGTGACCGTCTCAGTGGCCGGGTCGATGATCAGACGGCGCACCTCGCCGCAGTGACCATCCGTGCAGCTTGCCCTGGCCCCGATCGTGAACTGACGCTCTCCGGCCATAGCCGCCTCCCATCGTCTTGTTGGACTGTAGCTACCCGGGCCAACATCGCCACGCACCTACGCATGTCGCACACCGCAGTCGCCAAAGCCCTCGACGGGCTGTAGCCCGACGCCGGCTAGCCCCGCTCGCCGCAGACGAACGAAAAGCGCCCGCCCGGCATCCGGTGCGGGGCGCCTCGATGCTGTTTCCACCACCGGCCGGGGCCGCTGAAGATCAACGATCTTGCAAACGGTTGGCTAACGGATCCGTTAGCAGAGGGCGGTACGAGACGGAACGGCAGGCGGCCCGCGGGCGTCTGGAGCCCTTGTTTTCTGGGAGTTTCTCGGACGGCGGGTTACCTGCTGGCACCGTGGTCGCGGGTGTTCAAGTCCCCCTCCGGACACACCAGAGGGCCCGGTGGCGGCGGGTTCAGCCCGCAGCAGTTACCGCAGTAACCGGACGCCACGCCAGTTCCGATAGGTCACCAGGTCACGCCGTAGGCGGTTGTGGTGATCGTGGTGAGTCGGCCGTTTTGAAGCGTGTAGATGCTCGGGCCGCTGGCCTCGGCTGACTCGTCCGCGACCTTGTCGTGGATTGCCTCGACGAGCGCTCGGGTGCCGTCACGCGCCCAGGCGATAGCAACGAAGGTGACCGCTGCTCCGGGCGGATCGGCGATGGTTTGCCTATCGGTCGCGACGAGGGTGTCGGGGTCGTAGCTCGTGATGGTCATGCTGCGAGCGAGCACAGCTCGGGCAACGGTCAGCGCGTTCGTTGCCGGGTACGCAGTGAAAGACGTCGGCGTGCACCCGGCCTCGGTTGGCATGCTGGTTAGACGTACCGTGCCCGCGTCGAGGTGCGCCAGGTGGAAGACCTGGTGATCGGGGTGATCGGAGTCGCGCAGAACCACCCAGCGTCCGTCGGGACTGACGGCCGTCACATCCGGCCTCCTGCCGACGACGCGGCCGGGAAGGTGGTAGGTGGCGACGGTGCCGGTGCGCAGGTCCCGCAGCACCAGCTGCGGCGGCGGCTGCAGCACGCACCCGTTGCCGGCTGCGATGGGCTTGCCGGCTGCGATGGGTATTGAGATGCCGGCCACCATTTGGCCGCCGATCGCCATCCCAGAGATGTCCGATCGTCCTGGGAACGGTGCGGTGAGGGATCCATCCGCCAGCGACACCAAGGCGTACAGCTCGCCGACGCATCTGCCGATGCCGTATTGCTGAATCATGACCTGGGTCTTGTCGCCCGTCAGCCCGACCGGGCGAAGAGCCTGCGCAAGACGTCGTACGGGCCGACCATCCGCGCTCATAATCCAGGCGTATTGCTTTTCCCCGCGGGGTGGAAATATCACGCCGACGAATTGACCTGGTTGCAGGATCGCGGCTGGGCTGACGGCCGCGGGAGGCGGCGGTGGGGTGGCGGACTGCGGGCCGGATCGGGCGGAAGCGAGATCGGCGCGCCGAAACCCCCGTCGAGGTCTCGCCCGGCACCGCCGAGTCACCTTGCTCGGGGCGAGCGACCTCGCCGGATGCTTCGCTGAGCCGATGATCGAGGTCAGGCATGATTGTTAGCCTCCGTTGCATTGGACAGCGTCCTCCGCAAGGGCATCGCACCACCAGCCGCCGACCTGACCGTCTGCAAGATCGCCAGGACGCGACCGCTCCGAGCCGTGATTGTCCCGCGACCCCGGGTGACAGCCCGGTGCCACGGGCCGAGACACGAGCAGTCACGCAGAAGTTGAGCCCTGCCCGGGTTCACCGGGAGGATGCGGACATGGCGCACGACCCGGTTCACGACGAGGACGTGGCGGAGATCGCCCGACTCACCGCGGAGGCCGCCTCCGCGTACATCCGCGGCGACATCCGCCGGTACCTGACGGTCATCCGCCATGCGGACGATTACACCTTGCTGCCGCCCTTGGGCGGGGAGCCGAGGCGTGGCTTCGACTCCTCGGACGAGGCGTTGGAAGCCACGGCGCGCTTCTTCCACGGTGGCGAGGCCGAGGTCGAGGTGGCCGAGTCCTACGCATCCGGTGACCTCGTCGTCCTCGTGGTGATCGAACGGCAGCACGGTGAAGTCGGCGATCTCCCCGATCAGGACTGGTCGCTGCGAGTGACCCTCGTCTTCCGGCGGGAGGAAGGCGAGTGGCGGCTCGCCCACCGGCACGCGACCCCGCTCGTCCATCCGATCAGCTTCGAGCAGTCGGCCGCACTCGCCCGCGGCTCGCTCGCTCCCGGCGAAGACTTCCGGAGGTAGGCAGGCAGCCGCTCGTCGACCTCGACGGCGACCCGTTGCGACCTGGGCGGACGGAAAGGGCGGATCGGGGCGGTTCAGGCGCTCCGCTTGGTTGTGTCCCGCGCATCCGCGCCATCAGCCGGCATCCAACGGTGCCGTCCCGCATACCGTTGGCTCCGGCGAGGACGCTCTTGACGGGCAACGGTCATAGCTACCCACCATGCGTAGGAGCCGGCCTCGCCAATCGCCTCACGCTCGCGCTCGCCGCTGGTCGTCGTCGTCATCTGACCCCCCGCGCATTCGACCGGGTGGCTCCGCTGATATCTGAGCAGGCCACGAGCCGAGGGCACTATAGCCGGGCCTTCGCCAACTCGGGTGCCTGGGGTCAGACCTGCGGACGAACCTAGGAAACAGCTGAGCGTTCCGTCCTGGACCTACCGGCGCCAATTACGGTCGGTTACTTTTTCGCCAACCTTGCGTCCCCAGCGTGAGGCCTGTTCGACGCAAGCGCCCCGTCGGCCGAGCGGCGGGGCGCTTGCTTGATCACGAACTGCCGAGGACTTTCCTGAGGCACTCGATGCTGGTCCTGACGTCGGCGACTGGTCCCTCGCCCTCGGGGTCACCGGTGAGGATGGTGTCAGCCGGTCGAGGTTGCACAGCAGGGTCGACCATCCGTCATCATCGAGTTCCGAGCGGCTGTCATAGCCCATCGCGCCGGTGGCGGCCGACAGGACGAGGACACCGGCCTGTGCGGCGACGAAGCTGTCGAGTATGGGCTCCACCTCGGGCACCGGGTCATGCCCGGGCACATGCAGCAGCAGGGGGGTGAATCCGCCGACGGCATGCAGCCCATGCTTGGACAGCACTTCGGCGATCGCCGTAGGTTCTGACGGCAGGAATCCATCGGGTCCGAGCTCGGTGGCCCCAAGACCGACTTCGCGCATCTCCCTGAGCACGCGCTCCGGGCTCAGCTGGTAGCCCCAGCCCGGCACCTCGCACACACCCCAGGAGATCGGGGCTCCGGCGATCTTGTCCGCGTCGGAAGAGCTCACCCGCGTACCTCCGCGATCCGCACCGGACGGTGCGCCCGCAGGGACTCCGCGCAGGCCTCGGCGATCCAATCGGCCTCCAGCGCATCGGCCACGGTGCACGGAGAGGGACGGATGCCGTCGACGACCTCGGCGAACGCCTCGAGCTCGGCGCGGTAGGCAGCAAGGAAGCGGTCCATGAAGAACTGGTGCGGCTCGCCGGCAGGGAACGTGATGCCCGGCTCGACCGAGCGCAGCGGCAGCTTGTCCTCCAGGCCGGCCGCGACACTGTCCTTCGACCCGTGCACCTCTAGCCGCACGTCGTAGCCGCGGGCGTTGTATCGGGTGTTGGACACCACGCCAAGGGTTCCGTCGTCGAAGGTGAGGATGGCAGCCGAGGTGTCGACATCGCCTACCTCGGCGAAGAATTCCGCGCCCCGGTTGCTTCCGGTGGCGTAGACCTCGACGACCTCACTGCCGGTCACCCAGCGCAACACGTCGAAGTCGTGGACACCACAATCCCGGAACATCCCGCCGGAGGAAGCGATGTAAGCCCTTGGCGGCGGCGCTGGGTCCAGCGTGGTCGATCGGACCGTATGCAGCCAGCCCAGCTCACCGCTACGTACCGCGTCGTAAGCCGCAGCGATCCCAGCGTCGAAGCGGCGCTGAAAACCGATCTGCACGGGCACGTCGCGGCCGTGCAGCTGTCGCAGCAGCGCCGCCCCTTCGGTGGCGCTGCGGGCGACGGGCTTCTCGCAGAACACAGGCAAACCCGCGTCGACGGCCGCGAGGACGAGCTGCGGATGCGCGTCAGTCGATGCGGCGATGACGACGCCGTGCACGCCCGCGGCGAGCAACGCATCCAGCGAGTCGACCGGCTCAGCCCCGAAGCGTTCGGCCACCTGCTTCGTCTTCGCGGGCACCAGGTCGGTGACAACCAGGGAATCCACCGCTGGCAGCTCGGTCAAGGTGCCGGCGTGGAAGCTGCCGATCCTGCCCAGCCCGATAAGTCCAAGCCGCATCGTGAGTGACCTTTCCGTGTCCAGGGCTTCCAAGACCCATGGTGACCAATCGAGCGCGGCGCGCTCGGCCCGATGACTGGGTCTGTCAGGAATCGCTGGTGCTGCGTCGGGCCGCTTGCACCGTGAGTTCGTGGCGGAAGGAGGACGGGTCCCACCCCTCCGCCACGGCCTGCCAGACCAGTTCGGCCTGGGTCTGCGGGGCGAGGCCGCCCACCGGCTGGTCGCGGTCGAGGTTAGTCGGGAAGGCGTACCCCTCGGCACAGGCCGCGATAACGTTCCGGAGCCCTGGCTCGGCCAATCCGGAGGCCTTGAGCTGCACCAGCGTCGGGAATAGCGCTTCGCACATCCGCCGCCGATCCACGCTCTCCATCGCTCGACCGAAGGCTGAGGACACCTGAAGCAGGTTCGCCATGCGCCTGATGTCGGCCGAGCGGTTGTGCCCGGCGCCGTGGAACAGCGCCGGGTTGAAGAACGCCGCGTCGCCCTTCTCAAGCGGGAGCTGGACCTGGTTCGCCTCGAAGTACGTCCGGAACTCCGGGATGGCCGCCGCAAGGTAGCCCGGCTCGTACTTCTGCGAATGCGGGAGGTATTTGGTCGGGCCGCTCTCGACTGGCATGTCGCAGTGCGCGACCGCACCCTGGAGGGTCAGCACCGGAGACAGGCGGTGCGCGTGGGCGGGGAACCGCGCGGCTTGGTCCCCGGACATGAAACCGAGGTGGTAGTCGCGGTGTCCGGTCTGGGGATCGCCGCCCGGGTTGACCACGTTGACCTGAGAGGTGATCTGGTACGCGGGACCGAGCCACGCGGTGGAGATGAGCGCGATGATGTCGTTCACGTAGTAGGCCGCGAGCACCGACGGTGCGCGGACCGCGAGCTTCTCCAGTGCGTTCCACACCCGGTCGTTCGCGCCCGGCTTGGCGAAATGGTCCCCGCTCGCGGCACCGCTCGCCCGCTGATCCGCGATCATCGCGTCGAAGGCGTCGGACGCCCGGTCGACCACCGAGAGGTCGCTGAAGGCCCGCTTGAAGACGACGACGCCTGGACCGTCCAGGAGGGCGCGTGCTAGCTCGGCCTGCGTCTCCCTGCGTCCCGTCGATGTCGCGATGCAGCTGCGTAACCGCTCGCTGTCGTACACGAGAATGTTCTGGCTTACCGACTCAGCTCCGGGGTAGTCGCGCACGTCCGTGGTCTCCTCGACGAGCGCGACAAGGTCCGCCACGTGGCAATCCGCTTCGGTTAGCCACAGCCGGCTGCGAGTGGGTGCGCTGGATTGGGCGGTCGCCGACATGACGGTCCCCTTCTGGGTGGTGCCTGGAATGTCTCCAGCCGCGGCCTGGCGATCCGGGGAGACATCTGCAAGTCTAAGAATCGAAGTCCATCAATCAAGCGCAGAAAGCCATCAAAAACCCTTCAGGAGGATCGGGATGGGTCACCCATTCCGGATCCGAGAGATCGCCCAGCAGGCAGGCCTCAGCCAGGCGACCGTCGACCGCGTCCTCAACAAGCGGGGCGGCGTACGGCGGGACACCGCCCGTGAGGTGCACCAGGCAATCGCCGACCTGGAAAAGCAGCGAACGCAGATCCGGCTGGGTGGCCGGACGTTCTTGATCGACGTAGTGATGCAGGCGCCTGACCGGTTCTCCTCGGCCGTGCGCAGCGCGCTCGAGGCGGAGCTACCGTCCATGCGACCGGCGGTCATCAGATCACGCTTCCACTTCCGCGAGACCGGACCTCTGACCGATCTCGTCGGCACGCTGGACCGCATCGCGAGCCGCGGGTCGCAGGGTGTCATCCTCAAGGCGCCCGACGTCCCAGAGATTACCGAGGCCGTGGGGCGACTCGTGGCCGCCGGGATTCCGGTGCTGACCCTCGTGACCGACCTGCCCGCCAGCCCGCGGCGGGCCTATGTAGGAATCGACAACCGGGCCGCGGGCGCTACCGCGGCGTACCTCATCGGCCAGTGGCTCGGCGACAAGCCCGGCAACGTCTTGGTCACCCTGAGCCGCGGCTTCTTCCGCGGCGAAGAGGAACGTGAGATGGGGTTCCGCACTGCGATGCGCAGCCGGTACCCCGACCGTTCGCTGATCGAGATCGACAACAGCGACGGTCTCGACGAAACCATGCGGGGTCTTGTCCTGAACGCCCTGGACAGCGATCCGAGCATCAACGCGGTCTACTCCATCGGCGGCGGCAACGTCGCGATCATCGAGGCCTTCGCATCCAGGAACCGGAGCTGCTCGGTGTTCATCGCCCACGACCTCGATCTCGACAACGCCAGACTTCTCCGTGGCGGCCATCTGTCCGCGGTGCTCCACCACGACCTCAACCAGGACATGCGCCGGGCCTGTCACATCATCATGCAGGCGCATCGTGCGCTGCCGGGACCCTTGACCTCCTCGCCCTCGAACATCCAGGTGGTCACCCCGTACAACACACCGATCAGCGCGACCTTCGAACGCTGAACGAAGCCCGGCACGATGTCATGCGTATGGTGCGGCGGTGACGGTGGGCGAGGATGAGCGCGCGTTCCTGCAACGAAACCATTCAGCGGCGATGATCACAATCGAACGCGGCGGCCTTCCGCGACCGGTGCGGGTCGGCGTCGCCCTGGTCGAAGGCAAGCTGTGGAGCAGCGGTACCCAAGGTCGGGTTCGAACCCCTCGCCTGCGGCGAGATCCCCGCTGCAGTGTGTTTGTCTTCGAGCCGGGCGGATACGGGTGGCTTGCGCTCGAGGCGACAGTCTCGATACTCGAGGGCCCGGACGCCCCGACACAGAATCTGGAACTATTCCGTGTGATGCAGAACCGGTCTACCGGTCCCCTGGTCTGGTTCGGCGACGAACTCGATGAGCCGGCATTCCTGGCGAGGATGGCCGAGGAGCGACGGCTCATCTACGAATTCGACATCCACCGACACTATGGCTACCCGCCCTAGCGTCAGTCGCTCCGCTGGAAATGCGCAGCTACGGCTTGCGATGTGTGGCCTGAACCGGATCTATCGGCGATCGTCGTGGGCGCGTTCGAATAGCGCCGAGTCGCACTCGCCACGCGGCAGGCCCCGGCGAGAGCTGGGTGAGTCATCGCCGAGGCCTGCAAGCGCTTACATATCACATCATGGGGTCCGCGTCTAGAGTCTGGCTCAGACGTCTCGCCAGCGACGGCCGTCGCGCCCGATGAGTTCCTGCGCCTCCCGTGGCCCCCAGGTCGCAGCCTGGTACTGAGGGATAGGTCCCGTCTCCGCGGCCCAGAACCGCAGCAGCGGATCTACGATCTTCCACGACCGACCGACCTCATCGGCGCGAATAAACAGCGTCGGGTCGCCGACCAGAGCGTCCAGGATCACTCGCTCGTAGGCCTCGGGTTGTTCCGCGTCGTAGCCGGCGGCGTAGGAGAAATCCATTGATGCCTTGCGAACTCGGAACTCGTGGCCCGGCACTTTCGCCCCGAACCGTAGGCTCAAACCTTCGTCCGGCTGGACGCGCACGATCAGGGCGTCGGGCTCCAGATTCGAACCAGACGAGGGAAACAACGGCAGTTGTGGCGGCCGCTGGAACTCGACGGCGACTTCGGTGATCCGCTTGGGCAATCGCTTGCCGGTACGCACATAGACCGGTACGCCTGCCCATCGCCAATTGTTGATATCCAGTTGAAGGGCCACGAAAGTCTCGGTCGAGCTCAGCGGATCGACTCCCGCTTCCTCGCGATAGCCCGCCATGAGGTGCTCGCGCGTTCCGCCTCGGGTGTACTGCCCGCGAACGGCCCGCAGGGCGATCTCGGCCGGATCTTCGAGCGGGCGAATAGCGCGCAGCAACTTGACCTTCTCGTCCCGGATTGCCTCGGGATGAAAGGACGTCGGCGGCTCCATGAGGAAGAGCGACAGCACCTGGAGCACGTGATTCTGCACGATGTCACGGACCGCACCCGCCGTTTCGTAGAACCCGCCGCGATCTTCCACGCCGATCGTCTCGGCCACGGTGATCTGGACATTGTCGATCCAGGTGCGGTTCCAGATCGGCTCGAAGATCGAGTTGGCGAACCGCAACGCCAGCAGGTTCTGCACGGTGTCCTTCGCGAGGTAATGATCAATGCGGAAGACCTGCGACTCCTCGAACGCAGTCGTCACCTGCGCGTAGATGGCGCGCGCACTGTCCTCGTCCCATCCGAACGGCTTCTCGATGACGATGCGGACGAAACCCTCGCCGCGGACGTCGCTGAGCCCCGACTTGCCCAAACTGGAAGCAACGTCGCCGAACAGTTGCGGCGGGGTTGCCAGGTAGAACACCCGGCCACCAGCCGTGCCGCGGGTGCGATCGAACTCGTCGAGCACCTCAGCCAGCCGCCCGTAGGTGGCTGGATCGTCGTACCCCCCGCTGACGTACCGGACCGACGCCACGAGGTCGGCCCACTGGTCGCTGTCGCCCCTGCGCGTGGCCCTCCGGAGTCGTTCCGCGAACTCGCCGTCCGTCATGGGCGTACGGCTCACGCCGACGAGGCCGAATTCCCGGGGCAGCCGGTTATATGCACACAGCCGTTCGACCGCCGGCAGCAGCTTGCGTTCGGTGAGGTCGCCGGACGCACCGAATATCACCAGCACGCAAGCCGGGGCGCGGCGTTCCGATTCGATGTCCATGTCCTCACCTCGCGAAGAGGGGTGCATCTGCACTTTCTACCCCGAGCGTCGCTGACTCGATTCACTCGCCCGACGCAGGGTAGTCGATTTGTGATCACCTGGGCGTGATGCGATGGACATGATGACCGCGCGACGTCGAGGAGCAATCGTGACAATCACCAGGCTGGCCCGGTACACCGACGCAGACCTCGACCTCGACTTGCGATGGTGGGCGGCCGCCAACTTCCTGACCGTGGGGCAGATCTACCTGCAGGCCAACCCCCTCCTGCTAGAGCCGTTGCGCCGCGAACACATCAAGCCTCGACTACTGGGCCACTGGGGCACGAGCCCAGGCCTGTCGATGATCTACACCCTGCTCAATCGACTGATCCGCGCGACCGACACGGACTGGATCTACCTCACCGGACCCGGACACGGCGGACCGGCCCTCGTGGCCAACTGCTACCTGGAAGGTACGTACAGCGAGATCTACCCGCAGGTCAGCCCGGACCTCACCGGACTGCTTCGTCTCGTCCGCCAGTTCTCGACCCCAGGCGGCATTCCCAGCCACGTGAGCGTTCAGACCCCCGGCAGCATCCACGAAGGCGGCGAGCTCGGGTATGCCTTGGCTCATGCCGCCGGCGCCGCCTTCGATCACCCGAACCTTCACGTCGCCTGCGTCATCGGCGACGGCGAAGCCGAGACCGGGCCACTGGCAGCGTCCTGGAAAGTGCCGGACTTCCTGCGCGCCAAGCGTGACGGCTCCGTGTTACCGATACTGCACCTCAACGGCTACAAGATCTCCGGTCCGACGACGCTTGGGCGAGCGGACGACGAGCACGTGAGCCAGCTCCTTCGCAGTCACGGCTGGGATCCGATCGTCGTCGCCGGTGACAAGCCGGACAGGGTTTTCCCTGATCTCTACGAAGCACTGTCCCGGTCGCTGGAACGGATACAGGAGGTGCAGACGGAGGCCCGATCGACGGCCGGCGGCGCTCTGCGCCCCGCGTGGCCCGCTATCGTCCTCCGCACGCCCAAGGGGTGGACCGGGCCGCACGAGGTGGATGGCCTAGCGGTCGAAGGCACGTTCCGTGCCCATCAGGTGCCGCTGGCGAACGTGCGCGAGAACCCCGCGCACCTGGCGATTCTCGATCGTTGGATGCGTTCCTACCGACCCGAACAATTGTTCGACGAGAGTGGCCGGCTGATACCTGAGCTCTGTGCACTGGCGCCCGCCGGCGACAAGCGCATGTCGGCGAGTCCCTATGCGAACGGCGGCCGTTTGACCCGTGCGTTGCCAATCCCCGCTCTTGAGTCGTACGCCCTGCGGCTGCCAAGCCCCGGCTCCGTCTCCCACGAGACGACTCGGCCGTTCGGCGAGCTGATGCGGGACATCTACAAAGCGACGATGACCGACGACGGTGGCGGCAGCTTCCGGTTGTTCTGCCCGGACGAAACCGCAAGCAACCGCCTGCAGGCGGTGTTCGAGGCCACCGACCGGTGCCTGCAGGCGCCAGTCCTCCCGTCGGACGACCACCTCTCTCCGGACGGCCGGGTCATGGAGGTGCTGTCCGAGCATCTCTGCGAAGGGTGGCTCGAAGGCTACCTACTCTCCGGCCGCCACGGAGTGTTCGCGACCTACGAGGCGTTCGCGATGGTGGCCACCTCGATGCTCGTCCAGCACACCAAATGGCTGCAACACGCCGTCGAGCTGCCGTGGCGAGCGCCCGTGGCGTCCCTGAATGTGCTCCTCACCAGCACCTGCTGGCGCAACGACCACAATGGGTTCTCCCACCAAGGGCCCGGTCTCATCGATTCGATGATCCCGTTGTCGCCGGTCGCGGTTCGGGTCTGGCTCCCGCCGGACGCGAATTGCACGTTGTCGATTGCGGATCACTGTTTGCGCAGTCACGACCATGTCAACCTGATCGTCGTCGACAAGCAGGCGCACCTGCAGTACCTGAACCTGGACGAGGCCAACGCGCATTGCGCCGCCGGCGCGTCGATCTGGGATTGGGCAGGCACAGAGCTAGCGTCGCCAGGTTCTCCGGATGAACCCGACATCGTGCTTGCGGCGGCGGGCGACGTGCCCACGATGGAGATCCTCGCCGCGGCCCAGCTGTTACGCGAGCACACCCCGTACCTGCGGGTCCGGGTCGTGAACATCGTCGACCTGATGGCGTTGCTTCCTCGCGAGGATCATCCGCACGCATTCTCTGATGACCGGTTTGCAGAACTGTTCACGCATGACACCGACGTCGTGTTCGCATTCCACGGGTATGCCCGCGCGGTCCACCAGCTCCTGCATGGCCGCGAGAACCCCGCGCGGTTCCATGTGCGCGGCTTCATCGAGCAAGGAACGACCACCACCCCGTTCGACATGGTCGTCCTGAACCGGATGAGTCGGTACCACCTGGTACTGGAAGCGTTACGGAGGTCCCGCCGGGCCGCGGAATCAGGGCCGGAGCTCGCCCAGCTGTGCGCGAGCATGCTTGAGCGCCACCACTCCTACGTGCGAGAGCATCTCGAGGACATGCCCGAGGTTCGGGATTGGACCTGGTCGGGCGAATGACCTCCGAGGCGAGAGCCGTCCTTGCGCTGAATCCCGGATCGTCATCCCTGAAGGCAGCGGTGCGTGACCCAACCCTGCGCCTGGCCGTGCACGTCGAGCGGCTGGGAACCGACAAGGCCCGGGCGACCATCTCTGCACCCGGGGCGGAGCCGGCGTCGACACCGGTATCCGGTGACTTCGATGATGCTGTCGCCTGGGTCCGGGCGGTCACGGAGCAACGTGCCATCGAGCCGCAGGCGGTCACACATCGCGTCGTCCACGGCGGTCCCGTCCACGATCGGCCCACCCTCATCGACGAGAAGCTCGTGAGCTATCTGCGCGAGATCATCCCGCTGGCCCCGCTACATATGCCCGGAGCGATCACCGCCATCGAGCTTGCCCGGCAAACCTGGCCGCGGGTCCCGCATGTTGCCTGTTTCGATACTGCCTTCCATCACGGTTTGCCGGACGAGGCGCGTTGCCTTCCGGTGGCCGACGACGTGGCAGCCATGGGTGTACGACGTTACGGCTTCCATGGGATTGCCGTGCAGTCCGTCGTCGACGCCGTCCCGGATCTGGGCCCGGCGGTCATCGCCCACCTCGGCAGCGGCTGCAGCGTCACTGCCGTGGCCGACGCGCAGTCTCGTCACACGACAATGTCACTGACACCGACGGGCGGAACCATGTCGGCGACTCGCAGCGGAGACCTTGACCCGGAGATCGTGCTGTTCGTGCTGGCACATCCCGACTGGGACACCGATGCCGTCCGGAACATGCTCACCCACCGCAGCGGAATCGCCGCCTTCTCCGGTGGCATTGTCGACATGCGCGACCTGCTCTCGGCCCGGGCCGACTCCCGAGTGGATCTTGCCATTCGGGCGTTCACCCGATCGGTGGCGATGGCGATTGCATCCTGCGCCACCGCACTCGACGAGTGGCACGCGCTGGTGTTCACGGGAGGAATTGGCGAGCATTCCAACGAGATCCGCGAGGAAATCTGCGCGCGGCTGTTGAGCCTTCCCGGAGCGGTAGCGGATTCCAGGTCGACCTCGGCATCGGCGTCGGACCAGTTGGCGGCCCGAGGCATCCGGGTCTTGACGGTGGCCGCCGACGAGGAGGCGGTCATGGATCGCCAGACCCGCCAGCTGTTGTGGTCATGACGATGCGCTGCTCGCTCAAGTACGCGTGCGCCGAGCCCAGACGTCGGTCAGTGCGCAGCGCTTCTCCAGCCGAGCGCTCTCGTCCCGGACCCATAGATCGATGAGCCCGTGGAAGTGGCCTAGGAACTGGTCGTGCTCATGCGGTGGATAACCCATCCGGACGGTATCGAACAACAGACGCTCGAAGTGTGCGCTCTTGATCCATTCGAGAACCCGCTCGTCGAGCTCAGCTAGGTGCTCCGCGCAGAACTCCTCGTAATGGTCGGTGTCGAAATACACGTCCGCCAGTTCGCGATAGGCCGCAAGTTTCTCCCCGTAGGAGAGCTCGCCTCGGTCCCCGATGTCGAAGTAGGAGCGCGTGTCCAAATCGATGCGCGCGCGCCGACCGGTAACGCAGCAGAACACTGTCCACCGCACGAGAGCCTTGATCGCCCACGGGAAGTAGTAGTGCAACGACGTCACCGCGACATCCGGGCAGGCGTTGGCATAGTCGATCGGGTAGACCACACCGTCCTTGACGAGCACCTCGCAGGAGTTGAACTCCCAGCGGAAGAACGCGTTGATCAAACGCGAGATCGTCACAACTTCATGGCCCACGGACGGCGCCAGGAAGTCGTGTTGCACGCGATAGCGCTCGTGCATGGGCGCGTTCGGTTCGAAGCGCATGACCAGCGTCTCGGCGCCGATAGACAGCGCACGGGCGAACACGTCGTAACCTTCGACGGCTGCCTGCAGGTGCATGAGCATCTCGCCTGACTGGTCGTAGGCCTCGTGTAGGTCGGTGGCGTCGCGGATCCGCGAGACGCCGCGCCACGCTCCCCCGTCGTACGGTTTCATGTAAAGCGGATAGCCGATCTCGGCCGCGACAGCGTCGAGATCGAACTGGCCGGTTATACCGGGCAGCTGTGAACGCGTACCTCGCGTTGTCGGGCGGATTCTTGTATGGCACGAGCACCGTTTCCGGTATCCGCAGGCCGAGCCGCATCATCGCGCAGTACGCGGCGTGCTTCTCCATGGCCTGGAAGGTGAACGGCGAGTTGAGCAAGTACACGTCGTCCATCAAGGCGATCTTCTTCAGCCACTCTCTGGGGTGGTAGTACCAGTAAGCGAGCCGATCGATGACGAGGTCCGTCCGTGGCTTTGCCCGCAAGGAGAACGGTTCGATCGTCAGCCGCTCTGTGTCGAACACATGACGCCGGCCACGAGCATCGTCGATCGGCCCGACCAGGCCGAGAAACGACTGAAAGGCTCGGGGCCAATCCTCTTCGGTGCCCAGCAACAAGCCAACTAGGTGACGAACCTCTGAATTCACGGGCAGGCTCCTCTCAGCAGAATCTCGGCAGGTGATGCGCCAGTTGACGTTGCCACCAGGGCCAGTCGTGAGCGACGTCGAAACCCCAGAGATCCAATTCGCACCGGATGCCTTTCAACCACAGTTGCTCGGCCAAATAGCGGGTGGACGGCAGCGCGCCTGTGGGGTGCGTCTCCCAGGCGCCCTGCCCGACGACGAGGAGGAGGGACACGCGGGACCGCAGCCAGTCGAGGTGGTCACCTCCAAGGTTGGGCACGTAGTCGCAAGGATTCTGGAAGTAGACCGCGTCACCGCGCTCACCCCAGGCGTTCCACGTCGCCGGGTCGTAGTTTCCGGAGAGGCCGATGGCGAGGGGAAACAGGTCGGCTCGGCGCAGCGCGAGGTTCACCGCGTGATAGGCACCGAGGCTGCATCCGGTGGTCATGATCTCGACCGGGCCGCCGCAGTCGTCGTAGACGAACGGTACGACCTGGTCGATGATCCACGACTCGTAGGCACCGTGCCGAGCCGCCCGTTCCTCGACCGGCAGGTCACTGCGCGACCAGGTTTGCGCGTCGAAGACGTCGACGCAATACAGCTTTACCCGGCCGGCGTCGATCAGCCAGGAGACCGCGCCGACCATGCCGTTGTTCTCGTAGTCGATCGCCCGGCCCTGCTCGGACGGGAACACGACGAGTGGTCGGCCCCAATGGCCGTAGGCGATGACGCTGCCGCTCGCGCCGATTGCCGGCGAGTACAGGTCGTACACGTCACGCCGCACCGCGATGCCCCGTCCACGCTCGGGCCAACAGGTTGGTCAAGTGAGGGTCGAGCGCGTCGCGCCAGCCGACGAACGTGTGTGCGTCAGGCACTTCGACGAGCGTCACTCGGTGTCCGAGGCGGCTCAACGCCGCGGCCATCACCCGATTGTTGGTCAGATTCTCCTCAGCCAGACCAACCGTCATGCCGATATCCAAGCGTTGTGTGGGCTCAGTGGCATCGTCCAGCGATCGCACGTAGCGCGTGATGGCGTCGAATCCCACAAAACTGCTCTCGTGCCCGTCGGACTCGCGGCGGAAGAAGCTCCCGGACTGCAGGAAAAGGGCGGCCCACGTTCCCGGAAACGTCGTCGCGGCGTGCAGCGCAGCCAGCGCGCCGAGGCTGACTCCGGCGAGGACCGGCGCGGGCCCGACTCTGACGACGTTGCGCACGGCCGGTAGCACGGACCGGTGCAGCGCGTGGGCATATGCCAGCGAAGCGGAGTACCAGCTGTCCCGGTGTCCTGGCGAAACGAGCGCGAGCCGGTGGGCCGGAAGTCGACCGAGCGCAATCATGGCTGCGCTGAACTGGGTGACGGCGGCAAGCTGGTCGAGTTCCGGCCCGTCATGCAACGCGAGCATCGGCAGCGGATCGGAAACGGTCGTCCCCGGTGGGGACCACACGGTGACCGCTATCGTACGGCGAAGGCCGGCGGCGCGCACCGCGAACCCCACCGTTTCACCCTTCGAGGCAGCGGTGGTCGCGAGCCACGCAGGTGCCTCATATCCGGGGAACTCAAGGACCGAATGATCGCCGAAGGCGGTGGCCACGCGTCGTGAATTGGCCGGATCGCAGATCATGGCCTCGGAGCCATCCTGGTGGCGGACGAGGAACAGATACTCCACCCGCAGCACTGGGGCGCGCCGGAGCGTCGTCTCCCATCCGTGTCCCACTCGAACGAGCGGCGGGGGCTCGACGTGGTGTTCCAGATCCAGCCAGACCCGAACCTCGGCGTACGTCGCCGATGGGTCGGCAAGGCGAAACCGCACCCCGGCAGGTACCACCCCGGTGACGAAGTCCTCCGCAACGGCGGATGGCTCGCGTTCGAGGGTCATAGGCGCACGCTACCCAGTCCGTGGCGCACCGATGCCATAAATAGCTCACAAAACGCGGCTGGGCGGAGTTTCATGGAGGTGGTCCGCGCTTGCTACGGGAGGTAGGCATGCCCGCATGGGGGAGCGACACCGCACTGCAGAGGTACGAGGTCCCTGCAGAAACGCGCAGCGCCACCGGTCGTGATCTTGGAGTTACTGCCTTCCGGCCACCACGTCTCCAAGATCATCAGAGGCCGGAGTAGCCGATGAGTAGCACCGGACTGACCGCGCTGTTCGACGGCCTCCTCGACGATGCCGCGATGTTCCCCCCTGAGGACGCGCCGTTGGCCGATGCGGTCGCCGGGCACGCAGCTCATCGTTTGGCCTGGTACGGCGACCTTGTCGCATCGTTCGTCTGCGCGGCCGGCCGACTACCGTCGCTTTCGGCCCAGCTCGTCCTTCGTGCGATCCCACGGCTCGACGTCTCGCTCGTCGTGCCAGGTGGCATCGACGCAATTCCGGACGCGTTGGCCGCCGCGTCGAGAGCCCCCCAGGTTGAGGTCGTCGCGCTCGAGGTCCCCTGCGGAACGACAGCACTTCCGCATGCCCTGCGGGCCTTGGCCCCGCACGTGACCTCGGACCGGGCGGTCTACCTCGAAATTCCGGTTGTGGCCCTGCACGAGGACTCGGTGCATGCCGTCGCTGCTACCGGCGTCCGCATCAAGTTTCGGACTGGCGGCACGACGCTCGACGCGTTTCAGACCGAGGAGCAACTCGCGCAAGCCATCCTGCTGTGTGCCGCGGAACGGCAACCGTTCAAATGCACGGCTGGACTCCACCACGCGGTTCGGCATCGCGACGACAGCACGCTGTTCCAGCATCACGGCTTTCTCAACATCGCGCTGGCGGCGCGGGTAGCTGCCAGCACCGGTAATCACGCCGCGACGCGGGACGTGCTCGCTCAACGCGACGCCAGCGACGTAGCCGTCCAAGTGCGGGAACTGGCCGCGTCCGACGTCGGCGCTATTCGAGCGCTGTTTCGCACCTTCGGCACGTGCAGCATCACCGAACCGGTCGATGACCTCCTTGCCCTAGGGCTGCTGCCTTGACTGTTTAAGGCAAATTATCCGAATAATGCAGCAGCGCACCGGTCAAAACATTGGCGCGCTACGTCGCGCCTCGTGGAACCAGCGGCTTCCGTGAGTACGAATTCTCACTGTGGACGCCGCGTACGCCGACATCGGGGAAAGGCTAGAAGCGGGCGAACCCGAGGCACTCGAGGATTGCTATCGGACGCTCGGGCCGCTCGTCATGTCCTATCTGAGCCGTTACGTTCCGGCAGCCGATATCGAAGACGTCATGCAGCGCGTGTTCTACGAGGTGTGGCGTTCGCATGACCGGTATGACCCGTCGCTGAGTCTGCGCGCTTGGGTGCTCGGTATTGCGCGTAAGCGTGCGATCGATCATCTGCGCAAGCGACGCGACACGGTCGTTTCCCTCGACTCGGTGCGGGAGATCACCGGAGAGGACGGTCGCGATATCGCGGACCGGTTGGCGTGGGCCGACGAGGTGCGCGGAGCGCTCCGAGGGCTGCCCGACATGCAGCGCGAGGTCATCCAAATGGCGTACTTCGACGATTACTCGCAAAGTGAGATCGCCGTGGCCTTGGACATACCTCTTGGCACGGTCAAGACACGCACCTCACGAGGGTTGCAACGCCTGGCCGGACTACTCCAGAAGAGCCGGGAGCAATCATGAGCACCCACATTTTCGACGAGCTTCCCCTCTTACTCACCGGGGAAGCCGACCGGGCGACCGTCGCCTTAGCGGCCGATCACCTCCGGGAGTGCGAGGACTGCCAGCAGGAACTCGTGTCGGCTCTCATCGCCCACGCGTCGCTGTCCTCCGCCGCCCGATTCGCTCCCGAACTCCGCTCGCTGCTGTCCACGGACGTGGCCGAGGACCGCCCGGCCGAACCCACTGCGCTGCCGGACATGACCCCGATCTTCGAGATGGCTAAGCAGGAGGCACGGGCTCCGCGTCATTCGGTTGCGCCACCGCGCGCTCGCTCGCGTCGGGCTCGTTGGATCGCTGTTGCCGCCGTAGCCGGGGTGCTGGTCGGTGGAGGCGCAGTGCTGGCCGTGCAGAACCTCGGTGGTTCCGCGTCGGCCCGAACGGTAGAGCTCGCGGCCTTCGACCAGGGCCGGGTCGCGGCGTCAGCGAAGCTGGTCGGAAGCAACGAGGTCCAGGTAGACGCGAGCTCCCTACCGACACCCGGAAGCGGCACCAACTACGAGGTGTGGCTCACAGATACCGCTCGCAAGAGCCTGCAGCCGGTGGGATGGGTCGGCTCGGATGGCAAGACCAAGCTGCAGATTCCGTCATCGCTTCTCGACAAGTTCACCAATATCGAGGTGAGCGTGCAGAACGTGGGCGAGCCGTACCTGTTCTCCGGAAAGAGCGTGCTGCGGGGCAGCTATCGATGACGAGTTCGACTCGCCGACACGCGGCTGGAGGTCTCCAGCGTGCGCTCAGGAAGACGTCCTATGCTCGATGTTGGCAACTGCTGACGGAGGCCCGATGACCGTGTACCAATGCCCG
The DNA here is from genome assembly GCA_963801715.1 of uncultured Actinomycetota bacterium. Taxonomy (GTDB): domain Bacteria; phylum Actinomycetota; class Actinomycetes; order Mycobacteriales; family Jatrophihabitantaceae; genus CAVVJA01. The sequence continues at coordinate 328,238 of CAWDGB010000014.1, read as the reverse complement.
AAGTGTGAGCTCAAGTTCTCGTGGCGGACTGAGCGCGACCATCATTGTCGCGAGGAACATCCCGACTTTCAGCACGAGTACCACGAGTCACCCCAGGAGCAGCCTCCGCCTCCTGCGACCCGCGAAGTGCACTCGCATCCGGCCGTCAGTTACTGATCCGCTGGCGCAGCTTCGGCGGTAGGGGGAAAAAGCCGCTCGTCCGAGCGGCGTATTCAGCCCACCCCGCACGCGTGTGGAGCTGTCCTTCGAGGATGCGGGCACCCGACCCCCGGGTCAGTAGCAGCGTCATGATCACCGGGGCGAACACGGTCAGGACGCCAGGCCAATGCTCGGCGGCGACCAGGAAGATCCCCCACCAGACGCACGCGTCGCCGAAGTAGTTGGGGTGCCGGGTGTATCGCCACAACCCGCTGTCGATCACCTTGCCCTTGTTTGCGGGATCTCGGCGAAAGGATTCCATCTGGTGGTCGCCGACGGCTTCGAAGAACACGCCGACCAGCCATACGGCCAGGCCGACCCAGCCGATGACCCCAACACCGCCAGACTCGAAGACGCCGACCTGGATCGGTGCCGAGATGATGAACACGAGGACCGCCTGTAGGAGATAGATCGTCCGCAGTGCGTACAGGTCCGGATTGCCCTTCGCCTTGCGCAGCAACGCCTCGTATCGCGGATCCTCTCCTTTTCCGACGCTGCGCCGTCCGATGTGTTGCGCCAGGCGGAGTCCCCATAGCACTGGCATGAGTAGGAGTAGCCACCGCCGCAGGTCATTTCCGTAATCAGCCGAGGCTATGAAAACGACGAGAGCGGCGGCGGCGAACATCAAGCCCCACGCGGCGTCGATCACGTTATGCCGGTCGACGACGCGGGAGATCACAAATGTGGCCAGCGAGACGAACGCGATTGCGGCCGCCGTGAGAGGCAATGTCAGCCAGAACTGGTCGCTCGCGAAATTGCTCATCGGGCGCACGGAACGTGGAGGTGCATCCCTCGACGGTAACCGGGCAGGCCTGAGGCGATTGGGTGAGCGCCGCGGGGTCGGCGGGCACGTTAATACGTTCGTCAGCCGGGATCTCAAGGCACGAGGAAGGGGCGGCGGCACGGGAGGGATGTGCCGCACGCCCCTTCGTATGAACTGTATTGCATGATGGGCTTGCGCACGCAATAGCGCTCTGCGTATCCAGCCCCGCGTCGTCCCGTAGTCAACCGATCACGCGTCGCGATGTTGAGCGCGCGTGACACGGCTACCGCTGCCACCGCGCTTTGTGACGACCGACCGCCATCCGGAGTCTATAGATTCATGGCTCCTGCACAGCACGAACCAGTGGTCCCCTAGGACGCACCTGCCACCAGCAGGCACACTGACTCGGTGACCTCGCCCGCGCCCGCCGAGCGATCAGCCGCTGCGCCGCCGAGCAGCGACGGTCCAGCGCAGGGACCCGGCGTGGAGAGCCGGACGGCACCCGACATCGGTCGGTCGAGGTACCGCGGGCTCGAGGTGCTGGGTGTCCTGGGCGTGTCACTCGGCATGTCCGGAATCTACGCACTGCTCTACTACGTGCGGGCGGAGATCACCGTCAAGGGCGGTATCTCCGGGACGACGGCCACCGTCGTCGCCGGACCCAACACGAACTACGTCTGGCTGGACGTCCTCGACAACCTCGCTGACGTCCTCCACGGACTGGCTCCGGCGTTCCTCGCCGTCGTCCTGTTGGCCCGGGATCCGGGCGGGGCCGGCTTCGGGATCGGCCTCGACACCCGACGGTGGCGGTCGGACCTGATCGCCGGGCTAGGGTTCGCGGCTCTGATCGGCCTTCCCGGCATCGGACTCGTGTGGGCCGCCCATGAGCTGGGAATCAATGCCAGCCTGGCCGTCGTCAACCTGCCCGACATCTGGTACCGGGTCCCGTTGCTACTTCTCGAGGCGGCCCAGAACGGCATTCTCGAGGAGATCGTCGTCATCGGCTATCTGCTGACCCGACTGCGCCAGATGGGTTGGAGTGACTCTCGTGCACTTGCCGCGAGTGCCGTACTGCGCGGCAGCTATCACCTGTATCAGGGCCTCGGTGGATTCTTCGGGAACATGGTGATGGGCGTGATCTTCGGCTGGTGGTTCCAGCGGACGCGCCGAGTGCTGCCACTCGCCGTCGCGCACACCGTCATCGACGCGGTCAGCTTCATCGGCTACGTGTACCTGCACGATTCGATCAAGTGGCTGTGATCGGGATTCTCGTCAGGCCATGCGCTCCAGGACGACGACCGGGATCTCGCGCTCCGTCCTGTCCTGATAGCGGTCGTAGTCGGGCCAGACCTGGGTCATGACGCGCCACATGTCAGGTTTCTCTTCCGGCGACGCCGTCCGAGCGCGTGCGACGAACTTGTCCCCCTTGATCTGAACGCCAACGGTCGGATTCGACTCGAGGTTGCGGTACCAGCCGGGTGGCTGGTCAGCGCCGCCCTTGGACGCGACGACAAGATAGTCCGCACCGTAGGGCTGGAAGATCAGGGGCGCCGTCCGGGACTCGCCACTTCGCCGTCCGGTGGTTGTCAACAGCAGAATGGTGGTGCCATTGGCCCACACGTAGCCATCGGCACCGTCGGTCTGCTGGTAACGCTGCACGTGTTCCTTACCGAAGAGCATGCCGACATCCTCCCTCTTGCGATAATCGGCATATCAATGTCCCCGAGAAAAGTCGGCTGCGGCCATCCGGTGCGGCTGGCAAGGTGATCAGCGTGGCGGACATCGAGATCGTCCATCCGGTCGATGTTGAAGAGGCATCGGCGTGGTTCGCGTCCATGGCGACGACATTCCTGCTCGACCCCAATCCCCAGGAACGGGAAGAGTACGACACCAAGCGGCGGCGCGGCTGGCCCGGGATAAGGCACTGGGGCGTGCGTGCTGACGGACGCTGGGTGGCCACGTTGGGCACGATGACCCGGAGTCTCAGCGTTCCCGGCCGGGACGGCGGAACTGAGCTGGTCCCAGCGGATGCGCTCACCATGGTGACTGTCGCCGGCACCCACCGGCGACGCGGACTCCTTCGCCGGATGCTGTCCGAATCGCTGGACATGGCACGCGAACGGGGCGACGCCGTGGCCATTCTGTTCGCAGCCGAATGGGGTATCTACGGTCGATTCGGGTACGCGCCAGCCACCTTCGCGGCCTCCTATCACCTCGATCCACGCATGCGGGGGGCGTCGTTGCCGCCAGAAGCGGCAAGCGGCGGAACGCTCCGTCAGGTCGAGCCGGCGGAGATTGGGAAGTACGGACCGGAAATCTTCGACACGGCGCGGCGACGGCGGGCCGGGAACATCGACCGCGAGGCCGTTTGGTGGGAACGCACGTTCGGCTTACACGGGCTCACGCCGGACAAGATCCGCGGACGGATACCGACCTTCATCCTGCACACCGGCGCGGACGGTCCGGACGGTTACGTCGGCTGGGTGGGCAACGGCACCATGGACGACAACGGATCTGCCGATATCGACGTCGTGCATCTGTGCGCCGCGACGCCTCGCGCCTACCGAGACCTCTGGACGTACCTCACGAACCTCGACCTCGTCGAGCGCATTCGCCTCGGTGGACGCCCGGTCGACGAACCGGTGCGATGGTTGCTGGGTGACGGCCGAGCGCTCCGGCAGGCCCATCACGCGGACGCCCTCTGGCTACGAGTGCTTGACGTGCCGGCGGCGATGTCGGCGCGCCGGTACGCCGTGGCCGACGAGCTGACATTCGACGTGGTAGATGACGATGTCGGTGGTTATGCGGCCGGCCGATTTACGCTTCGCGCCGACCCAGACGGCGCCGAGTGCGTATCGTCGCCGGATGCGGCCGTCGAGCTGAGGATTGGCCAGCGCGCACTCGCGTCCTGCTATCTCGGCGGCGTGAGCCTGCGGGCCCAGCTCGACGCCGGGCAGGTGGAGGAAATCACGCCAGGTGCCGTGGACCGGGCCGACACGATGTTCGGCACCGCGATCGCCCCGTGGTGCGCCACGGACTTCTAACTACCCGGCATCACTCTCGACCGGTCGCGTGCTGGCTCATCCACTTCTCCTCGATTCGGCCGTAGCGCCAGATGAGCAGCGAGACCGCCCAGGTAGCCACGAAGACGCCGACCACGAGGTATCCGGTGTACTGGTAGTCGCCCGCGGCACCTACGAGGTTCCAGACGCCACCGGTCAGCTCGAACTTGTCGGCGAGCAGGCCGAGCAGCTCGATCCCACCGATGAGGACCGCGACGATCACGCTCAACGACGTGATCGTGATGTTGTAGTACACCTTCCGCACCGGCTGGGAGAACGCCCACCTGTAGGCAAAGTTCATGAACGACCCGTCCATCGTGTCGAACAGGCACATGCCGGCCATGAACAGGATCGGCAGGCAGAGGATGGCATACCACGGCAGGACGAATGCCGCGCCGGTGCTGGCCAGTACGAGCAGGGAGATCTCGGTCGCGGTGTCGAATCCGAAACCGAACAGCACGCCCACGGGATACATATGCCAGGGCTTACGAACCGCGACCATCACCCGCCGCAGGATGCGGTTCATGAAACCGCGATGCTGTAGCAGGTCCTCGAGCGTCTCCTCGTCGTACGCTTCGCTGCGCATCCTTCGGAAGATCTTCACGATGCCGACGAGGATGAACAGATTGACGACGCCGAGCGCGATGAGGAAGGTGCCCGACACCGAGACGCCGACGATTCCGGTGACATCGTGAAGAGTCGAGCTGTCGTTGCTCACCTGGCTGGCGAGCGTACGGATGCCGAGCGCGAGAGCCACGCACATCGCGAAGACGATCGTCGAATGACCGAGCGAGAACCAGAACCCGACCGACACCGGTCGGGACTTTTCTTCCATCAACTTGCGGGTGGTGTTGTCGATCGCGGCAATGTGATCAACGTCGAAGGCGTGGCGCATGCCGAGGGTGTACGCGGTGATGCCCAGCCCGATTCCGAACGTCTGGCCGCCGAGCGACAGGTGCTGTGGGGCAACCAGCACGAGCAACAGCCCGAAGCCGATCACATGAAGCCCCACGATGACGGCGACCATCCCGGCGATCCGGCGCCATTCGCCGGGAGTCAAGGCATCGCGAACCTGGGAAAGTCGACCAGTTGACCTCTCGGGCGTTGCGATCGCCACCGCAGTAGCTCCTCAGATCCGACGTTGTTGCAACTTTATGGCAACAAGCCGGACCTGTCATTTCGGAGCCGGCGCTAGTGTCCTCCGCCCTCACCAGGGGCGGCGGTGGTGGTTGTTGCAGGTACGGCGGCGGCTGCTGGGCGTGCGCAGCCGCCGAGTCGGGATCGATCTCCTCGCCGGCTCGAGCCACCGACGCCGGCATATCTGTCCTCAGCACGCTGGGGGGAATCATTCCGGTGTGGGCTTCCCGCGTCTCCATGTCGCTATCAGACGCGCGCAGGTTCATCGCCTCCGGCTGTTCCGCGGCAGGTGGCAGGTTCGAATCGAACCATCGGCTCGTGTCGAGATCCAGTGCGCCGCCATTCGGACCGCCGGTGCTGGTCGCCGCGAGCCAGGACGGCTTCTCCCCCTCATCGTCGCCGCCGGCGAGCTTCGCCAGCCCTTCGAGAGCCTTGCTGAACTCGCTCGGCACGATCCACATCTTGTTCGCGTCGCCTTGGGCGATCTGCGGCAGCACCTGCAGGTACTGGTATGCGAGCAGCGCCGGATCGGGCTTGGCTGCGTGGATCGCACCGAACGTTGTCTCGATGGCCTTGGCCTGGCCCTGCGCAGTGAGGTATCTCGCGGCTCGCTCACCCTCCGCGCGCAGGATTCGCGACTGGCGGTCCGCCTCTGATGCGAGGATCACCGACTGCTTCTGCCCTTCAGCGGACAGGATCTGCGCCGCTTTCTGGCCCTCGGCGGTCTTGATCGCCGATTCCCGCTGACCTTCGGCCTGCAGGATGACTGCGCGCTTGTTTCGATCCGCGCGCATCTGCGCCTCCATGGCGTCCTGGATGGAGGGCGGCGGATCGATCGCCTTGATCTCGACCCGGGCGACCCGGATTCCCCACGGACCGGTCGCCTCGTCGAGTACGCCGCGCAGTTGCGTGTTGATCGAGTCGCGGCTCGTCAGCGTCTCCTCGAGATTGAGCGCGCCGACGACGTTGCGCAGGGTGGTGATCGTCAACTGCTCGACCGCCTGGATGTAGTTCTGGATTTCGTAGGTGGCCGCGCGCGGATCGGTGACCTGGAAATAGATGACGGAGTCGATCGCCACAGTCAGGTTGTCGCTCGTGATCACCGGCTGCGGTGGGAAACTCACGACTTGCTCGCGCAGGTCGATCAGCGGGCGCATGCGGTCGACGAACGGCAACAGGATCGCGACACCCGGTCCCTGGGTGCGCACGTAACGCCCGAGTCGCTCAACGACGCCGGCCCGAGCCTGGGGCACGATCCGTACCGTGCGCACCAGCAAGATCAACAAAACGGCGACGACAACGATCGCCGCAATCAACGCAGCCATGTGGTCTCCTCCCGCAGGATGGATGGGCTGATCGTCATGGTTCCTGCCACACGACTGCGGTCGCGCCGGAGATCTCCATGACCCGTACCGTGCTTCCCGCGGTCATGGTCTGCGTTGTGTCGTACGCGCGGGCCGTCCACGGTTGCCCATTGAGCCGCACCAGGCCGTGATGTGCATCGACCTCGGACAGCACGATGGCCTGCTTGCCGATCAGCGCCTCGGTGCCCATAAGTTGCGCACCTTCGCCGGCCAAGTGGCGGCGCGCGACGGGACGTACAAAGGCCAGCAAGCCGATAGCGACGAACGCCGCCACGAGGACCTGGATCGCAGGTGGTGCACCGGCGGCCGCGGTGAGGGCGCCAGCTGCCGCGCCGCCGGCGCACATCACCAAGACAAAGTCCATCGACAAGGTCTCGGCTCCGGCCAGCACGCCAGCAGCGATCACCCAGATCAGCCAAGCAGGCACAACTCAATCCTGGCACGATCCACTGCGCCGCGCCGGTTCGATACATCACGCCCCGGTTAAGAAATAGCCGAGTCCTCGACGGCATCGACAGTGATCGTCGCTGGCATCAATCCCGAGGGCAGGCCCGTAGTCTGGATGGGTGTCGGCCCCTCGCTGCGGCATCCTTGCCGCCTGGACCTCGACGTGGCTCGCCGGCCGGGCCGCGTCGGACGAGGTGCTGCGTGCCGCCAGCGCCGGGGACGAGGGTCATCGAATCGTGGCGGACGATACCGCCGACATGCCGCTCTCGGAGGCGCTGATCCAGTGGCGGGCCCGCGGAGCGAACGTGCGGGCCGTCCTACCGGTCCCCGGCGATTTGCGTGGAGTGCCCGGACCGGTCGGGTTCCGAGCCGCCGCGCTGGAGGCGGGCGAAGCAGTCTTCGGCGGCGGATTCGGCCTGGTCCCCGAGATCTTGGCCGCTAACCCGGCGAGCAGTGCTCGCCCGTACGTGCGATGGCGGGCGTTCCCCGTCGAGGCGGCGCCACCTGACCACATCGACGTTCGAGAGGCCCAGCAGGCGCTGGCGGAGGCCATTCGGGACTCCGCGCGGGCCCTGCTCGCCGCGGATGTATCCGGCGCCTCGGGAGAGGTCGGGGAGGCCTTAGCGCACGCCCGCCGGGCCGGTGAGCGGCTCGATCTGCCGAGCGGATACCCATCGCGAGCTGTCGCCCTGCTGGCCCAGGCCGAACGCATGGACGACGTGCTGCGTATCGCGCTGCTCGATCCGGTAGGTGGGGCAATCGACCGAACGGGGGTCGCGGCCCGCACGGAGGCCTTGCGCCCTCTGGTCACGGCTGTGCGGCGAGCCCGCGTCGCCGGCTACAACGCGGGCGGATAGCAATCGCCGCAGGGAGGTCGGAGACGCCCAAACCTGTTGCGGCAGCCACCCAGCCCACGCTCGCGCGACGGCTGAGCCTCGCCGATGCCGTGATCATCGGTCTCGGCTCGATGATCGGGGCGGGAGTGTTTTCGGTCTTCGGACCCGCGGCGCAGGCGGCTGGTGCTGCGTTGCTCATCGGTCTCGGGATCGCCGCCGTCGTCGCATATTGCAACGCCACGTCGTCCGCGCAACTCGCCGCGACCTATCCGACCTCCGGCGGCACGTACATCTACGGCCGTGAGCGCCTAGGAGCGTGGTGGGGCTATATCGCGGGTTGGGGCTTCGTCGTCGGCAAGATCGCAAGCTGCGCTGCGATGGCGCTCACCGTCGTTGCATACGTCATCCCGACCGCGTGGCAGCGCCCAGTGGCCGTGTGCACGGTCGCCGTGATGACTGCCGTCACCTGTCTGGGCGTGACCCGCACGGCCCGGGTGACGGCGATCCTCGTCTCCATCGTGCTCGCGATCCTGGGCGTCGCCGTCGTCGCCGCCTGGGCGGGCGGGGAACCACACGGGACGCGATGGGATCCCACCACCGCCGGTCACGGCTGGTACGGGGTTGTCCAGTCCGCCGGCCTGATCTTCTTCGCGTACGCCGGCTACGCCCGCATTGCGACGCTCGGCGAAGAGGTGCGGGAACCGAGGCGCACCATCCCGCGTGCCATCCTCATCGCATTGCTCATCGCCGTCGTCGTGTATGCGGCGGTAGCACTGACGACGCTCGCGACCCTCGGGCCGCAGCGGCTCGCCGCGTCGTCCGCGCCGGTGGCCGACGCGGTGGCGGCCGGATCGTGGAACTGGGCGGTGCCCTTGGTGCGCGTCGGAGCGGTCGCGGCGTCACTCGGCGCGCTGTTGGCACTCATCGCCGGGATCGGACGGACAACGCTGGCGATGGCTCGGCACGCCGACCTGCCCCGCTGGCTTGCGGCAGTGGATCCGAAGCGCCAGATACCGCGCCGGGCTCAATTGGCCGTGGGTCTGTTGGTATGCATCCTCGTGGCGTTCACGGACCTGCGCGGAGCTATCGCGTTCTCCTCGTTCGGCGTGCTGATCTACTACCTGATCGCGAATCTGGCCGCGTTCACCCAACCCGCCGACGACCGCCGGTACCCACGACCGGTACAAATCCTGGGAGTGATCGGCTGCGCTGGGCTGGTCGCCACGTTGCCGATAACCGGCATCGTCGCGGGCCTCGCGATCTTCGCCGTCGGTGTCGTCCTCCGACTCGTTCGGCTCAGAACGCGCGCCTGACCCCCTCCCGAGGTTGCGGCGAATGCCGGGCCGGGCGCGGACAGCATCCCGGAGGGCAGTTCAGCCCACAGATGCCCAGCGAGCCGAGCGCTCGCCGGGGCGCTCCGGACAGCTCCTCCTCCACCAGCTCCCGCACCATGGCCACGAACGCAGGATGAGTGCCAGCGGTCGCCGCTCGCGCGAAGGGCAGTCCCAGCTCCGCAGCGGTCTCGCGTGCTTCGGTGTCGAGGTCCCATCGCACCTCGAGATGGTCCGACACGAAGCCCGTCGGGCTGACGACGACCGCCGCAGTTTCCTGCGCGGCCAGCGTTCGCAGGTGATCGTTGATATCGGGTTGCAGCCATGGCACACGGGACGGACCAGACCGGGATTGCCAGACCAGATCGAACTCGGCGCGTGGGCCCCGCACCGCTTCGGCAACCAGGCGCGCCGTCTCGCGGTGCTCGTCGAGATACAAACCTCCCGATGGTCCGGACGAAGCGTTCATCGCCACCGGGATCGAATGCGCGGTGAACACCAGGCGGGCTGCTTCGCGACGGTCCCGCGGCAACTCGGTCAGGGCGGCCCGCACGCGGTCCGCGTTGGCGGCAACGAAACCCGGGTGATCGAAGTAGTGGCGCAGCTTGTGCAGCAGCGGAGCTGATGGCCCGAGCTCGGCCTGTGCGTCGGCCAGGTTCTCTCGGTACTGCCGACACCCCGAGTAGGACGATGTTGCGCTGGTCGCCAGGACAAGCGCGCGCTTGACGCCATCTGCGACCATCGTCCGCATCGTGTCGTCGACGTACGGGTACCAATTGCGATTACCCCAGTACAGGCCCAGGTCGAGGCCATGAGCGGTGAAGTCCTTCCCGATCGCAGTGAGCAGCGCACGGTTCTGCTCGTTGATGGGCGAGACGCCGCCGAAGTGCTGGTAGTGCTCCGCCACCTGCGCCAGTCGCTCGTTCGAGACCTCCCGGCCTCGCGTCACGTTGCGCAGGAACGGCAGGACCTCGTCCGGGCGCTCCGGGCCGCCAAAGGACAGCAGCAACAGCGCGTCGTAGGCGGCCAATCAAACGCCCATCGCGTGGTAGCCGCCGTCGACGTGCACGATCTCTCCCGTTGTCGCAGGCAGCCAGTCCGAGAGCAGTACGGCGACCCCGCGGGCCACCGGCTCGGCGTTGCTGTTGTCCCAGCCTAGGGGGGCGCGCCCGTCCCACGCGTCCTCGAACGTCGCAAACCCGGGGATGCTCTTCGCCGCCATGGTTCGCACGGGTCCGGCCGCCACCAGGTTCACTCGGATCTTGCGCGAGCCGAGCTCCCGGGCCAGATATCGAGCGGTGGACTCGAGTCCGGCCTTCGCAACGCCCATCCAGTCATACGCAGGCCAGGCCACGGTCGCATCGAACGTCAACCCGACCACAGATCCACCCGAATTTCCGAGTAGCGGCAGCGTGGCGACCGTCAGCGACTTGAGGGAATAGGCCGACACCTGCACAGCGGTGGCCACGTCGGTCCAGGGTGCAGCCAGGAAGTCACCACCGAGGCACGACGGCGGCGCGTAGCCGATGGAATGGACCACGCCATCGAGCGCGGGGACGTGCTCGCGCACCTTGTCGGCAAGCGCCGCCAGGTGCTCGTCATCAGTCACGTCCAGCTCCACCAGCGGCGCTGGCTCCGGCAGCTTCCTCGCCACGCGCTCGACGAGCGACATCCGGCCGAAGCCGGTAAGCACGACCTGCGCGCCCTCCTCCTGAGCGATCCGAGCCACCGAGAAAGCGATCGACGCCTCGGTGATGACACCGGTGACCAAGACTCGCTTGCCGTCCAGCAGACCCATCGTCGTCCTCTCAGATGCCCATGCCGACGCCGCCGTCTACCGGCAGTACCACACCCGAGACGTATCCCGCCGGCTCGGACGCCAGGAAGACGGCGGCGGCCGCCACTTCCTCGACCGTGCCGTACCGCTTGGCCGGCACGGTCGCGAGGATCTCGGCCTTGCGCGCGTCTGTCATCTGGTCGGTCATATCGGTCTCGATGAAGCCCGGAGCGATGACATTTGCCGTGATCGACCGGCTGCCGAGTTCGCGCGTGATCGAGCGGGCCAGCCCGATCAGTCCCGCCTTGCTCGCCGCGTAGTTCGCCTGTCCCGGTGCGCCGACAAGTGCCACGACCGAGGAGATGAAGATCATCCGCCCGCGTCGGGCCTTGAGCATGGCCGGCGTCGCTCGCTTGGCCACTCGGTACGCCCCGGTCAGGTTTGCGTCGAGCACGCGGACAAAGGACTCCTCGCTCATTCGCATCAGCAGCGTGTCGTCGGTAATCCCGGCGTTGGCGACGAGCACCTCAACCGGGCCGTGCGCTGCCTCCACGGCGCTGAAGGCAGCGTCGACCGAAGCGGTGTCCGTGACATCACACGGCACGCCGAACAGTCCCTCCGGTGGCCCGCTACTGCGATGGGTCACCGCGACCTGGTCCCCAGCCGCGGCGAAGGCGCGAGCAATGGCCAGGCCGATACCGCGGTTGCCACCCGTGACCAGCACTGAGCGCGTCATGGATCGACAACCTAGCGTCCACCAAACGGGGCAGGTTTACCGGGCCGGACGGTCTACAGCAAGCGGCCGGCCCAAAGGAGAGACGTCCCCGCGGCGGATAGCGTGAACAACATCCCGATCAGCAGGAAACGCCAGCTGACATCCCGGTGTTGTGTCGTGTACCCGATCTGGGTGCCGATGTCTTTGTAGACGGTCTGGAGCTCGGCCGCCGATGCGGCTGTGTGGAAGGTCCCGGCTGTGGTCTGGGCAATCGCCTTCAGCGTGGCCTTGTCGGCGGGGACTGGGATTCGCTCGCCCTCGATGTCAACGCTGCCGTTATCTGTCCCGAACGCGATCGTCGATACCGGCACCTTGGCCTCCGCTGCGGCCTCAGCCGCGGCCTCGGGCGCACGCCCGGTGTTGGACGTTCCGTCACTCATCAGCACGATCCGCGCCGGTGGTGGCTGGTCGCCACTGGAGGTCGTCCCCTTGCTGAACGTCTTGATCGCATCCAGACAGGAGAATATGGCTTCGCCGATGGCCGTGGCCCGGTCCAGCTCAAGACCGTCGATGGCCACCTTGATGGAGTCGCGGTCGATCGTTGGTGGCACGAGCACGCTCGCCGTTCCGCTGAACTTGACCAGGCCGAGGTTGATGCGGGGCGGAAGTAGGTCAGCGAACTGCTTGGCTGCCTGCTGCGCGGCTTGTAGCCGAGTTGGCAGCACGTCGTCGGCCCGCATCGACTCAGAGACGTCGATCGCCATCATGACCGTCGCTCGGTCACGTGGCACGTGGACCGCTGCCGTCGGCTGCGCCGCGCCGAGTGCCAGGACGGCCAGTCCGGCGATCAGGAGCGCGAACGTCAGATGCCGCCGCCATCCTGGGCGTTTCGGTGCGACAGAGGCCAGCAGTGAGACGTTGCTGAACCGGGCGACGTACTTCTTCCTGCGCAATTGGAGGATGAGGTAGCCGACGACGGCAAGCCCGACCGGTATCAGAAGAAGCAGCCACGCCGGTGAGAGGAACGTCATCAGCGGACCCCGCTCCCCACCAGGGCCCGGCGCTGGGCCACCACGAAGCGCACAACGTCCGTAAGCCAGTCTCGGTCTGTGCGCAGCTGCAAATGCGCCGCGCCCGCGTGCCGGAGCGTTGTCGCGATTCGGACCCGCTGCTCGGCCGCGGCGGCAGCATACCGAGCGCGGACGTCCGGCCGGGAGGTCTGAACCTCGACCTGCTCGCCGGATTCCGGATCGACGAACGTCATCAACCCGGCCGCCGGAAGCTCCAGCTCCCTCGGGTCAACGACCTCGATCCCGACAACCTGATGCCGGCCACCCAGCGCGCGCAACGGACGCTCCCAGTTGGCGCTGACCATCGCGCCGTTCAGCCCGTCGGCGGAGGAGTCCAGAAAGTCCGACACGATCGCGACAAGCCCGCGGCGGCGCGGCGGGCGGCGCAGCTGCTCGATAGCCGCTGCCAGGTCGCCCCGTCCGCCGGAACTGGCCCGTGGCGTCAGCGCGACCTTGCGGATCAGATATCGGGCGTGCTGCCGGCCCGATCGCGCCGGGATACGGTAGCTCCCCTGGCCGGTCGTCACGATCGCGCCGACGCGGTTCCCGCCGCGCGAGCTCAGATGTACCACCGCGGTGATGGCGGCCAGCACGAGCTCGCGCTTCTCGGTGAACGCTGTTCCGAAGTCGACACTCGGCGAAAGGTCGACGACGAGCCAGGACTCCAGCTCACGATCCGCGATCGTCTGGCGAACATGCGGGACGAGTGTGCGCGCGGTAACGGGCCAGTCCATGCGCCGTACATCGTCGCCCGGGTTGTACAGCCGCGACTCCCCTGCTTCGCTTCCCGGGCCCGGCACCAGGCCCACGTAGTTACCTTGCAGCAATCCGTCCAGCTTGTTGCGCACCGTCAATTCCAGGCGACGTAGCAACGGCTCCGCCGACGCCACGTCGAGCGTCGGCAGCTCCTCAGGCGCCGCCGCATTGCTCATCTACGCACCTGCACCCCACAAACGGCGCCGGCGCACTGCGATGCTGGTTTGCTCATGCAGTGCGCTCCCACGAGCCGCCCGGCGCGTAGCCGGGTTGGTGCCCGGCGGCCCGCTGACGGGGCGCGACCTGGGGCAGCGGGATGGTCTGCAGGATGCGCCGCACCGCGTGGACCGCGGGAATGCCGTCAGCGATCGCGTCGTACGACATGACCATGCGATGCGGCAGCACGTCGGTGGCCACGTCGAGGACGTCTTGCGGCAATACGTAGTCCCGTCCGCGGAGCAGCGCAATCGCCCGGCCGGCGGCGATCAACCCCAGGCTCGCGCGCGGGCTCGCACCGTAGGACACCCACTGCGCCACATCGGGCATGCCGTGCTGCGCCGGGGTACGCGTGGCCAACACGAGGCGCACCACGTAATCGACGATCGCGTGGTGCACGAACACCCGAGACGCTGTCACCTGCAGCCGGGTCAGCTCGTCGGTCGTGATCACCGGATTCGCGACCGGCGGCTCGCCGCCCATCCGGTAGATGATCTCCCGCTCCTCGGTGGCTGTGGGATAGTCCACCACGATCTTCATCAGGAACCGGTCCCGCTGCGCCTCCGGCAACGGATACACGCCCTCGCTCTCGATGGGGTTCTGGGTCGCGAGGACGAGGAATGGTGCCGGCACTGGATAACGCACGCCGCCGATGGTCACCTGACGCTCGGCCATTACCTCCAGCAACGCCGATTGGACCTTGGCCGGCGCGCGGTTGATCTCGTCCGCCAGTACGAAATTGGCGAAAATGGGCCCGAGCTCGGTGTCGAACCGCTCGCCCGACTGCCGGTAGATGCGGGTGCCCACTATGTCGGACGGCACGAGGTCGGGCGTGAACTGCAATCGGGCAAAGCTGCCGGTCACCGTGCGGGCAAGGGTCTCGACGGCCAGCGTCTTGGCTACGCCAGGCACACCCTCCAGGAGGCAGTGTCCTTGACACAGCAGCCCCACCAGCATGCGTTCGACGAGGCGCTCCTGACCGACGATCACCCGCTTGACCTCGAACATCACCCGTTCGAGCGCCGACGCGTCAGCCGCGGGGGTCGATAGTGGCTGCGCGCTCGCGTTGTTCAGTCACCTAAATCTCCGTCCACTGCGGCGCGGGCCGCGCATCAGCTCGAATCCGACTCACGGTACGGGACGGAGAGTTATGTTGCCTGTGATGCGATCAACGTCCACAGCCGACACTGATTCAACCCCGCGGTGCTCCGCCCGCGGCTGCCGTGCGGCCGCGGCAATCGACCTGTCGTGGCGTAATCCGCGCCTGCATGACTCGCAGCGGGTCAAGCATTGGTTGGCCTGCGACCTCCACGCCGACGAGTTGGCGGACTTTCTACAACGACGTGGATTCTTGCTTGGCCGCGACGCCATCGGCCGCTCAGACGGGCAGATCCTGAGTTGATCTTGGACTTGATGCCACCCAGCGACGCTAAGTCCAAGATCATCCACGGTGGAGCCGGCCCGTTCGCCACCGGGCCCAGCCGTGCGCGCGATGCTCAGGCGGCTGAGCTGTGGCGACTTGCCTCGGTCTCGAATCCCGCATTCTCGAGCCGCAATGAGCGGCGAACGGCCACCCCGAAGAGGAGGCCGAACGCTCGAGACAGCGGCCCGGTGACCTCGAACTCGAGGGTGTTGCGGGTTTGCGGGCCCGAGGTCTGCACGCGGTGCGTTCCGGTGAAGACCAGCCCGCGGCGCTTGCTCTGCCAACTGAACTCCTGCCCCGGACTCATTCGGGTCACCGTCCAGGTGGCGGTCCGCTGGCCGGGCTGCTTGATCCGCGCCTGGCTGCCGACTCGGAACGGGCCGTCGTCGAGCCGCGCTACGGACTGCATGGTGGGGGTAAAGGTCGGCCAGCGCTCGACGTCGGTGTTGAGCTCCCAGATCCGTTCGGCTGACGCGTCTATCACGAGGGTGTCGGTCCATCTCATGACAGGTACTGTACCATTTGGTACATGGCTGGGGAAGTGGGTGCTCGGGAACAACTTCTGGAACGGGTCATGGCTTTCGCCGCGGTGGAGGGGATTGCTGGCAAGAGCCTGCGCGAGATCGCTCGGGGCGCGGCAACCAGCCACCGGATGCTGCTGTACCACTTCGGCTCCCGCGAAGGGCTGCTTGCCGCTATCGTCGCGGCGATCGAAGCCCAGCAGCGGGCTGTCATGGTCGCGATGGCCGAGCACGCACGAACCCCACGCGAGCTCATGATCGGCCTATGGGAGCAGGTCAGCCAGGAGGAGCTTCGTCCGTTCGTCAAGCTGTTCTTCGAAGTGTTCGGGCTCGTCGCGCAAGGTGCCCCGGGGACCGAAGGGCTGCGAGAAACGCTGACCCAACCCTGGCTCACCGACGCCGCCGAGGTGGCGAAGGTGATCGGCGTGGTCTCCGATCCGGCCGAGCTGCGGCTGGGTGTCGCGGTCAGCCGCGGGTTACTACTCGACCTGGTGGCCGGCGCCGACTATGCCGAGGTCGACGAGGCGTACCGCCGCTTCGTCGACCTTTACGAGCGCGCCACCGAGTCGAGTGCAACGCGGCGATGCCGACGATGCTCAGGTGAGCGGGCGGGTGGCGCCGAAGTAGCCCGCCTCGACTTGCCCGAGTGGGGTCACCTGGACGTACGACCCGCTGAATGGCGCCTGGACGACGTTGCCGCCGCCGATGTACAGCGCAACGTGCCCGATCCCAGCGACCGTGCCGTCCTCGCTCCAGAACACCAGGTCGCCTGGGAGCAGCTGATCTGTCGATGGGTGGTACGACCCGACGCCCCACTGGTTCGGCGCGTAGTGGGACATGTGCAGGTAGGGCGCCCAGGCAAACAGCGTCAGCCCTGAGCAGTCGTAGCCGATGACGTTGCCGTCGTTGCGTGAGTCGAAATCCACCGGCACGCCTCGGCTCGGCCCCCAGAACGTGCCGCCGGCCCACGCATACGGGATGCCGAGTGTCGACATCGCGCGCGCCACTGCCGTGTTGGCCGCGGCGGACGACCACCCGCCACCCGCGCTCGCGCCAATAGCGATATCCGCACCTGGGTTCATGGTGACCGCGGCAGCAGCCGCCGGGCCGCCTTGCGAAGCAGCCGCGGCGATGGCTGCTGCCCGGGCCGCCGCAGCCGCCGCGGCTGCCGCCCGGGCCCGAGCCAGCGCGAGCGCCCGCTCCCGCGCGATGCGTTCCTGCTCCGCTTTCCATGCGAGATAGGCAGTGCGTTGATTGTTCAGTTCGGCCAGCTTGCTCTTGGCGGCATCCAGCTTCGTGTTGTTATCGGCGAGTTGCTGGGTGAGCTGGTCCCGCTCGGCCGCAGCGGCAGCGACGGCCGCGTCGGCGTCCCTTTTCGCCTGCGCCGCGGCGGCGGTGGCGGCCGCCTGATCGTTGACCGCCTTGCGCGCGGCCGCGTCGGCGTTGGACTTGGCCACCGTCGCCCGGCTCAGACCGCCAATTGCCGACAGCTGTGAGTTCCCGATATAGCGCAGGTAGTCGCCTCGCTGCAGGAGCGCGTTGGGATCGCTTGCGGTCAGCAGGCCGCCGGCGAGGCCCTGCGGCTGGCCGCTGGTGTACGCCTCCCGCGCAAAGATCACGAAATCAGCCTGGGCCTTCGAAACGGCCGCTTGCGCGGTCTTGACCTGCGCCTGGGCCTTTGCGGCGGCGTCCTTGGCCTGCTGCAGCCGCTCGAGTGCCAGCGCGAGCTTCTGCTCGGCGCGTTCGGCCACGAGGTTCAGCTGGTCGAGCTTGCTCTGCATGACCGCGATTTGCGCGGACAGTTGCCCGACTTCGGTGGCGAGCTGGTCCTTCGACTGCTGGGCACTGTTGATCTGCTGGTCAGACGGGTTCGGCGGCGGGTCCGCGATCGCGGTGACGGGCGCGGCAATGGCCGCTGCGATCGTCGCGAGAATCGAGATGAGCGCGGCGGAGCGACGGCTCACCCGAATCCCACGTCGTGCGCGCACCGCCGCGATCTCCTCGTTCGATGACCCCGTGCTTCGACCACGCTGGGAGTCCAGAGTGCCACCTGCGTCCCACATGCGCCAGCCGTCCCGTGAGAACCACAGGCACCAACGAGCACTAAACTCGGACAAAAGTGTCTATTGGCTGGCCACAATGTCGTCTGGGCGGGAGCGGCGGCGCTCCCACGCCGAGACACCCAGGTGTATCGCGACCGCATAGAGCACACCGGCGAGGAGGTCGACGACGTAGTGCTCACCGAGGTAGACGAGAGCCAACCCCATGGCAACGGGATAGAGCACTATCAGCCACCGCCACGGGGACCGCAGCCGGCCGATGACGAACAAGGCGATCAAGGTGGCGAAGGCTGTGTGGAGCGATGGCATCGCGGCGACGGGGTTGGCCGCCAGTTGGCCCGCGCTGAGCAGGTTGCCCGCGTGGTTGATGTGCAGCCAGAGCCAGCCGCGCGATGAGGCTCGGATAACGGGCTCGATGACGCCTTCCCGCGCTGCGTACCACGGTGGCGCGGCGGGAAAGAGGACATAGGTCACCAGGCCGGCGACGGACAAGGCGATGACCCGGGTGATGAACTGGATCCAGATTTCGCGATTGCGCACCCAGAGCACCGCGGCCACGATCGGCGTCGCCAGAAAATGGGTGATGTAGACCAGCGTGGCCAGCGCGTCGTACCACGTGGGCGCGCCCGGGTGCAGGAAGTGATCCTGCAACCAGACCGTCGGCACGGTCCCGCCGAACAGATCGCGGTCAGCCGCCGCGATATCCGACATATGCAACGGCAGGCCGACCCACGTCGCGAGCCCGCGAGAGACGTCGTACACCACGAGCACCGCGGTGAAGGGCAACCAGTCGAGCAGCACCCGGCGGAAGGCCCGCCACCCCTTGCCGAGGCACGGAATGGCCAGGCCGGCCAGGATGATGAGAAGCAGACTGGCTCGATCCGTCGGCACGCCCACGGTCACGACGAGAACCATCAGGGCGGCGGCATAGCCCAATCCCACGCGGCGGCGGATCCGCCGCCAGCGGCGGTCATTGGCCGCATCGCGGGCGGTACGCGCGGATTCGACCCCGTCGGCCGCCGTCGGCCTGGCGACCGCCGCGTCGGGGGTCGATCCCTGCTCCACCCAGCCAGGGTACGAATCTCTGGCGAATGCCGGACGAAACCGCCCAGCGTGCCCCCTCGGTGATATCTTGACGTCGAGACACTTTCCAAGAAGGAGCCCTCGTGCCCGATAGCAGAAACAGTCTCGATGCCCGCGATCGCCTCGAGGTCGACGGTCGCACGCTGGACTACTTCCGCATCAGTGCGGTCGACGGATCGGATCGACTGCCGTTCAGCTTGAAGGTGCTGCTGGAGAACCTGCTGCGCACCGAAGACGGCGTGAACGTGACGCCCGAGCAGATCGCAGCGCTGGCGAATTGGAACCCGGCGGCCGACCCGGACACTGAGATCCAGTTCAGCCCGGCTCGAGTAGTCATGCAGGACTTCACCGGGGTGCCAGCCGTCGTCGACCTCGCAACGATGCGCGAGGCCGTTCGCGATCTGGGCGGCGACCCAGCCCGCATCAATCCACTCGCACCGGCAGAGTTGGTCATCGATCACTCGGTGATTGCCGATCTGTTCGGGACTCCGGACGCATTCGAGCGAAACGTCGAGCTCGAGTACTCGCGCAACCGGGAGCGCTACCAGTTCCTGCGCTGGGGCCAGACGGCGTTCGATCAGTTCAAGGTCGTCCCGCCCGGTACCGGCATCGTTCATCAGGTGAACATCGAGTACCTCGCTCGCGTGGTGTTCGAGCACGACGGCGTTGCCTACCCAGACACCCTGGTCGGCACGGACTCGCACACGACCATGGTCAACGGGCTCGGCGTACTGGGTTGGGGGGTAGGCGGTATCGAGGCCGAGGCCGCGATGCTGGGCCAACCGGTAAGCATGCTGATTCCCAAGGTGGTCGGATTCAGACTCACCGGGGAGCTGCCCGACGGGTCGACCGCGACCGACCTGGTGCTCACCATCACCCAGATGCTCCGCCGGCACGGTGTCGTCGGAAAGTTCGTCGAGTTCTACGGCAGCGGGGTGGCGGCCGTGCCGGTTGCCAATCGCGCGACGATCGGCAACATGAGCCCGGAGTACGGGTCTACCTGTGCGATATTTCCCATCGACGACGAGACACTCCACTACCTTCGCTTCACCGGTCGCCCGGCCGATCAAGTCGCGCTCGTGGAGGCTTACGCCAAGACGAACACGCTGTGGCATGACCCCGATGCGGAGCTCGCTTATTCCGAGACACTCGAGCTCGATCTCGCGTCCGTCGAACCCTCCCTCGCCGGACCCAAACGGCCGCAGGATCGGGTCGCGCTTACTGCCGCGAAAACGGCATTTCGGGCAGCACTCGCCGACTTCACCGACGGTGATTCGGTCCGGGACTCGGTCGACGAGGCGGGCGACGAGAGTTTTCCGGCGTCGGATCCGGCGGCGGCCTCCTACCATGTTTTTTCCGTGCCATCGGCGGCTACCGGCGCACACGGGCGGGTCTCCACGCCGACACCCGTGACGCTCGAGGACGGTGAGCGGGTCGTGCTCGACCACGGTGCCGTGGCCATCGCCGCCATTACGTCCTGCACCAATACGTCCAATCCGTCGGTGATGATCGGTGCTGCGCTCGTGGCGAAGAAGGCCGTCGAGAAGGGCCTGAGCCGCAAGCCATGGGTCAAGACCTCGCTTGCTCCCGGGTCGAAGGTGGTCATGGACTACTACGACCGCGCCGGCCTTACGCCCTACCTCGACAAGCTCGGATTCAACCTCGTCGGGTACGGCTGCACGACCTGCATCGGCAACTCCGGGCCGCTGCCGGAAGAGGTATCGGAAGCCGTCAACGAGGCCGACCTCGCGGTGGTGAGCGTGCTGTCCGGCAACCGCAACTTCGAGGGCCGGATCAATCCCGACGTCAAGATGAACTACCTGGCCTCTCCGCCTCTCGTCGTGGCGTACGCGCTCGCCGGGTCGATGGATATCGACATCACGACCGCCCCGCTCGGCGCCGGCACCGACGGTCAGCCGGTGTACCTGCGTGATGTCTGGCCGACCGCCCAGGAAATCCAGCGAGTGGTCAACGAAGCAATCGCGAGCGAGATGTACACCGACGGCTACGTCGATGTGTTCGCTGGTGATGATCGGTGGCGGAGCCTTCCGACGCCCGAAGGCGACGTCTTCGAGTGGGATCCCGACTCGACCTACGTCCGCAAGCCCCCGTACTTCGATGGGATGGCCCGGGAGCCAGAGCCCGTCTCGGACATCGCCGGCGCCCGCGTGCTGGCCAAGCTCGGCGATTCGGTGACGACCGATCACATCTCGCCGGCCGGATCGATCAAGGCCGACTCCCCCGCCGGGCGATACCTGACCGAGCACGGCATCGAACGTCGCGACTTCAATTCCTACGGTTCCCGGCGCGGCAACCACGAGGTGATGATCCGCGGCACCTTCGCCAACATCCGGTTGCGCAATCAACTGGCACCCGGCACGGAGGGCGGATTCACTCGGGACTTCACGCAGCCCGACGGTCCGGTGGCCACCATCTACGACGCCGCAATGAATTACGCCCGCACCAGCACCCCGCTGCTGATCCTCGCCGGGACGGAGTACGGATCCGGGTCCTCCCGGGACTGGGCGGCCAAGGGCACCGCCTTACTCGGAGCGCGTGCCGTCCTCGCTGAGTCGTACGAGCGCATCCATCGGTCGAATCTCATTGGCATGGGTGTGCTGCCCTTGCAATATCTCGATGGCGAAAGCGCGCAGTCGCTAGGGCTAACCGGAGAGGAGACTTTCACGATCACCGGCGTGGAGTCGCTGAACGAGGGCGTTACCCCACGTACCGTGACCGTCACCGCTGATAATCGGGAGTTCCAGGCCCAGGTGCGGATCGACACTCCGGGCGAAGCCAGCTATTACCGGCACGGCGGGATCATGCCCTACGTATTGCGCTCATTGCTATGACGCACAAAAGCGTTTCCAACTAACCGGCAGGGAGGGAAGTCGTAACGAGTCGGTCTCGATGCTGGCGGCCCCGCAACGGCGGAGATATGTTCGCCCAGACAACATATTCGGGTCGTGCGGGCATGTTCTCGTCGATCCCTGACCGGAAAGGCGGGACACGCCTATGCGCAAGAGCGCAATCGGCTTCGTCGTAACGGGGGTCGCGGCCTCCCTTGTCCTGGCCGCCTGCTCGAGCAGTTCGAACTCGTCCTCAGGCGGCGGCGGTGGAGGTAGTAGCAGTAGCAGCGGCGCGACCGGCAGCGTCGGCGTGATCCTGCCTGACGAGACGTCTTCCCCCCGCTACATCCAATACGACAAGCCACTACTACAGAAGGCATTTCAGGATGCCGGCATCAAGGCCGACATCCAGAATGCGCAAGGCGACAAGACGAAGTTCGCCACCATCGCCGACTCGATGATCCAGAACGGGGTTTCCGTTCTCATCACCGACGGCCTCGACAGTCCCTCCGCGGCCGCGGTGCAGCAGAAGGCCAAGGCGGCTGGCATCAAGACCATCGACTACGACCGGCTGACTCTCGGCGGAACGTCCGACTATTACGTCTCGTTCGACAATGTCGCGGTCGGCAAGCTGCAGGGCCAAGGCCTCGTCGCCTGCCTCGACAAGACCGGCAAGGCTAACCCGGCGGTAGCGGAACTCAACGGCTCGCCGGACGACAACAATGCGACGCTGTTCGCGCAGGGCTACAACTCGGTGCTCAACCCGCTGTACGCAGCCGGCAAGTACAAGAAGGCCGGCAACCAGTCAGTGCCCATGTGGGACAAGGACAAGGCTGTCACCATCTTCCAGGGCATGTTCACCGCGGCCGGCGGGAACATCGACGGTGTTCTGGCTGCGAATGACACGCTGGGTAACGCGGCAATCACCATTCTCAAGCAGAACGGCAAGACGGTGCCGGTGACTGGCCAGGACGCGAGCGTGCAGGGGCTGCAGAACATCCTCGCCGGTAACCAGTGCATGACCGTCTTCAAGGACGTCAAGAAGGAGGCCGACGCGGCGTCCAAGCTCGCGATCGCCCTGATCAAGGGCCAGAGCCCGGAGACCGCCGGTGTGACCACCAAGGTGCACGACCCGACGGGCAACCGTGACGTCCCGTCCGTGCTGTTGACTCCGGTGACGATCACCAAGGCCAACGTCAAGACGGTCACCGACACCGGTGAGGTTGCCGTGGCGGACGTTTGCAAGGGTTACGAGACCCAATGCAAGGCGGCTGGTATTCAATAGCTGACCGATCGAAGGCGTGCGGGCTTCGCCATAGCGGCGAGCCCGCGCGCTCGGTCCTCTTGCGAAATCGACCGTTGTGCGAGGAAATACCTCTGAGAGCACACGGGCCGGCAGACAGGAGTCGTTGTGACCGAAACCCCGCTTCTGGAAATGCGCAACATCAACAAGAGCTTCGGCCCGGTGCATGTGCTGCATGACGTCGACTTCAGCGTGTACGAGGGGCAGGTAACTGCCCTCGTGGGGGATAACGGTGCCGGAAAATCGACTCTGGTGAAGTGCCTGGCCGGCATCCACCCGATCGACACCGGTGAGATCCTCTTCGACGGGCATCACGTCACGATCCACGGGCCGCGTGATGCGGCGGCGCTGGGCATTGAGATCGTTTATCAGGATCTGGCCCTGGCCGACAATCTGGACATCGTGCAGAACATGTTCCTCGGTCGTGAGGTCGCCCGGGCCTGGGGACTCTCTCTCAATGAGGGTTTCATGGAGAAGGAGGCGCGCCGCGCGTTAGCCAGCCTGTCGGTGCGCACGATCAAGTCAGCGCGGCAGAAGGTGGCAAGCCTGTCCGGTGGTCAGCGGCAGAGCGTGGCCATTGCGAAGACCGTGCTGTGGAATAGCCGGGTCGTGGTGCTGGATGAGCCCACGGCAGCCCTCGGCGTAGCGCAAACCGCGCAAGTGCTGGCATTGGTGCGCCGGCTGGCCGACTCGGGGGTCGGCGTGGTGATCATCTCGCACAATATGAACGACGTCCTGCAGGTCGCCGACCGCGTGGACGCGCTCTATCTGGGCCGGCTGGCCGCTGAAGTCCGCACGGCGGACAGCTCGGTGAGCCAGATCGTCGAGCTCATCACGACCGGGCGCTCCGGGTCGATCGGCCTTGCTCCCGCTACGGCCGACGTGAGCATGTGAGGGATGAGGCGAGATGACAGACCCTGAGGGGACCCGGCCCACCGTCACGTCTACCGCCCCGGCGGCATCAAGTGCCGGCATGACCGCTACGCAGTCGCTTGCCGAGACCGACTTCTCTGGGGACGTTGGGCCAAAGTCGATCAAGGAGTCGTTCACCAACTACGTGCAGCGGGTACGCGGTGGCGACGTGGGCATGCTGCCGGCCATTGGCGGCCTTATCGTGCTCTTGATCATTTTCGCCAATGTCAGCGACAAGTTCCTCACCAAGACGAACCTGGCGAACCTGATCACCCAAGCGGCTCCGATCATCCTGCTCGGGATGGCCTTGGTCTGGGTGCTGCTGCTGGGGGAGATCGACCTCTCAGCGGGTACCGCCAGTGGGGTGTGCGCGGCGGCGATGGGGATCGCGATCACCAACGGTGGTGACCTGAAGGCGCACCTGGGCAGCACCACGTACTACCTCACGGCGCTGCTGATGCTGGTCACGCTTATCGGCGCGGCGGTGTACCGGATCTGGCCGGCGGCGGTGCTTATCGCCGTGGGCCTGGTGATCTGGTTCACCCATCTGAGCGACAACTCGCTCTTCGCGATCCTGCTGGCGATGTGTCTCGGCACGTCGATCGGCGTGTTGACCGGGTTCCTGGTGGCCAAGGTGGGCATCCCGTCGTTCGTGGTGACGCTGGCGCTGTTCTTGGGCTGGCAAGGCGTGCTGCTCCAGTTCGTCGGCCAGGGCGCGTCGATCAACGTCGGGGGGCGGAAGTTCATCTTCGACCTGGAGTCGGCCACGTCCGCCATCACACCCGTGTGGGGCTGGATCCTGTGGGCGGTCTTTGCTGGGGGCTACCTGGCGTTCACGCTGTGGCGGGCCGCGCACAACCGGGCCAATGGTCTCGTGGCCGATCCGATCTCGGTGGTGCTGGTCAAAGGTGGCGCGCTGGCGGTGGTGACCGGCGTGGCGGTCTGGCTGCTCAACCAGAACCGATCGCTGAACCCGCTAATCGTCCAGGAGGGCATCCCACGGATCGTGCCGATCCTGCTGGTGCTGTTCGTCATCTTGACGCTGATCCTGGCCAAGACCCAGTTCGGACGGCACCTGTACGCCACCGGCGGCAACACCGAAGCAGCGCGACGTGCCGGCATCTACGTGGATCGGATCCGCATCTCAGCCTTTATCTTCTGCTCGTCGCTGGCCGGTCTGGCCGGCGTGCTCTCGGCGGCGCGGACCGCCAGCGTCGACGGCACGTCCGGTGGCGGCAACACCCTGCTGTTCGCGGTCGCCGCCGCGGTCATTGGCGGGACGTCATTGTTCGGCGGCAAAGGTCACATCCGGGATGCGGTTATCGGTGGTCTGGTCATCGCGATCATCCCGAACGGGCTGAGCCTGAAACCCAGCCTCGGGCCGCAGTACAACCTGATAATCACCTGCATCGTGCTGCTCGGCGCGGCGGCCGCCGACGCCCTGTCGCGCCGGCGGGCGCGGGCCACCGGCGTCGGGTAGCCGGCGCGCCGGATCCGAACCGCAGGTTAGTCAATGGGCCTGGCCGACGTCGTTCGACCCGAAACGGCACGGCGCACGAACCGGGCGATCGTGCTGGACCACATCCATCAGCACGGCGAACTGGCCCGAGCGGACCTCACCCAGCTGCTCGGGCTCAACCGGTCCACGATCGCGTCGGTCATCGCCGATCTCGTCGGCCTCGGCCTCGTCAGCGAGCGGGTGCCGGCCCGCAGCGATGGGGTCGGCCGGCCGTCTCATCTCGTCGGCCCACGCCCGGATGGGCCCTATGTCATCGCCGTCGAGATCGACGCCGACCACGTGACGACGAGCGCGGTCGGCTTGGGCGGCGAGGTACTCAGCCGCGATGACCACGACCTGCGCCCGCACGACACGGGGAGCATCGCGGTAGCAGATCGGATCCTGGCTGACGCGGCGACGATCGAGCGCGAGGTCCCACCCGGCGCCTTCCTGGTCGGGGTGGGCGTGAGCCTGCCGGGCACGGTGCGAATTGGGGACGAGGTGGTCGTCCAGGCGCCGAATTTGGGCTGGCGGGACGAGCCCTTTCACGAGCTGCTCGCCACCCGGTTCCCGCCCTGGATACCCATTCGACTGGCCAACGATGCCGATGTCGGCGCGATGGCGGAACACTTGCGAGGGGCGGCCCGGGGCGCGAGCGACGCGATCTACCTCATCGGGAAGATCGGCGTGGGCGCCGGCATGATCGTCGATGGCAAAGCTCTGACCGGCGCTGGAGGACTGGCCGGCGAGGTCGGTCACATGGTCCTCGATCCGGCCGGCCCGGTCTGCCGGTGCGGAAGCAACGGGTGCATGGAGGCGCTGGTCGGGGAAGCGGCGTTGCTGCGGGCCAGCGGTTGGCTCCGTCCGCCCACCAGGCATGCAGTCGCGCAGGTCGTGGAGGCTGCGCGGCTGGGCGAGCCGGCCGCGCGGGCCGGCATCGCGCAGGTTGGTTCCGCCCTCGGTCTCGCCATTGCTAATCTGGTGAATCTGCTCAATCCCGAGGTCGTCATCTTGGGCGGATCGCTCGCTCCGATCCTGGAGCTCGGAGCGTCCAGCATCGAGGCGCAGCTAGATCGTCATGCCATGGCCGGTCCACGCGGAATGGTCAGTTTGCGCACGCCGGGCCTCGGTGAGGATTCGTCGCTCATCGGCGCAGCCGAACTCGCGTTCCGGCCGCTGCTGGCTGATCCCTACGGGACGGTCCAGCTCCGCCTGGCCTAAACCTAGTGACGGGGACCGGTCGTGATCTTGGACTTAATGCCGTCCAGCGACGATTTCTCCAAGATCATCAGCCTGCGGGACAGCCTACGGGTCCGCCGCAGCGACACTAACGCTGGATTGCTGCATGTGCCGAACCGGCGATTGGCGCTCGAACTGGGTTTGGTAGAGCTCCGAGTACAGTCCGCCCGCGGCCAGCAGCTCCAGATGCGTCCCGCTTTCCACGATGCGGCCACCGTCGACGACCAGGATCCGATCGGCACCGAGGACCGTCGACAGGCGGTGTGCGATCACGAGCGACGTTCGCCCCGTGAGCGCCTGGTCGAGGGCAGCCTGGAGTGCGACCTCGGACTCACTGTCCAGATGGGCGGTCGCCTCGTCGAGAATGACGATGGGCGGCGCCTTCAGCAGCAAGCGGGCCACCGCCAGGCGCTGCTTCTCGCCACCGGACAGCCGGTATCCGCGGTCGCCCACCACGGTGTCGAGCCCATCGGGCAGCGACTCCACGAGAGGTGCGATCTGGGCCGCCCGGAGAGCCGCCCACAATTGCGCCTCCGTCGCGGAAGGCGCCGCATACACGAGGTTCGCGCGGATCGTGTCGTGGAACATGTGCGCGTCCTGGGTCACCACACCGATCCGGTCCCGGAGAGACTGCTGAGTCACCTCTCGCACGTCGTAGTCGCCCACCAGCACTTGCCCAGAACTCGCGTCGTACATCCGCGACACCAGCTGGCTGATCGTCGTCTTGCCGGCACCGGACGGCCCGACGAGGGCGACGAGCTCACCCGGTTCAGCTCGGAAGGAGACGCCATGCAGCACCTCTTGCGCCGGAGCGCTGTCGAGCACGGCGACGTCTTCCAGCGACGCGAGGGATACCTGAGAGGCCGTCGGGTAGGTGAAGTGCACATCGGCGAACTCGATGCTGCGCGCGTCCCGGGGCAGCTCGGTCGCATCCGGCGCGTCATCGACCATCGGCGCCAGGTCAAGAACCTCGAAGACCCGGTCGAAGCTGACCAATGCACTCATGATGTCCACTCGCGCGTTCGACAAGGCGGTCAGGGGTCCGTACAGCCGGGTGAGGAGCAGGGACAGCGTCACGACCGTGCCCGTATCCAAACGTCCGGTCAGCGCGTAGTAACCGCCCAGTCCATACACGAGGGCTTGCGCGAGGGCCGCCACCAGGGTGAGCGCCACGAAAAACACCCGGGCGTACATGGCCGAGGTGATGCCGATATCGCGCACCCGTGCGGCACGGGCGGAGAACGATGCGTTCTCGGCGGGCAATCGGCCGAACAACTTGACCAGCAGGGCACCGGCCACGTTGAACCGTTCGGTCATCGTCGCGTTCATCGAGGCGTTGAGGTTGTACGACTCGCGGGTGATGCCCTGTAGTCGCGTGCCGATTCGGCGGGCCGGGAGCACGAACAGCGGGAGCAGCACGAGCGCCAGCGCGGTGATCTGCCAGGAGAGGGAGAACATGACGGCGGCGGTGAGCACCAGGCTCACGACGTTGGAGACGACGCCGGACAGGGTCGAGGTGAACGCCTGCTGAGCACCGTTCACGTCGTTGTTGAGCCGGCTCACGAGGGCGCCGGTCTGGGTGCGGGTGAAGAAAGCTAGCGGCATCCGCTGCACGTGATCGAACACGGCCGTGCGCATGTCGTAGATCAAGCTCTCGCCGATGCGGGCCGAATACCACCGCTGAGCGACCGAGAGCACAGCGTCGATCAGGGCCAGTCCGGCGATCACGAAGGCGATCTGTACGACAACCCGAACCTCGCCATGGGCCGTGATCTCATTGACGACCCGACCGGCGAGCACCGGCGTGATGACGCCGATCAGCGCGTCCAGCACGATGACCACCAGGAAGATCACCAGCTGCATCCGGTATGGGCGCGCGAAGCGGAACACGCGCCGCCAGGTACCAGGCGGCAACTGCCGCTGAAGCACGGACGAATCCTGGCGGCTCATCGAATGCATCGCGCGCATGGCATGCATGGACATGAGCCACCTCCAGATGCGCTTAACGCTTACATGATTACAAACATTCCGCCGGGCGGACTCAGCGTTCGTCGACGAGGCCGGCGAGGTCACGCAGCCGGCGATACTGCGCGGCGCGTTCCGCTGCCTCTTGCGCGGATTGCGTGCGATCACCGGCCGCGCGCAGCAGCGCCTTGGTCTCGACCACGGCGTCCCGAGGCAACGCGAGCACCGCGGCCACTGCCTGTTCGGCCGCCTCCAGTAGCTGATCGGCGGGTACCACGGCCGTCGCAAGGCCGACGCGCAGCGCCTCCTCGGCGTCTATCCGAGCGCCGGCAAGGCAGATGTGCGCCGCCCGGGCGTAGCCCACGAGTTCGACGAGCCGCTTGGTCCCGCCCAGGTCGGGCACCAACCCGAATCGGGGTTCGGCCATGCTGAACTGGGCATCAGCGGCGACGACGCGTAGGTCGCAAGCGAGGGCGAGCTGGAACCCGGCGCCGACCGCGTGGCCCTGCACTGCCGCGATGCTGACCAACCTGGGTTCCGCCAGCCAGCCGAACCCAGCCTGAAAGCCCGCGATGGCATCCTCGGCGCGCTGCGCCGAGCCCCGAGCCAGGGCTCCTAGGGCGGAGCGCTCGTCAGCGAGCAGCGTGTGATCTAGGCCCGACGAAAACGAGGGGCCCGCGCCGGTTACGAGGACAACTCGCACGGACCCGGGGAGGTCCGCGCCCACCCGGGCCAACCACTGCCAGGTCTCCGGCGTCTGGGCGTTGCGCTTTTCCGGCCGATTCAGCGTGATCCGGACGACGGCATCGGCAACGTCGATGACGAAACCGGCCTCCGCTGGAACCGCCACCGGACCAAACGTCAGGGCTACTTCGCCTTCTTCTTGTTCCTCGTGGCGCCGCCACGTCCGCGCAGCGTCGTCCCGGACTCCGCCAGCACCCGATGCACGAAGCCATATGAACGGCCGCTGCTGCTCGCGAGCTCGCGGATGCTGCGGCCTTTGTCGTACTGCTTGCGAAGATCGGTCGCGAGCTTCGTCCGTTCAGCGCCCGTGATCCGGACACCCTTCTTCAGCGCGGCCATGGTCATTCCCTTCCGAACCGTCCGCAGGCAGCTCCGCACCGCGGAAGCCCTCACGTCTTGATAGCAGCGCACTTGCGAAGCCGCAAGATCAGATTCCTCCGGAGTATCAACCGACATGATCGAAAAAACCGGTTCTAGTGGTCCACTAGTCGATGCATTGGCCGGCGTTCTGCGCCGCCGTGGCGCCGTTACTTGCCGTCGTACGCCGACTGGATGTCGGCGCTGCCGGCGCCGGTGCGCCAGTAGCCACGGGAGACGGTCGCTTGCGGATGATGGCCGCCACGGCGGCCTTCACCTCGGCCGGATTGACCAGGAAAACCCACCCGACGCTATTGATCGTGCTGCCATGGGTGGGCATGTCGGAGAAGGTGATATTGCCTACCGACATCTCCCCCAACTCGGTGAGCAGAGACAACGGGTCGAGATGCGGGTCCATCTGGACCGATGAGCGCACGGCATTGAACAGCTTGGTGATCGTTGCCGGATGGAGCAACGTACCGGTCGATGCGATCTTCTTGAAGGCCTGACTGAGGAAGTAGTGCTGCCGGCTGATGCGCCCGAGGTCGCCCCCTGGAACCCCATGCCGCTGGCGTACGAAGGCGAGAGCCTGCTTGCCCTGAATGGTCTGCCAGCCCGCTTTCAGATCGATGCCGGAGTAGCCCGATCCATACTCGTCGGAGTCGGTTTGCGCGTTCTGCGCGTGCAACAGGCACACCGGCACGCCGCCGATGGCTTTGCTAATGCGGTAGAAGCCGAGCAATCCGACGGACACGAAGTGATCAATCGACAGGCCAGTGAGAGCCGACAGCGTCCGGATGAGCAGTCGGTAGCCGCCGGCCGGATCGCCTTTCGTGTCCTGGAGTCCGAAGGAATAGGCCGAATTGAGCTTGCCCATCCCATGGCCGGGTATCGCAACGTACGAATCCCGTGGGAAGGACACTCACGCTGGCTCGGCTGCCATCCGCCGGGACGTGCAGCACCATCATGGTGTCGGTGTTCGACGCGCCGGGGTCCGCGGTGGTTGCGAGGTCGGCGAGTTCGGCCGGAGTGGCACCGTCCCGGCTGTCGTTCCCGACGATCAGGATGTTCTGATCCTTGCCATCGAGATCCTTACGGGCCGCGCTCGTGGACGGGCCGGCGGTGGGAGCAGGCGGGATCGCGTCAATGCGGACGATCTTGGCGGCGAACGAACGATAGCTGGCCCAGGCCCAGCCGCTGCCGACCAGCACGGCCACGGCAAGCACGCCGCAGACGATTCGGGCAGCGGTGCCGATCTGCCGCCGCCGCCGCTGGGCTCGCTGTGTGCGTCCCCGCTCGCCCATGTTCGCGCCCCCGGCCGAGGACCGACGTGCCCGCCCACAGCGACGTGACCGAGTGACCCGGTGGGTGGGAGTGGACGGTGCGACGGACGGTGTCGCACCGATGCCCCTTATGGTACTGCGCTGCGTAAAATGTGGATCATGCCAGCGCGATCAAGTCCGACAGATCGTCGTTCCAGCTGTCCTCGACACCGTCCGGCAACAGGATGACCTTCTCGGGCTGGAGCGCTTCGACGGCGCCCTCGTCGTGGGTGACCAGAACGATCGCGCCGGTGTAGGTCCGCAACGCGTTCAGTACCTGCTGACGACTCACCGGGTCGAGATTGTTCGTCGGCTCGTCCAGGAGTAGGAGATTCGCCGCACTCGTGACGAGCATGGCCAGTGCGAGGCGCGTCTTCTCGCCCCCGGAAAGCACTCCGGCCGGTTTGTTCACATCGTCGCCGGAGAACAGGAACGCACCAAGAATGCGACGAAGATCGGTATCGGTGAGGTCGGCCGATGCTGCCGAGGCCGACGTGCGCATGTTCTCCAGGACCGTCCGGTCGTGATCGAGCGTCTCGTGCTCCTGCGCGTAGTAGCCGAGCCGGAGCCCGTGGCCGGCCACGACCTCCCCGGTATCCGGTGGTTCCAGGCCGACGAGTAGTCGCAACAGCGTCGTCTTGCCGGCTCCGTTCAGCCCCAGCACGACGACGCGGGCGCCGCGGTCCACCGCCAGGTCGACGTCGGTGAACACCTCGAGGGATCCGTAGCACTTGGACAGTCCCTCGGCCCGGATCGGGGTACGTCCGCACGGTGCCGGGGCGGGAAAGCGCAACCGCGCGACCTTGTCGGCAACGCGCTGGTCGGGCAGGCCGGCTGCCAGCACGTTCGCCCGGCGATCCATCTGGTGGGCGGCGCGAGCCTTCGTGGCCTTGGCGCGCATCTTGTCGGCCTGACTTCGGAGCGCCTCAATCTTGCGTTCAGCATTAGCCCGCTCACGGTGGCGGCGGCGCTCGTCGGTCTCGCGCTGTTGCAGATAGGTCTTCCAACCGACGTTGTAGACATCGAGGGCGGCGCGGTTCGCGTCGAGGTTCCACACCTTGTTTACGACGGCGTCGAGAAGCCCGACCTCGTGGCTGATGACTACCAGGCCGCCCGTGTGTTGGCGCAGAAAGTCCCTTAGCCAGGCGATCGAATCGGCGTCGAGATGATTCGTCGGCTCGTCGAGCAGCAGGGAGGCGGACTCCCGCGCGACGTCACCGTCCGCGAACAGGATGCGGGCCAGCTCGACGCGGCGGCGCTGGCCGCCCGACAAGGTGCGCAGCGTCTGCCCGAGCACGCGGTCAGGCAGACCGAGATTGGAGCAGATGCGCCCGGCCTCGCTTTCCGCGGCGTAACCGCCGAGGTCATCGAAGCGATGTTCGAGCCGTCCGTAGCGGCGTACCAGGGCCTCGTCGTCGGGTGTCTCGGCCAGCTGCACTTGGATCTTGGCGATCTCCGCGACCAACTGGTCAAGGCCCCGAGCGGAGAGCACTCGATCCCGAGCCGTGACGTCCAGGTCGCCGGTACGCGGGTCCTGGGGCAGGTATCCGACCGGCCCGCGCCGCTCGATCCGCCCGGCGTGCGGCACGCTCTCTCCGGCCAGCGCGCGTAGGGCCGACGTCTTACCGGCGCCGTTTCGCCCGACAAGGCCGATACGGTCTCCGGGCTGGATCCGCAGCGTGGTTGGCTCGAGCAGGATCCGGCCGCCGGCACGCAGCTCCAAATCGGTGGCGACGATCATGAATAAGGCTCCTGAGGTCGAGTGTCGGCATGCTGCGCGTGGCGGCGCCGCTATCCGACCAAGAGCTCCCGCACGCTCATGAGTCTACCGGCGGGTCCGCTGTCGCCCGCACGCTCGGGCACTGCGCTCCGCTGCTCTCAACTGAACTTGGTCTGCGGACGATCGAGCCGCACTCCGTCGACGATGAGGTCCACCTTCTCGTTGTAGAACGCGATGAGGCCGGCGATCTTCTGACTCTCCGCGAACGGCGCCTTGTACGACCACGCAAGGTCGGGGTGCACGCGCCCGTTGACCTCGATCGACCAGTACTCCGCAGTCCCCTTGTACGGGCAGTCCGTCGAACTGTCAGTGTGCCGGAGCAGGTCCATTCGCACGTCGGTCTTGGGTAAGTAGTAGCGCGTCGGGAGGCCAGTCTCGAACAGCAGCCGGGGGCTGGTCGAGTCCGCCACGATCACCCCATCGACCTCGACCTGGACCCGGCGGGAGCTCGCGAGTATGTCCACCCGGGTGTACGGGTCCCGCGGATGGGTATACACCTCCTCGTCCTCCTCGAACCAGTGATCCATGGCATCCCAGTCGAAGCGGACGAGATCCTGCAGCTCCGGAATGGGCGACTGCTGCGTAGCGCACGGCCGCACCCGGCGCCGTTCGCCCACCGGCGGTCACCGTGTAGAGCGTGCCGTCTCCGCGGCTGGGTGAGTGCGAAACGCCGGAGTCGGGGACGAGCAGGTCGATCCGGACGTCCGCGATCGGGAAATAGTAGGTGGGGTAATAAGGCTTCTCCCACACGAGCACCGCTCGGCTGGAATCAGCCACAGTCAGTCCGTCGAGCTGGACGCGAACTCGTTTGGGCGAGGTCTCGAGGCGGATGCGGCCGCGGTTGACGGTCTGCGCAGAGGTCATGTGAGGTCTAACCGAAAGCAGACGGCCAGTACTCCCGAATCGCGGTCAGACGTTGAAGCCAAGCGCGCGCAGCTGCTCGCGACCTTCGTCGGTGATCTTGTCGGGCCCCCACGGTGGCAGCCACACCCAGTTGATTTTGACGTCGGACGCGAGCGGTCGCGGCCCGCCAGTGAGCGCAGCGCTCGCCTGATCCTCGATCACGTCGGTGAGCGGGCACGCCGCCGACGTCAGCGTCATGTCGAGCGTCACGACCGGCGCGGTGCCAGGAGCCGTCTCTGACTCGATGAAAACGTCATAGATCAGCCCGAGGTCAACCACGTTGATCCCCAGTTCCGGATCGACGACGTCGCGCATGGCCTCTTCGACCTCGTCCCGGGTCGGTGCAGCGGTTGTGTCGGTCACGGTTACTCTCCTGCCTTCGCCGCCGCGTCCGCGACGGCTCCTTTCATGGCCATCCAGCCGAGCAGCGCGCATTTGACGCGTGCTGGGTACTTGGCCACTCCCTCGAATGCGACCGCGTCGTCGAGCAGCTCGGCGTCGTCTTCGGTCAGCTCGGCGTGACCCTGCGATTGCACCAAATCAAGGAACTTCCGCTGCAGCGCCAGCGCTTTCTCGACCTGGGTGCCGACCACCAGATCGCTCATGACTGATGTTGCCGCCTGACTGATCGAGCAGCCCTCCCCCACCCACCCCAGGTCGGTGATCGTGCCGTCCTGCACGCGGACCCGCAGAGTCACCTCGTCGCCGCACGTGGGATTGACGTGGTGCACCTCGGCGTCGAACGAATCGAGCAGCCCGCGATGGTGTGGGTGCTTGTAGTGGTCGATGATGATCTGCTGGTACATCGAGTCCACGCGACGCTGTCATGCTGCGAATACCCCTCTAACTCGGTCCAGCCCGCGGACCAACGCGTCGATCTCGTCCGTCGTGGTGTATACCCCGAATGACGCTCGTGTCGTCGCCGGTATTCCGTACCGCAGGCAGACCGGACGTGCGCAGTGGTGGCCTGCGCGCACTGCGACGCCCTGCTCGTCCAGCAGCTGCGCGACGTCGTGCGGGTGGATGCCGTCGAGGGTGAACGAGATCGTCGCACCGCGGTCGACCGAAGTCGTTGGGCCGACAATGCGCAGACCTGGAATACCGCTCAACTCGCCGAGCGCATAGCGGACCAACTCGTGCTCGTATTCACGGACGTTCTCCATGCCGAGGTTGCCCAGCCACTCGACGGCGACGCCGAGCGCGGCCGCCTGGGCGATCATCGGCGTGCCGGCCTCGAAGCGGTGCGGCGGGGCCGCGTACGTGCTGCCGGTCATGGCTACCGTCTCGATCATCTCGCCACCACCGAGGAACGGCGGCAGCTCGGCAAGCAGGTCGTAGCGACCCCATAGCACGCCGACGCCGGTCGGTCCGTACACCTTGTGACCGGTGAACGCGACGAAGTCCGCACCGACTTTCTGCACGTCGAGCGGAAGGTGCGGAGCCGCCTGGGCGGCATCGACGATCGACACGGCACCGACATCTCGCGCCCGAGCGACGATCCGCTCGACCGGGTTGATCGTGCCCAGCGCGTTGGACTGGTACACGAACGAGACAACCTTGGTTCGGTCGGTGATGACCTCGTCGATGGCGGACTCGACCAGCCGGCCCTCGTCGTCGATCGGGATCCAGCGGAACGTGGCCCCGGTTCGTTGGGCCAGAAGTTGCCACGGCACGAGGTTGGAGTGGTGCTCCATCTCGGTGACGACGATCTCGTCGCCCGGACCGATCCGGAACCGCTCCGCCGTCGGGAAGGTGGCCGCGTTCGAGAACGAGTACGCGAGCAGGTTGAGCGCCTCGGAGATGTTCTTGGTGAACACCACCTCGTCGCGGCTGGGCGCGTTGAGGAAGGCCGCCACGGTGTCGCGGGCGCCCTCATAGGCCGCGGTTGCTTCCGAACCGAGCGTGTGCACGGCGCGGGCCACGTTCGCGTAGTGGTGCGCGTAGAGATCGGCCTCGGCGTCGATGACCACTTGGGGCTTCTGGGCGCTGTTGGCACTGTCCAGGTACACGAGGGGCACCCCGTGAACCTCGCGGCTCAGGATCGGGAATTCCTTGCGGACCGCCTCGACGTCAATGGGCACGTTTCACTCCCGCTCAGGCACTTGCCGTCTCGTTGACGCCGAAGCGGGCGTAACCCTCGTTCTCCAGCTGGTCGGCGAGCTCCGCTCCCCCGGACTCGACGATGCGGCCGTCGAAGAAGACGTGCACATAGTCCGGCGTGATGTATCGCAGGATTCGCGTGTAGTGGGTGATCAGCAAGGTCCCGATACCGGTCTGCCGAACCTGGTTCACGCCTCGGCTCACGACCCGCAACGCGTCGATGTCGAGACCGGAGTCCGTCTCGTCGAGGATGGCGATCTTGGGCTGGAGCAGCGTCATCTGCAGGATCTCGTGGCGTTTCTTCTCCCCGCCGGAGAAGCCCTCGTTAAGGCTGCGGTCGGCGAAGGCCTTGTCGATCTCGAGCCCGGCCATCGCGTCATTGACTTCGCGAACCCAGGTACGCAGCTTGGGGGCCTCGCCGCGCACAGCGGTCGCCGCGGTCCGCAGGAAGTTCGAGACCGAGACGCCCGGCACCTCGACCGGATACTGCATCGCAAGAAACAGTCCGGCGCGGGCGCGCTCGTCGACGGTCATCGCCAGCACGTCCTGCCCGTCCAGCAGGATCTGGCCCTGGGTGACGGTGTACTTCGGGTGGCCGGCGATGGAGTACGCGAGCGTCGACTTACCCGACCCGTTCGGGCCCATGATCGCGTGCGTCTCGCCGGAGGACACCGTCAGGTCGACGCCGTGCAGGATCTCGATCGTGTCGACGCTGACGTGCAGGTCGTGGATCTCGAGGGTGCTCACTGATTGTCCTCGCTCTTTCGCGAACGGTCATCGCGCCATTCGTTGGGGTGGACAGGCGTTCGTCGATCGAGGTCATCAGCCGGTCCTCCAGGCCGGGCAACCCGATGCGACTGACGACATCGGCGAAGAAGCCGCGGACGACGAGCCGCCTCGCCTCGGCCTCGGTGATCCCGCGAGAGCGCAGGTAGAACAGCTGCAGGTCGTCGAACCGGCCCGTGGCGCTCGCATGGCCGGCGCCGGCGATCTCGCCGGTCTCGATCTCGAGGTTGGGCACCGAGTCGGCGCGCGCGCCGTCGGACAGCAGCAGGTTGCGGTTGGTCTCGAAGGTCGAGGTGCCGATGGCCGCGGGCCGGATGCGCACGTCGCCGATCCACACCGTTCGGGCCGATGCGCCGAGCAACGCGTTCTTGTACAGCACGGTCGACGAGCAGTTCGGTGCGGCGTGGTCGATGAACAGCCGGCTCTCCAGGTGCTGGCCAGCGCCGGCGAACGAGACGCCGAGAAGGTCGGCGCGGCCGCCCGGCCCGGCGAAGCGAACCGTGGGCACGGTTCGCACGACCTCACCGCCCAGGGCCACGTTCACGAACCGGTAGGTGGCATCGCGGCCGACCGATGCGGCGTACGCGGTCAGCTCGATCGAACCCGGGTCCCGGTCGTTGATCGAGACCAGCTGCAGCGAGGCACCGTCGCCGAGCACGACCTCGACGTTGGCGGCGACCTCGATCGTGCCCGGTGGTCGAACACGACGCGTGGCCCGGGCGTTCGCTCCGATGTCG
The DNA here is from genome assembly GCA_963801715.1 of uncultured Actinomycetota bacterium. Lineage (GTDB taxonomy): Bacteria > Actinomycetota > Actinomycetes > Mycobacteriales > Jatrophihabitantaceae > CAVVJA01. The sequence goes on along the minus strand of CAWDGB010000014.1, from coordinate 290,984 downwards.
ACGACGTGGTGGACGTAGGCCGATCCGCCGGCGCCGATCCGCTCCAGCACGATCGGCTCGACGATGTCGGCACCGGCCGGCACCTGCACGTGCAGCCCACGGGAGGCCCGCTGCATCGCGAGCGCGCTGACCCGGTCGGCCGGGACGAGCGCCGCGCCGAAGGAACGCAGCGAGGACGGCGTCACGACGTCGACCGCTGCGCCGGCCGGAACGTGGTTCGTGCCGTCGATCACGCCATCGGGCACGAACGGCTCGAAGAACCGACGAATCTTGGCCAACGGCGTGAAGCGCCATTCCTCGTCGCGCCCGGACGGGAGCTCGAAGGCTTCCGGGTCGCGTGAGGTGAATCGCTCGGCGGGGCTCCCGGTGGGCAGCAGCCCGTGGGAATGGGTCGGGGTCTCGGTGAGGGTCACCTCAGCCAACAGCTCCTTCCATCTGCAGTTCGATGAGTCGGTTCAGCTCCAGCGCGTACTCCATCGGCAGCTCGCGAGCGATCGGTTCGACGAACCCGCGCACGACCATGGCCATGGCCTCGTCCTCGGTCAGCCCCCGGCTGCGCAGGTAGAACAGCTGGTCCTCGCTGACCTTGGACACCGTGGCCTCGTGCCCCATCGACACGTCGTCCTCGCGGACGTCGACGTACGGGTAGGTGTCGGACCGGCTGATGGCGTCGACGAGCAGCGCGTCGCACTTCACCGTCGAGCGGCTGTTGTGCGCGCCCTTGTTCACCTGGACGAGGCCGCGGTAGGACGTCCGGCCACCGCCGCGCGCCACCGACTTGGAGATGATCGTCGAGGAGGTGTTGGGCGCCAGGTGCAGCATCTTGGCCCCGGCGTCCTGGTGCTGGCCCTCACCGGCGAACGCGATCGGAGAGCACCTCGCCCTTGGCGTGCTCGCCGGTCATCCACACCGACGGGTACTTCATCGTGACCTTGGAGCCGATGTTGCCGTCGATCCACTCCATGGTCGCGCCGGCCTCGGCCCGGGCCCGCTTCGTGACCAGGTTGTAGACGTTGTTCGACCAGTTCTGGATCGTGGTGTAGCGGCACCGGGCGCCCGGCTTGACGATGATCTCGACGACGGCCGAATGCAGCGAGTCGGACTTGTAGATCGGCGCGGTGCAGCCCTCGACGTAGTGCACGTAGGCGCCCTCGTCGACGATGATCAGCGTTCGCTCGAACTGGCCCATGTTCTCGGTGTTGATCCGGAAGTAGGCCTGCAACGGGATCTCGACGTGCACGCCCTTCGGCACGTAGATGAACGACCCGCCGGACCAGACCGCGGTGTTCAGCGCCGCGAACTTGTTGTCGCCGGACGGGATGATCGAGCCGAAGTACTCCTCGAACAGCTCGGGGTGCTCCTTCAAGCCGGTGTCCGTGTCGAGGAAGATCACGCCCTGCGCCTCGAGGTCCTCGCGGATCTTGTGATAGACGACCTCGGACTCGTACTGCGCGGCCACGCCGGCGATGAGGCGTTGCTTCTCCGCCTCCGGGATGCCGAGCTTGTCGTAGGTGTTCTTGATGTCGGCGGGAAGCTCGTCCCAGCTGGCGGCCTGCTTCTCGGTCGAGCGGACGAAGTACTTGATGTTGTCGAAGTCGATCCCGGACAGATCCGAACCCCAGCTGGGCATCGGCTTCTTGTCGAAGATGGCCAGCGCCCGCAATCGGCGCCGCAGCATCCACTCGGGCTCGTTCTTCTTCGCCGAGATGTCGCGCACGACGGCTTCGGACAGGCCGCGCTGCGCGCTGGCACCCGCGACGTCGGTGTCGGCCCAGCCGAAGCCGTAGCGGCCGAGCGCGTCGATCTGCTCGTCCTGAGTGAGAACGCGCTCCGGTGCGGTGGTCATCAGGTGGTCCTCCCGGATCGGGACGGTGTCATGTGTGATGCGGATGTGCTCGGTGGTTCTGGAACGTACGTGGTACATACCCCGTCGCCGTGGGCGATGGTGGCCAGCCGCTGAACGTACGTGCCGAGCACCCGTTCGAAGGCCCGGGTCTCGGCCTCGCACAGCTGCGGGAACTCGGCGGCGACGTGCGCGACCGGGCAGTGGTGCTGGCACAGCTGCACGCCGGTGCCGGCGTACTCAGTACTGGCAGCGTATCCCTGGCCGGTCAATGCCACGGCGAGGGCTTCGACCCGGCGTTCCCGACCGGCCGCACCTGTCCCGACGGGCATCGTCGGCGCAACCGCGGCTTCGAGCGTCCGCGCTCGGTGGCTAGCGAACTCGGCGACAGCGGCCTCGCCACCGGTCTCCCGCAGATAGCGCAAGGCGGTCGTGGCCAGGTCGTCATAGGCGTGCGGGAAGGCCGCTCGTCCGGCGTCGGTCAGCGCATAGGCACGGGCCGGGCGCCCGCGCCCTCGGCGGGGGCGAGGCCGAGGGTCACACTCGGTCAACAGGTTGTCGGCCACCAGGGCGTCCAGATGGCGCCGGATGGCGGCCGGCGACAAGCGCAAGGCGCCCGCCAACGCCGCTGCGGTCTGTGGCCCGCGCTCGAGAATGAGGCGAGCGACGGCGTCGCGGGTGCGAAGGGCACCGGCGTCCGACGTGCTGGCCTCGATTTTCACAACATCAGTATGACGTATTTGACGGCTGGCCGCTGGTGGGGGTGCGGCGCGCCGCTCAAATCACAGCGTGTCGTGCCGTGTAAGTTGCCGCACCGTGCTGTATCGCACGCTCGAACTGACGCTCGCTCCCGCCCTACGCCTGCTTTACCGGCCGGAGATCGTCGGATTCGAGTTCGTGCCGCGCACCGGCCCGGTCATCATCGCCGGCAACCACATCTCTTTCGCGGACGAGTTCTTTACCCCGCTGGCCGCGCGGCGCCAGGTGTTCTACTTCGCCAAGGCGGAGTACTTCAACACGCCGGGACTGCGCGGACGCGCCATGGCGGCGTTTTTCCAGGGTTTGGGCCAGGTCTCGGTCGAGCGCGGCGACATCCGGTCCGCTGCGGCCTCGATAGACGTCGGAGTCGATCTGCTCCGGGACGGGCGTGCCCTCGGCATCTATCCCGAGGGCACGCGATCGCCAGACGGGCGGCTGTATAAGTTCCGCACCGGCGTCGCGCGGGTCGCCCTGCGGTCTGGCGCGCCCGTCGTGCCGGTCGGCCTGATCGGGACCAGGAACGTCCAGCCACCGGACAGCAAACGCTGGCATAAGGCCACGGTCGGGGTTCACTTCGGCGAACCGATGGACTTCTCCGGCCGCGCGGCCGAGGAACGCAGCTCGCGCGTGCTGCGCGAGATCACCGAGCAGATTCGGTCAGCTGTACAGCGCCTGTCCCGGCAGGAATACGTCGACACGTACGCCAGCAGCGCGAAGGAGGAAAGATGATCTTGGACTTGATCGCGCCAGGTGACATTAAGTCCGAGATCATCTCGGGGCAGCGCGACCGCGGCGGCCACGAACCTCGGAATCAGTCGCCTTTCCTAGACTCGTGGCGTGGGTGACGCCGCGGTCGAGGTCCGAGGGCTCGTCAAGAGCTACGGGGGCGCTCGCGCGGTTGACGGGCTGTCGCTGACCGTGCGGCGCGGCGAGATTCTCGCCCTTCTCGGCCCGAACGGCGCCGGCAAGACGACCACGGTCGAAATCTGCGAAGGCTTCCGCTGCGCCGATGCCGGCGAGGTCCGGGTTCTGGGACTTGATCCGCGGCGCGACGGGGCCGTCCTCAAACCTCGGGTCGGCGTCATGCTGCAGGGCGGGGTGGGCGGATACACCGCGGCGAAGGCCGGCGAGCTGCTCGAGTTGTTCGCTGGCTACGCTGCTCGACCGGTTGACGTGTCGATGCTCCTCGACCGGGTAGGGCTGCGCGAGGTCGCCTCCGTTCAGGTGCGGCGGCTATCCGGCGGCCAGCAGCAGCGCCTGTCGCTGGCCCTCTCGCTCGTCGGTCGCCCGGAACTCGTGTTCCTCGACGAACCCACGGCCGGCATGGATCCGCAGGCCCGGCACGCGACCTGGACGCTGCTACGCGAGCTCCGCACAGCCGGCGTCACCGTCGTCCTCACGACCCACTTTCTCGACGAAGCCGAGCAGCTCGCGGACAGCGTGGTCGTGGTCGACGCGGGCCGGGTCGTCGCCGCAGGCACGCCCGCCGAGCTGACGCGGCACGGCGCCGAGGGCCAGATCCGCCTGCGGGTGTCGACCGGACTCCGCGTGACGGAGCTGCGCGACGCCCTGCCACCCGGAACCCTGGTGGCCGAGCAGGGCGACGGGCGCTACCTGGTTACCGGCGAAGTGACGCCGCAGCTGCTCGCCACGCTAACCGCCTGGTTCGCCAGCCAAAACGTCCTCGCGGAGGAGCTGGCCGTCGAGCGCCGCAGCCTCGAGGACGTGTTCCTCGACCTGACCGGACGCGCGGTGCGGGCATGACCACCACCGGTACCGCATCGCCGTTCGCCCCGGCGCCGGGTGCGGCGCCGGTCGGCCGGATGTTCGTGCGCCCAGACCGGGATGGAACTGCGCCTGCTGCTGCGCAACGGCGAGCAGGTGGTGCTCACGTTGGTCATCCCGCTGTTGTTGCTGTTCTTCTTCAACCTGCCATTGCTGTACTCGCTCGGCGGGCGGCGCATCGACTTCGTGGTACCGAGCATCCTCGCGCTCGCGGTGATGAGCTCGGCCTTCACCGGATTGGCGATCGGCACCGGATTCGAACGCAAGTACGGCGTGCTCAAACGCCTCGGCGCCACCGCCCTACCTCGCTCGGTGCTCATCACCGGCAAGACATCGGCCGTGCTGATCCTGGAGGCTGTCCAGATCGTGCTCATCTGCGGGCTGGGCTTCGTCTTGGGCTGGCAGCCGCAGGGCGATCCGCTCTGGCCGGTCTTGCTGATCGTCATCGGCACGGCCGCGTTTGGCGGCCTGGGGCTACTCGTCGCCGGCACGCTGCGGGCCGAGGTCACGTTGGCGGCCGCCAACCTCATCTGGCTCATCCTGCTGTTTTGCGGAGGGATCGCCATCCCGTTGGACAAGTTCCCGCCGGGACTGGCAAACGTCCTGCAGCTCCTGCCCTCCGCCGCGCTGTCCGACGGTTTGCACCTTGTGCTGCAGGACGGATCGGGGCCACCGGTCCGCGCTTTGGTGACGCTCCTGGCCTGGACCGCGTTTGCGGTCCCCGCCGCCGCGAGATGGTTCCGATGGGAGTGACCGCGCGGGTTCGGGCCTGGTTCGGGTCGCCGCGGGTGCTCTCCGGACTGGCGATCGCGTCGATTGTGGCCAACTGCGGCATCGTGGTGACCGGTGGCGCTGTCCGATTGACCAGTTCCGGGCTCGGCTGCCCAACCTGGCCGTCGTGCACAGACTCGTCGCTCACGCCCACCCGGCAAGTCGCCGCTCACGGGCTGATCGAGTTCACCAACCGACAGCTCACGTTCGTACTCGGCGCCATTGCCCTGGCCACGCTCATCGCCGCGGTGGTGCAGCGCCGGCAGGTTACCCTCGCTGCGCTCGCCCTCGCGATCATTCCGGTGCAGGCGATCATCGGCGGGATCAGCGTGCTCACCGACCTCAATCCGTGGGTCGTCGCGCTCCACTTCTTGACATCGATGGCTGCCATCGCGGTGACCGTGCTCCTGTGGTGGCGGGTTCGCGACGCGCCGGTTCCCCGCCCCGTAGGGCCGGCCGCGGCCGCCCTCGCCCGTCTCGTGGTCGTCGTCGTGGCCGCCGTCCTCGTGCTCGGCACCATCGTGACCGGCAGCGGTCCGCATGCTGGCGACCGCAACAGCTCCGGCCACGTGCATCGGACCGGGCTCGACGTCCGCGCGATGGCCCAGTTGCACGCCGACGTCGTCATGCTGCTCATCGGCTTGAGCATCGGGCTGCTCGCGCTGCTCTACGCCGTGCATGCACCCGCACGGGTGCGCGCGGCCGCCTGGTGGCTGGTCGGCGCGGAGCTCGCCCAGGGCGCTATTGGGTACGCGCAGTACTTTCTCAAGGTCCCGGCGGCGTTGGTGGGCGTCCACATGCTCGGCGCCTGCCTGGTCTGGATCGCGGCGCTGCGCGCCGCGCTGATGGCGCGAGCCTCAGAGAATCTGACTGACCGCGTAGATGATCACCCCGACGAGCGCGCCCACCACCGTGCCATTGACCCGAATGAACTGCAGGTCTCGCCCGACCTGTAGTTCGAGTCGACGGCTGGTGTCCGCAGCGTCCCAGCGAGCTACCGTCCCGGAGATGAGCTCGGCGATGTCGTCGGAGTAGCGGGCGAGCACGTGGCCGACCAGGCGCTGCAGGCTCCCGTCGACCTTGCCCTGCAGCACCGGGTCGTCGCGCAACGCGGTGCCGACCTGCATGGTGAGCGACTCCACCGTGCGACGCAGGTCGGAGTTCGGATCGGCGGCTCCAGACAGGATTGCCTGCTTCAAGTAGGCCCAGAGGCCAGACAGCCACTCCCGCACGTCGGGCCGTTCCAGCAGGTCGATCTTGGCCTTCTCGAGGCTGGCCGCCTTATCCGGGTCGGTGCGCAACGCGATGGCGTAATCGCGCAGGTAGCGGTCGAAGTTCTTCCGCAGTTCGTGCTCCGGCTGCGTCGAGACGTCGGCCAGGAAGGACTGCAGTCCGGTGAACAGCCGGGCGAACAAGCGGTCGTCGACCCATTCCGGAACCCAGTCCGGCGACTCCTCGGATAGCCGATCACGGAACACGGCCCGGTTGTCGTCGAGGAACCGCATGAGGCCCTTCAACCCTGCGGTCAGTGCCGCCTGATGCTGCCCGGACTCCCGCACCGCGTCGAGAACCCGGGACAGCAGCGGAGCCAGCTGAACCTCGTGCAGCTGACGATGGGCGAACTGCGCTACCGCCTCGCGCACCTCGTCGTCTCGAATGACGTTGGCCAGGCCGTTGAGCGCGCTCCCGGCCTCGTCGGCAATTCGTGCGGCGTGGCCAGGATCGGCGAGCCACTCGCCGGTCCGCCGCGCTACCTGCGCAGCGGCCAACCGCTCACCCACGACGGATCCGGTGAGGAAGTTCTGCTGCACGAAGCTCGCGAGCGCTGCGCCGATCTGGTCCTTCTTGCGGGGGATGATCGCGGTGTGCGGGATCGGAATCCCTAATGGGTATCGGAACAGGGCGGTGACCGCAAACCAGTCGGCCAGCCCACCCACCATGGACGCCTCGGCGGCTGCCTGCAGGTAGCCCCACAGCCCATGCCGGTCACCAAAGATCACGCATACCGCGAACACTCCCGCGGCGGCGACCAGCATTCCGGTCGCCACGAGCTTCATGCGGCGAAGCCCCTGCATTCGTTCGTCGGCAAGCATTGGCGCGGTCACGGACGGCTCCTGTCAGCCGAGCCGGCGAGCGACCGCGGCCGCGACCCGGCCGGCCGATCCGGTATCGAAGCCGAGGAACAGCGACGGCTCGACAAGCTCCACCTCGACGACCGCCGGACCAGCCAAGGCCGGCAGTAGATCCACTCTGGTGTAGAGGAGATCCCGGCCGAACCGGCGGCGCAGTACCTGCAGTACCTGTTCACCTACGGCTAGTTCGTCGTCCGACGGCACCCTGGCGCTGATTCGCTCGCTGAGAAACAGCGCGCCCGACAGGTCCACATCGACGTTGTTGACCGTGTCACCGGGCAGCATCGCCGCCTTGCCGATCGCGTGGCTGAACGCTCCGTCCACGTAGACCAGCGCCGTTTCACCGCGCTCGTCGACGTCGGCCACGTAGGGCTGGACGAGCACCACCCGACCGGCGTCGTGCAGGGCCTGAGCGTGCCGGCGCGCGGACTCGACGACCCCGGGACGCCGGGTGTCGAACCGACCAGCACCCATGGATCCGGCGCCGACCGACGGCTTCAGTACCACCTCACCGAGCGGGAGTCCCAAAGCCTGTCCGGGTGCTACCCACGAGGTCGGAACGACGGGTACGCCAGCATCAGCCAGGTCGCCCAGATAAACCTTGTCCGAGTTCCAGCGCAACACCGCCGGCGGGTTCTCTACCCGGCCGAGCCGATCGGCCCAACCCAAGAATGCTTCTCGATCCGCCGGGTAATCCCACGTCGAGCGGATGACGACCAGTCCGGCGACGCGCCAGTCGACCGAGGGATCGTTCCAGGCCGCCCACTGCCAGTCGACGCCCAACGCGCTGATCGCGTCGGTGAGCAGCAGCCCGTCCTCGTCGCCGGTCGGCAACTGGGCGCAGGTCGCGAGCGTGAGGGCAGGCATTCCGCGATCGTACGGAGCCCGACCGCTGCCAGGCCGCTGCCGCACGCCGGGACCGCGGCAATCCGGCGCGGCGAAGCGAGTCAGTGCAGGAAGGTGTCGACGGCGACGGCGACGAAGACAAATGCCAAGTAGCTGTTGGACAGGTGGAACAGGCGCATCGGACGGCCGCCCCCGGCCCGGACGTCCGCGTACAGACGGTACGCAGCGACGAGCAGAACCCCGCCAGCTGCCGCCGCAAGCACGCCGTACACCCAGCTGGTGGCGACCGGCCAGAGCAGGAGCGACGTCGCGACCGTCAGCCCCGAGTAGCACAAGATGTCGCGAGCCACTCGCTCTGGCGCCGCGACCACCGGCAGCATCGGCACACCGGCGCGCTCGTAGTCCGCACGGAACCGCATTGCCAGGGCCCAGAAGTGCGGGGGCGTCCAGAAGAACACGACGCCGAACAGAATGACCGGCGGCCACGCCAGCGACCCGGTGACCGCCGCCCACCCGATGAGCACCGGCATGCAGCCTGCAGCGCCACCCCACACGATGTTCTGCGGAGTGCGGCGCTTGAGCACCATCGTGTACACGACGACGTAGAACCCGATAGCCAGCGCGGTAAGAGAGCCCGCCAGCCAGTTGGTCGCCAATCCGATGAGCAGCACGGCCACAGCGCCGAGGGCGATACCGAATGCCAGCGCAGCGCGCGGCGTGACGTCCTGGCGCGCGAGCGGGCGATGGCCGGTCCGCCGCATCACCGCGTCTATGTCCCGATCGAGGTAGCAGTTCAGAGCATTCGCGCTCCCGGCGGCCAGCGCGCCGCCGACCAGGGTCGCGAGCACGATCGTCCAGTCCGGGAGCCCGTCGGCCGCCAGAATCATCGACGGCAGTGTGGTGACGAGCAGCAGCTCGATGATGCGTGGCTTGGTGAGCGCCACGTAGGCGCGAAGGCGCGACCGCGGTCGTCGGATATCGGGCCGCGCGCGAACTCGACCTCGACCGCCAATCGGGTGCATCCGCCTGGCTGGAAGAGATCGAGTCACTGAGGCTTCCTCCCCCTCGGCGCCTGCCGGTGCGAGGGGAGTCTGGGTCACGTTGTCAGCGTATCCGCCCAGGCCGCGGAGACTGGGCAGACCCCGGGACCGAGCAGTGAACGTCAGCCGACGACTTGCAGCCCCACGGTACGCGTGCGTCGCGGACTGACTACGCTTGATCCAGGCGGGTGGGATGACCAGCGCCGGGCCCGCTCCCGATGAGCGAAGGGACCGTTGCCGATATGAGCGAGCGTCGCGGCCCCACGCGCGTGCGGAACGGGGCACCCGCGAAACGGAATCGTGGCGAGGAGCCGGGCGTCGTCATCACTCATCCGAAGTGGTGGACGGACCTGGACACTCGAGCCGTCGACACGGCTCGTCTGCTCGCCGCAGATGCCGTTCAGAAAGTAGGCAACGGCCACCCCGGCACGGCCATGAGCCTGGCTCCGCTGGCGTACCTGCTCTACCAGCGGATCATGCGCCATGACCCGACCGATCCGAGCTGGATGGGCCGCGACCGGTTCATTCTGTCGAACGGCCACACCTCCCTGACCCAGTACTGCCAGCTGTACCTGTCCGGGTACGGGCTGGAGCTGGCGGACCTACAGGCGCTCCGCACCTGGGGATCGCTCACCCCGGGACATCCGGAGTACGGTCACACCCTCGGCATCGAGGCGACCACCGGCCCACTCGGCCAAGGGGTCGGCAACGCGGTCGGCATGGCGATGGCCTCCCGCCGAGAGCGCGGGCTGCTCGATCCGGACGCTGCGTTCGGCGAATCCGTCTTCGACCACCACATCTTCGTCATCGCCGGAGACGGTTGCCTCGAAGAAGGAGTATCCAGCGAGGCGTCGAGCCTGGCCGGACATCAGCAGCTGGGCAACCTGATCCTGATCTACGACGACAACCACATCTCGATCGAGGACGACACCAACGTCGCCTTTTCCGAGGACGTCGTCGAGCGCTACGACGCATACGGCTGGCACACCCAGCGCGTCGACTCGGGCGAGGACGTCGTCGCTCTCGAGCGGGCGATCGAGCGGGCCAAGGAGCAGATCGATCGGCCGTCGTTCATCTGCGTGCGCACCATCATCGGATGGCCGGCGCCGACGAAGCAGAACACCGGGGCCGCCCACGGGTCTGCCCTCGGCGAGGAAGAGATCCGCCGCACCAAAGAGATCATGGGCTACGACCCGGATGTCCACTTCGGCGTCGACGACGAAGTGCTTGCGCACGCCCGCAAGGTCGTTGAACGCGGTCAGGCGGCGCACGCCGAATGGCTGACCCGATTCGACGCGTGGGCAGCGGCCAATCCGGAGCGCGCGGCATTACTCCGCCGGATGTCAACCCGCTCGCTACCCGACGGCTGGGCCTCGAACGTACCTAGCTTCCCGGCTGAGAAGGACGGCAAGCCGAATTCGGTCTCGACCCGGTCAGCATCGGGCAAGATCCTCACCGCGCTGGCTGACGTGCTGCCCGAACTGTGGGGCGGCTCGGCCGATCTCGCCGAGAGCAACAACACCACGATGGAGGGCGAGCCGAGCTTCATTCCGGCCGAACACCAGACGAAGGTGTGGACGGGCGGCCCCTACGGTCGCACGTTGCACTTCGGTATCCGGGAACACGCGATGGGCGCGATCATGAACGGGATCGTGCTGCATGGCGGTACCCGGGTTTACGGCGGCACGTTCCTGGTGTTCAGCGACTACATGCGTCCACCGGTGCGATTGGCGGCGCTGATGAAGCTGCCGACCATCTACGTCTGGACCCACGACTCGATTGGCCTCGGTGGTGACGGCCCGACCCACCAGCCGATCGAGCACCTGGCCGCACTGCGCGCGATCCCCGGGCTGGACGTGGTTAGGCCAGCGGACGCGAACGAGACAGCGGTCTGCTGGCAGCTCACGCTGGAGCACACGGACCGTCCTACTGCCCTTGCCTTGTCCCGGCAGAACCTTCCCGTCCTCGACCCGGCCAAGGTCGGAAACGCGGTCAAGGGCGGGTACGTCCTGGAAGACGCGTCGGCCGGGCTGCCCGCGGTCATTCTGATCGCGACGGGCTCGGAGGTCTCTCTCGCCCTGAAGGCTCGGGAGCGCCTCGAGGCCGAAGGCCGGCCGACCCGGGTGGTCTCCATGCCGTGTAAGGAATGGTTCGCGGTCCAGCCGGCGGCCTACCGGCAGCTCGTCTTACCGCCCGACATCAAGGCGCGGGTGAGCATCGAGGCCGGTGTGCCGCAAGGCTGGCGGGAACTCGTCGGCGACTCAGGTGAGATAGTCGCCATCGACCACTACGGCGCCAGCGCCGAAGGCAGCGTGCTGTTCGAGCAGTTCGGTTTCACCCCAGACCGCGTCGTCGCGGCCGCCCATGCATCACTGGAGCGCGCGGGACACATCCGCGGCGCGACCACCGGCAGCTAAAGGAGACCACCATGTCCGATGCACTCGCTGACCTGACCGCCCAGGGTGTGTCCATCTGGCTCGACGACATCAGCCGCGAACGCCTGCTGACCGGCAATCTGCAGAATCTCGTGGACGAGAAGCACGTTGTCGGCGTCACGAGCAACCCGACGATCTTCCAGAAGGCGATGGAAAAAGGGCACGTGTACGACGATCAGATCCGTGACCTCGCGGTCCGCGGAGTCTCGCTCGAAGAAGCGGTCCGGTTGCTCACGAGCTATGACATCCGATGGGGCTGCGACGTTCTCCGACCCGTATACGACCAGACCGGCGGCGTGGACGGCCGGGTGTCCATCGAGGTCGACCCCCGCATTGCCTACGAGACGGAGAAGACCACAGCCGAGGCCAAGGCACTCTCGTGGCTCGTCGACCGCCCCAACGTGCTGATCAAGATCCCCGCGACAGAGCCGGGCCTCCCATCGATTGCCGCGGCCACCGCGGCGGGTGTCAGCGTCAACGTCACATTGATCTTCTCTCTCGATCGCTACGACGGCGTCATGGACGCTTACCTCACCGGCTTGGAGCAGGCGCACGCTGCTGGGATCGACCTGTCGACGATCCGATCGGTCGCTTCGTTCTTCGTGTCCCGCGTCGACACCGAGATCGACAAGCGACTGGACAAGATCGGGACCGACGAGGCGCAGCGGCTGCGGGGCAAGGCCGGCATCGCCAATGCGCAGATCGCCTATCAACGCTACGAGAGGGTGTTCTCCTCCGACCGGTGGAAGGCCCTCGAGGCTCTGGGCGCAAACTCCCAGCGGCCGTTGTGGGCCTCGACGGGCGTCAAGGACCCTTCCTACGACGACACGATGTACGTGGTCGAGTTGGTCGCGCCGAACACGGTCAACACGATGCCGGAGGCTACCCTCAATGCTGTCGAGGACCATGGTGTGATCAGCGGAGACGCAGTACGGGGTAGCTACGCCACCGCCCAGAAGGCTCTCGACGATCTCGCCGCAATCGGCGTTGACTACGACGACGTAGTGAGAGTGCTCGAGACAGAGGGTGTGCAAAAGTTCGAGGACGCCTGGAAACAGTTGCTCGAAGGTGTGCAGGCACAGTTGGACGCCGCGCGGCCGGCCTGACCCAGGGGACACCTGGACGCCGTTCGAACTGACTGCGACCGATTGGGGGTAGCGGTGACCGAACCAGGTAGCACCGTCACGACCGTGCCAGCCGGGAGTGAGACCGCCACCGAGGACCAGACCGACGGTGCCGGTTCCGGCGGCATCGCCGCCCGGCACCGTCACCGAACGCAGCTAATCCGCTGCGAGATCCCAGAGACCGGCGGCTACCGCGAGTTCCGGAACCGTGCGCGCTCGTCGTTTTCGGCGTCACCGGTGACCTGGCCCGCAAGAAGCTGCTGCCGGCGATCTACGACCTGGCCAACCGGGGTTTGTTACCGGCGGACTTCGCGCTGCTCGGGTTCGCCCGGCGGGACTGGGGTGACGGCGATTTCGCGGCGCTGGCCAAGAAAGCGGCAAAGACGCACGCTCGCACCCAGTGGAACGATGACGTCTGGCGCCGGCTGAACGAGAACCTCCAGTTCGTGCCAGGGTCGTTCGACGACGATCAAGCGTTCGACACGCTGGCTGAGACTCTCGACAACCTGCGCAACACGCATGGGATCAAGGGCAACGCGGCGTTCTACCTGTCGATCCCGCCGGCCATGTTCCCCGTCGTGCTCAAGCAGATGGAACGCACGGGAATGGCCAGCAACGCGCGCAGCGGCGGCTGGCGGCGCGTCGTGGTCGAGAAGCCCTTCGGGCACGATCTGGAAAGCGCGCGCGAACTCAACGAGTTGGTCGACAGCGTGTTCACTGCGAACGACGTCTTCCGCATCGACCACTATCTGGGCAAGGAGACTGTCCAGAATCTGATGGCGCTGCGGTTCGCCAACCAGCTGTTCGAGCCGATCTGGAACTCGCACTACGTCGACTCCGTGCAGATCACCATGGCCGAGGACGTTGGCATCGGTGGCCGGGCCGCCTTCTACGACGCCACTGGCGCGGCGCGGGACGTCCTGCAGAACCACCTCCTCCAACTTCTCGCGCTCACCGCGATGGAGGAGCCGGTCGAGTTCGCCGCGGAGGAGATCCGCACCGAGAAGATCAAGGTGCTCCGGGCGGTGAGCCTGCCACCCGACCTCGACGCCGGCGCCATCCGAGGTCAGTACGACCAGGGTTGGCTCGCTGGCGAGCGAGCCAAGGCCTACCGCGACGAGGATGGCATCCCGCCGGACTCGAAGACCGAGACCTACGCCGCGGTGCGGCTTGGTGTCGAGACGCGCCGATGGGCCGGCGTGCCGTTCTATATGCGGACGGGCAAGCGGCTTCCGCGCCGCGTCACCGAGATCGGGATCCTCTTCAAGAAGGCACCGCACCTACCCTTCAGCCGCACCGACACCCAGGAGCTGGGTCACAACCAGTTGGTCATTCGGGTCCAGCCGGACGAGGGCGTCACCCTCAAGTTCGGTTCCAAGGTGCCGGGCAGCTCGATGGAGGTCCGGGACGTCGCGATGGACTTCCTCTACGGCGAGGCGTTCACCGAGTCCTCCCCCGAGGCCTACGAACGTCTGATCCTCGACGTGCTCATCGGTGACGCGACGCTGTTCCCACGCAATGACGAGGTCGAGGCCTCGTGGAAGGTGATCGATCCGCTCGAGGAGTTCTGGGCCGGCAAGGCCCCTTACCTGTACCGCGCGGGTGAGTGGGGACCGAAGGAAGCAGACGAGATGCTGGCCCGCGACGGCCGGGAATGGCGCCGACCATGAGAAGGGTGACCTCGTGACCACACTGTGGGACACCACCGGCACCGCCGTTGTCAAGGCTCTCGCTGCGGAACGGCGAACCGGCGGAGCGGTGACCAGCGGCAATGCGTTGACGCTGGTCGTCATCGTCGATGAGCGAGACGTGCACGAGGCCGAGGAAGCCGCGACACTCGCGGCAAGCAAGCACCCGATGCGCATATTGATGGTGATCCGGCGGCATATCGATGCGCCGGTACCGCGACTGGATGCCGAGGTCCTGATGGGTGGCCGCCTCGGCCCGGGCGAGTCGGTCGTCATGCGGATGCACGGGCGGCTCGCGCTGCACGCCGAATCGGTCACACTGCCGCTGCTCGCGCCGGATGCGCCGGTGGTCGCCTGGTGGCACGGAGCGCCGCCGGATCGCATCTCCTACGACCCACTGGGCGTCTTCGCCGACCGCCGGATAACCGATGTGTCGCGGGCTGATGACCGGGTCGCTGCGCTGCGGCAGCGGGCGGTTGACTTCGCTCCCGGCGACACGGATCTTGCCTGGACCCGGATTACCGGCTGGCGCGCCGCCTTGGCCTCAGCGTTCGACGGCTGGCACGAAGGCGCCGCGTCGGCGGTCGTGGACGGCGACGACGCGGATCCGTCCGCGCAGCTTCTGGCCGGGTGGCTTTCCTCGCGCTTCGGCTTCTACATTCCCGTGAACAAGACGGGCGGCGGCTCGATCGACCAGGTACGCATCACGCTCGCTGACGGTGCCGTGATCAGCGCCAACGAGGACTACGGGCGGCTCATCCTGCACCGTGAGGGGCAGCAGGATTCGGTCGCTCCGTTCCCGGAACGGGTTTTGGGTGAGCTGCTTGCGGAGGAGTTGCGCCGATTGGACGCGGACCGGGTCTTTGCCGAGTCGCTGGGCGCTGTCAGCGGTCTGACCGGTCTGAACGATCGCCCGGGCCAGCGGGTGCACATCTGGAAGGACCCGGCACTCGCTGACTCGCCGACGGCCGCCGCGACCTGATGGGAGCGCCTCCCGAACTGGTTGTCGCCCCGAGCGCTACGCAGCTCGCTGATGATGTCGCAGCTCGGCTGGTTGCGACACTCGTCTCGGTGCAGGGGATGCGGCCGCTAGCCCATCTCGTGGTAACCGCAGGTGGCATCCTCGAACGGGTCATCGGCGCATTGGGCGAATCGCCGGCCCGCGACTCGATCGACTGGAGTCGGGTCGCCGTGTGGTGGGGGGACGAGCGGTATGTGCCCTCCGATTCGGCTGATCGCAACGACACGGCGCTGATGCGAGCGGACCTCGAGGCCCTTCCCCTCGATCCCCGCAACGTTCATCGGATGCCGGCGTCAGACGGTGCCTACGGCGAGGATGCCGACGCCGCGGCCGGGGCCTACGCGTCGGAGCTGGCCGCAGCGGTTCCGGCCGGCCAGGGCGACGACGATGTGCCGCATTTCGACGTCATCCTGCTCGGCGTCGGCCCGGACGGGCACTGCGCATCCCTGTTCCCCGAACATCCAGGCGTGTACGAGCTCGACGCCTCCGTGATCGCCGTCCACAACTCGCCGAAACCACCGCCCACTCGCCTCTCACTGACCTTTCGCTCGCTGGACGCGGCGAATGAGGTGTGGTTCATCGCAGCGGGAACCGGGAAGGCTAACGCGGTGATGATGGCGCTGTCCGGAGCCGGCCGGGTACAGGTACCAGCGGCCGGTCCGCGCGGTCGATACCGGACGCTGTGGCTTATCGACCGCGATGCCGCCTCACACCTGCCTGCGCATGTCTATCGACCGCAGGCTTAGAGCCTCGCCAACGACGGCGTCTGGGCCGGCGCAGGCGGCAGTGCCCATCGGCGCAGGCTCCGAATGCCGCGAATGAGAATTTGCAGTAGCGTCGGAGCTGGCTGGATGACCGGTCCACCGGCGCTAGAAAGGCAGTGCGGTGGTGGTTTGGTTCCTCGATAGAGCCCGCTCCGTTGCGGTGATCACATTCCAGTCATCCTCGCGACCGCTGGATGTAGTAGCTCCTCTTCGTCCAATTCCTCGACCAGCAGCAGTTCATCACCGTCGGCGTCCCCCTCCTCACCGAGTGCAACTCCCTCCGGCAGTAGCGCAACATCCGGATCCTCCGGCGCTGAATCCGCGGTCGCCGCGCAAATCGCCACGGTGTGGTCCGAATTCTTCGACGGAGCAACACCGGCTTCGCGGAAGGCGCAGCTGCTGCAGAACGGGCAGACCTTCGCGCCGGTGATCACGGCCCTCGGCGCGTCCCCGATCGCGAAATCGACGAAGGCGACGGTATCCAAGGTGACGGTGGACTCTGCCGACAAGGCAACGGTCACGTACTCGATCACACTCGGCGGCCAACCGGCGTTGTCGAACCAGACGGGGACTGCTGTGAACGTCGGTGGCCAGTGGCTGGTAGGCGACGCAAGCTTCTGCCAGTTGCTCGCGTTGCAGGGGTCGGCTCCCGCCTATATGCAAGACAGGGTCGACGGCGTCATCGTGACGTTGTAGCCACCATGGATCCATCACCGAGCTACCTCAACGCCCCGGTGCTGCTTCCACGACGGGCGCTCGCTGCGTTATGTGGCGTGCTATTCCTGACCTTCCTTGACACGACGATCGTGGCCGTCGCTCTCGGCAGCGTGCAGGCCGACCTGCAGGTGGGGGTCGTGTCATTGCAGTGGGTGGTCGGCGCTTATGCCCTGGTCTTCGCCAGCCTGATGCTGCCCGCCGGCACCATCGCGGATCGGTGGGGTCGCAAGCGGTTGATGCTTATCGGCTTGGTGCTGTTCTGCGGCGCCTCGCTGCTTGGCGCGCTGGCGCCGACCGTGGCACTGCTGATCGCGGCGCGGGCTCTGATGGGCGTCGGCGCCGCGTGTTGCGAACCGCAGACGCTCTCGGTGATCCGGCATCTCTACCCGAATCAGCGCACGCGGTCACGCGCGCTCGGCGTGTGGGCCGCCGTGTCCGGCCTGGCGCTAGCGGCAGGACCGATCCTCGGCGGTGCGCTCGTCGGTATCGGCAGTTGGCGAACCGTGTTCTGGTTCAACGTTGCTCTCGGAGTCGTGCTGTTCGCGGCCGCGGCCCGGTTCGTTCCGGAGTCAGCCGATCCGCAAGCCGCCGAGCTGGACATACCTGGCTTCGTTCTCGCAGCGATCTGCCTGGGTTGCGGAATCTTCGCCGGGATCGCCGGCGAGGATGCCGGCTATTCGACGCCGTGGATCATCGCGCTGTTCGTCATCAGCGGTGCCGCTTTGATCGGATTCCTGATCGTTGAGCATCGCAGCCAAGCGCCCATGCTGGACCTTCGCTACGTGCGGGAACCGGCTGTGGGCGGACCGTTGCTGGTCGCGTTCGCAACCTACTTCGGCATCTTCGCCATCTTCTTCTTCACCGCCCTGTATCTGCAGGAAGTGGTTGGGTATTCGGGTTTCCGCACGGCGGCGCAGTTCGCCCCCATGACGGTGGCGATGATCGTCGGGTCACTCCTCGCCGGCCGATGGGTCGCCCGCGTCGGCCCGCGAATGCCCATGACGATAGGCAGCCTGCTTGCCGCCGCCGGCCTCCTGCTCACGGAGCACTACCTCACGGCCGAAGGCAACTTCGTACCGCTGGCAGCAGCCCTGGCGGTCGCCGGGGTCGGATTCGGCGTGGTCGTCGTCCCGCTCACGTCCGCCGTCTTGAGCGCGATCCCGGCCGCCCAATCCGGAATGGCGGCATCGGCCACCAACACCAGCCGGCAACTCGGCGCTGTCGTCGGCGTCGTCGCCCTGGGCTCGTTGGTCAACGCCCACCTGACCACGGATCTCACCAATCGATTAGCGGCGCTTGACATACCGGCCAACTTTCAGTCGATCGTCATCGCGGCGATCAAAGACGGCACGGTGCCAAGTGGTGGCAAGTCCGCGGCCACCGCCGCGTACGGACCGATCGTCAACCAGGTCCTCGACGCGGCCTACGGCGCGTTTCGGGCGGGCCTGAGCTCTGCGTTGATGGTGTCCGCTCTCCTGATCTTCGTGGCGGGGGTCATCGCCGCGTTGACGATCCGCCCGTCCTCGGGACCCGGCCCACAGCCGGACGACTCCGCGCGCAGTCCAACGAACCGTCCACGCTGGCGGCCCGCCAATCGAGCCCGGCAGCCGTGACGCCGTAGCCGGCCGGACGAAGATCGGCGAAGTGTCTCTCGGCGAAGAGGGGCTAAAACTCGCCGCGCCGGGCCCGCAGTTTCTGCAGCGCCTCTTCCAGGATCGCGGCGCCGTCCTCGTCGCTGCGGCGCTCTTTCACGTACGCCAGGTGAGTCTTGTACGGCTCGTTACGCGGCGCGTCCGGCGGCGCCAGCGATTCCCGGCCGGCCGGGTAGCCGCATTGCGGACAGTCCCACATGTCTGGTAGTGCCGCGTCCATCGCGAACGCGGGACGAACCTCGTGCCCGTTTGCGCAATAGAAGGAGACCCGTCGGCGCGGCGCCGACTCGCCTCGTTCGCGCTCCCCCATCGGCCCGGCCCCGACCCGACTTCCGCGGATCGCACTGCCACCAGACACGTCATCTCCTCCTGATCGGTGCTACGGCAAACCATTGCTCTTTCACAACCTGAATGCGCTTACAGCCGACGGAACACGAGCAGCGCGGCCAAGCAGCCGCGAGAGTCACCCTCCCTGATTCTTGTAGAGCAGTCCTAAGCCAACGATGCAGATCGCCCAGACCAGACCCCCGATGACAGTGATCCGGTCCAGATTCCGCTCGACAACAGATGAGCCGGACAGGTTCGAGTAGAACGAGCCGCCGAGCATCGACGACAACCCGCCGCCCTTTCCGCGGTGCAGCAGCACCAGCACGATGAGCAGCAGGCTCACCAGTACGAGCAGAATGGACAACGCGAGAATCATGAACGGCGACCGGCTTCCGGGCGATCTACGACGCCGCGGCGTCGAGGGACAAGGACCGGTTCAGGATACCGTGCTGATTTGGGCACTCTGTCCGCTGCTCCGGTCATCCTCCGGCCGCCGCCCCGCAGATCGCAGCGAACTCGGCGGCGTCGAGGCTAGCGCCGCCGACCAGCGCGCCGTCGATGTTCGCCTGGGCTAGCAGGTCGGCCGCGTTCGACCCCTTCACCGAGCCGCCATACAAGATCCTCATATCGTCAGCGACCTCCGCGGAGTAGGACTCGGCCAACTGGACCCGTAGCGAGGCGCAGACCTCCTCCGCGTCCTGCGGTGTGGCCACCTGCCCGGTACCTATCGCCCAGATCGGTTCGTATGCCAGCGCGACCGTCGATGCCTGCGGAGCGGTCAGGCCCTTGAGCCCACCATCGAGTTGCGTCCGAACATGCTCCAGGTACTGCCCGGCCGCACGCACGTCGAGCGACTCGCCGACGCACAGAATCGGGCGCAGGCCGTGCCGCAGCGCGGCGTGAAGCTTGGCGTTCACGATGACATCGTCTTCGGCGTGATACTGCCGGCGCTCAGAGTGACCAACGATGGCATACCGGCAACCAAGCTTTGCCAGCATTGCACCGCTGACATCCCCGGTATACGCCCCCGCATCATGGGGCGACAGATCTTGCGCCCCGTAGCCAATCAGCAACTTGTCGCCGTCGACGAGCGTCTGCACGCTGCGGATGTCGACGAACGGCGGCAGAACCACGACTTCGACTGCCGAGAGTTGCGCCGCGGTCAGGCTGAAAGCGATCTTCTGGATGAGCGCGATCGCCTCGAGATGATTGAGATTCATCTTCCAGTTGCCGGCGATCAGCGGCTGGCGATGCGTCACGCGGCGCTCACTCGCACGGACATTCCGCTTCGCACAAGCGCACTCGCTCAGGCGCCATCGAGCACGGCAACCCCGGGCAACGTCTTGCCCTCTAGGTACTCCAGCGACGCGCCCCCGCCCGTTGAGATGTGGCCGAACGCTGCGGCATCAAGGCCGAGCATGCGAACGGCCGCAGCCGAATCACCGCCGCCGACGACGCTCAAGCCCGGGCTGGCCGCTACTGCTTCGGCAACGCCCTTGGTACCGACCGCGAACGGCGCAACCTCGAACACGCCCATCGGTCCATTCCAGAACACCGTCTGCGCGTCCGCCAGGACGGCCGAGAACGCGGCTACCGCCGCCGGGCCGATGTCCAGACCCTTCGTCCCGGGCGGGATCGCGTCGGCCGCCACGACCTGGGTACGCGCGTCGTCGGTCAGTTCGCTCGCCACCACGATGTCAGGCGGCAGACCGATCTTGCCCTCGGAGCGCTCGAGCAGCGTCCGGCAGGTCTCGACGAAATCGTCCTCGAGCAGCGAATCGCCAACCTCGTGGCCCTGCGCCTTCAAGAATGTGAAGCACATGCCGCCGCCGACGAGCAGTGAGTCGACTTTGGGCAACAGCGACTCGATCACAGCTAGCTTGTCGCTCACCTTGCTGCCGCCGAGGACGACGACGTAAGGCCGCCTTGGGTCGCCGGTGAGTCGCCGCAAGACCCCGACCTCGTCGCGCACGAGATCGCCGCAGTAGTGCGGGAGCAGCTTGGCCACCTCGTAGACCGACGCGTGCTTGCGATGAACGGCGCCGAAAGCATCATCCACGTAAGCGCCGCCCTCGTCCTCGCCACCCGTCAGCAGAGCCAGGCAGCGGGCGAAACCCTGACGCTCCGCTTTGTGCTTGCTCGTCTCCTCGGCGTTGAAGCGCACGTTCTCCAACAGCAACAGGTCACCGTCGTCCAGATCGCAGGCCAGCAGCCGGGCGCTCTCCCCGATGGTGTCCAGCGCGAAGTCCACCGGCCGACCGAGCAGCGCCGCCAGCCGGTCAGCGACCGGGCTGAGTGAGTAGCGAGGATCCGGCTCGCCCTTGGGACGCCCGAGGTGGGCCGCGACGATGACCCGTGCGCCATGGTCGAGCAGCTTCGTCAATACCGGCAATGACGCGCGGATACGCCCGTCGTCGGTGACCCTCGCTCGTTCCCCGTCGTACGCCAGTGGCACGTTCAAGTCGCTGCGGACGAGGACCCGCCGTCCGCGGACGCCGACTCGGACGAGATCGTCGACGGTTCGCATCGGCCCGCTCAGAGGGAGGTGCCGACGTAGAGCGTGAGATCCGCGAGCCGGTTGGAGTAACCCCACTCGTTGTCGTACCAGCCGACCACCTTCACCTGGTTGCCGATCACCTTCGTCAACCCCGCGTCGAAGATGCACGACGCCGGGTCGGTGACGATGTCAGCTGACACGATGGGGTCCTCGGTGTACGTCAGGATGCCCTTGAGCGGGCCGTCGGCCGCGGCCTGGTAGGCCGAATTGACCTCGTCGACCGACGTCTCGCGGGCGGCGGTCACCGTCAGATCGGTGGCCGAGCCGGTGGGCACCGGTACCCGCAACGCGTAGCCGTCGAGCTTGCCCTTCAGCTGCGGCAAGACGAGACCGATCGCCTTCGCCGCACCCGTCGACGTGGGCACGATGTTTATCGCCGCTGCCCGGGCACGCCGCAGGTCCTTGTGCGGGCCATCTTGCAAGTTCTGATCCTGGGTGTAGGCGTGGATCGTGGTCATCAGGCCGCGCTCGATTCCGACGGCGTCGTCCAGAACCTTCGCGAGCGGACCAAGGCAGTTCGTGGTGCAGGACGCATTCGAGATGATGGTGTGCTTGCTGCTGTCGTAGGCCCCCTCGTTCACGCCCATGACGATCGTGACGTCCTCGTCGGTGGCGGGTGCGGAAATGATGACCTTCTTGGCACCGGCGTCGACGTGTTTGCGGGCCGCGGCGGCCTTGGTGAACAAGCCCGTCGACTCGATGACGACGTCGACCCCGAGGTCGGCCCAGGGCAGCGCCGCCGGGTCCCGCTCGGCCAGGATCTTCAGGGTGCGATCGCCAACCTGGATGCCGTCCTCGGTGGCCCGCACGGGTTCCGGATAGCGGCCCAGAATGCTGTCGTACTTCAGCAGATGCGCCATCGTCGCCACATCGCCAAGATCGTTCGCCGCGACGATGTCGAGGTCGGCCCCAGATGCTTGCACGGCGCGGAAGAAGTTCCGGCCGATCCGGCCGAATCCGTTGATGCCCACACGAACGGTCACTGCTGCGGCTCCTTGCTTACGGGAGGTTGGTTTCTCGTTATGGCTGAACGGCGCAACGCCCGTCTCCGCAAACCCTAGCTGGTTCATTCCCTTGCTCCGAATGCGCCGAAAGCTACCCACCGGTAACTAGTGCCGGAGTGATCTTGGACTCGCCCTCCGCGACGATATCCAAGATCATTAGCGCTACTGAGCGAGCATCTCGGGAGTCACCACGGACTCGGTGTCCGGCAGGCCCAGCTCGGCGGCCCGCTTGTCGGCCATCGCCAGCAGGCGCCGAATCCGGCCTGCCACCGCATCCTTGGTCATCGGCGGGTCGGAGCGCGTCCCTAGCTCCTCCAGCGAGGCCTGCTTGTGCTCCAGGCGCAATCGCCCGGCTTGCAGCAAGTGCTCCGGTGCGTCGTCGCCCAGGATCTGCATCGCCCGCTCGACGCGAGCTCCGGCGGCGACCGCCGCCCGGGCCGATCGGCGCAGGTTGGCGTCGTCGAAGTTGGCCAGCCGGTTCGCGGTGGCCCGCACCTCTCGCCGCAGCCGGCGTTCCTCCCACACGAGCACACTCTCGTGCGCACCGATGCGGGTGAGCAGCGCTCCGATCGCGTCGCCGTCCCGCACGACGACACGGTCCGAACCACGTACCTCGCGGGCCTTGGACGTCACGCCGAGGCGGCGTCCAACGCCGACCAAGGCAAGCGCCGCCTCGGTCGAAGGGCAGGTTATTTCCAGCGAGCAGGCCCGGCCCGGTTCGGTCAGCGAGCCATGCGCGAGAAAGGCGCCGCGCCACGCCGCTTCGGCGTCCCCGATGCCGCCGGCGACTACGTGGTGGGGCAGGCCACGTACCGGACGGCCACGGAGGTCCACGAGGCCGGATTGCCGGGCCAGCCCCTCGCCGTCCTTCGTGACCCGGATGAGATAGCGGCTGGTCCGGTGCAGGCCGCTGCTTGCGACGATTTGGACCTCGGAGCCATGACCGAAGACCTCGGCGATCTCCTTGCGTAGCCGACGGGCTACCGATCCGGTGTCGACTTCCGCCTCGATGACGATGTGCCCGCCCACGAGGTGCAGGGCGCCCGCAAACCGCAGCATGGTGGCGATCTCAGCCCGTCGCGCGCTCGGTCTCGTCACCGTGATCCGGCTCAACTCGTCCTTGACCGCGGCGGTCATCGCCATCGCGAACCCTCCTCCGTCGCCTCGACCTCGGTCTCCTGCACTGCGCGCCGGTACGCACCGGCCAGTCGCGCGGGATCGTGCCGGGCCGCGCTGTCATCTGCCGCGACCTCTGACAGTACGAGACGCGCACCGATGTCGCGCACGTACCGGTGTAGTCCTTGGGGATCGGGTACTGAATCGACATCCGCGACAACGACGTCTATTCGCAGCCCGCCGCGATCGCGCGCGTGCTCCTGCAGTATCCGCAGCAGTTCCTCTGCTGAGAAATCCGGAGTCTCGCCGGCCTGCGGCACGAGATTGACCGTCACCACCACCGTCGCCCGGGTCGTTGCGATGGCCCGGCCCAACTCGCGCAGCAGCAGGTGCGGGATCACGCTCGTGAACCAAGATCCGGGTCCTAGCACGACGACATCCGATTCCCGCACGGCGTCGACCGCAGCGGCGCACGCCGGAGCCCCGGGCGGCAGGAGGCGGATACTCCGTACCCGCCCGGGCGTGGCCGCGATCGAGGACTGACCGCGAATCCGCCGGGTGCGAGCCGGATCGTCTGGGTCGAGGCGATCGACCTCGGCGACCAGGTCGAGTGGAATCGGGCTCATCGGTAGCACGCGGCCGACAGCGCCAACGAGCTCGGCGACGTTCGCCAGCGCCGCGAGTGGATCTCCGAATCGGTCCATCAGGCCACTGATGAGCAAGTTGCCGACGGGATGGCCGGCGAGAGCGCCATGACCTCCGAAGCGGTGCTGCAGCACGCTGGCCCACATCGCGTCGTCCCGGTCCTCGCCGGCCAAGGCGGTCACGGCCATTCGCAGGTCACCCGGCGGCAGCAAGCCCAATTCGCTGCGGATGCGGCCGGACGACCCTCCGTCGTCGGCGACGGTGACGATAGCGGTGAGATTCGTTGTCAGCTGACGCAGCGCCGACAGGGAAGCGTGCAGCCCATGCCCGCCGCCGAGGGCTACTGCGTGCAGGCGGCCGTTACTCACGACCGAGATCCCGGTTGACGACCGTGGCCCGCACCCCCATGGCCGACAGTCGATCCGCAAACTGGCGCGCCATCACGACGGACCGATGCTTCCCGCCCGTGCAGCCGATCGCAAGCGTCAGATAGTGCTTGCCCTCCCGGGAATAGCCAGCACCGATGATCTCCAGGATCTCCGAGTATCGATCGATGAACTCGACCGCTCCTTGCTGCGCGAGGACGTAGTCGCGCACCTCCACATCGTCGCCGGTCAGCTCTCGAAGCTCCGGGATCCAGAACGGGTTGGGCAGGAACCGGACGTCCACGACCAGATCCGCGTCGACCGGGAGGCCGTACTTGTACCCGAACGACACGACCGTCGCTCGCAGCGGCTGGGCGCCGCCGAGCTCTCCGCCGGTGGCAAACGCTCGCTCGATCTCCCGGCGCAGGTCGTGCACCGACCGATCGCTGGTATCGACGACGAGGTCCGCCTCGCCGCGCAGCTCGACGAGTAGTCGCCGCTCAGCCCTGATGCCGTCGATCAGCCGACCATCACCCTGCAGTGGATGAGCACGCCGATTGTTCTCGAATCGCCGGACAAGCACCTCCTCGCTCGCCTCCAGGAACAGCACGCGGGGCCGCATCCCGTTCGTCGCGAGGTCACGGATCACGCCGCGCAGGTCAGCGGAGAAGGCCCGGCTGCGCACATCCATGACGACCGCGATGCGGGTGACCGCGCCCTGCGTCCGGCTGCCCAACTGGACCATGGTCGCCACCAGCTCCGGTGGCAAGTTGTCCACCACGAAGTAACCAAGATCCTCCAGGCATTTCGCCGCGGTACTCCGGCCGGCTCCGGACAAGCCGGTGACGACGACCGTGTCGAGCGCGCCCCGCTCGTCCACCGCATCTGATTGCCGATCCGACCGACCGGTCCCCGTGAGCTCGTCCGGGTGCTCGCGAGCTGATCGCTGTCCCGACACCGGATCGACGCCCTCAGCCGCTGCCATCACCGGTGTCGTCCGCCTCCTCGATCTCCAACACCTCTCCGGTCGTGACATTGACGGCCGGCTCCCGGCTCTCGCGGTCGGCGGCCAGTGCGGCCCGGATCGCCTCGGCGGTCTGCGGCCCGATGCCGGGAACCGTCGAGCAAGTCGGCCATCGAGGCCGACCGCAGCCGCCTGAGCGAGCCGAACCGCGCGACGAGGGCCTTGCGTCTGGTCTCGCCCAGACCGGGGATGCCGTCCAGCACCGACATCGTCATCGCCTTGGAGCGCCGCTGCCGGTGGAAGGTGATGGCGAAACGATGCGCCTCGTCCCGGACCCGTTGCAGCAGATACAACCCCTCGGAGCTGCGAGGCAGGATGACGGGGTACGGCTCCCTCGGCAGCCATACCTCTTCCAGCCGCTTGGCCAGGCCGATCAGCGCGACGTCGTCGACCCCGAGATCGTCGAGCACCGCCTGCGCCGCGGCGACTTGCGGCGCACCGCCGTCGACCACCACGAGATTCGGCGGGTAGGCGAACTTGCGCGGCCGGCCGGTTTCCGGGTCGATCCCACCCCGGGCCGCGGCCTCCGCGTCGGGCGCCGCGGCGTCCAGCGCACCGACCGCCACCTGCGCATCGAGATACCGGGCGAAGCGCCGCCGTACCGCCTCGGCGATCCAGTCGGTGTCGCCACCCCCGGTGCGCATCGCAAAGCGCCGATACTCGCTCTTGCGGGGCAGCCCGTCCTCGAATACCACCATGCTGGCGACCACATTGGTGCCCTGCACGTGGCTGACGTCGAAGCATTCGATCCGTAGCGGCGCTTCCGCGAGACCGAGCGCATCCGAAAGCTCGCTCAGCGCCTGCGACCTGGCGGTGAGATCAGACGCGCGGCGGAGCTTGTGCTGGGCGAATGCCTGAGCCGCGTTGCGCGCCACCGTCTCCATCAGCGCTCGTTTGTCGCCGCGCTGCGGTACCCGCAGCGATACCCGGCTGCCGCGCTGAGCGGACAGCCACTCCACGAGCACGCCGGCATTCGCGGGTAGCTCCGGCACCAGGATCTCGCGGGGGATGCCCGCCCCGTCCATCCCACCGCCCTCGGCGCCATCCGCGTCCCCGGAGCTCCCGTAGAACTGGGCGACGAACTGCTCGACCAGCTCCGGCACACCGGACGTTCCGTCGACGGTAGCGGCCTTGTCGATCGTCCAGCCCCGTTCGCCGCGTACCCGTCCACCGCGGACGTGGAACACCTGGACGGCTGCCTCGAGATCATCCTGCGCGAAGGCAACGACGTCGGCATCCGTGCCGTCGGCGAAGACGACCGCCTGCTTCTCCATCGCGCGGCGGAGGGCGTCCAGGTCGTCGCGCAGCCGGGCGGCCCGCTCGAACTCGAGCTGCGCGCTCGCCTCGGCCATCTGCCGCTGCAGCCGCTTGATCATCACGTCGGTCTTGCCGGCCATGAAATCGCAGAAATCCTCGACGATGCGGCGGTGCTCCTGCGCGCTCACCCGGCCCACGCACGGCGCGCTGCACTTGCCGATGTAGCCGAGCAGGCAGGGCCGTCCGATCTGGCCGGCGCGCTTCAAGACGCCGGCCGAGCAGGTGCGGGCCGGGAAGACTCGAAGCAACAGATCCAGGGTCTCCCTTATGGCCCACGCATGGGAGTAGGGCCCGAAGTACCGGACGCCCTTCCGCTTCGGTCCCCTCATGACCTGAAGCCGCGGGAACTCCTCGTAGAGGGTGACAGCTAGCGAGGGATAGGACTTGTCGTCCCGATACCGCACGTTGAAGCGCGGTTCGAACTCCTTGATCCAGGTGTACTCGAGCTGGAGCGCCTCGACCTCGGTCTGTACCACCGTCCACTCGACGCTGGCAGCCGTCGTCACCATCTGCCGGGTCCGCGGATGTAATGCGGTGACGTCCGCGAAGTAGGAATTCAGCCGCTGCCGAAGGCTCTTCGCCTTTCCCACGTAGATGACCCGCCCGCGGGCGTCCCGGAAGCGGTACACCCCGGCATCGACTGGAATGGTGCCTGGTGCCGGGCGGTACGTGGACGGATCAGGCACAGGTCGAGCCTAATCAGGCCACGCCGTTGCTGAGCCGCGTATCGGCCAATCTCGCCAAGCAGCGCGTCCTGGCCCGCGGCGTCCAAGAACGACGCGCGCACCGCGGCTCGGGCCAGCTCGGCCACTCCGGATTCGTCCAGTCCGAGCAGCAGTGCCGCAATCTCGTATTCCCGGTTCAGCGTGGTCGCGAACATTGGCGGGTCGTCGGAGTTGATCGTCACCGGCAGGCCGGCCGCGACCAGGGCCGGAAGTGGGTGTTGCGCTAGGGACGGGACGGAACGGGTGCATACGTTCGACGTCAGGCACACTTCGAGCGGAACGCGATGCTCGGCCAGGTAGCCGAGCAGTTCCGGATCGCGCGCCGCGGCGATGCCGTGCCCGATCCGCTCGGCGCCGAGATGGCGCAGCGCATCCCAGATCGACTGCGGACCGGTCGACTCACCGGCGTGCGGCACACTGTGCAACCCCGCTGCGCGGGCCCGCGCGAAGTAGGGGGCGAACTGCTCCCGGCCGACACCGACCTCCGGACCACCCAGCCCGAAGCTGACCAGTCCGTCGGGTCGATGTCGCAACGCGGCATCCAAGGTGACCTCGGCGGACTGCAGGCCGGCTTCCCCTGGGATGTCGAAGCACCACCGTAAGACCACCCCGTGGTCGGCCTCGGCCCGAACGCGAGCGTCCTCGATGGCCTCGCAGAAGGCCTCGGCGGCGATGCCGCGGTGAATGGAGGAGTACGGGGTGACTGTCAGCTCCGCGTACCGGACCTGTTGGGCGGCCAGCTCCTGGGCCACCTCGTAGGTGAGCGTCCACACGTCCTGGGGATCGCGAATGAGGTCGACGACCGACAGATACACCTCGATGAAGTGCGCGAAATCCCGAAAGACGAAGTACTCGCGGAGACGTTCCTGGTCGGCGGGCACCGGGGTCGACCCGGCGTGCCGCGCGGCCAAGTCGGCGACGATCCGCGGCGACGCCGATCCGACGTGGTGCACGTGCAGTTCGGCCTTCGGTAGGCCCGCGATGAAAGAAGCTAGCGCGCTCACCGTCGGGTACGGGCGGCGGACGGCCGGGCAGCGGCGGAGTTGGTCCGAGACGCTCCGGCGGTCCGCCTTCGCGCAGCGGCGTCGGCCGGGCCGGCACGTCGAGTACCCGCCGCAGATAGTGGCCGGTGTGGGATGCCGGCTCGGCCGCCACCTGCTCCGGTGTCCCCGTCGCCACGACACATCCGCCGCCAGACCCGCCTTCGGGACCCAGGTCGATGACCCAGTCGGCGGTCTTGATCACGTCCAGGTTGTGCTCGATGACCAGGACGGTGTTGCCCTTGTCGACGAGTGACTGCAGCACCCCGAGCAGCTTGTTCACGTCCTCGAAGTGCAAGCCTGTCGTCGGCTCGTCCAGCACGTAGATCGTGCGCCCGGTCGAGCGCTTCTGTAGCTCCGACGCGAGCTTGACCCGCTGGGCCTCGCCGCCCGACAGGGTGGGCGCCGGCTGCCCGAGCCGGACATAGCCGAGCCCGACGTCGACGAGAGTGTCGAGGTGGCGAGCGATCTTGCTGATCGGCCGGAAGAACTGGGCCGCCTCGTCGATGGGCATCTCCAGCACCTCGGAGATCGTCTTCCCCTTGTAGTGCACCTCGAGGGTCTCGCGGTTGTACCGGGCACCCCTGCAGACCTCGCAGGGCACGTAGACGTCCGGCAGGAAGTTCATCTCGATCTTGATCGTGCCGTCGCCGGCGCAGTTCTCGCAGCGGCCGCCCTTGACGTTGAAGGAGAATCGTCCCTGCTGATAGCCGCGGATCTTGGCCTCGGTCGTCTCCGCGAACAGCTTGCGGATGTGGTCGAACACGCCGGTGTAGGTGGCCGGGTTGGACCGTGGAGTGCGGCCGATCGGCGACTGGTCGACACCGACGACCTTGTCCAGCTGGTCGATGCCGCGCACCCGCTTGTGCCGGCCCGGTGGCAGCTTGGCTCCATTGATCTTGTTGGCGAGCGCCGTGTAGAGGATGTCGTTCACCAGGGTCGACTTGCCGGATCCGCTCACCCCGGTGATTGCCACGAAGCATCCCAGCGGGAACGCCACGTCGATGTTGCGCAGATTGTGTTCGCGCGCGCCTTCGACGACCAGCTCTTTCCCGCGCTGCCGCGGCCGGCGGATCAGTGGCACGGCTATCGTGCGACGGCCAGACAGATAGGCGCCGGTCAGCGACTCCGTCGACGCGAGCAGGTCCGGCACGGAACCGGATACCACGATGTTTCCGCCCTGCTCGCCGGCCCTCGGTCCGATGTCGACCACCCAGTCGGCCGTTCGGATGGTGTCCTCGTCGTGTTCGACGACGATCAGCGTGTTGCCGATGTCCCGCAGCCGGAGCAACGTCTCGATCAGCCGATGGTTGTCCCGCTGATGCAGCCCGATCGACGGCTCGTCAAGGACATAGAGCACGCCCACGAGACCGGATCCGATCTGCGTGGCGAGCCTGATCCGCTGAGCCTCGCCGCCGGCCAGTGTGGCCGCGGCGCGATCGAGGGAGAGGTAGTCGAGCCCGACGTCGACCAGGAACCCCAGCCGGGACTGCACTTCCTTCAGCACCCGCTCGGCGATGAACCGCTCGCGGTCGGTGAGCTGGACGTGCCGGAGAAAGTCGGCGGCCTCGCCAATGGACAGCGCGGCCACGTCGGCGATAGACCGATCCGCGATCGTGACCGCCAGGATCTCGGGCTTCAGCCGGGTGCCCTGACAGGCTGGGCAGGGCACCTCCCGCATGTAGCCCTCGTACTTTTCGCGGGCGTAGTCGCTATCGGTCTCCGCGTGCCGGCGCTCGATCCACGGGACGACCCCCTCGTAGCTGGCGTAGTACGAGCGATCGCGGCCGTAGCGGTTCCGGTACCGGACATGCACCTGCTCGTCCAGGCCGTGCAAGACGGCCTTCTGGGCTCGGGCCGGGAGTCGCTCCCACGGCGTGTCCAGGCCGAAGCCTTCGGCGTCGGCCACACCTTGCAGCAGCCGCAGGAAGTATTCGCTCGTCTGACCGCCTGCCCACGGCGCGATCGCCCCGTCGCCCAGGGTGGCCTCCGGATCGGGGACGACGAGCTCAGGGTCGACCTCTTTCCGGGTCCCGAGCCCGGTGCAGACCGGACAGGCGCCGAATGGCGAGTTGAACGAGAACGACCGTGGCTCGAGCTCGTCGATGGCCAGCGGATGATTGTTCGGGCAAGCGAGCCGCTCGGAATAGCGACGTTCACGGTGCGGGTCGTCGTCCGGCAGGTCGACGAAGTCGAGGATCACCATGCCACCGGCCAGACCTAGTGCCGTCTCGACCGAGTCGGTAATGCGCTGCTTGCTGGTTGTCTTGGCCGTCAGCCGGTCGACAACCGCCTCGATCGTGTGCTTTTCCTGCTTCTTCAGCCGCGGCGGGTCGGTGAGCGAGTGCACGACGCCGTCCACCCGGACCCGCGAGTACCCCTTGATCTGCAAGTCGTTGAACAGGTCGACGTACTCGCCTTTTCGCTCCCGGATCACCGGGGCCAGGATCTGGAACCGGGTGCCGTCAGGCATCTCGAGAATGCGATCGACGATCTGCTGCGGGGTCTGCTTGGTGATCGGTTCCCCACAGATGGGGCAATGCGGCCGCCCGATACGGGCGAACAGCAGCCGGAGATAGTCATAGACCTCGGTGATCGTGCCCACCGTCGAGCGCGGGTTGCGGCTCGTCGACTTCTGGTCGATCGACACCGCCGGGGACAGCCCCTCGATGAAGTCGACGTCGGGCTTGTCCATCTGCCCGAGGAACTGCCTCGCGTATGCGGACAGCGACTCCACGTAGCGACGCTGGCCCTCGGCGAAGATCGTGTCGAAAGCCAGGCTCGACTTGCCGGAGCCGGACAGGCCGGTGAAGACGATCAGCGCATCACGCGGCAGCTCGACGTGAATGTCCTTCAGGTTGTGCTCGCGAGCACCCCGAACGATCAGCTGGTCAGCCACAGTCTTCTCTCGGTCAGGCAGGCACACGGCAGCGACGCCCGCGAGAGCGGGCGCTATTGAGCCTAACGATCGGCACCGACATCGCCATTCCCTTGCCCTTTGCCGCCTCGCTATGCATATCTCGTGGTCCGGCAACGGAATCTGCATGTCGTTCGGCGGACGGATAGCGGATCAGGTGAGCCGCCAGTCCACGGCATCCGCACCCGCACCGGTGAGCATGGCATTGCTCCGGCTGAACGGCCGCGAGCCGAAGAAGCCGCGATCGGCCGACATCGGGCTCGGATGCGCCGATTCGATCCGGGGCACGTCGCCCAGCTGGGGTCGCAGCGTCTGCGCGTCCCGTCCCCACAGGATGGCGACTAACGGCGTGTCGCGCGCCACGAGAGCACGGATCGCCTGGTCGGTCACCTGTCTCCCAACCCTTACCCCGATGGGACGCCGGGCGCCCCGGGGTAACGGTGAGAACCCGGTTGAGCAACAACACCCCGTGCTCGGCCCAGGCCGACAGGTCGCCAGTGCGCGGGGCGGGTAGCCCGAGATCCGTGTGCAGCTCGCGGTAGATGTTCTGCAGGCTGCGCGGCAGCGGCCGGACGTCGGGTGGCACGGAGAACGACAGCCCGACCGGATGGCCGGGCGTGGGGTACGGATCCTGCCCGACGATCAGCACCCGAACCTCGGCGAAGGGCTGGGTGAACGCGCGTAGCACGTTCGTTCCAGCCGGCAGGTAGGTCCGTCCGGCCGCGACTTCGGCCCGCAGGAACTCGCCCATCGCCGCGATCTGCTTGGCCACGGGCGCGAGAGCCTCGGCCCAGCCCGCCTCCACGAGCTCCTCGAGCGAACGCGCGGACACGCCGGTCACCATAGTCAGGCCGCCAGCCGCTCGATGCACGGGAGCCAGCGGCGATAAGCACCACCGAGGTCCTCGACCGCACCCCTCGCAAAATCCGATTGCGGACGCCGATAGGAAACGCCACCATGAACGGTCGAGGCAGCCGCCGGTGCGTGCCCAGGACGGAGAGGAGGGGTCCCGTGTCGATGAACGTTGCCCGGGTGCGCTCCGCCACCCGTCCGCTGTCGCGCTGACGCCGCCTCGATCCACGGCGGGCGCGGCCCTGCCGAGGAGAATCTCCAGTGCATTTGCCCGACCCCGACGACGTTCGCCCGTACTCCAGCTGGGACGTCGCCACCCACGGTCCTGACCCGCGTCCGGGCTGGGTCGTCACCGAACTGTCCGCGCTCGACACCGAGCTGGGCATCCTCAAGACCGGCAAAGAGGCCGACGTCCATCTGGTCCATCGTGGTGTGCCAGGCGCCCCGGGCACTCTGCTCGCCGCCAAGCGGTACCGGCCGGCCGAACGCCGCATGTTCCAACGGGACGCGGGTTACACCGAAGGCCGGCGGGTGCGCCGTAGCCGCGAGACCCGCGCGATGGCCCGGCGCACCGAGTTCGGGCGCGAGCTGCTAGCCGGTCAGTGGGCGGCCGCGGAATTTGCTGCGCTGAGCGCCCTCTGGCCGATCGAGGCGCCCGTCCCGTACCCCGTGCAGCTCGCCGGGACCGAGCTGATGCTCGAATTCATCGGGGAGGCCGACGGCACGGCGGCGCCCCGGCTTGCCCAGTACCGGGTGAGCGGCTCGGACGCCGCTGATCTGTTCGAGCAATGCCGGACCGCGATGCATATCCTCGCCCGCGCTGGTTACGCCCACGGCGACCTGTCGGCGTTCAACCTGCTGGTACACCGCGGACGGCTGGTGATGATCGACCTGCCGCAGATTGTCGATCTCGCCGCCAACCCGCAGGGCGCGGCCTACCTCCACCGCGACTGTGTGAATATCTGCCGCTGGTTCGCCGCCCGTGGCGTCTCCGCCGAGGCCATCGACCCGGAACTGCTGTTCGGTGATCTGATGGCGCAGGCCGTCGGGAGCTGGTGAGACCGCTGAGCCGTAACGTGCCCGCCATCTTCGGTCACCTACGCTGCCGTCATCCGCACGGACAATCTCCGAGCCGCGTCAATCAACCTCCTGGACGCGGCCTCATAGGCTGGACCGGTCATGGCCGACTACACCCTCACGACGCTCGGTTCAGCGATCGAGCTGCTTGACCTCCCGTTCGACCAAACCCTTGCTGACTGGGACGATCCCCGGATCGTCCGGGTGCCCCGCGGTATCTCTCGGCACGTGGTCCGGTTCATCCGGGCGCAAAACCAGATCTTCGCGATCAAGGAAGCCACCGATCGCTTCGTCTTGCGTGAGCACCGCCTGCTACACGAGTTGGCGGAACGCGGCGTTCCGGCGGTCGACGCGTTCGGCACAGTTGTCGATCGGACCGCGCCGGACGGCACGGAGCTCGGGGGTTTGCTCATCACCAGGCACCTGCCGTTTTCCCTTCCGTACCGGTCGCTGTTCACCGGCCGCGGCCTGCCGGATCTGCGGGCCCGCCTCCTGGACTCACTGGCGGAGCTGTTCGTTCGACTGCACCTGGCCGGCTTCTATTGGGGCGACTGTTCCCTGTCGAACACGTTGTTCCGCCGCGACGCCGGAGCCCTAGCGGCCTACCTGGTCGACGCTGAGACCGGCGAACTCCATGAGCGGCTGTCACCAGGTCAGCGCAATTACGACATCACCATCGCGACCGAGAACATCGCGGGCGAATTGTTCGACTTGCAGGCATCCGGGAACTTCGCCGAGGATGTCGATCCGGTCGAGACCGCGATGGCACTTGCGCCGCAGTACGAGAATCTGTGGGCCGAGCTGACCAGCGATGAGATCGTGGGCCGGGACGAGAGCTACCGCATCGACCACCGGATCAAACGCCTCAACCGGCTCGGGTTCGACGTGTCCGAGTTGGAGATCAGCTCGGTCGACAGCGGCAGCAAATTGCGCTTCCACACCCAGGTGGTCGATCCGGGCCACCATCAGCGCCGGCTGTTCGAGCTGACTGGCCTTCGGGTGCAGGAGAACCAGGCCCGCAGCCTGCTGGCCGATCTGGCTCGGTTTCGCGCCAAGTGGGCCGACGGGCTGGGCCGCGAAGTCTGGGAGGATCTGGCCGCCCGACGCTGGCTGGACGAGAAGTTCTACGGCACGCTCAACCAAGTGCCGCCGGAGCTGCGGGGCAAGCTTCCCGACGCGGAGCTGTTCCATGAGATCAACGAGCATCGCTGGTTTCTGTCCGAGGCTCGCGGGGCAGATGTCGGGCGGGATGAGGCCGTCAGATCGTACGTGGACAACGTCCTGCGCTTCGTGCCGGAAGCCAAGGTAGAGGTGCTGACCGGCCCGGTGACCGAGGAGATTCCCGCCGTCGTCGACTGACCGCTAGCGAGGGACGCTAGCGTTCCGATCATGACTGACTACACCGGCCGGGTCACGGTGGGCGGCCCCATGGACGTCCGACGGCTACCGGCACTGACCATCGTCAAACTCGCCGTCGGGCCTCTGTCGAACAACGTCTACCTGCTCCGGTGCACCGCGTCGGGCGAAGGCCTGCTCATCGACGCCGCCGACGAGGTGCCCCGGATTCGGGAGATGGTGACCTTCGAGGGGCCGCCGATATCGGCCATCCTGACTACCCATCGCCATCCAGATCACTGGCAGGCGCTCGCGACCATCGCCGACGAAGCCGGAGCAGCGATATATGCGGGCGACGCCGACGCGGACGCTTTGCCCGTCGCCGTCGACGAGCGCCTCCAGCACGGCGACACCATCACCGTCGGTGACCTGACCCTCGACGTGATCGCATTGCGCGGGCACACGCCGGGGTCCGTGGCCGTGCTGTATCGCGATCCGGCGGGCGCCCCCCAGCTGTTCACCGGCGACAGCTTGTTCCCTGGCGGAGTAGGCAAGACGACCACGCCGGCGGACTTCCAGTCGCTGATCGACGACGTGGAGCAGCGGATCTTCGACGTATTGCCGGACGAGACGTGGGTCTACCCCGGTCACGGCGACGACACGACGCTCGGTGTCGAGCGCCCGCACCTCGGCGAATGGCGCGTCCGCGGCTGGTGAACCGATCGTGACCTTGGACTTGCTAGCCTCGGGGCGACGACATGTCCAAGATCATCAACATTCGTGACGCGAGTCATCACCACGCGAGCTAGCAGCCGCTGACGCCAGCCTGTAAGGTTAGTTTAGCTAACGAACTGAGCTGGCCTCGAGGAGCAAGAGTGGCGTTGAGCACACGGACGATGGCATCGCGATTCACCTTCGATCGGGATCATCCGCACTACAAGTGGATCGTCTTGTCGAACACGACGCTCGGCATGCTGATGGCCACCATCAACGCCTCGATCGTGATCATCTCGCTGCCGGACATCTTCCGTGGACTCAACCTCGACCCGCTATCCCCCGGAAACGTCAGCTACCTGCTCTGGATGCTGATGGGTTTCCTGCTCGTGACCGCGGTACTGGTCGTGACGCTCGGCCGCCTCGGAGACATCTACGGGCGAGTACGCATCTACAACCTCGGCTTCGTGGTCTTCACGATTGGCTCGGTGGCGCTGGCCATCGACCCGTTCCAGAACGGCTCGGGCGCGCTGTGGCTGATCCTCTGGCGCGTCGTTCAAGGGGTTGGCGCGGCCATGCTGT
Source organism: uncultured Actinomycetota bacterium (assembly GCA_963801715.1). Classification (GTDB taxonomy): domain Bacteria; phylum Actinomycetota; class Actinomycetes; order Mycobacteriales; family Jatrophihabitantaceae; genus CAVVJA01. The sequence continues at coordinate 254,810 of CAWDGB010000014.1, read as the reverse complement.
TCGCGAACGCGACGGCCATCCTCACGGACGCGTTCCCGGCCAACCGACGGGGATTCGCCCTCGGTATCAACCAGGTGGCGGCGATTGCCGGGTCGTTCATCGGGTTGATCCTCGGCGGCCTGCTCGCTCCGATCGACTGGCGGTTGGTGTTCTTCATCTCGGTCCCGTTCGGCCTGCTTGGCACTCGTCTGGTCGTATCACAGCCTGCGCGAGACCAGCCGGCGAACATCGGCGTCGATCGACTGGACCGGCAACGTCTTGTTCGCAGGCGGCCTGACGGCACTGCTCGCGGCGATTACCTACGGCATCCAGCCCTACGGCGGCCACGACATGGGATGGACCAACCCGTGGGTCCTCGCCGGACTGATCGGCGGAACAGCGGCGTTGATCGCCTTCTGCGGTACGAATCCCGCATCGACGAGCCGATGTTCGACATGTCGTTGTTCCGGATCAAGGCCTTCTCGAGCGGGAATCTTGCTGGGCTGCTCGCGTCGGTGAGCCGAGGCGGGCTGCAGTTCATGCTCATCATCTGGCTTCAGGGCATCTGGCTTCCACTGCATGGATACAGCTTTGAGCGGACGCCGTTGTGGGCCGGGATCTATCTGCTTCCGCTCACGGTCTCGTTCCTCGTCGCCGGACCGATCTCCGGGTTTTACTCCGACCGATTCGGCGCGCGCGCTTTTGCTACCGGCGGGCTGGTGATCGTAGCGGTGAGCTTCGTCGGGCTGCTGCTTCTCCCGACCAACTTCAGCTACTGGGCTTTCGCCGGACTTCTGGTGCTGAACGGCATCGGTTCAGGCATGTTCTCGTCACCGAACACGACGGCGATCATGAACAGCGTCCCGGCCAGTAGCCGGGGCGCGGCGGCAGGCATGCGCGGCACTTTCTTCAATGCCGGGACCTCGTTGTCCATCGGCATCTTCTTCAGCATGATGATCATCGGCCTGTCGTCGACGTTGCCGGGCGCGCTTAGTTCCGGCCTGCAGTCCCACGGACTGTCTTCCCAGATCGCGGGGACGATCAGCCACGAACCTCCCGTAGGCTCGCTGTTCGCTGCCTTCCTCGGTGCCAACCCGATCGGCAGCTTGCTCGGACGGTTGCCCGCGTCCGACGTGCGTGGTGCCGACGTGTCGACGCTGACGAGCAAGGACTTCTTCCCCCAGCTGATATCCGGGCCGTTCCACCACGGCTTGGTGATCGTGTTCAGCGTGGCGGTCGTCATGTCCTTGATCGGCGCCGTGGCCTCGCTGTTGCGCGGCGGCCGCTACGTCCACGAGGAGCTGGAGCCGGTCGCCGCCGACGACCGTTGTCGACGATCAGCCGACACCGATCAGGATGCGTGGGTGGGCCGATGGGTCGAGCCACGACAAGAGCGAAACGAGCGTCGCCTGGGGAACCGAGACGCAGCCTGCGGTCGCCCCTCCGTCGGTGACGTGGAGGAAGAACGCACTGCCCGCTCCAGCCCGTGCCGGGAACCTGTTGTAGTCGATCACCACGGCGTAGGTGTAGACGTAGCCAGCCTGATAGAGGTTCTCCCCCGCCGCCGTGTTGAACCGGCATGCTGCCGAGCAGATCTGGTGGGTGTTGTAGAAGCGTGATGAGGCGTCGCTGACCCACCAATCCTGCGGACCGGCAACGAAGTACGGCAACGTGGTACCGGGATTGGCTGCCCGGCCGAAGGCCTGGGTGAGCCCGAAGCTGCCGATCGGGGTGGCCGACGTGCGCTCGCTGGGCGTCGTCGTCAAGCCATCCGAACCGACGTGCGCGTAAACGGCCGCGCGGTAAGGCAGCCAGCCGCCGCCCGGCGCTCGATTCCACGCTTGCAATGTGGCGCTCGTCGAATGGGTCGACGACGCGACCACCGTGATGACCTTGGTGGCCGATCCGGTGTCGAACGCTAGCGGGAGAGCCCGGCCGGATGGCGGCTTCACCACCACTGGCGCCGGGGGGCGGGTGGTGCGCGGAGGCGGCGCCGGGGTTCGCGCGCGCATTGTCGGCACCGGGTGCCGTGTGGTCGTTGGCGATGCCGATGGCTGCGGCGACGCGACGACGGACGCACGCGACGGTGGCGGACCGGTAGCCGACGACGCACTCGATGACCGGTTGATCGCGGATCCGCTGCAGCCGCTCGTCACGACGGCTACCAGAGCCAGCCCGGCCCAGATCCGAGCGGAGAGACGGGTCATCCACTCCAGGATGTCACGCCACGCCGATAAGGATCCTGGCGTGAGCGTTCGGCGAGAGCCAGCGCATGAGCGAGACCAGGTTGGCAGCCGGGATCGACACGCAGCCGGCCGTCGGGCCGCCATCGGTGACGTGGAGAAAGAATGCGCTACCAGCGCCGGCGCGAGCAGGAAACCGGTTGTAGTCGATGACGACGGCGTAGCTGTACACGTAACCCGCCTGGTACAGGTTCTCGCTGACCGCGGTATTGAACGAGCAGCTGCCCGGCCAGCACCGTGCGTGTTGGTTGTAAAGCGGCGAGCGCACGTCGCTCACCCACCAGTCCGCACCGTCCGTCCGGAAATACGGGAGCGGCGTCCCGGGATCGGCCTGACTGCCGAAAGCCTGGGTGAGCCCGAAGCTGCCGATCGGCGTGGCCGACCGGCTCTCGCTCGGCGCGGTTGTCAGCCCCTGCGCGCCGACGTGTGCGAACAACGCGCCACCGTAACGCAGCCATCCTCCGCCGGGCGCCAGGCTCCACGCCTGCAGCGTCGCGGTCGTGCTTCCTGCCGACGGCGCGACCACGGTGATCACCCTGGTGGCCGATCCGGTGCTGAACGCCAACGGCAGAGCTTGACCACGCACCACGGTCGAATGCGCGGATGGTGCAGGGGGTGCGACCGCTGCCGGGCGGGGCGGGTTAGCTGCCTGCCGTCCTGGGACGGCGGGCGGCCGGTGCGTAGCGGCGCGGGAAGGCGCGGTCCGCGTCGGCGGCCTCCGGGCCGCGGGACTAGCTGTGGGCAGGCTGGTGTCGAAGGTCGGGGCCGTCGTCGTGGGCACCGGTCTGATCGGATAGGTCGGTGCCGGTGCCCCCGTCGGCACTCCGGACGCGGCTGGGAGCGGCGCCACCGTCTCCGCGGCCTTGGGCATCGTCGCTGCGGCCATGCCGACGACGAGCGCGGCGCAGACGGCAATCGCCAGAATCACCCCTGACGTGGCGACCACACGAGCGGACGGCATGGTGCCAGTGTGCCAGGAGGGACTTGTGTGAAATCTGAGACCCGCCGCTACTCGGTGCTGACGGCCTCGATGACGTTGCCAGCGGGATCGGTCAGCTGGGCGCCGTAATAGCCGGTGCGAAAGATTTCCCACCGCCGCGGCGCCTGACGGGCCGACCCGCCGTGCGTCAAGCCGCTGCGGAAGAAAGCGTCCACCCGCGCCGGGGATCCAGCGGTCAGCGCAATGTGCAAGCCCTGGGTCTGTGGGGATCCGGCGACGACCCAGAGAACCGCATCATCGCCCGGCATTCCATAGCCAACCGCTTCGACACCCGTGTCATCCGGTTCTTCCTCGTCGCGATACTCGGCGAACCGCTGCAGTCCGAGCTCCGCCAACGTCGCGTCATAGAACGCGAGACACACCGCGAGGTCGATACCGGTGATGGTGACGTGGCGCAATGGGCTGTTCACAACGGCCAGCCCTCTCTGCGCCAGGCAGCGTCCCAGAACATCCACTCGTAGCGGCTGGTGACGCGGTAATGCGAATTGGCCCGGCTCCGCTCGTCCGGCGAAATGACGCTGCCAACCTGATCAGCCAGGTCAAGGACCTCGACCACCGAAGCGGCGAACTCCTTGCCGCCGTACGTCTCGATCCAGCGCTGGTAGCGCGGGTCCGGCGACCCGCGAGCAAGCAGGGCCTGGCCAACCTCGGCATAGATCCAGTAACAAGGCAGCACGGCCGCCAATCCTTCGGCGAAGCTGCCGCCGTAACACGTGGCCAGCAGATAGCTGGTGTACGCCGTCGTTGTGGGGGAAACCGGAGTCCGCGAGACCACATCGGGGTCCAGTCCGAGTTCGGCGAGCAATCTGTCGTGCAGTGCTCGCTCGACGACGACCGTGCCGGCCGAATGGCGCGCGAACATCCCGATGGCCTCGTGGCTCGGTGCCCTGGCTCCGACGGCAGAAAGGGCGCGGGCAAAGTCGCGCAGGTAGTGGGCATCCTGCGCGACGTAGTAAGTGAACGCCTCGACCGGCAGATCTCCCGAGGTCAGCCCGGCCAGGAACGGATGCACGAGTATGGCTGCGTACGTGGAGGTCGAGGTCGACCACAGCTCGGCACTCCACCCAGCGCGGCCGGCCGGCGACGTCATCGCCCGATCATGTCAACAGCGCGGAGCAGCGCGTCGGTGACCCTGGTTGGCGTCGTCGTGAGGCGACCATCCCGCATACTGGTGCGCCATGGCCGCGCCCTCCACCGCACTGACCATCGCCGGTTCGGACTCGGGCGGCGGGGCCGGGATTCAGGCCGACCTCAAGACATTCCTCGGCTGCGGTGTCCACGGCATGTCTGCCGTCACGGCTGTGACCGTGCAGAACTCGATCGGGGTATCCGGCTTCTACGAGTTACCGCCGCACGCGGTGGCCGAACAGATCGAATCGGTGGTCACTGATATCGGAGTCGACGCGGCCAAGACCGGAATGCTGGCCTCTGCCGCGATCATGGCGGCGGTCGCCAAGACCGTGCGACGCCTGGCTGTCGCGCCGCTCGTTGTCGACCCGGTGGCCGCGTCGCAGCACGGCGACCCGCTGCTGCGGCCGGACGCCATCGATGCGCTACGCACCGAGATCATCCCGCTCGCCACGCTGGTCACTCCGAACATCGGCGAGGTTCGCCTGCTGACCGGAGTCGATGTGAGCGGCCCCAAAGACGTCCTCGAGGCCGCCCGACGGCTTCATGCCCTCGGCGCTGACTGGGTGCTGGTGAAAGGCGGCCACCGCTCGGGCCCCGATGCGACCGATCTGCTTTATGACGGCAACCGGACCTATGAGTTCACCGCGCCCAGGCAGGACACGGAGCACACTCACGGCTCGGGCGATACCCTCGCAGCCGCGATCTGTGCCGCGCTAGCCCGCGGCAGCGACATGCCGGAGGCCGTTCGTCTCGGCAAGGCGTACGTCACGCAGGCGATCACCAGCAGTTACCCGCTGGGTTCGGGCCTCGGACCGGTTGGACACCTCTGGCGAATCCGCGACTGGCCCGGTGAGTCGTGATCTTGGACTTAGCCTCGCCCTGAGGCATTGAGTCCAGGATCACGATTGGGAAGGCGACACCGCCGCGAGCCGACTAGCGAATGACCGCGCCATCGCGCCAGGGTCCTCCGCCTGGGTGATCGCCCGAACGACAACGACGCGACGTGCCCCCGCCGCGATCACGGCATCGAGCCGCTGGACCGATTCGATGCCACCTATCGCGAACCAGGGTCGGCTGTTCGGTCCGGTCGTCTGGGCTGCATGACGGAGCAGCTCGAGACCAGCGGCGGGCCGTCCCGGTTTGGTGGGGGTGGCCCAGGTCGGCCCCGCGCAGACGTAATCGACGCCGGACTCCAACTGTCCGGCGTCGAACTCGTGACGCGCATGGGTCGAGCGACCGATCACCGGCTCGTCGCCGACGATGCGCCGAGCTACCGGAATCGGCAGGTCGTTCTGACCCAGGTGCAGGATCGGAGCCCGGACGGCCAGCGCCACATCGGCGCGGTCGTTCGCCGCGAACAGGGCGCCGTGCCGCTCGGCGGCCGTCGCGAAGACCTCGAGGAGCCTGATCTCATCCCCGGCCTCGAGGCCTTTTTCCCGCAGCTGGACGATGTCGACGCCGCCGGAGAGGACGGCGTCGAGGAAGTCGACGAGGTCGCCCTGGCGCGATCGGGAGTCGGTACACAGGTAGAGCTGGGCGTCGGCGAACCGGGTCCGCGAATCGGGCACAGGTGCGAACCTAGTGTCCCGCGAGGAAGCTAGAGCCCTGGCCAGCAGCGCTCGAAGGGCGGCGTCGGCGGTCCGTCGACCTTGTGTGACCTAAATCACAATGCAGCTTCCCGTGCCCTAACACGACACCGTGCTAGTGGCCGAGAGCGGCATAACGGTCAGAGCGTAAACCTGGTCACGGGAGTCCCGCTTGGCTCACATGCCCCGGAAGTACTGCCCTGTAACACAACCTAGCGCCCCGTCGGACCGTTCGACGCGATCGGGGACGGGTGGCCGGTGCCGGGAGTGCGCACGAGTCCCGCGGCATTCGAGCGCCCTGTGTTGCCCATGAGGCTCTTGGTACTGGAGTGGTCAGGCGTTTATCGTCCGATCGGTCCGAGGTGTGCGGCAAGGCGGACGGAGTTACCTCATGCGTCGTAGCGTGAAGACCGGAATCATCGGGGCGATCCTGCTCGGACTGCTGGGCGTGGGTGCAGTGCTGACCTGGACCGCTCTGGACAACAAGGTCACCGTCCAGGTCGACGGGGCCGCGCCGCGCACCGTGCACACCATGTCGCAGGACGTTCGTGGCGCACTGGCGGACGCCGGTTTCCCACTCGGTGCCCACGACGACGTGACGCCCGCGGCGAACAAGAGTGTTCGCGAAGGCCTCGCTATCCACCTGATCCGCGCTCGGCATCTCGCCCTCACCGTCGACGGAAAACTGGTCAACGAGTGGGTCGCAGCCACGACGGTCGGGGACGCTCTAGCCCAGCTCGGGTTTGACAGGAGCGCCTACTCGTCGCTCCCGGCCAGCGACACATTGCCGCTCACCCCCACCGCACTCACCGTGCGCACGGCCAAGAGCGTGACCCTTATCCGAGCCGGCAAGAGCGACTCGATCGAGTCGACGGCGCCGTCTGTCGGCGCCCTGCTTGCGGAGCAGGGCATCCGGTCGGACCGAACGACATGCTCTCGATGCCGGCATCGACTCCACTCACTGACCTCATGACCATCACCTGGAAGCAGGTGCGCCACCAGACCGTTACCGCGCAGCTGTCGATCCCCTACGGGACCACTTGGCAGGATGACCCGAACCAGCCCGACGGAGATTCAACGGTCGTAACCGACGGGGTCAGCCGGCAGCCGAACGGTCACCTATGACGTGCTGCAGGTCGACGGCAAGCAGCTGGCCAGGACCGTGGTATCGGACGTGGTAACTATCCCGCCCGTCGCCCGGGTGGTCAGCGTTGGGACGAAGGTCGAGGCCAGCCCGCCGGCCACGCAGCCGGCGGCCACGACCGCCCCGAAACCGGCGGCCACCACATCCGCCCCGAGACCAGCCACAGCGGCCGTGTCCACCCCGGCATCGCAGGCTGTGGCCAAGCCGACGCCGCGACCCGTCTCCACGCCCACATCGCAACCGGTAACGAAACCGGCACCGCGGCCGGTGGTCACCCCGGTCGTGAAGCCACCGGTCACACCAGTGACAAAGCCGGTTACCCAGCCAGTGAAACCGGTAACACCGAAGCCGGTCGCGCCCAAACCGGTCGCGCCCAAACCGGTCGCTCCGAAACCGCCGCCCGCCCCCAAGCCGGCACCGAAGCCCGCACCCAAGCCCGCACCCAAGCCGGCACCGAAGCCCGCACCCAAGCCCGCACCCGCACCCAAGCCCCCGCCGACGACAGTCATCGTGGTGACGCCGGGCTCAGCCCAGGCGATCGCCAAGTCGATGATGGGCGCATACGGCTGGAACACCACCTCCCAGTTCAGCTGCCTGGTCAACCTGTGGAACGGAGAAAGCGGCTGGCGGTGGAATGCCACTAATCCATCCAGCGGCGCGTACGGCATACCGCAGGCATGGCCGGCCAACAAGATGGCGACGGCGGGAGCGGACTGGCGAACCAATCCGCGTACCCAGATCAGGTGGGGAATGGGCTACATCAAGGGTCGCTACGGAACCCCCTGCGCAGCCTGGTCGGCGTGGCTTTCCCGATCGCCGCATTGGTACTGACCCGAGCCCGGCGCCGCGCGGAGTAGGCTCGGCGTGCACGGGAGCTCGGTGCGGACCGGGCTGAGAGGGCTGGCTAGGAGCCGCCGACCGTCGAACCTGATCCGGGTAATGCCGGCGCAGGGAGTCAGCGGCGCGATCCCTCACCGTGCGAGCACGGAGAAGACACGTATGCCGGACGTCCTGGTGATCGGTGGCGGGGTGATCGGCCTCGGCATCGCATGGCGCTGCGCGCAACGCGGCCTTCAGGTGACGGTGGTCGACCCGGCACCGGGTCGGGAGCCTCCTCCGCGGCGGCCGGCATGCTCGCACCGGTCACCGAACTGCACTACGGCGAGCAGGCCCTGCTCCAGCTCAACCTGGACTCGGCCCGCCGGTATCCGGAGTTCGCCGCGGAACTCGCTGCCGCCTCCGGGCTCGACGTCGGTTACCGCGCCTCCGGCGCCCTCGTGGCCGCATGGGACGACGCGGATCTGGCGAGCTTGCGAGACCTGCAATCATTCGGGTCGTCCCTCGGCCTGGCTACCGAGCTGCTCACCAGCCGGGAAATACGCCGACGGGAACCGGCGCTCGCGTCCGCCGTAGCGGGTGGCTTGTACGCGCCGGGCGATCACGCGGTCGACAACCGGCGGCTACACGCCGCCTTGTTGCAGGCGGTGCGCATATCCGGCGGGGAGCTTCGGCGCGAGCGCGTCGTCGCCCTCGAGACGTCGGCCGCGCGGGTCACGGGCGTCCGTACTGAGCCGGAACACGCGATCAGTGCCGACACCGTGGTGCTCGCCGCCGGGGCCTGGTCCGCCCAGCTCCCCGACCCGGGCGGAGTCGCGTTGCCCCCTATCCGGCCGGTGAAGGGGCAGACCCTGCGGCTGCGCGTTCCCGGACCGCCTCTTCTGCGTCACGTCATCCGCGGCACGATCAAAGGGTCGCCCGTGTACCTCGTTCCGCGCGACGACGGCGAGCTGGTCGTCGGCGCGTCGAGCGAGGAGGTCGGCTTCGACCTAGAGCCCCGCGCCGGTGCGGTATACGAGCTGCTGCGCGACGCTCAGTCGCTTGTCCCACTTCTCGGCGAGGTGCAATTCGTCGAGGTCAGCACAAGCGTCCGGCCCGGGAGCCCGGACAACGCACCGATCATCGGGCCCAGTTCGAATCCGGGTCTGGTGCTGGCGACTGGGCACTACCGCAACGGCATCCTGCTGACGCCGGTCACGGCCGACGGCATCGCGGACCTCATCACCACCGGATCGCTGCCGGACGTGCTCGCGGGGTTCGGCGCCGACCGGTTTCTCCCTCGGATGGTGACGACATGAACCTGACGGTCAACGGAAGTTCGCAGACGCTCCCCGAGCACACAACGCTCGCCGAACTGATGGCCCGGGAAAACGCGGCGAGCCGCGGGTGCGCGGCCGCGGTCGACGGAGAGGTTGTGCCGCGCGGGAGCTGGGACACGTTCCAGCTCTGGGAGGGGTCATTCGTCGAAGTCCTCACCGCGGTCCAGGGAGGTTGAGTTGCCTGATCCGTTCGTCATTGCCGGCACCGAGATCGCGTCGCGGCTGATCCTCGGTACCGGCGGGGCGCCAAGCATGCAGGTCATCGACGAGACCATCGTCGCCTCCGGCACGGCCATGTGCACGGTGTCGATGCGTCGGGTCGACGCCGGTACCAGTGGCTCGGTCATCGACGTGCTCGATCGCCGCGGCGTCCGCGTGCTGCCCAACACCGCCGGCTGCCGAACCGCGTTCGAGGCCGTCCGCACTGCCCAGCTGGCCCGGGAGGCGCTCGAGACCGACTGGGTCAAGTTGGAGGTTGTGGCCGACGAGCGAACGCTGCTGCCCGAGCCGATCGAGCTGCTCGACGCCGCCGAGCAGCTCGTCGGTCTCGGGTTCACCGTGCTGCCGTACACGAACGACGATCCGATGCTGGCGCGCCGGTTGCAGCGGATCGGCTGCGCCGCGGTGATGCCGCTCGGATCGCCGATCGGCAGCGGTCTCGGCATCCAGAACCCCCACAACATCGAGCTGATCGTGTCCGAAGCCGAGGTACCGGTCATCCTCGACGCCGGCGTCGGCACGGCATCCGACGCCGCGCTCGCGATGGAACTTGGGTGCGACGGGGTGCTGCTCGCGTCGTCGGTGACCCGAGCCCAGGATCCGGCGCTCATGGCGGCGGCGATGGCCGCCGCGGTGCGCGCCGGCCGCCTGGCCCGACTAGCCGGTCGGATCCCGCGGCGGCACCACGCCCAGGCATCGTCACCGCTGCAAGGGATGGCGGTGCTGTGACTGTCCAGCAGCCAACGAGTGCCGAGCGATGAGCGTCGCCGGCGTCCGCCGCGTCCCGCCGACTGAGGTAGGAATCACCCTCGTCGACGAGCAGCCGCGAACACTCGGCTTCCTCGACCTGGTGGCGCTCTGGGGCAACCTCGGCGTAAGCCTGCTCGGCCCGACGGCGGCGCTGTTCATCCTGGCCCCGACCGGAACTGCGATGTCGCTGTTCGCCGCGTTCGTCGCGGTGTTGATCGGCAGCCTGATCGGTGTGCTGCCCGTCGCGGCGATGGCGTTCGCCGGTGCGGAGACCGGACAGCCCTCGATGGTGTTGCTGCGTGGGCTGTTCGGTGCCCGGTTGTCCTTCCTGCCGACGTTGTTGAACCTGATCCAGTGCGTCGGCTGGGGCATCTTCGAGCTGGTCGTGATCGCCAGCGCGGCGAGCGAGTTGCTGCCGTGGGACACTCGCTGGTGTTACGTGCTGGCCGGCGGCATAGTCACGACCCTGATGGCGCTCCGCCCGCTGGGCGTCGTGCGGGTCTTGCGCCGATACGTCCTGGTCGCGGTGGCCGTGTCCATGACCTACTTCCTCGTCCAGCTCGCGCGCGGACCGTTGCCCAGCCTGACGGAGGGCGGCTGGACCGGCTTCTGGCTGGCCGTCGACGCGGTGATCGCGGTGTCGATCTCCTGGGTGCCACTGGCCGCCGACTACACCCGTCATGCCCGCTCGCGACGGGCGGCCTTCCGCGGCACCCTGGTCGGCTACTCGGTCACCCAGATCGCCTGTTACGTCCTCGGCCTGCTCGCGTATTCGACGGTGGTGCGCACCGAGGGCGAGTCGGCCTTGTTCCACGCGTTCATCGCCGTTCCGTTCGGCTGGCTGCCGTTCGCCGTGCTGGTGCTGCGGGAGCTCGACGAGTCGTTCACGAATGTGTATTCGACTGTCGTGTCTGTGCAGAACCTGCGCCCACGCGCTGATCGGCGGGTACTCGCGCTCGTGATCGGCGCGCTGACCACGCTCGGCGCTCTGATGCTCCACATCCGCGACTACCAGAACTTCCTCTACCTGATCGGGTCCGTTTTCGTGCCGCTGTCCGCCGTCTTCGTCGTCGAGTACTTCCTGCTCGGGGGCCGGCGAAACTGGAACACGTCGGAGAGCGCGCCGTCGCGGTGGTGGATGCTGCTGCCCTGGGCGGCCGGCTTCGTCGCCTACCAGCTGATCAATCCGGGGGGGATCGCGCGCTGGGCATCCGCCTGGACGCGGGTCCAGGGCTGGCTGCACTTCGTGCCGCAAAGCTGGATGAGTGCGTCCGCACTCTCCTTCCTGGTTGCCGCCGTAGTCACCGTCATGGTCGGTGCGTGGCGGCGGACGGTCAGCCCGCGGCTAGACCCGCAGCTGTGAGCGCGGCGGCAGAATGCCGTCATGCGCGTGCATCCCGAGGTCGCCGCTGCCCTCGCCGCCGGTCGTCCGGTCGTGGCCCTCGAGAGCACGCTGGTCACCCACGGCCTCCCCCGCCCGGACAATTTCCGGATAGCCCGAGAACTCGAGAACTCGGTCCGCGAGGACGGCGCACTGCCGGCCACCGTGGCGGTCCTCGGCGGCGAGGCCTGCATAGGGCTGGAGGATGCAGCGCTCGAACGACTCGCAGGCTCCGACACGGTGGTGAAAGCGAGCGTCCGCGACCTGGCCGTACTCGCCGCACAGCCACGCAGACGGGGCCACCACGGTCGCCGCGACCGCCCATCTCGCGGCCCGCGCCGGCATAGCGGTGTTCGCCACCGGAGGCCTGGGCGGGATCCATCGAGACTCGCAGGAGACCTTCGACGAATCCGCCGACTTGCGAGTCCTGGCCCGCACTCCGATCCTGCTGGTCTGCTCGGGCGTGAAGTCGATCCTCGACGTGCCCGCGACGCTCGAACGGTTGGAGACCCTTTCTGTCGGGGTGCTCGGCTACCGCACGGACACCTTCCCGGCGTTCTACCTGCGCGATTCGGGACAGCGCGTGCCCTGGCGAGTCGAGTCCGCGGCCGAGATCGCCGCCGTGTGGCGCGCTCGGCCGGCCATGGGCACCGAAGGCCACGGGCTGGTCGTCGCCAACCCGGTGCCACTCGACGCGGAGCTGGATCGCGAGCTGCACGATCGCACCCTGGCCGCGGGGATCGCGGCCGCGCGCGCGGCTGACGTGCACGGAAAGGACGTCACTCCGTTCCTCCTCGCGTTCTTCCATCGCGAGACGGGCGGCCAGTCGGTCGCCGCGAACGTGGCCCTCGTCCGTGACAACGCGCGCCTGGCGGCCGCCGTCGCCGTCGAGCTCGCGAGCCATTGACATGAGCCCGCACCCGCACGTCGTCTGCGTGGGCGACGTGATGGCGGATATCGTCGCCCGGCTTCCCGGTCCGCTGGCCCGCGGATCGGATACCCCCGCTTCGATCGAGGTGTTTGGCGGAGGCGCCGCGGGCAACACCGCGAGCTGGCTCGATCACCTGGGCACCGGGGTCACGCTCGTCGGCCGCATCGGCCCGGCTGACGACCCCTTTCGCGCCGCGGCACTCGGCGGCCTGACCCCCGAAGTCGCCGCGGGACTGGTGGCTGATCCGGTACATGCAACCGGCCGATGTCTCGTATTGGTCGGGCCGGACGGGGAACGCACGATGGTTCCCGACGCCGGCGCCAACGCATTCCTAGTCGCCGGCCGACCTGAACGGTCACTTCGAAGCTGGGCGGCATCTGCACCTCTCGGGCTACCCACTTTTCGGCCGAGCGCGTGAGGCGGGCCGCCGGGCCCTGACCCTGGCTCGCGAGGCCGACATGACGATCTCGGTCACTGCGGCATCCGCGGCGCCGCTCGCTCGCGTTGGCGCCGCTCGCGTTCCTCGACTGGATCGGCCCGGACCTCACCCTGTTCGCCAATGTCGACGAGGCGCGGGTACTCACCGGGGCCGGCAATCCCGAGGCAGCCGCGGCCACGCTTGCGCGCCGCGTTCGGCTCGCGGTCGTGACGTGCGGCTCACGGGGTGCCATCGCCGCCGGCCGAGCGGGGATCGCGCACATTCCTACCGAGCCAATCGAGCCGCGTGACACAACTGGTGCCGGTGACGCCTTTGCCGCCGGTTATCTCGACGCCCTGGGTCGCGGAGCCGATACCCGGGCCGCCGTGCTGGCCGGGCACCGGATGGCGGCGAACGCCTGCCGGAAGCTCGGCGGCCGCCCGTGACGATGATGCCGACACCGCCCGTCAGCGCACGCCGGCCGCGTCCATCCCGCGAAGTTCCTTCTTCAGCTCGGCGATCTCGTCGCGCAGCCGAGCCGCCACCTCGAACTGCAGCTCACGCGCCGCGCCCAGCATCTGCGCATTCAGCTGTTGGATGAGATCCGCGAGCTCGGCTCTCGGCATCTGCGCGATATCGAGCTGACGGTCGGCATGGGTGCCCACGCCGACCACGCCCGCCGACACACCGCGTCCGGACCCACCACGGCCAGATGCACCGCGCCCCCCACGGCCGGGGACAGGCGACTTGCCCCTCGACTGGGACCGGCCAGAGCCCCCCAGCATCTCGTCGGTGTCGGCTGCCTCCCGGGCGAGCAAGTCGGTGATGTCGGCAATGCGCTTGCGCAGCGGCTGTGGATCGAGTCCGTGCTCGACGTTGTAGCTGATCTGCTTGGCCCGGCGGCGGTTGGTCTCGTCGATGGCCCGCTGCATGGACGGGGTGATCGTGTCGGCATACATGTGCACCTGCCCAGACACATGGCGCGCCGCGCGTCCGATCGTCTGGATGAGCGACGTGCCGCTGCGCAGGAAGCCCTCCTTGTCGGCGTCCAGGATGGACACCAGGGATACCTCCGGCAGGTCGAGCCCCTCTCGGAGCAGGTTGATCCCCACCAGGACGTCGAACTCGCCGGTGCGAAGCTCCCGGAGCAGTTCGACTCGCCGCAGCGTGTCGACCTCGGAATGCAGGTATCGGACCCGGACCCCGAGCTCGAGCAGGTAGTCGGTGAGATCCTCGGCCATCTTCTTGGTCAGCGTGGTAACGAGGATCCGCTCGTCACGCTCGGCCCGTTCCCGGATTTCCGAGACGAGATCGTCGATCTGTCCTTTGGTGGGCTTGACGATGACCTCCGGGTCGACCAGACCCGTCGGCCGGATGACCTGCTCGACGAACTCGCCCCGAGACCGGCCGAGCTCGTACGGACCCGGCGTCGCGGACAGGTAGACCGTCTGCCCGATGCGATCGACGAACTCCTCGAACTTGAGGGGCCGGTTGTCCATCGCCGACGGCAGCCGGAACCCGTGCTCGACCAGCGTTCGCTTGCGGGACATGTCGCCCTCGTACATGCCGCCGGTCTGCGGCACCGTGTTGTGCGACTCGTCCATGACGAGCAGGAAGTCGTCAGGAAAGTAGTCGAGCAAGCAGTTCGGCGGACTGCCCGGTGCGCGCCCGTCGATGTGCCGCGAGTAGTTCTCGATGCCTGAGCAGAATCCGACCTGCCGCATCATCTCGATGTCATACGTAGTGCGCATCCGCAGTCGCTGTGCCTCGAGGAGCTTGTCGTGCTTCTCCAACTCGGCCAGCCGATCGGCAAGCTCGAACTCAATGCCCCGCAACGCCCGCGCCATGCGCTCCGGACCCGCCGTATAGTGCGACGCCGGGAAGACGAACACCTCCTCGACCTCGCGCATGACCTCGCCGGTCAACGGGTGCAGGTAGTACAGCCGCTCGATATCGTCGCCGAACATCTCGACTCGGATCGCGAGCTCCTCGTACATCGGGAAGATCTCGACCGTGTCGCCACGCACCCGGAACGTGCCGCGGGTAAAGGACAGATCGTTGCGGGTGTACTGCACGCCGACCAGATGCCGTAGGAGCAAGTCACGCTCGACTTGCTGGCCTAGGTGTAGGCGGACCGAGCGGTCGACATACTCCTGGGGCGTGCCGAGACCGTAGATGCACGACACCGTGGCGACCACGACCACGTCGCGCCGGGTCAGCAGTGAGTTGGTCGCCGAGTGCCTCAGCCGCTCGACCTCGGAGTTGATCGAGGAATCCTTCTCGATGTAGGTGTCGGTCTGGGGGACGTAGGCCTCGGGCTGGTAGTAGTCGTAGTAGCTGACGAAGTACTCCACGGCATTGTTGGGCAACATCTCACGCAGCTCGTTCGCCAGCTGAGCGGCGAGCGTCTTGTTCGGCGCCATGACCAGGGTCGGCCGCTGCAGGCGCTCAATGAGCCACGCGGTCGTGGCCGACTTTCCGGTGCCCGTCGCGCCGAGCAGGACGATGTCCTTCTGCCCAGCTCGGATCCGTCGTTCCAGCTCGTCGATCGCGGCCGGTTGATCACCCGACGGCTGAAAGTCCGACACCACCTCGAACTTGCCCGCCTTGGGAACGATGTCACTGGCCACCCGCATTCCTCCACGGTACGGCTCGGCTCCGACAGGCCACCGCGGCCGCGGGGCCACCCGGGCAGGCTGGCCGGGTGGCCCGCGTGATCACGACGGTCGACGGGCCACCACCCTCGTCCGAATCAGGCTCGCCACCGTGGTGACGGTCAAGATGCCGATGATCACCACCAGGGACAGCCAGATCGGGATGTCAGGCGCCCAGGTGACCGGCTCCCCGCCGTTCACGAACGGCAGGGTGTTCTCGTGCAAGGCGTGCAGTACGAGCTTGACTCCGATGAAGGCCAGCAACACCGCGAGCCCCACGCTCAGGTACACCAACCGTTTGAGCAGGCCACCGAGCAGGAAGTAGAGCTGGCGTAGTCCCATGAGCGCGAAGATGTTCGCCGTCAGCACCAGGTAAGGCTCCTGCGTGATTCCGTAGATCGCGGGGATGGAATCCAGCGCGAACAACAGATCCGTCGTCCCCAGCGCGACGACGACCAGAAGCATCGGCGTGACCAGGCGTTTCCCCGCCCGCTTCACAGTGAGCTTCGTGCCGTGATAGCTCTCGGTCGAGGGCACCCGGCGACGCAGCCATTGCACCGCTCGGCTCTCGTGATACTTGTCCTCGTCCGAGTTGCTCTCGACCACCAATTTCACGGCCGTATATACCAAGAACGCACCGAACAGATAGAAAATCCAGCTGAATGCCGAGATCGCCGCGGCGCCAACGGCGATGAACACGCCCCTCAGGACGAGTGCGATCACGATCCCGACGAGCAACGCCTGCTGCTGCAATTCGCGGGGAACGCTGAGCTTGGCGATGATGACCAGGAACACGAACAGATTGTCGATCGACAGTGAGTACTCGGTCAGCCAGCCACCGAGGAACTGCGCCGCGTACTCCGGGCCGCTGATGAGGAAGATTCCACCGCAGAACAGCAAGGCGGCACCGATGAAGAAGGCGAGATCTCGGGTCACCTCTCGCATCGACGGCTCGTGCGGACGACGGCCCACGACGAACACGTCGACGGCGAGAAACGCGAGGGCCACAACCAGTGTGACGATCCACACCCATGGCGCTACATGCACATTTCCTCCGGCCAACCTCGGGCGCGATGACGCGCACTGCAGTCGCCAGAGGTCTCACCCACCCAGCTTGACCGTTGGGCCGGTCCTGGGCCGGATCCCCGGGCCGCGCAACCGCCACGACCGTGATGACGGGGACTCCGTCGAGATCTACCGGGTTACTCCCCTCCAGTTCCAGGGAATCATACCGGTCAGCTTCTTGCGTCGCCGGAAGATCCCTGCTGTGGGCACTCGTACGGTGATCTGGCAGGCTCGAAGGCGACCAGGAAGCGGCCCGGGCCTCATCGCTTGAAGGGAGCACGATGCAGATCTGGCCTGGATCGGCCTATCCCCTCGGCGCGACCTATGACGGCTCCGGCACCAACTTCGCGCTGTTCAGCGAGGTCGCCGAACGGGTCGAGTTGTGCCTGTTCGACGCCGACGGCACCGAGGTCCGGCTCGACCTGCCGGAGATGGACGGCTTCGTCTGGCACGCGTTCCTTCCCGGAGCGGAGCCCGGCCAGCGATACGGCTATCGAGTGCACGGTCCCTACGATCCGTCCCGAGGCCACCGGTGCAATCCGAGCAAGCTGCTGCTCGACCCGTACGCCAAGGCCATCGACGGCAAGTTCCACTGGGGCCAAGCACTCTTCTCCTACAACTTCGGCGATCCGCAAAGTCCCAACATCGAGGATTCCGCCGCTGCCATGCCGAAATCGGTTGTGATCAATCCGTATTTCGATTGGGGCACCGACCGACCGCCCAAGCGTCAATACGCGGAGTCGGTCATCTATGAAGCGCATGTGAAGGGATTCACCTACCAGCATCCGGAGATTCCGGCCGAGCTGCGCGGGACCTACTCCGCCATCGGCCATCCGGTCATGATCGATCACTTGCGCTCACTCGGGGTCTCTGCCATCGAGCTCATGCCGGTGCATCACTTTGCGAACGACTCGACGCTGATCGAACGAGGCTTGTCGAACTACTGGGGCTACAACACCATCGGGTTTCTTGCCCCCGACAGCAAGTACAGCTCGAGCACCAGCCCCGGGGGCCAGGTTCAAGAGTTCAAGTCGATGGTCCGCGAGCTGCACGACGCAAGCATCGAAGTGATCCTTGACGTGGTCTACAACCACACGGCGGAAGGAAACCACCTAGGGCCCACCTTGTGCTTCAAGGGAATTGACAACTCCGCGTATTACCGTTTGGTCGACAACGATCAGCAGTTCTACATGGATTACACCGGGACCGGAAATACGCTCAACGTGCGGCATCCGCATGCGTTGCAGTTGATCATGGATTCATTGCGATATTGGGTGACCGAAATGCACGTCGACGGATTCCGGTTCGACTTGGCGGCGACCCTGGCTCGTGAATTCTACGACGTGGATCGGTTGTCCAGTTTCTTCGAGCTCGTTCAGCAGGACCCGACAGTGAGCCAAGTCAAACTGATCGCGGAGCCGTGGGACGTTGGGCCCGGTGGATACCAGGTCGGCAACTTTCCCCCGCAGTGGACGGAATGGAACGGCAAGTATCGCGATACGGTCCGCGACTTCTGGCGGGGCGAACCGGCGACGCTCGGTGAGTTCGCATCGCGCCTCACCGGGTCAGCCGACCTGTACGAGCACTCGGCCCGGCGTCCGGTCGCATCGATAAACTTCGTCACCGCCCATGACGGCTTCACGCTGAAGGATCTCGTCTCCTACAACGAGAAGCGCAACGAGGCCAACGGCGAAGACAACCGGGACGGCGAGAGCTACAACCGGTCGTGGAACTGCGGGTACGAAGGACCAACCGACGATCCCGAGGTGAACGCACTGCGGGCTCGCCAGCAGCGTAATTTCCTCGCGACGTTGCTGCTGTCCCAGGGCGTGCCGATGATCTCCCACGGGGATGAGATCGGCCGCACGCAGCAGGGCAACAACAACGGGTTCTGTCAGGACAACGAGCTGACCTGGATCGACTGGAAGAACCTCGACGTCGATCTGCTTGCCTTCACTCGCTACGTGTCCTCGCTCCGGCACGACCATCCGGTGTTCCGGCGGCGCCGCTTCTTCGATGGCCTGCCGGTCGGCCGTCGCGGCCGCAAGGGGTTACCAGACATCGCCTGGCTACGCCCAGACGGAAGCCAGATGACCAAGCAGGACTGGGGATCCGGGTTCGGCCGGGCGGTAGCGGTCTTCCTCAACGGGCAGGGTCTTGCCGACCGGGACGGCCGCGGCGAACGCGTGGTGGATGACTCGTTCGTGCTGTGCTTTTCGGCGCATCACGAGCACATCCAGTTCATGCTCCCGCCGGCCTCCTACGGCCGGAATTGGCAGGTCGTGCTGGACACCATGAATCCCGACGTGGGTGATGAGCAGGTCCTGCGGTACCGCCAGCGTGTGGACGTCGGGCCGCGGGCCCTGGTCGTCCTGCAGCGGATCGATTGATGCCCCCTGCGTCCACCTATCGGCTGCAGGTGCGGGCCGCATTCCCACTGTCCGCTGTCGCCTCGATCCTCGACTACCTGACTGAGCTCGGCGTCGGGGCGATCTACCTGTCGCCATTGTTGCGTGCGACCACCGGCTCCGAGCACGGCTACGACGTCGTCGACTTCACCACGATCGACCCGGCGCGCGGTGGTCCCGCCGGCTGGTCACATCTCGTGACTGAGGTGCGGCGTGGGCCGCTGCAGATCGTGGTCGACATCGTGCCCAACCATGCGGGCGTGGCGGACGCGAGCGAGAACGCCGCGTGGTGGGACGTGCTGCGCCTGGGTCGCGATTCGCGGTATGCCCGCTGGTTCGACATCGACTGGACGCGCGGTCGCATCCGGCTGCCGATCCTCAGCGACGATCACGACGCGCTCGCGGCACTGCGGGTGATCGATGGCGAGCTGCGCTACCACGAGCACCGGTTCCCGATCGCTCCGGGGACCGCGCCGGGACCGGATGAGAGCGCCAGCGCCGTTCATGACCGGCAGCACTACGAGCTGGTCAGCTGGCGACGGGCCGATGTGGACCAGAGCTATCGACGGTTCTTCGCGGTCACGACCTTGGCCGGCTTGCGCGTCGAGGACCCGGCCGTCTTCGACGCCACGCACCGTGAGATCTTGCGGTGGGTCCGCGAGGACGGCGTGACGGGTCTACGCGTCGATCACCCGGACGGGCTGGCCGACCCGAGCGGGTACCTGGGGCGGGTGCGCGCCGCTGCGCCGGCAGCGTGGCTCACCGTCGAGAAGATCCTGGAACCCGGTGAACGATTGCCGCGCGTCTGGCCGGTTGACGGCACGACTGGTTACGAGGCGCTCGCCGACGTATGCGGCGTGTTCGTGGATCGAGCGGGCGAACGGCCGTTCGACGAGCTCTACCGCGAGCTCACCGGCGATCAGCGGACATTCGCTGACCACGTCGTTGACGGAAAGCGCCTCGTGGCCACGACGATCCTCCGGGCCGAGGTGTACCGCCTGGCCAGGTTGGTGCCCGATGTACCGCTGGCCATGGACGCCCTCACCGAGCTCCTGGTTGCTATGCCGGTGTATCGCTCCTACCTGCCGATCGGCGCCGAGTACCTTCGCGAAGCGATCGGCTGCGCTAAGCGCCGCCGCCCCGATCTCGCAGACGTCATCGCCGCCGTCGAGCAACGGCTGGCCGATCCGGCCGACGAGCTGGCCAGCCGGTTCCAGCAGGTGTCCGGCGCCGTCATGGCCAAGGGCGTCGAGGACACGGCCTACTACCGATACTCGCGGTTCGTCGCCCTGAACGAGGTCGGCGGCGATCCCGCTCGGTTCGGGCTGGGCCCGGACGGGTTCCACGACGCGGCCCGACGCCGGCTGGCCGAGTGGCCGGCGGGGATGACGACGCTGATGACGCACGACACCAAGCGAGGCGAGGACGTCCGGGCGCGACTGGCTGTTCTCGCCGAGCTGCCGCCCGAGTGGGCGACTCTCGCCCGGCAACTCCGTCGGCTGGTTCCTATGCCCAATCCGGCCCTCGGCTATCTGCTGTGGCAAACAGTCGTCGGCGCCGGCCTGATCTCCCGCGAGCGGTTGCACGCGTACGCGGAGAAGGCGATGCGCGAGGCCTCGGACGGAACCAACTGGGCCGATCCCGATGTTGCGTTCGAGTCCGCCGTACACGCCGCCGTCGACGCTGTCTACGACGACCCGCACATCAACGACGCCATCGCGAAGTTCGTCCGCCTGATCGAGCCGGCTGGCTGGAGCAATGCGCTTGGTCAGAAGGCGGTCGCGCTGACCATGCCGGGCGTTCCGGACGTCTACCAGGGCACCGAATGGTGGGATGACTCCCTGGTCGACCCGGACAATCGCCGGGCCGTCGACTTCGAGTCCCGCCGTTCAGTGCTCCGCGCACTCGACGCCACCGGTGAGCTACCTCCCGTCGACCGCACGGGCGCCGCCAAGCTATGGGTGGTGTCACGCACCTTGCGGCTGCGCCGGGATCACCCCGAGCTGTTCAGCGCCTATCAGCCGCTGTGGGCGCTCGGTTCCGGCGCGAGCCACGTGCTGGCCTTCGATCGCGGGGGTGCGATCACGGTGGCGACCGTACGGCCGGTGGGGCTGCAGCGGTCCGGCGGCTGGGGCGACACGAGCCTGGTCCTCGAGCGCGAGCTCGAAGACGCCTTCACCGGGCGGCGCCACGCTGGACGGGTAGCGGTTGCTGACCTGCTGGCCCGCTACCCAGTCGCGGTGCTCGTGCCGCGCTGAGCTGTCCCCCAATCGGTGGAGGCCGGTTTCAGCCGGCACATCGACCGCTCGATCGACGGTGCCAAAGACCCTCCGCGGAGAGGCTGGTGTCCATCAGCCACCCCGCCCAAGGAGCCACCGAAATGACCGCCATCACGGCCACCGCCCGGACCCACCGCCGCAGCCTCGCCGTGATCGGCGTCATCCTCGCGATCGCCCTTGCCGTCGTCACCCTGGTCCTGTTCAAGACCAGCCCGGCGCAGGACATGCACCAGGTGGTCACCACCTACCACCACATGCCGCACCTCGTGCAGGCTCTCCTCGGCGCCCAGCACCTCGGAGCCTGAGCCCGCCGGCGGCCGGCCGCGAGCTGTCGATCTCGCACTGGCCCGCTCGTCGGATCTGGTGAAGGCTCGATGCACGGGCCACACCGAAGGGACGAAACATGCCGCAGTATCTGATCCTGCTCTACGAGGACGAGCAGTCCTGGGACGATGCCAGTGCCGAGACCTCCGCGGAGATACTGGCCGAGCACCAGGCGTTCAGCGAGCGGTACCGCGACGCGCTGCGAGGTGGCTCTGCGTTGCAGCCGCAGGTAACCGCCACGACCATCCGGGGCTGGAACACTGGCACGCCCACCGTCACCGACGGTCCGTTCGCCGAGACCAAGGAAGCGCTGGGCGGCTTCTACCTGGTCGAGGCCGCCGACCTCGACGAAGCACTTGCGATTGCCCGGGAGGTGCCCGCACCGTTCGGTGGGGTCGAGGTACGGCCCGTCCGGGTGTTCGACTGATCGTGGCCGCGGATCCCGCCGATGCCGCCGTTGTAGCGGCGGTTGCGGAGGCTCACCGACGCGAATGGGCGTTCGTCCTGGCCGCGACCGTTCGGGTGACGCGGGACCTGGATCTGGCCGAGGAGTGCGTCCAGGACGCGTACGCGCAGGCGCTACGGACCTGGGTGGAGCGCGGAGTTCCCACGTCGCCCGGCGCGTGGCTCACGACCGTGGCCCGCCGACGGGCGGTTGACGTGTTGCGACGCGACGCGACGTTGCGCCGTGCGCTTCCCATGCTCCTGCTCGACGAGCAACCGGGCGCAGAGCCCGAACCTCGCGAGGATCACATCCCCGACGATCGGCTCCGTCTGGTGTTCACCTGTTGCCACCCAGCGCTCGCGGAGACAAGCCAAGTTGCCCTGACCCTGCGGCTGCTGTGCGGATTGACGACGGCTGAGGTCGCGCGCGCGTTCTTGGTCAGCGAGTCCACGATGGCCGCTCGGATCACCCGGGCCAAGCACAAGATCGCGGCCGCCGGCATTGCCTACCGAGTCCCGCCACCGGATGAGCTGCCCGCGCGGGTCGATGCGGTGCTGACCGTCATCCATCTGGTTTTCACGACTGGGCATACCGCACCGGCCGGCGCCGACCTGATGCGTCGAGACCTGGTCGAGCGAGCGCTGGACCTCGCCCGGATGGTGGCCGCGCTGCTGCCCGACGACCCCGGTGTGCTCGGCCTGCTCGCGCTCATCCTGCTCACCGACGCCCGACGGGACGCCCGGCTGGGGACGGACGGCAGCTTGCAGTTGCTTGCCGAACAGGACCGAACGCAGTGGGACCACGCGGCGATCCGGGAGGGCGCCGAGTTGGTACGGTGCGCCCTCCGGCACCGGCCGCCGGGCCGGTTCGCGCTGATGGCTGCGATCGCGGCGGTGCATAGCGAGGCGCCGACCTGGGATGACACCGATTGGCACGAGGTGGTCGGCCTCTACGACGTGCTGGTGCAGATCTGGCCGTCACCCGTCGTAGCTCTGAACCGCGCTGTTGCCGTCGGATTCGAACAGGGCCCTGCCGCGGGCCTTGCCGCCTTGGAACCGCTGACGGCGGAGCCACAGCTCGCCGGCTATGGCTACCTGGCCGCAGCCCGCGCGGACTTCCTGCGCCGCCTCGGACGCGACGCCGAGGCTCGACACGCGTACGAGGAGGCCTTGCTGATGACCGAGAATCGGGCCGAGCAACTCTTCCTCGCCGGTCGGCTCGAGGAGATCACCGAACGCAACCCGGCGTGATCCGACCATCAGCCTGGGCGGATCCGTACGCTCGTGGCATGCCGCCTCGTTTCGTCGACCCGACCGATCCGAGCGCTCCCCTCGTCTGGCGAGTTCCATCGTGGCAGCCCACGGTCATGATGTTGTTCGTCTGCGGGGTCGTTGCCATCAACCTGTACGCCTCGCCGAATACGCTGGTGCGGGTTGTGACGATCGGGGTCGGCGCCGTCGCCTTCGTGTCGGCGATCGAGGGCCTGCGCATGTACCTGGTCGTGGACCAGAACGGCATAGGGTTTCGCGGTCTTTTTCGCACCCACAACGTCGACTGGTCGGACATCTCTGCGATCACGGTTCGGCGCAGCGGGTTCAGCGGGGCGACGCTTCGAATCACCCGACCCGACGGGTCCTATGCAGATGTTCCGCCGTCGCTGGTGCTTCCGACCAAGCCCACCGGCACGGCCAAGGCGCTCGCGCAACTCGGGGACACCGCTCGCACGATCACCGACTATGGGCAGGCCCGACGTCGCTAGACGTGTCCCGGGTAATGCTCAGTACGGCGGTTGCAGGCGCTGCCGCAGACGCTCTATGTCTAGATGTGGCTCCGGATAACGTGGATCGAGATCTTTAAGCGTCTCGACGAGCAGTTGCCCGACAGCCCAGTTCCGGTACCACTTCCGGTCGCTCGGGACGACGTACCACGGCGCGTGCTCGGGCGAGCAGTGCTGGAGCATGCCCGCGTATGCAGCCTGATAGTCCGCCCAGTAGGCGCGCTCGGTTATGTCCCCCTCATTGAACTTCCACCACTTGGTGGGGTCTTCGAGCCGGGCGAGAAGTCGCGCGCGCTGGGTCGCGTACGAGATGTGTAGCAAGCACTTGACGACGGTCGTGCCTTGCTCGACGAGGGCCGCCTCAAACGCATTGATCTCTTCGTAACGCCGTCGCCATTCCGTCTCGGGGATGAGCTCATGGACCCGCGGAAC
Organism: uncultured Actinomycetota bacterium; assembly: GCA_963801715.1. Taxonomy (GTDB): domain Bacteria; phylum Actinomycetota; class Actinomycetes; order Mycobacteriales; family Jatrophihabitantaceae; genus CAVVJA01. Next base: position 230,488 of record CAWDGB010000014.1, on the reverse strand, counting down.
GAGAACGTCCTCGTAATGCGATCGATCGAAGACGCCGATGATTCCTGGCCGCGGCGACGCCTTACGGATTCGCCACAGAAAGTGATGCGCTGCCTCCTCCGGAGTTGGCTTCTTGAAGGCGTGCACCGAGACGGCATTGGGTGAGCACAGGCCGATGACGTGCTTCACCACGCCACCTTTGCCGGACGTGTCCATGCCCTGCAGCACGAGAAGCACAGCTCGCTGGCCGCTGCCCAGGGTCGACTCCGCGTAGAGCCGTTCCTGCAGATCGCCCAGGAGCCTGCCTTCCTTGATCAGGTTCTGCCGGGTGCGCTTCTTCTTGCCGGGCGCCAGCGGCGTGCTCGCCGTCTCGTAACCAGCGAGATTCACCGCACCCGGTGCCGCTCGGAGGGCGTCCCGCACCGACTTCGGATCACCTGTCACGGGCGGCAGCCTATGTGGTGGGTGACGACCTCGCAGGGTAAGACTCCCCCATGACCCCGTTTCGCCTCTGGGCGCCGCTGGCCCATCGGGTACGCGTCCGGCTCGGTGCCGAGGCGTATGACCTCGCCGCAATCGGGGACGGGTGGTGGGCGACGAGCCTGGACGCGGAACCTGGCACGGACTACGCCTACCTACTCGACGAGGACGAGCACGGTCTTCCCGACCCGCGGTCGCGCTGGCAACCACGAGGCGTGCACGAGGCGAGCCGGGTCTACGACGACGCGGCCTACCGCTGGCAGGACGGATCTTGGCCGGGTCGCGACTGGCCCGGATCGATCGTCTACGAGCTGCACATTGGCACGTTCACTCCAGAGGGGACCTTCGACGCTGCGATCGACCGCCTGAACCACCTCGTTGACCTCGGCGTGACCCACGTCGAGCTGCTACCGGTGAATGCCTTCAACGGGGTATCGAACTGGGGTTACGACGGCGTCGACTGGTTCGCGGTGCACGAACCCTACGGCGGCCCGGACGGGCTGAAACGCTTCGTCGACGCCTGCCATTCGCAGCGCCTCGCGGTGCTCCTCGACGTCGTCTATAACCATCTGGGGCCGAGCGGCAACTACCTGACTCGCTTCGGCCCCTACCTGGCCACGCAACGCAACGCGTGGGGTGAGGTAGTGAACCTCGATGGACCCGGCGCACTGGAGGTTCGCCGATACATTATCGACAACGCCCTGATGTGGCTGCGCGACTTCCACATCGACGGTCTCCGGCTGGATGCTGCGCATGCCCTCGTCGACACGTCAACCCCGCATCTGCTGGCTGAGCTGTCCGCGCACGTCGACGACCTCGAAGCAGAGCTTGGTCAGCCGAGAACCCTGGTCGCCGAGTCCGACCTGAACGATCCACTCATGATCACCCCGCGGCGCGAGGGCGGATACGGTCTGGACGCCCAGTGGGACGACGACGTGCACCACGCGTTGCACGCGATCCTCACCGGCGAGCGCCAAGGGTACTACGTGGACTTCGGCTCGCTTGCCGCCCTCGCGAAGGTCTACACGTCGGCGTTCCTGCACGATGGCTGCTACTCGACATTTCGCGGCCGACTGCACGGGCGCCCTGTCGATCGCGTCCGGACGCCGGCCTACCGATTCATCGTTTACCTGCAGGATCACGACCAGGTCGGGAACCGGGCGCTCGGAGACCGGTTGCCCGAGATCACCCCGCCGCGTCTGTTGGACGTCGGCGCGGTTCTGCTGCTCACGTCGCCATTCACGCCCATGCTCTGGATGGGTGAGGAATGGGCCGCCAGCACGCGATGGCCGTTCTTCACTTCCCATCCCGAACCGCACCTCGCCGAAGCGGCGAGCCGCGGACGTATCGAGGAGTTTGCGACCTACGGCTGGGATACCGCCGAGATGCTGGACCCCGAGGACCCGCTGGCGTTTCAGACCGCCAAGCTCAACTGGTCCGAGCTTTCCGCCGCTCCGCATCGGAACATGCTGACGCTCTACCGACGGCTGATCGAACTGCGGCGGACCGAGCCTGATCTGCAGGATCCCCGGCTGACCGCGGTGTCCGTCGACTACGACGAGCCCGCTCGATGGCTGGTCGTTCACCGTGGTGGGCTGCGGATCGCCGCGAATTTCGACGAGGCGCCGCAGGTCGTGCCCGGCCTGGCCGGTGAGGTCGTCCTCGCCACCGGGGAGGTCAAGGCCGCCGACAACGGCCTCTCGCTCGATGGGCAGAGTGCAGTCGTCATCCGAGTCGGCTGACGGCTCCCCCACAGCTGGGGGTGGCACGGCATTCGCTGCGCGACGATCATCGGCAGGGTGGGCCCGCCTGACGATCGTGCTGTCGATGTCGTCACGACGGGTTCCGCCGGGTTTCGCAGACGTTGGAGCGCCACGCCGACCCGCCGCCGGATTGCCCTGGTCGCCGCGACCGGGATCGCGGCGGCTGCGGTGGTGGTCGGTGCCACCGCGGGGAACGCAAGCCCCGTCCACCGCACGATGACCGTTGTCGACCCGGGGCCACCGGCCGCGGGCACTACCGATGCCGCGGGATGCCCGGTCACGGTGCAGTGCACCACCTCGGCCACGCCACCGCCCCAGCTGCGGGCAGCCTTGCTGCGCGCATTTCCCACGGCGCGGGTGGTGACCGGCGAGCGCACCACCGAGGTGGGCGGGCCGGGCCTTATCTTCCACGCCACGGTCGTCGGCGCGCTCGACGGAGGTGCTGTGGTGTCGGCGACGGCTCAATGCGTTCCCCGCGGCGCAACGGTCGTCGAGCAGACCGTTCGATCGGCGAACACCAGCCTCGACCTGGCCGGGAACACCGTGGTGCATGCCCGCTTGTTGTCGGAGATCGTGCCGGGCGGCGCGGCCGGGTGCAGCGTGCAGGTGTATCTGGACTCTCCCGGCGTTGGTACGCCGTGGGACGCGGCAGCGATCTCGTTGGCCCACGATCCGGCTGCACAGGTGGCGCCGCGATGACGCCTGAGCACCCGACGCCGTCCGGGCGGATCGACCTGGAGATCACTGCGACCGACCTGACCGCAGGCGGTCTCGGGAATCCACCACCGGTGGCGCCGGCGGCATCCCCTCGGCCGGTGTCCGGCCGTACGGTCGTCGTCGCCGTCACGGTCGCCTCATTGGCACTTGCGGTCGCGATCCTCGCCCTCCTCGTCCGCTCCCGCACCGTGACGACAACGACGCACGTCCAGGCCGTCGTGCCGCGGGGAGTCGGATGCGTCCGGCTGCCCGGTCGGTCGGACCTGCCGGGTCTCGTCCGATCCCGAATCCGCAGTTCTCGGGGCAGTTGACCGGGCGCTCGACTTTCCGACCGTGATCGCCTCGGTCACCGTCTCCGACACGCCGACGAATGTCACCTACCGCACGACGCTCACCGCAGTCGTCAACGCGGGGGTCACCGTCACGACAACGGCCCAGTGCGTGCCCGGCGGATCAGCGGTCCCGGAACGGTCGAACGGGCTCGCCGCAATCGGACCGGCCGACGGAGCCGTCGTCGTTCCGGGTGCGCCTGGCTGCAGTGTGGTTGTGGTCGTCCGTGCTCCGGCCGACGCTCCGGTCCCCGTCCAGGCGATCGAGCACATCGCGCACGACCCGTCCGCGCAGCTGCACGTCGGACGCTGACGGGATATCGCGTCCGTTACCGTGAGGTTCGACTTGAGCGAAGGAGCGAGGGGCGTGAGCGGTCCGACCCGAGGCTTCACCGGCCGATTGCACCGGGTGCAAGACGAGCGCCTACCCCCTGGGCAATACGACGTCGGATCCGACTTCCCGGTTCTGACCGCGGAGGTGACTCCGCGATTGGACCCGCAACGCTGGTCCATCACGGTCGACGGTCTCGTCACGGAGGCCAGGACCTGGACGTGGGATGACGCGCATCGGCTGCCCGCGTCCGAGTTCCACGGCGACATCCACTGCGTCACGACGTGGTCCAAGCTCGGGACACGCTTCGGTGGGGTCAGCGTCGACACCCTGTTCGATGCCGCCCGGCCACTGCCGGAGGCGTCCTTCGTGCTCGCGACATCGACCACCGGCTACACGACGAACCTGCCGCTGGCGGACTTGACCGGAGGCAAGGCGTGGGTCGTGTGGACGCACGAGGGCAAGGCGTTGCCGGTCGACCACGGTGGCCCGGTGCGCCTGCTCGTTCCGCATCTGTACTTCTGGAAGAGCGCGAAATGGGTCACTCGGCTGACCCTGCTCGATCACGATCAGCAAGGTTTCTGGGAGCGCAACGGATACCACGACCGGGGCGACCCGTGGCTCGAGCAGCGTTACCAGGGTGACTGAGCCGCCACTGACGCTTCCCGCCACGCCGCATGCGCCAACCGGCGGTTGGCGGCAAGCGGTCGTGCGCGAGGTACGGCACCCGTCCCCGCGGTCGGTGCTCCTCCGCCTGGAGGTCATGCACCGGATGACGCACATGGCGGGCCAGCACTACGTCGTCCGGCTCACCGCCGACGATGGCTACACCGCGCAGCGCTCCTACTCGGTGTCGTCCGCGCCCTCGGATCCGCTCGTCGAGCTGTTCGTCGAGCGCCTCGACAACGGTGAGGTCTCAACCTTTCTCGCCGACGTCGTCCGCCCCGGCGACGAGCTGCAGGTCCGCGGCCCGATCGGCGGATGGTTCGTGTGGGACGGAGTTTCGCCGGCGGTGGGCGTCGGCGGTGGGACTGGCGTCGTGCCGCTCGTCGCCATGGCGCGACTCGCCCGGGATCTCGGGAGCACCGGGCATCTGAAGCTCGCCGTGTCCGGGCGCAACCTGCCCGAGCTGCCCTACGCCGATGAGCTGGCGGCGGCGGGCGCCACCATCGCCCTGACCCGCGTGCCGCACGGTGATCGGCCGGCCGGGCGGCTGACCGCCGCTGACCTCATGCCGTTGCTCGAACCGGGCGCGACCGCCTATGTCTGCGGCTCCGCCGGGTTCGCGGAGTTCGCCAGCCTGCTACTCGTCGGCCTCGGGGTGCCAGTGCTGGACGTCCGAGTGGAGCGCTTCGGCCCGAGCGGCTGAGAGTTCAGGTCACCGACCGTCGAGGAGCGGCCGCATTCGGTCCCACGTCGCGCCGCTGGCGGCGTCGCGGCGGCGGCGAGCGATGCCCGACAGCACTTCGAGAACCACGCGGTTGGCCAGGAACGCCGTGATGTCGGCATGATCGTACGGCGGTGATACCTCCACGACGTCGACGCCCACGACCGGGAGTTCGTAGCCGATGCGCCGCACCGAGTCGAGCAATTGGCGCGCGGAGAGGCCGCCCGGTTCCGGGGTGCCGGTCCCCGGAGCGTGCCCCGGGTCGCACACGTCGATGTCGACGGACAGGAACACCCCGTCGCAGTCGTCGGTGGCGATGCCGAACGCCTCGGTCAGGCAGGTCGACAGACCGCGCTCGCCGATCTCGGTCATCTCGTAGGAACGCATGCGCTGCTCGGCCATCCAGTCGAGCGTGTCCGGAGGCGGCCAGTAGCCGCGCAGGCCTATTTGCAGGAATCGGTCCCCGCGTACCGCGCCGGACTCGATTAGCCGGCGCATCGGCTGGCCGTGCCCGATCAGCGAGCCGAACTCGATGTTCCCGGTGTCGGCGTGCGCGTCGAAGTGGATCATCGAGATGCGGCCCTGGCCTAGCTGCTGGGCCACCCCCGCCGCATCCGGCCAGGCGATCGTATGGTCGCCGCCGAGGATGAGCGGGATGGCGCCGTTGCGCGTGACCTCGTAGACCGCGGCCTGCAAGTCCCGTACCGACCGCGCGGCGTCGCCGGAAAACATCTCGACGTCGCCGGCGTCGTACACCCGCAAGTCGCGCAAGCCGTCGACCCGGAGCGCCAGCGACGGCCGGGACCCGTCGTGGGGAAGATAGTCGGTCTGCCGGATGAGCTGGGGCCCGAACCGGGCGCCGGCGCGGTTCGACGTCCCTCCGTCGAACGGTGCCCCGAGGATCACCACGTCCGCGTCGGCATAGGTCGCCGCGTCAGTCCAGTCGCAGCGGTCGACCCCGAGAAAAGGGATGTCCGGACCGAACTGAGGTCCGTACCGCGCCATCGTCGCGACCTCCCACGAGTCTTTCCGGAACTCTTACCAGAGCGTGACTCTCCCCGGCGAGGGATCCGGGGGCGGGACGTCGACGATCGGAGGCGGGAAACGCTCAGGTGGCGGGCCGAACACCCGCCGGGCCGCCGCAATCGACGCCCGGGCGAGTGCCGCGTTACCCGCAGCGCCGATGCCAGCGCCGATGCCCATGGGAATGGCCCGCCCGAGCAGCAGCGCGCCCTGCTGAAGGCCGAAGCGGGGCACGAAATGCTTGGCGAGGCGACGGTTCGCCCGGCGGACGGTCTCCTCCGACGCGTGCTGGGAAAGAACTTGAGCCCACTTCGCGCGCGAGCGTCTCGCCCCGCGAGCGGATTCCTCGAGGATCCGCACTCCTTCGTCACCGAGCAGCAGCGCGAGCACCAGCGCGCGCCGCTGCTCGAGATTGTCTACGCGCAGGCCATGCACCTCGGCCACTGCCAGGCCGAACAGCGCAGTGGCCTCAGCGAAAGCACCGATCTCGAAGGCAGCGGTGGCGACCGAAGCTCCCGTGCCCACCCCCGGAAAGGCCGCCGACGCGCCAGCCATCGCGCCGATTGCGGTGACGGTGCCCAGATAGATCCGCTCCAGCTCCCGGATCGTGTCTTCGGGAGTTAGGCCGCGCTTGGCCCGCGCCCGATTGACGTACGAGACGACGCCTGGCCGTTGGACACGCATCGCGCGGTCAAGCGAGGAGTCCAACACACCCTCGACGAATTGCGGCACCGGAATCGGGATGCTGCGACGGCGAGACTTAGCCATGCGTCCCTCCGCGAGCCGACGCCGACGTCGCCGCGTCGGACCGCTCGCCCAGCGGGACATCGATGGCCATGAACTCCAGTCTGCCGACCGCATCGCCGATATGCCAGGAGAGCCAACCGCCGGTACGCGGTAGGCGGGCCAGCGACAGCCCGGTCCAGCCCACCGAGGGAGGCGTGGTGAGATGGCCCGATGCGTGCCCTGGTCCCGGCGCCTGGCGATCCGGTCGATGTTCATGACCACTACGCGGCCGGCTGGCTGACCTCCGGGGGGATCCGGGCCAACTTTGTGGCGAGTGTCGATGGCGCCGCGTCCACCGCCGGGTTGTCGCGGGGGCTGCAGACCCGCGGAGACAACCTGGTGTTCGCCGCTCTCCGGGATCTGGCCGATGTCGTGCTCGTCGGCGCTGGCACGGCGCGGGCCGAGGGCTACCGCGCCGCGACCCTGAGCCCGGCCAGGCAGGAGGTCCGGCGTTCATACGGGCTGGCTCCGACACTGCCCATCGCCGTGGTGAGCCGCTCGGCCCGACTGGATCCGGCGTCGGACCTGTTCCGAACCACCGACCCGGTCACCCGGACGATCGTGATCACGTGCGCGACGGCCGAGGACGCCGCCCAGCGTGCGTTGTACCCGGTGGCGGACGTCGTGCTGTGCGGGGAGGAGACCGTTGACCTCGCCGCGGTGCGGTCCACGCTCGTGGCGCGGGGCCTGACGAGGATTCTGTGCGAAGGCGGACCGTCGTTCTTCGCTGATCTCGTCCGGTCCGGCGAAGTCGACGAGCTGTGCCTCTCGATCACGCCGCTGCTCGCCGGCCCCGGGCCGGGCCGGGTCACCGCGGGTGCGTCGTGGCCCGACGACCCGGCGCCGCTCAACGCTTGTCGGTCTGCTCGAGCAGGACGGCGCCCTGTTCGGCCGCTACCGGCTCATCCGGCGGAGTTAGCGGCCGGGGTCCCGCCAGCGGCCCGGCGTCCCAACCCCGGCACGATGTCGTCGAGCCGGAAGGTGACCGGCTGCTCGAGCTGCTCGTAGGTGCACGAGATCGGCTCCCGGTCCGGCCGCCAACGGACGAATTGCGTGGTGTGCCGGAACCGTGGCCCTTCCATGTGGTCGTAGCGCACTTCGACCACTCGCTCTGGCCGCAGCGGAACGAACGAGAGGTCCTTGCCGGCGTTCCACCGGGACGTCTCGTTCGCTCGTGGGGTGCGGCTGCCCGCCTCCATCGCTGCCCAGTTCCAGGGATGATCGTCGAACGTCGTCACCAGCGGCTGCATCTCGCGGAAAAGCTCTTTGCGGCGCGCGAGCGGGAATGCGCCGATAACGCCTACCGAGGCCAGCTCGCCGCCTTCCGTGAACAGTCCGAGGAGCAGCGAGCCGATCGCGCCCGGCCCGCTCTTGTGGACCCGGTAACCAGCGACGACGCAATCGGCCGTCCGCTCGTGCTTGATCTTGAACATGACCCGCTTGTCGGGCTGGTACGTGCCATCGAGTGGCTTGGCGACGATCCCGTCCAGTCCGGCGCCTTCGAATCGCTCGAACCACTCGCGCGCGATCGCCGGATCGCGGGTGGCCGGCGTGACGTGGATCGGAGCCCGCGCCCGCGCGAGCGCGACCTCGAGCGCCATCCGCCGGTCGACGAACGATCGCCCGGTCAGGTCGGAGTCGCCGAGTGCGAGCAGATCGAACGCAACGAACGAGGCCGGGGTTTCCTCGGCCAATAGCCGCACGCGTGACTCGGCGGGATGGATGCGCTGTTGCAGCGCCTCGAAATCCAGCCCATGCTCGGCCGTCACCACGATCTCGCCATCGATCACGCAGCGATCCGGCGCGTTCGAGCGCACGGCGTCGACGACTTCGGGGAAGTATCGGGTCATCGGGCGTTCGTTGCGACTTCCGATCTCCACCTCGTCGCCATCGCGAAAGATGATCGACCGGAAGCCGTCCCATTTGGGCTCGTACGACGCGCCGCGCGGTATCTCCGCGACCGCCTTGGCAAGCATCGGCGGGACGGGTGGCATTACAGGCAGCTGCATGAGCAGAGTCTGCGCCAATAGGGGCGCCGTAGCCGAGCCGGAGTCCAGATGTCGGTCCGGCAAGGCGGAGGACGAGAGCTGTGGCGGAGGCACTGCCGACGACGGCCGGGGTCCCGCGAAATCGCGCAGCGATTTCGTGGGGGGCGATAACGACGCCCGTCGGCGCCTGGGCCGGGCGCAGGGCGGCAGTTCCTGGTGGCGCAGACTCTGCTGTGGGCGCAGGCGGGACATGGTTCGTCTCGGTACCGTGCAAACGTGCTCTCCGCGAAATTCCGGCCCGCGGCCGTGCTGGTCGCCCTGGGCCTGCTCGTGGCTTGCACCACGACGACAGCAGGCAACGGATCAGGTGCTGATCGAGCGACCCCGCCATCCCGGCCGACCGCGAGTGCATCCGGCTCGCAGTCCGCGGCACCACTGGAGTTCAACGACTGTTCCCGGCTGCTCGACCTGGGCGGGGTGTCCGAGGACCGACGGAAGAAGCTCACCGTCGAATGTGCCCGGATTCAGGTGCCCCTCGATTACGCCCGACCCACTGGAGCGATGATCTCGATCGCGCTGCTCCGGATCCACTATGCCGATCAGCCGCAGCGCATCGGTTCTCTGCTCGTCAACCCCGGCGGTCCCGGCGCATCCGGAGTGAACCTCGCGGTGGGGCTGGCCGGAGCGCTCTCGACCGATGTGCTGCAGCACTTCGATATCGTCGGCTTTGATCCCCGCGGAGTCGGCCTATCCGCACCGGTCAAATGCATGAGCACAGCGCAAGAGGACCAGCTGCTCGCCCTCGACACCGATGTGCGGACAGCGGCTGGGCTTCGGGCAGCCAAGCAGCTTTCCGCCGGATTCGCCGCGTCCTGCAACGCGAGGTACGGGACCACCATCGCGCATTACGACACGGTGGACACCGCTCGAGACATGGATCGGATACGCGCGGCGCTCGGCGACGCGACGATGAACTACCTCGGCTTCTCCTACGGCACGCAGCTCGGCGCGGTCTACGCACACCTGTTCCCGAAGACGATCCGCGCGGCCGCTCTGGACGGGGCCGTCGACCCGAAGTTGGACGATCTCGTCGATTCGAGTACCGCGCAAGTCGCGGGCTTCGAGCAGGCCTTCGACCAGTTTGCCGCTGACTGCATCAGGCGCGATCCCTGTCGAGCGCTGGGCGATCCGCGGCAGGCCGTCTATGCGATCCGGGACCGGGCCGCGACTGATCCGATCCCGTCCGGCGACCCCCACGACCAGCGGCGGGCGACCGCCAGCCTCGTGCTCCTTGGCGTCCTGCAAGCCCTCTACAGCCGCGACCAGTGGCCGAGACTCGGGACCGCGCTGCTGGCCGCCCGCCGGGGCGATGCCGAGGGCTTGCTCGCACTGGCGGATGAATACGCCGACCGCGACGAATCCGGCCAGTATGCGAATTCTCTAGACGTCTACTTCACGGTCACATGCAACGACCTCGCCACAGACCCGGACGACGCGACGATCCAGGCGATGGGGCGCGCCTGGGCGAAGCAGTATCCGATGTTCGGTCTCTGGCAGGCCGCCAGTCTGACTCAGTGCAGTGACTGGCAGAAGCAGCGGACCCCGATCCCTCCGGAGACCGCCGCCGGGAGCGCACCGATCCTGGTGGTAGGCAACCTGCACGATCCTGCCACCCCTTATGCCGGCGCGGTGAACCTCACCAAGGAGCTCGGCCGCGCGTCCCTGCTGACCTGGAACGGAGAGGGACACACCTCCTACCTGGAGGGATCCACCTGCGTCGACCGTGCGGTCAACGTCTACTTGATCAACAAGACGCTCCCGACCCCGAACACCACCTGCCCCGCGCGCTGAGTGAACGGTTTTGCGTTCGCTGCACCAGGAATGCCCAATACTGTGGCCAAGTGTTTGTGCGAGCCGTCGCTCCTCGGGGATCCCGAGAGCACGCTCGCCGGTGCCGGAAAGGAGACCGACGTGACCATTGCCGGATCTGCCGTCACACCGGATATCGACGCCGCTCGCTGGCCGGACATCGCGGTCGTACCACACTCACCGGTTCGGGCCGCGATTGGGCGCCGGCTGTTTCACCGCGTGGTTGCGCGTATCCCACTTCGGGTCGTCGAACCGTCCGGCCGAACATACGGCGGCGGCAGCAGCAAGGATCCGGTATTTCAGCTGGTTCGGCCGGCGGCGTTCTACCAGCGGATCGGCGCCTCAGGCAGCATCGGGTTCGGCGAGGCGTATATGGCCGGTGACTGGACCGCAGACGACCTATCCGGTGTCCTGTGCACATTCGCGGCGCATCTTCGCGACGTCGTCCCGGCCGCGCTCCAGCGGCTGCGAGCGGTGGCCTTACGCCGGCCGCCCGTATCCGAGGACAACACCGTGGCCGGAGCGCGCCGGAACATCCAGCGGCACTACGACTTGTCCAACGACATGTTCAAGGTTTTCCTCGACGAGTCGATGACGTACTCGGCGGCCTTGTACAACGGCGATCCGGCCGACTCCTGCGATGAGCTGGTGACCGCACAGCGGCGCAAGGTCGACCGGCTGCTCGATGCGTCCCAGGTGCACGCCGGCACACGGGTCCTGGAGATCGGCACCGGATGGGGCGAGCTGGCTATCCGGGCCGCGAGCCGCGGTGCCGATGTCACGTCGATCACCAACTCCGCCGAACAGGCGGCGCTGGCCCGGGAGCGCATCGCGCGGGCGGGGCTCGCCGACCGAGCGACCGTGCTCCTGCAGGACTACCGGGCCATGACCGGCCGGTTCGACGCGGTGGTCAGCATCGAGATGGTCGAAGCGGTCGGCATGAACTACTGGCCGGACTACTTCCAGACCATCGATCGCGCCCTCGTACCCGGAGGGCGGGCCGGTCTGCAGGCCATATTGCAAGCCGACGATCTGATGCGCGCGACGGCCAACACCTATACCTGGATCCGTAAGTACATTTTCCCGGGCGGGGCGCTCATGTCGGCGGAGGCCCTGCACGACACGATTACCCGCCACACTGGCCTGCACGTGCTCGACCGCTATTCCTTCGGCCAGCATTACGCCGAGACGCTGCGCCGATGGCGGGCCAATTTCGAGGCCCGGAGTGCAGACATTGCCCGACTCGGATTCGACGAGACGTTCCGACGGATGTGGTCGTTCTACCTCGCGTATTCGGAGTCGGGATTCCGCACCGGATGCCTCGACGTCAGCCAGATCTGCCTAGCGAAGCCGGTTCGCGGAGCCCTCGCATAATCCCGTCACCGGCTGCCTCCCGCCCAGGTAACCTGCGGCGTGGCCGTCGTCCTCGCGCTGCTCGCGGCGGTGTCCTACGGCGTCAGTGATTTTGTCGGCGGGCTCGCGTCACGGCGCCGATCTGCGCTCGCCATCCTGCTCTACAGCTATCCCGTCGGCGCGGTGCTGATGGCCGCGCTGCTCCCCTTCGCATCGGGGACGCTGACCACTCGAGCGGTCGTATTCGGGGTTCTGGGCGGCGCGTTCGGGATGGTCGGCGTTGTGCTGCTCTACAGCCTCCTGGCCATCGCCCCGATGAACGTGGTTTCGCCGATCACCGCCGTCCTGGCGGCGGCCGTCCCCGTCGTGGTCGGAGTGCTGACTGGCGACCGGCCCGCCACGGCCGCGTGGTTTGGCGTCGCCATCGGTTTCGTGGCGGTCGTCCTCGTCAGCCGCCAGCCGGCCGAGACGCCCCACGGCCGGCTCACCACCCGCACCGTGGCGCTCGCAATCGCTTCCGGAGTGGGGTTCGGCGGGTACTTCGTCTTTCTGGCCCGGGCGGGTGACACGACCGGACTGTGGCCGCTGCTGATTTCGCGGCTGGCGTCCGCAGCGTTGATCGTTCCGCTCGCGTATCGGGCCGGAGCCGTGACGGTCATCCGCGGTCAGCTGCTCGCCCTGTGTGTCATGGCGGGCGCATTGGACGCCGCCGCGAACCTGTTCTTCCTCCTCGCATCGCGGCAGGGTCTGCTGTCGCTCGCGGCGGTGATCACCGCGCTCTACCCCGCGACGACCGTTGCGCTCGCGATCGTCTTCCTGCACGAGCGACCGTCCCGCGCCCAGCAAGTGGGGTTGGGTCTCGCGGCGATGGCGATCGTGCTGATTACTCGCTGAACGATCGGTGGCATGCGCACCGACGAGCGAAGTCAAATGCCGGCCGACGGCGGTTAGCGCAGGAACGTGAACAGCCGATGGGTTGGCATCGGCTTGGTCTCATCGCTGAACCGCATCACCCCGACCGTCGGGTGACCGTCGCGATCGAGAGCGTCGAGACCGATCTCGGCGAAGCCCGCCGCGACAAAGCGGCGCCGAATCTCATCGGTACGGTCGCCGCCGTGCCGTCCGCGCGACCAGAGCACGGTGGCGCCGGGCCGGCACATCGCGGGTGCCGCGGCGATGGTGCGAGCCAGGTCGGCATCACTGATGTTGCCGAAGATCCCAACCAGCAACACGATGTCGGCTGGCACGGCTCCGGAGTAGGCAGCGGGATCTCCGGCGTCCGCGACCCTCACGTCGACCCGGATGCGGCGACGCAGGTCGGCGGCCTGCTGCCGGGCTCGCGCCGCGAGTACCGGGTCGATTTCGAGCATGGTGACATCGACGTCCGCTACGTCAGGGCGCAGCGCGAGTGCTCCGAGCACATCGCGACCATCGCCCGAGCAGACGCTGAGCACCCGAACTGGCCTGGAGTACTCGTCCAACACCCGCTCGATCCACGACCGGACAACGGAAAGGCGCCATGACAGCGACGACTGTGGATCGTCGTACGCGTCGTGCCAGGCGACATAGTCACGAAGGCCGTCCGCTGACGTCGGCATATCTCTCACCCCCGGGCAGCGCCGTTATCGTCACCTCTTTGAAGATAACGATCGTGGCCGGGCCGGGCGGCCAGACCGGGCCGGGCGGCCACGACGCTCGCAGTGACCTGGTGCTCAGAAGAACTCGTCCAAAGGCAATAGAAACCGAGCTTGTCGGCATCTGCCGCGTGGTGACCGCAGTGGTTCAGATAGCGGTACCTTGCACGGCGGCGGCCGTCCCGCACATCCCCTCACTCCCCTCCCATCACCGGGACGTTGCCGGCCGGGATCGATTAGCCGAACAGCAGTGAGTCCAATCCACGGCGCACGCCGCTCACGTCTGCGGCGTGGCGAATCGCCAGCAAGGTACCGGTCACGTAGGGGTCAGCGGTCTCACCCGCATCATGGCGGATTGCCAAGCGTTCGCCCGGCCCACCGAACACGATCTCGGTGCTGACCACAAAGCTGGGCAGCCGGATGGAGTGGATCTTGGTACCCCCGACGGCTACCCCACGCGCTTCGACCGGGCCATGGAGATCGGCATCCCCGACCGTTGTTTCCGGCTCATGGATGTTCGCCAACGTCTCGGCGAGCTCTCGGGCAGTACCGCTGGGCACGTCCGATTTGGCATCGCCGGCGTAATCGATGATCTCCCAGTGCGCGAGATGTGCTGCAGCCATCCCGGCGGCCCGGCGCAGCACGGCCGCCATGATGGAAAAGTTGCCCGCAGCGATCACTCCGACGGCTCGGTCGCGAGCCAGCCGGTCCAGTTCCGCGTAGTCACCGGCGGTCAACCCGCTGCTCCCCACGACCACGTGAACCCCGGCCTCGACGGCGGCCCGTACGTTCGCCTTCACCGCGATGGCGCTGGTGAAGTCCACCAGCACGTCCGTCGGGGCAGACGTCAGAGCCTCGGCGACTGTCGCGAACACCGACCCGGTCCAGTTCCCGTCGGTGACCTCGGCCAAGGACCGCTCAGCTGCCGAACGGGATACTCCTGAGGTCAACGCCAAGTCATCGGCCTGGCTGATCGCCTCGACGATCGGTTGCGCGGCCCAACCGGTGATCCCGGCGAAGCAAATGTTGATCACCGTCCCGACCCTACGCACCGTCGCCGAGGGCAAACACGCGCCTCGGGTTAGCTCAACGGCCGCCGGAGGGCGCGACCAGAATGGTGCGGGTGGATTCAAAGCTGCCGGATGTGTACCGGTTGATCAGCACCGCGCCGGCGGTCAGCGATCATGTGATGCTGCGGGAGCGCGCCGGGCTGTCGCCGATGGGCCCGCGGCAGGCCGAGGCCGGCTTACGGGGCAGCTGGACCGCCTGTCACGTCGTACATGAACCGAGCGGGGAAACTGTGGCGATGGGCCGAATCATCGGCGACGGTGGCTGCTTCTTCCAGGTGGTCGATATGGCCGTGCTCCCCCAGCATCAGCGACGGGGGCTTGGGGACGCCGTGCTGGCCCACTTGCTCGACCGGATCCGCGCTCAGGCGCCGGCGGGTGCCTATGTCAGTTTGCTCGCCGACCCGCCCGGGCGTCGCCTGTACACCAAGCACGGCTTCCGCGAGACCGCACCGTCGTCTATCGGCATGGCGCTGCGACTCGGCTGAGCGGCGCGGCTCGGCCATGCGCTCATCGGCCACGATCCGTACGGCAGCTGTAGTGGGCTGACCAGAGATAAGGCTGAGGTGCAAACGGTGTTACTCGCGGTGGCCGCTCCCGTCGGCCTGGTCGGCGACACGGGTGACCCGCCGCCCGTAGCGATAGGTCAGCGTCTGGCCGAGCCATACGGCGACAAGGAGGAGGGCGACGGCCACAGCGCTAAGCACCAGCTGGCCCCACCGCGTCTTGTCCAGTTCCACATGATCGCCGGCCCGCCACGCGTACCCGATGATGAACAGGACAGCTGCTCCGGCGTTCAGCGTCAGATGCGACATCGCGATGCTAAACGGCCGGGTGCGCCTCGGCATGGCGCGCAAGTCCAGGACTCCGAACACGGCCGCGATGAGCGCGCCAATCAAGCCGATGCCAATGAGCCAGAACGCGCCGTCCACCAGGTACGGGAGACCGTCGGCCCGGGTCCAAGTGAGGATGTCGAAGATCAAAGACGACACAAACGCCCCGACCGGCACCGGGACGATGAACGGATGGAACGGGTGACCTGCGGGGCCGGCGAACGCGGAGGACTTCATACCGCAGTGTGTTACCACGGGCGGATTCAGCGCTATGCCCAGAACGGGGATCACTCGAGATCCTGGGTGGCGATCAGCGACGGGGCGGACTTTGGTGTGTCGTTATGGTCAGCTGGTGACCAACGCGATTCGGTTTGGCGTGGTAAGCGAGTCGGTCCTTGACGGGCCGGCCTGGGCCGACCAGGCGCGCCGCATTGAAGAGTCGGGTATCAATTCGCTTCTTATCCGGGATCACTTCTCGGCCAGCGCGTTCGGTCAACAGCTGGCGCCATTCAGCGCGCTCGCAGCGGCCGCTGCGGTAACGACACGCTTGACTGTCGGCACGCTCGTACTGTCCAACGACTTCCGGCATCCCGCGCTTGTGGCCCACGAAGCCGCTACTTTGCACCACCTGTCCGGTGGGCGTTTCGAACTTGGCATCGGCGCCGGTTGGTATGAACCCGAGTACGAGGCGGCGGGGATCACATTCGGCGCCGCGCCTGAGCGCATCGACCGGCTCGACGAGTCGCTCACGATCATGAAGGACCTCCTGGCGGGAAACCCCGTTCATCATTCCGGCAGGTGGTACCAGATCGGCGGCCTGGACTTGGATGTGCTGCCCGGGCCTCGCAGCGTGCCTCGTCTACTGGTCGGTGCCGGCGGCCCGCGGATGCTTCGGCTCGCGGCTCGCCACGCGGACATTGTCGGACTGCTCCCGTCCCCGATCACGGGCACGGAAGATCACGACGACGCAGCCGGGCGACTGCCGGCAGCGCTTGATCAGAAACTGCATCTTCTTCAATCGGTGGCTGGTGACCGATTCGCGAAGCTGGAGCTCAGCGCATTTGCCACATTCAGCATCGCCCCGAACCGACGCTCGGCGACCGAAGATCTCATCGCCGACCGGCGCTGGAGTGGGCTCGATTGCGAAACCGTGTGGCAAATGCCGACCATCTTCATTGGCAGCGTCCCCCAGATCCGCGAGGACCTCCACGGCCGCCGCGAACGGTTCGGCCTGTCATACTTCGTTTCCCCCGATCGGGACCTCCCTACGATCGCCGAAATAGTGGGCGGCCTGTAGCTCGCCAAATCCGACGTTGGCACGACGCAGACAGCCCAGGCCGCCCTGGTTCCGTTAAAGGTCGATCCGAGATCCCATCATGACGGTGCGATCGCGAGGCAGGCCGAAGTATTCGGCAGCGTCAGCGGTGGCATGTGATGTCGCGAGGAACAGTTGCTTGCGCCAGCGGCTCAGGTCGCGGCTGTTGCCTCGATGTAGCTCAATGGTGGACAGGAAATACGTGACGTCCGAGTCGTCCCGGATGCCCTCGACGTCGGCCCCGCGGATCATCGAGAGCAACGGCGGGACGATCGGCTGGTCCATGTAGCCGAACCGGGCCGCCACGTGGCTGATGTGGTCATCGGTGTAGCCAAGTGGGTCGATGCGCAGCCGTTGCTCGACGGGGACGTGCGGCACCGGCAGCGTTTCGATCGACAGCACGATGACGTACTTGTGCAATACATGGTTGTGCTCGACGTTGGCCCGCAGCGCCAGCGGAGTCGTGTCCTTGCCGCGATTGAGAAACACCGCGGTGCCTGGTACGCGTTGCAGCGGCGGCTGGACGGTGCGCAGTTTGTCGACGAACGCCGGCAAAGGTCCTTCGTCGTGGACACGTATCCGGGTGACCAATACTCGACCGCGTTGCCATGTGGTGAACACGGTGAAAGCGACGATGCCAATCAGCAACGGCAGCCAGGCTCCGTGCACGAACTTGGTGAGGTTCGCGGCGAGGAAAAGCAGGTCGACGGTGAGCAATGCGGCTGCACCCGGGATGATCAACCACAGTGGTTTGCCCCACTGATGCCGGGCTATGTAGAAGTAGAGCAGTGTCGTGATCGTGATCGTTCCGGTCACTGCCATGCCGTACGCATAACCCAAGGCAGCCGAGCTCTTGAACGCGAACACGAGCGTCAGGACCGAGACGAGTAGCGCCCAGTTGATCCAGGGAACGTAGATCTGCCCGATCGCCTTCTCAGAGGTATGCACGATGCGCAGCCGGGGCAGGTATCCGAGCTGGCTCGCTTGCTGGGTCAGCGAGAAGGCTCCGGTGATCACGGCCTGGGACGCGATCACCGTCGCAGCAGCGGCGAGAAACACCATCGGCAGGCGGCCCCAGTGCGGTGGCAGCAAGAAGAACGGGTTGCTGCTAACTGCGAGGCGCGGATTGTCGAGTACGAGCGCACCCTGGCCCATGTAGCTGAGCATGCACGCCGGAAAGACGATCAGCAGCCACACCCGGCTGATCGGGGCTCGGCCGAAGTGGCCCATGTCGGCATAGAGCGCCTCGGCGCCGGTCACGGCGAGGACCACGGCGGCCAACGAGAAGAACGCCGTCGAGAAGTGATTCACGAGGAACCCCAACGCATAGCTGGGCAGGAGGGCCCTGACGATGGCCGGATGATCGACGATTCCGCGTATACCGCAGGCACCGATCGTCACGAACCAGACCGCCATCACCGGTCCGAAGAGCTTGCCGATCCCTGCCGTCCCGAGCCGCTGAATCAGGAACAGGCCGATCAGGATGACGGCGGTAATAGGTAGAACGAGATCAGCCAACGACGGGGCAGCGACCTTCACCCCTTCGATGGCGGAAAGCACCGAGATCGCCGGGGTGATCATGCTGTCGCCGAAGAACAGCGATGCGCCGAACAAGCCCAATGCGGAGAGGATCATTGTCGTGCGTCTGCGGCGGGCTGGCCGCCCACGCCTTATCAACGTGATCAGGGCCATGATGCCGCCCTCCCCGTCGTTGTCCGCGCGCATGACGAGAAGCACGTATGTGATCGTGACGATGATGGTGACGGACCAGAAGATCAGCGAAATGACCCCGTAGATGTTGTCCTTGACGGCCGGCACCGGATGCGGGTCGCTCGGGTTGAAAACGGTCTGCATGGTATAGAGCGGGCTGGTGCCCAAGTCGCCGAAGACCACACCCAGTGCGCCCAGCGCCAGCGCGGCGCGCGCGCCCGCGTGCTGATCGAGACGTTCCGCGCTCGATGCTGGCGCAGCTGCTGGGGCACTCACGCCACTATCTTGACGTACGCCGCCTGGATGGCAATCGCCTGACCGACGGATGGCGGATTACGCACGTGCGGCGATTTGGATGAGGTTTCCGCACGTGTCATCCAAGACTGCGGTCGTGACTGGCCCCAGCTGCGCGGGCTCCTGCGTGAACTGCACGCCGAGGGCGCGCAGGCGCTCGTACTCGGTCTGAACGTCGGCGACTGCGAACGAGGTGAACGGGATCCCGTCTCGGGCGAGCGCCGCCTTGAAGGGACCGACAGCGGGATGGCCGTCCGGCTCGAGGACGAGTTCCGGTCCCTCGGGCGCCTCGGGCGAGACCACCGTGAGCCATCGGTATTCGCCTACCGGGACCTCGGTCTTCTTCTGGAACCCCAGCACCTCGGTGTAGAACCGCAACGCTTTGTCCTGATCATCCACGAACACGCTAGTCAGGTTGATCCGCACGACTGCCGCTCCCCTTCCTGTCTGTCGGCCACCGCTCGACGATCTCGCGCAACGGCGAGGTGTCCACGTGATGGAACTTGTACCGGCCCTGCCGCCTGGTGCTGACGAGGCCTGCGTCCTCGAGCACCTCGAGGTGCTGAGAGATGGCCTGCCGGGAGGAGCTGAGGCCGTGTTTCATTGCCAATCGGCTGCAGATCTCGAACAACGTCTGCCCGTCTCGCTGGATGAGCTCATCGAGGATCGCCCTCCTCGTCGGATCGGCGAGTGCCTTGAACAGGTCACCCATAAGTCGCCGACCATAGGCAAGCAGTGACTTGCCTGTCAAAGGAATTGGGGCGAGCCGGCACCGGAGGCGAGCTCAGTGCTGCACAAGGATGAGTACGACGGCCGCCACTCCGGTCAGCAGGACAAGCAAGACGATGATCGCGGGTAGGGTGCCGTCGGGCAGGGGGTCGCTTGCGGACAGTGCGCTGGCCGCCTTGCGGTAGCGGCGCGCGCTTACTCGCACCGCCGCCAAGGCCAGCGCGAGCGCCGCGAGAGCGATGCCGGCGCCGAGGATCCAGCTCGTATTGGCGGCCAGCCGGGCGAGGAGCAGCGCGCAGCCGAAGCCGGACAAGATGGACCGAGTCCAAGCCAGCGATGTCCGCTCGTTCTGTAGTCCCTCGTCCCAGATCTCGGCCGGATCGGACCGCCCGGACTCACTGCCCGTCATTTCTGCACCAGTAGCACGAGCGCAAAGGTGAGGCCGACAAGGACTACGCCGTAGCCGAGCACTGGCGCGATGACGGGCGCCGGCAGCGGCTTGCTCAGTCGCAGCGCGCGTTCGCTGGCCATCCAGCGGCGGTAGGCGGTTGCTCCGCAGGTGGCGCCGGTGAGCACGAGCACGATCGAGACGGCAGTACGCAGGTCGGCGGGGAACTTGGTCACGAACGTGTCGAGGGAGATGCCGGCGGCGAGCAACGCCAAAGCAGTGCGGATCCAGGCTAGAAAGGTTCGCTCATTGGCGAAGGTGAACCGCGGGTCGGGTTCCGTACCGACGCCGAACACTCGCCTCGGCCATCTCCGCGGTGTGCGCGCGTGGTTTCGCTCAATGAGTTTCACCAGCTCACCTCATCCGGTCCGGTCCCGTGGTGTCGTGACCTCCGTCGGAGATCAGTCGGGCGTGACCTGGCAAGCGTATGGCCGTTGCCGCGGCCGTTCGCCTGAGCGACATCGACAAACTGGTTCTCGGTGGCGGGTTTACCGCGGTCCTCGCCTCGGTCCGTCCGAGCGATCGAGTCCGTGTTGTGGATCTTGTCGTTCTCGGACAGGCCGTGTTCGCGGCTACGTCCTGCACTCGTTTTCGCTGTGCGAGGGCGCCCAAGGGCCGAAGGCCGATGCATGGCTCATTAGTCACGTTCCAGAATCGCCGGCGGTTGCGATATCACTAGGCGATGGCGAAACTCATCTACTCCGCGATCACCTCGCTGGATGGCTATACGGTCGACGCCGACGGCCACTTCGATTGGTCGGCACCGGACGAACAGGTGCATGCCTTCGTCAACGACCTCGAACGGTCGGCCGGTACCTATCTCTACGGGCGGCGGATGTACGAGGTCATGAAGGTATGGCAGGACATGCTCGACCCGCCGGATCAGCCGCAGGTGGTGTACGACTTCGCGCGCATCTGGCAGGCCGCCGACAAGGTCGTGTACTCCAGCACGCTGGACGCGCCGTCTACGCCGAAGACGAGGATCGAGCCGGTGTTCGACGCGCAGGCGATCCGGCGCATGAAGCAGGACGCGAACCGCGACGTGACCATCGGCGGCGCAACCCTTGCCGCGCACGCTATTCACGCCGGGCTGGTTGATGAGTGGCATCAGTTCCTGACCCCGATCATTGTCGGCGGCGGCACGCACTTCCTACCCCAGAAGGTACGGGTCGCGCTGGAACTGCTGGACGAGCGTCGCTTCGATAACGGGGTCGTCTATCTGAACTACCGGACCCGGCGTTAGCTCCGAAAGATCGCCGTTCGGCGCGCGTCGTCCGGGCCGCTAAACCCAGGCAAACAAGGCGCCCGCTGTCGGGGCCGCTCAATGCGCATTCGCGCTCAAGCGCCGGGAGATCCAAGTGGCACGCAGGATGGACGGCGTGGCTGGTTCATCGGTGTATTCGTCAGTGACGGACGGAGACCCGAAGTCGGCATCAGCCAGCGCACGTCGAACGTCGGCGGCCCGAAAGAAGAACTGCCGATGCTGCTCGCTGAACGTATCGCCATCGCCTGGTCCGGTGACATCGACCCGGGTCACGCAGCTGCGCGCCCGGAGGTCCACCGTGTTGGTGATGGTGAAGCTCGTTCCGTTGGCTTGTCCCGTGACGACGGGGTGAGCTGCGGCAAACGCCAACATCGCGTCCGTATGCAGGTCGAACGCCAGCCAACCACCGGGCCGAAGGCAGCGGCCGACTCCTTTGAGCGTCGCGCGGAAGGTATCCAGGGTGAGGTAGTTGAGGCCGTCGAATGTGGACACGGCCGCGTCGAATACGCCGCCGACCGCCAGGGCAGGAAGGGTCTGCTGGAGCAGAACCGTGTCCGGGCCGACGCGCCGGCGGGCCCGGGCCAGCATCGGCAGCGAGTTGTCGACGCCGGTTACCTGGTAACCGACCCTCGCAAGGGCAGCGGACATCAGGCCGGTTCCGCAGCACAGATCCAACACCGTGTGCACACCGTCCGGGTCGCCGCGCCACAGGTCGTGGAGATAGGAGGCCCAGGTTTCGTGGCATGGGTCGACCACGATCTCGTCGTACACCTCGGCCAGCCGCGAGTAGGGCTCTGCCACGGCACGGAGCCTTGGGTGCAGCCTTCTTCAGATCCCTAAGATCTTGGCCTTAGCTGCTGCGAACTCCTCATCGGATAGCACTCCCTGGCTGTGCAGCTGCGCCAACTGCTGAAGCTTCGCCATGTCGTCATCCTCCGGCTCGGCTGGTGCGGCGGGCGCGGCTTCCGGCGCGGCTGGCTGGGCCTGCGCCTCCTGCTCCTGATCCTTTTCGTCGTACTTTGAGGCCTGCCGCCGGGCGACGCGTCCGGAAACAGCGGTGGCCGTACCCGCGACAACCGCCGTACGGGCGGCCATGCGTAGCAATCCCATATCGTGTGCTCCGTTCTGAGTGCTTGGCTGTTCTGCTAAGCCGCGGTGACGACGGCGTCGACCACGTCCGCGGGAATGCGGATGTGGTCCATCAGGACGGCGTCCGCATCCCGACAGGCCTCGATAACTTTGCTCGCCCAGATGTTCTCGAACGCGATAAGCAATGCGGAACTGTTGGGCTCCAAGTCGTCCTGCAGCTCCTCGGCATCCTCCGGGCCCAGTGCGCCTGGCTGAACGACGTTGATCGCCAGGTAGCCCGGCCCAGTCTCCGCGTCAACGTCAGCCGCCTTGATGGTGGTGACCACACCGTCAGTGTCCTTGCTGACGAACAAGAGATCGATGATGCGGATCGTCGAGTTGTCGACCAGCTCCATCAGCGCCGGAGCGATGCGACCGCTGAACTTGTTGCCAGGAAACCCGACAATCATCACATCTACCGGGCAGAACCCCATAACGCCTCCTCATCGAGTGCGACAGCCGATCTGACGGGCAGACTGCCCATTTCTATCCTTGCAGGCCCTAGAACCATCGCATCACCCGGCTGGGATGAATCCGCGTCCGAACGTCCGTGAGCCGTCGCTTCGGGGGTGACGCGAGCGTGCTGATCGCTGGTGGATATCTAGGTCTCACGCGTCCAGTGCGGGCGGCGGAACATGCGTCCGAAGCGAGCATGCAACGACGAGCCGAAGTCTGCCGATGGGTGGACATCAAAAACGGGGGCGGCGTGCGGCTCATTCAGGCCGGCCACCTGCTCCTCGGTTAACCCGCACCGGACGTGAGTTGTCGTGATCTCCTCGATTTGATCGCGGTCGACAAATCTGAGCCCGGCATCGGTCGCCACGACAATGCCGTCAAACAGATCCTCCGACGGAATCTCGAGGACGTGCTCGACGCCGCCGAACTCTCGCCCGGATGCCGACAACACAGGTGTGCCCTTCTCCAGCGCCGAGTACGCAATGGGGATGCCATCTGTCGTCACGCTCTCGCCCCTGACATGGTTTCTCCGCCCGCGCCTGGACCTTCGCTATCGGTAATTGTCGACGCTACCCCCGATTGAGCCTCCCCTGCCGGGACATTGACTGTCTCACGGCCGATTCAGTAAGCGCCGAATCGACCTCCCGGCACGGAACTCGGCGGACTCGGGACGCTGCCAAGCGCGCGGTCGGAAGCTCGTTGAGCAGCCGCGGATGGCCCGGCCGACGTTCCTACGATGACTCCCATGGTGAGCGTTCTGTTCGCGTTTGCTTCGGCGTTCGCGAACGCTCTGAATGTGGTCACGCAGCATGTGGCGAGCACCGCTGCGCCAGCGCGGGACAAAGGTTGGCGACTGGCGAGGTATTTGATCCGCAACCCGCTGTGGCTGTTCGGCGTGGCCGCCATGGTCGGCGCGTTCGGGTTCCAGGCGCTCGCGCTGTACTTCGGCCGATTGTCCGTGGTGCAGTCGATCCTGGTCACCGAGCTGGTGTTCTCGTTGGTCATCGGACGGCTGTGGCTGCGACGGGAAGTGGTGCCCGCGGCCTGGGCCTCGGCCGCCGTCACCTCGGCCGGGCTCGCCGTCTTCCTGGTGATGTCCGAGCCGCAGGGTGGCCACCCAGGGGCGACCGCGCAAGCCTGGCCGCCCGCGCTGCTCACGACCGGCGGAGCAGCTGCCGCATGTGCAGTGCTGGCTGGCCGCGGATCGCCGATCCGCCGGGCCGCGCTCTACGCCACCGCCTCGGGGATCGTCTGGGCCGACCTGGCCAGCTTCATGAAGTCGGTGACCGACACACTCGCCGCAGACGGCATACCCGCCGTGTTCGCTAGCGGGGCGGTGTACGGCGTTGTCATCGCCGGAATCGCTGGAACACTGCTCACTCAAGCAGCCCTTCACTATGGGCCGCTGGCGATATCCCAACCATTTATGGTCATCGTCAATCCTCTGGTCAGCATCATCCTCGGCGTTTGGCTCTACGGTGAACACTTCACCGGCGGGGCAACGAAGATCGCGATCGGTGCCTTGGGCTTTGCCGCAATGGTGATCGGCGTCGTGTTCCTGGCGCGTACGGCGCCATCCTTCGCGGCAGCGCCAACGGAGTCAGCGTCGACGGCGTGACGCGTCGAACGCGGTGCGGCGACCGTTCCCGGCCTCGTGCTGTTGACGCCCCTGGGTGGCACGGACGATGGTCACGGCATGTCAGTTGCCGACTTTCCTCGGTATCCGCTGCTGTTCGGTCCGAGTCCGCTGCATCCGCTCGACCGGCTCAGCGATTACCTTGGCGGGCCCCGGATCTGGGCCAAGCGCGAGGACTGTAACAGCGGTTTGGCTTACGGCGGGAACAAGACTCGAAAGCTGGAGTACCTGATGCCGGAGGCGCTCGCCCAGGGCGCGGATACACTGGTGTCGATCGGGGGGATTCAGTCCAACCACACCCGGCAGGTGGCGGCCGTGGCCGCGAAGCTGGGCCTCAAGGCGCGACTGATCCAAGAGAACTGGGTGGACTGGCCGGACTCAGTGTATGACCGGGTCGGCAACCTTCTGCTGTCGCGGATCATGGGCGCGCAGGTCGAGTTGGTGGCCGCCGGCTTCGGCATCGGGTTCAAACAGAGCTGGGAGAACGCCCTGGAGGAGGTGCGCTCCTCCGGCGGCACCCCGTACCCGATCCCGGCCGGTGCGTCCGACCACAATCTGGGCGGACTGGGGTTCGCGAACTGGGCCGACGAGGTCCACCAGCAAGAGCAGCAGCTCGGGGTCTACTTCGACTCGATCATCGTGTGCACCGTGACCGGCAGCACCCACGCCGGCATGATCGCCGGGTTCGCTGAACAGGACCGGCCGCGCCGCGTGCTCGGCATCGACGCCTCCGCGAAGATCACCGAGACGCGCGTACAAGTGGAAAAGATCGCCCGCAACACCGCGGAACTCATCGGGCTCGGCCGCGACCTGCGCGACGACGAGATCACCGTGCTCGAGGGCTGGGCCGGCGATGCCTATGGCATCCCCGTCGCCTCGACACTGGACGCCATCCGGCTTACGGGCAGGCTCGAGGGCATCATCCTGGACCCCGTCTACGAGGGGAAGTCCATGGCCGCACTCATCGATCTCATTCGCACCGGCGACATCAGCAAAGACTCCACCGTGCTGTACGCCCATCTCGGCGGCCAGCCCGCCCTCAACGCCTACGCCGGGCTGTTCCGCCAGTAGTACCGCCGTAGCCGAACATCTCTGGCGGCATGACTTCGGTGCGTAGCTGCGGACGATGGGGCTCGATAAGCTCGCGTTTCAGAGGTTCCGCGTCACCACACGGATCATCGGAGGCAGCATATGGGCACGATCACGACCACCGACGGCACGGAGATCTTCTACAAGGATTGGGGCTCCGGCCAGCCGATCGTGTTCAGCCATGGTTGGCCGCTGTCGTCCGATGACTGGGACACCCAGATGCTGTTCTTCTTGCGGCACGGCTACCGGGTGATCGCGCACGACCGGCGTGGACACGGCCGCTCGACGCAGACCGGCGATGGTCACGACATGGACCATTACGCCGACGACCTGGCTGCGTTGACAGCGCATCTCGACCTGCATGATGCGATTCACGTCGGTCACTCGACCGGTGGCGGTGAGGTCGTGCACTACCTTGCCCGTCACGGCGAGAGCCGTGTCGCGAAGGCCGTGCTGATCAGTTCGGTGCCACCGCTGATGGTGCAGACCGATGCGAACCCCGGCGGTCTGCCCAAGAGCGTGTTCGACGACCTGCAGGCGCAGCTTGCCGCTAACCGCTCGGTGTTCTACCGGGCGCTTCCGTCCGGGCCGTTCTACGGATTCAACCGCCCGGGCGTGGAATCATCCGAAGCGATCATCCAGAACTGGTGGCGCCAGGGCATGATGGGCGGCGCGAAGGCGCATTACGACGGCATCGTCGCCTTTTCGCAGACTGACTTCACCGAGGATCTGAAGAAGATCTCGGTGCCCGTGTTGGTGATGCACGGCGATGACGACCAGATCGTGCCCTACGCGGACTCCGGACCACTGTCCGCGCAACTCGTCCAGAACGGGACGCTGAAGACGTACCCGGGCTACCCGCACGGCATGCCAACCACCCAGGCCGACACCATCAACGCCGACCTGCTTGCCTTCATCCAGTCTTGAGGTAACCAGCCCGCAGTCGCGGCTCCGGCGCGCACCGGGAGCGGTCCCGCAGAGTCCTGCTGCCCCCAGGCGCGTTACCGGGTACCCGAGCTGACCAGGCGTAGGGTCCACGCAAATGGTGTGGTTGACGTCCCAGTCAGTCGGACTGCTGATCGTGGGTTGCCTCGGTATCGCGGCGCTGGTCGCGATAACCAGCCGATTCCTAGCGCGGGCCGTGATTCCGACACCGCAACGCGAAGGTGCGCACGCGATCTCGTCGCCACTCATGTCTCCTCTGGGCGCGGCATTTGCGATCCTCGCGGCGTTGACCCTCGCCAATGAGGCCGGATACCTCAGCTCGGCGGAATCGATCGTGAGCAGCGAGGCCGGTAATGCGTCGCGTCTGGCGTGGGCGGCAACGTCGCCCGGAGTGAATTCCGAGCCCATCCACGCTGCGCTGCGGAGCTACCTGAACGTGACGCGGACCGACGAATGGCATGGTTCGAGTGCCGCCCTTGGGAACGATGCAGCGACCGCCAACGCGATCGCCGACCTGGAGGAGGCGGTCAGAGCGGAAGCGGTCAAGCCCGCAATCGGCACACCCACCAGCACCGAACTCCTGGCCTCAATCGACGCGCTCACCGCAGACCGCCGCGAGCGCCTCGCCGCGGCATCCAGGGAACTGCCCGGCCTGTACATGATCACCCTGGCGATCAGCGGGGCCGCCTTGATTGCAAATGCCGGCGTACTCACTATGCGCGTCGGTCTCCGCAGTGCGCTCATCATCGGCGGCCTCACGGTGGTGATCGGCCTGAGCATCGCGCTCATACTCGCCCTCGGCACCCCCTGGCGAGGCCCGATCGCGGTAAGCGGCCAACCCATTGACTTCGTCATTCGCGACCTCACCACCGGCTACTTTCACCCCTAGTGTCCTGCGCCGCGAATTGGACGAATAAGTCCGGCGATCCAGGCATGCGCTCGCAAGGCTCTGCACTCGGCGCGTTGGCCCCGTCCGGGATGACACTCTGTTCACTTGAATTGCCGTAGCGCAGTCTGGTAGCTAGCTTGGTGAGGGCACGCCGAGTTTTCCGGTGTGCCCGGCGATGGGGGTCGCGTCATTCGAAGGTCTGCCGCGAGCTACGGTCCGCCGGGCCGGTTTTCCACGGCCCGCGCGGTGTTGTCGCTGGTCCTCTCAGTGGTGGTCATGGCGGCCATCGCGCTCGTGAGCGTCCCGGCAAGCCGCGGATCGGCGGCAGTCCCAGAAGCGGCGACTGCCGCGAGTCAAAGCAACGCCATCGTGGCCGCCGCACAGGGCCAGCTCGGCCTCCCTTATTGCTTCGCCGGAGGGGACATCAACGGCCCAACAATCGGCCGGGATGCAGCGTGCACCGGCAACATGGTCGGATTCGACTGCTCTGGCCTCGCGCTGTATGCGGTGTATCAGGCCACCGGCATCCTGCTACCGCACTACTCGATCACGCAGTACACGAATGCGAGCGCTTACGGCGGTGTCCGGGTCACGAGGGCGCAGCTGCTTCCTGGCGATCTGGTGTTCTTCACTGGTGCCGGCGGCCCGTCACCCGGTCACGTCGGGGTGTACATCGGGAACGGCCAGATGATCGACGCGCAGCAGGATGGCGTGCCAGTAGCCATCCACCCCCTGCAGAGTGACTACGTCGGCGCCGTTCGGTACTGGAGTGGAGCAGCCACCACAGTCCCCACATTGCCGAGCGACAGCACTGTGCACGTGGTCAAATCGTCGTCCGGGCTGTCCTGCACCGGGTACTACTCGGATACCGTGCCGCCGGCCACGATCCGCGTCCTGCTCTACGCGGTGCACACCCCCGCCGGGAGAGGCTCGATTCCGATCGGGATCGTCACCGTCCCGTTCCGCGACTATGTGCGTAACGTCGTGCCCAGCGAATGGGCGCCCTGGTGGCTTCCGGCGTCGCTGCAGGCCGGAGCGCTAGCCGTCAAGACCCGCGGCTGGTATTGGGTCAACCACTTAGGTGGATACCTCGATACCCCAGACAATTGCTTCGACGTCACCGACGACACACAATTCCAGCGCTACATCCCCGGAAATACCACCACGGCCACAGACGCGGCCGTGAGCGCGACCTGGCCAGTTCTCGCCCTGCAACACGGAGCGATCTTCCCCGCGAGCTTCCAAGCGGACCTCAGCACAGTGGGCGAGGGCTGCGGTGTAGCCGTAGACGGGACGACGCTCAGTCAGTGGGGCACGCAAGCGTGCGCCGGCCAGGGCATGTCGGCATTGCAGATGCTGACCCGCTACTACCGCGACGTCTTCGCCGGTGAGCCGCAAGCCTCAGGTGCAGCCGTCTACGACGCACAAGGCGGATACCACGTCTTCACCCGCGGTCCCGACGGCACCCTGCGGCATGCCTGGAGCGATAGCGCGGGGTGGCACCAGCAGAAGCTCGGCGCAGTAATGATCGGCGCTCCGGCAGTGAGCTACACCAACGGTCGATACGACGTCTTCGTAATCGGCGCTGACGGCGGCACCTATCATCGCTCCGCTACGGCCAACGGCTGGAGCGCCTGGAAGCGCATCAGCACCGTGCGCCTAGCCGGTGGCGAATCCGTCGTACGCGACCCGGCCGGGAACTTCCACGTCTTCGGCACTGATTGGCTGGGCGCCCTGTGGCAGATCTCAGGCCGCGACGCCCGATGGTCCACCCAGGCCCTTGGCGGCGTGGTTCTCGGTAGACCTGCCGTCACCTACGCCAACGGGCGCTTCGACGTGTTCGCCGACGGGGTCAACCAGACCCTGCATCAGAAGTCCTACGTCAACGGGCACTGGACGGCCTGGACCCAAGTCGTCAACCGCCCGTTCCGGGCTGAATTGAACGCAACGGTCGACGTCAACGGGATCTTCCACATATTCGCCCTTGACGCTGCCGGCATGTTGTGGAAGGTGTCCGGTCGCTCCAGGTCCTGGAGCGTACAGAGCCTTCAGCCCAAGTCCCCGTCCGTCGTGGGCGTGACCTACCGGCCTGGCCGCTACGACGTGTTCGCTGTCGACAACGCTGGCTCGATCGCGCAGACGACATACCCGGAAGCGGGCTAGGGTCCTGCGCCACTTGCTCGGCCCGGCGCTCCCGCTCGAGTGGATCTCAAGCCGTCAGCGTGGCTCGATCCGGAAGACGGCGACCTTCAGCGCACCCTTCTCGAACGCCTCTGGGGTCGGCGCATCGACAACGCCGGTCTTCAGAAAGAAGGACACCCCGCGCGGCACCTGGGTCGGGAACGCCCGCATGATCGGGCCGCGTTCGGGTTCGCGCCATATCCCATGCCTACTCCGCACCGCGCCTGATACGAGCGGGGCACTGCTCTCGCCCGTGGCAGGGTGTGCGTATGGGAACTCACTCCGCGCGCCGGGTGACAGTCGAGCGCATCGCCCGAGGACGCTTCCTAGCCACCAACGACCGCGGCGGCTCGGTCGTCATGGTCAGCGACGGCGGCAGCGACCTCACTCCGGTCGAGCTGCTCCTGGCCGCACTCGGCGGATGCACCGCGATGGACGTCGATGCGTTGACGTCTCGTCGAGCCGAACCGGAGGCCTTCGAGGTGATCGTCGAGGCCGAAAAGGTGCGCGACGAGCTCGGCAACCGTCTCACCGACATCGTGGAGCGCTTTCGCATCGCCTTCCCCGACACCGACGGCGGCGCCAGCGCGCGCGAGGTACTGCCAGACATGGTGGCCAAGTCGCACGACCGTCTCTGCACGGTGGGTCGCACCGTCCAGCTTGGCGCACCTATCGAGACCCAGATCGAGCTTCCGTCGGAGTCCGCGGCCCAAGCGATCGGAGGCGCGTAATCGCGTTCAGCGCTGGTTACGAGCTTTCCGACCTCCGCGATAGGTGACACGATGGAAGCGCTCGCGACTCTTTGTCCTAGTTCGAGGCTTTGTGGAGGCGATTCATGCGACGTGTCACCCGCCGTGGCGCAGCTCTCGTCCTGCTAGCGGTTGTCGCGCTGCTGGGAACGACCGCGGTGGCCCTCGCGGCGAGCCAGCAGTTTGGCTATCACAAGGTCCGTAAGGGGCTCCCGAACGGTTTGCCGCGGATGACCGTGACGAGTACGGACCTGAAGGCCGGCAAGCCGATCCCGCCGCAGTTCTGGGGGTGTACCAACGCCGGGGTCTCCCCTGAGCTGTCCTGGCAGGGAGTGCCTGCAGGGACGCAAAGCTTCGTGGTGACGATGTTCGATTCCGATGCCCCGACCGGCAGCGGGTTCTGGCATTGGGTGGCCTGGGACATCCCGGTCGGAACGACGTCGCTGCCCACCGGCGCGATTCTGCCCCCAGGGTCGGTCAGCGGCGAAAACGACGGCGGCACGCTCGGCTACAGCGGGCCCTGCCCGCCGGCGGGCGATCGCACGCATCACTACCACATCACCGTCGTCGCGGTGAACGCGCCGACCCTCGGTGTGGGTGCCACTACGCACGCAGCAGTCGTCGGCTTCCTCGCTGGGCAGCAGGCCGTCGCCTCTGGCGAGCTCGTCGCAACCGCCCAGCAATGACAGCCACCGCGGGTTGATCGGCGGTCGAGGTTCGGAGAGAACGGACGGGGTCCGGGCGGTTTCACCGGTCGGTCGAGCAGGCGGTCAGGCGTGCACGTCAGCGAGATGGTGCTTGAACGACGCCAGGTTCAGGCTGACGTGGGGACAGGCGTGACACGCCCACACCCCACGCGGGACGACCAGATTGCGAACGTGCGCATCCTCGCGGGCGCACCGCAACTCATAGGCGCGCACCAGCCGACGACGCCAGCGACCGACGATCTTCAGCATCGCTGACCTCCGACTGACGCAGATTACGCGAGCCAGCGGACAGCCCTCGCGTGCCCAGAGCTTACCTTGGCCGACCAGCCGCGTCGGCCGAGCGGGCACCGCTCGCAGCTGCTCTTACTCGCCGTAGGTCTCGACTTCCACGGTAGGAATGGGACGCCGCCCGGCACGCGATCGACTGAAGAAGAAGGTCAGTTTTCTTCCGTATCGGCCGCACTCCTTAGCTTCTCGTCAATCATGTTGACGACTGTTGGATCGGCCAGGGTTGTCACGTCACCGAGTTCCCGATGTTCTGCGACATCACGAAGCAGTCGCCGCATGATCTTGCCGGAACGGGTCTTGGGCAAGTCCGGTGTGAGCAGGATCTGCCGGGGCCTCGCGATCTTGCCAATCTGCGCAGCGACGTGTTCGCGGAGGTCAGCGATCAACTTCTTTCCCGCCGCGGCATCGTCAGCAACCGATCCCTTTACCGTCACGAACGCGACGATGGCCTGGCCGGTCGTCGGGTCGGTCGCCCCGACCACGGCCGCTTCGGCAACGGCCGGATGCGAGACCAGTGCGGATTCGACCTCGGTGGTCGAGATCCGGTGGCCCGAGATATTCATGACGTCGTCGACACGCCCCAGCAACCAGATGTCGCCATCGTCGTCTTTCTTGGCGCCGTCGCCGGCGAAATACTGGCCGTCAAAACGCGACCAATACGTCTGCCGGTAACGTTCGTCGTCACCCCAGATGCCCCGCAGCATTCCCGGCCACGGCTCGGTCAACGTGAGGAATCCACCGCCGCCATTGGGCACCGGCTTACCGGAACTGTCGACCACGTCCGCCGATATACCCGGAAATGGAGTCATCCCCGCCCCGGGCTTGGTCGCGGTGATGCCCGGTAACGGCGTGATCATGATGCCGCCGGTCTCGGTTTGCCACCAGGTGTCCACGATCGGACACCGCTCCCCGCCAATGTGCTTGCGATACCACATCCACGCTTCCGGGTTTATCGGCTCACCGACCGATCCGAGCAGTCGAAGCGAACTGAGGTCGTGCGCGCCTGGATACTGCTCACCCCATTTCATGAACGTACGAATGGTGGTAGGCGCGGTGTAGAGGATCGTGACGTGGTTCTCCTCGACAATCCGCCACCACCGATCCTTTCCGCCCGCATCCGGGGTGCCCTCATACATGATCGACGTGGTGCCGTTGGCCAGCGGGCCGTAGACGATATAGCTGTGCCCGGTCACCCAGCCGATATCGGCGGCCGTCCAGAAGATGTCACGATCCGGTTTGATGTCGAAGATCAGCCGGTGCGTCGCCGCGACATGAGTCAGGTACCCGCCCGTGGTGTGCAGGATGCCCTTCGGCCTAGCCGTCGTGCCTGAGGTGTACATGACATAGAGCGGGTGCTCGCTGTCATGCGGCTCGGCGACGTGCTCGCTGCTCTGCCGGTCGACCAGATCGTGCCACCACACATCACGCCCATCGACCCATCCGATGTCCTGGCCCGTGCGGCGGACGACCAGCACGTGTCGTACGTCCGGCAGACCCGAGATCGCCTCGTCGACGGCCGGCTTCAGAGGCGACGCGGCACCGCGCCGATAACCGCCGTCGGCCGTGATGACCATTCGAGCGTCACAGTCGATGATCCGGCTGCGTAGCGCCTCCGCCGAAAAGCCGCCGAACACCACTGTGTGCGGAGCGCCGATCCTCGCACACGCGAGCATCGCCACGATCGTCTCGGGAATCATCGGCATGTAGATTGCGACCCGATCCGCTTTGACCAGACCGAGCTCGGTCAGCGCGTTGGCTGTGCGGCAGACCATGTCCTTGAGCTCGCCATAGGTGATGTCCCGGGTGTCGCCCTCCGGTTCCCCGATCCAGTGGTAGGCGACCCGGTCACCGATTCCAGCCGCAACATGGCGATCCACACAGTTCACCGATGCGTTGAGCTGGCCAGCGACGAACCATTTCGCAAACGGTGGATTCCAGCTCAGCTCCGATTCCCAAGGCTGGTCCCAGGTGAGGTAACCGGCCTGTTCGGCCCAGAACCCGAGCCGGTCTTTCGCGGCATGGTCATAAATGTCAGGCTGGGCGTTGGCCGCAGCTGAGAATTCTGCCGACGGCGGGAATCGGCGGGTCTCATGAAGCAGCGCAGACAGTTCGGTATCCGCACTCATTCGTGCGCTCCTTCCCTACCGGCGATGCGACATTGCCACCGATGCAAGCGGCCATGTGGGCAGCACGGTGCGCTTGAACGTTGAGTTCGTGACGCCGGCGAACGATGCGTACCAGGCCACGGCGGCGGTGACGAATCCGGCCCAGCCTCCGACCTTTGTCCACCCGGTCGAGTCGGCGAAGGCTCCAATGCACAGGAACAGGAACGTGAGCGTCAAGGCCACGAATACCGCGGCGACCGCGCCAGTCGTCCGCAGGCTGGCGATTGTCATGTAGGCAGTAAATATCGTCCAAGCGAGCAAGAAGACTCCCGTCGCCTTGTTTGCGTCAGCCGCCGGCAGCGTCGGGACAATGTGGGCTACGTAGAACCAGAAGGCGAGCCAGAACGCTCCGAACGAGCTGAAGGCCAGCGCCCCGAACGTGTTTCCCTTGCGGAATTCCCACATTCCGGCCAGCAGTTGCGCGCCGCCGCCATAGAACAGTGCCAAGCCAAAAACCGTTGCCTCGTACCTGGACGACAGCAGGTTGGTATTGAACACGCTCAGCACGAAGGTCGTCATGGCGAAGCCCGCCAGTCCGAGCGGACCCGGATCGCCGATCGCGATATCAGGCGCTGCGGCGGGCGGCCTAATAGCCGACTCAGTGTCTTTCAGCTCCGCCTGGGAGGAAGGCACTCGCGTCTCAGACATGTGGATCCACCCTTCTTCGGGATAGCTCAGCCGCGTCCTGGTCAGGCGCGGTCGATCGATCACTTACGACAGACATCGATGTGCGCTCGAGATGGAGCGAGATAACCCTTCGGCCAACGCCTCTCGACGCACAATGCGGGTCGGGTAGGCGGTCCAATACAGCAGCCCGCGGCCTACGGTCACTGACGGCATCAACGCCCATCCGCACGCCTCCACCAAAGGGGCCTGCGCCGCCGGCGCTTGGTTGCGGAGCGACGCTGCTCCCCGCCTCCCAGTATGTTCCAGACCGAGAGTTTTCTACAATGAAAAATTTCTGAAGTGTGAAACTACCGGCTAGATGGGCTCAGCTACGCTGCGTCGCACGTGGGAAGGATCAAACGTGATCACAAACCTCGACGACGACTCGATCACCGACGAGCAGCTCGAAACGCTGGTGGCGGCGTCGCGCGTGTGGGTCGGACTGGCCGTCCTGTCGATATCTGAGCTCGATCCACGGATGACGCTCACGCAGTTCCGGGCGCTGGTCCTACTGCGTGACGCCGGCACCCTCAAACCCAATCAGCTCGCCCGCAAACTCGGTACCAGCGCCTCCTCGGTGACGAGGCTAGGCGACCTGCTGGAGCTGGAAGGTCTGATCCGCCGCGTTCCCAATCCGGAGAGCCGCCGGGAAGTGCTCATACAGGTGACGGGGAAAGGCGAACAGCTGGTCGACCGGGTCATGGACCGTCGCCGCCTCGATCTGCGCCAAATCCTGAACACCATCCAGGCGGCGGATCGGCCGTCCGTAGTGAGCGCCATGCAGCTGTTCGCAGAACGGGCAGCGGACGTCCATGGCATCCACCTGCTCGTGGAATGGCCGGTGGCGTGACATTGGGGGCCTCGCCAGGGCTCACCTCTCGTCGGGACTCGACTCGCCGATGAGCCCGTCCCATGACCAGTGCGGGATGCCCAGGCCGTCCGGGACGTCATCCGCCGACCGCTGATACCGCGACATCGTGGTCGTCGTCGCCCAGGTGAAATAGTCATGGAGCACCTGCCGGAGCCGATAGTCGCGGGCCAGGCCGGTATCCATCAGCGCCTGATCGAAGCAGGCGACGGCACGACGGTCCATCTCCTCATGTGGACCGTTGCCGCTGTGCATGCGCACGACTGCGGTCTCGTCGCCGAAGGAGCTCGAGTAACTCGCGGGGCCGCCCAGCGCCTCGGCCCAATAAGCAGCCAGCCGCTGGACGTGATCGGGATGAAAACCATGGCTGAACGCGTGGCTGACCACCTCGTCGTCCATCACCCTGGCATGCCATGCGCCTGCCAGGCGGAGCAACGCCTCGGCGCCACCCGCGGCCTCGAACACGGTCTGCACGATCCAAAGGTCCCATGGCCCACAGCGCCGCCGATAGCGCGACCGAGCCCCGGTCGTGGGCGGGCGGCGGGTTAGTGTGCTGCTGAAGACGAACCGCACCTGCCGAAAGGCGATCATGTGACGCTGACTCTGACGAGCTCGGCTTTCGACCCGGATGGCACTAACGGCTTCGGCCGGCTTGGATACCTCGGGCCCGCGCGGCCTGCCGGCGATCCGCCGCACCACGATGTCTTTCGGCTACTTGCCGTCGACGCTCCGATCGAGGTCAAGGGCCACCCGTCCTATGGCGAGGTCGAGGCGGCCACCGACGGCCACGTGCTGGCGTCCGCCGCCCTCGTCGGAACCTATCGATCCTGATCGCATGGCCGTTAAGCGCAGTGCCGGCCTCCTGCTGTTCCGGCGGCGATCCGCGCTCGAAGTGCTCCTCGCTCACCCCGGCGGCCCGTTCTGGAGCCGCCGCGATGCGGGCGCCTGGTCGATTCCCAAGGGCGAATATGACGCGGACGAGGCGCCCCTCGCCGCCGCCCGTCGGGAGTTCCTCGAGGAGCTCGGACTGGCCGCCCCCGATGGACCGCTGATCCCGCTCGGAGAGGTCCGGCAGCCGAGCGGCAAGCTGGTTACCGCCTGGGCGGTTGAAGCTGATCTCGACCCGACCGTAATCGTCCCCGGCACATTTGAGCTGGAGTGGCCGCGCGGCTCGGGCCGGATCCGGACAATCCCCGAGATCGATCGGGTCGCCTGGTTTGCGCTGGACGAGGCGCGGGTGCGCCTAGCGGAGGGACAGCGGCCGTTCTTGGATCGCCTTCCTGCGTGACTTCCAGAAGCGGACCTAACCGCAGAGATCGGGATCTAGCCGGGGATCAGCCGTGATCAGCCAAGATCCTGCGGTTCGACCTCGCTGGGCCGCCTACCGTCATCGGCCCAGTTTGCCGGGTTCATCCGAGACGGCTGGACGCGCGGCGGCTCGCCTTCCTGCTTCGGAAAGTTCGGCGGATACGGAGCATCGCCGAGTCCACGGTCCCGCTCATCTCGATCGGCCCAATCCAGCAACGGCTCGATCGACCACACTGCCTCGTCGATGCCGTCGTGCAGATCGCCGTAGCGGACGAAACGCTCCGGCATCGTGGCGATGGTGAAGTCCTCGGTTTCCACCTCGGGCAGCTCCGACCAGGTCACCGGCGCCGACACTGGTCCCCACGGCTTGCCCCGCACCGAGTAGGCACTCGCGATCGTCCGGTCGCGAGCGTTCTGGTTGTAATCGACGAAGATCGCCCGGGTGCGCTCCTCCTTCCACCAGGCTGTGGTGACCAGATCCGGCACCCGACGTTCGATCTCGCGGGCCAAGGCGAGCGCAGCTCGTCGGACCTCGCGGAACCCGAATCGTGGCTCGATGCGCACGTAAACGTGAATGCCGCGCGACCCCGACGTCTTGGGCCAACCGACTGCGCCCAGCTCGTCCAGCGTCTCGTGGACCATCGCCGCGACCTGCTTGGCCTCATTCAGGCCGGCTCCTGGCTGCGGGTCGAGGTCGATCCGCAGCTCATCGGGATGCTCGGTGTCCGCCCGGCGAGAGTGCCACGGATGGAACTCCACGGTGGACATCTGTACGGCCCATACGACGCTCGCGAGTTCGGTCACGCACAGCTCGCCGGCCGACCGGCCGGACGGGAACTTCACCTCCGCGGTCTGCACCCAGTCAGGAGCACCCTTGGGCAGCCGCTTCTGGTAGATCTTTTCGCCGTCCACGCCGTCCGGATATCGATGCATCATGCACGGCCGCTCGCGCAGGGCCCGCACGATGCCGTCGCCTACAGCCAGGTAGTAGTTGACGAGATCGAGTTTGGTCTCGCCGCGGGTGCTGAAGTACACCCGGTCCGGGTGGCTGAGGCGCACCGTCCGCTCTCCGACCTGGACCTCGGTATAGGGCGACGCCATGACGCGACGGTAGTGCCCGTGAGCGACCTACGCTGGGATAGTGCGCACCGACGAATGGATTCACGAGGAGCCGGACGAGCCGCGCCGGGTTCCGGAACCGGATTTCGCCTGGGGCCGCACAGCCAACCCGAACACCGCAGACGGCGAACTTCAGAATATGGCCGCGTTCAGCGGCAGCCTGGTCCGGCTGTCCGGGCCTAGGCGGACCGCGGCCGTCGTGGTGGTGTGGCTCATCCTGACCGGCTTCGCCGTCGCTATTGCCTTTGGCGTGATCGGTATCTTCCAGCTCTGATCGACCAGAGACGAACTGACCCGCCGACGTATCACGTCGGAATCTCGCCACGTACCGTCGATGCCATGACGGAGACCGACCGAGCCAACGTAGTCAAGACCGATGAGCAATGGCGCGCCGAGCTATCGCCCGAGGAGTACTCGGTGCTCCGGCGAGCGGCCACCGAGCGACCCTTCACCGGCGAGTACACCGACAACAAGCGAGTCGGGGTGTATCGCTGCCGCGCCTGCGGCGCCGAACTGTTCCGCAGCGAATCGAAGTTCGATTCGCATTGCGGCTGGCCGAGCTTCTTCACACCACTTGCCGGCGACCGGGTCATCGAGCGTGCCGACGACGGCCTCGGCATGCGGCGCGTCGAGGTCATTTGTGCCAACTGCCACAGCCATCTTGGCCATGTGTTCGTGGGCGAGGGTTACGGCACTCCGACCGATCTGCGCTACTGCATCAACTCGGTGGCGCTCACGTTCGAGGAGCAAGCGCCCGCCGAGACCGGCGTG
Organism: uncultured Actinomycetota bacterium; assembly: GCA_963801715.1. Taxonomy (GTDB): domain Bacteria; phylum Actinomycetota; class Actinomycetes; order Mycobacteriales; family Jatrophihabitantaceae; genus CAVVJA01. The sequence continues at coordinate 192,224 of CAWDGB010000014.1, read as the reverse complement.
AGTCCGTCGGGCCGACCTCGCCGTTACGGTGAGAGCATGCCGCTGCCTGGTCATCGACCGCCTCTATTGCTCGAACTTGACCTGACCGAACTTCCCATCGCGCCGGGCGTGGACGACCCCATCGCCCGGTTTCGCGCCCGCGGACATCACCAGCTGCGTCCCACCTTGCGCGCGCTGCACGAGGCCGCGGCCGATCGTCGCGTCGTCGGCCTGATCGCGAAGGTCGGCGCCTCGCTGCCGTGGGCGGCCATGCAGGAACTCCGCCTGGGCGTCCGGGCATTCGCCGCGAGTGGCAAGCCCACGCTGGCCTGGGCGGAGAGCTTCGGTGAAGAGGCCGGTGGCATGGCGGGGTACGTGCTCGCGACCGGCTTCGACGAGATCTGGCTGCAACCTGGCAGCGGAGTGGGCCTGCTCGGCGTGGGGGTAGAAACTACCTTCGTCCGGGGCGCACTCGACCGGCTAGGGATCGAGCCGCAGCTCGAGCAGCGGCACGAGTTCAAGAACGCCGCTGACATCGTGCTGCGCACCGAATTCACCGAGGCCCACCGGACCGCCCTCGATCGACTCGCCGAGTCGATCTTCACCGACGCGGTCGGGGCGATCGCCGACGCGCGGCGCATGGACGCCGCACGAGTGCGAGAGCTCACGGATACCGGCCCGCGGACGGCTGCCGAGGCGCGTGACGTCGGGCTGGTCGATCGGCTTGGATACCGCGACGAGGCGTACGCCGCCATGCAAACGCGGGTCGGCGCCGATGCCCAACTGTTGTTCGCCGACCGCTGGCGGCCCCACCGCCGGCCGCGTGTCCTGGCCCGTCGCAGGCGCCACCTCGCGCTCGTCGAGGCGCGAGGCGCGATCGTAAGCGGGCGCACTCGGCGCGGCGCCGCTGGACGCCAGATTGGGGCGGACTCGATCGGCGCGGCGTTGCGCGCCGCGAGGGACGACGACCATGTCGGCGCGGTCGTGCTGCACGTCGACTCCCCCGGCGGCTCGGCCGTTGCCTCCGAGACGATCTGGCGTGAGGTCTGCCGGGTGCGTGACGGCGGCAAGCCCATCGTTGTCTCCATGGGCGCGGCCGCCGCCTCCGGTGGGTATTTCATCGCCTGTCCGGCGGACGTGATCGTGGCGCTGCCTGCGACCTTGACCGGATCCATCGGGGTGTTCGGTGGCAAGGTTGTGGTACGTGAGCTGTTCGACCGGGTGGGGCTGAACACCGGGATGGTTTCCCACGGCGCCCGATCGTTGATGTTCTCCTCGCGACGGAGCTTCAGCGACGACGAGCGCGAGCGGCTTGCAGCCATAATCGACGGGCTCTACGACGACTTCGTGGCCAAGGTTGCGCAGGGCCGGGGCCGCTCGGTTGCCGAGATCGACAGCATCGCCCGCGGCCGGGTGTGGACCGGCCGCGACGCCCTCGACATCGGGCTCGTGGACGAACTCGGCGGCCTGCGCGACGCTGTCCGTATCGCTCGCGCCCGGGCAGACCTACCGGTCGACGCGCCGGTCCACGCCGCCGTGCGCATTTCGCCGTGGGCCAGGCTCGGCCGCGCGAAGAACAGCGAGGACCCCCGGGCGGCGCGCAACGCGCTACTGCCGACGACCGCCGACCTCGCGGCGGTGCTGGGCCTGCCGACGACCTCAGCGCTGCGGATGCCGCCGATCAAGATCCTCTGACTCGCTGGGGGCGCATCCCCAGCACTGTCACGCCATGACCCTCGCGATGATCTCGGACTTGTTGTCGCTGGGTGGCATTAAGTCCAAGATCACGACTGGGAGCGGGATCACGGCAGCACCGAGACGATCTCGGCAACGCTGCGCCGGGTACCGGTGTAGAACGGCACCTCCTCGCGCACGTGCCGGCGGGTCTCGGACGACCGCAGGTGTCGCATGAGGTCCACGATGCGGTGCAGCTCGTCGGCCTCGAAGGCCAGCACCCACTCGTAGTCCCCGAGCGCGAACGCAGCAACCGTGTTCGCGCGTACGTCCGGGTATTCCCGCGCCAGCTGGCCATGCTCGGCCAGTAGCGCGCGGCGTTCGTCCTCGGGCAGCAGATACCACTCGTAGGACCGGACGAACGGGTAGACGCACACGTAGCGCCGGGGCTCCTCTTCGGCGAGGAAGGCCGGGATGTGGCTGCGATTGAATTCTGCCGGGCGGTGCAGCGCCATAACCGACCAGACCGGATCGAGATGTTGTCCGAGGCGGGTGCGCCGAAGGCGGCTATAGGCGTCCTGGAGCGCCTCGGCCGTCGGAGCGTGCCACCACACCATCAGATCGGCGTCTGCCCGCAGTGCGCTCACGTCGTACGTACCGCGGACCGTGATGTCTTTAGCGGCCAGCTGCTCGAAAAGCGCTCCAACCTCATCCGCGAGGCTCGGCCGATCGCCATCGCCTATCGGTCGCTCGACCCGAAAAACGGACCAGCCGGTGTACCGGATGACCGTGTTGAGTTCGCGGGCTTTCTTTCCGTCGACCATGACCTCATTGTCCCGTCTGGGCGAACGCGGCGCAGGCCTGGGCAGCCGCCGCGCGGGCGGAAGCAATGCAGGCCGGGATGCCGAGCCCGTCGTACGCGGCGCCGCACACGGCGAGGCCGGGAACCGCGGCGACGGCCCGCCGGATGCGGGCGACCCGGTCGACATGGCCGATCCCGTACTGCGGCAGGCCGCCGCCCCATCGCGTGACCAGGGCATCTATGGGAGCCGATGTGATGCCCAGCAGCGTGCGCAGTTCACGGCGAACCAACGCGACCAGCTCGTCGTCTGAACGCTGCACGTCGCGCGTTTCGCCGACGCGCCCGACCGACGCGCGGAGTAGCACCAAGCCGGGTGGCCACCCGGGCCACTTCTGCGATGTCAGCGTCACTCCCTTGACGGTGAACCCCTCCCGGGCGCCCACGAGCAGGCCGCTTCCCGGCGGCAGTTGTACGCCTGCATAGGCGAGCGTCACGACGGCGACACTCGCGGTCTCTATCGCAGCCAATTCCCTCGTCGCGCCAGGGGCGATCTCCCGCAGGACGGCGGCGGCCTTGGCGGGCGGAAGGGCGACGATTGCCGCATCGGCGGCGACGCTTTCCGATCGCGGTACCGGGCCGCAGTCGAGGGCGAACCCCTCCGGAGTTCGCCGGATCGAGCGCACGGTCACGCCGGTGCGCACTGTGAAGCGTCCGGACGCGGCGAGCGCCATCGGTAGCCGGCCGACTCCGCCGGTGATCGCCGCGAATGTCGAACCGGCCGCCGAGTCTCGGGCGCCATCGCCAGTGGCGGCGCGAGCGGCGGTGACGAGCGAGCCGCCGTCACGCAGTTGCGCCGCCAGAGCCGGCAGCGCAGCCCGCAGCGAGATCCGGTCGGCTCGCCCGGCATATACGCCGGCAAGCAATGGCTCGACGAGCCGATCGACCACTTCGTCTCCGAGCCGTTCCCGAACCAGCTCACCGACGCCTACGTCCTGCGCTAATGGCGGCAACGCAGGCCGCGTCGGCTCGATGTCGATAGCCGACAGCGATGCGGCACTGAGCAGGCCGGATGCTCGCGCCGCCGCCACGTCGAACGGAACACCCATCAGCGTTCCGGCCGGGAGCGGGTGCAACCGCCCAGCTGCGAAAATGGATGCGGAGGTCGTCACCGCGTCGACCAGCTCGTCACCGAGACCTGCAGCCCGAGCGAGGTCGAGTGCCTCAGGACGCCGCGTCAGCATGGCTTCCGCACCCACGTCCACCGGCTGGCCGGCCACCGAGGCGACGCGAAGCTTGCCGCCTACCTGCGGTGTCGCTTCGAGCACAGTTACGACCGCCGCAGCAGCACGATCGCAGACCGCCCAGGCAGCGGCCAGACCCGCAATGCCTCCGCCGACGACCACGACATGCACGTCAGTCCGTCAGCTCCTTGACGAGGGCGACGATTCGGGTGAGAACGTCGGGATCAGTGTCCGGTAGTACCCCGTGGCCGAGATTGAAGATGTGCCCGTCGGCGTGGTGCCCTTCGGTCACGATGCGCCGTACTTCCGCGTCGACAACCGGCCATTCCGCGAGGAGCAATGCTGGGTCGAGGTTGCCCTGGAGCACGGCCCCCGGGCCGATGCGTCGCACGGCTTCCGGCAGCGGCACCCGCCAGTCGACGCCCACCACATCGGCACCGGCCGCCCGCATCAGCGCGAGCAGCTCGCCAGTCCCTACGCCGAAGTGGATGCGCGGCACGCCACGACCACCGAGCGACTCCAGGACGGCCCGGCTGTGCGGAAGCACGAACTGCTCGTAGTCAGCGGCCGACAACGCCCCGGCCCACGAGTCGAACAGCTGCACGGCGGCGGCTCCCGCATCGACCTGCACCTTCAGATAGGTCGCGGAGATGGTTGCCAGCCGGGCCAACAGCGAGTGCCACAGCGCCGGCTCGCCGCGCATCAGCGCTTTGGTACGCGCGTGGTCCCGAGACGGACCACCCTCGACCAAGTAGCTGGCGAGCGTGAATGGGGCTCCGGCAAAGCCGATGAGGGGCGTTGCGCCCAACTCACTCACGAGTGCCGACACCGCCTGGCTCAGATACGGCACGTCGGTCGGTTCCAGCGGGCGGAGACGATCGACGTCGCTCACCGTGCGGATCGGCTTGTCTACCACCGGACCGACGCCGGAGACGATGTCGACGCCGACTCCGACCGCCGCGAGCGGTACGACGATGTCTGAGAACAAGATCGCGGCATCGACTCCGTGCCGACGCACGGGCTGGAGGGTCAGCTCCGTGATCAGATCCGGGGTCCGGCAGGCCTCGAGCATGCTTGTCCCGGCCCGCACCTGCCGGTACTCGGGGAGCGAGCGACCCGCCTGCCGCATGAACCACACCGGCGGCCGAGGACCGGGACGCCCGAAAGCAGCTCGCACCAGCAGCGAGTCAGCCGCTGCGTGCGGGGCATTCGTCATCACGCCTCATCGTGCCATGCCGTCGCGATCGGCCTCGGGTCGGCGAGCCTCCCGGACACAGCCCGGGGGCTGTGCGAGCGTCATCGAGTAACGACGGACCAACTACTGGAGCACGCGATGGACGGGATGGAGCAGATGGTCGACGACGGCTACCTGGACTGCCCGGTGTGCGGTGGCCCGTGTCCGGCCGAGATTCCCGAGTGCCGGGACGGTCATGGTCCCGATTGCCCCGATGTCGCCTGCGCCCGCTGCGGGACGGCGCTCTTCTACGACCCGATCTTGCCCCGGGCCATCCATCGGCCCGTCCGGCGAGCCGCCTGATCCCGCCCGTCCATGACGCCGAGCACCCCTGTCTCCCCGGCCGCTGACCGTGATCACGCTGCACCGGCCGCGATGAGCAATTCACCCAGCGAGTTCCGCAAGGCCGTGGAAAGCCTGCGGCGCACGAAGGTGCGCCCGGAGATCCGGGTCGAACCTATCCGTCCGCCACAGCGACTCGCTCCCTGGACCTATGCGCTATCCGCCGAGATTCCTAGTCGTGACGGCGGAGAGCTGGCCACTGGTCGCCTGGTCCTGTTGTACGACCCGGACGGTGTCGAGGCGTGGGACGGTGTGTTACGGCTGGTGGTCTTCGCGTCGGCTGAGATCGAGCCCGACATCGGAGGCGATCCGCTCCTGCCCCAAGTCGGCTGGAGCTGGCTGACCGGTGCGCTCGCCGACCGAACCGCAGCGCATCGTGCGGCGGGAGGAACCGTCACCCAGACGACCTCCACCCGGTTCGGCGACGTGCATGGCCCCCGCACGACCGTCGCGCTCGAGTTGCGCGGGTCGTGGACGGCAGACTCGGCGGATCTGCGTCCGCACCTGCTCGCGTTCGCCGATCTGCTCAGCATGGCGGCCGGATTGCCCCCCGAAGGAGTGGCCGTCCTGCCCACCGCGTGATCATGGCCGACGACTCACCAGCGGCCGCCTCGGGCAGCACCGGATCACCGACGAACAGCGGCGCACCGCTGCTGCGGGAGCCGGCCGAGGGAGTACCCGACCCGATCGCCACCACCGCTGGTTTGGCGCGGGCCGCCGCGGCGCTCACCGCTGGCTCGGGTCCGGTCGCCGTGGACGCGGAGCGCGCCTCGGGCTATCGCTATAGCCAGCGGGCCTACCTGGTCCAGCTGCGCCGCGCCGGAGTGGGCACCGTGCTCATCGACCCGTTGCCCATCGGTATTTCCGGCTTTGGGCCGCTTGCCGACGTCGTCAACAACACCGAGTGGATCTTGCACGCGGCCCCCCAGGATTTGCCCTGCCTGGCCGAGCTCGGGCTGCGTCCGGCCCGGCTGTTCGACACCGAACTGGCCGGCCGGCTGCTCGGCGACGAGCGCGTCGCCCTCGGCACGATGGTCGAGCAGTGGCTCGATGTGCGTCTGGAGAAGGAGCATTCGGCGGCCGACTGGAGCACTCGCCCACTCCCCCGTGAGTGGCTTGCCTACGCCGCGCTTGACGTCGAGTTGCTCATCCCGCTCCACGAGGTCCTTGCCCGCCAGCTCGCAGACGCGGGGAAGGCGGAATGGGCAGCGGAGGAATTCGAAGCGATCCGGGCGGCGCCGCCCGCGGCGCCTCGGGAGGACCCATGGCGTCGCACGTCCGGCCTGCACGCGATCCGAACCCGCCGGGAGCTCGCAATCGTCCGATCGCTGTGGTACGCGCGCGATGCATGGGCCGCCGAGCGGGATGTGGCGCCGGGTCGGTTGCTGCCGGATTCGGCCATCATCGCAGCCGCGCGAACCAATCCGAGCGGACCGGCTGAACTTACCCAGCTGCCCACCTTTCGGGGACCACGGCAGCGCCGCGCAATTGGCCGCTGGTGGAACGCGGTCGCCGAGGCCTTGGCGCTGCCCGACGACGATCTGCCCCAGCTGGTCGGCCGTACCGACGCGATGCCGCCGACCAGTCGTTGGCGGGAACGCGATCCACAGGCGGCCGCGCGGCTTGTCGCTTGCCGGCACGTCGTCTCGACCCTCGCAGCACAGCACCGAGTACTCCCGCAGAACCTGCTGGCCGGAGACATAGTGCGCAGGCTCTCGTGGCAGCCCGCGGATCCCCCCGACGTGACTGGCGTGCGCACCACGTTGGCAAGACATGGCGCGCGACCCTGGCAGATCGAGCTCACTGCGCAGCCGCTCAGTGATGCCTTGACCAAGGCACGGGCCGCCGACCCGACCGCCTGACGGCCGGGCCGCCGGATCGAGCGCGGTGCGGCCTTGTGTCTGGCCCCGATCAGCTGGACGAGCTATCGTCTATGTTACCGGTGAGTAGCTTTTTCCGAGGAGCACCCAGTGGGCACACCTGAACCCCGCGCGCTGCGCGATGTCGTTTTCGTCGACGGCGTTCGGACTCCGTTCGGCCGCGCCGGCGAGAAGGGCCTGTACGCCGAGACCCGGGCGGACGACATGGTCGTCGCCGTCATTAGAGAGCTGCTCCGCCGCCACCCATACCTGCCACCGGAGCGCATCGATGACGTGGCGATCGCGGCCGCCACCCAGATCGGCGATCAAGGACTCACCTTGGGCCGGATCGCGACGATCCTCGCCGGACTTCCCCGCAGCGTGCCGGGCTATTCGATCGACCGGATGTGCGCGGGAGCCATGACCGCGGTGACGACGCTCGCGGGCGGGATTGCGTTCGGCGCGTACGACGTGGCCATCGCTGGTGGCGTCGAGCACATGGGCCATCACCCCATGGGCGAAGGCGCCAACCCCAACCCGCGGTTCGTCGCGGAGAAACTGGTGGACACCTCGGCACTGTCGATGGGTGCGACCGCGGAGAATCTGCACGATCGCTTCCCCAACCTAACCCGGGAACGGGCCGACGCCTTCGCCGTGGCCAGCCAGGCCAAACTCGCCAAGGCATACGCAGACGGCAAGATCGAACCGGACCTGGTGCCGGTGGCGACCCGATCCACCGCGCTGGGATGGGGCCTCGCCACCAAGGACGAACCGCCCCGTCCCGGGAGCACGGTCGAGACTCTTGCCGGGTTGCGCACCCCGTTCCGGCCCCACGGACGTATCACCGCCGGTAACGCCGCTGGGCTCACCGACGGGGCGACGGCCTGCCTGCTCGCCGCATCCGACGTGGCCGTCGAGCTGGGGCTGCCCAGCCGGATGCGCCTCGTGGGCTACGGCTTCGCCGGCGTCGACCCCGAGGTGATGGGGGTCGGCCCGATTCCTTCCACGGAGAAGGCGCTGCGGGCAACCGGACTGACCATTGACGACATCGGCCTGTTCGAGCTGAACGAGGCCTTCGCCGTCCAGGTGCTGGCTTTCCTCGACCACTTCGGCGTGGCCGACGATGATCCACGGGTGAACCAGTACGGTGGCGCGATCGCGGTCGGCCACCCGCTTGCGTCGTCTGGCGTACGCCTGATGATCCAGCTCGCTCGCCAATTCGTCGACCACCCTGAGGTGCGCTACGGCCTTACCGCAATGTGCGTCGGCCTTGGACAAGGCGGCAGCGTGATCTGGGAGAACCCGCAGTACAGCGGAGCGCGTTCGTGACGGCGACCGACAACCTCGTATTCCCTGACGAGATCGTCACCCAGGCCCTCGTTCGCTATCTGGACATTCCCGGTCTGCCGGGTGAGTTCGCGCTCATCACGCTCGACAACGGGCGCGATCACACCCGGCCGTCCACGCTCGGGCCGGCTGCGCTGTCGAGCCTGGCCGCCGCACTGGACGAGATCGAGGCTCACGTCCCTCGGGTGACCGCCATCGGGGTGACCGGCAAACCCTTCGTCTTTGCCGCCGGTGCCGACATCAAAGGGATGGCGCTTATCCGTGAGCGGGAGCAGGCCATGCAAATGGCCCAGCTTGGCCATCAGGTATTCCGGAGGTTGCTCGACAGCCCGGTACCGACATTCGCCTTCCTCAACGGCGCGACGCTCGGGGGCGGTCTGGAACTCGCGCTGCATTGCCACTATCGAACGCTCGCAGCTAGCGTCACCGCGATCGCCTTCCCGGAGGTGTTTCTCGGCATCCTGCCTGGCTGGGGCGGTACGCAACTCCTGCCGAGGTTGATCGGACCGTCCGCTGCCGTCAAGGTCATCATCGACAATCCGCTGAACCAGAACCGCATGCTTCGCGCGGATCAAGCGGCAAAGCTTGGCCTCGTGGACGTTCTGCGCTCCGACGCCGATTTCCTTGCTGAGTCGTTGCGGTGGGCCGCGCGCGTCGTCACCGGCGAGGTGACCGTCATGCGGCAGAGCCATGCGACCGACGACTGGAACCATGTCGTCGAGACGAGCCGGGCGGGCCTGGATCTACGACTGCATGGCGGTGCGCCAGCCCCGTACCAGGCGCTCGAGCTGATCGCGCAGGCTCGCAAGGCTAACCTCGACACCGGCTCCGCGGCGGAAACCGACGCGGTTGTCGACTTGGTGATGAGCGACGAACTGCGGGCGGGACTTTACGCGTTCGACCTCGTCCAGAAACGGGCCCGACGCCCGGTCGGCGCGCCCGACACCTCACTTGCCCGGCCCGTGACCAAGGTCGGCGTCGTGGGTGCCGGCCTGATGGCCAGCCAGATCGCGCTGCTCCTGGTCCGCCGGCTCCTGGTCCCGGTCGTCCTGACCGACGTCGACCAAGACCGCCTGGACCGTGGCGTCGATCACGTGCATCAGGAGATCGGGCAGCTGCACGCAAGAGGCCGAATCGATACGGACGCCGCAAACCGGCTCACCGCACTTGTGACGGGATCGCTGTCGCTGGACGCGTTCGCCGACGCGGATCTCGTCCTCGAGGCGGTATTCGAGGATCTGGCGGTGAAGAAGCAGGTCCTCGCCGATGTGGAAGCTGCGGTCACGCCGGACGCGGTGCTGGCGACCAATACATCCTCGCTCTCGGTCAGTGCGATAGCCGCGGGCCTCGACCGGCCCGAGCGGGTCGTCGGAATGCATTTCTTCAACCCGGTCTCGGTGATGCCGCTACTCGAAATAGTCCGAGCCGAGCACACTGGCGACGCGGCGTTGGCAACCGCGTTCGCGGTCGGTAAACAGTTGAAGAAGTCCTGCGTGCTGGTTCGCGACCGGCCCGGGTTCGTGGTGAATCGGCTTCTCGCCCGGTATCTCGGCGAAGTGCTGGCCGCTATCGACGAAGGCACGCCGATCGAGGATGCTGACCGGGCACTCGATCCGCTCGGGCTGCCGATGAGTCCCGTGACGCTCTTGGCGCTGGTCGGACCAGCTGTTGCCTTGCACACCGCGCAGACGATGCATGCGGCGTTTCCGGACCGTTTCGCGGTAAGTGAGAACGCCCGCCGGTTGGTCGAGTCCGGCAAGTCCGGGGTGTATCTGTGGGACGACGGGACACCGAGCGTTGACCCGGAGGTGCGGGCGATGTTCGAGGTGGGCTCGGCACCGAGCACCGCTCATCAGGTCCGCGAGCGGGCGCTCGCCGCGCTGGCCTCGGAGATACGGATCATGCTCGACGAAGGTGTCATCGCCGCGCCCCAAGACGTCGACCTGTGCCTGATTCTGGGGGCGGGTTGGCCATTCCACCTCGGCGGGGTCACGCCCTTCCTCGATCGTTCTGGTGTGTCCGAACGCGTAACCGGCACCCGGTTTCTGCCACCCGGAGTGGCGTCAGTCCCTGCGTGACGTCAGCCCGTCCGGTGAAGGCGTCAGCCCGTTCGGCGGGCAGGCTCCGGCACCCCGAGGGATCGGCGGTCGGCGGCATCCATCGCGATGGCGGCCGCGCGTTCCGGCCCCGGCAGTTCGATGCGCATCGCGAGGCCTCCGAACGGCGGAGCGGCGGCTTGCAGACGCCCATGGTGCGCATCGACGATCAGCCGGACGATCGACAGGCCGAGTCCCGACCCGCGAGTGGCCGTACGGGCTCGCCGAGTGCCGCCCCGGCGAAATGCCTCGAACAGCGAGACCACCTCGGTTGGCGGGATGACGGCACCGCCGTTGGCTACATGCAGCCAGGCGCCGCCGCTCTTCTCGCCGCAGCTGATCCGAACCCAGCCTCCGGTCACGTTGTGCCGAACGGCATTCTCGAGCAGATTGCCGATCAAACGGTCGAGCAGGCGCGGATCGCCCACGGTGCGAGCAGGCGAAACCTCTTGCTCGATCGTGATGTTGCGCAGCGCGGCATCCCGCTGCACCCCCTCGAGCGCTGATGGCACCAACGTCGCGAGATCGACCGGCTCACGCACCTCCAGCTCACCGCGGACGCCGGCCTGCAGCCGGGCCAGCGTCAGCAACGAACCCACCAGCCGCTGGGCCCGGTCGGTCGCCTGCTGGACCACCTCACCCATCCGGCGCAGCTCCTCGGACGACGCGTCGGGGTCGGACAGCGTGACGTCCAATTCGGTGCGGATCACCGACAACGGGGTCCGTAGCTCATGGCTGGCATTGGCCACGAACAATCTCTGGCTGCCGAACGCCGCATCGAGGCGGGCCAGCATCTCGTCGAAGGTGTCCGCCAGGCGGCGCAGCTCGTCGTCCGGACCACCTAGGTTGATGCGCTGGTCAAGCGTGTCGGTCGACAGCTGCTGGGCAGTGTGCGTGACCTTGGCGATCGGGCGAAGGGCCTGCTTGGCCAGCAGGTAGCCGCCGAGGGTGCCGATGACGATGACCAGCACGAAGAAGATCAAGCCGGTATGCAGCACATAGTCGCGCGTATCCTGCCGGGCCAGGGTGACGAGACCCTGGGCCGAGCCACGGTAGATGGTTCGACCATGTTCGTCGGTGACCGTGACCTGGCCCTGGTTATTCGCGAAGATGCCGAGATTGCCGACTGCCCGATCGAGCAGCAGCAAAGCCAACACCAGCAGGGACACGCCGACGAGCAGGACCAGTCCGCCGTACAGCAACGCCATGCGGATGCGCAGCGTTGGGCGGAAGATCCTCACGGCACCGACCCGGCCTCCTCGTCGTACGGCACGCGCGCGCCGGGATCGATGCGATAGCCCGAGCCCACGACGGTGGCGATGATCGGAGGTTCGCCGAGCTTTCGCCGCAGCGTCATCATGGTGACCCGGACGGTGGTGGTGAACGGGTCGGCGTTCTCGTCCCAGACCCGATCGAGTAGCTCCTCGCTACTGACCACAGCACCCTGCGCGGTGAGCAGTGTCTCCAGTACCCCGAACTCCTTCCGGGTCAGCTCGATCACCTCTCCACCGCGGGTAACGATGCGGCGAGCGGAATCCAGCTCCAGATCGCCCGCCGTCAGCACCGGCGGTGCCGCCGGTGTCGTGCGACGGCCGAGCGCGCGCACCCGCGCCACGAGTTCGGCGAACGCAAAGGGCTTGGCCAGGTAGTCGTCCGCACCGAGAGCCAGCCCGGCCACCTTGTCCTCGACGGTGCCGCTCGCGGTCAACATCAGGACTCGGGTGAGCACACCCTCGTCGGCCAGCCGGCGACAGATGTCGTCACCGGACATGCCTGGTAGATCACGATCAAGTACCACGACGTCGTACCGGGTCAACACCGCTTTGCGATAGCCGTCATCTCCGTCGATGGCGATGTCGACCGCCATGCCTTCCCGGCGGAGACCACGGGCCACCGCCTCGGCGAGCTGCACCTCATCCTCGACGACGAGTATGCGCATCGTCAGCCTCCCCCTTTCGGCGTCATTGTTGGATCCGGCTGCATCGTCAGTCGGTAGTCATTCGGTCGACTGCTTCCGAGTCCAGCCGATCCGCGTCGGCCCGCTCCACCTGAGCCGTCCACTCTACGATCCGGCGTCCGATGTCCTGCGCCGTGAAACCCACTTCGGTTCGGACCTCGGCGACCTTGCCGTGATCGAGAAACGCCACCGGGAATGCCGATCTCACGAGTTGGTATGTCGATGCCCGAGACGCGCAGCGCCTGGGCCACTCGCGCGCCGACCCCGCTGGCGACTACGCCGTCCTCGACCGTAACGACCAGACGGGCGGCCCGCGCTAGATATGCCAGCTCGCGAGGGATCGGATTGACCCACCTCGGGTCGACGACCCGGACGGTGAAGCCGGCCTCGCGGATCCTCGCCGTCGCGTCCAGGACCTCGTACGCGAGCGGCCCGATCGATACGACGAGCACGTCCACGCTGGCGTCGACGTCAGGGTCGGCCAGGACGTCGACCCCGCCGACCTGTCGGATGGGCGGCAAATCATGGCCCAGGGGAGTTTTCGGGAACCGCACGACAGTCGGCCCGGCGTCGTCCTCGATCGCCTCATCGAGCGCCGTCCGCAGTGTCGTCTCGTCGCGAGGCGCGGCGATCCGCAGCCCAGGCACGACACCCAGGATGGCCAGATCCCACATGCCGTTGTGGCTCGGCCCGTCGTCGCCGGTCAGCCCGGCCCGGTCGAGGACGAAGGTGACCGGTAGCCGATGCAACGCGACGTCGAGCAACACCTGGTCGAAGGCCCGATTGAGGAACGTCGCATAGATGGCAACCACCGGGTGTAGGCCGCCGGTCGCCATGCCCGCGGCTGACGTCACGGCGTGCTGTTCGGCGATTCCCACGTCGTAGAAACGGTCCGGGTAGCGCCGCGCGAACGGACCGAGCCCGGTTGGCTCGCACATCGCCGCGGTGATCGCGACGACATCGTCACGGGTGTCCGCGATGCGCAGCAGCTCGTCGGAGAACACCCCGGTCCAGGTCCGGCCCGCGGTCGCCGTCGGCAGGCCCGTCGCTGGATCGAAACCCCGCGACTGGTGCATCTGATCGGTCTGATCGTTCTCGGCCGGCGGATAGCCGTAACCCTTCCGGGTCACCGCGTGCACGATCACCGGACCGTTGAAGCCGCGCGCCAGCCGGAGCGCGTGCTCCACCGCCGCGACGTCGTGCCCATCCACCGGTCCGACGTACTTCAGCCCGAGGTCCTCGAACATTCCCTGCGGCGCAAGCATGTCCTTCATGCCGCGCTTCATGCCGTGCAGCGCCTCGTAGAAAGGCGGCCCCACGACCGGCACTCGAGGGAGATTGTGCTTCACGCTGCCGAGCACGCGCTCGTATCCCGGGCGCAGCCGGAGCTCGGCCAGGTGCTGGGCAAACGCGCCGATGGTCGGCGCGTAGGAACGGCCGTTGTCGTTCACGACGATGATGACCGGCAGCTGTGCGACGGAGATGTTGTTCAGTGCCTCCCAGCACATGCCGCCGGTGAGCGCACCATCACCGACGATGGCGACGACCGTCCGACGTTCCCCCCGGATCGCGAATGCCTTGGACAGCCCATCCGCGTAGGACAGAGCCGTCGACGCGTGCGAATTCTCGATCCAGTCGTGCGGGCTCTCCGCGCGACTCGGGTAGCCGGAGACGCCGCCCTGTCTGCCGCAGCGTGGACATCCGCTCCGCGCGCCCGGTCAGGATCTTGTGGACGTAGGCCTGATGACCGACGTCCCAGAGCAAGGGCTCGGCCGGCGAATCGAAGACCCGGTGCAGGGCGATGGTGAGTTCGACGGCCCCGAGATTCGGACCAAGGTGCCCCCCGGTGCGGGAGACCGTCTGAATGAGGATGTCGCGGATCTCCTCCGCCAGCACCGCCAACTCGTCGGCGGACAGCGCCTGCAGGTCCCCCGGCGAACCAATGCGATCCAACACACCAGTCACGCGCCGAGCCTACGTGGTCTCTCCAGTGGGAGTCAGGATGGCTACGCACTCGACGTGGTGCGTCATCGGGAAAGCGTCGAATGCCCGTAGCTCGGCCAGCCGCCAGCCGGCGTCGCCTGCCGCCCTAACGTCCCGAGCCAACGTCGCGGGGTCGCACGATACGTAGCCGACCGCGCGTGGCTCGGTAGCGAGGATCGCGCGGATCACATCGGTACCGGCGCCGGCCCGCGGTGGGTCGAGCACGACCAGATCCGGGCCGACGCCAGCGGCGTGCAGGCGGGTGATGGTCGCGGCCGACACCTGGTCGTGCCACACGTCGGCCCGGACCGCGCCGACCGAGCGGAGGTTGTTTCGCGCATCGGCGGCGGCCTGCCGCGATCCTTCGACGGCGACAACCCGGCCGGCCTCCCCCACCGCCTCGCCGAGGAGCACGGCGAACAACCCTGCGCCGGCGTACAGGTCGAGGACGACATCGCCAGGCTGTCGGCCGCAGTCCGGACAGAATCGCGCCGACGAGCGCCGGCGCCGCGCCCGGGTGTACCTGCCAGAAGCCGCCCGCGTCGACCTCGAAGTCGTGCCCGCCCACGTGATGAGGTAGCCGGCCGGAGCCATCGAGCACGTCGATGACGTCGGCACCGCGCCGACGGCTCGCCTGGCGCGGAGGCTTCCGGTAACCGAGCAGGGTCGTCGTCCCGTCGCTGCCCAGGACTGCTGCGATCTCGCGATAGCCGCGCCAGCTACGGCGCAGCGCCGGATGATCACCGATCCCGGCCGCGCCGAGCGGACAGGCGTCCACCTGCTCGACCTCGTGTGACCGATGCCGACGAAGTCCGAGCCGGCCGACCGCGTCGACGGCGTACACCGTGCGGGTCCGCCAACCCAATAGGCCACCAGGGAGCTCCTCGACTTCGCGGAGCAGCGCGGTGACGTCCAACCCGGCGACTCGCTGGAACTGCTCGCGGACGACCCGCGCTTTCAACTCGCGTTGAGCCGCGCCAGATGCGTGCTGCCAGTCGCAGCCACCGCAGCGCGCGGGTCCGGCGTGCGGGCAAGGCGGCGGCACCCGGTCCGGCGACGGCCGGATGATCTCCACGGCATCGGCGCGGGCGTAGGACGGGTGCAGCTCGGTGATCACGGCTCGCACCCGCTCCCCAGGCAGGGCGTGTCGCACGAACACAACCTGACTGTCGGGATTATCTCCAACGCGGGCCACGCAGTGTCCACCGTGCGCCACGGCACCGATCGACAGGTCGAGCTGCTCGCCGACTGCCAGCTCCGGCCCAGCCATGACGGTGTCGTTACGACCGAGATGGAATGCGTGGCTCGTCCGGTTCAGCGGGTCGAGCCGGCGCGGTCGTCGAACTGGCGGCATTGTCGGTGTAGATCGCCGGACCTTGGCCTTGCTGCGGAAGGCCGGCCCCGGTGCCCACTGCCTCCGAGTCCACCCGCAGCTGGGAGGAGGCAAGCTGCCAGGGCACGCTCGTGACCATCACCCCGGGCTGGAACAGCAGGCGCGTCTTCAGGCGGAGCGCCGACTGGTTGTGCAGCACGTGCTCCCACCAGTGCCCGACCACGTACTCGGGGATGAACACGCTGACCACATCGTTCGGCCGTTTCATCCGGAGGTTCCGCACGTAATCGACGATGGGCGTCGTCACCTCGCGAAATGGCGATTCCAGGACGGTGAGCGTCACCGGGAGGTCGTGACGTTCCCATTCGGCCAGCAGCGCGCGCGTCTCCTCGTCGTCGACGTTGACCGTCAGCGCGGTCAACGTGTCCGGCCGCGTCGCCCGCGCATAAGCCAGGGCGCGCATCGTCGGCTTGTGCAGCTTGGACACCAGTACGACGACATGGTTGCGGGAGGGCAGCATCAGCCCGCGTTGATCGACGGTCAACTCCTTGGACACCTGCGTGTAGTGCCGGTTGATGGCCCGCATGAGCAGGTACAGAAGCGGCATCGCGATCAGCACGAGGTATGCACCTTTAGTGAACTTTGTCGCGATGACGATGACAAGCACGAGCCCGGCGAGGCTCGCCCCGAACGCGTTGATGGCGCGGGAGCGAATCATCCGGTGCCGCTCGGCGGAGTCACGTTCGGTTCGCAAGGCCCGGTTCCAGTGCCGGACCATCCCGGTCTGCCCCAGCGTGAACGACGTGAACACGCCGATGATGTAAAGCTGGATCAGGCGCGTGACGTCGGCGTGGTAGATCACGATCAGCGCCCCGGCCGCGACCGCGAGCATGAGGATGCCGTTGCTGTACGCCAGTCGGTCGCCCCGCGTGTGCAGCTGGCGGGGCAGGTTGCGGTCCTGGGCGAGGATCGAGCCGAGTAGCGGGAAGCCGTTGAAGGCCGTATTGGCCGCGAGCACCAGGATCAGCGCGGTGGCCGCCTGGATATAGAAGAACCCGACCGAGTTCGAGCCGCCGAACACGGCCGCGGCGACCTGGGCGATCACCGTGCGCTGCGGTCGATGCTGGCAGTCGACGAAGCCGACCAGGTCACACGGGTTCTCGGCCACGTGCACGTCCGAAATGAGGGCCAGGGCGGTGATTCCGGCGAACATCGTGGTGGCTATCGCGCCCATCATCATCAGACGTGATCTGGGCATTGCGGGCCTTCGGTGGCCGGAAGCGCCGGCACACCGTTCGCGATCGCCTCGACGCCGGTTAACGCGGTACAGCCGGACGAGAAGGCCCGCAGCGCCAGAAAGCACAGCGCGAGGAACCCGAGTGATCCGTAGCCGGGCTGCGGCTCCACAGCCGTAGTGCGCGCTCTCGGCGACCGGCGCGTCGCCGAGTGCGACCCGGACCAGGCCGGTGCCGATCATGATGAACACCCCGGCCGCGAACAGGTACGTGGGTGCAGCGAACGCAATGCCGGCCTCGCGGAGGCCTCGTAGGTTCACCGCGGCGAGCAGCACGACGAAACCGAGTGCTAGCCACACTCGAGCACCGTGCAGCGACGGAATCGCGGAGATGATGTTGTCGACGCCCGCGGACACCGACACCGCGACCGTCATCACGTAGTCGACGAGCAACGCGCTGGCAACGACGACACCGGCGGGCCGGCCGATGTTCCGGCTGGCCACCTCGTAGTCGCCGCCGCCCGTCGGATAGGCGCGGACCAGCTGCCGGTAGGACGCGACGACGGCGATCATCAACACGATTACCGCCGTCGCCACCCACGGCGTCAGAAACAGATAGGCCGTGCCACCGAACGCCAGCACCAGCAGAATCTCTTGCGTGGCATAGGCGACGCTCGACAGCGCGTCGCTCGCGAAGATCGGCAGCGCCAGGCGTTTGGGAAGCAACACATGGCCAGCCCGGTCCGAGCGCATCGGGCTGCCAATGATGAGTCGCTTGGCGACCCTCGTGACGACGCTCACTCGCCGCAGAATACGTCTCCGCGCGCCGGAACCGCTTACTCACGCAGTTCGCGCGGGCCCGGTGGTCCGTGCCGGATCACGCCGGCGTTGTGTAGCGTCGCGGACGCGGGAGTTTGCGAGCCGGACGTCGCCGTTCGCCACGGACTCGTCGTACTCCAGGAGAGGAGATGTGCCCCGTGCACGTCGTCATCATGGGGTGTGGACGGGTCGGATCGTCGTTGGCCCACCACCTGGAGCGGCTCGAGCAGAGCGTCGCCGTCATCGACATGGATCCCGCCGCGTTTCGCCGCCTGGGCGACCACTTCCAGGGCCGGACGGTCACCGGACTCGGTTTCGACCGCAACACGATGATCGCGGCCGGCGTCGAGGAGGCGGACGCCTTCGCCGCGGTGAGCAGCGGCGACAACTCGAACATCATCGCGGCCAGGGTGGCGCGGGAGACGTTCGGCGTGCAGAAGGTGATCGCTCGCATCTACGACTCCAAACGAGCCGAGGTCTACGAGCGGCTAGGCATTCCAACGGTCGCCACGGTCCCCTGGACAGCAAGCCGCCTGCTCAAGAGCGTCCTCGGCGAATCGACGGCCGAGGCCTGGCGCGATCCCTCAGGCGCGATCGTGATGCTTCATGTCACTCCGCACGAGGGCTGGGTGGGGCACAAGCTGTCGGAGTTCGAGGCGGCGACCAGCTCCCGGGTCGGGCTCATCACCCGGTTCGGAGTGGGCGAGCTGCCAACGGTTTCTACGTTGATCCAGGCGGGCGACACGATTCACGTCCTGACGACCGATGCGCGCACACCGTTGCTTCGTGACGTCGCAAGCACGTCGCCAGAGGGAGGACCCTGATGCGCGTCGCCATCGCCGGAGCCGGCGCAGTCGGCCGATCGATCGCTCAAGAATTACTGGGCAATGGTCACGCGGTACTGCTCATCGACAAGGACCCGGCCAAGGTCGGCGTCAAGGACCTGGCGGACGCGGAGTGGCTGCTCGGCGACGCATGCGAGCTGGAGAACCTCGAGAACGCCAAGCTCGAGGAGTACGAGGTGGTCATCGGCGCGACCGGCGACGACAAGGTGAACCTCGTGGTGTCGTTGCTGGCGAAGACCGAGTTCTCGGTGCGGCGAGTGGTAGCCCGGATCAACCATCCGGGCAACGAGTGGTTGTTCACCGAGGCATGGGGCGTGGACGTCGCCGTCTCGACTCCCCGGGTACTCGCGGCGCTCGTCGAAGAGGCGGTCGAGGTCGGCGACATCGTGCGCCTCTTCACCTTCCGCCAGGGTCAGGCGAACCTGATCGAGGTGACCTTGCCCGAAGGTGCGCTGTGTGCCGGCGCCCCGGTTCGTGACCTATTGCTACCCGACGATGCCGCGCTCGTGGCGATCGTCCGCGACCAGCGAGTCATCGCGCCCACTCCCGAGGAGCCGCTCGAACCCGGCGACGAGTTGCTCTTCGTGGCGCTGCCGGAAACCGAAGCGGCGATCCGCCACGTGGTGATTCGCTAAGCGGTTCAGCTTTGTTCCGGTTGCGCGAGCTGCCGACGAGCGCGCGTAACCACCCAGAACGCGAACCCCACCGCCAGTAGGAAGAGCGGGTAGCCCATCGCGATCCGAGCGACCGCGAGCCAGCCGGTTGCGTTCTCCCGGAACAAGGCGGTTTGCACAACCCCACGGGCAAGGAATACGACCAAGCCGCCGGCGGTCGCCAACGCGTATGCGCGCAGCAGGGGCGGCTGCCGATACCAAGGTCGAGCGCCACTGGGACTCGGATCCAGGAACTCCCAGGCGAGCCCGACGATCGGACGCCGGACGATCAACGACACGGCGAACGCCGCGGCGTACGCAAAGCTGGTCCAAATGCCCCACAGGAAGTACCCGCGGGCTTGTCCGGTGCCGCCCGCGATGAGCGAGGCTATGACCACGCCGATCAACCCGGTGATGGCCTGCTGGACCGGTTGTTTGCGCAGCACTCGGTAGATGGCGAGCACGACGGCGGATCCGATGGCCGCGCCAATCGCCGGACGCAGTCCAGCGAGGGCGTTCACCACGACGAAGACCACGGTCGGAATCGCAGTGACCACCGTGCCGGACCAGCCACCCAGACTGGTCAGCAATTGCTGCCGGTATTGCTCCCGGTAGGACCCTCGGCCAGCCGGCTGCGTCGATCCGTCGTCGGCCGGATCGGTCACGACAGTCCGCGCAGCTCGTACCACGGGTTGTAGATCGCGAGCCGGTCGTCATGGACTCCGACGCGGCCGCGGGCGAACACCGTTCGCCCCGGCTCGAGACCAGCGATCCGCCGACGTCCCAACCAAACGAGGTCGATGCACGCCGAGCCGTCGAACAACTCGGCCGTGAACGTCGGCACCGTTTCTCTTGGCGTGTATTGGACGGCCCGCAGGCGTCCGGTGACGAGGGCAAGGTCACCTCGGGACAGGCTGCCAATCGGCACCGCCGCGCACTGCTCGACATCGGTCATCAGCTCGGCGGCGTCCAGCGTCTGCAGATCGGCCGTGAGTCGGCGCAGCAGCGACAGGCGTCCCACGCCTTAAGGGTAGCCCGGCTGCGCCGGAGCGCTCGGGCCGCTTGCCTCAGCTATCGGCCGGCGAGGTTTGTCCAGTCCCGAGCTGATCGGCGGCCTCCTTGGGAAGCTCGAGCGGAACTGGTTCCCGGACCGGCAGCGGCTCGCTGCCGCGAACGACGACGATCGCGCGCAATGCGTCTTCAAAGGGCGCCGCCTTCGTGGCGCTCACGGCAATCGGCCCAACCAGCATCGCGCGCAGGAACCACCGCGGACCGTCGACTCCGACGAACCGAACTGGCATCGAACCCTCGGGTCCCTTGAGCGTTCCCCGAAGCTCGGTGCCGAACGGGCCGTCGGGCTCGTCCGTGGCGGAGCCGCCTTGGGACGCGAGTGACTGGCTGATCTCCGCCCGTACGTCGTCCCAAATTCCTTCGTTGCGAGGAGCCGCGAATACGCCGAGCTGCATCTGGCCATCGGCGCTGGCCAGGGTCGCCGAGACGACCTGCTGCGCCTCGTTCACGTCCAGCCGAAGATCGACGCCTTCCCACACGGCCACGCGCAGCGCGCCGAGATCCACGCGGGGCCGATCGTCGTCCGGAGCGTCGCGGACGTCGAACGGGCCGGTCGTCGGTTCGGGCTCATCGCGTTGGCGCACCTCCCAGGGGGGAGTCGCGTCGATCTTTGACCGGTCGGTTGCCTTCTCGCGGCGTCGCCATGGCGGCGCCATCACACACCTCGATCGGTGAGCAGCGCCGCGGCGCCCCCAGTGGACCCGTACCCGCCAGCGCCCCGGTCGGAGATAGGCAGCTCGGCAACCTCGACGAACCGAGCATGCTCAACGCGCTGGATGACCAGCTGAGCGATCCGATCACCTCGGCGCAGCTCGAGCGGAGCCACCGGGTCGTGGTTGATGGCGATGACCTTGACCTCGCCTCGGTATCCGGAATCTACGGTGCCGGGGGAGTTCAGCAAGGCCAGTCCCGCGCGGGCCGCGAGCCCGGACCGTGGATGCACGAAGGCTGCGTATCCGTCGGGTAGGGCAACGGCGACACCGGTGGGTATTACTGCGCGCTCGCCTGGTCCGAGGACGACGTCGATCGTCGTCACGATGTCCGCTCCGGCATCACCGGGCAGTGCATACGTCGGCAGCGGTGCCCCCGGATCAAGCCGTTGGACGAGCACCTGCACGCCGTCTCCCGGGGCGCTGACTGGCGAGGTCGTCACGACGCGCAACGCTACCCTTGGCCAAGTGAGCGAGCATCGCAGCGAGCGTCAGCGAGCAAGGAGCGCAGCGAACGAGGCGATGAGCGCTCGCGCGAAGAGCCAATCCAGCTCGAGCGAGCATCGCAGCGAGCGTCAGCGAGCAAGGAGCGCAGCGAACGAGGCGATGAGCGCTCGCGCGAAGAGCCGATCAAGCTCGAGCGAGCATCGAGCGTGAGCGAGCGGGGAGGGCTCGCGCGCTCGGCGGGGCCAACGGGGCGGTGGGTGTGATTCGGTACCGCGAGCGGCTCCGCACTCCCTGGTGGTGGTACCCGCTCGGAATTGGAGTCGCCTCTTTGCTGGCGGCCGAGTTCCATATTTCGGGCTTGCCATTGACCGACTGGATCCCGTTCGGCGTGCTGGTGCCGGCCGCCATATTGATCATCTGGGCGCTCGGACGCGGCGAGCTGGCGATCAGCGACGACGAGTTGCGCATTCGCGGAGCGCATATTTCCTCGCGCTACATCAGCGGTGCGGTCGCGCTCGATGCGAATACCTTGCGTCGCGTCGTCGGACGTGAGGGCGATCCGCAGGCGTTCGTCTCGATTCGACCGTGGATCGGCCCTGGCGTACAGGTGTGGCTAGATGACGTCGACGATCCGACTCCGTACTGGGTACTCAGCACGCGCCATCCGGCCCGAGTCGTCGGGTTGCTGCGCGAACTCATCGCCTAACCGGCAGCCAGACACTGGCGAGCGCTCTGTTGCGACGTAAACCAACGGTGGGCGCCGGAGACCCGGCGCCTCGCCATTTCGGGATCAGGCGCAATCCCTGCAGATGTACTGCCCGTTGCGCTCGCGCGCGAGTCGACTCCGGTGGTGAACCAGGAAACAAACGGAACACGTGAACTCGTCGTCCTGCTTGGGCAGCACACGAACGGTGAGCTCCTCACCGGACAAGTTGGATAGATCGGCTCCGGGCAGCTCTAACGACTCGGCGAGCTCAGTCTCGTCGACGTCGATCGACCCGGACTGCGCCTCGGCGCGGCGCGCCTTGAGCTCTTCGAGCGAGTCCTCGCTGAGCTCGTCCACGTCGCCGCGACGGGGGGCGTCGTAATCGGTGGCCATTGGCCCTCAACTCCTACTCGGAACACTTTGCGAATGGTGTTCTAGAACGTTGATTACGTCATTCAGGTCACATCCGTCTCTCAGCCAGACCGACTGATCGACGTCTGCGGCGATGCAACGCATGACTGCCTTGTTTTGTGCCCCGAATCGCAGGGTCGGCGGACAAATCTTCCTCAGCGCAACCGCCGTCCATGAGGTGGGACCGGCAAACCTACACCGTTCGGGTTACCAAAGGGCGTAGGGGCACGCCTGCGCGTCGTAGCAGGTGTCGCGAGTTACGCTCAGCGACACCTAGGCCATGCCCCGACCCGCCCAACCGCGGCCGGTGTGTCTGCCGTATATAGACCTTGGAGCCGACATCGTGCAGCCGGATCGCCCCAGCACTGCGCGGCGACCCTTGCCGGCCTTGGTGTTCCTCCTCATACTCGCGCTGCTCACAGCGATCGTGTGGTGGCGGGTGATTCACCGGGTCAGCTCCGAGGCATCTGCCGCCAAGCCCTCACCGTCCTGCTCTCCCGCCGCGGTGACCGTAGTGCCGCCTCCCACGACCGTGACCGTGCACATCCTGAACGCGACAAATCGTCAGGGCCTTGCCGCGGGCGTGCGTTCGAAACTCGCCAAGGCTGGATTCGTGGTGGCCGACATCGGCAACGACGACGTCCCGATCGCAGCCATCGCCGAGATTCGGTACGGTCCGGCCGGCCGCGCGGCCGGCAAGCTCGTGGCGTACTACTTTCCCGGCGCGACGCTCATCGGCTCAGCCCGAACCGACAACCAGGTCGAGATCGCTCTGGGCGCCAAGTTCACGACGGTCAGTACCACCGCCACCGTCAAGCAGGAGATGACGCGAGATCACGTCACCCAAGCCGCGGTCGCCCCACCGGGCACCGTGAGCACCCCGTCCCCATCGTCCGCGCAGGCGCAGTGCTGATCGGTCAGACGTGGCTCGCGTCGAGCTCCTCCAGGAGCGCGAGGAAGTCCGGCGCAAATGACCCGCCGGCCGCCGCGACAACCGGCTTTCCGACTGGCCGACCCGGTAGCCCGCTGACGACGCAGCCCGCCTCCTCGGCGATCAGGGCTCCAGCGGCCCAGTCCCAGGCGTTCAGCCCTACCTCGAAGTAACCGTCCAGCCTGCCGGCCGATACGAAACACAGGTCGAGGCTGGCCGAACCGATCCGTCGAATGTCGGCGATCCGCGGCAATATCGCCGCCACCAGATCGCCCTGTTTCCCCCTCCGGGCGGCGTCATAGGAGAAACCGGTGCCAACCACGGCCCGGCTCAGGGGGACGTCTCGAGGGCCAGTCAACCGACGGCTCCCCAGATAAGCGCCGCCACCGACTGTCGCCCGAAACAGCTCGCCGGTTTCCGGGTTATGGACGCAGCCGGCCACGACGCGCCCGCCCATCTCAGCAGCCACCGAAACCGTGTAGGCGGGTATACCGAGAACGAAGTTGACGGTCCCGTCGATCGGGTCGATGAGCCAGCGCACCCCACTGCTACCGGTCGACGGCTCCCCTTCTTCGCCGAAGATCGCGTCGTCGGGGCGGCGTGCCGCGATCCGCGCAAACAACCACTCCTCGACCTCGCGATCCACCGCAGTCACCATGTCCGTTGGCGTGCTCTTGGTATCGACCTCTAGGGGCCCGCGACGCGCCCCGATGAGCTCACCCGCTCCGGTCGCCAGCTCGACGGCAATTTCGAGTAACGATTCTGGCTCGGGGCTTGGTGACATAGAGTCATCGCACCACATTGGGGGCGATATGGTACGGCGCGAGGATCCGGCGCTACGAGCGGAGGAACCGTGGGCGAGCAAACCAGCCGCGGCTTCGACCAGGCCTTCGGCATAGACATCGGCGGTTCCGGTATCAAAGGAGCCCTCGTCGATACCACCACGGGCGCGCTGCTGACGTCGCGGGTGCGCTACGCGACCCCAAGCCCGTCGACACCCGATCTCGTCGCAGAGATCGTGGCTCGTATCGTGTCCGAGGCTGGCTGGGACGGGGTCATTGGAGCCACCTTCCCCGCGGTCGTCAAGCACGGTGTGGCCTGCTCGGCCGCAAACGTCGATCCAAGCTGGATCGGCACCGACGTGGACGCGGTGTTCACCAAGGCCACGACCGGAGATGTGATCGTGCTCAATGACGCGGACGCGGCCGGCATCGCCGAGGCCCGCTTCGGTGCCGCAAAAGGTGTTTCGGGCGTCGTCATCATGCTCACCTTCGGCACAGGTATCGGCTCCGCATTACTCGTGGATGGCAAGCTCGTCCCGAACACCGAGCTCGGACATCTCGAGCTGGACGGCTACGACGCGGAGACTCGCGCAGCCGCTTCGGTGCGGGAGAAGAGCGGCATGTCGTTCAAGAAGTGGGCGCAGCGCGTCCAAAAGTACATGTCGCATGTTGAGCGGCTCTTCTCGCCCGACCTCTTCGTCGTCGGCGGTGGAGTGAGCAAGGAGGCCCAAAAGTGGGTGCCGCTCCTGACGCTGACCGCGCCGGTGAAGCCGGCCCAGCTGCTGAACAACGCCGGTATCGTCGGCGCGGCGGTCGCGGCCATTGAGCGTCGGAGCGAGTAGCTGCGACCCGCGACGAGGCGCGCTGGGTCGCGCGCACGCGTTCGCGCAGTACACTGATTTGCCAGGGCACTACGCACGTACTGGACTCGAGTGTTGAGGCGACACGCAGACGGCGAGCTGACCCGCTCTTCGATCTCCGCATCGGTGATTCCATCGCGCAGGACCTTCTCCTGACGCACGACGTGGCGAAAGGGCGTTCGTGGCCGCAAGCACTTCTTCCTCAGCTGTTCCCGCGGATTCCGTCCACAAGGTGGTAGCCGCAACCACGACGGCGAGCAAGCGGGTGACCGCGTCAACCAGATCCCAGAAGTCGCCTACCGCGACGAAGCCGTCTCGGACCGGTAAATCGGCACCGAAGACGGCGAAGAATACCGCGCCGGTCGAGCCGGACGTCGCCACCGCCGCTGACGGGGTGGCTGCCGATGGTGTGGCCCCTGATGGTGCGGCTGCCGAGAGTGTGGCTGAGGTCGCCGAGGCCGACCCCGACGTGGCGACACTCGAAGCTGACGCGACCGTCGACGTCCTGCTCGAGGAATCTGCTGATCTCGCCGCAGCGGTAGAGGTTGAGCCGGACGACGAGGAAGCTGCTGAGGGCGCCGAAGACACGGCGGACTTCGCCTGGGAGGACGAGGAGGAGTCCGAGGCCCTGCGTCAGGCCCGCAAAGACGCCGAGATGACGGCGTCGGCGGACTCGGTGCGGGCGTACCTGAAGCAGATCGGCAAGGTCGCACTGCTGAACGCCGAAGAAGAGGTCGATCTCGCCAAGCGCATCGAGGCTGGCCTCTACGGCGCCGAGCGGCTCCGCCAGGCCGAGGAGACCGGCGAGAAGATGTCGACGCAGATGCGTCGGGACCTGCGATGGATCGTCCGCGACGGCGAACGGGCCAAGAACCACCTGCTCGAGGCGAACCTTCGTCTGGTGGTCTCCCTTGCCAAGCGATACACCGGGCGCGGCATGGCCTTCCTCGACCTGATCCAGGAAGGCAACCTGGGGCTCATCCGCGCGGTCGAGAAGTTCGATTACACCAAGGGCTACAAGTTCTCCACGTATGCCACATGGTGGATCCGGCAGGCGATCACGCGGGCCATGGCCGATCAGGCGCGCACCATCCGGATCCCGGTGCACATGGTCGAAGTGATCAACAAGCTCGGCCGCATCCAGCGTGAATTGCTGCAGGACCTGGGCCGCGAGCCAACCCCTGAGGAGCTCGCGAAGGAGATGGACATCACGCCGGACAAGGTGCTGGAGATCCAGCAGTATGCCCGGGAGCCGATCAGCCTCGATCAGACAATCGGGGACGAGGGCGACAGCCAGCTCGGCGACTTCATCGAAGACTCCGAGGCGGTGATCGCCGTCGACGCCGTCTCGTTCACCCTCCTGCAGGATCAGCTGCAGTCCGTGCTTCAGACGCTTTCCGAGCGGGAAGCTGGCGTGGTCAAGCTACGGTTCGGGCTTACCGACGGGCAGCCACGAACCCTGGACGAGATCGGGCAGGTCTACGGCGTCACCCGCGAACGTATCCGGCAGATCGAATCCAAGACCATGTCCAAGCTGCGGCACCCGTCTCGATCTCAAGTCCTTCGGGACTACCTGGACTGAACGGAACAAGCCTCCCAGGCTCGCCGACCGGCCTCTCTTAGACCGGTGGTCCCTTCGTCGTGATCTTGGACTTACAGCCCTGGAACGACGATATCTCTAAGATCATCTTCAGCTAGCTGAACAGGAGCCAAAGGGCGGTCCTAATAATTGCTGGGGCGCCGCGGATTGGAGTTATCGTTCACCACGGTCCATCCCCTTTCCGAGTCAGGGCGATGGGCTAGGCCCTGGCCGGCGCGAGCTGCGCCGTGCCGGGGCCGACCAAGCTTGGACCCGAAGTAAGCCTGCCGTCAGCGCTCGTCGAGGGCAGCGGACGCTGGAGTATCGACGAGCCGTTCCGACTCGTCGTAGATCGAAGCGGCCTGCTCGCGCAACGCTGAATCGAATCGGCGCGCGTGGTGAGCGCAGAAAAACAGTTCGGATCCGGATTGCAAAGTCACTCGAACGTACGCCTGAACGCCACACCGATCACACCTGTCGGTAGCAACGAGTGGACGACTGATCAACGTGTTCATCGCATCCTCCTCCGTCGTCCCGTCGCTCGATCGTGAGCGCTTGCCTACCTACTCAACCATCCGGACGTTGATGACATGCCGGCTTACGCCGGGTTACGAGTTTGTTTCGCGCCGAGCGAACACCTCGGCGACACCTGCGAACACCGCCGCGAGCGGGAACCGCAACAAATTCTCCCGAAGCGAGACTGGGCGGGCGACCTAGTCAGCCGACGTGAGATCGCCCACTTCATCCGGGGCTGACTGCCGGCCCGACGCAATCGGTAGGCCGACGGTGGCCGTCAACCCACCGCCCGGCGTGTCATCGAGCGTGACCGTGCCGTGCATCGCTTCGACGAACCCCCGCGCGATGGCCAGACCCAGCCCGACGCCTGTCCCACCGCTCGCCCCATGGTCGTCGAGACGCTGGAATGGCGCGAACACCTGAGAACGATCATCGACCGGAATCCCCGGGCCCCGGTCGATCACGCGCACCTCGACGACGTTCCCGATCGCGCTGGCGGCGAGCCGGACGGGCTGATCCGGCGGCGTGTGACGCAGCGCGTTCTCGACGAGATTGGCGATGACGCGTTCCAGCAAACCCGCGTCGGCTGCCATCTCAGGCAAGGTCGACGGAACGTCGACTTGCACCAATTGCCAGGCCCGGTCCGGGACCACGGCCCGGACGTGGTCGAGCGCGACACCTACGACTTCGTCGACACCCACCGGGCGGATTGCGACCGATAGCACTCCGGCCTGTAGGCGAGACAGGTCGAGCAGGTTGGTTACAAGATCGGTGAGCCGGTCCAGCGCATCGTCGGCGGTCGCCAGAAGCTCCTGGCGGTCCTCTGGGCTCCATCGCACCTCCCCGCTGCGCAGGCTCGAGATCGCAGCCTTGGCGGACGCGATCGGCGTGCGGAGGTCGTGGCTGACCGCATTGAGCAGCGCGGTGCGCATGCGATCCGCCTCGGCCACGCCCGCGGCGGCGTCGGCTGCCTGAGCCAGCCGGCGCTGTTCGAACGCCACGGCGACCTGCGCTGCGAAAGCGTTCAGCACGCGTTGGTCCTCGGCCGCTATGGCCCGGCCGCCGAGAACCAGCACGAGGTCCGGTCCTACGGGCGCCTCGGCGTCGCCGTCCTCGGGATGGGTGCACGGCTGATCGCCAACGCTGGCCAGGCAGGTCCAGCTGCCGCGCATGCCGCCCGGGCCCTCGCTCGCCGGGGCGGAGCTGTCCCGACGGAGCAACGACACTCTGTCGACGGCGAAGGTCTCGCGTACTCGTTCGAGCAGAGCTGGGATGGCCTGCTCGCCACGCAGCACGCTACCGGCGAGCGTGGACATCGTCTCGGCTTCGGCGTTCGAGCGAGCGGCCTCGCTGGTTCGCCGTGCCGCCATGTCGACGACCCGTGATACGAGCGCGGCGATGACGACGAATACGCTCAGCGCCAATACGTTCTCTGGCTGCGAAATTGTGAACTGATGCAGCGGCGCAACGAAGTAGTAGTTGACCACGAGGCTCGCGGCTATTGCCGTGATCAGCGCCGGCCAGATGCCTCCGATGAGGCTGACGATGACCACCACCAGGAGAAACAGCAGCAGGTCGCTGGCCAACGACACGTCGTCACGAACCGCGGCTAACACCGGCACCAGGAGGGTGATCAATACCGCTGCCACGATGACACCCAGAATCTGGCGACGGCGAGTTACCCCCGGAGCAATGCGTGGCAGCACTCGTCCCTTGCCCACGTATTCGTGGCTGACGACATGCACATCGATACTTCCCGACTTTCGGGTGATCGTCAGACCGGTTCCCGGCCCAGTCAGCGCCGCTACCAGTGCATTCCGCCTACTCGCGCCGATCACGATCTGGGTGGCGTTGTTGGCTCGCGCAAAATCCAGCACGGATTCGGCCACATCATCGCCGATGACTGAGTGGTAGCTTCCGCCCAGTGACTCGACGAGCAGCCGTTGCTGGTCCAGCGTTGCGATGCTCGAACCGGCTAGCCCGTCACTGCGGGCGATATGCACCGCCAGCATCTCCCCGCCGGTGGCCCGGCCGGCGATGCGAGCGGCCCGGCGGATCAGCGCCTCGCCTTCCGGACCGCCAGTGAGCGCCACGACCACGCGTTCTCTGGTCTCCCACCTAGCGGCAATGCCGTGCTGCTCTCGGTACCGTTGCAAGCCTTCGTCAACGCTGTCCGCGAGCCACAGCAGCGCCAGCTCCCGGAGCGCGGTGAGGTTACCGGGGCGGAAATAGTTCGACAGGGCGGCATCGATCTTGTCCGGGGTATAGATGTTGCCGTGCGCCATCCGCCGGCGCAGCGCCTCCGCCGTCATGTCGACGAGCTCGACTTGCTCAGCCGCACGGACCACCGAGTCGGGAACGGTCTCGCGTTGCGGAACTGTGGTGATCGCTTCGACAACGTCGTTGAGCGATTCGAGGTGCTGCACATTCACCGTGCTGATCACGTGGATGCCGGCCTCGAGCAGCTGCTCGATGTCCTGCCACCGCTTGGTGTGCTGGCTGCCGGGCACATTGGTGTGCGCCAGCTCATCGACGAGCGCGATCTGCGGGCGCCGGGCGAGAACAGCAGCGAGATCCATCTCCTCGAATTCGCTGCCGCGATACGCCATGTTCCGCCGCGGGACCACCGGGAGGTCGCCGATCATCTCGACCGTATGCCGCCGCCCGTGCGGCTCCACGAACGCCACGACGACGTCGCTGCCTCGCTGCGCGCGGCGGTGGCCCTCGGCGAGCATCGCGTACGTCTTGCCGACGCCCGGTGCCGCGCCGAGGTATACCCGCAGCGTGCCGCGTTCGGTCATCTCGATGAACGCTACTTCCGATACGGGTACTTGGCGTCCAGCGCGTGGTTCAGCTCGACGACGTTCACCGCGGGTTCGCCCATGAACCCCAAGGCGCGCCCCGTCCGGTACTTGTCCACGAGCGCGGCTATGTCGGCGACGCCAATGCCGCGCGCCTTCGCGACTCGCTCCTCCTGTAGGCGGGCGTAGGCCGGACTGATGGCCGGGTCCAGCCCGGATCCGGACGCCGTCACCGCGTCCGATGGCACGGCAGGCTTCGCTGGTGCATCGCCTCGGATCGGCACCACTTGGCCGGCGGAGTAGTCCGTGTTGGGGGTGGCGCATTCGACGCGAACGCCCCGGTAGCTCTGCCGGAATGGGGGTGCCGGGCAGGCCTGGTTCAGGCTGACGACGCGGGTGATCGGGCCGCGGTAGTTCGGCTCGCCGTAGAACACCCCGAGCACCGCGCCGACGCCGTCCGGCGTGCAGAACGGACGAGCGCCGCTCACTCCTTCGAGCTGTCCGATCGCCAGGCTGCGCGAGCAGACCTGGGTCAGCAGGCTGGGTTTGCCTGCCGCCTCGGCCGAGTCCGTCGGCGCCTTAGGGTCTGGCAGCGTGTCGACGATCGATTCCGGCCCGAGATTGCTGGCGCTGCTCGCCGTGGGGTCGTACCCGTCCCCCGCGGCGGATGGCCGGGTCTGGAAGTACTGCACAAGCGGCTTGCCGTCGGAGTCGGTGAACGACTGCCCGATGAGAGACGAGCCGACGACCTGCCCGTTGCTCGTGATGGTTGACCCGTTTGCCTGGTGAGCGAGACCGGGCACGTGCCCTATCAGCGTCACCACGAGTGGATACGCCACGCCGAAGATCACGGTGAGGACGACCAGCATGCGTAGCGCGGCTACGTGTTGACGCAGCACAAGGCCGAAAGAAGGCACGAGTCTCACCCGATTCCGGGAATGAATTGAATGATCAGGTCGATCAGCTTGATGCCTACGAACGGCATGATGATGCCGCCCAGGCCGTAGATCCAGATGTTGCGGCGCAGCATCGCGCTGGCGCTCGATGGCCGGTATCGCACTCCGCGCAGGGCGAGCGGAATCAGCGCCACGATGATCAGCGCGTTGAAGATCACCGCGGACAAGATCGCGGACTCGGGTGAGTGCAGCCGCATGATGTTGAGCTTGTCCAGACCGGGATAGACGGCCGCGAACATCGCCGGGATGATCGCGAAATACTTTGCGACATCGTTCGCGATGGAAAACGTCGTCAGGGCGCCGCGGGTGATGAGCAGTTGCTTGCCGATTTCCACGACCTCGATCAGTTTGGTCGGATCAGAGTCGAGGTCGACCATGTTGCCGGCTTCCTTGGCCGCAGAGGTTCCGGTATTCATGGCTACGCCTACGTCAGCTTGGGCGAGTGCCGGTGCGTCGTTGGTTCCATCCCCGGTCATCGCGACGAGCTTTCCGCCCTGCTGTTCGCGCTTGATCAGCGCCATCTTGTCTTCGGGCGTGGCCTCGGCGAGGTAATCGTCGACCCCCGCTTCGTCGGCGATGGCCTTAGCGGTCAGCGGATTGTCACCAGTGATCATCACGGTGCGGATGCCCATGCGGCGCAGCTCGTCGAACCGCTCGGCCATCCCCTGCTTGACGATGTCCTTCAGCTGGATGACGCCAAGCACGACCGGTGCACCGGCGCCGATGCGCTGGGCCACGACGAGCGGCGTGCCCCCGGCGGCACTGATCCCGTCTACGATCTCGCCGGTGCGCGGCAACACAGTGCCGCCGTTCTCGCGCACCCACGTGATCACGGCGGACGCAGCGCCCTTACGGATCTGCCGAGCCGGCGCGCTGTCGACGGCCGACAGGTCGACGCCACTCATCCGGGTCTGCGCGGTAAACGGCACCCAGGTTGCGTGCGTCAGCTGACCGGCGGGCCGCTCCCGCAGGCCGTACTCCGTCTTGGCCAGGACCACAATCGATCGGCCCTCGGGCGTCTCGTCGGCCAGAGAAGCCATCTGAGCCGCATCGGCGAGAGTCTCCACCGGGTTATCGCCGACCGGCAGGAAGTCTGTGGCCTGCCGGTTCCCGAGCGTGATTGTGCCGGTTTTGTCGAGCAATAGTGTATTGACGTCGCCCGCCGCTTCCACGGCTCGTCCACTCATGGCGAGCACGTTGCGCTGCACGAGCCGGTCCATACCGGCGATACCGATCGCCGATAGCAACGCGCCGATCGTGGTTGGGATGAGACAGACAAGCAGCGAGACGATGACGATGCCGGTGATCCCATTGTTGTCCAGCGCGGCCGAATTGCCGATGCCCGGTTGATTCGCCTTCGCGAAGATGGCCATCGGTTGGAGGGTCACGGTCGCCAGCAGGAAGATTATTGTCAACGAGGCCAGCAGGATGTTCAGCGCGATCTCGTTCGGCGTCTTCTGGCGGCGCGCACCTTCGACCAGCGCGATCATCCGATCGATGAAGCTATCGCCTGGCTTCTGGGTGATCTCCACGACAATCCGGTCGGACAGCACCCGGGTGCCGCCGGTGACGGAGCTTCGGTCGCCACCGCTCTCCCGGATCACCGGCGCGCTTTCCCCGGTTATCGCGCTCTCGTCGACGCTCGCGATGCCGTCGATGACGTCACCGTCGCCGGGAATCACGTCTCCGGCCTCGCAGACCACGCGATCGCCCGGCCGAAGCTCCGGCGCGGGAACCGGTTCCTCGGCACCGTCGAGTACCGCAGGATCGACGAGCCGACGAGCGATGGTGTCTGTCTTTGCCCGGCGCAACGCGTCAGCCTGCGCTTTCCCGCGGCCCTCGGCGACAGCTTCGGCGAGGTTGGCGAACAGCACGGTGAGCCACAGCCAGATGACGATCAGCCAGCCGAACGTGCTGCTGGACGTGGCCGCGAGCACCGTCGTGAACACGGCGCCGATCTCGACGATGAACATGACCGGGTTCTTCCACAGCGTCCGCGGATCGAGCTTGCGCAAGGCGTCCGGCATCGCCTGCCAGAGCAGCCGTGGATCCAGTAAGCCGCCTTGGACGCGACGTGGCGGGTGCGTTGGCTCCGGTGGCGTAAGACGCGCGGACGGGGCGGTGATCGTCGTGGATGTGGTCATCAGTGCAAGCCCTCCGCGAGCGGACCCAGTGCCAGCGCCGGGAAGTAGGTGAGGGCGACGACGATGATCGTCACGCCGGTGAGCATGCCGACGAACAGCAGCCGATGGGTCGGCAGTGTGCCCTCGGATGCGGGTGTCATGCGTTGCCTGGCCAACGACCCGGCTAGCCCGAGTACGAACACCATCGGCAGGAATCTGCCTAGCAGCATGGTGATTCCTAAGGCTGTGTTGTACCAGGTCGTGTTGACCGATATGCCCGCGAACGCACTGCCGTTGTTGTTTGCGGCCGAGGTGAACGCGTATAGCACTTCGGAGAAACCATGCGGACCGGTGTTCAGCATGCCCGCCCGCTGACCGGGCAGGGCCATCGCGGTCGCGGTGCCGACCAGGACCAGTGCCGGGGTAGTGAGCAGGTACAGGGAGGCGAACTTGACCTCTCGTGCGCGAAGCTTCTTGCCGAGATACTCCGGCGTCCGGCCGACCATCAGACCCGCGACGAACACGGTAATGACGGCGAGCACGAGCATTCCGTAGAGGCCCGAACCGGTGCCGCCAGGCGCGACCTCACCGAGCATCATGTTCAGGAGCGTCATCGCGCCACCCAGGCTGGTGTAGCTATCGTGGAAGCTGTCCACAGCGCCCGTCGATGTGAGCGTTGTGCCGTCGGCGAATGCCGCCGAGTCCGGCACCCCGAATCGCGTCTCGGTGCCTTCCGTACTCGCACCCACCGCGGTCGGAACGGTGCCGTGGTGTGCGGCCTGAAACACGGTGATCAGCACAACACTGGTTATTGCCAGCACCGCCATCACGGTCACGATCGCCCGGCCCTGCCGGCGGTCGCCGACCATGACGCCGAAGGTGCGGGGTAGCGAGAAGGAGATACACAGAAGCAGGAAGATCTCTAGCCAGTTCGTCCACGTCGTCGGGTTCTCGAACGGGTGCGCGGAGTTGGCGTTGAAGAAGCCACCGCCATTCGTGCCGAGCTCCTTGATGACCTCCTGTGATGCGACCGGCCCTCCGGGCAGGGTCTGCTGGCCGCCGGCGATGGTGGTGATCGTGTGGTAGTCGTGGAAGTTCTGGATCATTCCCGCCCCGACGAACACGATCGCGAACACCACTGCGATGGGGAGCAGGACGCGCAGGCAGATGCGGGTCAAGTCGACCCAGAAGTTGCCGACTCGATCGGTCTGGCTCCGGGCGAATCCGCGTACCAGCGCGATAGCCACGGCCACCCCCACCGCGGCGGAGGCGAAGTTCTGCACGGCCAGGCCGGCCATTTGCGCTACGTAGCCGAGCGCGCTCTCTCCTGAGTAGCTCTGCCAGTTCGTATTGGTGACGAAGCTGACCGCGGTGTTCCAGGCCTGGCTGCTGGTCATTTGCGGGACGGCGTACGGGTGACCGAAATCGTGCTGCAAGCGCAACAGTGCGTACAGGAAGACGATCGACACCGCGCTGAAGGCCAGCACCGACCGCAGGTAGCGTCCCCAGCTCTGCTCGGCATCGGGATCGATTCCGCCGACGCGGTAGATCACCCGCTCCGCCCGAAGATGCCGGGTTGTGGTTAGTACCCGGGCCATGTAGTCGCCAAACGGGCGGTACACGATCACCAATGCGAGGATGAGCGAGCCGACGAACACAACTCCGGCCCAGGTCGTCGTCATCAGAACTTCTCCGGCAGCACGAGGGCCACGATCAAAAAGATGGTGAGCGAGATCGAGAGGATCAGCCCGACGATGTTGGCTGCGCTCATCTGCGGTCGCTCACAGTTTCTCGGCCCCGCGCACGACCAGCGCGAGGAGCGCGAACAGCGCGATGGTCAACGCTACGAACAGCACGTCACCCACGACGATGGCCTCCTTGTGGGCATCCGGATCCGAGGTCGAACGCCACGAACCGCCGACCGCAGCGCCGCCGGCTCACTTAGTGAACCGGTGGCAAACGTCGCGATGCGCGATTTTGCGCCGCGCCCTCACGGCTTCGTCACGGACCCCTCGCGGTTTGGCTACGCGATGTGGGTGGCAGTGCGAACCCGGTCACGCCGCGGCGATCCGCGCGTTAGGGCGTGGCGCTTCGCCGCTCGGCGGCCTAGCGTGAAGCCATGGGAGACATAGGTGACGAGCGCCGTCGGATCGAAGTCCTTCCGTTGACGGAGCCGGATCGCGTCGAGGAGCATCCACCGGCGCGCTCCCCCGCGTCCGAGCCGGCGGAGCCCGTTCGAGAGCCACAACCTAGCTCGTAGCCGCTGCCACGGTTATGGACGCGTTCGCAGGGTTCGAGCCACAGGTCGGCGAGATCCGAGCCGTGCGCAGTTTCCGCGTCGGCCCGGACGGGACGCTGTACCCGCTGTTCAGCGATCAGGCATGGGTCGACGGCACCAACACGGCCCGATGTCGGGTCACTCCCGACGATCCCGACCACGGCGCGCCGGATCCCGAGTGCACGTGCGGCTTCTACGCCTACGCGTCCGCCCGCGCCGCGGATGAGTATCCGCATGCGCGTCATGTGCTGGCTGTCGTCGCGTGCTGGGGTCGGGTCATCGCCGGCTCGCGCGGCGTCCGGGCGGGAAAGGCACGCATCGAAGCGATCTGGATGTCGCCGAAGGTGCCGGAGTATTTGCGTCACGCGGTGACTGCCCGCTACCCCACCGCGGTGGTGGAGCCGGACGTCGACCAGCTACTCGCGGATCACCCGCCGAGCGAGCTCTCCTGCTACGACCCGCAACCGCCGCGCGAGCCTCGGGCTCGTCAGATAGCCACCCGGGTCGCCGTCGGGGTCGCCTTGTTCAGTGGGGTGTTGCCGCAGCAGTGGCTGGGCGGCACTCGCAGCGCCTACCTGTTGTGGAGCGCGGAGGTGCTCGCGCTCGTTACTGCGGCAGTGATCATCCGGCTCCGACACCGAGACGCTGTGGCGCGCCGCCGGGTGCTCGTCCTGGGCACGGCGGCCCTGTGGGTCGTCGCGCCCCTCGCGGGAGCGGCCGGAGTACTTCTCTTGCGGCTGCCGTTGCTCCAGCTGACCGCGCTCGCGCTGGCCCAACGGGCGACGCTGTTCCGATCGGCGCGCTCGTTCCCGGCCGAGATCGGCTGACCGAAAGGCGTGCCTCGAGTTCTCATCGTCGACGACGAGCCGACCTTGTTGCGCGCGCTGGCGATGAACTTCACGGCCCGCGACTATGAGGTGGTCCAGGCACGGACCGGCACCGAGGCGCTCACCTCGGCGGCCCGGGACCGACCAGATCTCATCGTCCTGGATCTCGGGCTGCCGGACGTTTCGGGTGTCGACGTGATCCGTGGCGTCCGCGCCCACGCCGACACCCCGATCATCGTGCTCTCGGCCCGCATCGGCAGCTCGGACAAGGTGCAAGCGCTCGACCTCGGAGCCGATGACTACGTCACCAAGCCGTTCAGCATGCAGGAGCTGCTGGCGCGGGTGCGCGCCGTAACCCGCCGGACGGAGCCGGCCGTCGAAGCGGCAGCGATCCAGCTCGGAGACGTCACCGTCGACCTCGCGGCCACTACCGCGACCCGCTCGAACGGCGAGCGTATTCACCTCACGCCGACCGAGTGGCATTTGTTGCGGGCTCTCATGCGTCAGCCGGGCCGGCTGGTGACGTCGCGCGCGCTGCTGACCGACTTGCGCGGAGCGCCGGAGCACACGGATCCCAGCTACCTGCGGATATTCATGGCGCAGCTGCGGCGCAAGCTCGAACCGCAACCCAGCCAGCCTCGATATCTGATCACCGAACCGGGGATGGGCTACCGCTTTCAGCCGCAACCGGAGGACGCACCGCTCGCCGTGTCGCGAGCGCCGGATGATGCCTAGCGACGACACGCCACAGCCGCGGCGTGCGGCAGCCTTCCACTCGTTCGGCAGACTGGTCCACTGTGAGCGCTGGTCACCGTGTGCGAGCCCTGCTGCGCCGCACGGTGTCCAAAGCGTGGCACGACCGAATACTGGGCCTGTCCGCGGAGGCGGCCTTCTGGCAGTTGCTCAGCTTGCCGCCGCTCATCCTGGCCAGCATCGCGTCACTCGGGTATGTGGCCAACTGGTTCGGGCCGGATACCGTCACGCGGGTACAGGCCCAGATCGAAGGGGCGCTCAGCCGCGGTTTCAGTAGCGAGTTCGTGAACGAGACGATCGCTCCGACGCTCAACGAGGTCCTGCACGGCCAGCGCGCCGGCCTGATCAGCATCGGCTTCATCCTCGCGCTGTGGGCCGGCTCATCGGGTACCGCTACCTATGTCAACACGATCACGATTGCCTACGACATGCGCGATCAGCGCGGTGCCGTACGTAGCCGGTTGTTGGCGCTCGGCCTGTTTCTCGGCATGGTCCTGATCGGCGTTATCGCGCTGCCGCTGCTGGTGTTGAGTCCGAGAGTGGTCGTCAATCTCTTTCCGGAGACTGCCCGCGGCACGGCCCGTTCGATCGTGAACGGCGCCTACTATCCGACGCTCGTCGTTCTCTTACTGATCGGTCTGACGACGCTGTATCACCTCGCGCCGCCGCGGCGGCTGCCGTGGCACCGCGGCGTGCCCGGTGCGGTGTTGGCGTTCGCGGTGTTCTTCGGCGGCGCCGCCGGCCTGCGCAGCTATATCACGTTCATCGTCCATCAAAGCCACGCGTACGGGACGCTCGCTGGGCCGATCGCCGCCCTGCTGTTCCTGTTCGTGCTGGCGCTCGGCGTGCTGTTCGGCGCGGAGTTCAACGCGGCGATCGAGTACATGTGGCCCTCGCGGGAGCGCCGGCCTCGGGCCCTGCACCCTCGACGGTGGATCCGGCTGGAGAAGGACAAGCCGTCGTCGGGCCCCGAGCCGATCGCGCAATCCGCTGACCCGCCTTGGCCTCCCGACCCACTAGTTCGACCTGCTGATCCGGTGGCACGATCCGTCGACCCGATCGCACAAGTCCCTGATTCCCGGGGAACCGGCGTTACTCAACCGTCCAGGCCTCAGGAAACCGGAGCCGCCGCCCCAGTAAATAGCCCAGCGGTGGGATCCGGACCGTTCCGGTTGGGGCGGCGCCGCCGTCAGCCGTCGGACCCGCCGCCCGGTGGCAGGCTGTCGTAGATCTCCTTGCACCGGGGACACACCGGCGAGCCCGGTTTCGGCGTCTTGGTCACGGGAAAGACCTCGCCGCACAGGGCCTGCACGAACGTGCCCATAACAGCGCTTTCGGCGATCTTCGCCTTGCGTACATAGTGAAAGAGCTCGTCGCCAGTGTCGGCGTCGGAGGTTTTCGGCGACTCAAGGGTTTCGGTGCTCGTCACAGGCCCGATTGTGCCACCCCAGTCGACGGCCGCTGGGGCGATGCTATCGAGCCAACCTCTCCTCGGCCGACTGCCCATGTGCCACCCCAGCCCGGCGGCTGCTCGGCCCACGCCGCAGCGCGGCGGTCAGCCCTCGATCGTGCGATCCTTCTCCGCCGCTCGGCAGCTCCCGGTCCGAACGCCCAACCCGATGAGGGAGGCGCCCGCGGTTCCTCGGCGGCCGGTCGTTGGCGAGGATCACCGCAGACCACGGCAGGACGGCGCCGCCCACGATGAATGCCAGGGCCAGCCATAGCGACACGTGGTAGACCAGTGCGGCGCCGATCACACACAACGTCCGCAGGGCCATCATGATCCCGTAGCGGCGCCGCCGACGGTCGAGCTCATCGTCCGGATTGACCGGCGCATCAGTAATCAGCACCGGGTGATCTCGATGCCGTCGGTTCACATCTCATGGATACACCTCATCGAGGCCCAGTGGCGGATATCGCAGCAGATATGACCGATCGTTCCGGGACCGGACGGACCGCCGGCCGACAGCACTTGGCGGGAGTGCCACGATCAGCACCGCGGCGCCTCCGACGGGGAAGGCGGTTCGGTTGGGAGCGAGGTCCGGTGCGAGCGCTCGTGCAGCGAGTACGGGGAGCGTCGGTCAGCATCGACGGTCAGACGGTGGGGGCCATCGGGATCGGCCTGGTTGTCCTGGTCGGGGTAACTCACACCGACACCAGTGCAGAGGCGGCGCAATTGGCCCGAAAGGTCTACGAGGTGCGGCTGCTGCGGGACGAGCAATCGATCGCGGATGTTGCGGACTCAGCCGTCCTCGTTGTGAGCCAGTTCACTCTCTATGGCGACGCACGTAAGGGGCGGCGTCCGACATGGGCCGCAGCCGCTGGTCGAGACGTTGCCGAACCGCTGGTCGAGACATTCGTCAGCGCGCTGCGAGCGCGGGGGGCTCGGGTCGCGACCGGCATGTTCGGCGGGGATATGCGGCTGAGTCTCGTCAACGACGGGCCGGTCACGCTGCTGCTCGAGGTCTGATGCAGCGCTGAATCTATACTTACCTGAGCGCAGCCGGACTCGGCGGCGAACCCCGTTGGCCTGCTGTGACGGCGCTGAGAGACTCGTTACATGCCGCCGTTGATGGGGAACACCAACGCTGGTTGAACGTTGGTAATAGTGAACCTTCCGGACCGCTTATCACGAATTGGTGGTACGGCCTGAAGCACATCACGATCTAGGTGGTCTGTCTCTAGTGACAACGTCTCGTACGGCTGGTGCCCACGCAAGTGGGCGGTCAGGCTCCACTCGCGAGCCTCGCATCGCGGCACGCGGTCATCGGTCCGCGCGTCGGGCGACGCCTGCGGCCGAGCCCACTGCGCCTCGCCCCGCCGAGGACGCGGCGGTGATTGTCGATACGGATCTGCCAGCCCGCGATACCAAGCAGGAGGCCGACGAGCGTCCCAACGGCGCCGGCGTCGGCAAGCGCTCCACCGCCAAGGCGCCCAAGTCCAAGGCTGCTGAACGGCCCGGTCCGGCGGACAGCTTGACCGATTCCGGGGACGGCCGTCCCTCGACGCCCCCGACGCCGTGGCGCTTGCTCGTCGAGTCGGACGCCGGCGATGACGGGGTAGCGGTCGCAAGCGGTGCGACGCTCGCCGACCTGGACGAGGCAGCGGCCTCCGCCGACCTGGTCCGGGTATATCTCAACGAGATCGGCAAGGTGCCGCTGCTGACGGCAGCCGACGAGGTCGAGTTGGCCAAGCGAATCGAGGCCGGCCTGTATGCCGAGCACCTGTTGACCGCTTCGAACTCGTTCAGTGCGGCGCGCCGGCGCGATCTGCGCGCACTGGTCATCGACGGCAGCCGCGCGAAGGATCACCTGCTTCGCGCCAATCTTCGCCTCGTGGTGTCCCTCGCGAAGCGCTACACCGGTCACGGGATGCCCTTCCTCGATCTCATCCAGGAAGGCAACCTCGGTCTCATCCGGGCCGTCGAGAAGTTCGACTACACCAAGGGCTTCAAGTTCTCGACGTACGCGACCTGGTGGATTCGACAGGCGATCAGCCGAGCCATGGCCGATCAGTCCCGCACGATCCGCCTACCGGTCCATCTCGTCGAGCAGGTCAACAAGCTGCAGCGGCTGCGCCGCGAGATGAATCAGAGTCTGGGTCGGGAAGCGACCGACGCGGAGCTCGCGGCTGAGCTCGACGTCCCAGAGGATCGAATTCGGGAGCTCATCGACCTCTCGCGCGACCTGGTCAGCTTGGATCAGACCGTCGGTACGGATGACGACGCTGCGCTCGGCGACTTCATTGCCGACGACACCGCTCCAGCGGCCGAGGCCGCCGTCGAGGCCGGGTTGATGCGCACCCAGCTGCGTTCGGTGCTCGGCACGCTCGAGGCCCGGGAAGCCGCCGTGGTCCGAATGCGATACGGGCTAGACGACGGGCAGCCCCGGACACTGGACGAGATCGGCCGCGCGTTCAAGCTCTCCCGGGAGCGCATCCGGCAGATCGAGCGAGAGACGATGGCCAAGCTGCGCCATCCGTCGCGCGCCCAGGCGCTCCGCGACTACCTGGAGTAATCAGCGCCGAGAACGCTCGGAACGCAGACTCCGTGACGGGGCTGTGGCTCTACGATGTGAGCAGCTACCGGTGAAAGAGGGCCGCTCGTGAGTCACCACAGCGAGCTCATCGACACGACCGAGATGTACCTGCGGACCGTGTACGAGCTCGAGGAGGAGGGCGTTGTGCCCCTCCGTGCCCGCATCGCCGAACGGCTGAACCAGAGCGGTCCCACGGTAAGCC
The DNA here is from genome assembly GCA_963801715.1 of uncultured Actinomycetota bacterium. GTDB lineage: Bacteria > Actinomycetota > Actinomycetes > Mycobacteriales > Jatrophihabitantaceae > CAVVJA01. The sequence continues at coordinate 150,836 of CAWDGB010000014.1, read as the reverse complement.
AGACGGTGGCCCGTATGGAGCGGGACGGACTCGTCCATGTCGCTGACGATCGACACCTGGAGCTGACCGATCAGGGACGGCGGGAGGCGGTCGCCGTCATGCGTAAGCATCGACTGGCCGAACGCCTGCTCGCCGACGTGATCGGCCTGGAGTGGGAGCAGGTACACATCGAGGCTTGTCGGTGGGAACACGTCATGAGCGACGCGGTGGAACGTCGCATCCTTGCGCTCGTCGACAAGCCCCTGGTCTGCCCGCACGGCAACCCCATTCCCGGTCTCGAGGACCTGGGACTGCCATACGCCGCAGCTGCGTCGACCGAGCCGCTCCTCAGCCTGACGGCGGCGACCCAGTCAGCCGAAACCGCGATCATCGTCGACCGGATCAGCGAGCAACTCCAGTCGGATGCCGCCGTAATGAAGCGACTGAGCATGGCGGGGCTGCTACCCGGCCGACAGCTCCTCGTCTCACCGACCGCCGATGGGGTCACGGTCGATGGCGGGGGCGAACGCGCCACCTTGACTCGCGGCGAGAGCGACCACATCTTTGTACGGCTCGCGACATCGTCGGTAGGCCAGCGAGTCGCCTGAGCGGGGATCCGTCCCATCGATCGCCCAGGGTGACCGCCATTAGACTGTGAGATAGGGTCACGGGCCGGCGTCGTCTCGTCGACCGACGGTTCGCCAAGCCGGACGCTTCTCCGAACCGGACCGTCAGACCGGCCAGAGGACGACCGCCGAAAGGGTGGTACGTGGCACACGACCCGCAGGGCTTCCTGAAGCATGCGCGTGAGGACACGCCCAAGCGACCGGCCGCGGAGCGGGTACGCGACTGGCGACCGATATACCTGAGGTCGCCTGCGGACGTCGTCGAGCAGCAGGCCGCCCGATGCATGGACTGCGGAGTTGCCTTCTGCCACAGTGGATGCCCCTTGGGCAACCTGATCCCCGAGTGGAACGAGTACGTCGCGCGGGGGGATTTCGCGACGGCCAGCCAGCGGTTGCATGCGACGAACAATTTTCCGGAGTTCACCGGCTGGATCTGCCCCGCACCGTGCGAACCGGCCTGTGTTCTCGCACTGAACACCGATCCGGTCACGATCAAGCAGATCGAGATATCCATTGTCGAGCGAGCGTTCGACGACGGGGACGTGGCGCCTGCGCCACCGTCCGGTCGAACCGGAAAATGTGTCGCAGTCGTCGGCTCCGGCCCGGCAGGGCTGGCTGCAGCCCAGCAGCTGACGCGTGCCGGCCATGACGTAACGGTCTTCGAACGCGACGACCGGATCGGCGGACTGCTTCGATACGGCATCCCCGACTTCAAGATGCCCAAAGACATCATCGATCGGCGACTCCAGCAGATGGTCGCCGAGGGCACGGTGTTCCGACCCGAGACCGACATACAGCCGACCGACGTGCGCACCCTCCGCCGCGACTACGACGCGGTGGTACTCGCGGTCGGGGCGTTGCGGCAGCGCGAGCTGGCCATCCCAGGTCGGAACCTGGCCGGCATCCATCAGGCCATGACGTACCTGCCTTTGGGCAATCGAGTGCAGGCGGGCGACATCGCCAAGCCGGACATCGACGCGGCTGGTAAGCACGTAATCATCATCGGCGGTGGGGACACGGCGGCCGATTGCCTCGGCACAGCGAACCGGCAGGGTGCCGTCACGGTGACCGTTCTCGACCACAATCCCCGGCCGGCGCCGCGGACCAGCCTGGTGAATCCGATCTGGCCCGCCGCGCCGAGCAGCCGGGGCATCTCTCCGGCCCACGACGAGGGTGTGCATGAGGCCTGGGCCCGTGAGGTGATCGAATTTCTCCCGGACGAATCGGGCTCGGTGCGCGCGGTGCTCGTGCAGGAAGTAGAGATCCTGCGGGTCGACGGTCAGCGGGAGTTCCGCCCGGTTCCCGGCTCGCGAGCGGAGCTTCCGGCGGAACTCGTTCTCCTGGCAGCGGGATTTGTCGGAACCGACGTTCCGCAGCTGCTCGCCGAGCTCGGCACGGCGACCGAACCACGCCGTGGGACCATCACGATCGACGACGGCTGGCGCACCACCGCCGAGGGCGTGTACGCGTGTGGAGACGCGACCCGCGGGGCCAGTCTTGTGGTCTGGGCCATCGCCGAAGGCCGAGCCTGCGCTGCCGCAGTGGATACCGCACTGATGGGCGGGTCCGACCTGCCTCAGCCGGTCCGGGCCAACGCAATGATCCGCTCGCTGTGATGCTCCTGCCGCGCTGGCGGCACGCGCGGTCGTCATGCTGGCCGTGGTAGTCGGAGCCGTGGCGTCCGGCGCGGGTCAAGACCGTGCCTGACCGCGCCGAGTAACAGATCGGCGGCTCGGTAGGCTGGGTCGCTTGCTAAGGCTCGCTCCGCCGCCAGGGCAGCCAATACGCCATTTCCGTCGCGCCAGCAGACCCAGCCGTACAGAAACAGCGGGGCGGCATCGTACGGTTGCGGCGCGCGCCGGGCGATCTCGCGCCAGAGCGCCCTGCCGTCGAGCTGGCGCCGCTCGGTTGCGATCCACACGGCGTCACGAATGGGCGTGTCGACCAACGCGACGGCGAAGCGGCACACATCCTCGTCCGGCACACAGCCGGACTGGCCCGGGAACAGCGCACGGTCGCCATCGCGGGCAGCGGCGAACAGTGCGCGCTTCACCGACCGCTGATGGCGCGGCGAGCACCCGTCCAGAATGGCCGCTGCCGCGGAATTTTCGTAATGCGCAATGAGGGGCTCGAGGGAGTCGCGCCGCTCGGCAGGCAACGGATCCAGCAAAGCCGTTACATCCGAACGATCCGGGAGCGCCACTAATCCGGCATAGGTGGCGGTCGCGGCCGCCACGGATGCATCGCCGGCCAGAGGGGTGCCGTTCGGCGGGCAGCACTGCTCGTCCTCGCACAGATAGGACCGCCATCGCCCGCGCGCAACGAGCAACGCGTCAGCCAGCCGAAGGCCGGCGCTGTCCGCCAGCCGGCCCAGCGCGTGAATAGTGTCGCGATGGGTCGTGGAGTCATTCGGGCCATTTCGGGCCCGATCGTCGTAGATCGCAGCTATCAGCTGATCGGCCTTGCTCCTGATGACCAGCTGGATCGTTTCGGAAAGCTGGACCTGCCTGGCGGCGATGTCGGCTAGGTCGGCGCGAGCGGTCGCCGCAACCCGTCCCTCGTGAAGCCCGATCAGGACCAGGCTCGACCGAGGGTGAAAGCCGAGCAGATAGGGAATCAGATCGATAAGGTCCCCGGGGCTTCGAACACGGAAGACGGTTTGCGGCTCAGTGGCGTGCGGCATGAACCGAGTGTCGGGTGCAGCGCTCAGCCGGTGGGGCGAATCAGCTTCCCTGTGGACAGAGGGCGTACCTGTTGACAGCAAGAGCGCAGACAGTCGGCCGGTTGTGCTAAGCGAGCGCGCCCATCCGCCACAGCCGAGCCGCCGCGGCAAGGTTGGCTGCAGTGGCGTCGTTCCGGTCAGCCAGGTGTCGTGGGTTGGGCGGCCGGGAATCCATATCCGGCCAGCACACCGTGTCGTCGGCCGACCGCTCTCGACGTCCTTCCGCGATCACCCGGTAGAACGCGGCCGCCCGGTCGAGGGCGAGCGCGGCATCGCTTTCGCAGATTCCGGCGAGGATATCGTCAACGGTCCGGCGTACGTCCTGCTCATTGGCGTCCTCCGCGCAGCCGGCAATCACCGCGTCAACGGCGGCGCGCGGCGCTCCGGCCCGCCACAACCGACAGACAGCGTCAGGTTGGCCTTGACACCACTCCCGTAACAAGTACAACGACCACAGGGCGCCGGGCAAGCTCACCGGATCAGCATCGCTCCACAAAGCGGCTAACGTGTCCAGGCCCACGACATCGGCGAGCGTGATCAGCGATTGCGCCGAATCCGACGGCTGCGCGACGCCGGCCGATACGACGGCCATCGCCGTCGCATGGGCGACCTGTTCGTGCGACGAGGAGTTCGCACCGCCCGCCGCATCGATCAGGGCCGTGATGTCGGCAACGAGGACAGGCCGGTGCACCCGCCCCACCACCGGGTCCCGGCGCTCGGCGCCCCCGTGTTCGTGTCGCTTCACGCAACCACGATAAGGAGCCAACATCCATGTCGGCGACTCGAAGCGCCTGCCGTCTCACCTCGCGTAACGTGGAACACGGCGTCGGCCCGATCCATGGCCCCCGGTCCCACATTCGCCGCTGCGAGCGGCCCTTCGCCGTGAGGCGACCTGGCGGGTCGGCGCCGCCTTCGAGCAAGCTGCAGCAGCAGGGACCGCACATGGGCGACGGCGATGGCTGGGTGCAGTGTGCGCTGGGTCACCGCCATTGGGGGCGGTTCGGCGCTGCGGGCCTGCTCGTCAACGCCGACCACGACTTCGTCCTCCAGCACCGGGCGCCCTGGACCCACGAAGGCGGCACCTGGGGGGTGCCCGGCGGTGCCCGGGACAGCCACGAGGACGTTGTCACGTCGGCCCTGCGTGAGGCCAAGGAAGAAGCAGATATCGACGACGCATCCGTGGCGCCCGTCGCGTTGACGGTCGACGATCACGGCGGATGGTCCTACACAACGGTTGCCGCACGTCCGCGGACGTCCATCGAACCGCGTTCGGTGAATGCGGAGAGTACGGAAATCCGGTGGTGGCCAGAGGCCGGCATCGATCATTTACCACTGCACCCCGGATTCGCCCGCACATGGCCTGAAGTGCGTCATCCGGTTCGCCCGCTCACCCTGGTTATCGATGCGGCCAACGTCGTGGGATCTCGACCTGATGGATGGTGGCGTGACCGGCTAGGCGCGACACGGCGGCTGCGTGATGAACTGGCACCGCTTGTCAGGGACGGTCTTCCGGCGCACGAGCTGCCGACCGGAGCCGATGCCGGGCGATTCCCCGTCTTGCTCCCGCGGGTCATGCTCGTCGTCGAGGGTAAGGCACGGCAGGTCAAGGACGATCCCGTTGGCGAGGCACCTCCATGGTGGATCGCCTCGTTGAGCATTCACGCCAGCCCGCGGGACGCCGACACCGACGTCGTCCGGCTGGCCACGCAAAGCCGGTCGCGCGGCGAGCAAGTTGTCGTGGTAAGCGCCGACCGACAGTTACGAGATCAGCTGGATCCGGGCGTCGCCGCCGTGTCCCCAAGGTGGCTGCTGACCCGACTCAACGGTGCCGGCGCGTCTTAGCCGCAGACCAGGCATAGTGAGCGTATGGCCAACATCGCGCTGTCCTGGCGCGACGCGGCCATCCTGAGCGCGGTCCTGTTCGGGCTGACGCTGCTGTTCCGATCGTCCGGCGCCGGCGTGCTCAAGTCGGTCGCTCCGTTTGCGCGCGAGACAGGCGTCCTGGCCGGGCTGTACGCCCTCTGGCAGTTCGCGGGCACCACCTCGCTGCAGCATACGGAGGGAGCTTTCGCGCGGGCCCGATGGATAGTGCGCGTAGAGCGGGACTGGCACCTACCTAGCGAGATTCGTGCGCAGGATCTGGTCACCGGGCATCCTTGGCTGGTTGAGATGATCAACGTCTACTACGCGACGATGCACTTCGCGGCGTTGTTCGTCCTACTGCTGTGGACGTTCCTTCGCCACCGAGATCGCTACGCGTACTGGCGCACGACGATCGTCTTGCTCACCGCGTCGTGCCTGCTCGTCCAACTCCTGCCTGTCGCCCCGCCACGTCTGCTGCCAGAGTTCGGATTCGTCGACACCGCCGCGCAGTACGGCCAGTCGGTGTATGCCGCCTTGAGCGCGGTAGGTCCTGACCAGCTATCGGCGATGCCGTCGGTGCACGTTGGCTGGGCCGTGCTCGTCGCCATAGCGGCCTGGACGCTCACCACCAGCCGCTGGCGCTGGCTCGGCGTGGGACACGCGATCGCGACGGTGTTCGTCGTGGTCGCCACCGCGAACCACTTCTGGCTGGACGGAATCGTCGCGTCCGCGCTGCTCGGCTTCGTGATCGTCCTGCAGGACCGAGCGATTCGGCTGGGCCGCTACGTATCGGTACGCCGCGCCCAGATCCCGGTCACCAGCCTGGATAGCGAGCCCGCGACCGCCACATTTGACTGAGGTCCATCGACAGCCGGGAAGCTTGTCGCTAGGGTCCGCGTGCCTCATGCTGGCGATCATGGACGGATATAACGGCCGGAGCGCGCGCTCGATCACGACCGCACCGAAGACGGTCCCGATCGGCGACTACGGCTTCCTTTCCGACGGCGAGGCGCTCGCCCTCGTGTCACCCGGGGGGTCCGTGCACTGGATGTGCCTGCCACGACTGGACTCCCCGAGCGTGTTTGGCGGGCTTCTCGGCCGCCACGCGGGCAGCTTCCGAGTCGCGCCGGCCGACGTCACGGTTCCGGCCGCTCGGCGTTACCTGCCGGGGACGATGATTCTCGAGACGAGCTGGGGCACGGCCAACGGATGGATCATCGTGCGCGACGCGCTGCTGGTCGGTCCATGGCGCCATGAGACGGAGCTCTCGCACACGCACCGCCGCACACCGACCGACTACGACGCCGAGCACATCCTGCTACGAACGATCCGCTGCGTCTCCGGCGAAGTGCAGACGATCAGCGAATGCGAACCGGTCTACGACTACGGCCGTCAAACGGCTAACTGGTCCTACACCGAGCACGTCTACCACCAGGGCGTAAGCGAGTGGGTCGGTTCGGACATCAAGCTCACTCTGACCACGGACATGCGGCTTGGTTTCGAAGGCGGACGGGCGGCAACCCGCACCTTGCTGAAGGAGGGCGACGTCCGGTACCTCGCCTTGTCGTGGGGAGGCAAGGAGCCTCCGCTGGACTATGACGACGCGTACCGGCGGCAGGTGTGGACAGCGCACCACTGGCAACACTGGCTCGCACGTGGGCAGTTCCCGGACCATCCATGGCGGAGCTACTTGCAGCGGAGCGCCTTGACGCTCAAAGGACTCACCTTCGCACCGACTGGGGCCATCGCCGCGGCCGCCACGACGTCGCTCCCGGAGACCCTCGGCGGCGAGCGCAACTACGACTACCGCTACACCTGGATCCGTGACACCACGTTCGCCCTGTGGGCGATGTACTCCCTCGGCTTCGACTGGGAAGCGATCGACTTCCTCTCCTTCATCGCGGATGTGGCCACCGGCGACGAAGACCTGCAGATCATGTACGGGGTAGCTGGCGAACGAGAGCTCGTCGAACAAGAACTCGACCACCTCGGCGGTTACGCGAACTCGCGGCCGGTTCGGGTCGGCAACGCGGCTTACGCGCAACATCAGCACGACGTCTGGGGTGCGTTGCTGGATTCGGTGTACCTACACGCGAAGAATGCCGATCACCTCGACGGCCGCATCTGGCCGATTCTGTCCAAGCAGATCAACGCAGCGCTCAAACACTGGCGAGAACCCGACGCCGGAATCTGGGAGGTGCGCGGCCCCCTACGGCACTTCACGTCGTCGAAGATCATGTGTTGGGTCGCACTGGATCGGGGGGCGAAGTTAGCCGCCCTCATCGGGCAGGACGCTATGGCGTCGGAGTGGCAGATGCACGCCGACGAGATCAAAGCCGACATCCTCGCCCACGGCGTCGACGAGCGTGGTGTGCTCACGCAGCACTACGAGACGACGGCCCTCGACGCCTCCTCGTTGCTCGCCCCGTTGCTGCGCTTCCTGCCGCCGGATGATCCGATCTGCCGCAACACGGTCATCGCCATCGCTGACGAGCTGACCGTCGATGGCTTCGTGCTCCGCTACAAGGTCGACGAGATCGACGATGGCTTCAGCGGCGAGGAGGGTTCGTTCACGATCTGCTCGTTCTGGCTGGTGTCGGCTCTGTCGGAGATCGGCGAGCATGAGCGGGCCCGAGAGCTGTGCGCGAAGCTGCTGTCGTTCGCTGGACCACTCGAGCTCTACGCGGAGGAGATCGATCCGCACACCGGACATCAGCTGGGCAACTTCCCGCAGGCGTTCACCCACCTCGCGTTGATCAACGCCGTGCTCCACGTGATCAGCCACGAGAGCGAGGAGGATGCTCTCGGCGACACGTTGGGCCCCCACCCGGACTGACCGCACGCCGCGAGGACTCGCCAGATCGGATGGCGAATCCTCGCGGAACGGAGCTAGGTCAGGCGGCGGGCCGCTGTTCGGTTGCGCCGTTTGTCTCGAGCGCCGTCGCCAAGATCTCGGCAACGTCGCCCACCAAATGGATCTGCAGCGTCTGCAGAACCTCGGCCGGCACGTCGTCCAGATCGGGCTCGTTGCGCTGGGGCAGGAAGACCTCGCGGAGCCCTGCCCGCTGGGCGGCGAGCAGCTTTTGCTTGACGCCCCCGATCGGCAGCACCCGACCGTTAAGGGTCACCTCGCCGGTCATTCCGACGTCGCTGCGCACAGGTCGTCCGGACGCGAGAGAGGTGAGCGCGGTGACCATGGTGACCCCGGCCGACGGACCGTCCTTGGGAACCGCGCCGGCAGGAACGTGCACGTGCACACTGCGATCGAGTGTCGTGGGATCAATGCCGAGCTCACCGGCGTGCGACCGCACGTAGGACAGCGCGATTTGCGCGGACTCCTTCATGACGTCACCGAGCTGCCCGGTCAGCGTCAGACCAGCGCGGCCGTCGGTCGCGTTTGCCTCTATGAACAGCACATCGCCACCCTGTCCAGTCACGGCCAGACCGGTAGCCACGCCCGGCACCGACGTCCGCTCGGCCGTCTCGGGAGTAAACCGCGGCCGACCCAGGTAGTCGCGCAGGTCCGGCTGATCGATGATCAGCGGCCTCGTGCCGTCCGATCCGTCAGCCAGGCGAGTCGCCACCTTCCGCAAGGCCTTGGCGATCGCCCGTTCGAGCTGGCGGACGCCGGCCTCACGGGTGTAGTCGGCGGCCATCTCGCGCAACGCCTCGTCCGTGATCTGTACCTCGTCCGCCGTCAGGGCAGCGCGGTCCAGCTGGCGTGGCAGCAGGTACTCACGGGCGATGGCGACCTTGTCGTCTTCGGTGTACCCGTCGAGGGCCACCATCTCCATGCGGTCGAGCAGTGCGCTCGGGATGGTGTCAACGACGTTGGCCGTAGCGATGAACAGCACATCGGACAGATCGAGGTCCAGATCCAGGTAGTGATCACGGAAAGTGTGGTTCTGCGCCGGGTCCAGTACCTCGAGCAACGCCGCGGCCGGGTCACCCCGGTAGTCGGCGCCAACCTTGTCGATCTCGTCGAGAAGCAGCACCGGATTCATCGAGCCGGCCTCGCCGACTGCCCGCACGATCCGCCCTGGCAGCGCGCCAACGTAGGTCCGACGGTGTCCCCGGATCTCGGCCTCGTCGCGAACACCGCCGAGAGAAACCCGCACGAACTTGCGCCCGAGGGCACGCGCGACACTCTCACCGAGCGAGGTCTTACCTACTCCGGGAGGTCCAACCAGCACCAGGACAGCGCCGGAACCGCGACCGCCGACGACCTCTAGTCCCCGCTGCACCCGGCGGGCCCGCACGGCCAGATACTCGACAATGCGATCCTTGACGTCCTGCAGTCCGTGGTGATCGGCGTCAAGAACGCCGCGAGCCGCGCGAACGTCGGTATTGTCCCGGGTTCGCTGATTCCACGGAAGCTCCAGGACGGTGTCCAACCACGTGCGGATCCAGCCCGATTCCGGACTCTGATCGCTGGCCCGCTCCAGACGACCCACCTCGCGCAACGCGGCCTCGCGCACGTTGTCTGGCAGCGATGCGGCCTCGACCCGCGCACGGTAGTCCTGGGCGCCATCCGGCTCGTCCTCGCCGAGCTCTTTACGGATCGCGGCGAGCTGCTGGCGGAGCAGGAACTCGCGTTGGTTCTTCTCCATGCCGTCGCGAACGTCGTCCCGGATCTTGTCGGCCACCTCGACCTCGGCGAGGTGGTCACGCGTCCAGGCGATAGCCGCCGCGAGGCGCTCCTCGACGTCGGGCGTCTCGAGCAGCTGGCGCTTCTGAGCCAGGGTGAGGTAGGCGGCCCATCCCGCCGTATCGACGAGCGCCGAGGGATCCGTGATGGACTCGACGGTGTCGATGATCTGCCAGGCGTTGCGGCGCTGCAGGGTCGCTACGACGAGCGCCTTGTATTCGGCCGCAAGCTCTACCGCCCGCTCCGTCGGCTGCGGCGGCTCGACGATCTCGGCCGCGACCCACAGCGCGGCGCCGGGTCCGGTCACCCCGGACCCGATCCGGGCGCGAGCCTCGGCGCGCAGCACCGCGGCGGGCTTCCCGCCGGGCAGCCGGCCGAGCTGCTCGATCGTGGCCACTGCCCCGAACGAGGGGTAGCGGTCGTCCAGGCGCGGCGCGAGCAGCAGTTGCCCCTCGGCGCCAGCCCGCGCAGCGTCGATGGCTGCTTGGGCCGCTTCGTCCAACTCCACCGGCACGACCATGCCGGGAAGCACCACCTGGTCCGTCAGCGACAGGACCGGCAGGCGCAAAGTTTCAGTCACGTAAACCACTCCGAAAGTTGAGTTCACGAGACTCAATGCATGATGCGGCCCGGATGTTCCCGGTCTTGTTCGCCGGCAGCGATAGAGCTCACATTGGGCAAGCCACGCCGTGGACGGGCAGTTCCCCGGACCCCCACCACCGGTTCGTATGCAGATTTCGTGGCCCCGGCCACGGGCGATGCCAACCGATCAGTCGGCGATGCGGTCGGTCAGCTGCAGCCGCTGGTGCTACCGCAGCCCTCGCAGACGAAGCAGCTGCCGGCCGGGCGCATCTTCGTCCCACAGTTCATACAGAGCGGTGCATCCGCTGACGTGCCGAGGATCGACTCGACAAGCTCGGTCGAGCTGTGCGCAGTCGGCGGTGCTTCGTGCGCAGTATCGACCACGATCTCGTCGTGCAGCTGGCTCGCCAACGCGGAACCCGTTTGATTCACCGGCGCGGACTGGGCCAGCGACTCGAAGTCTTCCTCGTCTGGCTGAGCTTCGTAGCTGCCCGTGGCCAGCGCCCTGGTGCGCTCAGCGGCGGTGTAGATGCCGAGGGACGAGCGCGTCTCGAACGGCAGATAGTCGAGGGCCAGCTTGCGGAAGATGTAGTCCAGCACGGACTGCGCCATCCGGATATCCGGGTCGTCGGTCAGGCCCGCGGGCTCGAACCGCATGTTGGTGAACTTCTGAACGTAGGTCTCGAGCGGCACGCCGTACTGCAGGGCGATAGAGATTGCGATCGAGAATGCGTCCATTACACCGGCCAGCGTCGAGCCTTGCTTGCCGAGCTTCAAGAACACCTCTCCCAGTCCGTCATCCGGGTAGGAGCCAGCAGTCATGTATCCCTCGGCGCCGCCGACGGTGAACGAGGTGGTACGCGACGGACGGGACTTCGGCAGCCGGGTTCGAGTAGGCCGATACTCGACGACCTTCTCCACGACCGGATCCGCCGCGGCGGTTGCCGTGCTGGATGCCGATGTGCCGACGGATAGGGGTTGGCCGACCTTGCAGTTGTCGCGATAGACCGCGAGGGCCTTCAGACCGAGTTTCCAACCCTGGAAGTAGACATCCTCGATGTCGGCGATGGTCGCCGTCTCTGGCAGGTTCACCGTCTTGGATATCGCCCCGGACAGGAACGGCTGCACCGCAGCCATCATCCGCACGTGTCCCATTGGCTTGATCGCCCGTGTGCCCATCGCGCAGTCGAACACCTCGTAGTGCTCTGGACGGAGGCCGGGAGCGTCGACGGCATACCCCTGCTCGGCGATGTACTCGACGACCGCCTCGACCTGCTCCTCTTGATATCCGAGCACCCGTAGAGCCCGCGGCACGGTCTGGTTGACAATCTGCATCGAGCCGCCACCGACCAGCTTCTTGAACTTCACCAACGCCAGGTCCGGCTCGATACCGGTCGTATCGCAGTCCATCATCAGTCCGATCGTTCCGGTCGGCGCCAGCACTGATGCCTGTGCATTGCGCCAGCCCTGCTTCTCGCCCAGCCGGTTACCGGTGGCCCACTCCTCGGCCGCGAGGGCATACAGACCACGGTCGGTGTCGTGCAGTGGACGAGCAGCGTCGTTCGCCGCGGCGTGCTTACGCATGACCCGGGCGTGCGCCGCCGCGTTGCGCGCATAGCCTTCGTAGGGACCGACGACTTCGGCCAACTCCGCCGACCGGCGATAGGAGACGCCGGTCATGAGCGATGTGATTGCACCGGCCAGCGCCCGACCACCATCCGAGTCGTAGGCCAGACCGGACGCCATGAGTAGGGCGCCCAAGTTGGCGTAACCGATGCCCAGTTGCCGGTAGGCGCGGGTGTTGACGGCGATCCCCTCAGTCGGAAAGTCGGCGAAGCAGATCGAGATGTCCATAGCTGTAATGATCAACTCGGTCGCCTTGACGAACCGGTCAGCGTCCAACGTGTTGTCGTCTCGCAAGAACTTCAACAGGTTGAGCGAGGCCAGGTTGCAGGACGTGTTGTCCAAGCTCATGTATTCCGAGCACGGGTTCGACGCCGTGATCCGGCCGGTCTCAGGGTTCGTGTGCCAGTCGTTGATCGTGTCGTCGTACTGGACGCCGGGGTCGGCGCATTCCCACGCTGCCTTGGCTATCTGACGAAACAACCCTTTGGCGTCGACGGTCTCGACCACGTCATTCGACTTGCGGGCGCGCAACCCGAACGTCGCGCCCTCTTCGACGGCGCGCATGAACGCGTCTGACACCCGGACCGAGTTGTTCGCGTTCTGGTATTGCACAGAGGTGATATCGCTGCCGCCGAGGTCCATGTCGAATCCGGCGTCGCGAAGCACCCGGATCTTGTTTTCTTCCTTGGCCTTGGTCTCGATGAACTCGACGACATCCGGGTGGTCGATATCGAGCACGACCATCTTGGCGGCCCGGCGGGTCGCACCGCCAGATTTGATCGTGCCTGCGGATGCGTCCGCGCCTCGCATGAAGCTCACCGGTCCGGAGGCAGTGCCGCCGGAGGAAAGCAGCTCCTTGGACGAGCGTATCCGCGACAGGTTCAGCCCGGCCCCCGAACCACCCTTGAAGATCAGGCCTTCCTCCCGGTACCAGTTCAGGATCGAGTCCATCGTGTCCTCGACCGCCAAGATGAAGCAGGCCGAGACCTGTTGTGGTGAGCTGGTGCCCACGTTGAACCACACCGGCGAGTTGAAGCTGAACACCTGGTGCAGCAACATCCACGCGAGTTCGTGCTCGAATACCTCGGCGTCCGAGGTCGAGGCGAAATAGCCGTAGACCTCGCCGGCCCAGCGGTACTTGTGCACCACCCGGTCGATGAGCTGGCGCAGCGACCACTCACGGGCGTCGCTACCCACGGCCCCCCGGAAGTACTTGGTGGTCACGATGTTCGCCGCGTTGACCGACCAGAAGTCCGGAAACTCGACGCCCCGCTGCTCGAAGTTCACCGAGCCGTCCCGCCAGTTGGTCATCACCACATCCCGGCGCTCCCAGCTCACCTCGTCATACGGGTGCACGCCGGCCGTCGTGTACACCCGCTCGATCCTCAGGCCGTTGCTCGGAAAGCGCGGGGTCGGGTCGGACTCGCGACCTTTCGCCGGTGATCCGCCGGGGACGCCGTTTCCACCGGTGCGCTGTACAGCTTCGGTCATGGCCGCTGGGTTCCTCTCCTCAACGATGTGCTGGTCAGTGATTGCGCCCGACGGTGCGCGTTCGGTCACGCTCAGCCGGTCGGTGATGGCTTGCCGTCGCCGGCACGCAGGTCGGCGATGGCCTTCTCGAAGTCCTCGATCGAACTGAACGCCTGGTAGACGCTCGCGAAGCGGAGGTAGGCCACCTCGTCGAGCTGCCGCAACGGACCGAGGATCGCTAGGCCAACCTCGTCGCTCGGCACCTCGGCGGCACCCGTCGCACGCACCGCGTCCTCCACGGACTGGGCCAGCTGGGCCAGCTGATCCTCATCGACCGGGCGACCCTGACAGGCCCGCCGGACACCGTTGATGACCTTGGTACGGCTGAACGGCTCAGTGACACCGCTTCGCTTGATGACGGCCAGGGTGGCCTCCTCGACCGTCGTGAACCGACGCCCACAGTCCAGGCAGCTGCGTCGGCGACGGATGACCTGGCCTTCGTCCTGCTCGCGGGAGTCAACGACGCGGGAATCGGGGTGCCGACAGTATGGACACCGCATTGAAGCCTCCTCTGCCTCGGTCGATCAGCTGCACCTGCCGCGCGGCCGTGGGCCGGCGTGGGGACAGGATGTGGATCACGTTGTGGACGCCGCGATCCGGTCTGTGGACAGTTTACCCCAACCTGTGGATGACTTACACGCTTGTAACTACTAGATGTAGGGGTAGACGGTAGAACGCCCGCGGTCTGCGCGCAAGCGTTTCGTGACACCGCAGCCTGTGTGTCGAGCGGCGATCAGCGAGCGCGGAGCACCTGGCCCACGTGCACGGTCGGGTCTGTCAAGTCGTTGCGTCGCTCGAGCTCCGACACCACGATGCGCGGGTCTCGGTCGGGTGCGATGCGCGTCGCGATCGACCACAACGTGTCCTTGGGGCGGACGACGACCGTCGACGGCGGGGACCGGTGGGGCGCGGATGCCTCCACAGCGTTGAGGTGGGCAAGCCAGAGCGCACCGGCGAGTGCTATCCCGACCGCGAGAACAGCTGCCGCCCAACCTCGCCGGCTCAGTCGAACCCGCGGTCTCGCATCGCCACCCGGAGCCGGCGCAATCGCTGGAGGCCGCGCCGCGGCGACTGCCGTTCGCTGCACCCGATCGCACGGAAAGGGTAGGACGACGGCCGACGTTCGCCTCGAACGAGCGCGGTCCGGGACAGAGATGCCGGAGACGAATTCGGTCGCTGTCGACATCGCGACTCCTCGATAGATTCGACGTGGGTGCCGGATCGGCATACGCTTCCATCGAACATGCATTCGATCGAACGTACGGACGAGATCTACCACCGGGGTCCGACAGAAAACAGCTAGGCGCGGCGTGTCGTTCGAACAAATGTTTGAGATTGGTGGCGGATCGGGCTAGCGTCGGGACGGCCGAGAGAGCAGGAGGATGTCGTGCCCAAGAAGGCCGCCCCACATCCGCAGCCCGCCGCCGTCTCCCCGCTGCCCGACCGTGACGAAGGGGATCGATTGACCGCCCGGCAGCGCGCGATCCTGGAGGCCATCCGCGACTCCGTCGAGCAGCGAGGCTATCCGCCGAGCATCCGGGAGATCTGCGAGGCCGCTGGACTGGCATCCACCTCGAGCGTCGCCCACCAACTGCGCGCGTTAGAGCGCAAAGGCTATTTGCGCCGAGACCCCAATCGCCCCCGGGCTGTAGACGTCCGCCTCGCCGAATCCGCTGGCGCCACGGAAGCCATGAGCGGCCCGGGTGGCGACGCCATGCCCAGCCCGGTGTTCGTCCCGGTGGTCGGGCGCATCGCGGCTGGCGGACCCATCCTGGCCGAACAATTGATCGAGGACGTCTTCCCGCTGCCGCGGGCCTTGGTTGGCGAGGGCACGCTGTTCCTGCTCCGCGTCACCGGCGATTCCATGATCGACGCCGCGATCTCGGACGGCGACTGGGTGGTCGTTCGCCAGCAGCCGACCGCCGAGAACGGCGAGATCGTGGCCGCGATGATCGACGGAGAGGCCACCGTCAAGACCTGGCGACGGCGGGACCGTCACGCCTGGTTGCTTCCGCACAATCCGGCGTACGCCCCTATTCCGGCCGACGACGCGACGGTCCTCGGTCGCGTCGTTGCTGTCCTACGGAAGGTCTGACGCCACCTCGCAGCACATCGCGAGCGTTGGACCGGCGTACGTCACGACTGCGAGGTCGTCACGAGCGGGGCGTCAGCCGGCGTCTGATGACCCGGCCAACGGCGGTCGAGGCGCATCGCAAGTGTCGCCCACCACGAGGCCATTGTCAGTGGCAGCAGGATCACGCCAATGCATAGGCCGGCCAGGAAATCGCTGATCCAGTGATAGTCGAGCAAGGTCATGCCCACGATCACGGCTATCGGGCCGAGAATCGCCAGGATGCGGAGCGTGCGCTGCAACCAGCGGGCGATCTGGGCGCGGGCGGCGCACCACGCGAGTGTTCCCCAGATGACGACCGCATTCACCACGTGCCCAGAGGGGTAGGAATTGGTGGGAACGGGTTTACCGGCTGGCGCCGATGGCGCGGCGCGTACCACGATTTCCTTGAACGCGTAGACCACCGCGGCGACCAAGACCAGCGCGACGAGCCATCGCATTAGCGACTCGACGCTGCGGGTCCGCCACCACAGATAGCCGACAATCAACCCGCTGACGACGAGGACGGTGCCCCGCTGGCCGGGCAACGTCAACGCGTAAATGAACGGCTTCGCCCAGCTGTTCCGCAGGTTCCAGTCCTTGATCCGGTCGGAAACCGCGTCGTCGATGTGTACCAGGACGCTGCCCCGTGCAACCGCGATCGTCGCGAGAACCAGGACGACAAATGCAAGCCCGACAACCCACCGCCGGGGGGCACCCGGCAGTCCGCTCAGTGCGCGCCGACGCCGCTCGCTCGGCTCACTCGGCACGCGGGGTCTGGTTATCGGACGCCGGCGGCTGCACCCCTGCGGGCGGCTGGGTCGCCGCGGGCGGCACGGCCGGCGGGACCGAGGGCTGCGAACCGGCAACGGTTGGCGCAGCCGGAGGCGCGACCGGGGTCGTCGCCTGTGGGGACGGCGGCGGCTGCTCGGCCTGATGCGCCTCCCGGGCCTTGTCGTCCTCGGTCAGACCCTTCATCTCGGTCTTGAAGATTCGCAGCGACTTCCCCGCTGAGCGAGCCATATCGGGCAGTTGCTTCCAACCGAAGAACAGGATCGCGGCGACGATGAGCACGATGATCCAATGAGTCGGCGATAGCGAACCCATGTGAGCCTCCTCGCGGGCGCGACCTGGTCGTGCGAGCGCCTACGAGGTTACGCCCACCGGCTGAGTGAACGGCCTGAGCACCGCCGCTAACTCACGCGTCACCCGCGCGTTGAGCAGCGTGCCCCCGCCGGTATGGCTGGTGGAGAGCACTTCGCCCGTTCGGTGCACCCGATCGACCAGGTCGCCTCGGGAATACGGCAACAGGACCGTCACCTCAACGGCCGGCCGAGGCAACCGATCCTCGAGAACGGCCTGGAGCTTGTCCACTCCGACCCCGGTGCGCGCCGACACGAAGGCCGCGTCGGGCGCCAGTCGGCGTAGCCGCTGGAGCATGTCCGGATCGGCAACGTCGATCTTGTTGAAGACGATCTGCTCCGGAACGCCGAGCGCGTCGATATCGCCGAACACTTCCCGCACTGCCCGAATCTGTGCTTCTGGATCCGCGTCGGCCGCGTCGACGACATGCAGGATCAGGTCGGCCTCGCTGACCTCCTCGAGCGTCGAGCGGAAGGCCTCCACCAGCTGCGTGGGTAGGTGCCGAACGAAGCCAACGGTGTCCGCCAGCGTATACGGCCGACCGTCGGACGCCTGGCAGCGCCGCACGGTTGGATCGAGGGTGGCGAATAGCGTGTTGTCGACTAACACGCCGGCGCCGGCGAGCCGGTTGAGCAGGGACGATTTGCCCGCGTTCGTATAGCCGGCCAGCACGACGCTCGGCACCTCGCGGCTGCGACGCCGGGCGCGCTTGACCTGGCGCGCCGTCTGCATATGCGCTATCTGCTTTCGCAGCTTGGCCATCCGGGCGTTGATCCGGCGACGGTCGATCTCGATCTTCGTCTCCCCGGGGCCGCGACCGCCGATACCGGCACCGCCGGCCGCGCGACCACCGACCTGGCGAGACAGCGATTCCCCCCATCCCCGGAGTCGAGGAAGCAGGTACTGCATCTGCGCGAGCTCGACCTGCGCTTTGCCCTCCTTGGAACGCGCATGCTGCGCGAAGATGTCGAGGATGAGCGCAGTGCGGTCGACGACCTTTACCTTGACGATCTGTTCGAGCTGGCGCAGTTGGCCGGGCGTGAGCTCGCCATCGCAGATCACCGTGTCGGCCCCGGCCCAGTGCACGATGTCCCGGAGCTGCTTGGCCTTGCCCGAGCCGATGTAGGTTGCCGGGTCCGGCCGGTCACGGCGCTGGATGAGCCCGTCGAGAACCTGGGAGCCCGCTGTTTCCGCGAGCCGAGCCAGTTCGATCAACGAGTTCTCGGCATCCACGATCGTGCCAGCCGTCCACACCCCGACGAGGACGACTCGTTCGAGGCGCAGCTGCCGGTACTCGACTTCGGTAACGTCTGCGAGTTCGGTGGACAGTCCGGCCACCCGCCGGAGCGCCTGGCGATCGGCAAGGTCGTAGCCGCCGGCTGTGTCCTGCGACTCTTCGGGCTCGCGAGGAAAAGTGTTCGTCATCGTCATGTCATCGTGACACGGCGGGTCGCTCGTACACGACCGAATTGCTCACGGCGTCCGGTCGGTTGTGTCGCCGGCCGGATGAAGCCAGCCGTCGTCGAGTTCGATATCGCCGACGATCACGGCTGGGCCGCGCAGGAGAACGATCCCGCTCGCCTGCCAGGTCACACTGCACCGGCCGCCTGGGACGTCGACGCGCCAGGTGCTGCCATGACCTGGCACCGTCCCGTCCGTCGCGGCGGCGGCAACGACGGCGGCGCAGATGCCGGTGCCGCACGAGCGGGTCTCGCCGACGCCGCGCTCATGCACCCGCATCGACAAGTGCCGCTCGCCCCGGCGGACCACGAACTCGACGTTCTGCCCGTCGGCCCGTGGCGGATCGACGACCGGAGAACGCGACAGGTCCAGCGCCCGCAACTCCTCCACTGTCGATACCGGAACGACCACATGCGGGTTGGGGATGTCCACGACGGTGCCTCGCACGCCCTGCAGCGGCGCGGACGTCACGCGCTGCTGCAGATCCGGAAAAGTCGGCCCGCCCATGTCGACCATCACGTCGCCGGAGCCGTCGAGCCACACCCGCCGCGGACCGCCACGGGTGCCTACGACCGTCTCGTTACCGATGAACCGCTCACGCTGCAGGTAACGGGCGAAGACCCGCACCCCGTTGCCGCACATCGCCGCGATCGATCCGTCAGCGTTGCGGTAGTCCATGAAGTAGGGAGCGAGCTCCGCCATCGGCCGCGCGGTGTCGTCGTTCTCGCTCCGCACCACACGCAGCACTCCGTCGGCTCCGATTCCGGCGCGTCGGTCGCACAGCCGCCGGGTCAGCTCAGCCGTCAGATCGATGGCGCCGTCGAGATCCGGCAGCAGTACGAAGTCGTTCTCCGTCCCGTGTCCCTTGACGACGTGCACAACCTCAGTATCCCGGTGAACTAGACAGTGTTCACGACCCGACCGGCCAGGTCCGGCGCTCCGGCGTCGAACCAGGCAACTCGAGGGTCCCGGCGAAACCACGCCCGCTGACGGCGCGCGAACCGCGTGGTCGCTTGGACGGTCGCGTCGACCGCCGGGGCGATGTCGCTATGCACTACACCATCGTCGTCCAGGCAGCCGAGCAACTGCGCGTAGCCAAGGGCCTTGCCAGCCGTCGGACTGGCGCGCAGCCCGAGCGGGAGAAGCGCCCGTACCTCGTCCAGCAGACCCATCGCCATCATCCGGTGAACTCGCGCAGCGATCCGTTCGTCCAGGTCGTCCCGGTCCAGTCCGATCGACACCGTGTCGATAGACCGACTCGAAGCCAGGCATTCGGGCGAGAAACGGGCCGCCCGTCAGCTCGATGACCTCGAGTGCGCGCACGATCCGGCGGCCGTTGGTGGGGAGGATCGCCGCGGCAGCCTCCGCGTCGACGGCCGCCAACCGCGCGTGCAGGGTCGGCGCTCCGTGCTCGCCCAACTCGCGTTCCAACCGGGCCCGGACGGGCGGAGACTCCCCCGGAAACTCCAATCGATCCAACGCGCCCCGAAGGTAGAGCCCCGATCCACCCACGAGGATCGGCAGCCGCCCGCGCGCGTGGATGTCCGCGATCGCCGTCCGGGCCAACGTCTGGTACTCGGCCACCGCCGCCGACTTGGCGATCGGCCATACGTCGAGCAGATGGTGCGGGACCCCCCTCCGGGACGCCACCGGCAGCTTGGCGGTACCGATGTCCATGCCGGTGTAGAGCTGCATGGAGTCCGCATTCACGATCTCGCCGCCCAGGCAGAGGGCCAGCTGGATCGCGAGGTCCGACTTGCCCGTCGCTGTCGGACCGAGTACGGCCAGGACGCGGTCAGCCACGGGCAGACCAGCCCGCGACGATGTACTGCACGCCGAACGGAACCTCCGCATAGAGCATCTCGGCATCCATTCGCACGCCCGACAGCAGCACGCCCGCGGCGACCCAGGCCGGCGCGCCCGCACAAAGTAGCTCCGCAGCAAGCTGCAGATCTAGCGCCGCCAGCGCCGCACTGTCACCGACGGCCAGGGCAGCGAGAACGGCGGCGTCGAAACCCTCGGCGCGCTCGTCCCAATAGCCAGGGGCGGCGTGAGACCGCCGAGCCGTGCCGTCGCCCATCACGATGAGTCCAACCCGCTCACCGGTCGCGCGGTCGAGCCGGCCAAGAGCCCGACTCTCGAAGAAATCCGGCCCGACAGCGACTCCGATCGCGCTGCTGCGCGGGCCGAGCGCCCGGTTGACCAGCCAGGCGCCGACGGTCAGTGACAGCGGCAGCCGGTCGGCACTGTCCCCGCCAGGCGCTAGATGTACCTCGACCGGCACCCCGAAGCCGGCGAGGCTGCCCCAGGCCGACGGCGGGTACTCCCGGGACCGCGGACCAGATCCGAGCAGCACTAGACGATCCGGCCTCGTCGACCGCACATCGGTGATTGCCCGATCGCATTGCGTGAGCAAATCGTCGAACTCCGCCGTCGCTCCCTGGGCCACGGCAGGTATCAGAGCCGGCGGATGGGGGCAGAACGCCACGCCGCTAATCACAGTTTGGAGGCTAATCGTTACGTCTTCCACGGGTTTGCTGTAGCGCACATCGTGTCTAATGCTGTGTCATGAGCTCGCAATGGGGGCGGATCGACGAGGACGGCACCGTCTTCGTGCGCACCTCGAGCGGCGAGCGCGTGATCGGCTCCTGGCAGGCGGGAGACGCCGAGGCGGGGCTCGCCTACTACACCCGCCGCTATGACGACCTGGCGACCGAGGTCACGCTGCTGGAGCAGCGATTGACGTCCGGAGCCGCGGATCCGGCGACCACCCGCGCACACGCGACCGAGCTGGCCGAGACACTTCCCACGGCATCCGTCATCGGCGACCTCGACAGCCTGGCCGAGCGGCTATCCGCGTTGCTGCTCGCCGCGCAGGAGAAGGCTGCGGCGAAGGTGGCCGAGCGCCAGCAAGCCCGCGCGGCCGCGATCGACGCCAAACAGACACTGATAGCCGAGGCCGAGCAGATCGCGTCCGCCTCAACGTCTTGGAAAGTGTCTGGGGATCGGCTCCGCGCCATCGTCGAAGAGTGGAAGACGATTCGCGGCATCGACCGCCGTACGGACGACGCGCTGTGGAAGCGATTCGCAACTGCCCGCGACGCCTTCAGCAAGCGCCGAGGCCAACACTTCGCGCAATTGGACGCCGAGCGCGGTACGGCGCGCGCCGTCAAGGAGAAGCTCGTGGTACGCGCCGAGGAGCTCTCGTCGTCCTCCGACTGGAAGGAAACCGCGGCGGCCATGCGCGACCTGATGGCCGAGTGGAAGGCCGCGGGCCGGGCGAGCCGCGATGTCGAAGATGCGCTGTGGCAGAAGTTCCGCGGCGCCCAGGACGCCTTCTTCGCGCGCCGGGCCAGTGTCCTCTCCGAGCGCGAGGCGCTCCAGGTGACCAACCAGCAACGCAAGGAAGCGATCATCCGCGAAGCCGAGCGGGTCGACGTATCCGATCCCAGAGCCGCGCAGGCCGCGCTGCGTGAGCTGCAAGCTCGCTACGACGACATCGGTCAAGTCCCGCGGGAGGTTATGCGGACGACCGACGGCCGGATGCGAGCCGCCGAGCAGCGGGTCCGGGACGCTGTGGAGGCGCAGTGGCGTCGTGGCAGTCTCGAGTCCAATCCGTTCCTCGCCGAGTTGCGGGCCCGGCTGTCTGAGGCCGAAGCGAAGCTGGCACGAGCCCGGGCAGCCGGTGACGACGCCCGCATCGCGCGGGCGGAGGCTGATGTAGCGGCCCGACGGGCGCTGATTCCGGACTGAGTCGCGGTCGACGGGCGCTGATTCCGGACTGAGTCGCGGTCGTCGCCATCAACCGCCAGCCGCCGGCCGTCTCACTCAGCGGCGGACCGCGAGCGGAAGCAGTGGTCGTCCGATCGGCGGCTGCGGATGTTTGGCGATCGCCCGACCGCGCCAGGGACGATGCTCGGCGATCCCAGCATCTGCCACGAGATGGTGCGGGGCACCGTAGGTGACGGTGGCTCGGACGACGTCGCCGGGCCGTACGTCCGCATCACCGACCGTGACGTGGACCAGGCGACCATCTCTGGCTCGGCCCGAAACTCGGCCGGTGACGCCATCTTTTCGTCCTTCGCCAACGCTTACGAGGACTTCGACGTCCGAGCCCACCATCGCCTGGGTGCCGGCCAACGCCGCTTCCTCGACGACGGCAATCAGCCGCTCGTAGCGGTCCTGCACCACATCCTTGTCGACCTGATGGGGCAGGTCAGCGGCCGGCGTGCCGGGCCGGGGCGAGAACTTGAACGTGAAGGCGCTGGCGAAGCGGGCCGCCCGCACAACGCCCAGCGTGTCCTCGAAGTCCGACTCCGTCTCGCCGGGAAACCCCACGATGATGTCGGTCGTAATCGCAGCCATCGGCATAGCAGCCCTGACGCGGGCGATGATGTCGAGATAACGTTCCCGCCGATAGGACCGCCGCATCGCCCGCAGCACCGCGTCTGACCCTGATTGCAGCGGCATGTGCAGCGCTGGACAGACGTTCGCCGTTTCGGCCATCGCCACGATCACGTCGTCGGTGAAGTCCCGGGGATGCGGGCTGGTGAACCGTACCCGCTCGAGACCAGCGATCTCTCCGCACGAACGCAGCAATCGCCCGAACGCGAACCGGTCGCCGAATGACCGCCCGTAGGAGTTCACATTCTGGCCAAGGAGCGTGACCTCGACCACATCGGCCTCGACCAGGGACCGAACTTCGGCGAGGACGTCGCCGGGCCGCCGGTCCTTTTCGGTGCCCCGCAGGCTCGGCACGATGCAGAACGTGCAACGGTTGTCACAGCCGACAGATATCGACACCCAGGCGGAATATGGCGACTCCCGCCTCGTCGGCAGATCTGAGGGGAACGTCTGCAACGCTTCCACGATCTCGACTTGTGCTTCGTGGTTGTGCCGGGCTCGTTCCAGCAGCACGGGAAGGCTCGCGAGATTGTGTGTGCCGAAGACGACGTCGACCCATGGCGCGTGCTCGATAATCCGAGCTCGGTCTTTTTGTGCGAGGCAGCCACCGACTGCGATCTGCATGTCCGGTCGCCGTTGTTTGACCGGATACAGCTGCCCCAGGTTGCCGTAGAGCCGATTGTCGGCGTTCTCGCGCACCGCACAGGTGTTGAAAACGACGACATCCGCACCGTCCGCCACGCCTCCGGACGCCCGCTCGTATCCGGCCTGCTCAAGCAGGCCGGCTAGCCGCTCCGAGTCGTGGACGTTCATCTGGCACCCGTAGGTGCGAATGGCGTAGGTGCGCGTCATGGCGCTTCGAGGATACGGCCCGGTCCGCTCGTGGCCCGGGCTCAGTGCGCGACTTCGGTGGCGCGCAACTCACGGACCACCGTGACGCGAATCTGGCCGGGGTAGGTCAGCTCATCCTCGATCTGCTTCGCGATCTCACGGGCGATCACCTGGGCCGCCAGGTCGTCCACTTCAGCGGGCTGCACCATGACCCGCACCTCTCGGCCGGACTGCATGGCGAAGACCTTCTCGACGCCGGTCTTCGCGCCGGCGATCTCCTCGATGCGGGCGAGCCGCTTGACGTAGGTCTCGATGGACTCACGGCGCGCTCCCGGGCGAGCAGCCGAGCACGAGTCGGACGCCTGAGTGAGCACAGCCTCGATCGTGCGGGGCGATACCTCGTTGTGGTGCGCCTCGACCGCGTGGGCCACAGCCTCACTCTCGCCATGCCGGCGCAGCAGTTCGGCGCCGATGATGGCGTGGCTTCCCTCGACCTCGTGGGTCAGGGCCTTGCCGATGTCGTGCAAGAACGCACACCGTTTGATCAGGGTCGGCTCGATGCCGAGCTCCGCGGCCATGACGCCAGCAATATGCGCGGTTTCGAGAAGATGGCCGAGAACGTTCTGCCCGTAGCTCGTCCGATACCTCAGTCGACCCAGGGTAGGGAGCAGGCTCTCGTCCAGATCGCCAATGCCCACGTCGGCCAGTGCATCGCGCGCAGCCCGTAGGCACAGCTCCTCGACTTCCGTGCGGCTGCTCTCGTATACCTCCTCGATCCGGTGCGGGTGGATGCGCCCATCGAGAATCAGCTTGTCCAAAGTCAGCCGGCCGACCTCACGGCGCACCGGGTCGAAGCATGACAAGAGCACCGCTTCCGGTGTGTCGTCGATGATGACGTTGACGCCGGTCACCGATTCGAACGTCCGGATGTTGCGCCCCTCCCGGCCGATGATGCGGCCCTTCATCTCGTCGCTCGGCAGGTGCAGCACGCTGACGACCGTTTCTGCGGTCTGCTCGCTGGCTACCCGCTGCACGGCCTCGACCACGATCGTCCGGGCGCGGTCGGTGCCTTCCGCACGGGCCTCGTTCTCGATGGAACGCACCAGCATCGCCGCGTCCCGCCGTGCGGTCACCTCCACCGCAGCCAGCAGCTCGGCCTTGGCCTCTTCGGCCGTCAGGCAAGCGATCCGTTCCCGTTCCCGATCATGTTCAACGGCCCGCTGCTCCAGATCGGCGACGCGGCGGTCCAGCTCGGAGTCGCGGGCGTCCTGCTCGCGTTCCCGTGCCGCAAGCTGCTCGACCGCTCGATCGAGCTCGGCGCTCTCATCGCGCATCCGGGCCGCCTGCGCCTCCAGCGCCACCTGCGAGTCGGCGAGCCGCTCGGCCTGGGTGACGAGCTCGCGTTCGGTCTGACGCAGTTCCTCGGTCAGCCGAGCCGCTTCACTCTCGGCCGCCGCCCGGGCGTCGCCGAGCAGCATGGCTGCCTCGGCCTTGGCATTGGCGTGCGCCCGCTCAGCGACCTCCTTCGCGGTCGCGGCGTCCGCCGCAGCCGCTCGGTGGAGCGCCTCTAGCTCGGCTTCAACGGCTCGCCGCTGCTGCATCGGCTTCCCGCTGTGCCACTGCGCGGATGGAGGCGGCCTCTGCCTCGGCCACTCGCCTTGTTGACTGCGCGTAGTTGTCCGCATCCAGTTGGTCATCCTCGCCGCCCGCCGAGGTGGCCGGGCCTGGCGCCCGCGCACCTCGGCGGCGGTAGGAGTCAATGAAGTAAATGCCCAGGAGGAACGCGGCAACCACTGCCGCGTATAGCACCCCTTGCATCGCCGCCTCCTTCGCCTCACGTCGTGCCGGCATCAGGAGAACGAAGTGCGTCCGAAGTGGTCTCGCCGCCGCCTGTCGGACAGGCGTTCCGCGGACCATCAGCGAAATACGCTGATCGAGTTCGATGTGCCCTTTCTGTTCAATGAGCGGACGGGGATCTATGTCTTACGGGCTTGGCCTAGATCGAGACTCGGTGAACAGTCTCCAATCCGTTGCTAGTCCGGCGTGCTCCTGATACCCCGAGGCTAAGAAGGCAGCCCGTCTAGGTCAAGCATGTGAAGTTCTACCCGGATACGTCCGAGTCAGAACTATCGTCGGCAGTCAACCATTCATCCGGATTAGTCGGACTATGGTCCGTATGCGGTATTAGTGCGGTGATGACCGCAGTGGCAATTGATGCCGAATACCCACGGCGGGCCAGCAGTCCGTACACCCTGCGGGCCTGCACGCTGGGCTCGAGGTGCCGAAAGGTCGGTAGCTTGCGGGCCACCAGTGCAGATGCGGCCGCCTGCTCGCTCGACGCGTCGATGGGCATCAGCGCCGTTCGAATGCTGTCCTCGTCTAGGCCGCGTCGCCGCAACTTACCGGCCACCGCGCGCGCTGCCAGCCCACGTTGACGGTGCTGGACCAGCGCATAGTTCTCCGCGATCACGGCATCATCGATCAAGCCAACCTCGGCAAACCGATCGAGCACTGTGCTGGCCGCGCCGTCCGGCACCCCCTTGCGGCGCAACGCTGTCGCCAGTTCGGCTCGGGTCCGCGCCCGATCGGTGAGCAGTCGGAGGCAGATGGCGCGCGCGACCGACGCTGGGTCGCCGGATAGGTCGTGCCGTCCTCCATCCTCGGGCGGCGGCCGGTCCTCAGGGGGCGGCGGCGCGACGCTTGCTGCCATGACGATCAGAAGTCGACAGGCGCCGGCAGCGGCTGGATGGGCGCTCCGACCTCGTCCAACTGGGCGCCGATGCCCAGCTTCTCTTTGATCTTCTTCTCGATCTCGTCCGCCAGGTCGGGGTTGTCACGCAGGAAGCTGCGCACGTTCTCCTTGCCCTGACCGAGCTGATCACTGTCGTAGGTGTACCAGGCGCCGGACTTCTTGATCAGGCCCTGCTCCACGCCCACGTCGATCAAGGAACCTTCGCGACTGATGCCCTGCCCGTAGACGATGTCGAACTCGGCCTGCTTGAACGGTGGGGCAACTTTGTTCTTGACCACCTTGACTCGAGTCCGGTTACCCACCGCGTCTGAGCCGTCCTTGAGCGTCTCGATCCGCCGTACGTCCAGACGTATCGAGGCGTAGAACTTCAGCGCTTTACCGCCGGTGGTCGTCTCCGGCGACCCGAACATGACCCCGATCTTCTCCCGCAGCTGGTTGATGAAGATCGCGGTGGTGCCGGAGTTGTTCAAAGCTCCGGTGATCTTGCGTAAGGCCTGGCTCATCAGCCGAGCCTGCAGGCCCACGTGGCTGTCACCCATCTCTCCCTCGATCTCCGCCCGTGGTACCAAGGCCGCCACCGAGTCGATGACGATGACATCCAGCGCTCCTGAGCGCACTAGCATGTCAGCGATTTCGAGGGCTTGCTCACCAGTGTCAGGCTGGCTGACCAGCAGCGCGTCGGTGTCGACGCCTAGCGCATGGGCGTAGTCCGGATCGAGCGCGTGCTCGGCGTCGATGAAGGCGGCGACCCCGCCGGCAGCCTGTGCGTTGGCCACGGCGTGCAGTGCCACGGTGGTCTTGCCGGAGCTTTCCGGACCGTAGATCTCGACCACTCGTCCCCTGGGCAAACCGCCGATACCCAGCGCCACGTCGAGCGCAATGGATCCAGTCGGGATCACTTCGATGGGTGTCGCAGCGCGCTCACCGAGACGCATCACGGAGCCCTTCCCGAACTGCTTCTCGATCTGCGAGACAGCGATATCGAGCGCCTTCTCGCGGTCGAAACCTGGTGCCATCAGGCCACCTCTTCGTGTTGGTTGGGTGCGGTGTGGAATGTGCTGTCTGCGACGCTAGGGCTGGGCACCGACAAATCCGGACCACGAATGAGATCTGTGGACCGGCAACCCATCGTCCACACAGTAGACGAACACCTGTTCGAGACCGATGATATGTGCTAGCGACACGCCGGCTGCGTCAGCGCAGTTGACCCGGCATGTCGAACTCGGCGCATACGGCCTGCCATATCTGCTTCGTTTCGACGCCACGCGCGATCGCTTCGTCCACCGTCGAGCCCAACAACGGCAGCCGATAGTCCGCGGCCACGCTACGCGCGTACGTCTTGCCGAATCGGGCTTCCATCCGGCGCCAGAAGTCCGTCAATCGCACGCCTTCAGCCTAAGAGCCTGCGCCAACTGCGCTTTTGCCAGGATCGGAGTCGTGTCCGATCTCTGGTTCGCACTTCCCATCCTCGAAGGTCGGCTGATCCGACTCGAGCCACTCGAGCTGCACCATGCCGCGGGGTACCTCAGCGCCGCTGGCACTGGCTCCGACGCGGCCGAGGTGTTCCGCTGGCTGAACCCACCGGGCGGTGGCCTGGCCGAACCGGTCACGATCGAGGACGCCGAGCGGCACATCCTGGCTGCACTCGCCGCCCGTGCCCGCGGCGAGCGCTTTCCGTACGCCCAGATCGACGTACGCACTGGTGACTTCGCGGGCACGACGTCGTACTACGAGGTGAACCCGGCGGCTCGGGCTCTCGCCATCGGACACACCTGGCTCGGCATGAGGTGGTGGCGCACCGGGCACAACACGGAGTCCAAGCTGCTCATGCTCAGCCACGCCTTCGACACCCTCGGGGCGATCCGCGTCGTGTGGCACACCGACACCTACAACACTCGTTCCCAGGCCGCCATAGAGCGCCTCGGCGCCATCCGTGAGGGTGTGCTGCGCAAGCATCGGATGCGGTTCGACGGAAGCTGGCGGGACACCGTGCAGTACGCGATGACGGACGAGGACTGGCCGGCTGCGCACGCCGCCCTCGCTGCCCGGTTGACCGCCGCGGGTTGACCGCCGCGGGTTGACCGCCTGCGGCTTGGCCACCGCGGTTCACCGCGAGCCCGTCTACCGGGCTAGGCGACACAACAGCGCTGACATTCTGTCGGTACCCCCAGGCACACTGGGACGCGTGCCCCGCTTCTCTCCTTCCACGCAGGCCTGGTTCGATAGTGCCTTTGCCGCGCCCACGCCCGCCCAGGAGGGTGCGTGGGACGCGATCGCCGGCGGTAATCACACCCTCGTCGTCGCGCCCACCGGCTCGGGCAAGACGTTGGCCGCGTTCCTCTCCGCACTGGATCGGCTCGCAGCGCTACCGGTGCCGGACGACCCGATGCGCCGCTGCCGGGTGCTGTACGTCAGCCCGCTGAAGGCACTCGCGGTCGATGTCGAACGCAACCTGCGCGCGCCACTGGCAGGCATCCGGCACGCCGCGATCCGCATGGGCCTGCCGCTACCGGACATTACGGTCGCCATGCGATCCGGTGATACCTCAGCGGACGAGCGCCGGCGCTTCGCCCGCCACCCCACCGACATCCTGATCACGACACCGGAGTCGTTGTTCTTGCTGTTGACGTCCACCGCGCGGGAAGCGCTGCGCGGTGTCGACACCGTGATTGTCGACGAGGTGCACTCGGTATGCGCGACGAAGCGCGGCGCGCACCTGGCTGTCTCACTAGAGCGTCTCGACGCCATTCTCGACCAGCCCGCCCAGCGCATCGGGCTCTCGGCTACGGTCCGACCGCTCGACGAGGTGGCGACGTTCCTCGCCGGCGGCCGTCCAGTGACCGTTGTGGCGCCACCCATCGACAAGACCTTCGACCTGACGGTCGTAGTGCCTATCGAGGACATGTCCTCCCTCGGCGAGCTCACCGGCGACCTCTCAGGTGCGGCCGCCGGAGCCGAGCGTCGAGCGTCGATCTGGCCACATGTCGAAGAACGCGTGCTTGACCTCATCGAGGCCCACCGGACCACCATCGTGTTCGCGAACTCCCGCCGGCTCGCCGAACGGCTCACCGCGCGGCTCAACGAGCTGGAGGACGAGCGCCGAGGCACCGCGCCAGACGACTCCGGTATCGCCCCGCCTGCGCAGATCATGGCCCAGTCGGGCGCCGGGCACCCGGTCGCTGGCCCGCAGGTGGTGGCGCGGTCGCACCACGGATCGGTGTCCCGCGAGCAGCGGCAACTGGTCGAAGAGGAGCTCAAGACCGGTCGGATCCCCGCAGTGGTGGCCACCTCGTCTCTCGAGCTCGGCATCGACATGGGCACGGTCGACCTGGTGGTCCAGGTCGAAGCCCCGCCATCGGTGGCCTCCGGGCTCCAGCGCGTGGGTCGGGCGGGCCACCAGGTGGGCGCGGTCTCGCGCGGGGTGATCTTCCCGAAGTACCGCGGCGATCTCGTCGAGTGTGCGGTGGTCGCGGAGCGGATGCAGATCGGCGCCATCGAGTCGATGCGCTACCCGCGCAACCCGCTCGACGTGCTCGCCCAGCACATCGTCGCGATGGTGGCCATGGATCGGTTGACGGTGCCGGATGTCGCGGAGATCGTCCGCCGCGCCGCCCCGTTCAGCGGGCTGCCGGATTCGGCGCTGGACGCCGTGCTCGACATGCTGGCTGGGCGCTATCCGTCCGATGCGTTCGCCGAACTTCGTCCACGGCTCGTCTGGGACCGGGTGACCGGTGAGCTCGCGGCCCGGCGAGGGGCGCAGCGTCTCGCGGTCACGAGCGGCGGGACGATCCCCGACCGCGGCCTGTTCGGCGTGTTTCTCGCGAGCGGTGACGGCCCGGGTCGCCGGGTCGGCGAACTCGACGAGGAGATGGTCTACGAGTCGCGCGTGGGTGACGTGTTTCTCCTCGGTTCGTCGTCCTGGCGCATCGAGGACATCACCCACGACCGGGTGCTGGTGACGCCTGCGCCGGGTGAGATCGGGCGAATGCCGTTCTGGAAGGGCGACTCCCCAGGCCGGCCGGTGGAACTGGGCCGGGCATTGGGTGCATTCCTCCGGGAGGTGGCGACGAGCGAGCCGTCGGCCGCCCAGGCACGGGCGCGGGCAGCCGGTCTGGACGAGTGGGGCACGGCCAATCTGCTTGCCTATCTGGCCGATCAGCGAGCCGCCACCGGCCATCTGCCGGACGACCGAACAGTTCTGGTCGAGCGGTTCCGCGACGAGCTAGGCGACTGGCGACTGGTGGTGCACTCGCCCTTCGGAGCACCGGTCAATGCGCCGTGGGCGCTGGCGATCGGCGCGCGCCTGCGCGAGAGGTACGGGCTCGAAGCGCAGTCCATGCATTCCGACGACGGGATCGTGATCCGCCTGCCGGACTCCGATGCCCAGCCGCCGGGCGCCGACCTCGTCGTCTTCGATGCCGGCGACATCGAGGCGATGGTAACCGCCGAGGTGGGCGGCTCGGCGCTGTTCGCGTCTCGGTTCCGGGAGTGCGCCGCCCGCGCTCTGTTACTTCCCAGACGGGATCCGAGGCGGCGAACTCCGCTCTGGCAGCAGCGCCAGCGCGCCAATCAGCTGCTGTCTGTGGCCAGTGACTTCGGTGAATTCCCGATCGTGTTGGAGGCGATGCGGGAATGCCTGCAGGACGTGTTCGACCTGCCGGGTCTCACTGACCTCATGCACCAACTCGCCGCCCGGCAGGTGCGAGTCATCGAGGTCGAGACGGCGGCCGCGTCGCCCTTTGCTCGGTCGCTGCTGTTCGGCTATGTCGGCATGTTCCTGTACGAAGGCGACGCACCGCTCGCCGAGCGGCGGGCGCAGGCACTGTCGTTGGATTCCACCTTGCTCGCCGAGCTGCTTGGTTCGACGGATCTGCGGGAGCTTCTCGATCCGGCCGCGATCACGACCACCGAGGCCGAGCTGCAAAGGCTGGCGGCGGATCGGCGCGTGTCTGGAGTCGACGCCGTGCACGATCTGCTGCGCGTCGTCGGCGACCTGCGATCGGACGAAGCCATGGCGCGGGGTGCGACACCGCAGGAGCTTGCCCTTCTCGAGGAGACTCGCCGGGCGATCAGGGTGCGGATCGCAGGTGAAGAGCGGTGGCTTGCCATCGAAGACGCCGGGCGGGTGCGCGACGCATTGGGCGTGGCCCTCCCGGTAGGTGTTCCCGAGGCATTTACCGAGCCGGTTCGAGACCCCCTCGGAGACGTGGTCGCGCGGTACGCGCGCACGCATGGCCCGTTCCTGGCTGAGGAGGTTGCGGCGCGGTTTGGCCTGGGGCCCGCGGTGACGAGAAGCGTCCTCGAACGGATGCGCGCGACCGGGCGGATGGTGCTCGGTGACTTTCGAGTCGACCGCGCGCCTGCCCCGGGTGCCCGGCACGGGGGGCGCGAGTGGAGCGACGCTGAAGTCCTCCGAACCATCCGGCGCCGGTCGCTCGCCGCGCTGCGCCGGGAGATCGAGCCCGTGCCAGCGGAGGAATTGGCCAGATTTCTGCCGGGCTGGCAGGGATTGGGACGTTCCGCTGCCCGAGGCGTCGACGGGCTGCTCCGAACAGTCGAGCAGTTGGCGGGCGCTCCACTGCCCGCGAGCGCATTAGAGACGCTAGTTCTGCCCAGTCGGGTGGCTGGCTATACGCCCGGGTGGCTGGACGAGCTGACGCTAGCCGGCGAGGTCGTCTGGGCCGGCGCTGGATCGTTGACGAACCATGACGGCTGGATAGTCCTGGCCCCAACGGATACTGCGGACCTGGTGCTGCCGGTGCCGGAATCGGAATCGCTCGAGCCATTACATCGGGCGCTAGTCGACGCGCTTGACGGCGATCAAGCGCTGTTCTACCGGGCACTGGCGGACCGCGTCTCCGCCAGCGGCATCGCTGTCGCCGACGACAGCGCGATCGCCTCTGCGATCTGGGATCTCGTATGGGCCGGCTGGCTGACCAACGACACGCTCGGCCCGGTCCGGTCGCTGCTCGGCGCGTCACGTAACACTGCGCAGGCCCGACGACGGCGCCCTCCTCGGGGCCGGTACGCGCGATACGCGAGACTGCCGGCGGGAGCCGAGTCGAGCGCGGGCCGAGCGGCGGCTGCGCGGATGGCGCCGCCGGCCATGGCCGGACGGTGGTCGCGGCTCCCCCAGCCGGATGCGGATCCGACCCGACGTGCCGTGGCGCTGTCGGATGTGCTGCTCGACCGATATGGCGTCGTGACCCGAGGCGCGGTGGTCGCGGAAGGCGTGAACGGCGGGTTCTCTGCGGTATACCCCGTCTTGAAAGCGGCCGAAGAATCTGGTCGGGTCCGCCGCGGGTACTTCGTCGAGGGCCTCGGGGCCGCGCAGTTCGCCGTGCCGGGAGCGATCGATCGATTGCGCTCGCAGTACCGCAGCAGTCAACAGGCCACTACGTCCGCACTTGTAGTCGCCGCCACCGATCCGGCGAATCCATATGGCGCGGCATTGCCGTGGCCGGACCGACCTGCGTCGATCCACGCTGACCCCGAACTCCCAGCGGGTGACGAAGACGCGACGGGCCCGACGACCACCGCTCGTCCGACAACCACGGCGGGTCCGACGACCACGGCTCGGCCGACAACCGCACCGGTCCGCCGCGGCCATCAGCCAGCGCGGAAGGCCGGCGCCTTGGTGGTTCTTGTTGACGGCGGCTGCGCGATATATGTCGAGCGGGGCGGCCGCACGCTGCTGTCGTTCACCGACGACCCCGCCGTACTGCAGCCGGCGGCGGATGCGTTGGCGCTGGCGGTTCGGGACGGGGCGCTCGGCCGGCTGTCGGTCGAACGGGCTGATGGCGCCGCTGTCGTCGCCTCACCGTTGGGCGACGCGCTCGAGGCGGCCGGCTTCCGTCCCACGCCACGCGGGTTGCGACTGCGCGGCTGACGCGAGATAGCCCGATGCCCGAGGGTGACACGGTCTGGCTGACCGCCCACCGGTTACATCAGGCGCTCGCCGGTCGAGAGCTGACCCAGTTCGACCTTCGGGTGCCGCAGCACGCGACTGCGGATCTGCGCGGCCAAACGGTGCGCGAAGTGATCGCACGCGGCAAACACATCCTGCTACGAACGAGCTCGAACCTGACCTTGCACACGCACTTGCGCATGGACGGATCATGGCGAATCGGACCGGCGGGCAGGCGCCCTGCGGGGCTGCCCGAGCACCTTATGCGTATCTTGCTGGGCAACGCCGAATGGTGGGCCGCCGGCTATCGAGTGCACGATGTTGCGCTGATGCGCAGCTCCGAAGAAGCGCGGCTTGTGGGGCATCTCGGCCCCGATCTGCTCGGCCCGGACTGGGATGCGGCGGAAGCCGTCCGCCGGTTGCGCCAGGACCCCGAGCAGCAGATCGGGTTAGCGCTCGTGGACCAGCGCAACCTTGCCGGCATCGGCAATATGTACAAGTCCGAGGCCCTGTTCATCGAGCGGGTAAACCCGTGGACGCCGGTCGGTCACGTCATCGACCTGGACCGTCTGGTCGGAACGGCGTTCCGGCTGTTGCGCATGAACCGGAGCCATCCGGAGCAGTCCACGACCGGGTTGACGGGCCGGGGCCAGGAGCACTGGGTGTATGAGCGCGCCAACCAGCCGTGTCGACGCTGCCGAACCGCCATCAGCAGAGCCGACCAGGGTCCGCCGCCGTACCAGCGCGGTACCTATTGGTGCCCGAGCTGCCAGCGCGCCTGAGGGCGATCCGGCGCCGAGCGGCGATAGGCGCCTGTCGGCATCGAGCGGCAAGACGCGACGGGCCCGCGCTCAGCCAGCAGTATCGGGGGCCTTGGTCGCGTCCGTCGACGGGACGCCGGAGGTGGCGGCCGACCCGTCGGCGTTAGCCTCGATAGCCGGTGTCGCGGGTGCGGAACCGACCGCGCTCGCACCGGATTTCTCCTCGGCAAGCGAGGCGCGGATCTCCTCCAGGCGCGCCGAACCCTGCAGGTTCACCGTCTCCCTCTTGACCTCCATCATTCGACCGGCGACCGAATTGCGGGCGAGGTCGGCCTGACCGAGCGCGGTCGCGTATCGCTGCTCGATCTTGTCGCGTACCTCATCGAGGGATGGCACGTTCGACGGGGCCGCCATCTCGCTCATCCGCTGCAGCGACGCCGACACGGTCTCCTGCATCTTCGCCTGATCCAGCTGGGTGAGCAGCTTCGTCCGCTGGGCCAGCTGCTCCTGAAGCATGCTGGCGTTGGCGTCGACCGCCTCCCGGGCCTGACCGGCCGCCTGAATGGACTGGTCGTGCAGTGCCTTGAGGTCAGACACAGACTGCTCGGCGCTCACCAGCTGGTTCGCCAGCGCTTGAGCGGTTTCCTCGAACTCGGCCGCCTTCGCTTCGTCGC
This sequence comes from uncultured Actinomycetota bacterium, assembly GCA_963801715.1. Classification (GTDB taxonomy): domain Bacteria; phylum Actinomycetota; class Actinomycetes; order Mycobacteriales; family Jatrophihabitantaceae; genus CAVVJA01. The sequence continues at coordinate 116,217 of CAWDGB010000014.1, read as the reverse complement.
CCTGCGACCGTGCCCGGTCGGCCAGTACGAGGGCCTGCCTGGCCTGCAACTGCAGCGTCTCCACCTGGTTGAGCTGGCGATCGAGCTTCATCTCCAGCTGTCGCTGGTTTCCGATGACCGTGGCGGCCTGCCGGGTCAGCTGAGCGTGCTGGTTCTGAGCCTCTTGGATGGCCTGCTGGATCTGGATTTTGGGATCGGCCTTCTCGTCCACCTTCGCGCCGAACCAGGACATGAAGTATTTCCATGCCTTGACGAACGGATTCGGTTTGGCCATCTGAACGCCTCCACGTGTCCACGTATTCGAGCGGGCGCCGCGGGCGCCTCCTTCTTCTATCGTGTCACGTCAGCCCGCCTGGCCGCAGGTTCGGCCGTCGTCCAGTCGGGGGGGTTAGCGGGAAAGCAGCGCCTGGAACGGATCGACGGCTGCTTGCGCAGACGGCAGTCCGGCCATGAGGACCGCGACGTCGGCGGCAATGCTCGCCTCTGTTCCCGGAGTCACCAGCAACGAGGACAACCAGCGCAACACCGTATCCGCGCCGCCACGATTAGACACGGTGAGTAGTTGCTCGACCGTGCCTCGCACTCGATGCCAGTTCGGGGCTGCGTTGTCGATGCGCGCCAGGCGGACAACCGTGGCCGGTTCCCGCCGGGCCAGCGCCAGAAGTACCGGGTGCTGCGACAACCCGTCCGCGGTCAGGCGGAGGGCCTCGTCCAGGGGACGGCCGGCAGCATGGCGGAGCAGCTCGTCGACCTCGTGGTCGAGCAAGGCGGCCAACACCGCATCCCGAGTCCGGAAGTGGTTATACAGCGTCGCCTTGGCGACTCCCGCGGCCGTAGCGACCTGAGACATCGAGATCTTCGTGCCGCTGACCTCGACTGCTCGCCGCGCCCCGGCCAGTAGGGCAGCGCGACTCCGGCTCATGGCGTTCCCAGCGCGAGTCCGGGTACCAGCAGTCCGAACCGGGGCCGCGGAAGCCACTTCAGCTGGCCGCGCGGTCGGGCGGAACAACACGTCCCGAAGTAGATCGGAGCTCATTGTGGCCCCGTGCCGCACGATGACGGCTGAATCATGGCCCGGACCGTATCGCGCGCCAATGATCGAATCGTGACGACGCGCGGGCCCGCTCGGGAATGCGTGCGTTGGCCAGCAAGTGCCTGGCCTGGCTCGGGACTGGACTGCTTGGCTAGGCGGCGACTTGGCTAGGCGGCGACGGTTGGCAGCGCCCGCATCTGCGGCGAGTCATTCGACTCGGGCCCAGGCGCAGCCGGAACGCGAGAAGCAGAGCCGGCGACGCTGCCGGCGAGCTTCTCCTCGCGGCGCAGCGTGTCGGTCACTTCGCGGAACAGCTCGGACAGCTCGACATCGAGGGCTGTGCAGATCGCCGCCAGCAACTCCGACGACGGTTCCTTCTGCCCGCGCTCAACCTCCGAGAGGTATCCCAGGCTCACCCGCGCGCTCGAGGACACCTCACGCAACGTCCTGCGTTGGCGCAGCCGCAGCCCGCGCAGCGTCTCGCCGACCACCTTGCGTAGCACGGTCATGATGCGAAACCCCCCTCACGGGCTTGTCCTGACGCGATTGCGCCGGGAGATTGCTCCACCGTACGCGAGCGCTGGAACCGCATTACCGGCTCGCCCACACGTTTGCTCACAGCGAACGTAACGCTGTAATCGCCTCCCGGCATTCCCGGCTCAGCAGGTCCACGGCGTCCGCGACAGTCGCGGCACGGATCGACGCCCGATCACCGTGGAACCACCGTTCGGCGACCGTCTCGCCGTTCGGCCCGACCAATGCGAGAAACACGGTTCCGACCGGTCGTCCGCCCTGTGGTTCCGGACCCGCCACCCCCGTCACACCGAGGCCGTAAGTCGCTCCCAGCCGCGCGCGGACACCGCGGCCGAGCGCCAGGGCGACGTCCCGGTCGACCGGACCGCGAGCCACGATCAGGTCGGCGGGCACTCCGACGAGCGTCGTCTTCAGCTCGGTCGCGTAAACGACGATCCCGCCGCGCACTGTGCTGCTGGCGCCCGGCGTTCGCGTCAGCTCGGCGCACAACAAGCCACCGGTGAGTGATTCGGCAATCGCGACCGTAGCGCCGAGCTCGCGCAGATCCGCATGAAGCTGGGCGAGATCCGTCTCAGGCCCGGGCACGACGCAGCTTGAGGGCGCGACCGACGTAATCGATGCCGGTGACCAAGGCCAGCACGACCGCAGCGAGCATGACGATCTCGGCGAGGACATGGAGCCAGCCGGACAAGGGCAGCAGGTACAAGCCGATGGCCACGGTCTGCAGCATTGTCTTGACCTTGCCGCCACGGCTGGCCGGTATGACGCCGTGCCGGATGACCCAGAACCGCAGCGCGGTCACGCCGGCTTCGCGGCCGAGCATCACCACAGTGATCCACCACGGCAAATCGCCGAGGATCGACAATCCGATCAACGCCGCTCCGACCAGCGCCTTGTCTGCAATCGGGTCGGCCAGCTTGCCGAATTCGGTGACGATGCCGCGCCGGCGGGCGATTTCGCCGTCGAACCGGTCGGTAATGGACGCGATCGCGAAGACGACCGTTGCCAGGACGCGCCATCCGGGCTGATGCCCGTCGCCGTGGAACAAGACCAGGACGAACACCGGAATCAAGAGGATGCGCACCGTGGTTAGCCCGTTGGCGACGTTCCAGGCCGACACGCGACGCGGCAGATCGACCAGCCGGTCGGCCGCGGTCGGACGGACTGTCACGACTCGTCCTCTGGACCGGCGCGAGCCACCAGATCGGCTCCCTCGCTGGCGACGATCCGGGCGACGACGGTGTCGCCTCGGCGCACGCCGCGGGGCGCGTCGAGAACCCGAGTGGTTGCGTCGACGTCCGGGGCCTGGTGCGCGGCGGTGCCGACTAGCTCGCCGGAAGCGGCCACGGCGTCGACGAGAACGCGAACTGCCTCGCCGATCCGGTCCTCGGCCCGCTGGGTGACGAGCTCGTCGGCCAGATCTTGGATCCGGGCAACCCGCTTGGCGATCGTCTGCTCGTCGAGCTTGCCCGGCATCTGCGCGGCTTCGGTGCCGTCCTCGTCGGAGTAACCGAACACGCCAACGACATCGAGCTGGGCGGCGGTCAGGAATCGCTCGAGCTCCTCGACGTCGGCGTCGGTCTCACCTGGAAAGCCAACGATCACGTTGCTGCGCACACCCGCGCGTGGCGCGAGCTCGCGGATGTGCCCAAGCAGGTCGAGGAAGTCCGCGGCTCCGCCGAAGCGCCGCATTCGGCGCAGCACGAGCCGGCTGGCGTGCTGGAACGACAGATCGAAGTACGGCGCCACGCCGAAAGTTGTGGCGATCGTCTCGATGAGACTCGGGCGGAGTTCGGCTGGCTGCAGGTAGGTCACCCGGACCCGTTCGATGCCGTCGATCGCCGCCAGCTCTGGCAGCAACGCTTCGAGCGCACGCGGGTTGCCGAGATCCTTGCCGTAGGACGTCGAGTTCTCGCTGACCAGCACGAGTTCCTGAGCGCCCGTGCCGGCGAGCCACCGCCCCTCGGCAAGTACGTCGTCAGCGGGTCGGGACACGAACGAGCCACGGAAGGAGGGAATCGCGCAGAACGCGCAACGCCGGTCGCACCCGGAGGCCAGCTTCAGGTATGCCACGGGTGACGCGTCAAGTCGTTGCCGGGCGCGTGGCACCCAGCCGTGCCCGCGGAACCCAATCTCGGCCGCGACCGCGGGTCGATGTACCGGGGAGACGGGCAATAGCCGGCGCCGGTCGACCGGCTGGTGCGAGGCGACGGGTCGGCCCGCGATGACGTCCTGCAGCCGATTGGCGATGTCGGAATAAGCATCGAAGCCGAGCACCGCGGACACCTCAGGGAGCGAGTCCGCGAGCGTGCGGCCGTAACGATCGGCCAGGCAGCCGACCGCGACCACGGGGCGACCTACCTCCGTCGCCCCCAGCAGGGCATCAATCGAGTCCTTCTTCGCCGATGCCACGAAACCACACGTGTTCACCACGACAACGTCGACGTCGCTATCGTCACTGGTGACCCGCCACCCTTCGGCGCGGAGCTGGCCGGCGAGCTCCTCCGAGTCGACCTCGTTGCGCGCGCAACCGAGCGTGACGAGCGCAGCGGAGGGCGACGCAGCCGCGGTTGGTGGCACGTTCGCAGGGTACCCGTGGTTGGGGTCCCCTCTCCTTCCTCGCGCCCGATAACGTGCCCGCCGTGACTTGCGAGGACATCGTTACAGTGCGCCGCGCGCGCACGCCCGATGTGCCGGCGATCAAGTCCCTCGTCGATATCTACGCGGGTTCTGGACGTAAGTTGCTGGCCAAGGAGCTTGTCGCCCTCTACGAGGACGTGCCTGACTTCCGGGTAGCCGAGCGAGGTGGCGTGGTGATCGGCTGCGGCGCTTTGCACGTCTTGTGGGCTGACTTGGGCGAGATTCGCACGTTGGCGGTCCACCCGGACCACCGGGGGCACGGCTACGGCGACCGGCTGATGGACGATTTGACGGCGACCGCGCGGGATCTTGGGCTCGCTCGCCTGTTTGCGTTGACGTTCCACACTGGGTTTTTCGCCCGGCACGGCTTCACCGAGATTGAAGAAACGCCAATCGATCCGGACACCTACGACGCGCTGCGACGCTCCTACGACCCGGGCATCGCCGAGTTCCTGGGCCTCGAATTCGTCAAGCCGAACACGCTCGGCAACACGCGGATGATCCGCTATTTGTGACCGACGGCTGCGACCGCGCGGCGCACGGCATCGAGCGATGTCTCGACATCATGGTCGTCCGTCGACCAGTTGCTGACCGAGATGCGGAGCACTGCGCGGTCTCGCCATCGGGAGCCGGACATCCACACAGTGCCATCCGCGATCAGCTCTCGGGCCACGGCTTCGGTTCGGGAGTCATCACCGAATGACACGCAGACCTGGGTGTAGACGACATCATTGAGCACCTCGGCGGTATCGATCTGGCTGATGCCAGCAGCGAGCGCCTGGGCGTTCCCGACGAGCCGATCGACAAGCGCGGCAACCCCGGACCGGCCAAGCGACCGCAACGCGGCCCAGACCGGCACGCCCCGGGCCCGGCGGGACAGTTCCGGCACCACGTCGAACGGGTCGGGCTCCGTCGCATGATGCATCAGGTAGGCCCCTCGGACTCCCATCGCCGCCCGCACTGCATCGGGCTGGGCCACGACCGAGACGCCGCAGTCGTAGGGCACGTTGAGCGTCTTGTGGGCATCCGTCGCCCAGGAATCGGCGGTCTCGAGGCCGGGCACGAGAGCCCGCATCCGCGGCGAGGCGGCTGCCCATAGCCCGAACGCTCCGTCGACATGTACCCAGGCCGCATGCTGGTGGGCGATCGCGGCAATCTCCGCGATCGCATCGAATGCCCCGGAATGCAGGTTGCCCGCCTGCAGGCAGACGATCGTGGGCCCGTCATCGTCGGCAAGCCGAGATCGCATCTCCGCCACCCGGACCCGGCCCTGCTCGTCCACCGGGACGACCGAGGGCGCGCCGAGACCGAGATAGCGCAGCGCCATCACGAGCGATTCGTGCCGTTCCGCTCCGGCCAGCACTCGGATGCGCGGCGCGCCGGTCAGGCCGCGGATCAGGTCATCCCATCCGACTCGGTCCAACAGGTGGTGCCGGGCGGCAGCGAGTCCGGTGAAATTTGCCATCGTCGCACCCGTTGTGAAGCCGACATCGCTGCCCGCAGGCAGGCCCAGCAGGTCGAGCAGCCAGACTCCGGCCACCTCCTCGACGGCGGCTGTACCCGGCGTCGCAATGCGCATGCCGGTGTTTTGATCCCAGGCGCTGGTCAACCAGTCCGCGGCAAGTGCCGCCGGGAGCGTGCCGCCGATCACCCAGCCGTAGAAGCGGCCGGACGGGCTGGCGAGCAGCCCGGGCTCGACGGCACCCGCGAGCGTGTCCACCACCTCAGCCGGGTCGGCCGGATCTTCCGGGAGCGACTCCCCCAGGCGGGCGCGTATCGCCTCGGCGTCAGCCTGAAACGGCACCGGCCGATCGGGCAACGTGCCGAGCCAGGAACGAGCATGCGACGCCGCCCGATCCAGGGCGCTGGCGTAGTCACTGGGGTCGAGGGGCACGCGATCACTCTCCTCTCATTCGGCGTCGTTACCCAACAGGTACCAGTGGCCCCGCGCGCCTCATCGATCACATCCGCCACACCCGTTACCGTTCGCCCCGACTGGAGGTGAGCACGATGAGCGCAGCGAGCGAGGCCCGCACTTCCGGCCGGGTCCTCGGGTGGTACGGCTCCGCTTCAAAGCGTGCCGGCCGGTACCTCGGGCGGCACCGTAACCATCTGCGCGCGGCGCTGACTTGGCACCGCGCCTGGTACGCCCCTCGGCACTGTCCCAGCTGAGGGCTATGCCGGCTCGACCCGCTCGACCTCGTCGCCGTTCGCGGCGATGAGGTCGTCTGCGGATCCTCCGTTGCGCAACGCATATATCAAACCGGCCAACTCGTCGGGTTTGACGAGGACGTCCCGTGCCTTGGACCCTTCCGACGGCCCGACGATGCCTCGAGACTCCATCAGGTCCATGAGCCGGCCGGCCTTGGCAAACCCGACTCGCAGTTTGCGCTGCAACATCGACGTCGAGCCGAACTGCGTCGACACCACGAGTTCGACCGCCGCCAGCAGCAACTCGAGGTCGGCTCCGATGTCTTCGTCGATCTCCTTCTTGGCCGCCTGTCCGACCGTAACGTCGTCGCGATAACTGGGTGCCAGCTGCTGTTTACAGTGTTCGACGATCGCCCGGATTTCCGGGTCGGTCACGAACGCGCCCTGGATGCGCGCGGGTTTCGATGCGCCCATCGGCAAGAACAGGCCGTCGCCCTTGCCGAGCAGCTTCTCCGCGCCCGGCTGGTCGAGGATTACCCGCGAGTCAGCCAGCGACGAGGTCTTGAAGCCCAGCCGGGAGGGCACATTGGCCTTGATCAGACCGGTGACGACGTCGACCGAGGGCCGCTGGGTGGCGATCACGAGGTGGATCCCGGCCGCCCGCGCGAGCTGGGTTATTCGGACTACGGCGTCCTCGACGTCCCGCGGGGCGATCATCATGAGATCGGCCAGCTCGTCGATAATGACGAGCAGGTACGGATAGGTCGTATACACACGCTCCGACCCCGGCGGCGTCACCACTTCACCGGCCCGCACCTTGCGGTTGAAGTCGTCGATGTGCCGGACCCCGGACGATTCCATGTCCTCGTAGCGCAAGTCCATTTCGCGAACGACCCAGCCCAGCGCGTCGGCCGCCTTCTTCGGGTTGGTGATCACCTGAGTGACGAGGTGCGGAACGCCTTGATAGGCCGCGAACTCCACCCGCTTGGGGTCGATGAGCACCATCCGAACCTGGTCCGGCGTCGCTCGGGTGAGGACCGACAGGATCAGCGAGTTGATGCAGCTCGACTTGCCGGCACCGGTTGCGCCCGCGACCAGCAAGTGCGGCATCCGAGTCAGGTTGGCGACGACGAAGCCACCCTCGACGTCCTTGCCCAAAGCGACGAGCATCGGGTGCTGATCACGCTGCGCGACGGTCGCCCGGAGCACGTCCCCGAGCATGACGACCTCAGGATCGGCGTTGGGGATCTCGACGCCTACCGCGCTCTTGCCCGGGATCGGGCTGATGATGCGAACGTCTGGACTCTTCACGGCGTACGCGATGTTCCGGGTGAGCTGGGTGATGCGCTCGACCTTGACCCCGGCTCCCAAGGTCACCTCGTATCGAGTCACGGTCGGGCCGCGACTGAACCCAGTGACGGCGCAGTCGACGGCGAACTCGGCGAACACCTGCTGGACAGCCGCGATGACCTCGTCGTTCGCCTGCGTGTGTTGCAGGTGGGGCTGGCCGGTACGCAGTTCCTTGAGGGACGGCAAGGTATACATGCCTGCGCCGCCACTGAGCTCCAACTGGATCGGACGGCTGATCGGATGCTGCTCGGGCTCGGTCGCCGACCGGCTCGGCCGGGACCGACGCGCGCGCACCGGATGGCTGGGCTCCGGTGAGGTCTCGGAAGGATCCGGCCCGACTGCGACGACGGGAATCGGGCCGGTGCCCGCATCGTCGACACCGAGGACCGCGCCGCGATTGGCCGTTCCGCGCGACCGCGACTTCGGTCGCCACCGGGTCAGTGCCCACGCCTGGTGGACCAGCTGAGCGAGCGGGGTCGCCGTCAGCACCAGGATGCCGAAGCCGCCGAGCAAGAACAGCAACGGAACGGCGACGACAGCGGACAAACCGCGCTCCACGGGGGTCGCGACCCCTGCTCCGATCAGGCCGCCCGAGACCGAGCGTCCGGACCGGGACGTCGGCGAGTCAGACCACAGGTGGAGCAGGCCGAGGACGGCAGCACTCAGCGTCACCGTGCCGACAAGCAGCCGGCCCCTCTGCCCGGGGATCGGCACCTGCCGAAGCATGTGGATGCCGAGTAGGAAGAAAGCGACGGGCAACGCGAGCGCGCCATTGCCCACGAACAGCCGCAGCAACTCGGTCAGCCCGACTCCGACCGGTCCCGCGGCGTGGAACCAGACCGCGATAGAGCTCACCAAGCCCAGCGCGATGATGCCGAGCGCGGCACCGTCTCGCCGGTGCGCGGCATCCAGCTCGCGGGCCGAGGCCGCGTTCCGTCCAATCGCGCGAGCCGCGGCGCCAACCCCGCGGGCCGCGGTGCGCCACAGAAGCAGCACGCCGCCGATCGCGAGTGAGCGGGGCGGTCCGGCCGGAGCCGACGATCGACGCCGAGGCGCATCGCCAGTGCGGCCCGACCGTTGGCGGGATCGAGTTCCGGACGCTGCCACCGGGCAACCCTAACGCTGAACTCGACGGTGACCGGGGAGCTTGCGGCGGTGTCGGCGACCAGGATGGGCTTCCGACCACCTCCGGTTTCCGGACCGGGACGCGGTCTGCCGTCGACCGCGGTTCGGCGCCTGCGCTAAAGCCCCGCCGCGGCGAGGTCCTCGCCGAGTTGCGCGATCTCGCGTTCCGTCGCATCGACGAGGGGGGGCCTGACCAGACCGACCGGTCGCCCCCGCAAGGCCAGCCCGGCCTTGACCAGGATGGTGCCCTGGGTGCGGAAGATCCCGGTGTAAATAGGCAGCAGCGCTCGGTGCAGTCGTCTCGCCTCGGCGATATCGCCGCTCTCATACGCCTCGATCATCGCCTTCGTTCCAGCGCCGCTGAAGTGCGTGGATGTGCCGATGACACCCACCCCGCCGATGCTGAGCAACGGGAGCGTGATCGCGTCGTCGCCCGAGTAGTAGGCGAGATCCGTTTCAGCCATCACCCGGCCACTCGCGGTCAAGTCACCCTTGGCGTCCTTGACCGCCACGATGCGCTCGTGTGCGGCCAAGGCGATCATCGTCTCGGGCTGGATCGGTGTGCCGGTGCGGCCCGGAATGTCATACAGGACGACGGGCAATTCGCTCGCATCGGCAACCGCTCGGAAGTGCGCTAGCAACCCTGCCTGCGGCGGCTTCGAGTAGTACGGCGTCACGACAAGGAGTGCGTCGGCGCCGGCCTTGGCGGCCTGATCGGCCAGCTGGATCGTGTGCGTCGTGTCGAAGGTTCCGACGCCGGCGACGACAAGAGCCCGCCCGTCAACCGCGTCGACCACGGCTCGGACGACGTCCGCCTTCTCGGCATCCGACGTCGTGGGCGCCTCGCCCGTCGTGCCGTTGATCACCAACGCGTCGTTGCGCTGCTCGGTTACCAGATATTCGGCCAGGTCGGCGGCAGCAGCGAGGTCGAGCGCCCGGTTGCGGTCGAAGGGCGTGACCATCGCGGTGAGCAGCCGTCCTACCGGGCGGCGCGGGTCCGAGCCCGCTCGGGACACCATGCTGCGAAGCTACCCCGTCGCCTCGCGCCACGGCACCCGGACAGCGCGGCAACCTAGCGGGCGCGTCGTCACGTCTTTCAAGTCAGTAGCTCGCCGGCGAGGAGAATGTGATGCGCGCACGGGTCGCTGTCGTGATCAGCGGATTGATGATCATCGGCGCCACGGGTTGCACCAGCGGATCGAGCAACGAATCCTCAGCCGGCAATCACGGCGGTGCGGGCGGCCAGGGGGCCGCTGGCGCCGCGCCAGCGGCCGCCGCTCCGAGCACACCCCGGACAGCCCCCCGCGGCGCGCCGACTCCACCGGATCAATCCCTCGTGCGCACAGCCGACATCACCATGTTCGTGCGGGACATCACCCGGCAAGCCGACCGGGCCCGCGCCGTGGCGATAGCCGCGCGAGGCGAGGTTGCCAAAGACGATCGTGCCGGGGACGGCCGAACGACGTCGGCCGATCTCGTGCTGAAAGTGCCGACCGCGAACAGCGACCGGGTGCTGGACCAACTCGCGGGTTTGGGACAGGCCGGAAGCCGGGACATATCCAGCACGGACGTCGGCCAGACCGTCGTGGATCTCAACTCGCGGGTCGCCAGCATGCGTGCTGCCATTGCTCGACTTCGCGGCCTGTACGCACGGGCTGGCACCGTCGCCGAGGTCCTCGCGGTGGAAGCGCAGCTGTCCCAACGGGAGGCGGACCTCGAAGGACTGGAGGCTCAGCAGCGCTCGTTGGCCGATCAGACCGCCCTGGCGGCGATCATGGTCCATCTTCGGGCCGCCGCGGTCCCACCGAAGCCGACTCACCGGGCAGTCGGGGTGGTCCAGGACCTACAACGCGGGTGGGCGGCGTTGACCGCGACGGCCGGCTGGCTACTCACCGTTGTGTCGACCGCGCTGCCGTTCCTGGTGATCGGCGCGCTGCTGGTCGTCGTGACGATCTACCGGAGGCGGCTCCGGCGCGGCAGCCGAGCGGGATGCTCCAGCTAACCCTCGCTGACCAGGGGCGACGACGCGATCTCCGTGCCGTCCGGAAGTGTGGTGATCTCGAAGTCCGCAAACACGTTGGGGGCCACCCGGCGCAGTTCGCGTAGGCAGGCGATCGCGAGCCCCCGGATCTCGATGTCGGCGTGTTCGGACGCGCGCATAGCGACGAAGTGCCGCCACGCCCGATAGTTGCCGGTCACCACGATGCGGGTCTCGGTCGCGTTAGGCAGGACGGCTCGAGCGGCCTGCCGAGCTTGCTTGCGGCGCAACGTCGCCTGCTCGACGTCGGCGAATCGCTTTTCCAATCCTTCGAGCAGCTCGGTGTAGGCGTGCACGGCCGAGTCCGTGGCGGCGACGAACTTCGCGTGCAACTCGGGGTCCTCAGCGATCACGTCCGGTTCCACCACCGCCGCGTCGCGTTCCGGGACGTATCGCTGGGACAGCTGCGAGTAGGAGAAGTGCCGGTGCCGGATCAGCTCGTGGGTGAGCGATCGGGACACGCCCAGGACGTAGAACGTCACGCTGCCGTGTTCGAGCACCGACAGGTGACCTACCTCCAAGATGTGCCGGAGATACCCGGCGTTGGTCGCTGTAGCCGGATTGGGCTTCTTCCACGACTGGTAGCACGCCCGGCCGGCGAACTCGGCGAGCGCCTCGCCCCCCGTGGCATCGGTATCCCACGGAACCTCGGCGGGCGGCTCGAAGTGCGTCCAGGCGATCACCTGAACCGTGGGGGCAACGATGTCGGGCACGCAACGACTCCTGGTTTGGGAAGACACGGACACCGGTAACGGCCCTGGCGTCCTCGCGCCGCCAGCCTATCCGGCGGTGCTTTGACTCGAAGCGTTCGGCTCGCCGGCCGGGACGCGTTATCGTCATTCCGAATCCGGCGCCATTATGCTGTTGCTATAACGTCATGATGATGTCATAGTGACGTCATGCAGCTTCCGGAATACACCCAGCGCGTCCACGACCAGCTTCACGCCGCCGCGGCACTTGGCGACGAACGCACCCAGCAGATTGCGAGCGGCCTCGCCGGCGCCGCCGACACGGCCGTGCGGCTGGCACTCGTGTCCGCGGTCTCCGCCGCGGCAGACGAGATCACCGCCGCCCTCGCCGAGGCCGAGATCCCTGGCACACCGTCCGTCCGGGTCACCTTGGACGGCGACGACCTGCGGGTCTCGGTGGCGACCCTCCCCACTGCGCAAGAGCCGGTGGGCCCGGCCGACGACGGCGACGCCACTGCGCGTATCTCACTGCGGCTGTCCGACGCCCTCAAGACCGAGATCGAGCAGGCCGCCGCAGACGGCAACGTGTCGGTCAACACCTGGCTCGTGCGGGCGGCGAGGGCTGCCCTCTCCGGGCCCCGAAGCCGCCAGCCCTGGGGCGACCCGTGGCCACCGAGGCGAGGCTCGCACCGCGTTACCGGCTGGGTCACCGGATGACCAGTCACGCCCTGCCACAAGGAGATCCGATGAACACCGCTTCCGGCGCCATCCACCGCGCGTTCCCCGTCACCGGGCCGATCCGCCTCGATGTCAAGGTCGGCCTCGGCTCGGTCACGGTCCATGCGCGCGACGACCTGACCGAGGCCGTCGTCACAGTGAGCCCGCGGCGGCCGCAGTCCGACTCCGATCTGGCCGATCGCATCCGGATCGACAGGCACGGATCGACGCTGGTCGTTCACGCGGCCAAGCTCGGAGGCGTTTTCGACCTGATCGGCGGCGGAATGAGCCGCGCCGCCGTGGACGTCGACGTGGTGGTGCCCTCCGGGACGTCGACCAAGATCGTCAGCTACGGCGCCGATGTCGTCGTCGAAGGTCGCACCGGCAATACGGACATCGCCGCGGGATCGAGTCGTACCGAGCTCGACTACGTCGATGGCGATCTCCGGTTGCGATATGGCAGCGGTCCGGCGCGGGTGGCCAAGGTCTCGGGCACCGCGGAGATCAAATCCGGGTCCGGAACCGTCCGGCTCGGAGACCTGGGCCATCGGCTCGTCATGGCGTGCGGCAGTGGCAACCTCGAGGTCGACGTCGCGCACGGTCCGGTGTCGTTGCGCGCCGGCTCGGGTCAGGCGGACATCGCCATCGCTGAAGGGGACGTCGATCTGGTGACTGGATCGGGCGGCCTGACCGTCGGCCTCCGCTCCGGTCAAGTAGCGCGGCTCGACGTCACGACCGGCAGCGGCCAGCTGCTCTCCGACCTACCGGTCGAGGACAGCGCGCCCGCATCCAGCCGGCCGATCACGATTCGCGCGCGCACCGGCAGCGGCGACGTGCGGATCACCCGCGCCGCGAGCTGACGGCGCGTACCGAGCGGCGGAGCGCGGCAGCCAGATCGCCGCGCTCGCCCACCACGACGTCGTCCAGCTCGAGCCAGTCAGCCGTGCGGCGCAGCTCGGCGGCGAGCGGACGGGCGACCGCATCCGGCTCGACACCAGGCTCGGCAAAAGCGCCCGGCACCAGAAGCACGCCCGCCTGACGGTCGGCCTTCAGGTCGACCCGGGCGACCAGTGCCTCGTCGAGCAGGAACGGCAGCACGTAGTAGCCATGAACCCGAGCGGCCGCCGGTGTATAGATCTCGATGCGGTACCGGAAACCGAACAGTCGCAAGGTTCGCTCCCGATACCAGATGAGCGAGTCGAACGGGCTCAGCAGGGCCTGCGCCTGCACCGACCGCGGGCGCCGCGCTGCCGGCCACAGGTAGCCGGGTGCGCGCCAGCCGTCGACGGCGACCGGTACGAGGTCGCCCGCCTCCACCAGCTCGGCGACCCGCAGCTTCGACTCCGCTCTCGGCAGCCGGAAGTAATCCCCGAGATCGGGCTCCGTCGCCACCCCCAGGGCCCGCGCCGCCACCTGCACGAGCTGACGCTGCGCCTCCTCGATGGACGGCGTCGGGGTTGCCAGGACCGCGGCGGGGATCACCCGTTCGGTGAGGTCGTACAGCCGCTCGAAGTTCACCCGCCGGGCCGCAGTGACCCGACCGGCCCAGAACAGATACTCCAGCGCCACTTTGCCGTCGTGCCAGTTCCACATCTGCCCCGGCTCGCGGGCCGGGCGCTCGACGCCGGTCTGTGCGGCCCGGATGGGTCCGCGCTCGGCGACGAGCTCGTACACCCGCTCGACCAGATCTGGGAAGTCCCGAGCGATGCGGACCATGCGGCCCCAGGCGTCGGTACCGGCACGGGCCATCCGCCACCGCAGGTGCGGCTGCAGGCGGATCGGAATCAGCGAGGCCTCGTGGCCCCAGTACTCGAACAACTCGCGCCGATTCGGCCCAGCCGTATGCGCCGCGAGCCGGTCCAGAACCTCCCGGGGATAGGGGCCCAGTCGGGCGAATAGCGGCAGGTAGTGCGACCGGCTGAACACGTTGACCGAGTCGAGCTGAAGCAGCCCGACTTGTTCGATCACGCGCCGAACCTGGCGGGTACCGATCCGGCCCGTTGGGCGTGGCTGCGCGAAACCCTGCGCGGCTAGCGCAATACGCCGAGCTTCCTCGGCCGTCAGCCGCTCTATTGCCGGCGCGCTGGCGATCGGCGAATCGGCGAGACGGGCCACGCCGGGGACTCTACGGATCGCGTCGGACAACAAAACGGCTGGCGGCGTCGGCTACACGTGTCACGATGGCTGGATGTTGGAGCAGGTCATCACCAGCATCGGTAATGCGGTGGGCGCCTGGCTCTACGTCATCGCCGGAGGCCTGGCGTTCGCCGAGGCGGCGATCCTCATCGGAATGGTGTTGCCGGGCGAGACCGGCCTTCTCGTGGCTGGCGTGTTCTGCCAGCGTGGCGTGCTCAGCCTATGGGTCATGATCCCGGTCGCGATCATTTGCGCGATCGCCGGAGACACCGTCGGTTTCGAGTTCGGACGGAAGTACGGACCGCCGCTTCGCCGGTCCCGGCTCGGCCTGTGGGTCGGTGACGGACGGTGGTCCACCGTCGACGGGTTCCTGCACCGCCATGGCGGCAAGGCCATCTTCCTCGGCCGGCTCACCGCCGTCTTGCGGGCGCTGGTGCCATCGATGGCCGGAATGAGCGGCATGCACTATCCGACGTTCCTGCGCTGGAATGCCGCGGGCGGGATCTTGTGGGGCGCCGGCTGCGTCCTCCTCGGGTTTGCCTTCTCTTCCGCCCTCTCTACGGTGAGCCGCTATCTCACGTGGGCACCGTTCGCCGCAATCGCGGTTGTCATCGGCATCGTCATTGCCCTGCACGCTCGCCGGCGCCGCAAGGAGGCCGTCGAGAAGGTTTCCATGACGCCCGACTGACCCAGCGGGCATTCCCATCGATCGAGTCATTACGGTGACGGCGTGGACTCGGCTGCCCTCCTCCTCGAGGCATTTGGACGCATTCGCGCGCTCGTCCCCGAAATCGTCGACGGGCTGAGCTCGGAACAGCTGGCGTGGCGACCGCAGAATCAGGCCAACTCGATCGGCTGGCTGGTCTGGCATCAAAGCCGGGTGCACGACGATCACATTGCCGATGTGGCCGGACTCGACCAGGTCTGGATGCGCGATGGCTGGTACGACCGGTTCGGCCTCGACCTCCCACCGCGGGACATCGGGTACGGCCACCGACCGGACTCGGTCGTCAAGGTTCGGGTCACCGCGGAACGGCTTGTCGGGTATGACGCTGCCGTCGCTGCTCAGACCGAGCGCTACGTGGCCCAGCTCGAACCCGGAGACCTGGACCGCGTGGTGGATGAGACATGGACGCCGGCGGTGACGCTCGGCGTTCGGCTGGTGAGCGTGATCTCCGACTGCCTGCAACACCTCGGTCAGGCAGGCTACGTACGCGGGCTCGGGTAAGCGTCTGCGCCGGGGACAGCGCGGGGTGCACGGTCAGGCGGTGGCGGTACTGGTGCGAACTCGCACGTGTCGCGACACCAGAAGCGGGTGGATCAATGACTCCAGCTGCCCTGATGGACTGACGTCCATCTCGGCGGCAAGGCGAGTGCGAAATGACCGGTACTCGCGAACGGCGTCGAGATAGTTCCCATCGGCGATATGCACGCGGATGAGCGCGCGTTGGGCACTTTCCCGCAATGGCTCGATCGCGACCGCCGCTAGGGCAGCCTCTAATGCGCTCCTGGTATCACCGAGAGAGACCAATTGCTCGGCCAGCGATTCCAGCGCGCGTAGCCGAAGCTGGGCCAACCGGGATCGTTCATAAAGCACCCAGTCGTCATACCAGCCGGGCAGTAGATCTCCCCGCTGCAGGATGGCTACCGCTCGCCCAAGCTGTCGCTTGTCAAATGTCGCGTCAGGTCCCACTACCCAACGCACAGCCGACAGAAACTCGTGCACATCGAGACGAACATCCTCGGCAAGGGCGAGCCGGGTGCGACTGTGCAGCAGCAATCCGGGTACCGCGTGTTCGACGTGCCATACCGCGGCCCGCAGGTTGCCCATTGCGCGGGCATCCGTGCTGTCCGGCCAGAGGATCCCGGCGACGTAGCTCCGGGATCGCACCCCATAGAGGGCGAGGACGGCGAGCAGCCGCTGCTCCCGCAAACCGAGCGTTACCTGGCCATCCTGGCCGCACAACGTCCACCGTTCGAACAGGTGCAGCTCCCAGCGCGGCGACGACGGTGATAGCTGGGCATCGCGAATCGGCACGTGTTGCGGGCTCTCTCGTTGCGCTGTCGCCATCGCTGTCCCCCAACCGTGCGGAAGCGCTCACGTGTGCCGACTACGGACTGTGGTGAGCAGCGCCGCTCGCGTCAACCACGTTTCACGTGCCATTCCTCTATGTCAAGAGCGAGCGGTGGTCGAGTAGATACACATTAGCGAAACATATCGGGCGGCCATAACCGGGGAGTGACGAGGTCACCTATCCATCGTTGCTAGCCAACGCCGCACCGCGTCAATGACCTCGTCCGGATTCCGAGCAATGGCGAAGCTCGTTTCAGCCGCAGGATCGTCCCCAGCACCGAAAATGACCCTTGCCCGAAACCCGTTTGCTGCGCCGGCCTCGTGCCAGACCCGGATAACGAGCACTCCATTTCCGCCGGCTGGACCCACGGTCACCAGCCGAGCCTCGCTCTGACCCATTCGCATGTAATCGCACATACCTCCTGCGTAGCGAGTGTGCAGCAGCCCGCCCAGCCGCATGGAGCAGATAACGATGCGATAACGGTCTAGTAACGCAGCAGTTGGCTTACTGATCGGACACAGATCGATCCATCGATGTGCGGGGAGGGGGTGACCGACATGCAAACCGAGCTGACACTCAGCGAGCTGGCCGTCCAGCAAGCCGAACTGCTGCCCGAACGCGAGACGTTGTTCTTCGACTTCAACTGGGCAAACGTCTACGCCACGAACGCGGCGTATGCAGTCAACGCGGCGACGATCCTCTCGAGCGGCGAACGCCAACGCCTACCAGAAGATCATCGTCTCGCAGCACTGATGGTGAACCGACCGTGCGGGCCCTAGCGGGCCCGCACGGCGCCGGAAGGAGGTGAACCGACGTGCACCAAACACCGGTACTGAGCATCGACGAACTCGATGCGCAGTCCCTGGAGCTGCTTCCACCCCGGGAGACGCTCTTCTTCGACATCAACGTCGCGCCAGTGATCGCCGTGAATCTCGCGATAGCGGTCAACGCAGCGACTATCGGATCGACTGCGATCGCCAATGCTGGGCAGCATCTCTTCGTTTTCCAGCACTGATCCGAGACACGGGGTTGGCACAGAGGTGGGCGCGCCGAACGGGTGCGCCCACTGCTATCAGGGCTCCAACAGATCCGGGTTCAGGGACGCGATGATCATCGAAGCACCGCCTAGGCCCACGACGCGCTGGCGTCGCGTCGCGGGTCTGGACGAGCTCGGTCAGACTCAAGGGTCCGGCCTGCGTGAGCCGAGCTATCTGATCAGGCGCGCCGACGGTCAGGTCGTGCAGCTGTCGGAGCTGCTGCATCTCGTTGTTCGCGAAGTCTCGGCGGATCGTGACGCGGCGCGGGTCGCGGAGGCCGTGAGCGCGGCGTACGGCAAAACGCTGAGCGTTGAAGGACTGACCCTGCTGGCGAGCAAGCTCGAACCGCTCGGCCTGATCGAGGACGCCGCCAAGCCGCAGGCTCCGGCTCGCGACAACGTCCCGCGGGCGAATCCGGTGCTGTCTTTGCGCCTGCGCGGCACGTTGCTTCCGGCCCGCGGCACCCGAGCGGTTGGCCGGCTGATGGCGCCGCTGTTCTACCCCCCGCTGGTCGTCGTTGCCCTAGCCGCCTTCGTTGCCTTGGATGTCGTCCTCATCCGGCGAGCGAGCTTGACCGACGCGCTGGGCCAGGTGTTCGCGACACCGGTGTTCTTGCTCGGACTGCTGGCCATTCTGACCGCCGGTGGGCTGATACACGAAATGGGCCATGCCGCGGCCTGTCACTATGGCGGCGCCCGGCCCGGAGTCATTGGCGTCGGCGTCTACTTGGTCTTCCCGGCGTTCTTTACCAACGTCACCGATTCGTATCGGCTCGGGCGCGCTGGCCGGCTGCGCACCGACCTCGGAGGCCTCTATTTCAACGTCTGGTGCGTACTGGTGTTGGGTGGCTCGTACCTGATCACCGGCAATGGGCTCTTCTTGCTAGCCCTGCTGCTCATGCAGATCGAGATGGTGCAGCAACTCATTCCGACGGTGCGCTTCGACGGCTACTTCGTGCTGGCCGACTTGGCGGGCGTCCCGGATCTGTTCGCCCGGGTCCGTCCGGTGCTGCTGAGTTTGCTGCCTGGACGCCCGGCCGATCCGCGGGTAACCGAGCTGCGCCCTAGGACACGGCGACTCGTCACCGGTGTGGGTGTTCGTTGTCGTACCGACCCTGGCGATCGGCTTCGGCTGGCTGCTCTACAGCCTTCCCAACCTTTTGCACCGCACAGCGTCGGCGATCACTGCCCAGGCTCAAGCCATTGCCGAATCGTGGGACGCGCACCAATACGCCGCGGTGATTCTCGGCGCCGTTTCCATAGTCCTGCTCACGCTTCCCGCCGTCGGGCTGTTGCTATTGGGCTGGAGCTTGGCGAGCCTCGGCCTCCGCTACCTCGCCCGCCCAGTTGCCATGCGGCGCGCGCGGTCGAACAATGCGGTCGAGAGAGAATCACATCACGTGCCAGCCGCGCCCACGGGAGTCGATATGACATCGGATATTCGGCGGGATGCCGAATACGCTAGCTCAGGTGAGCCGAAGGCGGAACCGGAACCACCGCCCGAACCAGCTCGACGTCCGGACTCATTAACGGCCGCCGCGTTCACGGACGAGGCGATGCTCGGATCCAAGAATGGTCCCGCGCCAGCACACGGCTGGCGGCGCGCCGTCTACGGCGCAACATCCGGCGCAATAAACCCGGGGCCCAGCGCCGCGGAACGAAACCGGGCGGCCGTTCTGGAGCGCGTCACCGCGCCGATTAACGGATCACGACGCGTCGTCGTCATGAGTCGCAAGGGCGGCGTCGGCAAAACGACGATCACGCTCGCGCTGGGCAGTACCTTCGCGATGATGCGGGGCGACCGCGTCGTCGCCTTGGACGCGAACCCCGATGCCGGCAATCTCGCGCATCGAGTTGCTCGGCCGTGCCCACGCACGATCACCGATGTCCTCAACGAAATGGAGCTCATTACCAGCTACTCCGATCTGCGCCGTTTCACCGCGCAGGCACCGGACTCGCGCCTCGAAGTACTGGCCTCCGATGACGACCCGCGCATTGGGCTGGCGCTGAACCGGCAGGCCTATCACCGAGTGATCGAGCTGCTCGACCACTACTACAACCTCATTGTCATCGACACCGGCACGGGAATCCTGGACAGCGCGAACCAGGGACTGCTGGCCGACGCCGATCAGCTCGTCCTGGTCCTCAAGCCCGCACTCGACGGCGCTCGGGCGGCGGCGCTGACCTTGGACTGGCTCGCCGAGCATGGCTATGGCGAGCTGGTGGCTCGCGCGGTCGTCGTGATAAACGGCACTCGAAAAGGAACCGGCATTCCGTTGGACCGCGTCGCGGATCATTTCTCCCGGCGTTGCGCGAAAGTCGTGACCGTCCCCTCGGATCCCGCGCTGGAGAATGGCGCTCAGGCATCGCTGTCCGCATTGCAGCCGGCAACCCGCGATGCCTTGGTCGAGCTGGCCGCCGCCGTGGCCGACCATTTCGCGACACACGATGTCCTTAGGGGCTTGGATGTCGCGAGAATCGAGTCGTGATCCGCTAGCATCGCGCCGTGCGACGCATAGCAGGAATAACTCTGGCGGCCGCTGCCGCCATCGTGACGATCACCAGCAGCAGTGCCGCCGGGGCTGACGGGCCGGCCCGAACTGACGTAGAGAGCGCTTCGTCGGCGATTCCGGGCGCGCCTGGCGCCACCGCCCAGGACGAGTCGATCCGCTATCGCGCAGGTCAACGCGCGCACCGTGCGCGCGGATTCGGTTGCGACGGCGACATCGTCTTGCGATGGCTGCACTGCGTCGACAGTGACGCTGCAATTCATCTACGCGCGAAATGCCCGGACGCTGACCGCCAATAATGTCGCCGTCGCATGGTCAAGCTGCACGAACTGCAGTGCTACGGCACTGTCCGTGCAGGTCGTGATCGCTCATAGGGCCGGAACAGTCACCGCAGGAAACCGGTCACTTTCCTTGAACGTCGTGTGCGCGGGTTGCAACAGCAGCGCCGCAGCGATCCAAATCGTTATCGTTACTCCCTCCCACCGCGACCCGTCTCAGGCCGCGCTGGCTCGCAGCGAAGACCTCCGGGCCCAGCTGTTGGCCGAACTGCACGCCCTGCCCCTGTCGCGCGCTCGGTCGGCCGTGCCGGCTACGCCTAACGGACGTGCCGCTCCGACAACGGCACCCGTGCCGCCGAGCATGGTGAACACCACCGAACAGATCCAAACGATCCTGGCCCGGGATCTCGGAGCAACCTCGGCCCGACACGACATCCAGTTGCGCACCCAGTAAGTCCGAACAACCCCCAGCTCCCCGACGCGGAGAATATCGTCCTGTCGGTCGTTTCGGCCTACGTTGCCATCGCGCGAGCGTTCGCACTCCCGATCTGGCATAAAGTCGTCGGGTGGCCGAGGTCAGCGTGCGTCCCGCCCGTAGCGACGACGCGGCGGAGATCGCGCGTATCCAGGTCGATACCTGGCGGACCGGGTATCGGGATCTGCTCCCAGTACCGATCATCGAGTCCTTGTCGGCTGAGGCGGTGCGGCCGGCTTGGACGGAGGCGGTCGAAGCTCCCCCGACCGACCAGCATCACGTTCTTGTCGCGCAGGAGCAGCGGTGGCTGGTCGGATTCGCGGCAGTCGCCCCGGTAGACAGCGACGAAGAGGGTATTGCCGACGTGTCGCACACCGCACAGATCGCGCCGCTGCTCGTCGAGCCTCGTTGGGGCCGCCGCGGGCATGGCTCGCGGCTGCTGGCCGCCGCAGTCGATCACGCACGGGCCGACGGATTCACCCGGCTGATCACCTGGGTGCCCGCTGGCGACGGTGCCTCCCTGTCGTTCTACCGGTCCGCTGGCTGGGACACCGACGGCTTCGCCCGGGTTCTCGATACCGGGGCCGGTGAGATGCGCGAGAGTACGCCTGCACGTCGACCTGGAGCCAGCCGCATGACGTTCACCGGAATTCCTGTCGCTGCCCTGGATTTCTACGAGGACCTCGAGGCTGACAACAGCAAGTCGTTCTGGACCGCCCACAAGCAGATCTACGACGAGGCCGTGCGAACGCCCCTGGAGGCGCTCGCCGCGGAACTTGAGCCTGAGTTCGGCTCACCGAAGCTGTTCCGCCCCTATCGGGACGTCCGATTCGCCAAGGACAAGACACCGTACAAGACACAGCAGGGCGTGTGGTTCGCTGATTCGGCCCGCTATGTCGCGGTCGGAGCGGCCGGACTGTTCATCGCCGGCGGCTACTGGGGAACGGCGAGCGATCAGGTGGGACGTTTGCGTCGAGCCGTCGACGACGACATTGCGGGCGGGCAGCTCGAGAAGATCATCGACAAGACGCGCAGGGCCGGATTCGAGATCGGTGGCGAACAGATCGCTCGCGTACCGCCCGGCTTCCCGAAAGATCATCCGCGGGCGGCTCTGCTCCGCTACAAAACGCTGACGGCCCACCGACAATTAGGCTGCCCGCCGTGGCTGAGTACCCGCCAGGCCCGAACCGAGATCGTCAAGTCACTCCGGAAACTCGGCCCGCTGACCGACTGGCTGGCAACCCATGTCGGGCCGTCGGACGAGCACCGGTCACGGTGACTCGCGGGCGATGGCCATTCGCATCGCCGTACGGGCGCGACGGCGGTCGCCCGCGACGTCGTAGGCCACGGCGAGCCGATACCACCGACGCCAGTCGGCCGGCGCGTCCTCCAGGTCGTGACGACGCCGCTCGAACAGTGCGTCGGCGGCTTGGCGGTCCACCCGACCCGACGGTCGTCGCGGTAGCTCTGGTTCAGGCGGCTCGCCCTCAGCGTCAAGGCGACGGGCCAATCGTTGGGTTGCGAGCCCGAATCGGATCTCGGCTCCAACCAGCCACAGGCCTACGAGCGGTAGCGCTAAGACAGCCGCGCCGAGAGCCTTGAGGACGAAGGACGACTCGCCGAGCAGGAACACCCCGCGATTGCCGACGAGCGCGAAGTAGGCAGCCAGCACGATCACCAGCAGCAAGACAGCGCGCCGAGCAGACACCGCGTCAGAGGTTCAGCAGTGGCTCGATGCCGACGGTGAGTCCGGGCCGCGAGCTGACTTGTCGGACTGCCATCATCACGCCGGGGAGGAACGAAGAGCGCTCGAAGGAATCATGTCGGAGGGTGAGGGTCTCACCGCCGTTTCCGAACAGGACCTCCTCGTGCGCAACCAACCCACGCATCCGGACCGCATGGACATGCACGCCGGAGACCACCGCCCCCCGCGCGCCGTCCAGGCCCTGGCTCGTGGCATCTGGCGGAGCCTCGCGGCCGGCGCGCGTCCGTTCCTCGCCGATGATCTCGGCCGTCCGTACGGCGGTCCCGCTCGGCGCATCGACCTTGTCGGGGTGATGGAGCTCGACGACCTCGACCGACTCGTAGAAGCGGGCCGCGGTTGCCGCAAACTTCATGAGCAAGGCAGCGCCGACGGCGAAATTCGGCGCCACGATCACTCCGAGGCCCGGCACGTCCTCGAGCCAGGTCCGCACCGTGTCGAGCCGCTCCTGGGTGAAGCCCGTGGTACCCACCACGGCATGAATTCCTTGGTCCACGGCGAATCGGATATTGTCCATTACCACATCCGGATGGGTGAAGTCGACCAGAACCTGGGCTCCCCCGTCAGCGACGCTGAACAGCCAGTCTCCGGCATCGACCGCTGCCACCAGGTCGAGGTCCTCGGCGTCGACGACCGCCTTACACACCTGCTGACCCATCCGGCCCCTCGCGCCGAGCACGCCGACCCGTAGTGGTTCACTCATCCGACAGCCTCTTCGCGCTCACGCGCCTGGAATGCTCGCTCCCTCATGCAGTCCCTCCTGTCCTGCGACCCGCCGCCACCTTCCGGCGTCACACGACCCCATCGAAGTCGTGCGGCCCGAATGGTCCCACGACCGAGAGGGCACGCGGACGGTGTAGCAGATCGTCGGCTAGATCGGCGGCGTTCGCCACCGTAACTGCATCGATGCGGGAGATGAGTTCGTCGACGCCCAGCACGTCGCCATAAACGAGTTCGCTCTTGCCGATCCGGGACATCCGGGATCCGGAGTCCTCCAGGCCAAGCACGACAGCCCCACGCATTTGACCCTTGCCGCGCTGCACTTCGGCTTCGGTAAGACCACCTTCCGCGACGGCCGCGAGTTCGCCGGTCATCAGCGAGATCACCTCGTCGGCCTTGCCCGGCTGGCAGCCCGCGTATATGCCGAACTGGCCCGTCTCGGTGTAGCTATTGCTGAACGTGTAGATGGAGTACGCGAGCCCTCGCTCTTCACGAATCCGTTGGAACAGGCGAGAGCTCATGCCACCGCCGAGTGCCGCAGAAAGCACCCCGGCCGTGAACCGCCGATCATCGAAACGAGATATGCCCTGCGTACCTAGGACGATGTTCGCCTGTTCGGTCTCCTCACCAACTATTGTCGCGCGCGGGGCCGGCCGCGATTGATCTTGACGCCGGGCGGTCTGGTAGCCAGCGCGACCGTCGGCCGAGTCGAAGGCCGTTCGGACACGGCGTACGACGGCGGCATGATCGACATTGCCTGCGACGGCTACGACCATGTCGCGCGGCCGGTACCGGCGGTGATAGTAGCCGGCGACTTGAGCCCGACGCAGCGCCGTAATCGAGGTGATCGAGCCGAGAATGGGCCGCCCGAGCGGCGTGTCACCGAAGAGCGTCGATGCAAAGACGTCATGCACGAGGTCGGCGGGATCGTCGTCGCGCATCGCGATCTCGTCGAGTACGACGCTGCGCTCCACATCGACGTCATGCGCCGTCACGGTCGCGTTCAGCACGACATCGATGACGATATCGACGGCATGTGACAGATCCCGATCGAGTACCGTCGCGTAGTAGCAGGTGTGCTCCTTCTCGGTGAACGCGTTCAGCTCGCCACCAAGTGCATCCATCGCGGTCGCGATGTCCAGAGCCGTGCGCGACGTCGTGCCCTTGAACAGTAGATGCTCGAGAAAGTGGCTCGCGCCCGCGACCGCGGTCGACTCATGGCGCGAGCCGACTGGGACCCAGACTCCGATGCTTGCGCTGCGGACGCTGGGCATAGCCTCGCTGACTATCCGCAGCCCGGACGGCAACGTCGTGCGGGTAATCGCCCCGCCCCCCGTTGCCGCGACGCGGATTGTTCGGGCACGCGTCTGCGGCTGGGGCATCAGTCGATCCTACGGGCGGCTGATCGCCCGGGGTTCTGGACGGGTATCAGGATTCCCGCGCAAGGCGTTCGGCCAGTCGAAAAGTGGCCATGTCCCACAGGACGAGGCGGGCGGACAGCGTGCTCCCCCGGAGCACTGTGATCGCTTGCCGGACCGCGTCGTCCGTAGGCCAACCAAACGCTCCAGACGAGATCAGCGGAAAGGCGACGGACGTCGCGCCGATCTCAGCCGCGACGGCAAGCGATGATCGATAACACGAGCGCAGGACGTCCGCCGGCGGAGCTGAGCGCCGATAGACGGGGCCGACAGTGTGGATCACCCAACGAGCCGAGAGGTTGCCCGCAGTGGTCGCGACGGCGTGTCCGGCGGGCAATCCGCTGCGGTACGGACCATCCCGCAGCTCGCGGCAGGCGGCGAGAATCGTCGGGCCACCGCGACGATGGATGGCACCGTCCACGCCGCCGCCGCCCAGCAGCCCGGAATTCGCTGCGTTGACGATTGCATCCACGCGCTGTTCGGTGATGTCCCCATGCACCAGCTCGACGCTCATACCCAGATGATGCCGGTCGGTGCAGCGGTCTGTCGCTGATCATCTTGGGCGGCGGGTTCGCCGGCCGTGACTCCCGGATCTCGAGCTTTGGCCCGGGTGGAGTCAGCGTGGCAGCCAGGCGTCAGGTGCTCCGATCATTCGCCGGACGTGCGATGGCAACCGACCGGTCAGCACCTGCTGCAGCGTCGTCTCATCCAGAACTTGCCGCAACGCGGCCCGAACCGCAACCCACACCTCGGGCAGGTGCGCCGCAACACCCGTGTACGTCGTCTCATGTGGTCGTAGTCCACGAACCTCGGCGAGCGGGCCGTCCACGGCACGGATTACCGAACCGAGCGTGATCTCGCTCGCGGGTAACGCGAGGGCGTATCCGCCATCGGCGCCCCGCTGGCTGCGCACCAATCCCGCTCGCCGAAGTTCGCCCAAGATGGCCTCGACGAACTTTCGGGGCAGCTGCTGTTCGGCGATGATCGCATCGACCTTGACGAGGCTCGGCTCCCGAGCCGCGAGTTCCAGCAACGCCCGCACCGCGTAATCCGTCTTGGCGGATATATCCACGTAGGCATCTTCGCAGGACACTCGCGAATTGGAGGAGATTTCCGCCGGTCGCACCCTCAGGAGGTGGTGAGGGTCGAGGCGTCCCGGGCCGGCCGCAGCCACACCGTGTCACCCGGGCGTAGCGCCAGTGACTCAGCTTGCCCCCGTGTCAGCTGAAGCCACGGCTCGGTGTCGTAGGCCCGCAACTCCGCCCGTACCTCGAACCCGACCCGCTGCAATCGGGTTACCTTCGCCTCGACGGCGTCCGACGTCGGCGCGGCGAACACGTCGATATCGTGCGGACGAACCAGGCGCGGGCCCAGCCGAGTGACCGGTCCCAGGAAGCCCATGACGAAATCGTTGGCCGGGTGGTCATACAAGGTGTCCGGCGAACCCACCTGCTCCACTCGCCCGTTGTTGATAACGACGAGTTCGTCGGCAACCTCCAGCGCTTCGTCTTGGTCATGGGTGACGAAGATCGTCGTGACATGTACCTCGTCATGCAGCCGGCGCAACCAGTCCCGCAGTTCCTTGCGCACCTTGGTATCGAGCGCTCCGAACGGTTCGTCGAGCAGCAGCACGGACGGCTCGACGGCTAGTGCGCGTGCCAGGGCCATCCGCTGGCGCTGGCCACCGGAAAGCTGCGATGGCATCCGGTCGGTAAACCGCTCCAGGTGCACCAGCTCGAGCAGCTCGGTCACCCGCTGCTTGATCTCCGCCTTCGGCCGCTTGCGAATCTCGAGGCCGAACGCGATGTTGCGATAAACCGATAAATGCTTGAACGCAGCATAATGCTGGAACACGAAGCCGACGTTTCGCCGCTGCGCCGGGATTTCGGTTGCCTCGATGCCGTCTATGACTACCGAGCCGGAGTCCGGCTCTTCGAGACCGCCGACGATCCGCAGTAGCGTGGATTTCCCACCCCCGCTCGGACCGAGTAGCGCGGTAAGCCGGCCGCTGCCGACCTGAACGGTCACGTCGTCGAGCGCCGCGACTCCGCCAAAGGACTTGCTGATGTGGTTTGCCGCTATCCCCATCATTTGATTCCCGTCGTCATGATCCGCCCTCCGGCGGATGAATGAGCGATACCCCAACGATGCAAATCACCGTGACCGCAACGAGCAGGATCGATGCTTGGTAGGCGCCGGGCTCGAATTGCTCGGCTCGCTCGTCAACGAGAAGGGTGACGGTCTGGGTTTGCCCAATGACGTTGCCGGACACGACCTTCACCGCTCCGAACTCCCCGATCGCCCGAGCCAGGCTGAGCACGACGCCATACGCGAGCGCCCACTTGATCGTCGGCAGCGTGATGCGCCGGAAGCACTGGCGAGCGTTGGCGCCGAGCGATCGCGCCGCCAGCTCCTGGTCTAAGCCTTCCTCCTCGAGTACCGGCACCAGCTCGCGGACGACAAGGGGGAGGGATACGAAGACAGTCGCGAGCACCATTCCGGGGATCGAGTAGATGATCTGTACGCCGAGGCCGCCCAGCCACCCGCCCTCCTGCCCGTAGACCAGGATGAGTGCGAGTCCGACGACGATCGGCGATACTGCGAGCGGCAGGTCGATGAGGATATTCAGCAGCCGTCGGCCGGGGAAGCGGTACCGCGCAAGCAGCAGCGCCATGCCGATTCCGAACACGACGTTCAGGAGCACCGCAATGCCCGCGACAACGCCGGTTAGCACGATCGC
Source organism: uncultured Actinomycetota bacterium (assembly GCA_963801715.1). Classification (GTDB taxonomy): domain Bacteria; phylum Actinomycetota; class Actinomycetes; order Mycobacteriales; family Jatrophihabitantaceae; genus CAVVJA01. The sequence continues at coordinate 88,790 of CAWDGB010000014.1, read as the reverse complement.
GTGCACGGTCGTGGGATCAGCGATCGTGTCCCAGAACGTGCCCAATCCCTGCTGGATCGTCCGCCACAGAACGACACCCAGCGGTACCAGCACGAGTACACCGACATACCCGACGGCGATACCCCGCAAGACGTAAGTGCTCGTTCTCCGACGCTGCCGCAGCCGAGCCGGAGGCTTCCCAAGGTCGATCGACGGGCCCAGGTCGGTTGCGGCCGCGGGAGCAATCTGGCTAACCATGCCGAGCCGCCCAACGTTGGACGATGTCAAGTAGGCCGATCACGACCAGGCTGATGGCCAGGAGGGCCGTCGCCGTCGCCGCAGCCGCGGCGAACTCATCGTTCTCGATCTGGCTGTACACGTACATCGACGAAATCTCCGTCTTGAGCTGCAGTCCGCCCGAAATGAGCACCACGGAGCCGTATTCGCCCATCGCGCGGGCGAAGGCCAACGCGGCGCCGCCAGCTATCGCCGGGAAGATCGCGGGCAGCACGATCCGCCAGAACGTCGCGAACCGGCTGGCGCCCAGACTGGCCGCCGCCTCCTCGACCTCACGGTCGAGTGCAAGTAGGACCGGCTGCACCGTGCGGACGACGAACGGCAGCGTGACGAACAGCAGAGCCAGGATGATGCCTCTGGTCGTCGCGTACCAGTTGATCCCCACCGGGCTGTGCGGGCCGTACAAGGTGAGGAGCACAAGGCCGGCGACGATGGTCGGCAGCGCGAAGGGAATGTCGATTACGACCTCGACGGCGCGCTTGCCCCAAAAGCTGTCCCGCACGAGGACCCACGCGATCAGCGTGCCGATAACCGCGTTCAGGGCAGCGACCCCGATTGAGCTGAATACCGTCAGGCGAAGGGCCGAGAGCGCCTCCCGCGTAGTGAGGGCGTCCCAGAAGCCGCTCCAGCCAATGCCAGTCCCCTTCACGACGACCGCCGCCAAGGGGAGCAGCACCAGCAGGCTCAACCACAGCACGGCTGCGCCCAGTCCGAGCCCCGCCGCGGTGCGCAGCGGCACTCGACCGTCCGGTTGGCCGGCTCGGCGCCCGGACCCGGCATCGCGGCGCTCAACGGCGGGCGCCGCCAGGGTCATTGCGCCTCCGCCTCGATCCGGGGCACCAGCCCCGTGCTCTTGTCGAAGTACTTCTTGTTGATTGCGTTCCAGCCACCCAGGTCAGCGACCGTCACCAGGTGGGCGACAGCCGGAAACGGATTTGCTGGGTCGTTTGCGCCCGCAACGGTCGTGACTTGCGTACCGGCTTGTACCGGACGGAATCCCTTGCTGGCTAGGACCTTTTGCCCGTCCGCACTCTCGACGTAGGTCAAGAAGTCTTTGGCGGCTGGCGGCGCGGTCACGGTGACTGCCGCCGGATTCTCGATCAGGATCGACTCGGCCGGCACGATGTAGTCAAGCGACTGGCCCTTTTGTCGAGCAGCGATCGCTTCGTTTTCGTAGGAGACGAGAACGTCTCCGGTGCCGTTCAGGAAGGTCTGGGTGGCCTTCGAACCGCTATCCGGCTTGCTGACGACGTTGGAGTAGAACTTCTTGAGATAGGTCTCGGCCTCGGCGTCAGTGCCACCGCGGGCGAGCACGTGGGTGTACGCGGCCAGGATGTTCCACTTCGCCGACCCGGACGAACCAGGATCGGGGGTGACGATCTTCACCCCACTCTTGGCGAGGTCATCCCATCCCGTGATCTTCTTCGGATTTCCCTTGCGTACCACGATGACGACGACGGACTCGGACACCAGTCCCTTCGTGGGCCCGCTGTTCCAGTCGGCAGCGACGAACTTCGGCACCAGCCGGGTCAGGTCCGGTTCCAGCGAGAACGCGACGTAGTCCGCCGGCTGGCCGTGCTGCACCGCTCGACTCTGATCACCACTCGCACCGTATGACGATCGCCAGGTGTCGCCAGAGCCGCCGGTTGTGCTCGCGAAACCCTTTTGCAGCGCGTCGTAGGCCGGTTTGGCGACGGAGTACCCAACCAGAGAGAGGCTCTTCCCGCTGCCAGAACTTGTCGCCGCGTTCGATGACGTGCACGCGACTAGGCCGACTGTGGCAAGCAGAGCGACGGTCAGTGTAGGGAGCGAGTGCCGTCCTCGAAGGCGGCGGACCACTGCTGGGCGGATGCCTTCCATCGGAATGCGTTCCCTCGGGTCGGCCCGAATCTCGGGCATTTCTATTTGACCTGTAGAGAATAGCGAACTGATCGGAAAACACGAAATTGAGGGCCGGCCGGCCCAATCCTGCCCAGGGGTGTCGAACCGACTCGACTCTGGCCTCCGGGCCGATATCTCGCGCCGCGCGAACCGTCGACAGGCGACAGCCGGGCGAGGGCAGCCCCTCGTGACAAGTCACGCCGACCGTCGCGCTGCCCAGTCGTGATCTTGGACTTGATGCTTTCTGGCGACCGTAAGTCCAAGATCACGACAAGAAAATCGGGCGTTGCTGCCTGCTCAGCTGTTAGTGGCGCTTGCCGGATCCGCGGCGGCTGTTCCTCCCGGCGCGTCGTCATTGACCAACGCCAGGCTGATCTTGCCGCGACCATCGATATCGATGATCTCGACCTGCAGCTTGTCGCCGACCTTGACAACGTCCTCGACCTTATTGATCCGCTTGCCTTGACCGAGCTTGCTGATGTGGACCAGGCCATCCTTGCCCGGCAACAAGGAGACGAACGCGCCGAACGCGGCGGTCTTGACCACCGTGCCCAGGAACCGCTCCCCCACCTTCGGCAGCTGCGGGTTGGCGATCGCATTGATCCGATCGATAGCCGCCTGGGCGGACAATCCGTCGGCAGCACCCACATAGATCGTGCCGTCGTCCTCGATCGTGATATCGGCACCGGTCTCATCCTGGATCCCGTTGATCATCTGCCCCTTGGGGCCGATGACCGCACCGATCTTGTCGACCGGGATCTTCACCACGGTGACGCGCGGTGCGTATGGGCTCATCTCGTCAGGGCCGTCGATTGCCTCGCGCATGACCTCGAGGATGTGCAGCCTTGCCTCGCGGGCCTGCGTCAGCGCACCGGCCAGTACTTCGGACGGTATGCCGTCGAGCTTCGTGTCAAGCTGCAAGGCGGTGACGAAGTCCCTCGTGCCAGCGATCTTGAAGTCCATGTCGCCGAACGCGTCCTCAGCGCCGAGGATGTCGGTCAGCGCGACGTATTCCGTGCCTCCGTCGACGTCGTCGGACACCAGGCCCATTGCGATGCCTGCGACCGCCGCCTTCAGCGGTACCCCGGCATTCAGCAGCGCCAGGGTCGAGGCGCAGACCGAACCCATCGAGGTCGAGCCATTGGAGCCCAGCGCCTCGGACACCTGCCGGATCGCGTATGGAAACTCCTCACGGCTCGGCAGCACTGGCACCAGCGCCCGCTCGGCGAGTGCCCCGTGGCCGATCTCACGACGTTTCGGTGAGCCGACGCGGCCGGTCTCACCCGTCGAGTATGGCGGGAAGTTGTAGTTGTGCATGTAGCGCTTCGTCCGGTTGGGGCTCAGCGTGTCGAGCTTCTGCTCCAGCCCCAACATGTTCAGCGTGGTGACGCCGAGGATCTGCGTCTCGCCACGCTCGAACAGCGCCGACCCGTGGACTCGAGGCACGACGTCGACCTCGGCGGAGAGGGTGCGGATGTCCGCGATTCCCCGGCCGTCGATGCGGACCTTGTCACGCAGGATGCGCTGGCGGACAAGCTTCTTTGTCAACGCGCGGAATGCGGGGCCGATTTCACTTGTCCGCTCTGGGAACTGAGGCGCCACTAGCTCGCGGGTGAGCTCCTTGATCCTATCCAGCTCAGCTTCCCGATCCTGCTTGTCGGCGATCGTCAACGCCAGAGCCAGCGGCTCGGCCACCTCGGCGCTCACTGCGGCGAATACGTCGTCCGCATAGTCAAGGAAGACCGGATATTCCGCCGTCGCTTTTGCGGCGACCTTGGCCAGCTCGGCCTGAGCGCGGCACAGCTCGGCGATAAACGGCTTGGCCGCTTCCAGCCCCGCGGCGACGACCTCCTCGGTCGGCCGGGTGGCCCCGCCGGCGAGGAGCGCGACGGCGTTCTCAGTTGCCTCCGCCTCCACCATCATGATCGCGACTTCGCCCGAATCGAGCACTCGGCCGGCGACCACCATGTCGAACGTTGCGCGCTCGAGTTCTTGGTAGGTCGGGAAAGCGACCCACTGGCCGTCGATGAGTGCGACACGAGTGCCACCGATCGGTCCGCTGAACGGCAGGCCGGACAGTTGGGTGGACACTGACGCCGCGTTGATGGCCAGCACGTCATACGCATACGCCGGATCGAGGGCGAGCACGGTAATGACGACTTGTACCTCGTTGCGCAGCCCCTTCACGAAGGACGGACGCAGTGGCCGGTCGATGAGCCGGCAGGTGAGGATGGCGTCCTCGCTCGGGCGACCTTCGCGTCGAAAGAAGGAGCCAGGAATACGGCCAGCTGCATACATTCGTTCCTCGACGTCGACCGTCAGGGGGAAGAAGTCGAGGCCCTCGCGCGGGGACTTACTGGCTGTCGTGGCCGACAGCACCATCGTGTCGTCGTCGAGATACGCGACTGCGGACCCGGCTGCTTGCCGGGCGAGCCGCCCCGTCTCGAAGCGCACCGTGCGCGTGCCGAACGAGCCGTTGTCGATGGTGGCGACGGCCTCGTGGACCGGGGCGTGCACAGACTCTGACGAGTGGGTCATGGGTTTCCTTTCCTAGGCGGTCGGAGTGACCGCCGGGGTTGGGCCGTACCGTGGCCGGGAAAGGAGCGGATAACCCATACGGGAACCGGTCTTCGATCGAAGCGGCTGCGGACCTGGCGTAGGTCGGAGCCGCCACTACCGAGGACCGGCAGTCCGTTCGGCATCGGTGTCGCTCGGCATCCCGTCGACGTCCGGCTGGTAGCAATGATGCAGTTGTGTCGCTGCGAGGGGGTGATCCGGTCGGTTCGCCCCCTCATTGTTCACCGGCGGAGGCCCAGCCGCTCGATGACCGATCGATAGCGACTGATGTCCGTCTTGGCGAGGTAGTTGAGCAGCCGGCGCCGCTGGCCGACGAGGAGTAGCAGACCGCGACGGCTGTGGTGGTCATGCTTGTGGATCTTGAGATGCTCAGTAAGGTCGCGGATGCGCTGAGACAGCAGCGCAATCTGGACCTCGGCCGAACCAGTGTCGCCGTCGGTCGAGCCGTACTCGGCGATGATGCGCTTCTTGACGTCGCTGGCCAGGGCCACAGACGACTCCCCTTCGGAGTAGATGCAGGCGAGCCCCACCGGTCTGGGTCACGGTGGGAGTGGACACGCACTGCGGGCATGCGCCGTGCGCAACGCCACTAATCAGACTATCAGTGCAAGGATCAAGTCGCCCACTCGGCTCCATTAAGCCAGCAGGGCGCGGGCCTGCTTGACGTCGTCTCGCATCTGGGCGACGAGCGCATCCACGCCGTCGAATCGCTCCATGCCGCGCAACCGGTGCACGAACTCCACCCCCAGCCCGTCTCCGTACAGATCGCCGTCGTAGTCCAGGACGTAGGCCTCGACGCGGCGTTGCCGAATGTCGAATGTCGGATTCGTCCCAACCGAGATGGCGGCCATCCCGAGGGGCTCCACGTCAGACGTTCGGCCCCACTCGTCGAGGCGGACCACCCGGCCGGCGTAGACGCCATCGGCCGGCACGCACGCCCACTGGTCCGGCCGGAGATTCGCGGTCGGAAAACCGAGCTCGCGGCCGCGCTCGTCACCGCGTTCGACCAGACCGTCCAGGCGGTGCGGCCGTCCGAGCGCGTCCGCGGCAGCCGCCACGTCACCGGACTGCACGCACGAGCGGACATAGGTGGCACTGATCGGCCCATCGGCACCGCGCAACAACGAGACGCCGATTGCCCGGAATCCGAACGTCTCGCCCAACTCGGTCAAGGTGCGCATGTCACCGCTGGCCTTGTGCCCGAACCGGAAGTTTTCCCCCACCACGACGCTCGCGGCATGCAGGTCGGCGACCAGGATCTCGTGCACGAACCCCGCCGGTGGCAGCTTGGAGAACTCGAGGGTAAAGGGCAACGCACAGAAGACGTCGACACCGAGCTGCTCGACCAGCTCAGCCCGCCTGACCATCGTCGTTAGCACCGGCGGGTGCGAGCCCGGCCGGACAACTTCTGAGGGGTGCGGAGTGAAGGTGAGCACGACGCTCGGCACCCCGAGTGCCGCTGCCTCGCGCACCGCGTGACCGATGATCTCCGCGTGTCCCCGGTGCACGCCGTCAAACACGCCGATTGTCACCACACATCGCCCCCAGCTCGTGGGGACGGAGGACAGTCCATGCCAGCGCTGCACCCGGTCGAGGCTACCGCGCTCGCCCGCCATTTCTAGCTGTTATGGATCGAGGGTCGTGGACGGATCACGGCGATCCGTCGCGGGCTAGGAGTAGACGACGGTCGTCACGCGGGTCGTCGCGTTCCAGAAGATGTAGCCGTGCTGGAACGTGCTGCGGCGCCCGCCTGGCACGGAGAACTCATCCGTCGTCGGGTATCCCAGCCGGCTGCGCTCCCAACCCAGGCTCGCCCAGGTGGCTCGGATTCCGCCGTGTACCTCGTGCGACCCGATGCCCGGGTAGTAGTAGATTGACCGCCCTGTCGACGTCACCGGCGTGAAGTGCTGGTAGCTGCCCCGTGTGTCCGGCGTGCGAGCTTCATCGATGTAGGGAATCCCATAGCTTGCGGGGCCACCGATATTGCGGTACTCGGTGAGATCGCCGTTCGCGACAGTATGCGCACCGTAGGTCGGCGTCCATCCGATGATCAGACGCTCGAATGCGCTGTACCGGCCGTCCGGGGCGGCGGACTCGTCCGTGGTCGGGAAGCCCCATCGAGCCGGGCCGCCGACGGCAAGGTATCTCGCCCAGATGCCGCCCTGCACCTCGTGAGCACCGGTGGCTGGCGACCAGTAGATGGCACCCCGCTGGTACGTGCGCCAGCTACCTCCTGCGATGGCGACCTCGTTTCCGGTCGGATTGCCCAGGACCGACGATGGGCCGCCAAACGCGGCGTACTTGCTGTCCACGGCGTCGTCATAGTTGGCGGTGAGGGCCACGTCCGCCCGCGGCATCGTGATCGTCCGCGTCACACTCTTGTTTCCGTCCGACCATCCGGTGAAGGTTGCCGACAGGTCAGCTGCGGGTGCCGTAACGGTCACTTGCTCCCCGGCGACGGCGCGCCATGTCGAGGTAACGAAGCCGTCGATGTTCACCGGATATGGGGACGTCACGGACAGCGTGTGGATATCCGGCTTGGCCGTGGTGTCGACCCGCACGATGGCGCCCGCGCTATCGGTCACGGTCGCGGTGATCACCATCGAGGTGTCGCCACCGTGATCGCTGAACGTGTCGTCGAAGGTGCCACCTGTTTCGGTGATGTCCGGATGGATGTGGCACGGACCGCCGAACGGGCAATGCAGCAATATCGACTGCCAGTGGATCGAGCTCGTGAGATTGCCGTCCTCGACGTCAGTGGCCGTCGCCGACAGATGGATGGGATCTCCGACCGCGAACAGGCCTCCTGGCGGGCGGGTTGCTGAGCGTCACCGAGAGATGCGGCGGGTGATTGGCCGGCGAGACCTTGAGCGTTGCCGTCCCGGTTGCCCGGCCGTCGCTCACCGTTAGCGTCACCGTGACCGGGGCCGCCGAGGCGTACTGGTGTACCGGGGCGATGCCGGTTCCGGACTTCCCGTCGCCGAAATTCCAGCTATAGGTCAGCGGATCGCCGTCGAGGTCATAGGAACCAGAAGCGTCGAAGGCCGCGATGAGCTGGTCCGGATTGCTGCGACTTTCGTCCTGGGTCGCTGCTGCGAACGGCGCTCGGTTGCCGGCGGCGTACTTGATACGCACGAGGTTGCCGGACACGATATCGGCGTACACGACATCGCCGCTGGCCGGATCCAGCTGGAAATCGACCGGGGCGCCGATGTTCGAGCCGAACGCCTCGACTGGTGCCGTCAACTGATCGTTGTTGTCCGGGCGCAGCACGGAGATCGTGCCTCGGGCGTAATCCCCCATGAAGTACACGCCGCGGTAGGCGGCGGGATACGACGAACCGGTGCCGGTGAAGACACCGCCGACCGCTACCGCGCCGACGCCGTTGTGCGGATAGGTGTAGAGCGGCTCGTCGTGGCGGGCATTTGTGGCGTACTGATTGGCGCAGAAGCTCGTTGTCTCGTAGCCGCCGGTGTGTCCAGTGCCCTCCCAGCACGGCCAGCCGAAGTTGGAACCCGGGCCGGCGACGTTGTGCTCCTCCCACGTGTTCCAACCGGCGTCGCCGAGGAACACGCGACCCGTGGCCGGGTGGATGGTGAACCGGAAGGGATTGCGCATACCCATGGCGAACATGCGGCTACGCCAGCTCGCAGGGTCCGCCGGGTCGTAGTAGGGGTTCCCGGGGACGCCGTTACCGGCGGTGTCGACATGCAGGATCTTGCCGTACGGGCTGGTGGGATCCTGCGCTCGGTCGGCCTTGTTGTCGACCACGGTAAAGCTGGCCTCGTCCCCCAACCCGTAGTAGATCGTGCCGTCCGGCGCAATCAGAACGGTGCCCGGGCCGTGGGAAAGCGCGTCTTCGGCGACTTGCCCGAGCGGTATCACGTGTTCCGAGGTCATCGTGGTCGGCTGGGTGACGCTGTTCAGCAGCCAATAGCTCAGTCGCGCGTATCGGTGGCCGTCACCGCCGTTGTAGCTGTAGGCCGTGTACACCCGACGGCTCGTGCTGAAGTCGGGCGGCAAGGCCACGCCTACCAGGCCGATGTCCTGGACGCACGCCGCGGGAACCGTCGCCAGCTGCCGGGGCGGTGCCGCCACCGGCACGAACGTCACCTTTCCGCACTTGCCGATCGTGATGGCGCCACCGGTCGGAAGCTCGACGAAGCCGGTCAGGTCGTTCTCGGCCTGACCCGTCGCTACGGGTTCGAGCGCGAAGCCGGCGGGTAACACGGGAACGGCCGCTGATGCGGTGGAAATAATGGCCGGAACCGCCAGCCCGCCGATGCCCAGTGTGATGATGCTGACGGCGGCCAACCACCGCCGGTGTCGATTCGCTTGCACCTGCCCCCGATTCGCAAAAGACGTCCTGCGTCGCGTCTTCGGCGCGATTGAACACTATCGACCCGGCACGTCCCACGGTCCATGTCGCAGGTCTGCTGCCGCGGCCTTCGGCGTTCCGCGGGCAGCCTAGCCTAACCAGCCGGGGCGAAGACAAGTACCGGTCGCGCCTTTTCTGCCGTTTCCTCCAGCAAGGCGATGACGGCACCGTCCGGGGTGGCGCACGCGGCGTACGTACCGCGTAGACCAATCGGCGGTATCGGGCGCCCGAAGGTCAGCTCGCGCGCCTCTCCGGCGCTCACGGAGCGCACCGGCATGGCCGCCCGAACCGCGTCCGCCAGCGAGAGCGTCACCGGATCGGCGCGCCGGGCGAGTTCGTCCAGCGTGGCGGCTTGCGCAATTCGGAACGGTCCGACGCGGGTCCGACGCAGCGCGGTGAGGTGACCGCCCACGCCGAGCAGGGCTCCCAGGTCCCGGGCCAACGCCCGGACATAGGTGCCCGACGAGCACTCGACGATCACATCGACGTCGAGCAGATCGCCGGCGATTGGGCGGATCGCGGTCAGCTCGAACCGTGACACCTGCACCGGCCGGGAGGCGAGCACCACGTCCTCGCCGGCTCGGACTCGGGCGTACGACCGTTTCCCCATGACCTTGATCGCGGACACGGCCGATGGCACCTGCTCCAGTTCGCCGGTGAGCGTCGCGGTCGTGGCCGCTAGCCGCTCCGTCGTCACGGCGGACACCGGCGCCCTCGCGATCAGCTCGCCCTCTGCGTCATCGGTTGTCGTCGCCTGGCCCAGGCGGATCGTCGCCGTGTAGCCCTTGTCGGCGAGTGCGAGGTAGCGCAGCAGCCGGGTGGCTTTCTCGACGCCGATCACGAGGACGCCGGTTGCCATCGGGTCGAGCGTGCCGGCGTGCCCAACCCGACGGGTGTGCGTGAGGCGCCGAAGCCGGGCCACGACATCGTGCGACGTCCACCCCGCAGGCTTGTCGACGACGATCAGGCCGGACGCCGTCACCGTTGTTCACCCAACACCAGCCAGCGACCACTGCGGGTGCGCAGTACCATGCCGACGAGCCGGACCACGATGAACGCGGTCAGTCCGGCCCAGACACCACCGATGCCCCACCCCCAGGTCAAGGCGGCGAGATTCAGTGGCGCGAATGCGCCGACCGCAGCGATCACGGTGATCGTTCGCATAAAGGCCACGTCGCCCGCTCCGATGAGCACCCCGTCCAACGCGAACACGATCCCGGCCGCAGGCTGCATGCCGACAAACCACGGCCAGAGAATGTGCGCCTGATTCCGGACCGCCGGTGAGGAGGTGAACAGCGCCGGGATCACGAACCAGCCGGCGGCGAGGACGGCCGCGAAACCCATCCCGGCCCAGAAGCCGTACCCGGCGACCCGCCACGCAGTACTGCGAGCGAGGATCGGATCAGCCCCACCCAGCGCCGCCCCGACGAGCGACTGCGCCGCGATGGCGAGAGAGTCCAGCAGCAGCGCGGTGAACTCCCACAACTGCATGCCGATCTGATGCGCGGCGATCTGCGCGGTCCCCATGCGGGCCGCGACAGCCGCTGCCGTGAGAAAGGCGACTTGAAACGCCGCCGAGCGCACGATCAGGTCGCGGCCGACAACAAGCTGGCCGCGCATGACCGACCAGTCGGCGCGACCGATCGGCCGGCGGTGCCACAGGGCCCGCAGAAACAGCCCGCCACCAACGATCTGCGCGGCCACATTCGCGATGGCTGAGCCCTCGAGTCCGAAACCGAGCGGGTAAACGAGGATGGGCGACGCCGCCGCCGACAGCGCGTTCGCGACCAGCACGATGCGGATCGGCGCACGCGTCTCCTGAATACCCCGCATCCACCCGTTGCCCGCGAGCACGAGGAGCACGCCCGGCATGCCCAGCACGGCAATCCGGAACCATGATTCAGCGGCGTGCTGCACGGCTCCGGTCCCGCCGCTGAGCAGCGCAGTCAGCGGGTGCGCAAAGATCTCGCCGAAGACGATCATCAGCAGGCCGATGGCGATGCCCAGCCACGACGCCTGCGTCCCTTCCGCAATCGCGGTGTCCGTTCGCCCCGCCCCATGCCAGCGCGCGGCCCGGCCGGTCGTGCCGTATTCCACGAAGCTGCCGACAACGAGCAGGAGCGCCATGAGCGCTGACGCGACGCCCAATCCGGCGAGCGGCACCGAACCGAGGTGGCCGACGACCGCAGTGTCAACGAGCAGGTATAGCGGTTCCGCGGCGAGCACGACGAACGCCGATGCGGCGAGGCTCCGTAGTCGTCGGGTCGACACGCTGTCGGTCGCGGTCACGGACTCTGGCTCACCTCGTGGTACATGATCAGCAGGTCGACCAGCCCCTCGCTCGGGTGCCGGAATCCGCGCGGAATGACGCCCACAGTCACGAAGCCAAGGTCGTGATAGAGCTTGATCGCGGTGCGGTTCGTAGCGGCCACGGCGTTGAATTGCAATCCTTCGTAGCCAAGCTCCGCGGTGCGCCGGAGGGAATGCTCGACCATCGCGCGGCCCACGCCGCGCCCGCGCGCCGCCGGCGCCACCATGTACGAGGCATTGGCGATGTGCGAGCCCGGACCCCCGTGATTCGGGCCGAGGTGATAGGTGCCGAGCAGCTTGTCGTCGTGCGACTCCGCCACCCAGGTCTCCTCCGATGCCGGGCCGTACCACATCCGTTCGCCCTGGTCGATGCTGGTGTCGGGGTCGTAGGCGAATGTGTCCCCGGCGGCAACGATCTCGTGCCACACCGGCCAGATCATTGTCCAGTCGCCACGACCGGCGCGGCGGATGCGCAGCTCAGCCATCGACCTCGTCTGCGTCCCGGGGCTTGCGATACGGGTCAGGATCCCCCGCTGGCCGCGCGCCCACCCGGACCTGTTCCACGCGGGCATCGTGCGCAGCGGCGACGGCAAGAAGTTCATTGATGTGTTGAGCGTCGTCGGGGAGCGAATCGAGCACGAATGTCAGCGTCGGCGTGAACCGGACACCGGTCTGTCGTCCGACTTCACTGCGCAGTATGCCCTTGGCCGACTCGAGCGCCGCCGCGCTTGCCGTCCGGTCCTCGTCGCCGCCGAGGACGGTGTAGAAGATCGTCGCGTCGTGCAGATCCCCGGTCATTCGGACGTCGGTAATCGTCACCATGCCTAGCCGTGGGTCCTTGACCTGCATCTCCAGCATCGAGGCCACGATCTGCTTGATCCGCTCGGACAGTTTGCGGGCCCGCCCCGTGTCGGCCATCGCACTCTCCTTTCTTCCTCGGTCCTGCGCAAGCGCTCACTCGAGATCGTCGTCGTCGAACACCCAGCGACGTGCGACGAGTACCTCGACGTCCGGCCGGTCGGCGACGAGGCGTTCACACTGCTCGAGCACGTCGACCACGTGCTGATGGGTCGACGCGACGGTCGCGACGCCGATCTCGGTCCTGCGGTGCAGGTCGGCGTACCCGGTCTCCGCGGCCGCGACCGAGAAGCGCCGCCGCAAGTCGGCGACAATCGGCCGGACGACGGAGCGCTTCTCCTTCAGCGAGCGCACGTCGCCGAGCCGCAGATCGACGACCAGGGTCCCGACCACCACCCGTCATGCCTCCTCGCCCGGGCCCCATGAGTTGCTGGCTCGGGTCGACAGTCCACTCTCGGTCAGGTACGCGGCTTCTCGCGCAGCTCGAAGGTCTCGATCATGTCTCCGATCTTGATGTCGTTGTAGGAACCCAATCCGATACCGCATTCGAAGCCTTCGCGTACCTCGGTCGCGTCATCCTTGAAGCGCTTCAAGGAGTCCACCATGAGGTTGTCGGCGACGACGACGCCGTCGCGAATGAGCCGCGCCTTGCTGTGGCGACGGATGGTTCCCGATCGGACAAGCGCGCCCGCAACGTTGCCGACACGCGGCACCCGGAACACCTCGCGGACCTCGGCGGTACCGAGCTGAACCTCTTCGAACTCCGGCTTCAGCATGCCCTTCAGTGCGGCCTCGATCTCGTCGATGGCCTGGTAGATCACGGTGTAATACCGGATGTCGACGCCCTCGCGCACCGCCGCCTCGCCAGCCTTCCCGGCCGGCCGGACGTTGTAGCCGATGATCACGGCATCCGAGGCGATGGCGAGGTTGATGTCGTTCTCATTGATGGCGCCGACCCCGCGGCCGATGACGCGCAACGAGACCTGATCGCTGTTCTCTCCGATGTCGATCTTCAATAGGGCGTCCTCGAGCGCCTCCACCGAGCCGGACACATCTCCCTTGATGATCAGGTTGAGCTGCTGCACCTCGCCGGCAGCGAATGCCCGGTCGAGGTCGTCCAGCGAGATCCGGCGTCGAGCGGCGGCCAGCTGGGCATTGCGCTCACGGGCCTGCCGCCGGTCGGCGATCTGCCGCGCGACCCGGTCCTCGTCCACAACCAGGAACGAGTCGCCCGCGCCCGGCACCGAGGTCAGGCCGAGGATCTGGACTGGACGTGACGGACCTGCGGTATCAACCGGTTCGCCGTTCTCGTCGAGCATGGCTCGCACGCGGCCGAAGGCGTCGCCAGCGACCACCGAGTCGCCGATGTGCAGCGTGCCGCGTTGGACGAGCAGCGATGCCACCGGGCCGCGCCCGCGGTCCAGCCGGGCCTCGATAATGATGCCCTGCGCGTCCTGATCGGGGTTGGCCCGCAGATCCAACGACGCGTCTGCTGTCAGCAGGATGCCTTCCAGCAGCCCGTCGATGTTCAGGTTCGCGCGGGCCGAAACGTCGATGAACATCGTGTCGCCGCCGTACTCCTCGGCGACCAACCCGTACTCGGTGAGCTGTTGGCGCACCTTCGCCGGGTTGGCATCCTCCTTGTCGATCTTGTTGACCGCCACCACTACGGGTACGTCTGCCGCCTGGGCGTGGTTGAGTGCCTCGATGGTCTGCGGCATGACCCCGTCGTCGGCCGCTACGACGAGCACGACAATGTCCGTCGTGGACGCGCCACGAGCCCGCATGGCAGTGAATGCCTCGTGCCCGGGAGTATCGATAAAGGTGATGGCGCGCTCGTTGCCTTCGAGCTCCACCCGCACCTGGTAGGCACCGATGTGCTGCGTGATTCCCCCGGCTTCGGCCGCGACCACGTTCGTCTTCCGGATGGCGTCGAGCAGCCGGGTCTTGCCGTGGTCGACGTGACCCATGACCGTCACGACCGGCGGGCGGGCGACCAGGTTCTCCTCGTCACCCTCGTCCGAGCCGAAGGTCAGATCGAAGGACTCGAGCAGCTCGCGGTCCTCGTCCTCAGGACTGACCACTTGGACGGCGTAATTCAGCTCTGCGCCGAGCAGTTGCAAGGTTTCCTCGTTGACCGACTGAGTGGTGGTCACCATCTCGCCGAGGTGGAACAACACGGTGACCAGCGACGCCGGGTTGGCGTCGATCTTCTCCGCGAAGTCGGACAGCGAGGCGCCCCGCGGAAGCCGCAATACCTCGCCGTTGCCGCGCGGCACCTGCACGCCACCGATCGTGGGGGCGGACATGTTGTCGAATTCCTGACGGCGCTGTTTCTTGCTCTTGCGTCCCCGAGTCGGCCGGCCACCGGCCCGGCCGAACGCGCCGGCCGTACCTGCTCCGCGCCCGCGACCGCCGGCACCGGGACGGCCGCCCGGACCGGGACGGAAGCCACCCGGCGAGCCGCCGCCAGGTGCACCACCGGAGGGTGCGCCACCGCCGCGGTAACCGCCGCTGCCGGTACCCCCGGGTCGGCCAGTTCCCGCGCCCGGGCGACCGACCGGACCGCCGGGCCGGGTACTCGAACCACCGGGTCCACCGCCGCGGCCGCCCGGACCCAATGTGGGGCGTCCGCCCTGGCCAGTGCCGGGGCGCGGCGGCATCATGCCGGGATTCGGACGGGGGCCGCCAGCGCCGCCTGGCCGTTGAATACCAGGTGCGCCGGGACGCGATGGGCCGGCGCCGGGCCCGGTACCGGGCCGAGGCCCACCTGGTCGCGGCGCGGCGGGCGCGCTGCCGCCGACCCCAAACGGGTTGTTGCCGACCCGGGGACCGGGCCGTGGAGCCCCGGGCCGTGGCGCACCTGACGGAGTGCTGCCCGCAGCGGGAGACGTCGGCGCGGAGGTCATTGGGCGGACTGGCGGCACCTCGACCGTCGGGCTCGGCGCCGCGACCACGAGGGGCTCAGCCTGCGGTGCGGGCGCCGGCTCTGGGGGCGTCGCGGTTTGTTGGGCGGGCGGGGTCGGTGTCTCAGCCGGGGGCAGCGGCGCGGGCGGAAAGGCCTCCCGCAGGCGCCGGGCCACCGGAGGTTCGACCGTCGATGAGGCACTCTTCACAAACTCGCCGAGCTCGCTGAGCTTGGCGAGAACGTCCTTGCTCGAGACGTTGAGCTCCTTAGCGAGCTCGTGTACGCGGGCTTTGCCTGCCACTGGACTCCTTAGAGCGAACCGGCGGCTGCCCGCGCGGTCGCGTTAGTCGGGGGACGTGCTCATCGCTGGCGCTTCATCGAGTGCCCATTGCCATTCACTGCTCCCTACGGGTGCCCGGACGGAGGTTTCCGCCCGATGCAGTAGTGCGGTCCGAGCCGCCGGACACGTACTCGCGCACGGCCGTCAGATCGAACGGACCCGAGACGCGAAGCGCCCGAGCGAACGATCGTCTCCGTTCCGCGAGTGCCACACAACCCGGATCACGATGCAGCGACGCACCGCGACCGGGCGCGCGACGCCGGGGATCCGGCACGACCCGCACTGGCGCGGCATCGACATCGGTCGATCCTGCGTCCGTACCTGTCATGCAAGAGGCCACGACTACGCGAAGCAACTCGGTGGCCGCCGCCCGCTGGCGGCAACCGATACACGTTCGCACCGGACCCGGCGACACCGGACCCGGTCCAAGCGCAGCATCAGATGCCGTCGTCGGCCGGACGACCAAGGTCAGTCTACTCCTCAGCCTCGACCCGCTGGGGCTCCGCGTCGGACCTATTGGCCCGGCTAGTCGAGGGAGCCGCGCTGGTTGCCTCGGCATCGCTGTGAATATCGATCCGCCAGCCGGTCAGCCGGGCGGCGAGCCGGGCGTTTTGTCCCTCTCGTCCGATGGCCAGCGATAGCTGAAAATCGGGCACGACAACGCGGACGGCCTGGCTTACCGCATCGACGATCTGCGAGGAGACCGTATTCGCGGGCGACAACGCGTTGCCGACATACGTGGCCGGATCCTCGGCCCAGTCGATGATGTCGATCTTCTCCCCATGTAGTTCCGCCACGACATTGCGGACCCGCTGGCCCATGGGACCGATGCACGCCCCTTTGGCATTCAGTCCAGGCACCGAACTGCGCACCGCGATCTTGCTCCGATGGCCGGCCTCTCGCGCCACACCGACGATCTCCACGCTGCCGTCGGCGATCTCGGGAACCTCCAGCGCGAACAGCTTCCTGACCAGGTTGGGATGGGTGCGGCTAACCGTGACCTGCGGTCCCCGAAGTCCGCGAGTCACCCCGACGACATAGCACTTCAGACGCACGCCGTGCGGGTACTCCTCGCCCGGCACTTGCTCAGACGGCGGCAAGATCGCCTCGATCTTGCCGATGTCGACCAGGACCAGCCCACGCTGGGCCGCCTGGGCGTCTGCTTGCACCACGCCGGTAACGATGTCGCCTTCCCGACCCGAGTACTCGCCATAGGTGAGGTCGTGCTCAGCGTCTCGCAATCGTTGCAGGATGACCTGCCGCGCAGTCGTGGCGGCAACGCGACCGAAGTCTGTCGGGGTGTCGTCGAACTCCTCGATCAGGCTGCCGTCCGCGTCCAGTTCCTGCGCCCAGACGACGACCTCGCCGGTTTTGCGGTCGATGACCACCCGCGCGTTTGGCATGGAATGCGGCGTGTGCTTGTAGGCGCTGAGTAGCGCTGTCTCCAGTGCGTCGATGATCGTGTCGAACGCGATTTCCTTCTCCCGCTCGATGCTGCGCAAGGCTGCGATGTCAACGTGGACCACGCTCATCCCTCCGCCCTGTCGTCGTCGAACGCGGCCTTCCGGTTGAACTCCACCTGGACAGCACCTGGGCCGAGCTCGTCCCAACCAATGGTGCGTGTGCCGCCCCGAGACTGGAGCTCGATACCCGCGTCGCTGGTGGACAGGACGCGTCCTTCGATGCCGTTCACGGCGACCAGCCGGCCGACGGCGCGTGCCCAGTGCCGACGTTCGGTGAGCGGCCGATCCACTCCCGGTGAGGTGACTTCGAGAACGAACGGCCCGGCGAACGGATCGTTTGCCTTGTCGTCCATCGTCGAGGAGACCGCCCGACTGACCTCCGCGATGCCGTCAAGATCCACGCCCTCGTCGCGGTCTATCACAACCCGCACGACACTGCGGCGCCCGACCACCTGGACCGACACATCCTCCAGGTCATGTCCGGACGCGGCGACGACCGGAGTCAGTAGCGCGAGCAGGTGCTTGCGCTGCTCCGCTGTGGATCGACCTGCCTGCGCGGGCATCGGGCAATCCTCCTGGCATGTGCAGTTGTACCGATTGCTCGCGCTGCGCAACCACGGTCGATGTCAACCTCACGCGCCGTACGGCAACCTCGGTAGCGAGCTTAGCTACTCTGCGACACTTAGGGCCTGCGCCAATAGGGGCGCGCCGTAACCGAGCCGGAGTCCAGACGCCGGTCCGGCAAGGCGGAGGAGGAGAGCCATAGCATCGCTCTGGCCGACGACTGCCGGGGTCCCTGCGAAATCGCGCAGCGATTTCGTGGGGTGGCGATAACGCCGCCGGTCGGCGTCTGGGCCCGGCGCACGCCGGCAGATCCTGTTGACGGAGGCTATTAATACTCGTGACCTACTCCGAGTCTCACCGGCCGATGTCCCGCCGGGCGTGGCTCGGCTCGGCCGGCCTGGTCGCCGCTGCGGCCGCCGGCGGCGCGCTCGTGGCGCTCATCCGCCCGGATGCCGTGAGTGGACATCCTCCGGGGGCGCCGGACTGGCTGCCGGCCGCGCTCGCCCGAGAGCAGCAGCTATTGCATGGCATCAATGCAGCGATACGCGCCGACGCGACGCTCGGTGTCCGGTTGACGCCCCTCCGCGCCGACCACACGGCCCACCTACAGCTGCTGCAAGGCCTGTCCAGTCGATACGGGCCGACACCAGCGGGGGGCGGCGGAACGAGCGCCATCGCGCCGACGCCGACGCCGGCGGGCGTGGCCGGCGTGCGCCGCGCCGAGCTTGCGGCCTCGCGGGCGACGGCCGCAGCGGCGCTGACCGCAGCCGGCGGCGACGCTGGCCTGCTGGCGAGCATCGCCGCTTGCGAGGCCACCCACGCCGTGGTGCTCGCATGACCCCACCGACCCAGACTCTCGACGCGGCCTGGCAAGCGGCCTTGGGAACCGAGTACGCAGCTGTGTTCTATTACGGCGCACTCGGTCCTCAGCTGACGGACCCCGGACACATCGCCGTTGCCCGAACGTTCGAGGAGCAGCACCGTGAGCTGCGCGATCGCACCGCGGCAGCCCTCGTTGCCGCCGGGCAATCACCGGCCCCGCCGCAGACCGACTATCCGCTGCCGTTCCCATTAGCCGGCTCGGTGGACGCCCAGCGGCTGGCCCTCGCCACGGAGAGCAGCTGCGCCGCGGCCTGGCGATACCTAGTGACGGCGGCAGCATCCGGGCCGGCGCCGTCCGGACTGCGCCAAGCGGCGAGCGAGGCGTTGACCGCAAGCGCGATCCGCGCGACCCGCTGGCGGAGCATCCTGCACCCCGCCCAACCAACGGTGCCGTTCCCTGGGAGTTGACGTCACCGCAGCAGGAGCCGCCCCAGACGGCTGCCGGCCACGACAAGCCCCGCGGCCCCGAGGGCTAACAGGTAGCCCACCGGGACCAGCAGGCTCACGGAGACATCTCCGGTCGTCAGCCCACGGACGAGGTGGACGGCCTGGTACAGCGGGGTGATCTCGACGAGCCATCGGATCGCTTCGGGGTACGCGCTGAGCGGGTAGAAGGTCCCGGAGAACAAGAACATCGGCACGATGGCCAGTTGCACAAATTCGAAGTCCTGCCACGACCGCATGAACGTCGTAAGTCCCATGCCGACCCCGGCGAACCCGAACCCGATCAGCAGCGCCGCAGGCCAGGCAAAGACGGCCCACGGTGAGGAGATGAGACCCATGACGGCCATGACGACGATGAACATCGCCGAATACGCACCACCCCGCAGCAGCGCCCACGTCACCTCCCCTCGGGCCACGTCCCGCGGGCCCAACGGCGTCGCCAGGATGGAGTCGTAGAGCTTGGCGTACTTCAGCTTGAAGAACACGTTGTAGGTGGAGTCGAATATCGCTCCGTTCATGGCCGACGTCGCAAGCAATGCGGGTGCTATGTACTGCGTGTATCCGATGAGCTGCCCATTGGATCCGATGAACCCAGGGACGAGACGCGAGACGCCAAGCCCAATGGAGAGCAGGTAGAACACCGGCTCCAGGAATCCGGTGAGAAACACGGGCCAGCTTCGGCGGAACACGACGTAGTTGCGCTCGACCAGACGCCAACCGTTCTCGCCGAGTCGCAACGGGATGATGCGCAGCCCCAACGCCGCCGACGTCATCGTCAGCGCTCCAGCCGGCGACGAAACGCCCGCTCAGCGAGCCACCACCCGACGACGACCCACAGCAGGAGATAGCCGATGTGGCCAAGGGCCGCCACTACGGTGGCTCGCCCGGTTGTCAGCGCCCGGCACAGTTCCACGCCGTGCCACACCGGAGTGAGCCGGGCGAGCCACGCGATCGCGGCAGGTAGCTGTGATATCGGGAAGAACGCTCCGGAGAACAAGAACATGGGGATGAGGCCGAGCCGGTAGAGCAGCGCGAACCCGCTGTCGTTCTCCTGTCGCGCCGAGAAGGCGAAGATGGGCGTGGCAAAGGCCAGCCCGACCAGGACCGCGACGGCGACAGCGGCGAGCCCGCCCGCAACCGAATGCACGACGCCGAAGAGGGCCAGCACAGCGAGCAGCACGGTGCAGGTCGTCGCAAGCCGGAGCACGACATAGCCGAGATGCCCGACGAGCACATCCCGCACCCGCAGCGGTGTGGCGATCATCGCGTCATACACCTTTTGCCAGATGAAATACGCGAGGACGGGGTAGGTCGATTCGCCGACCGCGGTCTGCATAGCGGTGGTCGCGAGCAGTCCGGGACCGACGTAGTCGAGATAGCTCAGGCCTCCGAGGGCCGCAGTGGAGCCGGCGTCGACGTAGCGTCCGAGGCCTATTCCGATAGCCGCGAGGTAGAGCACCGGCAACACAAAGGAGGTCACGACGGTGCCTCGCCACACCCGCCGGTACACCGTGGCCCAGTAATCGGCCTGTCGCAGCGCGAGCATTAGTCGATGAGGCTTCGGCCGGTGAGCCGGAGGAACACGTCCTCCAGGGATGAGCGACGAACGAGAACGCTCGTGGGATGCAGCCCACCGCGGCTGACCGCGGCGGCGGCGGCCTCGCCGTCGTTGGCATAAAGGAGGAGCCGGTCGGGCAGGACCTCAACCCGGGAAGCGAGTTCGCCGACCCGATCCGCCACCGCGCCAGCAAGGTCGGCGTGGCCGTCGTCGGCGAAGCGGAGCTCGGTGACCTCTCGCGTCGAGTACTGGTCAATGAGGGCCTGCGGTGACCCTTCCGCGACGATCTTCCCGCGATCCATGACGACGAGGCGGTCGCACAGCTGCTCAGCTTCGTCCATGTAGTGAGTGGTCAGCACGAGGGTCACGCCCTGCTGCTTGAGCCGGAACAGCCGCTCCCACACCAGATGCCGGGCCTGCGGGTCGAGACCCGTGGTGGGTTCGTCGAGCAACAACAGCTGGGGCGAGTTGACCAGAGCGCGGGCAATCGTCAACCGCCGCTTCATCCCGCCCGACAACGCCTCCACCTTCGCGTCCGCCCAGTCGGCCAGCGATACGAACGCGAGCAACTCGTCCGCGCGGGCGCGACACTCCGCGCGGCTGAGGCCGAAGAACCGGCCGTACACGACCAGGTTCTCCCGCACCCGAAGCTCCGAGTCCACGGTGTCTTCCTGCGGGCAGACGCCGATGCGAGCCCGGATCTGCGATCCGTGGGTCACCGGGTCCAGACCGAAGACCCGCAGATCGCCGCCGGACGGCGGCGACACGGCTCCGATCATGCGCATCGTCGAGGACTTTCCCGCGCCGTTCGGACCCAGGAAGCCGAATGCTTCGCCGCGACGGACGTCGACATCGATACCGCGCACCGCTTCGAAGTCTCCGAAGCGCTTCACCAACTCACGCGCCCGGATCAAGGGTTCGTGCGTCTCGGCACGCGCGTCGGGTAAGCGCTGCGGGCGCAGCCCGCCGCGGTCTACAGCCACGAGTCGATGATGCCGACTAATTCCGACAGCCGGGTCACTGTGGCGTCCGGTTCGCCGTCGGCCGAGCCGCGCTGCCATTCCGGGATGATGCTGTGCGGGATCCAGATCGCTTTCATGCCGACGCTCTTCGCGCCGTGGATGTCGTCGAAAAGTCGGTCGCCGACGAAGACCGCTTCGGCCGGGTCGGCAACGCCGACCGCGGCGAGCGCCGCGCGGAACGCCTCGGCGTGCGGCTTCGTCCACGCGATCTCGGAGGTGTACACGGCACCGTCGATCAGGGCCAACACCTCGTCCCGTTCGAAGATGCGCTCGTGGTGGTCACGAGGCCACAGGGTGTTCGACAACACGCCGATCCGGATGCCACGCTCCCGTAGCGCCGCGAACAACGCCGGCACGTCCGGATCGATGAAGGTATGCGGCGTCCACCAGTCGTGGTAGGCGGCGAGCAGCTCGTCCGACGAGTCGACACCGGCCGCGTCGAGCACCTCGGCGAGCGTGGCACTGCGCTGCTCGTCGCGCGAGCGAAGCCATGCGGCGTCCTCGGCCGCAGACAGCCGGGCGGCGATAGTCGCATCGCCGGTCGCAGCCAGCCACGGCTCGTTCGGATCGATGGTGTGCCACGGCGTGAGCGTTCCGCCCCAGTCGAAAATGATGGCTCGGATAGTCATGCTGCGCGCTGGGCGTTGGGACCTAGAACAGCACCGTCGACAGCGTGCCGATCTGGCGCATGCCGAGCCGCTCGTACAGGCGACGAGCCGGGTAGTTGAAGTCGTTCACGTACAGGCTCACCCGCGGTGCGAGCTGCAACGCGTAGTCGAGCACGGCGGCCATTGCTGCGGTGCCGATTCCCCGGCCGCGCAAGTCGGGACGCACCCACACGCCCTGCACCTGACAGCACTGGGACGACACAGCTGCAAGCTCCGCCTTGAAGATCACGGCGCCACGGTCGTCCAGGCGAACCAGGGCGTGCCCGGCCGCGATCAACTGCGTCAGGCGAACCCGGTAGCCCGGTCGGTCGGCACTGTCCGTCGGCGTCAGCCCGAGTTCCTCTTCGAACATCGCGAACGCCGCTGGAAGGTAGCGGCCGACATCCTCGAAGTCCGCCGGCCGTACCGCTGGATCGATGGGGAGCGTGGGCAGGCGATCGGTCACGAGCAACGGCTGCGACGCGCGGATCATTCGGGCCGTTCCCCACCGTCGCGAGAGCGATGGCCACAGGATCGCGACGGCCGACGCCGGCCCGACGATGGACGAGCAGGCCCGGCGCCGGTTCGCGAGGTGACGCCCGAGCACCGTCCAGGACCCGAAGTCGCCACCGACCGGGAGGAGGTTGCCTCCGCAAAATGCAGCTGCGCACAGCTGGCCCGGGTCGCCGACACCCACCACATCCCCGCCGAGTCGAGTGCCGTCGAGAGTGCGAGCCGCTTCGACTCGCGCCGCGACCACGGCGTTCGCCACCGGATCGATCGCGAGCAGGCCGAGTACCTCGTCGAGGTCTCGGTCGTCGAGAACCCGCACGGCTTCGCGGCGCCGGAGCGCGGGGCGGACGGCGGTCATGCGAAGCGAGGCTACCGTCCCCGCGTGCCCCGTGGCGTGCGCAACAGGCATGATCGGCCGAGATGAACCGGGAGGCACGAATGGTTGAGCCGGTGCGCGGTAGCCGGTCACGATGACGGATGAGCCGAGCAGAGGAATCGGCCGGCTGCGGCAGGAAGCGATCTACCGCGCCGGTGTCTTTGGCCGACGCCCCAAGGTCCCCACGAGCTGGCCCGGGCTCGAAGCCAAGGCGCGGGCAGCGCTTTCCCGGCGCGCCTGGGCGTACATCGCGGGCGGCGCAGGGATGGAGTCAACCCTTCAAGCGAACGCGGACGGATTCGAGCGGTGGCGGATCGTGCCGCGCGTGCTGCACGACGTTGCGCATCGCTATCTGACGGTCGAGCTCTTCGGCCGGATCCTTCCGGCTCCGCTGCTCCTCGGTCCGGTCGGCGTGCTATCGCTGGCGCACCGGGACGCTGATGTCGCTGCCGCGCGAGCCGCAGCCGCCGAGCGCGTTCCGATAGTGCTGTCGAACCAGGCGTCACGCTCCATGGAGGAATGCGTCGCCGTCATGGGTGACTCACCCCGGTGGTTCCAGCTGTACTGGAGCACGGTCGACGAACTGGTAGAGAGCTTCCTCGCTCGCGCCGAAGCATGCCGATGCGACGCCATCGTCGTCACGCTTGACACGACGCTGCTCGGCTGGCGACCACGCGATCTGGACCTCGCGTCGCTGCCCTTCTCGCACGGGTTGGGCATCGCGCAATACACCAGCGATCCTGTCTTCACCCGATTGGCAACGGAGCGGGCCCGCAGTGGCCAGCGTGAACAGCACAAGCAGCGACCCAACGCAGCCGCATTGCGGGCACTGCTCTCTATCGCCCGGACCTACCCCGGACCGACCTGGACCAACCTCCGGTCGCCGATTACCGCGTGCCGCGGTCGAGACATTCCTCGACATCTACTCGCGCCCGTCGATCACCTGGCGCGACCTCGGGTGGCTCCGCGACCACACCCGGCTGCCGATCGTCCTCAAGGGCATCCTGCATCCGGACGATGCCCGCCGTGCGGTTGACCACGGCGTGGACGGGATCATCGTCAGCACGCACGGCGGACGTCAGATCGACGGAGGCATCGGTGCCGTCGACGCGCTGCCGGAGGTGGTGTCCGCGGCGGCCGGGGCCCTTCCCGTCCTGCTCGACAGCGGCATTCGCAGCGGTGCGGACATGGTGAAGGCCCTCGCGCTGGGCGCCCAGGCGGTGCTCATCGGCCGACCATGGGTCTACGGCCTGGCGCTGGGCGGCAGTGATGGCGTACGCGACGTCGTCCGGAATCTGCTGGCGGAGTTCGATCTCACTCTCGGGCTGGCCGGTTGTGCGTCCGTGTCCGATGTGGGCGAGATCACCCTCGTGGCGGCACCGCCTCGCCGTTGAGCGCGTATCAGCGCTCGCTGGCCTGCCCTCCAAGCTCCCGAACACGGCGACACATGGATACCCGCGCGGGCGACATACGGACACGGGGGCGAACCAGTGACTACGGCTTTGCTGCTCGACTACCCCGAGATCCGTGCGGTTACCCCTACCCCCATCTCAGGGGTTAACCCGACAGACAAGGCGCGGTGCCGAGACGAGCATCGAACCGTGGCCGCCACACTCGTCCTGGACGACCATCGCTCCGCGCGGGCGCAGGTCCAGGCGGCCGCCTCGGCGCATTCCCCGGCCACTGTCGTAGCGGCGACCCGACGGCGGTGGGCATGGCTGGTTCCGGTTGCCGCGGCCGTGGCCGCCGCGACGACCGCGGCCGTCCTCGCAATAGAGCTACGCGACGCCGACTTCGCCACCACTCTGGCCCAGACCAATCTGACCTGGGTGGCCGTCGCGATAGGCATATTCGGGCTGTCCATCCTTTCCGCTGCCTACAACCTGATGGGGTTCAGCGCCTTGCGACTGCGGCTGGCCCCGACGCTGCTCGCCCAGCTTGCGGTCGGCGGCTTGCGCGTCATCACCCCGTCCGCGCTCAGCACGCCGGCGATCGCCACCCGCTACCTCGTGCAGTCCGGCGCGAGCACCCCGGACGCTCTGACGACCGTCGGCGCAGCGCAAACCGCCCAGCTGGTCGCGACGATGCTGGTCGTGGCCGGGCTGGCGGCGCTGTCCGGCAGTGATCAGCTTTCGATGCCGAACGCGACGGGCCTGCTGATCACAGCGGCCGCGGTGATCGCTCTTGTCATCGCCGCATCGCTCGTCGCCCGTCGGTCCCAGCGAGTACTCCGCGGCCTGCGGGCGGCTCGGACGAGCCTCGCCGGACTGGCGGCCCACGCCCGCCGCCGACCGGGACGGGTCGCGGTGGGTATTGCCGCGTCCGCGCTGCTCACCCTCACCCATGTCCTGGCGTTCGCGGCCTGCGTACTCGCTGTCGGCGGCCGTGGGTCGCTCGTCGCACTATGCGCCGTCTACCTCGCCGCGTCAGCGGCTGGATCGTTGATTCCGACTCCGAGCGGAGCCGGGGCGGTGGAGGCGGCGCTGATTGGTGGTCTGGTCGCCACGGGTATGGCGTTGCCGATCGCGACGGCAGCCGCGCTGCTCTCCCGGATCGTGTCCGTGTGGGGGCCCGCCCTGCCCGGGTGGGTCGCGCTGGTCACGCTGCGGCGCCGCGCACTTCTCTAGCGTTGCGTGACACTCGGTAGCAGCTAACTGCCGACGGTGACCGTCGGCTCCCCGGACGCAGCCCCGGCCGCGACCATCTCGTCGGCGAGGCGCATCGCCTCCTCGATGAGAGTCTCGACGATCTGTGACTCCGGCACGGTTTTGATGACTTCGCCCTTGACGAAGATCTGCCCCTTGCCGTTGCCCGAGGCGACGCCGAGGTCGGCTTCGCGCGCTTCGCCGGGACCGTTGACGACGCAGCCCATGACCGCGACGCGCAGCGGCACCTCCATGCCCTCGAGACCCGCGGTGACCCGGTCGGCCAAGGTGTACACGTCGACCTGGGCCCGGCCGCAGGATGGGCAGGAGACGATCTCCAGCCGGCGTTGGCGCAGGTTCAGCGACTCGAGAATCGCCAGCCCGACCTTTACCTCCTCGACGGGTGGCGCGGACAGGGACACCCGGATCGTGTCGCCGATCCCCTCGGACAGCAGGGCGCCGAATGCGACCGCGGACTTGATCGTGCCCTGGAATGCCGGGCCGGCCTCTGTGACGCCGAGATGGAGCGGGTAGTCGCATGCAGCGGCGAGTAGTTCATAGGCCCGCACCATGACGACCGGGTCGTGGTGCTTCACCGAGATCTTGATGTCCCGGTAGTCGTGCTCCTCGAACAGCGACGCCTCCCACAGCGCCGACTCGACGAGCGCTTCCGGAGTGGCCTTGCCGTACTTGGCGAGCAGCCGCTTGTCGAGTGATCCCGCGTTCACTCCGATTCGGATCGGAATGCCGGCGTCCTGGGCCGCCCTGGCGATCTCCCCCACCTTGTCGTCGAATGCCTTGATGTTGCCTGGGTTGACCCGCACCGCGGCACAGCCGGCGTCGATTGCCGCGAACACGTACCTGGGCTGGAAGTGGATGTCGGCGATCACCGGGATCTGGGACTTCTTCGCGATGGCGGGCAACGCCTCGGCGTCGTCCTGCGACGGCACCGCCACGCGGACGATGTCGCACCCGGCTGCGGTCAGCTCGGCGATCTGTTGCAACGTGGCGTCGACGTCGGCGGTCAGCGTGGTGGTCATGGACTGGACCGATACCGGCGCTCCGCCTCCTACGAGGACTCCGCCGACGCGAATCTGCCGGGAGTTTCGGCGTGGAGAGAGAACGGGTGGCGGGCTAGTCGGCATGCCGAGGGAAATTGAGCTCACGCGACCAGTATCCGCATACGTCCGAGGCGGATGTCGTCACCCACCCAGCGTGACCGGCTTCACGATGTCGGCGTACACGACGAGCAGTGTCACCAGAATGAGCACGGACGCGACCGCGTACATGACCGGAACCATCTGCGCGGTGTCGACATAGATCTGACGTCGGCGGGCTGCCGCCGCGTTGGCTGCGTCGGGATCCGAGGCGCCGCCGGTGCCGCGAGCCGCCATCGCCCGCTCTCGCAGTCTCGCCCGGCCGCGCTTGGCGGCCTCGACGAGTGCTCCGGCCACGTGTCCCCCGTCAAGCGGAAGTAGCGGCAGGAGGTTGAAGAAGAACAGGAGCAAGTTCACGGTCGCCAGCAGGCTGATCAGCGCGAACGCCTTGTCCTGGGCGTTGAACACGTTGCTCTGGGCGATGTCGCCTCCGAGCCGGCCGATGCCGACGACACCGATTGCCCCGGTGGGATCGCGCGGCTTGCCCTCGAACACCGTGCCCCAGAGGCTAGCGATCTTGCTCGGGTAGCTTCCGATGGCGCTTACGCCCTGGCCGATCTGGTCCCCGATGTATCCCGGCACCTGGGTTACCGGCAACGCAGCGTAGTAACTGTGTACCTGCGGCGACACGCCGAGATAGCCGGCTTCCTTCGTCTTCGTTGTCGTGCCGACGTACTTGAGATTGCGCACTGGCGTGATCGACAACTGCTGCTCGACACCGTTGCGCCGGATCGTCATCGACAGGGTCTTCCCGGCCGATCGCTCGACGATGGCAACCGCGTCATCCCACTTGTCGATCCGGGTGCCGTCGATCGAGACGATGACATCGCCGGGCTGGAGCACGTTGTAGGCAGGCGCCGGGGTCGCATTCGCCGGGCACGAGCCGTTGGCGGCCTGGCTCGAGTTGGCTGGGACAACGCATTTCACGACCGCGCTGACCGTCGTGGTCGCGTCGTCGTGCCGAGTGCCTAGCGTGCTCAGCAAGACGACGGTGAGCACGAGGTAGATCAGCAGGTTCATCGTCGGGCCGCCGAGCATCACGATCATCTTCTTGCCGGGCGTGAGCCGGTAGAACTGACGGTCCTCGTCGCCGGGTTCGACCTCCGCGCGACTGGCGTTACGGAAATCCTCGACCGCCGATGCCATGCGCCGCGGCCACCGGGACCGGGTGCCATCCACGCGGGGCGGCACCATTCCGATCATCCGGATGTAGCCGCCGAGCGGAACTGCCTTCAGTCCGTATTCGGTGTCGCCTTTGCGACGAGACCACACCGTGGGACCGAATCCGACCATGTACTGGGTGACCTTCACCCCGAACTTCTTCGCCGGCACGAGGTGACCGACCTCATGCAGGGCAATGGACAGCAGCAGCCCAACAGCGAAGATGAGCACACCGACGACGTACAGCACGGCTGCTCTTTCCTCCTTTAGGACTGCTGTGCGATGACGGCCCGCGCCTGCGCGCGTGCCCAGTCCTGCACATATTCGACGTCTTCGACGGTACCTGGGTTCCCGGCATCGGCGTGCTGATTGCTGAGCCAGTTCATCAGGACGTCCCGAACGGTGTCCACGATGCCCAGAAACGACACATGTCCAGCATGGAAGGCGGCGACGACCTCCTCATTGGCGGCGTTGTACACCGCAGGCGCCACCCCGCCGGCCAGGCCGGCAGTCCGGGCCAGATCGATGGCGGGGAACGCATCGGAATCCAGCGGCTCGAACGTCCAACTCGTCGCCTGCGTCCAGTCGACCGACGGCGCCGCGCCGGCGACCCGGTCGGGCCAGCCCAACGCCAGCGCGATCGGCAGCCGCATGTCCGGCGGTGACGCCTGGGCGATCGTGGCGCCGTCGACATACTCCACCATCGAATGGACCACCGATTGAGGGTGGACGACGACGGCGATCCGGTCATAGGGCACCCCGAACAGCAGGTGCGCCTCGATCACCTCGAGTCCCTTGTTGACGAGAGTCGCCGAATTCGTGGTGATGAGCTTTCCCATGTCCCAGGTCGGATGCGCGAGGGCTTGCTCGGGGGTAACTCCGGCGAGCTGCTCCCGGCGTCGTCCGCGGAACGGGCCGCCGCTCGCAGTCAGGATGAGCCGAGCGACCTCGTCCGCGCTCCCGCTGCGCAGGCATTGGGCCAGCGCGGAATGTTCTGAGTCCACCGGCACGAGCTGACCGGGCTTGGCCCGTCCTGTGACCAGGGGGCCGCCCGCCACCAGTGATTCCTTGTTCGCAAGAGCGACGATGCGCCCGGCGTCGAGCGACGCGAGGGTTGCCCGTAGCCCCTCCGCTCCCGCGATCGCGTTGAGCACCACATCCGCGTCATATGCCGCGAGCGCTACCCCGGACGAGCGTCCCACGAGGACCTCCGGCCCCGGCGAGTCAGTTGGCCACTGCGCGGCCAGCCGAGCGTGGAGCTCGGAACCGGCGTCCTCCCGACTTACCCCCACGGCGGCGACCCGCAGCGCAATAGCCTGATCGGCGAGCAAGGCGAGGTCACCGCCGCCCGAGCAAATCGCTGTGACCCGAAACCGATCCGGCGCCGCCTGCGCGACCGCGATCGCTTGGGTGCCGATCGAACCAGTGCTTCCCAGGACGACGACGCGGCGCTGCTCGGTCATCCGGTTATTCTCGCGCGCTGAACCGGTAGTGCCACAATGACACCGACATCAGATACACCGACGTCGCCCTACCCGACCTCCGGCGGACAGGAGCACCTTCAGTGGCCCTCAAGCCCGGCAGCGAGCAACCTGACATCGGCGCGCCCGAGGACTACGTGCACGATCACCCTCGCGAGCATCCGTCGGACTGGGGCTGGCACGGCGAGTGGGGGCGAGCGGCTCGCGTGGCCGGCTGGGTCTGCGTGATCATCCTGCTCTTGATGATCACGGCCACGCACTACAACGGTGCGGGCGCCGTCGGATTGATTACCACGGCTGCGCTGCTCGTCATCGTCCTGGTCTGGGACATCCAGCGCCGGCGGACAGCCTGGCGCAAGTGACCCGATCCTGACCGCAAGCGCCCGCCCGACGCTCGTTTCCGAAGGCTGCCCCTCAGGCCGGTGACATCTCGCGCTGGCCCCACGGGGAGGCATAGTCGCCGGCGAGCAGATCCAGGAACGGCACCGCGTCGAAGGCCTCCGGTCCAAGGACGCCGGAGCCGGTCCAAGCACCGCTGTCCAGCAACTCCAAGGCCACGATCGGGTTCACGCCCGTCTGCCACACGACGGCTTGGGATCCGTACTCGCGCATGGACCATTCGTTGTCTACGACGTGATAGAGGTAGGTCGACCGGGGTTGGCCATCCTGGCCGCGGCCCCGGACCCAGGTGCCGGCGCAGGTCTTGCCTCGCATGCGATCACCGAGCGCAGCCGGATCAGGAAGGCACGCCGCCACCACGTCACGCGGTGAGACGCGCTGGCCGCGCACGTCGACGGCCTCGACCCGATCCAGGCCGAGTTTGTGCAGTGTCTGCAGGACGTCGATGAACTCCTGGCCCAGCCCGTACTTGAACGTCACGCGGTTGACGTCGATCCAGCGCGGGACCAGCAGCACCTCTTCGTGTTCGACGTTCACACATTCCACTGGGCCGATTCCCTCGGGAAAGTCGAAGCTTTCCGACTCGCTGAACGGTGCTGTGGTGAACCAGCCGCGATTCCGCTCGTAGATGACCGGCGGATTGAGGCACTCCTCGATGGTCGTCCAGATGGAGAACGACGGCGCGAAGTCATAGCCCGAAACGGTCAGGTTGGCCCCATCCCGGATGCCGATCTCATCGATATCGCTGAACAGGTGATCCGCAGCGTACCGAGCGAAGACATCGGCAAGGCCGGGCTCGACGCCCATGCCAACCAACGCGATCTTGCCGGACGCCGCCCACTCGTCGGCCAGTGCAAACTGCTCGTCCCCGAGTTTGACGCCCGTCATTTCATAGGGGGCATCCGGATGAGGCGTGGACAGGGACATGGCCATGTCGAGGTAGTGAATCCGCGTCGCGAGCGCAGCCCGAAAGATCGGCATAGTGAATCGCGGGTCGGTAGCACCGAGAACGGCGTCGACGGCATGCTCGCGGATGACCGACTCGACCGCCGCTTGGTTCGACGCGTCGAGCGCGACGGCAATGAACCGATCATCGCCGACCGCCGCGGCTGCCCGCTCCGCTCTCGCCCGCTCGTAGTCGGCGAGAACGACGTGTGTCAGGAACGGGCGGCGCGCGGCGATGCCGGCCGCCGCCGAGCCGACCCCGCCCGCACCGAGCACGAGTAGGCGCACGGGCATCACTATATGTAGACACCTACGACCGAATCCAACGGTCGCAGCCGATTTGTAACACGAAAACCCTTGCCGAATCGCTCACCAACTGCGATAAACGCACCCACACCTATATGACCGGCCGCTGCGTTTCCAGGAGCGCTCATGACTGTGTCGCCCGTCGCCGACCTCCGCTACCCACCTGCACCCCACGAAATCGCTGACGCGATTTCGTGGGAACCCCGCCCTCTGTCCCGCCGGCCCTGCGATGCTCCGCGAAGGACGGCTCCTCATGACTGATACCGCCGAGGCCCAATACGCATCCGGCGAGGTGGCCGAAAAGGGACTCAAGTCCGGAGCACTCAGCCTGGTAGCCAGTGTCGTGATCGGAGTGGCGTCCACGGCGCCGGCGTACAGCCTCGCCGCCACGCTGGGTTTCATCGTGGCCGGGATCGGCCTGCAGTCCCCCGTGATCGTGATCTTGGCATTTGTCCCGATGCTCTTCACGGCTATCGGCTACTCGGAACTGAACAAGGCCGACCCGGACTGCGGGACGACATTCACCTGGGCCACTCGGGCGTTCGGACCGAAAACCGGCTGGCTCGGCGGCTGGGGAATCATCGCCGCCGACGTCCTCGTCATGGCGAGCCTCGCCCAGGTCGCGGGGCAATACCTCTTCCTGCTGTTCAATGCCGACGGGATCGGCGGCAACCCAGTCGACTCCCGCGTGTTGCTGGTGGGGGTGCTGTGGATCGTCCTCATGACCTGGATCTGTTACCGGGGCATCGAGCTGTCCGCGAGGCTGCAGGAAGTCCTGCTGTCCGTCGAGCTGATCATGCTGCTCGTGTTCGCTGTTGTCGCCCTCGTCAAGGTGGGGACCGGGAACGCCACCGATGGCTCGATCGGTGTCTCGTGGAGCTGGTTCAACCCGTTCGACATCGACTCGTTCTCGACATTCTTCCGCGGCCTGCTTCTCATGATCTTCATCTACTGGGGCTGGGACAGCGCAGTCGCCGTCAACGAGGAGACCGCGAATCCCACCCGCACGCCCGGCCGCGCCGCTGTCATCTCGACCGTCCTGCTGCTCGTCACCTACACGCTGGTGACATTGGCCGCCCAGTCCTTCGCCGGTATCGGCGAGGAGGGCATCGGTCTCGGCAACCAAGACAACTCCGGGGATGTCATATCCGTGCTCGGCAAGGCGGTGTTCGGTGGCAGCGGGCTCGGCACCTTCCTCTCCCATCTCCTCATCCTCATGGTGCTGACCTCGGCCGCTGCGTCGACGCAGACGACGATCCTGCCGACGGCGCGCACCACCCTGTCGATGGCCGTTTATCGAGCACTCCCAGAGCCGTTCGCGCGCGTGCACCCGCGCTACCTCACGCCGAGCTTCTCGACCCTCTTGTTCGGCGGCATCGCCATCGTCTTGTACGCAAGCATGAACTACCTCGGCACGAGCGGCAGCATCATCGCCGATGCCGTTACGGCTCTCGGCATGCTGATCGCGTTCTACTACGGCCTGACCGGTTTCGCGTGCGCGTGGTACTACCGCAAGAATCTCCGATCCAGCTCGCGAAACCTCTGGATGCAGGGCATCCTGCCGACGCTCGGGGGGCTGATCCTGTATTTCGCTCTGGCCTGGAGCCTGCACGACGACTGGCTCTCGCCGGACGCGGACCACTCGGCCAGCTACACCCGCTGGAACATACCCTTCCCGCCGCACTGGACCGTCGGCGGTGTCTTCCTTATCGGCGTCGGGTCATTCGTCGTTGGCGTCATCCTCATGTTCATCTGGCGGGCGATGGCACCGGCCTTCTTCCGTGGTGAGATCCTGCGCCGCGACACGCCAACGCTGGTCCGCGACGCGCAGCTGAGCACTGACCTGAGCGTTGCCGACGGCCCAGCCGGCCGACCCGACAATTGACTTGGGGATACGTAGCTAGCGACCGTTCTGGCAGGTGATTTCCGCCGTTGACAAGCCATCAGACGACGAATTCGCTTGCCGAGGGTCATTATCGGCAGAATCGGCGTATGGGCCAATCCGTGAACCGGGCCCTCCTCGACGATGTCGGCCAAGCGATCATCGAGCAACTGCAGCAGGATGGCCGTCGTTCCTACGCGACGATCGGCAAGGCCGTGGGGCTGTCCGAGGCGGCAGTGCGCCAGCGGGTGCAGAAGCTGGTCGAGGCCGGTGTCGTGCAAATCGTTGCCGTTACCGATCCGATACAGGTTGGCCTACACCGGCAGGCGATGATCGCCGTCCAGGCCAGCGGGGATATCGAAGCCATCGCGGAAGCGCTCACCGAAATACGGGAGGTCGTGTATATCGTGGTCGTGGCCGGATCGGTCGACATTCTGGCCGAGGTGGTCGTGACCGACGACGAGCATCTGCTGCGTCTGGTGAACAGCAGAATTCGGACCATCCCCGGCGTGTATCGCACCGAGACCTTCCTTTACCTGAAGCTGACCAAACAGACCTACGACTGGGGTGCACGATGACGACGCCGATCTCCACCGCCTTCGAGATCCACGAACTCGACCATGAACGTCTGGCGGCGACTGCGTCCGAGCACCTCTGGATGCACTTCAGCCGCATGGGCTCCTACGCCCACGGGGGCGTACCGACGATCGTTCGTGGGAAGGGCGCGCGGATCTGGGATGCGGCCGGCACGCAGTACCTGGACGGGTTAGCCGGACTCTTCGTGGTCCAGGTGGGACACGGGCGGCTGGAGCTCGCGGAGGCCGCCTACAAGCAGGCATCGCAGCTGGGGTTCTTCCCGCTGTGGTCCTACGCTCACCCGGCGGCGATCGCGCTCGCGGAACGCCTCGCCGACTACACGCCTGGTGATCTGAACAAGGTCTTCTTCACGACTGGAGGCGGGGAGGCCGTCGAGACGGCCTGGAAGCTAGCCAAGCAGTACTTCAAGCTCGTGGGCAAGCCCATGAAACACAAGGTCATCAGCCGCGCCGTTGCGTATCACGGGACCCCACAGGGAGCACTCGCACTCACCGGCATACCGGCCGCCAAGCAGATGTTCGAACCGCTCACGCCGGGTGGCTTCCGGGTGCCCAACACCAACTTCTACCGCGCTCCAGAGCACGGCGACGACCTCGAAGCATTTGGACGATGGGCCGCCGATCGCATCGAGGAAGCGATCGAGTTCGAAGGTCCGGACACCGTCGCCGCCGTCTTCCTGGAGCCGGTGCAGAACTCGGGTGGCTGCTTCCCGCCGCCGCCCGGCTACTTCCAGCGGGTCCGCGAGATCTGCGACCGGCACGATGTGCTCCTCGTCTCGGACGAGGTGATCTGCGCATTCGGCCGACTCGGCAGCATGTTTGCGTGCAGCAAGTTCGGCTACGTGCCCGACATGATCACCTGCGCCAAGGGCATGACGAGCGGATACGCCCCGATCGCCGCTTGCATCGTGAGCGACCGGATCGCCGAACCCTTCTGGCAAGGTGAGACCTCCTTTCCGCACGGATACACCTTCGGCGGTCATCCGGTGTCGGCCGCGGTGGCCATGGCTAACCTCGACATCCTCGAGCAGGACAAGCTGCTTCAGCGTGTGGTGGACAACGAGGCCGCATTCCGGGCCACGTTGGAGAAGTTGCTCGACTTGCCGATCGTTGGTGACGTGCGCGGCGACGGGTACTTCTACGGCATCGAGATGGTGAAGGACAAGGCAACAAAAGAGACGTTCAACGCCGACGAGTCCGAGTGGCTGTTGCGCGGGTTCTTGTCGAAGGCCTTGTTCGAGGCCGGGCTGTACTGCCGGGCGGACGATCGCGGAGACCCGGTCGTCCAACTCTCGCCGCCGTTGATCATCGGCCAGCCCGAGTTCGACGAGATGGAGCAGATCCTCCGGTCAGTCCTCACCGAGGCATGGGCCCGGATCCAGGCAGCTGGATCGCGAGGCGGAGGAGGCGACGAATGGCAGCGCTACCAATGACTCATTGGGAAATGCCGGACCGAAGATGCTCGAAGATCAGGTTCGTCTCGGTGAGCGCGACGTCGGGGTTACCCGACAGGTTCACGACCACGAAGTCGCGCAGATTCTCGGTGCTCGTGGCCGCGATGTGCAGGTAGAAGTCCACTGCGCCGGCCAGGAAGAACACGTTGAGAACTTCCGGCAACGCGGCGACCTTGGTCGCGAAGTCGCTGATCTGTCCCCGGGCGTGCGACTGCAGCCGCACCGAGATCATGGCCTGGATCGGACGGCCGAGCGCCGCTGGATCCACGTCGGCGTGGAAACCGCGGATCACGCCTCCGTCCCGCAATGCTCGCACCCGTCCGAGACACGTCGAGGGTGCGATACCGACGCGCTCGGCGAGCGCATTGTTCGGCAGCCGCGCGTCGGCGACGAGTTCGTGCAGGATGCGTTCGTCGACGTCGTCTATCGGCCCCGGGCGAACATTCTTCGGAACTGGCGCTGGCCCACGGCGACCGGGCGAACGATACGTTGGCACAGCTGGCCATTTTATCGAATCTTCTTCAGTGATCTAGCCTCATGATTACCAATGATTCATCATTGTCCGCAGACTTCGGAGCGCAGAAAGGCGGAGAGGAATCGTGAAGGTCGGCATCCCGTGTGAGCTCAAGAGCCAGGAGTATCGGGTGGCCATCACGCCGTCAGGCGTGAACGAGTTGGTTCGCAGCGGCCATCGCGTCTACGTGGAGCGTGGCGCCGGCAAGGGCTCATCCATCCCGGACGCCGACTTCGTGGCAGCCGGTGCCGAGATCCTCCCGACCGCCGACGACGTCTGGGCCACCGGCGAGCTCATCCTCAAGGTGAAAGAGCCGATTCCCGAGGAATACGGTCGGATGCGCAAGGATCAGGTGCTGTTCACCTACCTGCACCTTGCCGCCTCCAAGGAATGCACCGACGCGTTGCTGGCCGCGGGGACGACGGCGATTGCGTACGAGACCGTGCAACTCGAGGATCGGTCTTTGCCGTTGTTGGCGCCCATGTCGGAAGTCGCCGGACGGCTGGCCCCGCAAGTCGGGTCCTACCACCTCATGAGCCAGGGCGGCGGTCGTGGCGTCCTGATGGGGGGTGTCCCCGGCGTGTATGCCGCCAAGGTCGTGGTGATCGGCGGTGGAGTCGCCGGACAGAACGCGGCTGCGATCGCCTTGGGCATGGAGGCCGAGGTGCTGTTGCTCGACCGCAACGTGGCTCAGCTACGTCGAGTCGATGCGATCTACCAGGGCCATTGCCAGACCGTTGCCTCCAACGCCTACGAGATCGAGCGGGCCGTGCTCGACGCCGACCTGGTGATCGGGGCGGTGCTCATCCCCGGAGCGAAAGCGCCGAGGCTGATCTCCAATGAGCTTGTCTCCCGGATGAAGCCTGGCTCCGTACTCGTCGACGTCTCGATCGACCAGGGCGGCTGCTTCGAGGACTCTCGGCCGACAACCCACAGTCAACCGACCTACGCCGTGCACGAGTCGCTGTTCTACTGCGTGGCCAACATGCCGGGAGCGGTGCCACACACCTCGACGTACGCGCTGACCAACGTGACCCTGCCGTACGCGCTGGAGCTGGCCAACAAGGGCTGGCGTCGCGCTCTGCAGGACGATCCCGCTCTCGCCTTGGGTCTCAACACCTACGAGGGCGCCGTCACGTATGCCCCGGTGGCCGAGGCACACGGATACAAGTCGCTCGATCTCGCCGACGTCCTGAACTGAGCCTGCACATCAACTGGACGTAGCCGCGAGCTGTCCGCATGCGCCGTCGATCTCGCGACCGCGCGTGTCTCGCACTGTGACGGCGACGCCACGGGCGGACAGCCGGCGGACGAACTCTCGCTCGACCTGTTTCGGCGAGGCATCCCACGCCGAGCCGGGCGTCGGGTTGAGCGGGATGAGGTTGACGTGTGCCAGCCGGCCGAAGAGGAGGTCCCCGAGCAGATCGGCTCGCCAGCCTTGGTCGTTCACCCCCCGGATCATCGCGTACTCGATCGAATAACGTCGGCCGGTCCGGGCGGCGTACGCGTCCGCCGCGGCGAGCACTTCGGCGACCCGCCACCGGGTGTTGATCGGGACGAGAGTGTCGCGTAGCTCGTCGTCCGGCGCATGCAGCGACACCGCGAGCGTGACGGCGAGACCTTCCTCGGCCAACCGGCCCATCGCCGGCACGAGACCGACCGTCGACACCGTGACTGATCGTTGCGATATGCCCAGCCCGTCCGGCTGCGGATCGACGATCCGATGCAAGGCGGCAACCAGGCGAGGATAGTTAGCGAGCGGTTCGCCCATTCCCATGAACACGACGTTCGACAGCCGGCCGATGCCTCCGGGCAGCTCACCACGGGCTACGCGCCGCGCGGCGGCAGCGACCTGCTCCACGATCTCGCCGGCGGACAGGTTCCGGCGCAGGCCGCCCTGGCCAGTCGCACAGAACGGGCACGCCATCCCGCACCCGGCCTGACTGGACACACACACCGTGATTCGATCCGGATAGCGCATGAGCACGCTCTCGATGAGGGTGCCGTCATACAGCCGCCATAGCGACTTGCGGGTCGTTCCCGCGTCCGTCGACAGCTGGCGGACCTCGGTCAGCAACGGCGGCAAGAGTGCGTCGCCCAGCCGGCGACGAACGCCCGTGGGCAGCTCAGTCATCGCCGCCGTATCGGTCTCCAACCGCCCGAAGTACTGCCGGGACAGCTGATCTGCTCGAAACGGCGGCATTCCGAGCGCGACGACCGCAGTCCGGCGCTCGTCGCGATCGAGGTCAGCAAGGTGCCGGGGTGGCGTCGCGCGGCCGGGCGGGTCGAACACGAGGGGCAGGCTCACGGCTGCTCCGCTGGTTGGGCCGAGTCGGTCGGGCTGTCCACGTTCGCCGACCGCTCTGCCTTCTGTGCCTCGATCTCGGCCAGCTCCGCATCTGTCATGGCGAAGCCCACGAACCACGAAGGTTCGATGGTGAGGTAGGCGATGTCTGGACCCCACTCGAGCGGGGACTGCCCGTACACACGAACGCAGTGATCGGTCAGCGCCTGATACTCGTCCGATCCCGGTTGCAGCAACCGGACCGTCCCATGGCAGAAGACGCCGTAGCCGTCCCGCGGCGTGTAGGCCGCGCTGATCCCGGGCCGGGCGCGTAGCTGTCGGACTTTGGGCGACGTCCCCGAGGTGGTTGCGTACCACCGGCCGTGCAAGAAGTGTCCGTCCAGGGCGCTGATCCGCGGCTCGCCGCGAGCGGTCACGGTCGCCACGTTCAGCACCGCGATACTCGTTAGATCCTGGGCCAACCGGCGCGCCGTGAGTCTTCGCGGCGGCGTCATGATCGAAAGCAGGTGCTCCGACGACCGGGCAAAGCTCGCGTCGATCAGCTCCTGCAGCCGAACGAGATCAGCCTCGGTTTCATACATACGGCCACCCTGCCACAACACACCGACAGTTCGGAGTGGCGGCAAACCGGGGCGCAGCGCTCAGTTTCCCAAGAAGGCGGAAAGCAACAGATAGGCGACGGCGGCGCACGGAAGCAGGGAGTCCAGCCGGTCCATGATTCCCCCGTGGCCGGGCAGCAACCGGCCCATGTCCTTCAGGCCAAGGTCTCGCTTGATCATGGATTCACCGAGATCACCCAGCGTGGCCGTGACGGCGATTGCCAGGCCGAACACGACGCCCTGCCACCACGGACGATGGAAGGTGAGCGACATGATCAAGCCACCGCACAGACGCGCAGGCAATCGCCGAACCGGCAAGGC
Organism: uncultured Actinomycetota bacterium; assembly: GCA_963801715.1. Taxonomy (GTDB): domain Bacteria; phylum Actinomycetota; class Actinomycetes; order Mycobacteriales; family Jatrophihabitantaceae; genus CAVVJA01. The sequence continues at coordinate 50,028 of CAWDGB010000014.1, read as the reverse complement.
CCTCCCACGTCTTGCCCTTCGAGACGACCGGCGCGAGAGGATGCTTGCCGAACAGGACTCCGGCGGCATACCCACCGGTGTCGCTGCATACGACGGTGCCAATGAACGCCATGACACGCGCTGCACCGTCGTCCGGCACAGCAAGCAACACGGCGCAGCCAGCGAGAAGAGGAAGATAAAGCAACACGAGAACGGACGCCGACACGTCACGCAGATAACCGGCCACTCCCTCGCCGAGCCGCCATATGAAGACCCCGCAGACTGTCACCAGCAGGGTGACTATCAGACCGTTCGTAACCCGGAACCACGTCGCCGCCTGCATTGCGACCCCTCCGACCACGAGGGGCACGAGCGATGGCCGGGCCTCGACCGTACCGATCGCCCGGGTCAGCTCGAATATCCCGTAGGCGACGGCGAGACTGACAAGGAAGACAAAACTCGGCCGATACACCAGCAAGCTCGCAATGATCACCGCGCCGAGAGCGAGCCCGACGCCGATCGCCGCCGGAAGGTTGCGCCCGACGCGAGACGGCTTCGGAGGTGGCCGGCCTCGCAGTCTCCGCCGGGACCGTTGCGGTGTTGGCCGCGTGCGCCCAGCCCGGCTCGGTGATCAGGACTCCGGCAGAGGCGATGTCCAGCGCGGCCGCGCGGTTGTCCCGCTCTACGCTGTGGCGGCCGCCTCCTGGGCCGTCGTCGAGATCCAGAACGAATCTGACGCCGGAGTCGAGATCCTCGTCGGCCTCGATTCGGCGATGTCGGCCGGGGCGCGTGGGCTCGCTCAACTCAGCCCTCGGTCGCGCGTCCCGAGAGCACATCGGCACCCTGCTCGGTGCCGTCTGCTGCGATGCCCGCTCACTCAAACCTCGAGAAGCTCGGCTTCCTTGGCCCTGACGACTTCGTCCACCTGCGCCGTGTACCGTCCTGTGATCTTCTCTAGCTCCGCCTCCGCGCGGCGAACGTCGTCCTCACCCACCTCGCCGTCGCGGGCCATCTTGTCCAGTGCGTCCTTCGCGTGCCGTCGCACCGACCGGATCGAGACCTTGCCGTCCTCGCCCTTGTGGCGGGCGACTTTGACCAGTTCTCGCCGACGCTCCTCAGTCAACTGCGGAAAGACTACGCGGATGATCGTTCCATCGTTCGTCGGGTTGACGCCGAGGTCGGAGTCACGGATGACCCGCTCGATCGCGCCGAGCTGGGCGGCGTCGTAGGGCTTGATGACTGCCATCCGCGCCTCGGGGATATTGACGGATGCCATCTGCGGGATCGGAGTGGGAGAGCCGTAGTAGTCGACGACCATCCGAGCGAAGCTGTTCGGGCTCGCCCGTCCGGTGCGCAGGCTGCCGAGCTCGTCGCGGGCGACGTGGACCGCCTTCTCCATCTTCTCCTCGGCCTCGAAGAGCGTCTCGTCGATCACGTCCGTCTCCCCTCGTCAGCCCGTGGCGCTCACCAGCGTGCCGATCTTCTCACCTCGGACGACCCGGGCGATGTTGCCGTCGGCCAGGTCGAACACGATGATCGGCATGCCGTTGTCCCGGCACAGGCTGAATGCCGTCGCATCGGCGACCTCTAACCCACGCAATAGGACGTCGTCGTAGCTGATCGTGTCGAATCGGACAGCGTCAGGATGCGTCCGCGGGTCGGCGTCGTACACGCCGTCGACACCGCTCTTGCCCATCAACAGGACCTGACAACCGATCTCCAGCGCGCGCTGGGCGCCTGCCGTGTCCGTAGAGAAGTACGGCATCCCCACTCCCGCGGCGAAGATCACGACGCGACCCTTCTCCAGGTGTCGCTCCGCGCGCCGCGGGATGTAGGGCTCGGCAACCTGGCCCATGGTGATCGCAGTCTGCACGCGCGTCGGGATTCCTTGCTTCTCCAGGAAATCCTGCAGTGCCAAGGTATTCATGACCGTGCCGAGCATGGCCATGTAGTCCGCGCGATCCCGATCCATGCCGCGCTGGCTGAGTTCGGCCCCGCGAAAGAAGTTGCCTCCGCCAACAACCACCGCAACCTGGGTACCCAGCCGAACGACCTCGGCGATCTGTCGCGCGATGCTCTGGACAACATCCGGATCCACACCGATCTGCCCGCCGCCGAACACCTCACCAGACAGCTTCAGCATGATCCGACGGTAGATCGGCACCGCCGCTTCTTCGGTCATCTGCGCTTCCTACTCACTCGGCGACGGTGGACCTGCGATCAGCGTGGTGGCGGCCCTGGGCGGCCTCAGGCGGTACCCACCTCGAAATGAGCGAACCCGGTGACGGCCACCCCTGCATCATCCAGGACCGCTTGCACGTTTCGCTTGCTGTCCTGGACTGCAGGCTGGTCAAGCAAAACGGTGTCCTTGAAAAATCCGTTGAGCCGCCCCTCGACGATCTTGGCGAGCGCCTGCTCGGGCTTGCCCTCAGCGCGGGCGGCCGCCTCGGCAATGCGGCGCTCGTTGTTGACGACCTCCGTCGGAATGTCCTCTCGCCGCAGGTAGCGTGGGCGCATTGCCGCCACCTGCATCGCGGCTCCGCGTGCGGCGGAAACGTCATCTCCGGTGAATTGCACCAGCACGCCGACCTGCGGAGGAAGGTCCGACGCCCTGCGGTGCAGATATGACGCGACCGTGCCGGGGAGCTTCACCGCGCGGCGCAGCTCGAGCTTCTCACCGATCACCGCGGCCAGACCCTCAATATTCTCGGCGACGGTGTGGCCGTCGGCCAGCCGCTCCGAAAGCAGCGACTCGACGTCGTTCGCGGTCGACCCCGCGAAGTGCGCGACGATGTCGCCCGCAAGCGTCTGGAACTGCTCGTTCTTCGCCACGAAGTCGGTTTCCGATGCCAGTTCGATCATCACGTTTTCGGCCGCAGCCACCAGGCCGTTCGCCGCCGTGCGCTCGGCGCCACGTTTCGCTGCCTTCGCGCTGCCCCTTACCCGCAGCACCTCGACCGCCTTGTCGAAGTCGCCGGCGGCCTCCTCGAGCGCCCTCTTGCTATCCATCATCCCGGCGCCCGTGGCGTCGCGGAGCTTCTTCACGTCAGCGGCAGAGATAGTCGCCATCGAATGCTTCGTCCTTCGTTATCAGGTGATCAAGGATCAGGGTGCGGTCTCGTCCTGGGCCTCAGCCAGCTCGCCGGCGTCTTCGGCGCTCACATCGCCGTGCGGAACCTCGGTCGCCGTATCGATCGAGGAGTCCGACTGCTGGATTCCGGCGGGCTGCAGCAGGTCACGCTCCCATTCGGCGAGCGGCTCGTCGGAGGCCACTCGCCCGGCCTCTGGCTTCTCGTCTCGTCCGGCATTGGCGGCAGCAGCAGCCCGGGCCATCAGGCCTTCGGCTACAGCGTCTGCGATCACCCTGGTCAGCAGTGCAGCGCTGCGAATGGCATCGTCGTTGCCGGGGATCTTGTAGTCCACCTCGTCGGGATCGCAGTTGGTGTCGAGGATGGCGATCACCGGAATGCCCAGCTTGCGGGCTTCCCCGACGGCGATGTGCTCCTTCTTGGTGTCGACGATCCAGACCGCGCTGGGCACGCGGCTCATCTCCCGAATTCCGCCGAGAGTGCGCTCGAGCTTGTCCTTCTCGCGGCTGAGGATGAGCTGCTCCTTTTTCGTCGTCGTGCCCTCCCAGCCGGCCTGCTCCATCGCTTCGAGTTCCTTGAGCCGCTGCAGGCGCTTGTAGACCGTGGCGAAGTTGGTGAGCATGCCGCCCAGCCATCGTTGGTTTACATACGGCATTCCGACGCGCGTGGCCTGCTCGGCGATGGCCTCCTGCGCCTGCTTCTTGGTTCCCACGAACAGCACGGTTCCGCCGTGGGCCACGGTCTCCTTGACGAACTCGAACGCTCGGTCGATGTAGGTGAGCGTTTGCTGCAGGTCGATGATGTAGATGCCATTGCGCTCGGTAAGAATGAACCGCTTCATCTTCGGATTCCATCGACGGGTCTGATGTCCGAAGTGAACGCCCGAGTTGAGCATGTCTTTCATCGTGACGACGGCCATGACGGTCGTCCTCCTCGTTTCCATCCGCGTCCGGCACCGGCCGAGCCGCGGTCCTCGGTTATCGCGGGCAGAGCCGGTTGGCCCTGCCGCCCTGGTGCCCGGCGTCACGGCCAGAGGCCTCCACCGCCATATCGTCACTGGAGGACCGAGGCTGGCCGCCTACCCGACGCGATGGACCCTCGTCGAGCGGACACGCGAAGTCACCCCACGGGAGTGGGGTGCTGACTACGGCAGCCAGTCTAGCTGGTCACGGATTGCGCGACGAATCCGCGCTGCCAACGAGGTGGTCACGCTGCGCGAGGGCCGCGGCCTCTGCCCGGCTCCGCACACCGAGCTTCGCCAGGACGCTCGACACGTGGACGCTGACGGTCTTCTCGCTGATGTAGAGCTGGCGAGCTACCTGGCGGTTCGTGCGCCCCTCGACGAGTAGCGCCAAAACCTCCCGCTCTCGCGCGGTGAGCGCTTGCGGGCCGCCTAGCTCTCGGGTCACGGCGCGCTCGGTGGCCAAGGCTCGGATCTCGGCCAGCAGCGGCTCGGCGCCCAACCGCCGGGCCGCCTCGCGGGCCGGCGCCACCACATCGGCAGCCTCGGCGCCACGCCCAGCCGATCGGAGCACCTCGGCGAGCCGGGTTCGCGACCGAGCTTGCTCAAACACGTGACCGAACGAGAAAGCGTCCAGGCTCGCCTCCCACAGCGCGATGTGGTCCTCGGCGGACGGGGGGTCCACATCGGCGAGCCAGCGCAGCCGGGCCCATTCAGCTTCTAATCTGGCGAGCCAGGCGACGCTCTCCACGCCGAGTACGCGCCCCTTCGGCAACCCGCGATGAGCCGATTCTCGCCCACCTTCCACGATGGGCCGGATCTGCTCGACGATCTCGGCCCGCCGTGCTGACGGCTGACTGGTGATCGCGGCGGCCGCCGCCGCCGCGATCTGCGCACCGAACCGAATGCGTCCTTGGAACCAACTCGACTGCCAGAGCCGGGTCAGCTCGGTCATTGCCTGGTGGTAAACGTCTAGCGCTCGGTCCAGCTCACCCGACGTCGTGTACAGCTCGATCGTGGCCGTCGCGGTGAGGACACAGAGCATGCCGTCGCGAGCCCACCGGGGCTGCAGCCGCGCCATCAGGTCAAGCGCGGAGGCATCACCGCGCCCCGCTCGCACGATCATGCCCATCGCCGATAGCAACGCCTCGGCGATCGGCGGGGCCCCGTGGGCGTCTGCCAGCCGCATGCTCGCGTCCCAGTTCCCCCGGGCATATTCGACGAGACCGGCCAGCGTGCGCGCCTCGAGACCGAAGGCAGCCCAGTCGCGGCCGGCTGCATGCGCCCGAGCGATGCCACTCTGGAACGCCTCGATCGCTCGATCCAGGTCGCCCTGCTCGTAGTACAGCGATCCGAGGCTGTACCAGCTGCGCAGCTCGACCGAGATAGCCCCAGTGGCATGCGCCTCGGTGGCTATCGATGACAACTGCAGGGCCGCTGCGGCCGGCTCACCCGCTCGTCGTTCGATCACTGCGAGCGTGGTACGAGCATCCGCTGCTGCCTCAGGCGCGCCGAGCCGGATGGCCATCTCGACGGCCTCCTGAGCCGAGCGCGCTCCCTCGACGTCCCGCCCGAGCGCCATGGCGGCGTGGGCGTGCAACGTGGCCAACCGGACTCGCAGGGCGCTGTCTGGCTCGAGTGGTACGAGGCCCAACGCCTCGGTGCTCGCGACCAGAGCTTCGTCATCGACATCAACGTTGAGCAAGCCCGTGGCGAGTGAGTAGAGCAGCTCGGCTCGATCGGCCGGATCCAGCCGGGGGCCGATCTCAGATAGCGCGTCTCGCACCAGGCTGACCGCCCGAAACTGGTGCCCGGCGGCCGCGGCCGCATCCGCAGTTACCCGAACGAGCGCCGCCTCGTCCTGTGCTGCCGTGGGCAGGTTCGGCAGCAGCTCCAACGCCGATTCGTAGCGACGCATCGCTTCCTGGGGCGCCGCGACGGTCATTGCCTCGTCACCGGCACGAACGCTCGCCTCGAATGCGAGGGGCAGGTCGTGTGACTCGCGCGCGTGCCGGGCCAGCTCGGCCGCGGTGCCTCCGATGTCGTCCTTGGTGAGAGCCCGCGCATATGCCGCGTGCAGTCGGACCCGTTCGCCGGGAAGTAGATCGTCATACACCGCCTCGGCGAGGAGCGCATGGCGGAATCCGTATCCGTCGTCGCCACGTGGTTCGAGAATGTGCTCGTCTATGGCGTCCCGAAGGGCCGCGTCCAGCTCGCCATCAGGCAGATCCGCAACGGCTGCGAGCAGTCCGTGCGTGACTCTCCGGCCAGCGACCGCGGCGACCCGAACGACCTGCCGCGCCTGCGAAGTCAACCGGTCGAGTCGCACCAAGAGGAGGTCGGCGAGCTCGGCTGGCACCGATTCGTATGCTCCCCCACGCTCGGTTGCGGCCACCAGCTCCTCGGTGAAGAACGCATTGCCTTCAGCGCGCTCGACGATGCGCTGAATCTCGTCCTCGCTGATGGGACCGGTATGCAGGGCGCGCACCAGCCCTCGGATCTCTGCCGCGGGCAGCGGGCTCAGCGGGAGCCGGTCGACGGTAGGCAACCGGGCCCATTCGGCCACCGTGTGCCGCAATGGGTGCCGGCGATGCAGATCGTCGCTGCGATAGGAGATGACGAGTACGACGCGCGCGTCGAAGATGCGGGCCAGGAGGAACCCGAGTAGGTCACGCGTTGACTGCTCGGCCCAGTGGACGTCCTCGACAACCAGAGCGACCCATCGGTCGCCGGCCAGTTCGGTCAACGCGCCCAAGACGGCATCGAACAGATCGATGCGATCCAACCGATCGTCTGGTGGCTCGAGTGCCCCGCCCATCCGGCGGTGCTGTGGGAGCAGCCGGGCAATTGGCGGGAACTTGGCCAGGAGGTCCGCCACCACCTCCGGCTGGTCGATGGCGAGACGACCAAAGGCCTCACTAAACGGAAGGTAGGGCAGGCCGGCGTCGCCGAAGTCGAGACAATGCCCGACCAGAGTCAGGACCCCCCGCTCGTTCGCCTCCTCAACGAACTCCGAGAGCAATCTCGTCTTGCCAACGCCGGCGTCGCCGGACACGACGGATGCGTTGGGATGGCCGGCTGGTCGTACGGTGTCGAGTAGCCGGAGAAGAGCGGCCAGCTCGGTATCTCGTCCGACCAGGGGAGTCGCGGGACGGGGCATGCCGTCCATTCTGGCCGCACACCCTGACACTGTTCGATCGTCTATGCCACGCATGAGAGCGCGCAGGCTCGACAACCTGGCAAGATCCTGCGGGTCCGTCGGTGTCCGATCGGCTCGGCGACTTGAGTAATCACGCCGTCTACCGCGGCGAATGGCCCGAGTTAAGGCTGTGCTATCACCCAGCTCGGCGTAGGTGGCGTCAATGGGATGATCGGCGCGATCTTCGTGCCAGTCATCGCGGGTAGGGCTTGTCAACTGACCTGATCCGGTCAGAGCTGCCAGACGATGTCATCGCGGTACGCGACGCTCGCCGGCCGACGATCCCGGGGACCTCGGACGCATCCGACCTGGTGTCGGCGCCCGAGGCCCCCGGACCGTCGCATGTCGATCATGAGGTGCTGCCGGTCACGAACTGTCGCGACGCCACAGGTGCGAGCGCCGCTCGTGGTTGCCGCGAACGCCAACTCGCTCCCGTCGGCCGGCCCGGCGGAAGTCGTTCGCCAACTGCTCCCGGTGGTATCTCGCCTCAGACTCGATCACGGTCTGGAAGTACGGCTGCATGGTGTCCTCCTCGTGGGCTTCTCCTGCGAGTTCGACATTGCGCTGCTGAGGAGGCCGGGCACATGGGAACAACTCCCTATCCCTGCGAAGGTTGCGGCGTCGACCGCTTGGGCCCATTCCTAGGCATCGCCAATGTCCCGGATAAGCGCACCTGCAGCCCGCTCAGCGTCACACTTTTCGGCGGCAAATGGGCGATTTGCCACATACGAAGCCGGCTGCCTCCAGAGGCGTCGTCACCCGACCCAGTGGCTCCGTCGGCCTGGTATTCCCCGCGCAACCGGTTGTCATGCCGCGCCAGTCCGCACGTGACACCCACACCACGCCCGATCCCGCTCCGGCGCGCAGGCCCAATCCCGTCCAAGCGCAATGCCGATCGAGGATCTGTGGACAACCATCGAGCCGGTCCACAGATCTGCCATCGGCCTAGCCTCGACCAGCTGTCGTAGCTGACGCTCTCAGCGTGATGAGGTCATGCGCCGTACCAACCGCGCTGGCGATGCTGTTACTACTCTCCTGTTCGGCCACACCCGGCCTGGCGAGCGTGCGCCGTGATCAACCGACGACCCGCCTGATCGGTCTTGCATTTGTGCCCGGCTCGAGCCGCCCGGTAGTAGGCGGGACCGCATCGGACGCGGAGCCCACCAGATCGCTGACCAGCCCGCCGCGGCTGCGGCTAGGACCGACCATCGCGATCCGCCTCGGCATTTCAGCTGCGAGCGGCGCGGCAACAGCCGGCACCAAAGGCTCCAAGGCACCATCGCCAATCGGGACGATCCTGCCGAGGTCTGACCGTGCGATTTCGCTGGGCTGGCCGGGGGCCCGAATTCCGGGCGCGAAACCCGGTCCTCGGGCGCGCTATCGGCCGCCACTGGCTGGCCTCTTGTCGGTGCTGCATCGATTCGAGCAACCGGCCACCCTCTATGCCGCCGGACATAGAGGAGTCGACCTGGCGGCAACATCCGGTCAGCCCGTGCTAGCTGCCCGTGGCGGTCGGGTGCAGTTCGCCGGGCCGGTGGCTGGTCGTGGCGTGGTCGTCATCGCGCACGCGGACGGCATCCGCACGGAGTACGAGCCGGTCGCCCCGACAGTGCGCGCCGGAGAAGCAGTCGACACCGGCCAGCTGATTGGCCGGATCCTCGGCACGCACGGCATGTGCCACCCCGGCGTCTGCCTGCACTGGGGAGCACGCCGCGGCGACATCTACATCGACCCCTTGCTGTTGCTGAATCCCCTCGGACAAGTGCGGTTGCTGCCATGGACCGGGTAGCGCAGCCAATCGTCCACGGCATGCTCGCCGTTGTTGCGCTGCTCGCCGTTGTTGCTCTGCGTGTCGTGGCTGTCATTCCTGTCCTGCCCGCTGTCGTTTCGCTGCCCGCTGTCGTTGCCCTGCCTGCCGTCGCTCCCCTGCCTACCCTCGCTCCGCTGAAGTTCCGCCGCTGCGTTGCCCGCGCGCGCTGCCTTGGCCGACCTCGCTGCAGATCCCGCTTTCGCTGTTCTCGTGCCTACCTGCCGTTCGCAGCCCTGATCGCTCCCTCAGCCTTGCCCTGCCTTGTCGTGCCCGATTTCGCTGTTCTGCCTGCGTCGCTGCCCGGGCTGCCCCTGGCCCTACTGCCGCCCAGCTCTTGCCCGAACTCACGTGCCCCGCCGTGTCCTGCCGTCCGGCCGGCGCTCTGGTGTCCTTGCTGCCTTTGCCGCCCTCCTCCGCCGTCCTGCACGACGGAGCAAGTCGTGTTGGTGGCCGGATCGGCGGTCATCAGGCCACCTTCGTCCGAGAGGACCTGTGGTGCTCAACCAAGGCCTAAGCGCGTGGATGGGCTTGGTCATAGGCGCGGCGTAGCCGCTCGACCGATACATGGGTGTAGATCTGCGTCGTCGCGAGGCTGCGATGACCGAGCAGTTCCTGGACTGCGCGCAGATCGGCACCGCCTTCGAGCAAATGTGTCGCGGCCGTGTGCCGGAGACCGTGCGGCCCGAGGTCAGGTGCACCCGGCACCGCGCGCAGCCGGTCGTGGACCACCCGGCGGACCGTTCGGGGATCGATACGCCCACCGCGGAGGCCGAGCAACATGGCCGATCCGCTGCCCGACCGCACCAATCGGGGCCGCCCCCGTACTAGCCATTCCTCCAGCACAAGGTCGGCCGGGCGCCCGTATGGCACGGTGCGCTCCTTAGCGCCCTTGCCCAGCACCCGAAGCACCCGCCGACGCCGATCCACCTCACCGACGTCCAGTCCGACGAGCTCACTGACCCGGATGCCCGTGGCGTAGAGCATCTCGACGATAAGCCGATCCCGGAGTTCGAGCGCCTCGTCAATCGGTCGGGCGTTCCGGTCACGGCACTGGCTCTCGTTCATCAGTGCTAGTGCCTCGTCGTGTCCGAGTACCGAAGGAAGCGTGCGATGCGGTCGCGCGCTCGACAGCGCGCGGCCCGGGTCGTCGGTAGCGAGCCCCACCAGCCGAGCCCATTCGGTGAAGGTGCGGGCCGCGGCTGCGCGCCTCGCCATCGTCGTGCGAGCCGCCCCTGCGCGCCGTTGCCGAGCCAGCCAGCCGCGGAGCACAGCCAAGTCAAGATCTGCGACCGAACGGGCACCGAGCGAGGACGCGTGATCGAGCAGGCTGACGACATCGCCGACGTAAGCCCTGACCGTGTGCGCGGACCGATTGCGCTCCAGCGCCAGAAAAACCTCGAAGTCATCGACGGCTCGGCGCATCCGCTCCGGCAGAGCCTCCAGCATTGTGGCCACCGCTCGCGTAGTCGTCAGCTTCCGTGAGGTCTTCCGCATGGCCGTGACCCCGCGAGCCTTGGCTCCCCCTGGCGTCGACCCGACCGCCAGCGATGTGGCGACCGCCGGCGTCGCGTCGACCGCCCGTGTCGTCGCAACCGCCCGTGTCGTCGCAACCGCCCGTGTCGTCGCAACCACCTCCGGCGTGGCGACCTCGTGTGGCGCGGCGACGTAGCGCGGCGCAGCAGCGACGTTAGGCGACGCCTCGTCTGTCGCCGCCATGACCACCCGGGTCTCGTCCCGCTCCACCGACACGGCCCGACCGTGCGGCAGAGCTTGCGTCGAGTCAAGCCGGCGCGCCCTACTAACCGCAGGCCAGTACATCGCAGCGCCCGACATCGCAGCGCCCGACATCGCAGCGCCCCGCCGTTGCCGGGCCTGACATCGCAACGCCTGACATCCGAGCGCCCCGACACTGCAGGGCCTGACATCGCAGGGCCTCCGACATCGGAGAGCCGCTACATCGCAGGGCAGTCGCTGGCGAGATCAATCGCTGACCCAGCCTGCCGATTTGCGCGTCTGCACTATCCCGCCTTTCGTCGGCGGAATGCGGGAGAGATGCGCACGCCGTCTGGCCCAGTCTCGACGACACCCGCGAGCTGGAGGGCTGGGAGGGCACGCATGACCTCGATTGGGCTCACTCCGCTGCGTAATGCGACCTCGTCCTCGCTCGCAATGCCTCGGGCCGGCAAGCCATCGAACACCCGGCGGGCCACTGGATCGAGTCCATCGAGCGCCGATCTCATCTCGTCACCTTGCGGCCCGGTGTCCATAGCCGGGATGGTCGAGGCCAGGCCCTCTCCGATGGATCCCACGACGGCTAATACGTCCATGACTGAGGTAACCAGCAACGCCGGCGTCGGATCCTGACGCAGTAGGCTGTGGCAGCCCGCGGACATGGCGGACGTCACCGGCCCGGGCACAGCCATCAGCGGCCGACCCAGCCGGGTGCAATGCGCGGCCGTATTCAGCGCGCCCGAACGAGCGGCCGCCTCCGTCACGACGGTGCCGGCGGACAGCGCTGCGATCAGACGGTTGCGAGTCAGAAAGCGATGGCGATGCGGCGCCGAGCCCGGTGGACTCTCCGAAACCACCAGCCCGCCGACTTCGGCTCGTTCGAAGAGCGTCGCGTTCGAGCTGGGATAAGGCCGGTCGATGCCGCTAGCGGCGACGATCGTCGTGCTTCCTTCAGCGGCGAGAGCGCTGCGGTGCGCCGTGGCATCAATCCCGAATGCACCGCCGGACACGACCACGACATCCTGACGGGCCAAGCCGAAGGCCAGCTCCGCCGTCACGTGCTCCCCATAGCTGCTCGCCGAACGGGACCCGACGATCGCAACGGCGCGGATTGCGGCGTGCGACAAATCACCGGATCCCCGGGCCCATAGCGCGAGTGGTGGGATCAGTTCGCCGCCGGGTCGGTGCGTGCGCTCACCCGCCCGATAGGCCGCAAGCCTAGTAAGGGCAGCAGCCTCGAGCGATGACAACGCGAAGTGAGGCCATTCTGGACCCTCAGGCACGATAAGCCGCATGCCAAGTCGCTCGGCGGCGGCGAGATCGTCGTCCGCGCGAACCGCTGTCCGTCGCGCTGCGGTGGCATGAGCCACGTCCGGTGGGACGTCACCCGCTTGGATGGACTCGGCCGCAGCGACCGGCCCGTGGCGGCGTACCCAATCCCAGACCGGAATGCTCGCCGGCTCGGTGACCCGGCTCAGAAAGGCGCGAGCGAGTATCACCGACTCGTCGGCGCCTGCCCCCGTCACGGAACCGCCTCTGGGCACGAGCGCCCCGCGATGTTCCCTAGGCGCCAAATCCGCGTGGCGCGGACACGCCGCATGCCTTTGCCGGGCATGCCTTTGCCGGCCGCCCGTTCGGCTCCGATGCGGCGCCGATAGGCCCGCGGCGCTCGGGTGATCACGCCGCCCATGACTCGTCCCAGCCGAGACGGAAGAACATCGCCTCGGCGACATCACCGGCGTCTGGCACCGCGTGGCCCTGGAGATCAGCCACAGTCCAGGCCATTCGCAACACCCGGTCGAACCCGCGCACGCTCAGCTGGCCACGATCCAAGTACGCCTCGGCTTGGCGCAAGTCTGCTCGCGGTAGTCGCCACGGGCGATGCCGCAGTGCACTGCCGGGCGCCTCCCCGTTCAGCCGCCATCCGCTCGCCGACCATCGTTCAGCCGCTGCGGCACGCGCTCGACCCACCCGCACCGCAACGGTCGCGGACGCCTCCCGGCCCTCGACCTCCCCGAACAGGTCGGCATGCGACACCGGCTCGACCGCGACCCGCAGATCGACCCGATCGAGCAACGGCCCGGATAACCGCTGCTGGTAGCGCCGACGGGCTAGCGAGGGGCAACTGCACAACCGTGCCGGCTGCCCACACGGGCAGGGGTTCGCGGCCAGCACGAGCAGGAATCGGGCCGGATAGCACACCGCGCCGCCGCTGCGATGCAGGACGATCCGGCCGCTCTCGATGGGTTGTCGAAGCGTCTCCAGGACCGCCGGGCTGAACTCCGCGGCCTCGTCCAGGAAGAGGATGCCGCCATGCGCGAGGGAGATCGCGCCCGGCGAGGCGATGCCCGATCCACCGCCTACCAGCGCGGCCGCGGAGGCGGTGTGATGCGGGGCTTGCAACGGTGGACGTCGAACAAGCTGCGCGCCGGCGGGGAGCACCCCGGCGACAGAGTGCACCGCGGTGACCTCGAGCGCGACATCGTCCTCGAGCGCAGGCAGCAGGCCCGGTAGGCGCTCAGCCAACATGCTCTTGCCGGCACCCGCCGCCCCGACGAGATACACGTTGTGGCCGCCCGCAGCAGACACTTCGAGCGCCCGCTTAGCCGACGACTGGCCGGCGATGTCGATCAGGTCAGGAGCTGGATCATCGTCGTGGAATTCAGGGCCCGGCTGGGCGGCTGGCAACGGCGGACCCGCACCTTGCAGCCAACCGAGCACTTGGGCCAGGCTGTCCGCCGCGCGCACGTCGACCGCATCGACCAACGTGGCCTCGGCGGCGTTCGCGGACGGCACCACCACGCGCCGGACGCCGGCGCGCCGAGCGGCAATCATCGCGGGCAGAACGCCGCGAACCGAACGCAGGCAGCCGTCGAGACCGAGCTCTGCGATCCACACCACGTCGGCGATCGCCTCGGTCGCCACCCGGCCCGCCGCAGCCATGATCGCTATGGCCATGGCGAGGTCAAACCGGGATCCGGCCTTACGCACGTCGGCTGGCAGGAGGGCGAGCGTGATGCGCCGGTTCGGCCACGCGGACCCGGAGTTGAGCACCGCCGCCCGGATGCGATCCCGCGCCTCGACGACGGACATGTCCGGCAGACCGGTGAATGTGAGCCCTGGCAGACCCGCTGACAAGTCCGCCTGAACCTCGACAACCTGCCCGGCGAGCCCCGTCAACGCCACGCCGAGCGTTCGTGCGATAGCCATCTACAGCACCCCCCGCAAGTGCTCGACCGAAGCCACGCCCGATCCCTGATGGATGACGCTCACCACGTCGAACCGGACGTCCGGCCGAAACCCACGGCGCATCATCGGGCGCTGCTCGGCGAGGTAGCAGGCCGCGAGCCGCCGGAGCCGTGCGGCCTTCGCGCTGCCCACGGCCTCAGCCGGCCACCCGAACGCGGTGGAGGACCTCGTCTTCACCTCACAGAACACGAGCACGTCACCGTCGCGCGCGACGATGTCCACCTCGCCCTCGGGACAGCGCCAGTTACGAGCGAGAAGGGTCAGCCCGGCGCCATTCAGATGATGTGCGGCCAGCTGTTCGCCGTACCGACCGATCGCGTCCTTCGGGTGCATAGCCCGAGCCTGGCTGGACGGGGTTGTGTGCGGGACGCGTCAGGGAGGCCTGTGGATAACCAGACGAGCTGTGGACGACGGACTTGACACGGGTCCGCGGGGGCCTAGCTGCCGAAACCGCCCTTGTCGGGCAGTTCGAGGTCGGGCTTCTCCAATTCTTCGATGTTGACGTCCTTGAAAGTCAGTACTCGCACGGTCTTGACGAACCTGGCCGGCCGATACATATCCCACACCCAGGCGTCGCGCATGGTCAGCTCGAAGTACACCTCACCGTCCGAGGTGCGCGGCTGGAGGTCGACGTCGTTGGTCAGGTAGAACCGGCGCTCGGTTTCCACGACGTAGCTGAACTGGGCGACGATGTCCTTGTACTCCCGATAGAGCTGTAGCTCCATGTCGGTCTCGTAGTTCTCGAGATCCTCGGCACTCATGCTTGCCCTCGCTCGTTGCGGTTGCTCACGCGATCTCCTGCTCCGACCGGGTTAGGGATGGCTCCCGGGTTAGGGATGGCCCCGCCCTGCCATTGTCCAGCATCGCGCCGAACTGCTGCAGGGCAGCCGCCCGGCGCACATTGATATAGGACGCTCGATGCTCCACACACGGTCCGTGTGCATGCAGTGCCTCAGCGTGCTCAGGAGTGACGTATCCCTTGTGGCGGTCGAAGTCATAGTGCGGGAACTGGGCGTGCATCTCCACCATCATCCGGTCTCGGGTGACCTTGGCGAGGATCGACGCCGCCGCGATGCATGCCACCACGGCATCGCCCTTCCACACCGCCGTTGTCGGGAACCCCAGCCCGGGCACGGGGAATCCGTCGGTCAGGGCATAGGCCGGTCTGGGCGAAAGTGCAGCAAGCGCTCGCCGCATACCGGCCACGTTGGCGACATGTAGTCCCGTTCGATCGATCTCGGCGGCGGGCAACACCACGATGGACCACGCCGCAGCCCGAGCCACGATCTGCGCGTACAACTGTTCACGGACCGCTGGCGTGAGCAGTTTGGAGTCGGCCAGTCCGTCGATCTCCCCTCGTCGGCCCGGCGGAAGCACGCACGCTGCAACGACGAGAGGGCCCGCACAGGCTCCGCGTCCCGCCTCATCCGCGCCGGCGATCGTAGGGAACCCGGCTCGCCGCAGTGCGGTTTCATACGCCCACAAGCCCGACTCCCGTCGGACGATGACCCGAGGCGGACGGAACGGAAGTGCGGCCGGACGCTGGCCGGAACGAGTGCGGACGGACTGCGTCATGACGAAGCGAACGTTACGCGCGCACGGACTCGGCGTGGACAGGTCCCGTCCCGACCCGGGTTGGCGCGGCGCTTCAGGTACGGGCGTCGGGTTTACCGCCTGCGGCGCCGCCGCCACAACCACCACATGGGACCAACTGCGGTCGCGGACGCCACCGCCGGCAGGGCGGTTGCGCCGGCCGAGGTGAACGTGCTCGGGGTGCCGAGCGTGCGCCACCGAGACGGCGGCCATGCGATGATCACGGCCTTCCCGATGACGTCGCCCTTCGGGACTGTGCTCAGTACCGGGTCGTTCTTGTAGTCATTGACGTAGTGGTAGCGGGAGTCGTCGGATTGAGCGCGGTTGTCACCCATCACCCATAGCCGGTCCTTGGGTACCGTCACCGGGCCGAACTCTGCCTCGGATCCAGGCAGCCGAGAGGACACGTAGGGCTCGTTCAACGACCGCCATGGGCCGGTCGGCCCGGAGTCGCTGACCTGCACGTTTCCTTCGGCGTCGCAGCACTTGACGGACTGACCGCCGACGGCGATGACCCGCTTGACCAGGTCGTGCTCGTCGGGAGGCACAAGGCCTATCAGCTGTCCGAACCAGCGCAAACCCCGCACGACCGGGTTGGATGGGGTGGGCGGCAGGGGCTCGTTGAACCAGACATCAGTCGGCGCTCGGAAGACGACAATGTCACCCGGGTGGGGATCCCTGAGGTAGTAGATCGGCTTGTTGACGAGAATCCGGTCTCCGGAGCAGCCGGCGCATCCGTGCAGCGTCTTCTCCATCGACTGAGATGGAATGTAGAACGGCTGGACCAGAAAGGTCTTGATCAAGACCGCGACCAGGATCGCCACCGCGACCAGGACGGGAAGTTCCCACCAGGGCGCCTTGGTCTTCCCGCGCTTGACACGTCTGAGGCTGTGCCGCCCGTGCCGCGGCCGCCGACCGGTGAGTGCATTATCGGAGACATCGTCGCCGGGCGGCTGCCTCATCGTGGGCGGATTCTCGCCGGGATTCGGGCGCTTGTCCGACTGCCAGCCGATGCCGAGGGGATCCGCGGCCGAGTCGTCCCGCTCACCAGGGGAATCACCTGACGGTCCTGCGTGATCGTGTCCCGGCCGATCGTCACCCATCCGTACGTCGCCGCGGGCGTCAGCGGGCGACGGTCTCCCGCTTCTCCTTGATCTTGGCCGCTTTCCCGCGGAGGTCACGTAAGTAGTAGAGCTTCGCCCTGCGAACGTCGCCTCGCGTCACGACCTCGATCTTGTCGATGATCGGTGTGTGCACGGGGAAGGTGCGCTCCACGCCAACCCCGAAGCTGATCTTGCGGACGGTGAACGTCTCACGCAGCCCGCTGCCTTGCCGCCGGATGACCACGCCCTGGAACACCTGCACGCGGGATCGGGAGCCCTCGACCACTCGGACGTGCACCCTCAGCGTGTCACCGGGACGGAAGTCGGGCACGTCCTCGCGCAGTGAGTCGGCGTCCAGACCATCGAGGGTGTTCATCACGCGTCACTTTCTTCAGGTACGGCGGACATGCGGCACGCGGCGTCATGGGCGCCGGTACTGGGGTGGGCGCGCCCTCGCGAGACGTCCGGGAGGCGGCCGTCTGTCGCGAGGACAACCCCCTCATGGTGCCACAACCGCCTGGGTATCCGATAACGGGAACGTCGTCGAGTGACGCAACGGATTCACAGCAGATCCGGCCGACGCGCGGTAGTGCGCTGCCGGGATTGCTCGGCGCGCCATTCGGCGATCGCGGCGTGATGGCCGGACAGCAGCACCGTGGGCACGTCGAATCCACGCCAGCGAGCGGGCTTCGTGTAGACCGGCGCCTCGAGCAGTCCGTGCGTTCCGGGCGCGAACGAGTCATCGTCGACGGAGTCCGCGTTGCCCAGGACGCCGGGTATCAGGCGAGTCACCGCCTCGACGATGACCAGCGCAGCTGCTTCCCCACCGGCAAGCACGTAGTCGCCGATGCTCACCTCGTCGACCCGCATGCGCGAGGCCGCGTATTCCGGCACGCGGGCGTCGATGCCCTCATACCGGCCGCAGGCGAATAGTAGCCAGGACTCGCTGGCGAGCTCGGTAGCCAGAGCCTGGCTAAACGGCTGGCCGGAGGGCGCCGGCACGATGAGCCGAGGCTGCGGCACGGTCTGTGGTGGCGCGATGTCGTCGAGCGCGCGGGCCCACGGTTCGGGCAGCATGACCATGCCCGGTCCCCCCCCGTACGGCGTGTCATCCACGGTGCGATGCACGTCGTCGGCGTAGCGCCGCAGATCGCGCACGACCAGCTCGATGAGGCCCCGGTCGATAGCTCGACCTAGCAGCGACTCTCGCAAAGGCTGGAGATAGCCGGGGAAGATCGTGACGACGTCCAGTCGCAGGACCGAGCCTGTCATAGGTCGAGCAGCCCTTCGGGTGGATCGATGCGCACGGTGCCCGCGGCCAGGTCCACGTCAGGAACAATCGCCGCCACGAACGGGATCAGTCTTTCGCGGCCTCCGACGCGCACGGCGAGGTAGTCTCCGGCCGGCCCGTGCTGCACGTCGGTCACCGGGCCGAGGGCCCGGCCGTCGACCGTCGACGCCTGCAGGCCAACCAGGTCGGTGTCGTAGAAATCGTCGGGCCCGGCGAGCGGCGGCCGGGTGCGAACCGGCGCGAGCAGCACGACGCCGCGTAGGGCCACGGCGCCCTCGCGGTCGGTTACTCCATCGAACTGCACGACAAGACGTCCGCTGTGATCGCGTCGTCCGGCGACAATGAGCGGACCCGCCGAGCTCGGGTTCGTATCCAGCTTGGCGCCGACCGCGAATCGGTCAGCCGGGTCATCGGTCCACGGCTGCACGAAAACCGCTCCGCGCAGACCGTGCGCCGGGCCTACTCGCCCGACCGCGACCAACTCCGGCTCGCTCATCGACCTTGCCTCTTCGGGTGAGCGCACACATACCCCACGAAGACGATCCGCGTTATCGCCCGGACCGCGCACCTTGGCGCTGACCTACCTGCGATGCTCGCTCGCTCACAGTCATCCGGACCAGATGATCAAGGGTCAGGCTCGGCGGATCAGGGCCGGTCGACGTCGATCACGTCGACACGAACGCCCTTCCCGCCGACGCCGGCGACAACCTGGCGGAGGGCCTTGGCTGTACGCCCATTGCGGCCAATGACCCGACCGAGATCGTCAGGATGTACCCGAACCTCCAACCGGGCCCCGCGCCGGTTGTTCACCATGTCGACCGTGACATCGTCCGGATGGTCGACGATGCCGCGTACGAGGTGCTCGAGGGCTTCCTCGAGCACGTCAGCTCTCCGCCCGGTCACCCTGGCTGTCCGCGTCGGTCGCCGGTGCGTCCGGCCCGCTCTGCTGTGCTCGGTCCCCGTCGGCCTTTTGCGCTGCGCCGGTGGCCGCCGACTCCACGGTCTTGGCTGGGCGCTTTCGGGGCGTCGTTGCCGGTGTCTCGGACACTCCGCCCGTGGTCTCGGCCAGTGCGGCATTGAACCGGG
Source organism: uncultured Actinomycetota bacterium (assembly GCA_963801715.1). GTDB lineage: Bacteria > Actinomycetota > Actinomycetes > Mycobacteriales > Jatrophihabitantaceae > CAVVJA01. Next base: position 30,937 of record CAWDGB010000014.1, on the reverse strand, counting down.
CGAGCTTCTCCGGCTTGGCGGCCGGCAGCCTTAGCGGACTCGGCTCCGGCAGTCCCTTGTACTTCTGCCAGTCGCCGGTCGCCCTGAGGATCGCGGCAACGGCCGCAGTCGGCTGGGCACCCACGCCCAGCCAGTATGCCGCCCGCTCGCCGTCGACCTTGATGATCGAAGGGTCGCTCTTCGGGTGATACTCGCCGATCGTCTCTATCGCGCGCCCATCCCGCTTCGTGCGGGCGTCGGCGACCACGATGCGGTAGTGCGGCTCACGCATCTTCCCCAGGCGCATGAGCTTGATCTTTGTTGCCACAGGCGTTCGTGCTCCAGACGTGTGCAGTGATGGACACGCTGCACTCCGGTCGTCGAAGTCGGCGTGTACCGCGGACAGATCGCGGGCAGGCACAAAGCCCGTCGCAATCAGTACTCGACCGGTCATTCTGCCATGTGGCCAGCTCGATCTCGAACCTGGCCGGGACCGGGCCCGTCAGCGTCATCGAACTCGAAGCAAAACACCGACCGGGCGCCGGAGTGACGTGCGTCACCCGCGCGCCTCACGGCAGCACAGCAGGAGTCACGCTACAAAGGGTGTGGGGCCGCTCGAAGTATGAGTTCGAGCGGCCCCACGGTCGGTCTGGGCCTGTGACGCCTCCTGACCTCACGAGCTTTCTACCTAACCACCGCGTCGTCACCCACGGCTCCCAACGGGTGACCCCGCCGGGCGAAGCTAGGCTTCCTGCTCGATCTCGCCTCCCCTTGCGGTTCGGCGTAGCGCAATTTCTACTCGCTCGTCATCCGCGTGGCAAGTACGAGTTTCCAGACGTCTACCTGACGTTGAATCCTCTTTGCTACCGGGTGAATCTCAACGCGGCTCCGGTCGCCAATTCTCAGTACGAGCGAGCGACGAAGGCCACCAGATCCGGCTCGTCATCGCTGTCCGGCACGGTGCCGTCGGCGCGCTGCAAGCATCGAACCGTCACACCTGCGCGGGCTAGGGTCGCCTCGCCGCCCAGACCGAGCTTGCTCCATGAGATCTTCGCCCAGCCGTCGACAGCCGCAGCCGCAGCATCGTCGACCGACGTGACCTCGACGATGCGTGCGTCCCGTTCTGCGCGGGCCGCCGCCAGCATCGCGTCCTGTTCGGTAGCCACGAGGCGTGCCAGTTCACCCCCGATACCGTCCAGCGAGACCGATGTCTTCTCGGCTCCGGACACCCGGTTGACGATGGTCGCCTGCCCGGCCGCGAGATCGCGTGGGCCGACCTCGAGACGGAGCGGCACACCTTTCAGCTCCCAGTCGACCGCGCGCCGGCCGAATTGGATGTCCGCATCGTCGTCGACGACCACGCGGATGCCGAGTGTGCGCAGTTCGTCGCCGATCCGGTGAGCTGCGGCGACGGCCTCGTCCTTGACCGCCATGACCACGACCTGCGTCGGCGCGAGCGCCGGCGGTACCCGCAACCCGTGATCGTCGCCGTGCACCATGATCAGACCGCCGACCATCCGGGCCGAGCTTCCCCAAGAGGTCGTCCACGCCAGCGAGCGCCGACCGTCGGCGCCCGAGAACTCGATGTTGAAGGCCCGCGCGAAGTTCTGACCGAGCTCGTGCGACGTCCCCATCTGCAACGCCTTGCCGTCTCGCGTCATGGCCTCGCAAGCCGTCGTGTTGATCGCGCCGGCGAAACGCTCTTCCGCGGTCTTGCGCCCGACGACCACGGGAATCGCCAGTACTCGGACCATGAAGTCGGTGTAGACCTCGAGCAAGATCCGCCGCGCGTAGGCCCGCGCTTCTTCATACGTCGCGTGTGCGGTGTGACCCTCTTGCCAGAGGAATTCGGTGGTACGCAGGAAGATCCGCGGCCGGAGCTCCCATCGGACGACGTTCGCCCATTGGTTGAGCAGCAAGGGAAGATCGCGATAGCTGTTCACCCACTTCGCCATGAACTCCCCGATAACCGTCTCCGACGTAGGTCGGACGATGATCGGCTCGTCGAGCGCCTTGCCGCCCGCATGCGTCACGACGGCAAGCTCCGGGCTGAAACCTTCGACGTGTTCCGCTTCCCGATTGAGGTATGACTCCGGGATGAACAGGGGGAAGTAGGCATTCTGCGCCCCGGCGTTCTTGATCCGGGCATCCATCTCCGCTTGCATGCGTTCCCAGATCGCGTAGCCGTAGGGTCGAATCACCATGGTGCCGCGAACCGGTCCGTTGTCGGCCAGCTCGGCCTTGCCGACGACGTCCTGGTACCAGCGAGGGAAGTCCTCTGCCTGCGGGGTGAGCACGCGTGCCATAACAGGGATGCTACGGAGTGCCCAGTAGCGAATTGACCCGCCTCCACCGGTCAGTCATGACCGTGATGGTCAGGTCACGACCGCGCCGCGCAGCACGATCCGCTGCGGCTTCGCGAGCGTCGCAAGATCCACCCGCGGGTCAGCGTCGTACACGATGAGATCTGCCGGCGCGCCGTCGACCAAGCCGGGAAGTCCTAGCCATTCCCGCGCGCGCCAGGACGACTGCGCAATCACGTCGGCGCTGGGAATGCCCGCACCAACCAGTGCCCGGATCTCCTCGCGCACCAGGCCATGGTGCATTGAGCCGCCGGCGTCAGTACCGGTGTAAATCGGTACTCCAGCCTCCCAAGCCAGCCGGATCCGCTGCCGCGACGTCGCGTGCAACGCGCGCATGTGCGCCGAGTAGATCGGAAACTTGGCTTCGCCGGTGGCGGCGATGTCCGGAAAGTTATCGATGTTGATCAAGGTCGGCACTACCGCCATGCCGCGCCGCACGACCTCGTCGAGCAGGTCGTCCGTGAGCCCGGAGCCGTGCTCGATGGAATCGACTCCAGCTGTGATCAGCGCAGGCAACGCATCCTCGCCGAATACGTGCACCGCGACGCGGACGCCTAGTTCATGTGCGCGTGCGACCGCGTCCTTGAGAACGTCGTCGGGCCATACCGGCCCAAGATCGCCGGTAGACCGGTCGATCCAGTCGCCCACCAGCTTTACCCAACCGTCGCCGCGCGCGGCCTGCCGCTCGACCTCGGCCGCGAGATCATCCGGCTCCACCTCGACGCCGAGGTCGCGGATATATCGGTACGGCCGGGCGATGTGCCGTCCGGCTCGAATCAGCCGAGGCAGATCGTCGCGCCGCTGCACACCCGTGTTGTCCACCGGCGATCCCGCATCGCGCAGAAGTAGCGCGCCGGCGTCACGATCCCGCATGGCTTGCTGGGCTTGGCCAGCCGGGTCGGGAACGTGGCCTTCCGGCGCGAGGCCGATGTGGCAGTGCGCGTCGACGAACCCGGGGAGCACGAAACCGCCGTCGCTGATCGTCTCGGCAGCGCCGGCATAGCGGTCAAAGGTCAGCCTGCCATCGACCAGCCACACATCGCGCTCGATCTCGTCGGGTAGCAGGACTCCCCGGAGGTGCAAGACCGTCATGCCGGGGACGTTACCGAGCTACTCGGCTACTTCAAGAAATAGCCGAGCAGATCCAGCACGACGTCCACGGAGCCCGCTGCGTTGTAGACCTGCGACGTTTCCGGACCGTTGCTCGGTGCGGTGGCGAGATTCATGATCACACCGTTGGGTACCAGCCGTCCGCCGCTGAAGTTCACGCTGGAGGTATTCGGCCGCGCGCCTGACGGGTAGATGGTCAGGAAGTCGTTAGGCGTGCTCGCTGACGGCACAGGCACCACACCGACCATCAAGGCCGCGGCCGGGTACGGAACGTCGAAGATGCCACTTCCGGTGACGGTCATCGTGCCGGCGGCGCCCAACGGTGCGAAGCGGCCGCCGTTGCCGTAACGCGTGTCGACGATTCGCACCGGCGTGAGGGGGACGAACCGGCCCGTGGTTGACGTGGCCAGGTAGCCGACGAGGTCGACGATGACATGCGTCGCGGAGCCGTTGTTGTAGATCTTGAACTGGCGACTGCTGTTCAGTGTGACGATGTTCGAATTTGCGCGGGTCGCCGACGAATAGTTGAGCGTCGAGGTGGTCTTCGACCCGTCCGGAGACAACGACAGGTAGCCCGAGCCCGTCTCGTTCGTGGCTGTCACGTTGACGGCGAGGGCTTTCGCCGACGTCGGCACGCTGCTCGGCGCAGTCACCGTTACGGTGGCGCCGGCCGCGACCCGAGGGCCGGAATTCTGCCGCGTATCGAGGATTCGCGTCGGCGGCACGGTCGCCGTGTAGCCGAGGGTGCCGCTCGGCGCGAAGTAGCCCAGGACGTCGACGAACGCGTGCGTCGACGGGCCCGCATTGCGCAGCTTGATCGTGTTGTTGGGGCCCACCCCCACGATCGTGAAGACCGCCGCCGTGGGATCGACAGTGCTGAGGTTGAGCGTCGAGGTCCCCGGATCGGTGCTCGGGAAGACGGTCAGGTACGTGCTGCCAGTGGCCCCGGTGCCGGCGAGATTCAGGGCAACGGCACTGGCGCCCGATGGCGCGCCGGTCAGCGTCACCGTGACTTGCTCTCCGGTTCCGAGCGGCTTGGCGCCGGTCCTGGTGCGGGAGTCGAAGACTCGGCTCGGCGTCGACAACGGCAGGTAGCTATTTCCGGCGGGCGGGCTAACTGGCGGAACGGGACCGAGCGCCAACAGCCCATGGCCCAGCTGGTTGGTCGGCGGGGCGCCCGCCGCAATCCCCGTGGCCCGACTCTCGAGCTGCGCCTGCAGCGCCGCGGCGTCGAGATTCGAGTTGGCCGACTTGATCAACGCCGCCGCCCCGGCGACGTGCGGGGCTCCGGCCGACGTTCCGGAGAAACTACTGAACTGGTCGAGATTGGACGCCACGTTGTCGAAGCCGGTGATATCGGGCTTCACCCGCCGGTCGATGGTCGGGCCCTGGGAGCTATAGGCCTCAAGCGACTTGTTCGCGACGTTGGCGGCGCCAACCGCCAGTGCGTACGGCGACGATGCCGGCGAGTCGACGCTCCCGGCCGCCGCTCTGGTTGCGCTCTTGCCCCACAGCAACGAAGGCCCGACATCCCCGTAGTAGGACAGGTCGTACCGCACCCCCGGCGTCCCGCTGCCCTGCTTGACCTGAATGACCCATTCGAAGTTGTTCGAGGTCGTGTTGTCCGGCAAGTTGAGCGACAGCACTGGACGCGAGCCGGTTGGTTGCGCGACCGAACACGAGTTCGGGACAGGACACGGGATCTTAACCAGCGTCGAGGATTGGCATCCGGACGGGTCGCACTTGAACGGGGTAGCCACGAGGGTGACCGGCGCCGACGATTGGGGCCATTGATCCCAGGTCAGATATGCGAGTCCGCTCTGCCCGGGTGGGACCACCACGGCGTCCTGCTCGTTCGCGGTGCCCGTCCCGTTGAGGTCGGTATAGCCGTCGCGATCGCCATCGCCGAACGTTCCGCTCCAATGATCTTGCGCACTGTTGCCGGCCGACGCGATCCAGAGCACTCCGGCCTTGCGGGCGGCCTGGACCGTCGCCGCGGCTGATGTCGCATCACCCGTACCGTCACCTCGGCTGTCGCCCGGGAAGCTCAAGGAGCTGTTCACAATCGGGATTCCGTGGCTGACTATGTCCTGTTCGGCCTGCTGGAACCCAGTCGTGTCGGCAATGCAGTAGAGCTGCAGCTTCGCACCGGGCGCCATCTGGTGGACGATCTCGGCGACGGCGGTGCCATGCTCGGTGCTGTTGACGTTGGGGCAGCTGTTGTTCAACGAAGTGACCGTCGTGCCCGCAGGTAACGCTCCGGCGGCGACCTCGGCGCTGAGATTCCCGAACCCGACGTCGACGACGGCCACCGTCACGCCCGCCCCTGTCGTAGCGGGTGACGCGTTGAGCCAGCTGGTCGCCCCCGACGTCTGCACCCCTTGAGAAACGGCGTCCGGTACGGCCTCGACGGCGGGCGCCACCTCGGTGACTCCTGTAGTGCCGGCCAGAGCAGCGAGGGCCGACCGCGGCACCGTGGCGCTGACCTCGCCGGTCACCCGCGCGAGAACGCGACCTCCCACCTGCCGTACGGCGTTGTCGGCCTGGGCAGCCACGCCTCGGATTCGGACGTGAACGGGCTCGCTGGCGGGGCGACCTGGGCGTTGCAGCGACGGGTCGAGGTGCGGGATCCGCGGCCCGGGGGGCGTCGGTGGTGGCGTATTTCGGGGTAGCCGGTCCGGTGGAACAGGTGCCGGTGGTCCTGGCCGCGCGGGCAGCCGAAACTGGGCGGACGACACCGCGGACTCCCCCGTCGCGGCCGCCGCGGACTGACCCACAGCGGCCACAAGACCCGTCGAGAGCACCACAGCCGCCGCCAGGGACGCTGCCTTACCAAGACGCATATAAACCCCGGGCCGGCCCGACGTGGGCACTGAGCGTGACAGCAAAGCACTGTAGCCCGTCTTGGCCCATCTCGCGTAACGACGAGCGCTAGGCGGAGGACCATCCGTCAGCGAGCAACTGCCTCGTCTCGGACAGTAACTGCGGCAAAACGCGGGTATGGGCCACTACCGGGACGAAGTTCGTATCGCCTCCCCACCGCGGCACCACGTGCTGATGCAGGTGCCCGGCGATCCCGGCACCCGCCACCGTGCCTTGGTTCAGGCCGATGTTGAAGCCGTGCGGGGCAGCCACTTCGCGCAGGACCCGCATCGCGGTGCGAGTGATGTTCGCGACCTCGCTCACTTCTTCCGGGGTCAGGTCGGTGTAGTCGGCGACGTGGCGATACGGCACCGACATCAGATGGCCCGAGTTGTAGGGGTAGAGGTTCAAGACCGCATAGCCGAGCCGACCCCGGGCGACGATGAGCCCGTCCTCGTCGGACAACGTAGGAGCCCGGCAGAACGGGCATTCGGTACCGGCATCGGCGTCCGGCGGCTTTCCCTCGCCAAGGATGTAGGCCATCCGATGCGGCGTCCAGAGTCGCCCGAAGGCGTCCGGCTCGCCGGCGTAGTCCGTGGCGGGACGCACCTCGGGTTCGGTCACGAGAAGTCGGCGGCCGTCGGTGATGTGTTCACTCGACGGGCGATGAACTCGACGACCTCCTCGACCGCCGCGTCGACGTCGACGCCGTTGCGTTGCTCGCCGTCGCGATAGCGGAACGACACCGCTCCGGCTTCCTCGTCGGTCGCGCCGCCGATGAGCATGAATGGCACCTTCGCGCGTTGTGCGGTGCGGATCTTTTTCTGCATCCGGTCGTCGGACTCGTCGACCTCGGCGCGAACGCCACGATCGGCGAGCTTTGCCGCGACACCCTGGAGGTACGGCACCTGCTGGTCCGTTACCGGAATCAACACAACTTGGACGGGTGCCAGCCACGCTGGGAACGCTCCCGCATAGTGCTCCGTCAGAACGGCCACGAATCGCTCGATCGAACCGAACAAGGCTCGGTGGATCATGACCGGCCGGTGCCGTTCGCCGTCGGATCCCTGGTACTCGAGCTCGAACAGCTGCGGCAGGTTGAAATCCAGTTGGATGGTCGACATCTGCCATGCCCGGCCGATGGCGTCCCGCACCTGGACCGAGATCTTCGGTCCGTAGAACGCGGCGCCGCCCGGATCGGGCACAAGGTCCAGTCCTGACTCGGCGGCGACCTCGGCCAGTGTCGCGGTCGCCACCTCCCAGTCCTCGTCCCGACCGACGAACTTCTCCGGATCCTTGGTCGACAGCTCGAGGTAGAAGTCCTCGAGTCCGTAGTCGCGCAGCAGGCCCAGAACGAAGGTCAGCAACGACCTCAGCTCGTCACGCAATTGCTCGGACGCACAGTAGATGTGCGCGTCGTCCTGAGTCATCCCGCGTACCCGGGTCAACCCGTGCACCACTCCGGACTTCTCGTAGCGATAGACCGAGCCGAATTCGAACAGTCGCAGCGGCAACTCGCGATAGGACCGCCCGCGAGCTCGGTAGATCAGGCAGTGCATCGGGCAGTTCATCGGCTTCAGGTAGTAGTCCTGCCCCTGCTTGCGCAGCTCACCGTCAGGCCCCACCTCGGCGTCGAGGTGCATCGGTGGATACATCGACTCGGCGTACCACTCCAGGTGTTTGGAGATCTCGAAGAGCACGCCTTTGGTGATGTGTGGGCTGTAGACGAACTCGTATCCCTCCTCCTCGTGCCGGCGGCGCGCGTAGTCCTCCATCTCCTTGCGCAGGACACCGCCCTTCGGGTGGAAGACGGGGAGTCCCGGACCGATCTCCTCGGGGAAGCTGAACAGGTCGAGCTCGGTGCCGATCTTGCGGTGGTCCCGCTTCGCGGCCTCCTCCAGCTGGGCGAGATAGGCCTTGAGGTCGTCCCGCGACGCCCACGCGGTGCCGTAGATCCGCTGCAGCTGGGGATTCTTCTCGCTCCCGCGCCAGTACGCCGCCGCGGTTCTCATCAACGTGAACGCCGGTATGCGGCGGGTGGTCGGCAGGTGCGGGCCGCGACACAAGTCCGTCCAGACCCGTTCACCGCTCCGAGCGTCAACGTTGTCGTACATGGTCAGGCCATTACCGCCGACTTCCACCGAGGCCTCGTCAGGGACCGCCGAGCCCTTGAGATCGATCAATTCGAGCTTGAACGGCTCGTCGGCGAGCTCGACCCGGGCCGCATCATCAGTGATCGGGCGGCGCACGAAACGCTGCCCGGACTTGATGATCTCCGCCATCTTCTTCTCGATGGCTCCAAGGTCCTCCGGTGTGAACGGGCGAGACGGCAGGAAGTCGTAGTAGAACCCGTTCTCGATGGGTGGACCGATGCCGAGTCGGGTGCCGGGGTACAGCGCTTGAACTGCTTGGGCAAGCACGTGCGCGGTGGAGTGCCGCACCACCGCCAGGCCGTCCGGCGAACGCGGGCTGACCGGCTCGACCTCGACGTCAGCGTCAGGCACCCACGCCAGATCGTGCAGCAGGCCTGAGCCAACATCGCGGACGACCACAGCGTCGTTGGGGGAAACTCCTGCAGCCGCCAGGGCGTCCGCCGCGGACGTGCCCGAGGCGACCTTGACGGTCGCGATGTCGGGTGCGGCGGGCGAGATGGCGGACACGGTGGTCTCCTGATCGGTCGGTGCGCTGTCGACGGTCGATGCTAGTGGCCACTAATGGCCCGCGCGGCGCCATTGCGTCTGGTTATCGCAGCCGCCCTCGATCACAGCAGTGAGCCCGGGTCGCTCGGTACGTCCACGGCGAACTCACGCAGCGCGTCGAGCGGTACCACGTCCAGGGATCGCTCGTGAGTCGCGGCAAGCACCACCGGGGCCGCCATACCCGCGTCGTAGGCCAGTCGCCACCGAGCAGCGACGACGCACCACCGATCACCGGGACGCAGCCCAGGGAACGCGTACTCGGGTCGCGGGGTGATCAAGTCGTTTCCGGTCTCGGCCTGGAATCGCAAGAAGTCGGCGGTCACCACCGTGCACACCGTGTGGCTACCGAGATCCTCTGGGCCGGTTGCACAGTTCCCATCGCGGTAGAAGCCGGTGACCGGGTCAATGCCGCACCGTTCGAGCTCACCACCGAGGACGTTCCGCTCGCCTGCCATGTCCTCATGGTGGCAGCCGAGGGAGGGTCGTTCACGGCGTCCTGCCGCGTTGTGGTCGGATAGCCGCTGATGCGCCCTCGTTCCTGCCCCGCCCGCGCCTCCGCGGCCGGCGCCGCCTTAGCGTCTGTCGTTGCGCTCACGGCCTGCTCCAGTGGGTCGACTCCAGCGCCACATTCCGCAGCACCCTCGCCTCCGGCCACTGCAGGCGTGGTTCGGCCACTTACGAGCCCGTCGGCTACGCAGCGCCCGCCGGTTCCGGCCCGGCCGAGCGGGAAATTCACGTTCGCGTTCGCCGGCGATGTCAACTTCGCCAAGCGGACGGCAACCCGGCTGGACCAAAGCCCGGCCACGGCATTCGGGGTTGCTTCCGGCGTGCTGAGCAAAGCAGATCTGACCATGGTCAACCTGGAGACCGCGATCACCAACCGCGATCTCCCGCCGCAGCACAAATCATTCGTGTTCCACGCGCCACCGACCGCATTGACGGCACTACGGGACGCCGGTGTCGACCTCGCCACGATGGCCAACAACCATGGCGCCGACTACGGGCTGGGCGGACTGCACGACACACTTGCTGCGATCGCCGCGTCGAAATTCCCCGTGATCGGCATCGGCGCTGACGCGATGCAGGCGTTCGCGCCGTATGTGAGGACCATCAACGGGGTTCGCCTCGCCGTGTTCGCAGCGACGCAGGTTCGTGAGGAGACGTTGGCCAACTTTTCTGCCGGACCCCACAGCCCCGGCGTCGCGAACGCGTTCTCGCCGCTGCTCGTCAACGCGGTCCGGGCGGCGAAAGCGGCCGGCTACGTCGTCGTGGTGTACCTGCATTGGGGCACTGAGTATCAGACCTGCCCGAACGGGGATCAGATCGCCGGGGCGAACGAACTCGCTGCGGCCGGCGCCGCGGCGGTCGTCGGCACCCATGCCCACGTGCTCCTCGGCGCGGGATGGCGGTCGGACGGTTCGTACGTGGCCTATGGCCTGTCGAACTACTTGTGGTGGGAGTCGTTCGGCAACGAACAGGACGACAACGGAGTGCTCACCCTCACCTTCCAGGGCGGCCGCGTGGTTGCTTCCCGCTTCGAGCCGGCGCATCTGGACGACACCGGCGTCCCGGTTCCGGCCACCGGAGCCGATGCCGCGCGGATCAACGCCGAGTGGCAGCGAGATCGCCAGTGCGCCAATCTGTCAGCGACGCCCGTTCGGTAGCCCGGATGCCGCGGATCGGGCGGCTGACAGATCTAGTCGAGCCCGAGGATTTCGACCGCGCGAGCCCGCATCTCGACCTTGCGAACCTTTCCCGTGACGGTCATGGGGAACTCGTCGACGACGTGCACGTAGCGTGGAATCTTGTAGTGGGCGACCTGCCCCGCGCAGTACGCGCGCACCGAGTCGGGGGTGAGCGGCTCGGCGCCCGGGCGCATGCGAATCCAGGCCATGATCTCCTCGCCGTACTTCTCGTCCGGCACTCCGATCACCTGTGCGTCAAGGATGTCCGGGTGCGTGTAGAGGAACTCTTCGACCTCGCGCGGATAGACGTTCTCGCCGCCGCGGATGACCAGGTCCTTGCTGCGGCCGGTGATGCTCACGTAACCGCTGTCATCCATGGTCGCCAGATCGCCCGTGTGCATCCATCGCGCCGCGTCAATCACTTCGGCGGTTTTCTCGGGCTCGTTCCAGTATCCGAGCATCACGCTGTAGCCCCTGGTGCACAGCTCACCCTGGTCGCCACGGGGCACAGTCAGTCCGGTCTGCACATCGACCAGCTTGATCTCCAGATGCGGATGGACGCGTCCGGTGGTGGCGGTCCGTTGCTCGAGAGAGTCGCTCACTCGGGTCTGGGTGGATACCGGCGACGTCTCGGTCATCCCGTAGCAGATCGTCACGTCCCGCATGCCCATCCGGTCGATCACCTTCTTCATCACTTCGACGGGGCACGGTGAGCCAGCCATGATTCCGGTGCGGAGGCTACTCAGATCGAAGCTGTCGAAGTCCGGGTCGGACAGCTCAGCGATGAACATCGTCGGGACGCCGTACAACGACGTGCACCGCTCCTGATGCACGGCCTGCAGGCTGGCCTTCGGCTCGAACGCGGGCGCGGGAATGACTATGCAGGCGCCGTGCGTCGTGGCGCCCAGGTTGCCCATGACCATGCCGAAGCAGTGGTAAAAGGGCACCGGAATGCAAATACGGTCACGCTCCGTCAGTTGCTGGAGCTCGGCCACGAAGAACCCGTTGTTCACAATGTTGTGATGGCTGAGCGCTGCGCCTTTGGGGAAGCCGGTCGTACCCGACGTGTATTGGATGTTGATCGGGTCGTCTGAGCTGAGCGTGGCCCCGATCTGCGCGAGCCGCGCCGGGTCGGCGGCTCGCCCGGCGGCAACGAGATCGGCCCATTCGGCGTGACCGATCAAGAACACGTCACGCAACGCCGGGCACCGCGGCCGGACCTCGGAGATCATCGCCGCGTAGTCCGACGTCTTGAACTGTGGAACCGCGATGAGGCTTCGGATGCCGGACTGGTTGAGCACATACTCCAGCTCGTGCGTCCGGTACGCCGGGTTGATGTTCACCAGAATGGCGCCGATCTTGGCCGTCGCGTACTGGACCAGGACCCACTCCGGGACGTTCGGCGCCCAGATTCCCACCCGATCGCCCTTGCCGATGCCGAGCTGGACGAGACCGAGCGCGACCACGTTCACCTCGCTGGCGAGCTGCGAGTACGTGAAGCGGCGACCTGACGCCACGTCCACCAGCGCGTCGCGGTCGGAATGCCGGGCGACGGTCCGATCAAGATTCGTGCCGATTGTGTCGCCGAGCAGGGGAAGCTCGGAGATTCCGCTGTCATAACTGAGAGCTTGCTCCGATTGCACCATCGTTTGACTGTAGAACGAGCGGAAACAGGCCTGGTAGCGCGCGACGGTCCTCGGTCGAGCGGACCATGGACGGGTGTGGTCTGGAATCGCGCCCGCCCGACGTCGACTTCTGATCGGCGCGCTCGTGATGATCGTCGCGGCCACCCTGGCCGCGACTCTGGGGGTGGTGCTCAACCGCGGCCCGAAGGCCCCGACCCGGACGAACCCGCAGAACGTGATTGGGCCGGTATTGCTCGTACCCGGCTACGGCGGCTCGACCAACGCCCTCGAATCCCTCGCCGATTCCCTGCGTGGCACCGGCCGCACCGCGATCGTGGTGAGCCTGCCCGGTGATGGCACTGGGGACCTCGGCCAACAGGCCGCGGCTCTTGCGCGGGCAGTCAGCGCCGCTCGATCGGGGACCGGCGCCACGACCGTAGACATTGTCGGCTACTCGGCCGGTGGGGTGGTTGCAAGGCTCTGGGCGCGTGACCACGGCGGCGCGTCGGTTGCCCGTCGAATCGTGACGCTGGGATCACCGCAGCATGGCACGGATCTCGCCAGCTTGGCCGGATCCCTCGCGCCGGGTGGCTGCCCGGTCGCGTGCCAGCAGTTGGCCACGGACAGCACACTCCTCGACCGGCTGAACACGGGCAACGAGACGCCGATCGGCCCGACGTTCGTGTCGATCTGGACGGTCGACGACCAGACCGTCGTACCGCCAGACTCAGCGCGGCTGGCCGGTGCGCTGAACATGAGCGTACAAAGCGTCTGCGCATCGGCCCAGGTGAGTCACGGGGACCTGCCGACCGATCCACTCGTCGCGCAGATGGTCCGGGTCGAGCTGTCCCCCGGTGAGCCGGTGCCGTTGACGTCCGCCGACTGTGTCCGGCTCAGCTCGTGATGTCCTTGGTCATGAAGTTCGCCCACGCCGCGCCGAGCAGCACCACCACGTACACCAGCTGGATTCCGACACCGCGCTCGACGTTGTACCACTGGATCGGATCCCGGAAGAGGTCGACGAACGACAACCAGTACCGCGTCGGCAGGTAGGGCTGCAGCGCGTGCGCCGCGTCGAGCGTGAGCAGCAATGACGACCCGATCAGGAACGCCAGTGCGCCGAGACTGGCCGACAACGGGGAGTCGGTGAGCGTCGACAAGAACAACGCCATTGCGGCTACGCCGATCATCGACAGGGCGACATACCCGATCGACAGCACAGTGCGGACCGCGATCTGGCCTGCGGTCAGGGTCGTTCCCGAGACGCTGCTGATCGAAGTCGTGGCCGTCACTGGCTCATTGCCGAGCAATAGCGATCCGACGACGTAGCCGACGCCAGCCACGATGACGACTGCGACGATCACGAACACGAACACCGCGACCAACTTGGCGACCAGCAGCCGAGTCCGCCCGACCGGGCGAGTCAACAAATAGCGGAGCATGCCGCTTTGGGCCTCGCCGGCGATGCTGTCACCGGAGATGACGGCAACTGCGACCGGGAGGAACAGCGGCAGCACGATGGCAAGCGCAGCGACCGAGAACAGCGAGCCCTGCGAGAGCACAGCGGACAGGAAGGCCGGGCCCTTCTCCCGGTCGCGGGCCGATCTTCGTGACGGCCACCAGGATCGCCACGACTGTGGGCAAGAGGTTCAGCAAGCCAATGGCCACCCAAGTTCGCGGACGACGCGCGAGCTTGCGCAGCTCGACGGCGATCATGTCGGGTCCACCCGATCACTGCTCGGGCCGGTTCGCTGAAAGATGATCTCCTCGAGGCTGTGTCGTTCCCGCGCGAGCTCGGTGACGGGGATGCCCCGGGCCACGAGCGCCGCGTTGACCTGGGCCGGATCACTGCCACGGACGATGACGAGCTCTCCCTGCCGATACTCAACCCGCCCGTCCAGCGCCGCGACGGCGGCGGCCGGGTTGGGCGTACGCACAATGGTGCGTCCCGTGGGCGCCCGCAACGTCTCCAGCTGATCCTGCACGACGAGTCGGCCGCGATCGAGCACACCGACCCGAGTGCACAGCGCTTCGACTTCGGCGAGCAGATGGCTGGACAAGAAGATCGTCGCGCCGCCGGCGTGGAGCGCGAGCAGCAACTCGCGGATTTCCCGGATGCCTTGCGGGTCAAGGCCATTGGTTGGCTCGTCGAGGACAAGCAGCTCGGGCTCCCGCATCAGTGCCGCGGCGAGCCCAAGGCGCTGGCGCATGCCGAGCGAGTACGCCTTCACCGGGCGCCGATCGATCCCGGCCAGTCCGACCCGGTCCAGCGCGGCGTCGATCCGACGCCGCCGGGTCGCCCGACCGGTGTCTCGACCGCTCGCATCGAGCAAGGCCAAATTGGCCCGACCGGACAGGTGGCCATACGCGGCGGGGCCTTCGACGAGCGAGCCAACGCGGGGCAAGACGTCCCGTCCTCGACGAGGCATCGCCTTGCCCAGCAGCTCGACCTCACCCGAGGTGGCTAGCACCAACCCCAGCACGATGCGCAGCGTCGTCGTCTTACCGGAGCCGTTCGCGCCGAGAAATCCGTAGATATCACCGGCCCGAACGTCCAGGTCGATGCCATCGACGGCGGTGATCGAGCCGAACCGCTTGATCAACGCGTGGGTGCGGATCACCGACGGAATCCATCCGTGGGCGGGAGCGCAGCAATGGCCCGCTGAAGCGTGTCGGCCGTGACCGTTCCGGTGACGAGCCAAGCTCCGGCGTCAGGTTCGGGTTGTCCGAGCAAGAGGTTCAACACGCCAACCCCGATCGCCACGCCGCCAGCAGACCTCGCCGCGCCGGCTGCCTTCTCGAGCTGCTCCTGAAGCGGATAAGCGATGCGGGCCGGTAACGGGATAGCGATGAGAAGCGTGACCCCCCGGCCATAGACGCCAACGGCGCCAAGGCCCGGGGTAGCCGCATTACGGGTCAGACCGGCCAGGGTCGCCGGCGGTTGGGCATTGCCCAGCAGGTCAATGAAGCCGAGCAGATCGAGCCCGTTCGAATCCTCCACCCGCGCCGACGGTGGTGGTGTGAAGTCGATCTCCGAGGATCTGGGTGGACTGGTGTTCAGCTGCAGGAAGGAGGTACTCACGACAGCGGTCCCACTGCCTTTGCCGTAGACCGCGACCCGCACCGGCAACCCGCTCGCCAACGCCCACACGTCGACCCGGTCGATCGTGGATTCGGGCTCTCTCGGGCGCAGTCGCAGCCCCGCCGCATCGTGACCGGCCACCCGGGCAGACGGCAAGCGCTGCACCTCGTCGGGAGTGGCCTGGCTGAGCAGCCGACGAGCCAGGTTGGGCGGGATCAGATCGTCGGAGCGCGGCAACCGAACGTCTTGTGGATAACGGCTGTCGTCCAGCGTCGCTCGGTTGGCCTCGTAGTTCCACGTCCAGGTTTGACCGCCCGAGTGGTGCAGGTCGGTCTCCCCAGTGAGGCTGACCGTATCGACCCGCCATTCAGCGGAGCTCGACCACCACACGCGCATCTGGGTGCGGCCGCCGAGCAGGTTGGTGATCGCGTTGAACTGATCCGTCACAGGCAACGCCAGGCTGCCGACTGACTCGGCGTAGCCGGAATACGACACGGATGACGAGCGCTGGACCCGGCCCAGTAGATCCGTGGCAGTCGCACCGCTGCCCGCCGCGGGCAGCTTGCTCACCGCCCAGGGCAGCGTAGCCAAGATGAGGACGCCGGCGACGACGATCGCCCATCGGTGCCCTCGACGCATCCCTCAGCGTAGGTCACCAGTGCCAGGCGCGTCCGGTGCAGCCTGTGCGTTGGTCATGATTCGATCAAGGGACTCTGGAAGGAGAACGGCGTGAAGCTGACCGACTTCGACGCGCTGAGCTTCGACTGCTACGGCACGCTCATCGACTGGGAGACCGGCCTCGCCGTGGTACTCGGTGGCTGGGCGCGTGCTCGGGGACTGCAACTCGACGATGAGGCCTTGCTCGCGGCGTATTCCACGCACGAGGCGCGCGCTGAGGCCGAGTATCCAGGCGTGAGCTATCCGGCGATTCTGGCCCGCAGCATGCGCGAGCTGGGACGCCAGTTCGGCACGGAAGTCACCGACGACGACGCTTCGCGGCTCGCCGGCTCGGTGCCAGACTGGCCAGCATTTCCGGACTCCCCACCCGCGCTCGCGGCGCTGAGCACGCGATACCAACTCATTGTCCTGTCGAACGTGGACCGCGACTCCTTCGCTGCCAGCAATCGGCGGCTGGGCGTCACGTTCGCGAGCGTCCTCACCGCGCAGGACATCGGCTCCTACAAGCCGGCGCCGCGCAACTTCGATGTGCTACTGGCCGAAGCGGCCCGGCTGGGTATCGGCGAGAGTCGGCTGCTGCACGTCGCCCAGAGCCTGTTCCATGACCACGTCCCGGCCAAGCGGGCCGGGCTACGCACCGTCTGGATCAACCGGCGCCACGATCGACTGGGCTGGGGCGCCACACCGGCGCCTCCGGCCGACGTCGTTCCGGATTGGGAATTCCCATCGCTGCAGGCGCTTGCCGATGCCGTAGCAGCCGACGCCGCCGGTTGACTGCCAGTCAACGACCACGCGGTTAGAACTCACCAGCCGCGATCCGGCGCCTCGAGGTGTGCCCGCTGCGCCTCGTACTCATCGCCGGTCACCTCGCCTTGCGAGTGAGGGCGCTCGAAGATACGGAATCCTTCCTCCATGCCCCGCGCGTACACGCTGATATAGATCAGCGCACCGAAGAGGGGCAGCACCAAGACGACGATTAGCCAGACGATCCGCTTCCAGACAGCCATCCGGCGTTGACGAAACACGATGTCGAAAATACAGACCAGCCAGAGGATCGTCGCGGGGATGACGACGAAGCAGATCCACAAGGCGTGCCAGAACCAGTTCACGTGCCGACCTCCGTATCAGGGGATGCGTGGCGGCCGGGCGGAGCGGAGGCCTCGCCGCCCTCCAGCACCCGCCGTCTGCCCGCCTCGAAGTCTGCCTCACTGATTGCGCCGGATCGACGCAGCTGGTCCAGGCGCGTCAAGTCCGCGATCGTCTCCGGGTGCTCCGGAACGCCGGCTGCCTGAGGAGCTGCGCCCAAGTCGGTGGCCGCGTCCGCGTGCACCCAGGTAATGAGCAGGTAGGTCAGTGAACCAATCACCGGGAAGATCAGGATCACGAGCAACCAGCCGATCCGAGCCCAGGTGCTCAGGTCGTGTCTGCGGATCAGCTCGACGATGATCGCGAGCCACAGAACCGTCGCCGGGATGATCACGAAGCAGACGAGCAGCCCGTGCCAGAACCAATCCATCGGCGATCTCCTACCGTCAGTTGAAGGCTACGCACGCTGATCGATCACTAACGGGAGCCGACCGCGCTCCACTCTCCATGGTCGTGATCTTGGACTTATTGCCCTGGGACGGCGATATGTCCAAGATCATCGAGGGAGGTGGGCTGATCGCGCCGAGATCATTATCAGCAGCCCCCGACAAGAGCTAGCCGAGTCATCGCCGAGGGCCGCAGGTGGAAACGCTTACCGCGTTCCTAAGCCTATGTCCAGTGCATCGGCGTGTCGTATACGGTCCGCAGCTGAATGCGAGCGGAACGAAATCGATCTACGTAACGACTTGCGTACCTGTGTGGCGTAGGACACACTATCCGACGCGGCCCGGGCCTGGCAGGGCAGCCGAACCCAGGGCCGACCAACGTTGCACTACGGAGAGAGCGTCCCGCAGCGGTCATCTGTGCGGGGCGCTTCTCGCGTTTGGACCGTCATTCGAACCTCGGCCGGGTCGGCGTTCCGCGTTGCGGCCGCGCCGATGATGATCTTGAACGAGTTGTCGCTCGGGAGCCGCGAGTCCACGATCCGACGATTTGCTAGCACGTGACGTGGAACAGCCCGACCGCGCTGCCCTTCGTCTGGTTCCAGACCTTGATCACCTCGGGCGTGGGCCGCAGCACGATCGCGCATCCCTTGCCAGCGAAGAACTCCGCCGCCTCCGGTGAAAGCTGCACCATACCGTGCTGGCCGGCACCGATGATCACGCGATCGGCCCCGGCCGCGTCGGCGGCGATATACCTCGCCTCCTCCAGCGAGATCACGTGCGATGTGCCGTAAATCGCCTTGGACAGCTTCTTCTTGCGTTTACTCACATCACCGTGCGGGCTGATCACGATGTCGTGATCGAACACCGTTCCCGCCACGGTGATCGATCCGAAGCTCGTCCCGTCGATCTTGGGCCGCATCGTCGCCTTCCTCCAGGCCTCGGCCTGTCCTTCATCGCCCAATTGCCTGGCGATGACTACGACGCAGGCTCGAGTTGCTCCTTGGCCAGCCGGACCACGGCGTCCGGGGTGAATCCGAACTTCGATTGCAGGGCCTTGAGCGGCGCCGACGCGCCGAAGGTCGACATCGCGACAACGGCCCCGGTTGATCCCACATAGCGTTCCCAGCCGAAGCCGGAGGCCTGCTCGACCGCGACCCGGGCGGCAATGGACGGCGGCAACACGGATTCGCGATACCCCTGATCCTGGCGGTCGAACAGTTCCCATGACGGCAGGCTCACCACGCGGGCACGAATGCCCTCGGCGCGAAGCTGCTCATAAGCGCTAACCGCGAGGGCAACCTCGCTGCCCGTCGCGATCAGGATGACCTGAGGCTGTCCATCTGGCGGATCGGCCAGGATGTACCCGCCCCTCGCCAGCCCGCTCGCTGACCCGTACTTGCCGCGGTCAAGCGTTGGAAGCGCTTGGCGCGACAGCACCAATGCGACCGGGTCATGTCGCAGCGGCATGATCACCCGCCACGCCTCGGCGACCTCGTTGGCATCGGCTGGACGGATATCGATAAGGCCCGGCATGGCCCGCAGCGACGCGAGCTGCTCGACCGGCTGGTGGGTCGGCCCGTCTTCCCCGACGCCGATTGAGTCGTGGGTGAAGATGTAGATCACCGGGATCTCCATGATCGCCGACAGCCGCAGCGCGCCGCGTTCGAAGTCGGAGAAGATGAGGAACCCAGACTGGTAGGGCCTGATCTTTGACAACGATAGGCCGTTCGCCACTGCCGCCGCCGCGTGCTCTCGAACGCCGTAGTGCAGGTTCCGCCCGCCGTAGCTTGCGGCTTCGAACTCACCGGCCCCGTCGAACGTCAGGCGCGTCTTCGTGGACGGAGCAAGGTCCGCGGCGCCGCCGATCAGCCATGGCACCCGTGGTGCGATCGCATTGAGCACCGCGCCGCTCGAGTCGCGGCTGGCCTTGCCCTTCTCGTCGGCGGGAAACTCGGGGATGTCGGCGTCCCAACCCTCGGGCAGCAGCCGCCGCTGCATCAGGTCGACATGCTCCCCGAGCTCCGGGTACTCGGCGCAGTACTTCCCGAACTGCTGATCCCACGCGGCGCGAAGCTCGTGACCCCGGGCGCCGATGCCGGCGGCGAAGTGCTCGTACACGCCGTCTGGGATGAGGAACTGAGCGTCCTCCGGCCAGCCATAGAAACGCTTCGCTGAGCGCACTTCCTCGACGCCGAGCGGCTCGCCGTGCGCGGCGGCGGTGCCCTCCTTGGTCGCCGCACCGTAACCGATGTGGCTGTCGACGATGATCAGAGTCGGTCTACTCGACTCGCGGCGGAACACGTCGAATGCGCGGGCAAGCATTTGTCGGTCGTTAGCGTCGCCGACTCGCGTGACGTTCCAGCCATAGCCGATGAAGCGCGTTGCCACGTCGTCGCTGAACGTGAGGGAGGTAGGACCTTCGATGGTGATCTTGTTGTTGTCGTAGATCCAGCACAAGTTGTCGAGCCGCAAGTGCCCGGCTAAGGAGGCCGCCTCTTGGGAGATACCTTCCATGACGCATCCGTCGCCGCCCAGCGCATAGATGTTGTAGTCGAACAGCTCGAAGCCCGGACGATTGAACGCTTCCGCCTGCCACTTACCGGCCATCGCCATGCCGACACTCGACGCCAGGCCAGTACCCAGCGGACCGGTAGTGCACTCGACGCCGGAGGTCCAGCGGTACTCCGGGTGACCTGGGCAGCGACTGTCGAGCTGACGGAACTTCTTGATGTCGTCGAGCGACACCGCCGGCTGCCCGACCATCTCATAGGCCGAGTTGACGGCCGTGACCTTGGTCAAGTGCAGCAGGGAGTACAGCAAGGTCGATGCGTGGCCGGCGGACAGCACGAATCGGTCGCGGTTGCTCCAGATCGGGTGCTGGGGGTCGAAGCGCAAAACGTTGTTCCACAATTCGTACGCGACTGGCGCCATCGCCATCGGCGTGCCGGGATGGCCGGAGTTCGCAGCCTGCACGGCATCGATGCACAGCGTGCGAATCGTGTTGATCGCGAGATCCTCGATCGAGGTCTTGGTCTTCGCCGAGGATGTGGGGTCGGACTTCGTCTGGTCGAGTGCGAACGAGCCGGCCGTTGCGATATCGCTCATCTGTGCCTCCAAATCGGAGCAACTGTCAATTGCTGCTTGTACCGCGTGGAGCCCATGTCGTAAAGGGTTTCTTACCGAAGATCCGCAAATCAGGCTCAGCCTATTCCACGACCGGGCACACCTATTATCGATCTTGCTTGCTCGTCTGATCGTGGATCGTACGAGCCTGCTCGACGGCTGAGCCGGGTTCCGGGCTGACCTCGTCCTTCGGCACCTTCCAGGTGGCCTCCGTCTCGTGCATGTAGCGCTCGACGGCGGTGTCGATAGTCGGAAAGAAATGGTCGGGGTCGATCGTGCGAGTCAGTTCGTAGCGCTCGATCTTCTCGCGTACCGGGTCCTTAAGCTCGGCGAATATCAACGAGATCCCTCGCTCGTTCAGCCAGACGTCCAACTCCTGAAGCATGTCCGAGGCCGTCGTGTCGACGTCCGTGACCGGCTCCGCGGCGATCACAATCCACTTGAGGCCGCGGCGGTTCTCGGCGATCGCCCGGATCTCATCGCCGAAGATCCGAGAGTTCGCGAAGATGAGCGGCGCGTCGAAGCGGTAGACCACCAGCCCAGGAAGCAACTCGGCATCGGGATGGCTCGCAGTGTCGTGCAGCCCGTCAATGCCTTCGACCCGGCCAAGCTCGGCCTGATGCGGCCACCAGACCCGCCGGAAGACATTCAGAATGGACAACGCCACGGCAATGAGAATGCCCGGGAGAACACCGAGCAGGGCCACGCCGAGCAGGGCGACGATCGACAGTAGACACTCGACCCGCTGCTGTTGCCACAGGCGGCGCGTGCCCCGGATGTCGACCAGGGACAACGCGGCCGCGATGACGATCGCGCCGAGGGTCGGCTGAGGCACGTATTGCATCAGCGATGGGAAGAGCACCAGCACCAGTGTGATCACGACGGCGCCGACCACGCCGGTGACCTGCGACCGGGACCCGGCCTGGTCGGCAACCGCGGTCCGCGACCCGCTCGTACTTACCGGGAATCCTTGGAACAAGCCGGCTCCGATGTTCGCGGCGCCGATACCGATCATCTCCTGGTTGCCCCGCACGCGTTCACCGTGCCGGGACGCGAACGATGATGCCGTCGACATGGTGTCGGCGAGGGCAACTACGGCGATGGCGAGCGCGCCGACGAAGAGCGGCGGCACGTCAGACCAGGCAGCGGTCGGGATGGTGAACGGCGGAAAGCCCCGCGGCAACACGCCGATGGTCTTGACACCGTGCGCCTGCAGGTCGAACGCGTTGACGGCGATCGATGCGAGCACCACGGCGACAAGCACAGCCGGCACCTTCGGCAGCAGCCGCTGCAGCAGCAAGATCCCGGCCAGCGAAGCGAGCCCTACTGTCGCCGCCGCGGCGTTTGCGTCATCTGCCACCTGCGACACGAAAGCCGAGAACTCACTCAGTAATCCGTTCGCGTCGACCGAGAACCCGAACAGCTTCGGCAGCTGGCCGACGACGATCGTGACGGCTAGGCCATTCATGTAGCCGATCTGCGTCGGTTTGGACAGCAAGTCCGCAATGAAACCGAACTTGGCCAATCCGGCGACGGCCATGATCACACCGACCAGAATCGCCAGCAGCGACGCCAGCGCGACCGCCTTGGCCGGATCGCCGCCCGCCACCAGCAACGGCATCACGGTCGCGGCGATCATCGGGCCCAGCGCGGAGTCTGGGCCGAGCACCAACACCCGAGAGGGACCGAACACCGCGTACCCGAGCAGACACAGGATCGACGTGTAGAGACCGGTGATCGGCGGCAGTCCGGCCAGTTCGGCATAGGCCATGCCTTGCGGAATCAACAACGCCGACAAGACCAGCCCCGCGACCACATCCTTCGGCAGCCACCGACGCTGATAGGTGGAGACCACGGTCCAGCCCGGAACAAAGGATCGGATGCCACCACCCTGGTGGGCAGCCGTCGGCTCGGAGCTCACGGCCATGGCTTATCCAGTCACACCCATGTCTGACCCAACTGGCTCAGACATGCGACACCCGGAGCAGCGCCCTGATCCCAGTGCTCGCTGGCCACCACAAGCTCTTTCGCGCCGGCCTTCCGGCCCATTCAGCCACGGTGCCCCCTCGTTGATGGGACGCGCTTCCAGGTTGCCCGATCGTTGGGCATACCAGGGTAAGTTGACCTCACTCCAGCACGGGTGGCGCCCGGCGCGATCGTGGACCTCGACCGGGTAGCCGCGCGTGCCGGTAGCGCTTGCCATCCGAAATACTCTCGACCAGACAACTCCAGCCGGACATCATCAGGGACACGTCGTGAGCGTAGATGCGCCAGAACGTCACGCCCCTTCCGCGGCGCGCCGGGGAGCGGCGGTCGTTGCCATCGCTGCGGCTGCCCTCAGCGTGCTGTACGTCATCCTGGGGGCCTTCGACGAGTGGTACGTCCTGCTCATCGGTATCCCGTCCCTCGCCCTCATCGTGCTGGGCGCGTGGTATGCGATATCCCGCAGCGGAACCGCGCGCATTCTGGCCCTCACGCTCGCGGGCGTCGGACTGATCGCATTCATCATCGTCATGATCGCGAGCCAGACCGTTCGGGTGCTGGTGATAAGCGGTGCGTTGGCCTTTGTCTCCATCGCGGCCGCCGGATACGCCTTGCGCGCCCCCGCGAGTAAAACGCAAGCCCCAGCACTGCTGCGGGCCAAGCATCCAGTGTTGATCATGAATCTCAAGTCCGGCGGCGGAAAGGCCGAGCGCTTCCACCTGGTCGACGAGTGCCGAGAGCGCGGAATCGAACCGATCGTCCTGACCCCGGGCACGGATCTGCTGGAGCTCGCCGAAGACGCGGTCGCCCGCGGAGCCGACGTGATAGGCATGGCCGGCGGCGATGGCTCGCAGGCCCTGGTGGCCTCGGTGGCCAGTCGGTGCGGCATTCCGCACGTCGTCATCCCAGCCGGCACCCGCAACCATTTCGCCCTCGACCTCGGCCTGGACCGCGACGACGTCATCGGAGCGCTGGATGCGTACAGCGAAGGCGTCGAGCGGACAATCGACCTGGCTGAGGTGAACGGCCGGGTGTTCGTCAACAACGCGTCGATGGGCGTGTACGCGAAAGTCGTTCAGTCGCCGGAGTATCGGGACGCGAAGTTACGGACCGCCGCCGAGATGCTGCCGACGATCATCGGCCCGAACGCGACGCCAATGGACTTGAGGTTCGCCCTGCCGTCGGGTGAACAGTCCCTGACCTCGCAGCTCATCTTGGTCTCCAACAATCCCTACAACCTGCATGACCTGCGCGGTGGGGGAACGCGAGTGAGGATGGACACCGGCGGGCTGGGGATCATGTCGCTGATGGTTCGCGGCGCCGCGGACATGCAGAAGCTCGTGGCGCTGGAATCAGTCGGGCAAGTCCGCCAGTTCGGCGGCTGGCAGGAATGGGTCGCTTCCGACTTTGAGGTGAGCTCAGCCGAGCCGGTAGAGATCGGTGTCGACGGCGAGGCGCTCACCCTGCAACCGCCACTGCAGTTCCGGATTCGCCCTGGGGCATTGACCGTGTGGCTACCGCCCCGCGCGGGACTGTCGCCGGCCGCGCGCACCGTCAAGGTCGCATCGCGAACCACGCTCACCGCGCTGTGGCGTGTCGCCCTCGGCCGACAGTCATGACCGAGACACCCGACACCGGCCGAGATCCGGTAAACCCGCCGCGGGAGGAGTTGCTCGCAGAGCGGCTCGCGGCCAAGCCCGGTCCCGCACGTGGCAGTCTCGTACGGGCGTTGAGCGTGCTCGGTCGAATCGACCGAGCCTGCTACGGCGCGGTGGCTCGTATTCCCCCGTCGCAGCTCGACGTGCCGTTGCGGCAGCTCGCGAAGTTCGCTGACTTCTCGAAGCCTTGGTTCGTCGTCGCGACGCTTCTGGCGCTCTTCGGTGGCCACCGAGGGCGGCGCGCGGCGATAACCGGGATCGCCGCGATCGGTGTCACGTCCTTTGCCGTCAACCAGCCGATGAAGCTCGGCAGCGCCCGCGCCCGCCCTGACCGCGCCGGTGTTCCGCAAGAACGGTGGGTCAGCATGCCGGATTCGACGTCGTTCCCGTCCGGACATTCCGCTTCCGCTGCGGCATTCGCAACGGCCGTCGGGGATGTCATCCCGGCAGCGGGCATTCCGTTGCGGGTGGCGGCAGCCCTTGTCGGGTTTACTCGCGTCTATACCGGAGTGCACTATCCCAGCGATGTCGTGGTCGGGGCGACCGCGGGCGCGCTGTTCGGCCGGCTCACGTCGTTGGCCGTGCGGCGCATTGGTCGGGCATCGTGAGCATTCGGCTACCCGTACGTTGCGGGAGCTAGCCCGCGAGGTCGGCCGACAATTTATGCATAGCGGCAACCGCAGACGAACCCGCCTTGTCCTCCCAGTAAACACCCATTATGGCCGCAACCCACACCCAGAAGAGCGCGATAAGGCCCACATACGCGATTATCCCCAGGCCGATCCCGAAGCCCCCATAGGCTTTTCCGTATGCACTGAACCAGCGGTGTAGCTGGAACGAGGAGACCGCGCTGACCAGGATCGCAGCGCCGGTACTGACTGCGGCGCCGGGCGCTAGATCACGCCACGCGAATGGCAGATCGAGCAGTAATCGCGGCGTCACGATATAGAAGCTGAACTCGAGGAGAAGATAGGTCGGGATGACCAGGATAAGGACCCACACCGGGCGACCAATGACCAGATAGCGTAAGGCCAAGCTGCCGCCACTGACGGCGAGCAACATCCCCAACCAGGTCGCTCCCCGAAGGTACTTCTGGAGCCCAGATAGCGGAGTCACCCCGAAGGCTCGGGCGTAGGCAAGTTGTACGGTCGCGCTCACATCAAAGCCGGTGATCAATAGCGAGATGATGCTGATGCTCAGGGCGGTGCTTTTGCCTGAGCTTGCCGTCGTAAACGTGTTCTCGACAGTCTGGGCAGTGGTCCCGGTGAGATGGAAAATATGAACGACGACGTTGCCGAAACTTCGATGCGGATTGAACGCCGAGATAAATGCGTAGCCGAGAATGAGCAGCGGAATTATGGAGACGAAGAGGTTCATCGCGATGACGAGAGATAGGTGCTTGCCCTCTATCTGGCCGAATCGGCGGATCGATCGAACGAGGAATCCGATCCGTGGCCGCTGCTCGAGGTCTGCCCGGAACTGCTGAGCACGGGCGATCCACCTGCCCGGTCGGCGGCGCCGCTGATCCGCAGTGGGCGGCGCGTCCTCCCCGGTGACTGCGCTGGGCTCCGAGGGCGACTCGATAGGTTCGTTCAACGGCACACCCCCTCGCACGAGGGTCCGGCCGACGTCGGTCGGTGTCGCCGAACGGACCGGTTCAGGCAGCCAGGCCAGTATGCCGGGCAATACGCGGTCGACCATTCCCGGTCATGGACCTCATCTAGCGTGACACCGGCAACACGGTCACGCCCGGGTATTCGAGAGTAACGCCTACGCGGTCATGCCTGATCGGAGTGCCGAGCCTGGGTGGGCAGCTCTCCCTGCGCCGCGGCGAGCGCGGCGAGATCGCCGCCGCGCCCACGCAGGATGTAGGCGAAGCCGACCGCCAGCGCGGCGCCGAGCAGCGGGCCGACCACATACACCCAGTACCCGGTCCAATCAGCGCTGACCAGGTCGGGACCGAAGGTGCGCGCCGGGTTCATCGACGCACCGGAGATCGGGCTGCCCCACAGACCGGCCAAGGCGATATAGCCGCCCACCCCCAGCGCCCCGAACACCCCCAGATTCTGCGCGCCGGACGCGGTACCCAGGATCACGCTGACCAGGCCCAAGGTCAGCACCGTCTCCATCCAAAACGCGTCCAACGACGTATACCCATGCGCCGGGTAATTCGCACCGTAAGACGCCGACTCGTGGATGACCGCCTGCACAAACCACGCCGCCAAGCACGCCCCGACCAACTGAACCACGATGTAAGCAGGTACCCGCCGCCACGGAAAATCCCCCCGCGCCGCGAACGCGATACTCACCGCCGGATTCAGATGCGCGCCCGACACCTTACCCATGAACAGGATGATCGCCAGCACCATCAACCCCGGCGCCACCACCGCCGCGGTCCGGCTGATCGTATTCGGAAACGCCTGCCCCATCACCCCGCCACCCGCAGCAACCAGCACCAGAAAGAACGTGCCCAGCAACTCCGAGAACAACCGCCGCCACTCCCGCGACGGATCCTGAAAGTCCGCGAACACCCCCATGAAACGCTGCGCCTCATGCTGCGCGAGTCCCATCGACCTCACCGGACTCGCCGGCCGTCCCACCCTGAACAGACCCGCTACTCATCCAACGCCCCTCGACCCCGATCGCACGCCTCGACCGCCCACGGTCAGCCGGAGCCGACCGCCTCGGCGAACACCCAACAGCCCCGTTCGCTCGGCGCAGCATATCGCCGCGAGGAACGCGGCGAACGGACTGGTCGAACCCGGTAGGTCTCGACGTCGCCGTAGATGAGGATTGGGTCTCGATCGAACGCGGCCCAGGTCGGTCAGCCACCGGGCCCGGAGCCGGACTTGTTGTCGAAGCCAGATGGCCGACGCCAGGCGGTCACCACCTTGGCGACGGCGGTGACGAGAAAGAGTTGACCGACAATCGCCTCGAGGACGGCGAACGACTGACCGGGGTTGGCCTCAGGCACTAGGTTGCCGTAGCCCGTAGTCGTCAACGTTACGAAGCTGAAGAACAAGTCCTGGCTCGCGCTTCCGGGACCTTGCGCACCGAAGAAGGGAGGCGTCACCTGGATAGCGCTGGTCGCAAGGAACGCGAAGGTGAACATCATCCCGATCAGTAGATAGGCGGCAATTGCCGCGAGGACCGTCTGACCGTCGACAACGCTTCGGCCGAAGATATGACGAACGATGATCACCGGCGCTATGAGGTACAGCAGCGCGCTGATGACGAACAGGACACGAGTGACGTTCTTATCACCGGCGATCGAGCCGGCGATCCACGCAAGGACGGTGAGCAACCCACCTATCACCACGGCGAACCCGGCAATGCGTCGCGCCACCGGAGACTCGGACACGGTGAAGTACAAGCCACACAGTCAGTAGCTGGACCAGGACGACGACCGACTGCGCGCCGGATCCGTGCATGGCCGCGGTGACCACATAGGTGAGCGCGATAAGTATGATCACCAACCCGTATCGGTTGGTCGGGGAGAACCCCCGCAGCGCTTCGTAGATATTCAAGGCGCCACGATATCGCACCCTTGATAGCTCAGTATTGCGTCTTTGCTCGAGCCGGCCCGGAGCCCGAATCGGCCACCCGAAGTGAGGTAGTTTGCCGACCTCCGTTTAGCATCGAGGCGTGGCGGACCGGTTCCTGGTGTACGGAGTCACCGGATCCGGGAAGTCGACAGTGGCCGCACAGATCAGCGCGGCCACTGGGATACCGTGGCATTCCGTCGATGACTTGACCTGGGAGCCCGGCTGGGTGCCGGTCGACGACGAGGAGCAGCGTCGCCGGATCGCAGTAATCTGCGCACGGCCAGCGTGGATCTTGGACAGTGCTTATGGCAAATGGCTCGACGTCCCGTTGGCTCGGGCTGAGGTCATCGTGGCGCTGGACTACCCACGCTGGCTATCCCTGTCCCGGCTGACTACCAGAACCGTGCGACGGCTAATCGATCGACGCACAATATGCAATGGCAACCGAGAGACGTTGCGTCAGACGCTCGGACCAGACTCGATCCTGCGCTGGCATTTCCAATCATTCGCAGGCAAACGAGCGCGGATTCGCGCCTGGACCAATAATCCACCGGGGCCGCGTGTCGTTCGGCTGGCAACGCCCGGGCAAGCCACCCGTTGGCTGCGTACGCTCTCCGCCGAGTCGTCATAGCACCGCGGAGCGAGTCATGCGAGGAGGGCTGGCTCGCAATCAGGTCGCCGGTTTGGCTCGACAACTGGTCGGCTTGGCCGGGTGCGCCACGCCTCGATCGCCGCAATCAACGCAATGCCGGCGACGACGCTGCCGAAGGTCTCGAACGTCATGTCGAGGCCGAGGCGGGTGACGACGAATCCGGCGACTATGGCGGGCAGCGACAGCGACGTATAGGCGACCAAGTAGAACGCGGACATCACCGCCGCTCGGTGCTCGGGCGGGATCACCGCGTTGAGCTGTCGTAGACCACCGAGGAAGGCGAGTCCGAAGCCGAAGCCCGCCACGATCATGCCAAGCTCGAATACAGCGCTCGAATCGGCCGCAGCGGCGATGACGACCAGAAGCATCCCGACCGCTAGGCCACCCGAGCCGGCGGCCGCACCGAGCCAGTTAGGCGTGTGCCGGAACACTAGCTGGGACAGCGCGCCCGCGAACCCCAGCAGCACGCCGCCGACCGCTCCGATGACGACGTTGGTCGTGGTGAACAACTGCTCGGATAGCTGCGGGCCCAGTGAGAAGAACAGGCCGCCGATCGACCAGGACGACAGCGCGGCGAGCCCGGCGAGCAGGAAGGAGTGGCGAATGCCGGCGGGCGCCTGGGGACGTTGCGGGTGAGCCGGAACGTCGCGCGCTCACGCACCGGCTCAGGCATCCAATATGCGCCGGCCAGGGCCGCCGCGAGCAGGACCAACTCGACGACGTACGGAATGGTCCAGGGAGCGGCGCCGACCTGAACGAGACTCGAGGACACGAGGGAACCGAGGCCGAGACCGATCGCACTGGCGACGCCATTCGTCAGGCCGACGTTCACCGGGTCGCGGCGCGGGTGGAGATCTAACAGCGCGGCGCTGGCCGTACTCACCGCCGCTCCAGTCGCAATCCCCTGCACGGCCCGAGCCACGAACAGCCACGTAGTCGAGTCGGCGGCGATACAACACCGAGGACACCATGAGCGTCGCCAACGCAGCGACAAGCACCGGGCGGCGGCCCACCTGGTCGGAAAGGCGCCCGGCGAGCAGCAATGCGGCCAGCACTCCGAATGCGTAAGTCGCGAAGATCAAGGTCAGCGTCGACGGCGAGAAGTGCCAGCGCTGCGCATAGGCACTGTACAGCGGTGAGGGGACGACCGAGGCGAACAGACAATAGTGCAATCACGGCCGCCGCCTGGGCGTATCCCAACCGATGCGACAACGTCCAGCGACGTGGGCGACGATCCCGTCGTTCCGCACCCATCGGTCTCGGGTCCCCGCGATCGGCGCGTCCGACTGCGGGTCCAGAATCGCTGTCCAGCACGGCCGGCTCCGCCATCACGTCTATCCTCACAGTTCAGTGAATGAACTTCTGGTCCTGACGGTAGAGGTTCGTTCACCGAACTTGCAAGTGATATATTTCCCGCATGGCGTTGCCGCGCGAATATCTCGGTGAGGACTGCGCGTTAGCCCGCGCGCTGGAGATTGTCGGGGAACGGTGGACCTTGCTGATCGTGCGCGATTCGTTCTACGGCGTCCGCCGGTTCAGTGACTTCCGTGACCACCTTGGCATTCCTCGCGCAGTGCTCACCGACCGTCTGAACCTGTTGGTCAACACGCCATCCTGGAACGCAGCGTCGGGACCAGCGGTCGTGACGAATACGCATTGACGCCGAAGGGCCAGCGGCTGTGGCCGGCGATATGGTGGCTGATCTGCTGGGTGCGTGACCCGCGGGCGGTCGAGCGCGCATCGACGTGTCGCCGGCGGCGGCTGTGGGGCTGCTGGGAGCCGACGGGGTCTGCGCCGAGTGCCAGACGATTCCCGCGCCGAGCGAGCTGACCGTGCACCCGCCACGGTCGAAGTCCACGCGACGGAAAGCTGATCCGGTCAGTCAGGCGTTGACGGAGCCGCATCAGCTGCTTGCGCCGATAGGCGAGGCCGGCTGATCGCCGGATGCTTCCTTTATATGCAGATTCCGTCGCTATGGCGACGGAATCTGCACCGATGGTGGGAACGGGACGGCGTCGGCCCGGGCTCCAAGGCGAGGTTGTCGTCGTCGAGCGTGATCTCGCTCTCCTCCGGCTTCGGCTCGACCAGCACCGCAGCGACAATCGCTCCCACTACGGCGACGGCGGCGAGAACGTAGAACGCGATCTGGAAGCCGTGGGTAAGCGCAGCTCCAGCAAGAGGCGAAGTGCCGGGATGCGCGGTGACGAAGTGGGTTGTGTAGGTCGTCGCAATGGTGGTCGCTGCGGCGACTCCAATCGCGCCGCCGATCTGCTGACTGGTGGTGATCAAGCCCGATGCGACGCCCGCGTCCGCCGGCCGAACGCCGGTGAGACCGCCGATCGACATCGGGACGAAGGCCAT
>CAWDGB010000013.1:0-125104 GCA_963801715.1 uncultured Actinomycetota bacterium | reverse complement strand
CCGATTAGCGGACGCTCGTCGCCCAGCGAAGCCGTGCGCTTTGGCGGCGTTGTGGGCGGCAAGAGTCAGGTCCGTGCCCCGTCCATCTTCAGGCCGCCGACGTCCGAGGAGACTGCGGATCGCGGAATTCGCAACCTTCTTCGTTCACGAGCACCCGCAGGCCGTGTGGGCCTGGGACCTGGCCCAGCGCAACCTTGAGTTCTTGCGAGGTATCGATGTCCGCTACTTCCTGCACATTGCGGAGATGGAAGGTCAACTACTTGAGACAGAGAGCAATCGATACGCCGCGGTATCCATACGTGTGGCTTACGGGCAAGGACTCGAAACGCTCTTCGCCCTCATCTCGACCGCGATTCAGGCGCCTGCTTGCGTGGTCGGCTGGATGCTCGCCTATCGAAACGACGAGCTGGAAGAAACCGTCAAGGCGATCGCATCCACCGCCGGGCGATCAGCCTCCGATGCGTCAGGCGCGTATCAATCGCTCGACTCATTCGCCGGGTCGGTCATAGCAGCGAGCCAAGGTGGATCGGAATCGGCCGGGCGGTGAACGCGATCCGGGGCCAGCTTCGAGTGTATGGATGTTGATCAGGACGTTGTTATGGAGGATCGTCGCGTGATTGGCCGAGATAAAACCCGTGCCGCCCGTATCCGCGGCCAGGGCATAGACGTGGTCGATGCCCCGAGTCGCCAGCAGGCATGCGTCGAAGCGACGAAGGTCCCGCACCTCGAACTGGCCGGCATCGATCTGCGTGTATTCGGGCGGATGCAGGTCGACACCGCGTACCCAATAGCCCCGCCGCTTCAACGAAGTAACGAGATGGTTACCGATGAAGCCTCCCGCGCCGGTCACCACCACGCGCGGTCCACGTTCCGTTCCCAGGTGCCCTCCGTAGAGCGGTCACTGATCGGTGCTGCCGTTGCGCAGCCACACGACGCAGCCAGGCTGTGGTGGCGGAGTCCGGGCGACGCCGTGCGCGGTCGGCGGCACGGCGTACTAGCATCCGCGCCGCCGGTAAGGCGACGGCCAGGAGCAGCCAGGTCCGCAGCCGGGCCGACAGAACATCCACATCAGGCTGGCTCCTTCGGTGTTCTCGTCGTTGTCGTGCGCCTCTGTTACTGCGTGTGGCTGCTGAGCGCGTGTGAACTGTTGATCTTCAGTTGGCCGTCGTCTCGGACTAGACCGAAACTGGTGCGCTCGGCGACGACCTTGCCGTCCTTGTAGACGTAGGTGATGGTGGCCTGCACCGAGCCGTCGTCTTGCATGCTGACCTCGGTTGCTGTCACCTGCGCGATCGTGCTCCAGAACTGCTGATAGCTACCGATGCCGCCGGAGGTTTCCTGGTAGCTGGCCGTCAGCTTGGCCCAGGCATCCGACAGATCGTTGGGTACGAGCGAGTAGTAGCTGTTGATCGCGTCTGCGCCGGTGGAGGGCGCAGCCGCAGCCGCGGATGTCGAAGCAGACTGCGAGCCCCCAGCGGGCGCGGGGGCCGCGGGCGCCGTAGCAGCGGCAGAAACTGGAGGAGCGCCGGCCGCGGCCGGCGGAGCGAGGGACGTCGTGGTGGCGGCGGGTGGCGTCGCGGACCTCGCAGTCGAGAGCGGTGCCGTTGTCAACGAGCTTCCGGTGGTCTTGCCGCCGCCGCTGATGGGGGTGACGAGTGCGAGAAGAGCACCGCTCAGGACCAGCAGGATGGCCACGGCGGCGGCGATGAGCAATCCCCGGCGGCGTCGCGGCTGGGCCGAGGCAGCCGCGAGTGGTGCGTGGCGGGTCGGCGTTGGGGACGGTAGCGGCGGCGTCGCGGGCGGTGGCATTGGCTTCGCGGGTGGATTCGCGGACAGAGTGAGCTGCTGGGTTTGTTGCGACGGGCTGACGAGCAGATGGGAGGCCGCGGGGGCGACACCGCCGGCTGCGGCGATGGACAGCGCCTGTTCGACCTGGCGCATGGTAGGCCGGCTTGCGGGATTGTGCTGCAACATGTCGTTGATCACCGGTGTCAGTCGTCCGCATCGCCGCGGCGGTATCACGTGGCCGGAGGCAACGCGGTGCAGGATTGCGATCGGGTTGCCTTGCGTGCCGAAGGGTGGGTGGCCTTCGAGCGCCGCGTACAGCGTGGACCCGAGGGAGAACACGTCGGTGGGGAAGCCGGCGGGATTGCCGCTGGCTACTTCGGGCGCGAGGTAGGCCGGCGTACCGGTGACCATTCCGGTAGTGGTCACCGTAACGTCACCGAATGCGCGGGAGATGCCGAAGTCGGTCAGCTTCGCGGTGCCGTCCTCGGCCAGCAGCACGTTGCCCGGCTTGACATCGCGGTGAACGATCCCCGCGCGGTGCGCCGCGCTTAGTGCTGCGGCAATCTGACTGCCGATCGCCGCGACCTCGTCGACGCCGAGCGTGGTGCGCTCCGTGAGCACGTTCTGCAGGCTGCGTGACGGGACGTATTCCATGATCAGGCAGGGCCGGCCGTCGTGCTCGACCACGTCGTAGACAGGAATCGCGTGCGGATGCTGCAGCCGGGCGGTGATCCGAGCCTCCCGCATTGCTCGGTGTGCCGCCTGCTCTGCGGCCGCCTCGCCGAGCCCGGGATGCATCAGCAGTTCCTTGATGGCGACTACGCGGCGCAGTCGCTCGTCCCAGCCGCGCCAGACCACGCCCATGCCGCCGGTAGCGATCCGTTCCACTAACCGGTATCGGCTCGCCACCAGGGCGTCCCTGTCGCTCACGCCGCCGCCTTACCCATCCTGCCTCTAGGCTTTCGGCCATCGCCGATCGCGTCGAGGATTGTGTTCGGCGCCGAACGTGAAGTCACCACGTCCGCTTACCTCACAAGGCCGCCTCGGTCGCCTTAGTGCTTGTCCGAGAGTGTTGATCGGCGCCCGCCACCGCAGGGCGGCACATGGAGGACGGGCTGAAATACTGGCGACGCGGATCGGACCGCGGGGTCTGGTGCGGCCGGTGCCTGTCGTGTTGCATCCTTCCCGCATTCACGTCGGATGAAACAGGCACGTACGCGAGAGCCCGACGTGGGCCTTACGGTGCGGCACTACGAGGCTGACCCGATGCGCCGCACAGCAGACATCCGGGAAACAGACTTCGGAGCAACCGCATCCGTCGACCCCTCGTGAACTTATCGGCCGCGTACTTGGTGGCGCGTCGACCGCGGGCCGCCCCGGACGATGGCCGGGCGTAGACGAGGCGCGGCACTCCGAATCGAGCAGATGATCCTCGTGTCCGACGCCGAGCCATACGACGAGCGGTCCATTGTGATGGACCGCTCGTCGACGTCACAGGACCGCAGGCTAAACCATCCGTAGGGGTGTATCGCGCCAGCCGCAAAGGTGCTTTTCTGCAATATCGGGTTGGCGCAGCTTCCAGCCCGGCGGCTCCTCAGCAAGCACCGGAGCGGCGCGGCCACCGCACCGACACGTGCCGCTACGTGGTCGACGGCGCCGAGAGCGGGCTGGTGCTGTCCTTTCCGCCGTGCAGGGATCCGGCGGCAGGGGCCATGGCATGGCAGTAGTCCACAACGCTTACCGTCATGACTAGACACCCAGCGCATCCTCTGCTCTTGGACAAGGTGGCGCTGGCGATCCACCCGGGACAAGGTGGAGCCATGGACGTGCTGGTGGCGGGGGCATCGGGCTTCGTGGGCCGCCGGTTGTGCCCCGCGCTGGAGGAGGCCGGGCATGTCGTGCGGGCAATGACCCGCCACCCCGATGACTACCAGGGTGTCGGTGAACCGGTTCGGGGCGACGTGACCGACGCGGACTCTCTCGCCGCGGCTGCGCAGGGCTGCGATGCCGCGTACTACCTCGTGCACTCGCTCGAACTAAGGAGGACGACGCGTCGGCAGCCCGGGCGTTCGGCTCCGCGGCGTCCCGGGCCGGGCTCCGCCAGATCGTGTACCTCGGCGGACTGGGG
Organism: uncultured Actinomycetota bacterium; assembly: GCA_963801715.1. Classification (GTDB taxonomy): domain Bacteria; phylum Actinomycetota; class Actinomycetes; order Mycobacteriales; family Jatrophihabitantaceae; genus CAVVJA01. Next base: position 121,188 of record CAWDGB010000013.1, on the reverse strand, counting down.
AGGGACGAGGACGAGCTGTCCCCGCACCTGCGCAGCCGCCGTGAGGTCGAACGACTACTCGGGCACGCCGGCGTGCCTGTCACGACGTTGCGTGCCGGAATCATCGTCGGTCACGGCGGTATCTCCTGGGAGATGACTCGCCAGCTCGTCTAGCATCTGCCTGCAATGATCACGCCACGGTGGGTGCACACGAAGACCCAGCCGATCGCCGTTACCGACGTCGTTCACTATCTCGTGGCCGTCTTGGGCGTGCCGCAGGCCGCCAGCCGTGCCTTCGAGATTGGGGGCCCGGAGATTCTCCAATACGTCGAGATGATGCGCAGGCTTGCCGCGATCGAGGGCCGCAAGAGAATCATGATCGCGGTTCCGTTCCTAACACCATCGCTGTCGGCACGGTGGCTCTCGCTCGTGACCGATGTCGACACCCGGACGGGCCGGTCGTTGGTCGATTCGATGATCAACGAGGTGATCGTGCACGATGACAGCATCCGACAGTTAGTACCATTCGAACCGATGGACTACGACGCAGCGGTGCTGCAGGCGCTCGGCGAGCGGGAAAGAGCGGTCCGCGCGTGCCGGCCCAGCGCGAACGCGTGTTTTCGGCCTAAGCGTGCCGAGGCGGTACGCGTCATTGCACAGTAAGGTCAGATCTGCTTCCCTCGCGATCCCAACAGCAGGCGGCCGGCAACGCGAGCGGGCTCGGGAGCGGGTCAGCGGAGGGTTCAAGAAAGCGGGCAGAACTGAGGCGGGCGGCAAGCGGGCAGCCGCCAGCAAGGCCCGGACACAGGCCACCACCAGCGAGGCGCAGGCCGAGGCCGCCGCTAGCCGCAAGCTGGCGAGCGTCCGAGCCGACGTCGAGGAGACCGAGAGTGTGACCCGGGCCGCGAGCAGCACGCCCGGCGCGCGACCTCCGAATTCGCGTCACGGAGAAGTCAGCGAGCGAACGCGCATCGGCGTCAAGCCGATCAGCCGGCGAACTCGCCGACATGAGAATCCGCACTCCTACCTGGCGTGGCGACGCGGCGTCACAGAAACGTTCGTTGGACTCTTCGAAAGATGCAGCTACAACGCCCGGTCGGTTTGACTGTTTCGCCATTCTCGTCGGCTGGTCGCGGCAGCGGTGGCGCGTCTGCCGGTACCGGGCAAGCAGGACATCTTCATCCCGATGACGATTCTCCTTGGCATCATCGGCTTGCTCGTCGGCGGATTCCTCGGCTATCTGATCTCCCGCAAGGACTCGCCGGGCGGCGGGCTCTTCTAACCGTCAGGCATCATCGGGTCGGTGATCGGCGCGGTCATGGTGTTGCTGTTCTGGATGACAGTTGTCGGTGGCTGCCGAACCATCCGGGGCTGATACCGATGACGGTCGGCAAGCCCAGCAGTCCTCGCCGTGTCAAGGTTCGAGCTGGCCGGGGTTTGCGTTCCATTGCACGAGGACGAGTGAAGCGTCGTCGCTGAGGTTTCCCTGCTGGTGTTCAAGTAGTGCGCGCACGACTCTGCGCATGGTTTCGGGCGCCGGCAGTCCGGCTGCCAGGTTGCGAATGATCAGGTCGGTCAGGCGCTGGTCGCCGAAGAAGGTGCCGTCCGGCGCCCGCGCTTCGGTGACGCCGTCGGTATAAAGCAGCACACTGTCCCCGGGTTCGAGTTGCACGGAGCCGACGACCGGCTTCGGCGAAGCTCGGGTGCCACGCAGATCGATCCCCAGGGGCGGTCGGGGCGCGACGTGCAGCGACTTGATCAGCTGTCCGTGGCGGATCAGCAGCGGTTCCGGGTGGCCGGCGTTGATCCAGCGCAGCGCGCCGCTGATGGTGTCCAGTTGGGCCAGCACCGCGGTGCTGAATGCTTGTCCGCCGGACGTCTGCAGTAGTACCTGATCGATCTGCTCACAGATGTCGGGCAAGGAACGTCCGGCGCGTCGGGCGTGCCGGTACGCGGCGACCGCGACCACTGCCAACTGCGCGCTGCGCAGCCCGTGTCCCATCCCGTCGAATACCGCGAGGTGTGCTATCCCAGGGTCGACGGCGTAGTCGAACGTGTCGCCGGCCACCTCGTAGGCTGGCTCCAGCACACCGGCCACAGACAGTTGGGGGCAGGCGAAGGTCAGCGGCGGCAGCAACGACCATTGCATCTCCGCGGCCAGGCCCATCTCGGCTCGGCGGCGCAGTCGGACGATGGTGTCGCCGTACAACGTCTTCGTCATGATCAGCTCACCGGCCAGCGAAGCGAAGCCACGTAATCGTTCCGCGACCGGCGCCCGCGTCGGGTCATCGTCGCTGTCGTTGAGCGCGACGCCGCTCAGCGTGACAGCCAGCACGCCGAGCCGCTCGCTGCCGTCCAGCAGCGGCAACCACAGCACCGTGTCCCCGTTGGGACGTCGCTGCGAGAGCACGTCAAGATGCTGAAACACGCGCCCAGCCAGTGTCGAATCGATCGGCAACGGCTCGACCTGCTCACCGACGCCAGGCCCTCTCGGACCTAGGAACGGCACCAGCACGGTCTGTTGCAGATCCGCGAGGTAACACACCGCGTCGACGCCACCAAACGCCGCGACGTGGTCACGGACAAGGTCCGGCACGTCGTAGGCCGCCAGGACGTGGGCGGCGCGCAGCATCGAATCAAGCGCCGCCTCAGGGCCGCTCGCCGATAGCTCGCCGTCAGCAGATGGTGCGCCGAGCCGACCGCCGGATGCCCCCACCGCTTCACACTAACCAGGCGTCGGCACCTGCCGGCCAACCCCCACCCGTACGCGGGAACGCAATTGCGCGGGCGTGTCCACTGGGCGGAGTGGGTATCACTCGTGCTGCCCTTGCTGCGGGCGCGGCGTCGTGTGCTCGCGCGGCTGTGGGCCGACTGAGGCGTAGCGGGTGGCCGACCGGAAGCGACCGAGGCTGTTCGTGTGGTGTCGGGTCGATCGTTCAGGTGCGTAGCGGTTTCCCGAGGCGGTTGAGGTGGCGTAGCGCTGCGACGTAGGAGCCGATGAGGGATGTTTCGGTGTAGGTGATGCCGAGGTTGTCGCAGTGGCTGCGGATCAGATGTTGCGCATGCCGCAGCGACGCGCGTGGCATGTTGGGGAAAAGGTGGTGTTCGATCTGATAGTTCAGCCCGCCGAGTAGCAGGTCGGTGAACCAGCCGCCGCGCACGTTACGTGAGGTGAGGACTTGCCGGCGGAGGTAGTCGAGCTTCTCGTGCGCGCCGATGATCGGCATGCCTTTGTGGTTCGGCGCGAACGAGCACCCCATGTACAGACCCCAAACCGCTTGGTGGATGGCGATGAATGTCAGCGCTTTGAGCGGCGACATAACGAGCAGCAGCCCGACAAGGTACGCGGCCGTATGCGCCGTGAGCAGCAGCAGCTCGACGTGTGGGTTCCCGCCGCGCACGCTCCGGTCGCCGTGACGGCGCAGGGACCGGACGCTTTCGAGGTGCAGGTTAAGTCCCTCCAGCGTCAACAGCGGAAAGAACAGCCACGCCTGCCGGCGGGTGATGAACCGGCCAAGACGGCCGGTGCGCGAGGCGACTTGCTCGGTGGTGAAGGCCAACACCCCGTCGCCGATGTCGGGGTCGTGATGTTCCTTGTTGGGGTTTGCGTGATGCCGGTTGTGCTTGCCAACCCACCAGCCGTAGCTGAGACCGATCAGCAGATTCCCAACGAGCTTGCCGAACAAGTCATTCGCGCGGCGTGCGGCGAAGATCTGCTGGTGACCGCTGTCGTGACCGAGGAACGCGACTTGGGTGAACGCGATACCGAGAACGACGGCCGTGACGGTTTGCAACCAGGAATCCCCGATCCAGATGATGGCCGCCCAGCTGGCCGCGTAGAGACCGAGGCTGGCTGCCACTCGAACAGCGTAGGAAACGGGTCGCCGGTCGAGCAGCCCGGCGCTGCGGATCTTCCGTCCGAGCGCGGCGTAGTCGCTACCCCGTGACCGGGACGCGATGGTGAGCTGTTCCGCGGTCGTCGACCCAGCCGGGCGTGCGATCGTGTGTGCGGACAAACCGACCGCCGCCTCATCGGGCTGCGCAACCGGTGTTGCCGACGCGGCGTCGACGAATGACGTGCTCATACGAGTCCCGATTCAGGAGTTCACCTAGTGTCCGGCTCCTTGGACGGTGTCCGAAGGCCCGCGGCGGTGGCGGCGCGCCGGTGTCCGGACCGGCTGATGGCTCAACATGTCTAGGGTGCCCACCTGGGCAGGCGATGTAACCGCTGGTCGCCGTGAGCACAAACACCGTCGGGCCGGGAACGCCCGGCAGGGTGCCGGGTAGGTTACCCGGGCCTGATTGAGCGCTGATTCAGCACGACCGTGTCCAGATGCACGACCGTGTCCGGGTGCGCGACGGGCCGAGCAGCTGCAGATCGGGCGGGCCAAGACAGATGCAGGATCGGGCCCGAGCCGCGCGTGACATCGGGTGGCCGGCTGGCTGTTGGGTTGCCAGCACGGCGTGTGGGCCGCATCACGTGATGAGATTGCCGGGGTTATTCGGGTACCAACACGTTGTTGAGTATGCGGAGCAACCGCGACTACTTCACCAATCGTCGCTCAGACGAGTGTCGATCAGTGAACGGCCCGCGGGTCGTTCCTCGCTATAGGAGCAACATGACCGCTACCCATCAGACCGATGCCACCGCTACCGCGGTGCGAGCCGAACATGGTCGACCGCCACGTCGGTTGAGCACGGAGACGAAGTCGGCGTTCAAGACCACCGAGTTCGTGATCTATGTGGTTGCCGTGCTCGGTGTGCTGTTGGCGTCGCTGCTGGTGAAGCACACCAGCGGCCACCTCGACTATTTCCGCGCCGACAAGGCCTGGTTCTACATCGTGTTACTGACCATCGGTTATCTCGGCAGCCGCGGCCTGGCCAAGTCAGGTAGCCGCGATCACCACAACGCCCGCGCGCCGACTGACCAACAACCCGGGCGCAACAGCCGGGTGTGACCGCCGGCGTTGAGGTACGACGCCGTGGGCACCCGATTGTTGCGTCGCGGGCACCAATTCCACCGCCTGTGCATCACCGCCGCGCACCAGCAGAGTTCGATCGCGGCGCGCCCGGTCCGGCGATTCTGGTCGGCCGGAACCAGTACATCCAAATTCAGGGAGAACATTGTGAGTAGTGATAAGGCCGCAGAAGCCCGCAAGGGATTGTTTGACACGATGGCGGGCAAGGCGAAAGAAGTTGCCGGTGCGCTGAGCGGAAACGATGAGCTCGCGACGGAGGGTCAGCTGCAACAGGCAGGGGCACAGGCGCGCAAGGACGCGAACAGCCGCGAGGCCGTCGCGAACGCGGACGCCGGGCAGGCGCTCGATGAGCTGCGCGAGCGCACCGGCGACCTGGCCGAGGACAAGCGTCGGGCGCACGCCGCGGCGGGTCAACGTGAGCAGGCCATCGTCGACGCCGAGGCTGCGGCGACGGCTGACGCCGAAACGCAGGCGCAACACCAGCAACAGGCCGGTCGTCGCCGCGCCGAGGATGAGGCGGACGCAGTCGCGCGCGCGAGTGCGGCTGACGCGGCCCGGTTCGACGCCGAGGCGCTCAGCGTCGAACGTGGCGCCGAGCAGCGCCACGACGATCACGAAGCCCAGGCCGCCGAGGCCGAACGCCGGGCCGCGCAATTGCGCACCGAAGCCAGCCAACCGAGGACGGTCATGAACGCTCGAACATTGCTCGCAGTCCCCTACAAGTTTTACCGTCTCCCGCTGGCGGTTGTCGACGAGCAGGTCGCGCGCCGCCTGCCGGCTGACTCCGGGCCCAGGTTGGTCTTCGACCGCGCGCTCGGCTCCTACGATCGGCTCGCCGGGCGCCTGCTTGGCGACGTCGCAGTCGCCGAGCAGGGCAGTGACCGGATCGCCCGCAGCGCGAAACTCGCCGGCGCGGTCGCCCTCGAGCGCGACGCCGCCGCGTACCGTGACCAGGCCGCTGAAGAGATTGAATCAGGCCAGCGCAGCGCTGCCGTGAAGCGCGAGAAAGCGCGGCAACGGTTAGCGGATGGGCTCGATGAAGCTAACGCAAGAGAACGTCAGGGCAAACAACGGGCCGCCGCCCAGGCCCGCGCGCACGCCACCCGCGGCAAGCAGCAAGCCGCTGCCCGGACCAAGCAACGAGTCGGCGCCATCCAGCAAAGACTTCAGAAGGCCGACGCGGTCACCGACGTGAAATTGCAGCAGACCCGGCGCGGCGCCAACGCCAAGCTCGACCAGGCCCGTGCCACCAAAACTGCCGCGAACTCCGCTCGTGCACGCGCTGACCAGCTCGGCCAGCTCGCGGCGACAAAACGAAACTCACGGACCAAGCGTGACAACTCGACCGGCTAGCCGCCGGCGACGGACTACTCACCACGAAGGGGATGCTGTGTCCACTGATGCGATTGTTCTGCTCAAACAGGACCACCAGGAGATCAAGAAAGTTTTCCGCGACTTTCAGGCCGCTGGAAAGAATGCGACGAAGCAGAAGGGTCATCTGGTCGCGAAGATGATTGAGCTGCTGACCGTGCATACCTATATCGAGAATGAGGTCATGTATCCCGAGGTGCGCCGGCTGCTGCCCGACCTCGAGGACGATGTCCTCGAGTCCTACGAGGAGCATCATGTCGCCGACCTGCTGTGCATGGAGCTCTACGCAATGAGTGCGGAAGCCGAGCGGTTCGACGCGAAAGCGACCGTCCTCATCGAGAACGTCACCCATCACATCGATGAGGAGGAGTCCGACTGGTTCCCGAAGGTGCGTGACGGGCTCGGCCGCAAGCAGCTCAGCGACCTCGGAACGCAGCTACTGGCTGCCAAGGAGAAGGCCCCGCGCTCGCCGGCGCAGCCCTCCGCACTGAAAAAGACGGTTGACGCCATCCTCAAATAGCCGCGCCGGGGTCAACACGACGGTCTGGTAGCACCAGACCGAAGCAGCGGGACCGCCGCTGGCGAGTTGCCAGACCCTCGCTCCTGACGGACGGATCGCGGTGGGTTGGCTCGCGGCGGTCCCTCTCGCTTCGGCGGTAGCTCAGCTGCGCTGGTGTTGCACTGTGTCGGCGGCGTCCTGGGCCTGCTCCTTGACGTCGTGAGCCGCGGATGCCCCTTCGTCCTTGATCGTTGCCGCGGCCTCGACCGCGGTGTCCTTCACTGACTCCGTGGCCTGCTGGGCTGGTTGCTTGAGGTGCTTGGCTGCGTCGGTCGCGGCGTCGCCTAGCACGGGAGCGGCCACGTCCTTGACCTTGTTCGCCGCCTGCTGTTCGGCGGCCGATGCGGGCAGCAGCGAACCGGCCAGCCAGCCGATACCGAAAGCGATCAACCCCGCGGCCAGCGGGTTACCCGCGGTACGGGAACGTAGCTGATCCGGGGCCTCAGACACAGCGTCACTGACTGACGAGTGCGCTGAGCTGAGCTTGTCTCCGGCGTCTGAGGCCGAGCCCATCACCGTGTCCTTGACGCCGAAGACCGCGCCCTTGACCTTGCTGACCTGCCGCTTGGCAGCGTGCGCGGGGTTGACCGTGTCGGCCAGTGTATTGACGTTGCTGCTTAGGTCCGCTCGAGTGCGTTCGATCTGTTCGCGGATCTGGTCGGGATCGTTGCTCATGATGTCTCCTCGTTGCCTTTGACCGCGTTGGGAATCTTCTTCACCGTGTCCGCCGTCAGGGGAACCCCTTTAATTGCTTTCATCTCGCCCCGGCCGACGGCCGCGAGCACGGCACCGATGACCAGCCAGATGGCTGCCACGACGATGGCTGACCACCCATGTCCGATGGAATTGCCCAGACCCCACCACACTGCGATAGACACGAACACCAGCGCCATGTGCCCAGACACACCGGCACCGGCGAACATCCCCGCACCCTTGGCGGCGCGAGTGGCCGACTGGCGGACTTCGGCCTTAGCGAGTTCAACCTCTTGGCGTAGCAGGGTGGTGACGTCCTGACTGACGTCAGCGAGCAGCTCGCCGATCGACGGGCGGGCATCGGAGTCAGTGAGGAGCGGGTCGGCCGTGTCAGGTGGGGGACCGTTGTAGCTTGTGCTCACAGCCCGTCCCCGCCCAACCCGTATTCGGGGGCCCGCTGCGGGGGGGCGACCAGCTCAGGCGTTAGGCCCGGGGCGGCGGGGCCGGTGACATTCGGACTGGTCTCGCCCATGGCACGATGGGCAGAGCCGGAGCTGTCGGTGCTCGACGCGTCCTTGACACCACGGGTGAGCCGTCCGGCGAGCAAACCGGCACCGGCAGCGACGAGCAGGAAGGTGCCTGGCCGTTGCCGGGCAAAAGCCTGTAGCTCCTGCACGAGGTTTCCAGGTTCGCGCGAATCTAGCCAGGACGCGATGTCGTGAGACTTGCTGGAGGCCTGCCGGGCCAGATCGGTGGCAACTCCTGGCCGTTCGGAGCGCTGGGCCATCGACTGCAACTCATCGCCGAGTGCATGCAGACCGCGCGCGACGCGCTGCTGCTGCGCGTTGGCCTGGTCGGTCAACTCGCGGCGCGCTTGATGAAGCAAGTCTGCGGCTTGGCTACCGGCTTCGGCGACCACGGACTGAGCTTGGTCTTTCGCGACACCGACGACGTGCTGGCCGGCATCCGCCGCACCGTGTCCAACCGAGGCCGCCTGATCTTTGGCGGCATCAACCGTGCTGCGTGTATCGGTGGGTTGGCCGCCCGGACGGGGTGCGACTCCTGAATGGGTGGTGGGAACATTTGTTGTCATGTCGATCATCTGCTCTCGCATAGGAGCAGATCAGCGTGCCACGTCTGGGACGCGGGGCTGCCTGCTGGATGTGCCGACGGCCGCTGCGATCTCAACGTGACGTCTACGACGAAGTCCGTATACCCACCGATCGCGGCGCGCAAACTCTCAGCGCGAAAATGGCGCTCCCGAAGTGTGTGATCCACAACATGGTTGACGCGTGTCTCGCGACATACTTGATATTGCTGGCGAGATCGTGCAGAACCACTTCTGGTTCCCCGACATCGAGCTGCCGGTCGGGTTCGGGCAGACACGGAAGCAGGCCCAGCGGAGGCGGGCGGCAATCGGACAGCCGCCAGCAAGGCCCGAACACAGGCCACTATCGGCGAGCTGGCGGCCCCCACGGCCCCGCTAAGCGCAAGCTGGCGAGCGTCGGGGCCGACCTCAAGGAGAGCACCCAGGCGCGTGAGCAGCACGCCCCGCGCAAAGCGACCTGCGATTTCGAAGCCGCGTTACCGTGACGGCAGCGGGCGAACGCGCAAGCGGCGCCAAGCCGACCAGCTCGGCGAACTCGCCGGCGCAGCGCACTGAACGCTGACTTGCAGGCACTCCTACCTGGCGTGGCGACACAGAGACGTTCGTTGGACTCGGAAAGGTACATCTACAACGCTCGATCGGTTTGACTGTTGTGCCATCGTCGTCGGCTGGTCGCGGCAGCGGTGGCGCGTCGGCCGGTACCGGGCAAGCAGGGCATCTTCATCCCGATGACCATTCTACTTGGCACCATCGGCTGCTGTTGCGAACCGGCAATCGGCCCGAGGCCTCAACCCGAAGTCGCCGTCGTGACCCGGGCGTAGCTGGTACCTGTGGGTCAAGCGTTTGTGCCAGGGAATCGAATCGCCGTCACGCTGATCAGAGCACGCCAGGCGCAAGCGAGTCTGCAGAGTCCTCATGTTCCTCGGGAAGACCGGGCGGCCATACGAGGAAAAATCGTAAATCTAACCAGGATGGGAACGATCACTGAGCCTTCTCGTGGCCCGCGTGTGATGCGTGGACGACCCGGCGCTTGATCGAATGCCCGATGAACATGAACCCTGTGCCGGTCTGGCTCCGCCCCGTCGTGCCGTAGCCGCACACGCGGACTGAGTCCTCTTGCCGGCATGGGGGCTTGAGCCTTAGCCAGGCACGAGCTCTGCGCCTTGATCGCTTGGGAGCTCTGGCGTTGGGTGCGCTTTGCGCTTTGCGCTTTGCGCTTTGCGCTTTGCGCTTTGCGCTTTGCGCTTTGCTGGCAGGGGAATTCTGGGTTTTGGCGGCGTGCGGGGGTTGGGTCCTTTGTGGCGGCTGCTGCGCCACCTCGCGCTCAGCAACGGGACGCCGAGCATCTTCTGGATGCCCTTCTCCCACAGGATCGGATTCGCCACGGTGGTCGAATCCACTCGATCGAGTACGACCGGGCACTTGCGTCTCGCGATGCTGCCTGCGAATCCGGTGCCGACCGGGACCCGGATGCCCGCCGGACCTCCTCCTCCAACCCACACGCGGCCCGCGTCCTGACGATCGTCGGTCCCGCCGACTCATTCGGCATACCGCCCGACCCTGCCGCCGTGCCAGCGCAATAAGCCGACCCTGACGCTGACCGGTGCCCGACCAATCGGCTCATCGGGCAGCTGAACGCAACGCTACTCGCCACCACGACGCGGTCGTTCACCGACGGCGAGGGATCGCACGACACCAGCGTCGTAGTCCGAACCCCTGCGAGGCCGAACACCACGACCGGCGCGCTGTGCCGCACGGACGTGGATGCCGTCGCCTTGCTCGTCCAGTGCGCGAGCGACTTGGCGAACGTGAGGAATCGGCGCGTGACAACCGGGCTAGCGGGTGTAGGCGTTGGCGACATAGACCCTCGTAGTCCGTGGCAGTGAGGTCAGAAGGTGATGCGGTTTGCCTCGCGCATGGTTCGTGATGCTTGGGCTAGCAGGTTGACTGCATCGCTGAGGCTGCCGCCCCCTGTCGGTTGGTCGGCTCGTGGCGGTGTCGCGCGGGGAGTGACATAGGTGATCGGGTCGAGATAAGCAGGCATCAAAGTGACGTGCGCTTTGACGCGCAGCAGCTTCAGACCGAGTAGCCGTCCAACCACCGATGCTTCGACCACGACCCCGCCCGACAGACTCTCGTGAGCGTTGCGACGAGCAATGACAACCGCGCCCGTTCCGTACGGGTTATCCGCCGCTGTAGTCCCTAAGTCTGGCCTTGAACTCGTCCACTCTTCCGCTGAAGCTGTCGATCTTCCCGCTGATGGTTCCGAGCGTGCCGCTGTAGTCTTCCAGCCGCTTCGACGCGCGCTGTGCAGCCGCAATGACTTGCTCATAACGCTCACGCCCTGCTCTCGTGCCGAGGACGTATCCGACGCCGAAGATCGCCAGGCTACGCAGTTTCACGATTGACTTTTCCGGCGCACCGACGACACAGCTGCACTCGCCGCGGTCAACGTCATTAAGCCCGCAAGTGTGCGGGCGCCGGTCTTCAACACTGGACTGTCTGCCGCCTCGGCAGCCAACTTTTCAACCACACGTTGCCACTTCTTCTTTCGGCGAAATAAGCTCATCGTTGATCAACTCCCATCGATCGCTGCTCGGGTTCGCGCCTTTGCGCGTGACGCCCTCTGAATCGAGCGGACGAGCTGGTCTTTCGTCATCCGCGCCGCACCTTGAATCTCTAACGGATGTGCAATGTCGAGCAATTCGGCTTTTGTATGCTCGTTCAACCGTTCCGGCACCTCATACTCGCGCTCCGCCTGGACGGCGCGGGCCGTCTCGTCCGCCAGCAACTCCTCCGTGCCGCGGGCATCCGCCAGTAACCGATCGGCGGTACCGGCGTTCTGGTCGGCCTGTTCGGCGACCGCCGTGGCCTGCTGGTGTGCCTGCTCCGCGGCCTCTTGGGCCGCCCTTGTAGCCTCGGCGGCCAGCGTTCGCGCGGCGGCCATCTGTTTGTGGGCCTCAGCGATCCGCTCTTTGGCACGCTGTGCCGCCTCTTCGGCCGCCTGACGCGACTCATCAATGCGCGACTGGACTTCTGCCGTCACCTTCTCGAGCCGATCGGCGATATCTTGGCTCGCCTGCTCGCGCTCCTGTTCGACCTGCTGCTCCAGATTGCGGCGGGCTTCCTGCGTTCGCCGTTCGATCTCTTGTTTGCCCTCACGGGTCGCCTCACGCAGGCGTTGTCGGCTCTGTTCTGCGACGTCCTTTGCGGCCTGGGCAAGGCTGTCGGCGGTGCGGGCCTCCGCTAAGGCCTCCTGCTCGGCCTGCTTGGCCTTGGTCACAGCCGCCTCGGCTCGCTTTAGACGTACCTCGACCGAGTCGTGCGCTCCGGGCAGCGCATCAACCACCGCGGCCGAGACGCGACGGGCCGCATCCGTAGCTGCGCCGTTCGCCGAGCCTGACGAACCTACAGCCCTGGACAGCATCCACGCGCCGTTACGCGGCAAATCCTTGATGCCGGCTGATGCCTGCGCGGCGAGCCAATGCATGGGACGAACCTTCGCCATCACTAAAGATCCTTTCGCATTGGTTCCTGATCGGCCGTCCACCTTCACGTTCTAAGTCCCCATCGCGTCGTGGGCGGCACTACAAACTATTCCCAGCAGTAGCGATTGCGAAACATCGTGTGCAACCGCGGGCGCGTACGCTGTCCAGCGCCTAGGTCCGGCAGTGATGACGACCTGCCCACGCCCAGTTAGGCAACATTCGCCTGTCCGACCTGGAGGGTTCGCGGGGCAAGACTCGGGTTGCGACCTGTCTGAGCAACCCTCCGCCCGGCAGGCCGCCTGACCCGTCCCTCGCAACGAAAGGCCTCGGGCCAGGCGACACACCCCGCGACGTACCCGGTTCCCGGCGACACGAAACGGGGCGGCCCGGCCGTCTGCGGATCGCCGGGCGCCGGATCGGGGAGCGGGATCGGAGCTTCGGACGTCATAACGACCTAGCATCGGCCATTTGGACAAAGCATCAAGATCGGCCACTTCCTGTCGGTCGAGGAGTACCCGCCTCGCCAACTGATCGAGCCGGCGTGACGGTCTAGCAGGTCGGGTTCGCGTGCGGTGGATCGCCGACCACTACCACCTGTGGAGCGACGAGCAGGGGCAGAGCGCAGTCGCGTGGTCGATCATCGGCGCTCGCGCAGATGTGCCGGCTGCCCATCGCGACGGCATCGGCACTGGCGAAGCGCTCAACGAGCACGTCACGACGGCGTGGTGACCCAACTAGACGTGCTGGCTCGCTACCTTGCCGTACGCTCGGCCTCCGATTAGATCGGATGATCGAACGATCGGCTACTGATGGGCCCGCTCCTCGGCCTCGGCAGCCGCGGCCTGACCCCGGGCCTTCTCGGCCTCGGCCTCCCTTGCCGCGACCTCGCGTTCGGCGTCGGCCTTATCCTGTTGTGCTTGTCCCTCGGTCTTGAGCGACTCGTTGTCGGTCACCGCCCCGACCGCTTCCTTCGCTTTACCTTTGATGTCCTCGGTCACGCCCTTTAGGCCGGCCTCAGGCCCGGACTCGTCTGCCATCGCTGCACTCCGATCGTCATCTCGCGGACATCGAATACTTTCCCGGTATTCGTCGACGGCTAACTCGTTGGCGGGAGGCGCGCGCCGCCGCGTCCCCGTCAGCGGTGCTAGCCGCGAGCCAACCAGCACTGCCCCGCAGCAACCGGGCATGTCGAAGAGGCCCTAATGGCCCGAACGGAAACCGGCTTCCGCCAGCGCGCAGCCGATGCCGGACCTCGACGTCATCGTGACCCAGACCCGAGCCGGGGTCGGTGTGGCGTCCATGCGGCTGTCGCCGCCCGCGTCGGAGTGGGGACTGAATCGTTGTATACGCACGTGAGAGCCCGCGGGCCGCTTCCCGACGCAGTCGTCGGTCACATCGTCAACGAGTTGATCAGACGTGTCCGTCTGGCCATCGAACGGGTGCCGCTCGGTCGTATCGAGCAGCACCTGGCGGACGGCACGATTCCGCGTTGGCCAAAAACGGTTCCGCCGGGTGGATTGACTGGCGGCCGAACCGGGTACATCGCCCGTCAGAAACAACCTGACATCGCCTGTAAGAAACAACCTCGCATCGTCAGCATGAATGGGTTGGCCTGACAGTGTCAGGTGCCGTAAGCCTGAACTCCATCCACTAGACCTTCGGAGGTTCTGCCGTGGAGACCATGGGCTCGACGGGGGACCAGCGGCCGGCCGGCCGCGAGACCGAGCCGTCGCGGTCCGAAAAGCCGGACGCCCCCACCCAGTTAGACAAGGCCGCCTGGTTCGGCGTTCTGAAACGCTCGGCCAAGGGTTTCAAGCGGGACAACCTATCGGACTGGGCTGCGGCTCTCACCTACCGCAGCGTGCTGTGTCTGGCCCCGGGGCTGCTGATTCTCGTGGCGATCCTCGGACTGTTGGGCAAGTCCACCACAGACAAGTTGCTCACCAACGTTGGCGACCTGGCGCCCGGCGGCGTGCGCTCGGTCATCGAACAAGTCGTGCACAGCGTGCAGGGCAGCAGCTCCACCGGGCTGGTCGGGCTGATCGGCCTCGTGGTCGCGCTGTGGTCGGCGTCGAGCTACATCGCCGCCTTCATGCGCGCTTCCAACGCGATCTACGAAGTCGGTGAAGGCCGACCGGTATGGAAGACCATACCGGTACGGCTGGCGGTGACGGTGATCATGGTGATCCTGCTGGTCGTCAGTGCCGCCATCGTCGTCTTCACCGGTCCGTTGGCCGACAAGCTGGGGCAGGCGATCGGGGTAGGCCACACGGCCGTGACGATAGTCGGCGTCATCAAATGGCCGGTGCTGATCGTCATCGTCAGCGTGATGCTCGCGATCCTCTACTACGCCTGCCCGAACGTGAAGCAATCCGGCGTGCAGTGGATCACCCCCGGCGGCGTGCTCGCGGTCGTGATTTGGATTGCCGCGTCCGGGCTGTTCGCCGTCTACGTCGCGAATTTCGGCTCATACAACAAGACCTACGGCACGCTCGCGAGCGTTGTCATCTTCATCGTCTGGCTCTGGCTCACCAATCTGGCCGTCCTCCTCGGCGCGGAGTTCAACGCCGAGTTGCAACATGCCCGCGCTATCGAAGGCGGCGCGCCGCGAGAGTCCGACAAATTCGCCGAACCGCGCGATACCCGCAAGCTCAACGACGACGCGGAAGCCCATGCGACCGCCCTCAGCCCCAAACAAACCACCTGATGTGACGAGCACCAGTCCTGCTCGCCGCCCACGCAGTCCCCTCCCCCGGACGCGGAGCGAGGGAACGCGCGAACCTGAGCTGACAACCAACCGCCAGCTAGGCGTGCGATCAGTCGGATGATGCCAGCACGATCGACGTGACCAAGAGCCAGGCCGCAGATCTCGCCCACAGCGCGGGCGAAGTCGGTCAACACGCGGTCGACATGGCTAGAGAGCAGCTGCCACGTTCACAGGAGCAGGCCGCCAAACCAGGGCACTGCTACGGCAGAGGCAGTCAGCGTCGGCGGCATGGCACTGTTCGACCCGGCACGAGTATGGAATCGGTTCCTACCGATGTCGAGCCGTCGAAAGCCTGGCGCGGTCTCCATACTGTGTCGTGGCGTTGTGGATTGGGACGTCGGGCTGGAGTTACCCGCATTGGGATCGGGTGCTGTATCCGCCCGGCCTGCGGCCGGTCGACCGGTTGGCGGTGTACACGAATGTTTTCCGCAGCGTGGAGTTGAACGCGAGCTTTTATCGGTGGCCCCGGGATAGTTCGTTCCGGTCGTGGGCTCGGCGTCTGCCGAACGGCTTCAGCATGTCGGTGAAGGCACCTCGCGGATTGACCCACGGTGCGAAGCTGTACCGGCCGGAGCGCTGGCTGGAACGGATTGGACGCTGTTGGCACGAGCTCGGCGCGCGCGGTGGGCTGCTTCTTGTCCAGCTTCCTGCCGGCCTGGCCCGCGACGACGCCCGCCTGGAGTACTTCCTCAGCTGCGTGCCCGCGTGGGTGCGGGTCGCGGTCGAGTTTCGCCACCACAGCTGGCATGACGACACGGTGTTCGCGCTCCTGGAGCGATACGGGGTCGGCTACTGCGTGATCAGCGGCGCGGGGCTGCCGTGCGTGCTGCGGGCGACGGCGTCGTTCGTGTACATCAGGTTGCACGGCCCTGACCGGCACCGGCTCTACGCGGGTTCCTACTCCGATGCCGATCTGGGCTGGTGGGCGGCACGGATCGCGGAATGGCGGACAGCCGTGCGGGATGTGTACGCCTATTTCAACAATGACGGCGACGGGAACGCGGTGTACAACGCACGCAGACTGAACGAACTTGCTGCATCCTAAACCGGCCCACGGGGCCACCGTTGAGCGTCCGAGAAGCGGGTGTGCTGAATCCCGGGCCGCCGAGCGGGAAGCCGACGGACGTGTCCGAATCATCGAGCTCTCGTGACATTCGTTGAGCCGTGATCCGGCTCCGTACTCGACCCAACTGCTCTACCCCTGCGTTGAGGCATCGATTCACCACCTCGACGTTTGACCTCGAGGATCACATGTCGGCGCGGCCTTGGATTGTTCGTCGCTCGCGACACGTGACCTCTGGTCCAGACCTCGCTGAGCGGACGCTGGGCAGGTGGGCGCAACCGTAGCGGCATGGTGCTCGTGGAAGCGGCGAAGCCGAACGGCGCCTGGTCGGCAGGGATCCCGGCGCGTCCGGACCTGACGAGGCTCTCAGCGCACCGATCGTCACCCTCGCCGAAAGCACGGTCACGATCACTCGGCCGCTGGGCGCCCCGCAGAGGTATCCGCGCTCGCGGTGGAAGGCGTTTGATGAACCTCTCGCGACGGGCTCAGCTCGCCGATCGTGAGGATGTGTCCGCGTCGGCCGAACGGCTCACACGAGGCGAGGCCGGCTTGGGCTTTGACGCGGACTCTGCGGCGGCCACGTCGGCCGGGTAGGTGTGTAGCGCGATGGCGCCCAGGCCGAACGCGACGACGAGTGGCGCTGTCATCAGCAGGAACGTATGGCCGATGCCCAACGAACCGGCGAGTAGCCCGAACGTCACGGGCGCTGAAGCGTCCGCGCCACTGCGCAATACCGATCGGATCGCTTCGGCCCGCCCCAGGAGTGGCCTCGGCACGATATCGATCCGCGCCGCGTCCAGTGGCGGGTTGGCCGCGCCGAGGAGGGCCGAACCGGCAACGAGCAACGGCAACGTCACCCATAACGTTGAGGCGACCAGCGCTGTCACGAGGAACACAACGGCGCCACCGAACGCGCCGAGCACCGCCCAGACCCGTCCGGCGCGGACCTTCTTGCGCATCAACTGGTCGGCCACCCGACCGCCCATGAGGACGCCGGCGGCGCCGGCCAGACCAAGTACGACCAGAATGGCCGGCGCCGCGACCTGCCCGATTCCGAACGCACTGCGCAGATACGACAGACCGAACGTTGCGACACCGGCGAAGAAGTAGTAGCCGAAGGCCGAGGCGACAATGAGCACGAGATTCGTCTTGATTCGCAAGACGCGTCCCGCGGCCCGCCAGATGGGCAATCGGGCGTTCGAGTCATCCACCGACCATCGCCGGCGGGGCTCTGTCGCCTTGCCGAGCAAGGCCACGATGACCAGACCGACAGCCGCGAGCCACCCATAGGCCCAGCGCCAACCGATCAGTCCGCCGATCTCGCCGGACACCGTAACGCCGACGGTCGTGCCGATTAGCTGGGCCAGGAGGAGGCGGCCGAAGACGTGTCCACGTTCGTCGGTGGCCACCACGTCGCCCACCAATGAGGCCGCAATCGGACCAGCCGCCGCCGCGACCGCGCCGAGCATGGCCCGCGCTATCAGCATCATCGCGAACGTCGAGCTCAAGCCGACCCAGACCATGCCAACGGTCCACAGCAGCACCACGATGCGGAGCAATCCGACTCGGTTCACTCGGTCGGCCAGCACGCCGACCGGCAGGGTGGCGAGCACGCCGACCACAGCCGAGATCGACGCGAGGGCACCGATTTGGGCGTGGCTGAACCCCAACCCGGTTTCGAGCAGCGGCGCGGTCGCACCTAAGGTGCTCAAATCCGCGGCTTGGAGGCCGAACACCGCGCCCAGGAGGGCGAGCAGCAAGCGGGTTCGGCTCGGCGATCCGTGGTGGCGCATGACCTCGACCGTGCTGTCGGCGGTACGGCGAAGCAGGAGGAAGGGCGACATGCACGTCCCCCTTCCTCGGACCGGGCGGCCGCCGCGGCACCCGGATCCCAGCTCCAATCCCAGGTCGTATATGCCCGCTGAGCGACGCGTCCAAGCGCGTCGTGACTGGCAGATCACCCGGCGCGTGGCGGCCGTCACGTCACCTCTCGGTTCCCCGCGTCGCTGATCGGGTACAGGTCGTCCGATGTCAACGTTGGAGGTCTTGCCATCCGTTGGTTCCATTCAGTTGTCACGGCGTATGCGCAATGTGACCTGCCGTGCGGCGTTTACGACCCGGCCCAGGCTCGGATCGGTAGCTGCCGGCCTGTCTTACCCGGCGCGCGGTGAACGCGTTTCCAGTCGCCGGGAACCGGGTACGTCGCGGGTGTGTCGCCTGGCCCGAGGCCTTTGCGAGGGACGGGTCAGGCGCCCTGTCCGGGCGGAGGGAATTGCCCGGAGAGGTCGCAGTCCGAGTCTTGCGATGATCCGCCTAGCTTGGACAGGCGAGATGTTGTCAAACTCGGGCGTGATGCGGTCCGTCTTCACCGCTCGGACGTCGGCGACGGCGGCGGCTAAGCGGCAGTCGGGTCGTTGGTTTCTCGAACATTTGTTCGACATTGTGATATGGCGGACGATCTCTTTCCAGCCTTGCGTCCCCGGCATCGGTGCCGTGCCATCTCCCGCCGCGACGGCCGCCGCTGCCAGCTCCGGACGGCTCGACTTCTGGGCCGGCCGCCCCGTTAGATCCACCGAACTCGCAAATGCATTTCCTATCCCGTAGGCACGCAAAGCCGGTGTGTTCACCGCCGCCGCCCGCTTGTGGCTCGACGCCGTGGCCGCTCCGCCGCGACATCGCCTTAAGGTGGAGGCCATGCTCGGACGGCGTCAGCACCCTTGGCGGCAGTCACGTTGCGCGCCACCGGCGCCCGTCACCGCGCGCCTCGACGCTGTGATCGGACGGGAACCGGCCCAACGTGCCGGGCGAATCCAAGGCGCCTACTACCTACTGGGTGGGTTATGGCGCCTGCTGCATCCCCGGTCATTCGAGCGCGTGGCCGGACCCAAGCCAGACCAGTTCCAGACCGACGTCAGCGCGGCCCTGTTCACCGCCGCCGGCGCCGCCCTCATCGCCGGAACGCTGAACGGCGCGCCACAAGGACCCGCGCGCGTGCTGGCGATCGGCGCACCGGTCGCGGTAGCGGTGGTAGATCTGCGGCACCGTCACCAGATCCGCGGCCTGTTTCGGCTGGAAGCCGCACTGCAGATCGGCTTCGCTGCAGCCGCCGCCATTCCACCCCGGCCGCCGTCCTGACCTCAGGGGAGTCCGCGCGTCGCGCTCTTGAATCGATCGTTCGGGTCCATCAACCGGACACCGTGACGCGGATCGTCGTCAGGCTCGGGTCGGCCGAATCGGGCAGCACCATGCCTGCGATCAGCCCGCTGCGCAAGTAGTCGACGATACCCGCCGTGATCCGTTCGCCTGGCACGACGGCCGGAATGCCAGGCGGATATGGAGTGATCTGCTCTGCCGCAACCCGGCCGACCGCCTCCTCGACAGGCACATCTTCTCGCGGCCCGAAGAAAGCGTCTCGGGGAAGCAAGACCGGGTCCATCTCGATATCGTGTAACGACGGCAAATCGATCTTCGGGGGTCTGGGAAAGCCAGCAGCCGCGGCAACCATCCCGTCGAGGGCGCGGAGCAGCCGCTCCACCGTGTCGTCGTCATCGGCCGTGGACAGTGTCACTTCTACCCGCCGGTGATCGGACAGGCCTAGGTCCACGGCCCGGTGCGCGCGCACCCAGTCGGCGGCCTGGTAACCGCTGATGCCGAGTTCTGCAACATCGATCAGGACGTGTAGCCGGTCGAGGTCGTGACTTGCCTGTGCGTGCAGCAGCTCGTCGTGTAAGACGTGCAGACCGGGCCGCTGCTCAATGTCGTGTCGCACTCGATCGGCCAGATCGATTACCGCACCAAGCAGCTGACGCCCGTCGCGTACCATCTGGCGGCGCCAGCCGTCGATCGCCGAGTAGATGAGGACGTTCGGGCTCGTGGTCATGAGCAGGTCGGCGCAAGCCGAGAGATGGTCCGGATCAATGAGATTGCCCTGCAGATGGAACACCGAGCCTTGTTCGAATCCCATCCCCATCTTGTGGACGCTGACCACGCACACGTCCGCACCAGCGTCCATCGCCCAGGTCGGCAGGTCGTCGTGGAAGGGCAGATGAGCGCCCCAGGCCTCGTCAACGATCAATGGCTTACCCCGGGCGTGGCACACAGCAGCGATGCTTTCGATGTCCGCGCACGTCCCGTACGGAGTCGGGCTGACGATCAGCGCTCCGGACGCATCCGGATGCGTCGTCCACGCGGCCTCGACGTCTTCGGGCGACGGCGGATGAGCCAGGTGTAGATCGGCGTCGTAGCGCGGTTTGATCCACCGAGGCTCCACTCCGGCGAAGATGAGGCCAGCCACTATCGACTTGTGCGCATCTCGGGAAACCAGCAGCTCCCGCTTCCCTCCGGCGACCGCAAGCATCGCCGCCTTGACCGACAACGAGCTGCCGCAGGTTGAGAAGAACGCGTGCTCGGCGCCGACCGCCTCGGCCATCAGCTGCTCCGCATTGGCCAAGTACCCGTGCGAGGACGAGCGGTCATCGAGTCCTCCGCTGGCCAATACATCGACTTGAAACGGCTCCCGGCCGAGAACCTGCAGCACCGCATGGTCAACCCCGCGACCCTGCCGGTGGCCAGGCGGAGAGAAGCCATAGCGATTCCGCTGGTGGTAATCGGCCAGCGCGTCAAGCAGCGGAGCGTCATTCTGATTCACACCAATGGTCTACCCAATCGCCGCGCGGGACACTCCGTTTGGCCGCAGCTGCTGCCAGGGCGGGGTATTGAAGGCGTGGTCCCGCAAGCAGATGAAAGCGGTCTCACCTGGGTAACCCAACCTTTGGCCGCGACCACCTCTGCGATGGACGAGATCGGGTTGCGGGACCGATGGGCCGCCCCCGCACGACCTCGCGCCGGGCCCACACAGCGCACTCAGGCCGACCGCTGCATAGGGATTGGGGGCAGTGAGCAGGAATGCGGCGGTCCGGTGCCAGCGATCAGCAAGAAGATCATGTTCGAGCCGCTGCAGCCAGCGGCTCGCGAGCGGACCCCAGTTGCCAAGGTGATACGACGCGCACGGCCACCGAACCGGGCGGGCGTTGACCCGGTACCGTGATGGCGCTGGGCACCGGCCAGTTGGTGGGAGCCGGGTGGACGACGTGACGCGTCGCTATTGCCGGGCCATGGCGATGCGGAGGCGTTCCTCGGGGTCGATGAAGTGGTCGTGGTCGTCGTCGCCGAGGTCGATCTGGACCCAGTTGATCTTGCCGGTGAACCGGCTGGTCGTGGCGGTGTAGTCGGCGGTGACGGTAGTGCCGGATTCGTAGCCGATGTCGGTGGTTTCGTCGGCGGAGAAGATCATCGGTTGGGTGGCTCCGACGCGGCCGGTGCCGACGGCGGTGCCGTTGTAGTAGAGGGTGACGTTGCCGCCCTTGGCGAGGCCGCCGCCGTCGTAGGCGAACTCCATGCGTACCTGGTGGGTGCCGGCCGGGATGGCCGTGTCGGCCTCGGTCGTGAACTCCTGGATGCCGAGCACGTTGTAGACGAATTTCGCCTTGCCGGCCTTGGCGTACAGGGCCCAGCCGCCGAAGCGGCCGCCTTGGGCGATGATCACGCCGTCGGCCCCGGTGGTCGGGACGTTGACCTCGGCGGTGACCGTGAACGACTTGTTCTTGATGCTGACCACCCTGTTCTCGGACAAGCGTCCCATGCCGGCGAAGAAGAGCTGTGACTTGCCGCGGATTAGGGTCGGTCGCCCTGCCATCGACGGCTCCAGCCTTTCGGAGGTGCGGTCGTCCATCGGGAGCACGTTGTACTTCGTGGCCTCGATGAGCCAAAGCCGCTGCAGCTTGGCCAGCATCTCGGGCCGGTCGGCGGCGAGGTTGTGCGCCTGGCTGTAGTCGCTGGACCCGTCGTAGAGCTCCCAGAGGTCGTCGTCGAATGCCGGCACTATGCCGCCGACCATCACCCACGGCGTGCGGTGCTTGGTGACCGCGCTCCAACCGCGGTGATAGATGCCGCGGTTGGCGAACATCTCGAAGTACTGCAGGTCATGGCGTTCTGGCTCGTCGGCCCCGTTGAACGTGTACCGCATGCTCGTGCCCTCCATGGGCGACTGCTGCACGCCGTTGACCATCGCCGGTTCGGGCAGGCCGGCGGCCTCCAGGATCGTGGGGGCCACGTCGATGACGTGGCTGAACTGCGAGCGCAGCCCGCCGCGCTCCTCGATCCCGTTGGGCCAGTGCACGATCGTCGCGTTGCGGGTGCCACCCCAGTGGGAGGCCACCTGCTTGGTCCACTGGAATGGGGTGTCCATCGCCCAGGCCCAACCGACCGCGAAGTGGTTGTACGAGCTAGGCGAGCCGAACTCGTCCAACTTGCTGACCATGAACTCGGGAGTTTCGAGCGCGGCCATCCCGTTGAAGTTGGCCATCTCGTTGAACGCGCCGTTCAGGGTGCCTTCGGCGGACGCGCCGTTGTCGCCGATGATGTAGTGGATGATCGTGTTGTCGAGGACTCCGAGATCGTCGATGGCGTCGACTAGGCGGCCGACGTGGTGGTCGACGTGCTCCAGGAACCCGGCGTAGACCTCCATCTCGCGGACCAGCACCGGCTTGAGCTCGGCGGCCATGTCGTCCCAGGCGGGGATCTCGGCGTGCCGCGTGGTGAGCTCGGCCTCCGCCGGGATCACTCCCAGCTCCTTCTGCCGAGCGAACGTCCGCTCGCGCTGGACGTCCCACCCGTCGTCGAACTGGCCGGTGTACCGGTCGGCCCACTCCTTCGGGACGTGATGGGGGGCGTGCGTCGCGCCGGGCGCGAAGTACACGAAGAACGGCTTGTCCGGCATCAGCGCCTTCTGCTGACGCACCCAGCTGACCGCCCGATCGGCCAGGTCCTCCGTGAGGTGGTAGCCCTCCTCCGGCGTCGCCGGGGGCTCGACCGGGGTTGTGCCGTCGTACAGCGCCGGATCCCACTGGTTGTTCTCGCCGCCGATGAACCCGTAGAACGTCTCGAACCCACCCCCACCCGACGGCCACGCGTCGAACGGGCCCATCGGCGACGACTGCCACACCGGCACCTCATGGCACTTGCCGAACTGCGCTGTCGAATACCCGTTCAACTTCAAGGTCATCGCCAACGGCGCCTTCGTGTTCGGCCGCAACGAGCTGTTGCCCGGCGCCGACGTCGCGGTCTCCGTGATGCTGCCCATCCCGACCGAATGGTGGTTGCGGCCACTGAGCAGCGCCGCGCGGGTCGGCGCGCACAGTGCCGTGGTGTGGAAGCGGTTGAAGCGCAAACCACCCGCCGCCAGCCGGTCCGCGGTCGGCGTCCGGCACGGGCCTCCGAACGTGCTCGCTGCACCGAAGCCCACATCGTCGAGCAGCACGACCAGCACATTCGGTGCGCCCTCGGGCGGCAGCAGCGGCTCGATCGCCGGGAAGGCGGTGTCTGGGTCCTTCGCGTCATATGTCGTCAGCCCCGGCGACGGGCGGTCAGGGATCGGCAACATAGCGCGGGCATGCCTATCGGGACTCATCACGATCCTCCGTTTGGGGGCTCTCGCTGGCTCAACGAACACCACGACGCGGCCAACCTACAACCCGGTGGGTTTCGACGGTCATCCCCAAGGAATGGACTACCTCCGTGCGGAAGTGGGCGCGGCGTTTCAATGCCGTCCGCAGTTTCGGTCAAGAACCACACGAGCCGTGTTTCTAACTTCAGAGCTCGGTTCGTCAGCGGTGTGCGCGATAACGCCCGATCACGCCCGCGGACTGCCAGCGAGATTCCATCGTCTGGCGGCGATGCCCGCGTTGAACGACGATGCAGGTTGAGGCCTGGTCAGACGGGGTGATCAAGGTGCTGTGATGCTGGAGAAGGAGCCTCACGATCACCCGCATATCAAGCATTTCCGATAGCTGCTCATCATCGCCGCGGGAATCCGGAAGATTTCACCTGTGCGCCTGCGAAGTCGAGGATCACGGTGGGCGCGCGGCGCAGATCGAGGCCTCTGTTGTCATTCCTGAAGGAGCGGGGCCGGTCAAGTGTGCTGGGTCTGTTGTTGACCATGTTTGTTCTTCTCCGATGTGGTTGGGGTGAACGCCAGTGCGGCGTGTGGGTCCAGGATCGGCCGGAGGCCGACCGCGTAGCGGCCGAAGGTCCTGGAGGCGCACGTCGAGCGGGCGGATGCTGTGCAGTTCGGAGAAGGAGGTTGTGGTTACCGTTCTGTGGGCGCCGAGGTTGAGGTTGCCGCGTGTGTGCTCCAGAGCCGGTGCTTCTTCGGCTGGTGGGCAGGCCCGGGGTGGGCTGCCGGTCATTCCTTCGCCAGGTGGTGCTGGCATGGAGTGGTGCGACAGGTGGTTCGGCTGGGCGGGATCAATCAAGAAGGCGACCGCGCCGTGGAGGGGTCAGACAACAAACGATCTGCGCCCAGCCGTATGGAGGGTCAGACACAAAGCGGTCCGCGCCCAGCCGGCTTGTGCGGTCAGACAGAGAGCGGTCCGCGCCCAGTCGAGGGTGGCACTGGTCATGCGGTGGGGAGCGGGTCGCTCAGGCAGCGGACGTGTCCGTCGCGCAGCGCGTAGTAGACCAGACCGAGCAGGTCACGGGCGGCGGCGGTGACGCCGATGTTGCGGCCGCGGCGTTGCCCGATGCGCTCGCGTCGTTGTCCGGTGCGGGTGTTCTTGCCGGCGCATTGTGCTGCTTCGATCGCGGCCCAGCGGACCAGCACGCTGCCTTGTTTGGTGATCCGGCCCCGGTGCACGGTCCTATCGGACTCATGGTGTTTCGGAGTCAGACCGGCCCAGCTGGCTAACTGGGCCGCTGCGGGAAAGCGGGTGACGTCGCCGATCTCGGCGAGGAACACCGCAGCCAGGACCGGACCGATCCCGGGAATGGTCTGCACTGCCTGGTAGCGCGGGTTGCCGCGCAGCCGTTTCGCGGTCAGCTTGGTGAACGCGTCGATCTCGACATCGAGCGCGTCCAGCAGCGACCGCAAGGAGATGACCCGGGTGCGTGCCGCGGGCGAGAGCGAGACGCGGTCCAGCAGCTGGTTGCCGGCGACGCCGAACAGGTCACTGACCGGTATCGCGACCCCGCGTGAGGCGAGCAGAGCGTGGACCTGCTGGCGCAGGCTGGTCCGCAGATGAACCAGCTTCGCGCGATGACGCACCAGCTCGCGCAGCTCGCGGGTCGCCGGTGGCGCGATCCAACCCTCGGGAAGCCGGTGCATCCGGAGCAGGTCGGCCAGATCAGCGGCATCACGTTCGTCGTTCTTCACCCTCCGGTAAGAGAAACCCTTCACGCCCAATGGGTGCGCCAGGTGCACGGTTGCGCCGAGCTCAGCCAGCGCATCCGCGGCCCAATACCAGCCGTAAGTCGCTTCCAACACGACCTCGGGTGACTCGCCCGCCCGGGCGATCACGTCGGCCAGCCGGTCGACGTCGTTGACGATGCGGACCGTCTCCAGCCGCTCACCCTCCTGGTTCATCCGCACCAGCACCGACCTTCGACGATGCAGATCCATCCCCACGATCTGGCGATCAACGACGCGTTGTTCATCCATCTCGGCCTCCCTCGGCATGCTCAGGTGAACACCTCGAGAGTCCGCCGCGGCGACCACCAAGGAGCAGAGGCACCGCTCCTTCATCACATCAAGAGGCGCGGCGAGATCGTGGTCGTCGGTGTGAGCGCGGGGTCGGGTGGGTCGGCTGGTTAGCGGTCGTACTGTGGGCGGAGACCCGGGAGTGGCCTATCCGAAGAGCCGGCGTTTCGGGGTGTGAGCCGGTCGCGCTGGATGCAGAGTCGTTCCCCGAATGCCCTCCCGGGTCGCTATCGTTTCCTCGCGCTGCTCGGCGGGCGTCGGCGATCATGCGTGCGTAGAGAGCGTCGCTGATTTTTCGTTTCAGGGCGCGCAGCGCGGACTTGCGTGCCATGCCTTCGGCGATCTTGCGCTCGTAGTAGATGCGTCCGGTGGTGCCGTGGTTGCGGATCTGGGTGACCGCGGCCATGTGGATAGCGTGGTTGAGCTGCCGGTTCCCGCGCCGCGAGAGGCGGTGCACGATGTGGCTGCCAGAAGACGCCTCGATCGGGGCGGTGCCGTTATAGGCAGCGAACTGATCACGGCTGGCGAACCGGTGAATGTCGCCGACATAGCCCAGCACGGTGGTGGCGATGATCGGACCGACGCCGTAGAGGTCGGTGAGGGTGGTTTTGGAGGCGGCGACGATGCGGGTGATCCGCTTCTTGGTTGAGCGCAGCTGCTCATCGATGTTGTGCAGTTCGTCGAGCAACTCGTGAACGAGTTCAAGCCGAGCGGCAGCGGTGGCGCCCAGTGGCACGATGTCGGCGAGGGCCTGATCTGCTTGTGCGGCCGAGATTTCCTTCGCGAACCCGCCAGGCACCAGTTCGCAAAACACCGCGTGCAGGCGGCAGACGATCCGATTCCTGGCTCGGCTGAGGTCGCGGTGGCGCCGCGCCCAAAGCTTGAGCACCGCAGTGTGATCCTCCGCCACCCACCGGACGAACATCGGGCGAGCGCAGAGCGGCGACCGCGACCGAGCGCGCGTCGTTCGGGTCGTTCTTGTTCACCTGGCCGGTGTTGAGCAGCCGCACCCGCGCCGCGAGCTTGGGTTGCACATCGAACACCCGCTCGCCGACGCCGATCAGCTGCTGGGCAAGCAGATGACCCAGGCCGTCTGCTCCCTCGATCGCCCAGGTTCGTTCTGGCCACTGACGTGCCCACTCCAGCAGCCCGTCGACCTGTCTGATCGACGCAGGCACTCGAACCTGGCCCAGCCGCTGCTCGCTCGCGTCGAGCGCGAACGCTGTGTGCGACCCCTTATGCGGGTCGACGCCAATCATGACAGCTGCCACGTCACCTCCAAGACGCACCGATGAAGAACCCGCGGCGGGCATGTCTGATATCAGATCGATCTGCGCTCGCGCCTCTAATGAATGGCTAGTTCGGCGTTGCTGCCGCCGGTTCGATCGTTGGGCCGTGAGGATCTTGCAAGGCCAACGTCGCTGGCATGCCTTGCTTGCCTCACGGGTCGTGAAAGCCCTGTCGAAGACCGACAACAGCGACGGTAGCGAAGGACGTGAACGGCTGATGCGATGTCGGCCCATCGAGGCCTCGTCATTAGGGCGCTGCACGACTTCACCCGGCTCGTAGTGGCTTATCGGACAACGCTCAAGGAAGGGGACGCCCATGCAGCTGTGGTGTGGGATCGACTGGGCCAAGAACCATCACGACGTCAGCATCGTCGAGGAGGGCGGGACGCAGCGGGTGCGGCTGCGCATCGATGACACCGTGGCCGGGTTCACGCAGCTGATGAACATGTTGGCTGAGCAGCAGAGTCTGAGCAGTGAACCGATTACGGTCGCGATTGAGACCTCGAAGGGATTGCTGCCGGTGGCATTGCGCGCCGCCGGCGTGCCGGTGGTGGCGATCAACCCACTCGCGGTCTCCCGGTATCGCGATCGGCATTCACCCAGCCGAAGCAAGAGCGACGCCGGCGACGCCTACGTGCTGGCCAACATTCTGCGCACCGACCCGCACAGCCACCGGTCGTTACCGGTTGACTCTCCAGCTGGTGCAGTCGATTCAGGTGCTCGCCCGTGCCCATCAGGACGCGGTCTGGGACCGCATGCAGATCGGCAACAAGCTGCGCTGCGTGCTGCGCGAGTACTACCCCACCTTTCACGCTGCCTTCGACGACCTGACCAGCCGAGAGGCCCGCGCGACCTTGCGCCTCGCGCCCTCACCGATGCACGGGCAACAGCTGCGCAAGTCCAGCCTGACCGCGGCATTGCGCCGCGCCGGGCGAACCCGCGGCATTCCCGCCACCGTCAACACCATCCACGCGGCTTTGCACGTCGAACAGCTACGCCAGCCGCCGCTGGTGGAATCGGCCATGGCTGAACACGCCACCGCACTGCTGCACGCGCTGGACACCGCCGTGGCGAACGTCGCCCGGCTCGAGCAATCCCTGACCCTCGCCTTCGACCAACATCCCGACGCGCAGATCATCACCAGCTTTCCCGGCCTGAGCACCGTTCTCGGCGCCCGCATCCTCGCCGAGATCGGTGATGACAGATCACGATTCGCCACCGCCCGCGGACTGAAAGCCTTCGCCGGCACCGCACCGGTTACCCGGGCCAGCGGCATGAAGACCGTCGTCACCCGACGCGTGGCACGCAACAAGCGTCTCGGGCAAGCGGCTTACCTGTGGGCACTACCCATGCTCGCCCACTCACCCGGCGCGCACGCCCACTTCACCGCCCGACGCGAACGCGGCGACAGCTACAACGCCGCCGCGCGCAACCTGACCAACCGCGGCATGGGGATGCTGCACCACTGCCTACAAACCCGACAGCACTACGACGAGTCCCGGGCCTTCCCGAACCGACCCGCTCATCCCGTGACCTCTGGCAAACCTTCGGCGCACGACGCCCATCAACAGACCCAGGCACAACCGGAAATCAATCGCGGCGTCAAGCGGCCAGTGACCTCTATCGCGCCTCCGGCCAACAAGGCCCGTCTAAAGACCGAGGCACAACCCGCTTGACCACTAGGAACATGCGATGTCTTTCGAGCCACACCACGGTCAGAGACACGACGAGCCGGCACCTCGATCTAAAGCCAGACCCGGCGGTCGGCAGACGGTTCGCGAGCCAGCCCATCGCACCCAGCGACGCCACGACATGCCCGCAGCGCCTGGCGTCAAGTCTCAATCGGACGGTTGCGGGCCCCGCACGGCGAGCGCCGGTGATTCAGTGGGACCCTGTGGCGTTATCTCGCCTGCCAGCGCGGTTCGCGTGCGGAGTCAAGACACTGGGGTGAGCCGCAGCACCGGGATCTTGCGGTCGGTCTTCTGTGGGTACGCGCCGAAATTCGGTGCCCGCGCGACGACCTGCTCCCATACCTCGCTCCGCTCGTCACCGGACAGCTGCTCGATCTTCACCTGCCGCTTCGTCCCGCCGAACTGGACCCATACCTGGTCGGGATGGGCAGCGACATTGTGATACCAGGCCGGATGCTGCGCTGCGCCGCCCGCGGAGGCGACGACATACCAACCGCCCTTGCCGTCCTCGAAGCGCGCCACCGGGTTGGTGCGCTGTTGTCCTGAGCGCGCACCGACGGTGGTGATGTAGAGCAGATCCATGCCCTGAAAGCGGTCTCCGCCGCGGCGATGTATCCGCATCATTACGGGCATCAGCAGCTTGTTGACCAGGCTAGGCGGCGTCCTTCCGCCGCGCGTGCCTGCCGGGGGTTTCTCGATCGACATGCCTTCAGTGTGCTCCGTACCGCCGGTGGGAAGTCAGGGGTGCCGCCGAGGGCGCTACGGGCGTGGCCGCAGCCCGGTCCGAGTGGAGCGGATCGCGGTATCCGACATCCGAATCGTCTGCACCGACTCGCCTGCCCGTGACCGTGCACACCGGGAGGAGGCCGTCCAGCGTCGACGCAAGCAACGAGACGGCCACCATAGGAATCCATCTGAGCGGGGCCACCTCTCCATGAGTTCATGTCGTGCGACGCGTGTAAGACGACGGTCGACCAGTTCATTCGCAGCTGCGACCAAGGAGGTTCCCGAGGACGCTCGTGGCAGGGCGAGGCGGTAGCCGCCACGATCTGATCGTTCCGATCAATCCGCGTCGCGGCCACGAACCCAGTGGCCTGCGCGCCGACGCGGCACCTCGGCCGCCGCGTCGACCACGGCGTCGGTGACAGTCGAAGTTGCGGACCGGGTGGCCTGCAGCAGCCGGTCGGGGGAGACGGCCGCCTGGACCGTCTCCCCGCCGGTGAGCAACTCTCGCTGGGCCGTCCGCAGCCGGGCTCGCTCGTCGAGATCGAGTTCCCGCAACGCCCGATCGGTAGCGGTCAGCAGCGCGCCCGTCAGCTGCCACTGCTCAGGATCGGTTCGCGGGTCGACGAGCAGGAGTTCGGTGAGGCGGGCCCGCGCCTCGCCGGCGGAGTCAAGCGCCGCGGCGAGTTCCTCCGGGTGCGGCTCACCTTCGTCGTCGGCCTCGGCCCGGACGAGAGCGCCGAAGTCGCGGATGGCGTTCGCGATGTCTTGCAACAGGGTGCCGAACGCGGCTCGCACGTCGCTGTCGTTCAGCACGCCCGTACCCTGCGGGTTCGTCTGGACGTCGGCGAGCAGGCGGTACAGCGCGCGGAGCGCGAGAGCCGTGTGTTCCAGCGCATGCAGCCCGCTGCGGAGCCCGGGCGCGGTGGTGATGGTGTCGATCGCGCGCGGATTGAGCCGGCGACTGGCGTCCAGTTCGTCGAGCACTGACTCCAGCCGCGGCACCTCATTGGTCAGGTATCGGGCCTCATCGAGCCGGCTTTTGATCTGCTCACGCGTTACCGGCCCCTGGATGCCCGCGGCGACCTGCTCGAGCAGCCCGGCGACCTCGTCGGCGTATTCCTCGACCGCCGCCCCGGCCGACTGCGACTGCACGGCGGGCGGGAACACGACGTTGACCGCGAGGCCGACGGCAGCACCGACGATGGTCGCGCTGATCCGGTCTGTGGCGGCCGTTTCCGACCCGCCGACCGCGAGCACAAGCATCGCGCTGATGGGCACCTCGAGCTGGTGAGCGCCAAGACGTAGGAACTGCCCAACCAGCAACGACAGCGCGATGATCAGGGCCAGACTCCACCAGCTGAAACCGACGAAGGCCGAAAACCCCACTGCAACCGCGACCCCGGCGATAACGCTGAGGATGCGGCGCAGCGAATCAGCGACCGTTCCTACGAGGGTCACCTGGACGACGAGGAGAGCCGTAAGCGGCGCCAACACCGGACGCGGGTCATCGAGGACGAGCACCGCGGCAAGGTAAGCCGCGACTGCTGCATCGGTCAGCCGCAGCGTGCGTGTGGTGACGGCCCCGCGACGCGCCCAAAACCGGGCAATCGTTCTGTGCACAACCTCGACTGGAGCTAGCCTCACCAGGCCATCATCACTGCCGGACCGGAAAGATCGGAACATTCAATCGATCGGTCTCGGACGATCCAGAGCGCGGTCCGCTACCGCCCGGACACTGGGTAAGCACGCACCGGCCGGTAACTCGGTGAGCGACTCGGCGCGCTTGGCGGCATGGTCGACGATCCGCTCGACACAACGAGCCAGGACTCCGTCAGGGTGCTCCCACGGCTCGTCCACCAAAGCCCCGACAGGTCTTGTAATTCGGGCAACACGCGCCGCGGCCCGGCTGCTTGATCCACTACGTCGTCGCCGTGCGAACCACCGGACGCAAAAGTCGGCAACAACGACCCCCACCTAATCGAGCGACTGCCCCGCGGCCACGAACAGCGGTGGCGCTCATAGTCGGCGTTATACGGGTGATCGTGTCAAGTGCGGGGTGTCGACCACCGAGATTGTTGATCATGGTGTGGGTTCTCCGAAGAGTTGTTCGCCGTCGTTGAGGCCGAGTAGGAAGACGAAGCGGTGAAGGTTGGCGGCGAGCTCGTCGACGTGGTAGCCGCGATGCCCGACGAAGGCGATGAGGCTGTTAGTGAGGGTCTGGTGCTGGCTGCTGGAGATCCAGTCGGCGAGGAAGGTGAGGAGTTCGGCGAGCTCGATGGCGTCGCTGAGGTCGAGGTTGATGTCAGGCATCGTGGTCAATCCCGTCGGCGTCGACGCGGCGGATGAGACCGTCGAACAGCGCTGCTCGTTCGGCCTGTCCTCGCTCGTTGGCGTGGTCTCGCTGTTTGGTCAGGATGGGCAGGAACTGGGTGCTGGTGCGGAAGTAGGCGCAGGTCTCGCAGGCTGATTCCATCCGGCAGTCGAGGTCGACCGGTCGGGTGCAGAGACCGTTGCCGAGCATCCGGGCGTGCGCCTCGCGACGCAGCCGGGCCATGCCGCTGGTCTCGTAGTCGGCCGGCAGGTCGGGCTGTTGCCCGTAGAGGGCGTCGATCTTGGCGCTGACCGCGGCGTACTCGTCGGCCACGACCCGGTTCGCGATCCGCGCGTAGATCAGGGTCATTTCCATCTTCTTGTGGCCGAGCAGCGCGGCGATCGCTTCCAGCCGCATGCCGCGGTTGATCGCCTGGGTGGCCAGCGTGTGCCGCAGCCGGTGCGGGTGCACGCCCTCGACGCCGGCGATGCGGCCGATGCGGTGGACGGTCCTGCTGATCGAGTGCCGGTTGACCGTGCCGCGGTGATCAGCGATGAGCCGCGCGTGGGCGCGGATGTGTTCGAGGTTGGTTGCGGTCCACTCGGCGAGCAGCGCGACCAGCTGTGGGTGCAGTGGGACGTAGCGGTCGTTACGCAGCTTGCCGAGTGGGATGCGCAGCCAGTGGTTGCCGCCGATCTGCACCACCGCGTCGGCCTCGAGGGTGACCAGCTCACCGACCCGCATGCCGGTGCGGGCCAGCAGTTCCACCACGAGCCGGTCCCGCGGATCGGTGCTGGCCCGGGCGGCGGCCATGAACCGGGCCGCCTGCGCGTCGTCGAGGAACTTCGGTAGCGGCTCGGGCTTCTTCGGGATGTCGCCGGCGATGACCGGGTTGCGGGCCGGCGAGTCATCCCAGTCCCATTCGATGATCCGCTCGAAGAACGAGCGCACCATCCGCAACCGCTGCCGATGGGTTTCTGCGCTGATCGTCCCGCCGCACGGGTGCGGCTTGTTGGCCAGCCACACCTTGAACTCCTCGATGTCGTCGCGGCGCACCGCAGCGACCGAGTGCAGCCCGGCGCTGAGCATCCACTGGGCGAACTGGCGCAGCGACAGTTCTGCCACGTCGACGCTGGCCGGAGCCTGGAACGCGGCCAGCCGCTGCAGATACCGCTGCGTCGTGCTCACGATCTGCGGTGCGACGGCGTGGATCTGCGTCCACTGCGCCGCGGCCGTGCTGCCGGCGATCATGCGATCCGCAACCGGCATGTCGGCACGTTGCGCGCTCACGGTGCGGCCACCTGCTGGATGGCCAGCATTGCCTCGACCGCGGCGACATCCGCGTCGATCAGCGCGGCCGCGCGGCGGTACTCCTCGACCAGCCAGTCATTGGTCAGATGCAGATAGACGCGTGTCGACTCGATCGACAGATGCCCGGCCTGAGCCTGCACCGCCTCCAACGCCATGCCCGCTTCGCGCAGCCGGGTCAGACACGTGTGTCGCAGCTGGTGGCAGGTCGCCCGGTGCAGGCCGCCGCGGCGGCGAGCGTTGTCGAGGATCTCGTCGAGCCCCTCACTGGACAACGGCTGACCGCGTCGAGGCCCTTTGAGCACTACGAACACCCGATCGGTCGATGCTGCTGGCGGGCGCTCGTCGTGCAGATACTCGCCGAGGGCGTCGAAGAACCGGTTGGCGATCGGCACGACTCGGTGATGGCCACCCTTGCCCTCGACAATGAACACGCGTCGATCCGCGACCTGGATGTCGGCCAGCCGCAGGCCGAGCACCTCGCAGCGACGCAGCCCGCCGAACAGCATCGCCGCCACCATTGCTCGATCCCGGTGGGTGCGCAGCGCGGCCACCAGTTGATCCGCCTCGACCGGCGACAGAATCGTCGGGAGCGTGCGCGGCACCCGCACCAGCGGCGCCAACCGTGACTTGCGTGTGCCGCCCTCACGTCGAGTCGACAGCCCGCGCGGCACAGGGTTCTTTGTGATGCCGGTGTCCCCACGCACGATCGCGTAGGCATAGAAACCCGACACCGAAGACAGCCGCCGGGCGATCGTGCGCGCCGACAAACCCGACTCGCGATCACTCACCCGAACGACCGTCCGATCACCTCGCTGATCAGCCAGGAACTCGAACACATCAGCCGGCGAAACATCCCGCGGATCCCTCGCCACCACGGTGAAGAACGTCTTCAGATCGAAGGCCACCGCGCGCAACGTATTCGGCCGAGCTCGGCCGGCCACGAACTCCAGATACCGGTCGACGAGTTGATCACCGAGCCGATACCGCACCTGCCCCGACCGATCAGTCGAGCGCACCAACAACGGGAAACCAGTCATGACCGCACGCTGACAGCGGCCCGACCGCCCGCCCGGTATGACACGAACATCACCCGTGTATTAGGCGATCGCGAGTGGATCGGCGAGAGGCCATTACTACGCTGCGTGCCCGTTGAGGACCTCAGCGGCGAGCTAACCGGCATGAGAGTGCTCACTCTCATGCCGCGCGACGAGCCGCCCGACCCGGACCAGCTCTAGGAGCAGCATCGACACAGAGGCGGCCCGCACCGGGCAACCGTGCCGGGCGTTCTGCTGCGTCGTTTTAGCGACGCACTGTGGGGGTAGACCTTCTTAAGACGCTTCTTGGCCCGCGCTTAAACCTGCGGGGGACGGACGGGCCAGGAAGCGTCCCCCGGCGCCACCCTCCGGGGTGGCCGGGCGGCCCGCCCAGCGGGAGGGATGCTGGGACGAGCCGCACCACAAGTCTGATACACAGCTGGGCCACGGGGATAGGGAGCATGGTCATGGGAACACGTGAGGAGATCATCGCGGCACAGGACGCCTGGCGGGACGCCAAGCGGGCCTACGACGACGAAGCCGCCCAGTATGTCGGAGGAGCTTGGCTGCCGACAGTCCCGCGATGCGCCCCCGTGGAAGGGCTGACCCGCGAGGCATGCGAGAAGCTAACGCAGATGGGTGAGGCGGAGCAGGCCGCGGCTGCGGCCTTCTGCGCGGTTCTCGACAAGAACAGCACGCCAGCCGCCAACTGATCGTGGAGCATGAACCCCTCGGTGCATATCGCGTCCATCAACGCTGTTTCCGCGGCTGGCTCGACGGTGACGAGACCGCGCTCCGACGCGGATCGTACCGATGGGCGCCGAGCTTCCCCCCGGCCTTGATTTGGCCGGCTGGTTGCGGCGTCATCAGTAAGGACGAGACCTGCCCGCGGATCGTGACGTCGGCCAGGCCGGTGAGCTCGGGCCCGAGCGGCCCTGCTAGGCCGGAGCGGTGAGCTGCGAGCTGAGGAAGTCCAGCTTGCGGGGGTCCCCGATGACGTGGATTGCCTGGATAAGCTCGCCGCGCATGGTGAACGCCAGCAGGCCGGCGAGTTCTCGGCCGGTGAAGGCGAGCACCGCGGGCTGACCGCCGACTGGAAGCGAGACGAGTGTCGCGCCCTGCCCTCAGAAGCGCAGCACGTTCCTCGCGACACGATTCGCGCCTTTAACGACTCCAGCGAATCCGGTGACCCCCGGGCCGAGATCGACATCGCCCCAGGCATCGGGAGCCAGTATCTCGAGCAGGCCGCTGAGGTCGCCGTTTGAGCATGCGGCGATGAACTTCTCGGTGACCAGTCGATGCTCGGCGGAAGCGATGTCGAAGCGGGCGAGGCCCTGGCTGGCGGCTATCTTCTGCCTGGCCCGGCTGGCGAGCTGGCGGCAGGCTGCGGCCGCTGCGGCCTACGGTCTCGGCGAGGGTGTCGAACGGCATCCGGAAGACGTCGTGCGGGACGAAGACAACCCGCTCGGCCGGGCTGAGCTGCTGCAGCACGACGAGAAGTGCGAGCCTGACTCCGTCGTCGAATGTGACCCGGTCGGCTGGATCGGCCAGGCCTGACTGGGGCGGCGCGACGAACTCGATCTCGCTGGCGGCGCGCCCTGCGGGAGCGGGCAGACTTGATCCGGTCCAGGCACCGCCGGCTGGTCACCACGATCAGCCATCCGCGCTGGTCCTCGATTTCACTGAGTTTCGCGGTCATCAGGCGGGTGATCGGGAGCGGGCGTCAGTCCATGCGCAGCACGACCTTGCCGCCCACGCGGCGGCGCAGCAGCGTGTCCACGGCCCGGCCTGGGTCCTGCCAGGAGCACTCCAACCCGATACGGACGTGCAGACGTCCGTCGGCGACCAGCCGGCACAGCCGGGTCAGGTCCCTGCCCGCACCGGACTGCGCGGCGACCTCGTCGATGAGGTTCAACGTGTAGATCCGGGCACCCGGCGCGCGGTCGAACGCCGCCGCGCGGAACGTGACGGTGTCCTGCTCGGCATCGGTGGCAACGTTGACGAGGACGCCGCGCGGCGCGAGGTGCCCGATCGCGTCGCCGAACGTCGCTCCGCCGACCGCGTCGACGATCACGTCGAACTGCCCGTCCAGCGAGCGAGTCGCGCTCGCGCCCAACCCGTCGAGCACGCTGAGCGACGCTTCCACGTCGCGGACCAGGGCGGTGACCTCGGCGCCGCTCGCCCGTGCCAGCTGGACCGCCATGCGGCCGACGCCCCCGGTCGCTCCAGTGACGGCGATCCGCTTGCCCAGAACGGATCCGGCGACCTCCAGTGACCGCAACGCGGTGAGCGCCGCGGTGGGCAGCGTCGCCGCCTCGCTGTCACTCACCTGCTCAGGGATTCCGGCGAGCATCGCGGTGGGGATCGCGGCAAGCTCGGCCCACGCGCCGGCCCGCACCAGGCCCACCACGCGGGTCCCCGCCCGCGGCCCGCTGCCGTCGGCCGCGGCGTGCTCGACCACGCCCGCGACGTCCCATCCCGGGACCGTGCCCACCGCGGCGTCCGCCAGGTCGAGCACCTCGCCGCGATTCAGCGACGAAGCGCGCACCCGCACAAGCGCCTCATCGCCCGCCGGCGCCGGCTCCGCCACCTCGGACAGGGCGAGATACGGAATCGCCGCCGTCGTCGTCAGGGCACGCATTGGCCAGACCCTATGCCGATCGGACGCCTACCCCGGACCGGGACCGATGCCTATGGCCGGGCCTCGAGGATTAGGTTGAACGGCGTCTCGGTGGCCAGACGCACGGTGATGAAGCCCGCTTCGCTCAGCACCGCGCGCAGCTGGACCTCGCCGGCCTGGGCCCCCAGCCCGCGGCCGACCTCCTGGGACAGCGAGTTCGGCGTGCAGATCACCGTGGATAGGCCGTAGAACGTCCGTCCGACCGGATTGAGGTTGTCCTCCAACCGGTCGCCGGCCCGCGGCTCGAGGAGCACTAGTGTGCCGTCGGGTGCCAGCGATTTGCTGACCCGACGCGCAGCCCCGATCGGGTCGCCGAGGTCGTGGCAGACAGTCGAACGTCAACACGACGTCGTAGCCGGTGCGGGGGGACTCCTCGGCGGAGGCGGTGTCGAACCTCGTCCGCCGCTGCACGCCCGCCTCCTCGGCCGCGTCGCGTGCCGCGACGATCGAGGCGTCGTGGTGTCGAAGCCGGCGAAGGTCGAGCGCTGGAACGCCTGCGCCGAGATGATCGTCGAGGCGCCGAGCCCACAGCCGACGTCGGCGACGCTCGCGGCGGAGCACAGTCTGTCGAGCAGGCCGTCCAGGGCCGGCAGCCAGTCTTTGACCAGGTGCGCGGCATAGCCCGGACGGTACGGGCGCAGCACCCCGGAAAACAGATGGTCGTCGTGCTGATGCCATCCGACCCCGGCGCCGGTCGGAACGCGTCGACGAAGCTTTCGTGGTCGGCGCGATGGTCTCGAACGCGCCGCCGAGGAAGACCGGGCTGTCCTCGTTTGCGACGACCATGGCCTACTCGGGCGGGAGCTTGAACGTGCCCTTCGGCCGGGTCATGGACGACGTAGCCACCGGCCGCCTGGTTGCCCAGCTACTCGCGAACGTAACGCTCAGCGGTGCCCGTGCGCGCCGCCAGAGTCGCCGAGGTGATCGGCCCCGCTCCGGCCATCGCCTTGTAGCGCCCGGCCCACGCGCCGCAGGGTTGGGATCCGGCCGCAAAGGTTCGCATCCAATCCGCGGCGAACGAGCCGATGACATGAGCACCAGAACTGTCCCGACGACCCGGGCCGCCGGGTGTCGCGCCGACACGCGTCCACGCCGTGCCGTGGAAACCGTCGAATGTTTCATGCAGCGCGACGGCAGCTTCGAGCTCGTCGCGGTACGCGACGGCGCGCAGCTGCTGATCAGGCCGATTCACCCCACCGACGCCGCCCTGCTGGCCGACGGTTTCGACCAGCTGAGCATCCAGAGCCGATGGTTCCGGTACCGGACGAGCACGCGGGGGCTGTCATCGGCCGAGCTTCGCTACTTTCACCGACGTCGACGACGACGACCACGAGGCCCTCATCGCCCTCGACCTCGCCGACGGACGCGTGGTCGGCGTCGCTCGCTACATCCGGCAGCCCGACCCCCCCGATCGCCGACCTCGCCGTCACGGTCGTCGACGCTTGGCACCGCCGCGGGGTCGCCACCGCGCTGCTCACCCGACTCACGGAGCGCGCCGTGCAGGCCGGCATCCGCCGCTACGCCGCGTCGGTTGCGGCCGACAATCGCTCAGTGCTGGAGTTGGTGCGCGGCAGCGGTGGCCTCGATCCGAGCACCGCCCAGGCCAGCTTCGGCATCGTCGAGGCACAGATCACCACTCCGCTGCGCGTGCCGGCAACGTCACGATGAGACCGCAGCACTAGCCACTACCTCGACGCCGACTGGAGAAGCCATGCATCGCTCGGACTGGAAATCGGTGCTCGACGCCGTCGGCACGGCCGCACTCGAGCACCTGCGGTCGCTACCCGACCGCCGCGTCTACCCGCAGGGCGAGTACGCCGACATGCGCGCCGCGCTCGACCACCCACCCACCGAAGCAGGCATCGACGCGGCGCAAGTCGTCGATCAGCTCGCCCGCGACCTCGGGCCGTATATCACGGCGCACGCCGGCGGTCGGTTCTTCGGCTTCGTGATCGGCGGCCTGCACCCGGCGTCCTGGGGTGCCGAGATCCTCGTCTCGACCTGGGACCAGAACGCGGCGCTCTTCCCACCCACGCCCGGAGTGGCGGTGGCCGAGGAACTGGCAGCCGAATGGCTCATCGACCTGCTCGGGCTGCCGTCGCATAGCTCGGTCGGCTTCGTCACCGGCGGGCAGATGGCCAACTTCACCTGTCTGGCCGCCGCACGTCACGAGGTGCTGCGCGCGGTCGGGTGGGACGTCGAGGCCGACGGTCTACACGGCGCCCCGCCCGTCACCGTCGTGGTCAAGCAAGGGGTGCACTCGACCGTGCTGCGCGCGTTGCGTTTTCTGGGGACTGGGCGAACGCGCCGTGGTCGTTGTGCCGTGCGACGACCAGGACAACATGCGCCCCGACGCGCTCGCGCAGGCCCTGCAGTCAATCAGCGGGCCCACCATCGTGACCGTCGAGTGCGGCAACGTCAACACCGGCGCGTTCGACGACTTCACCGCGGTCGCCGACCTCGCCGACGCGCACCGGGCGGCCGGCAATCCCACCTGGGTGCACGTCGACGGCGCGGTGATGCTACTGGCCGCCGCATCACCCGCCATGGCCGATCATGTCCACGGCCTCGACCGACTCGACTCCTGGTCCACCGACGGACACAAACTGCTCAACGTCGCCTACGACTGCGGCGTCGCGATCTGCCGCAACGCGGCCACGCAGCGGGCCGCGATGAGCGTGCAAGCCAGTTACCTCGAACAGGGCACGAACGTACGCGACCCCATGGACTGGGTGCCCGAATTCTCCCGCCGCGCCCGCGGCGTCGGCGTGTACGCAACCCTACGATCCCTCGGCCGGCAGGGCGTCGCCGACCTCGTCGACCGAACTACACGACTGTCGCGCCGGTTCGCCGACAAGCTCAGCGCCAGTGGTCGCGCGGTGATCATCAACCACGTCGTGTCCAACCAGGTGCTCGTGCGATGGCTCGCGCCCGACGGCGACCACGGCCGCTTGGCCGATGCCGTCATGGCCGGCGTCCGCGCCGACGGTGTCGCCTACTTCAGCGGCACCACCTACCGCGGCGAACGCCTCATGCGCATCTCGGTCTCGGACTGGGCCACCGACGAAGACGACGTCGACCAGGCCATCGACGCACTGCTGCGACACGCCGCTCTCGCAACCGGATAAGCAACCGAACCGCCATCCGCCGCCAGGCCCGACCGGCACGCCCGCATGCGCCCCCAAACGCCGAACGGGGACACCGGCAAGCACCAACACAAGCGGTACCACCCACAGCGTCGTGCGCAGGGCTTCCCGCCGCCACGGAGAAGGGCCGATCGGAAAGGCGTCGCGCATCACGCCGACCCGGCGCATGACGGTCACCGGCACGACGATAGCTCGGCGTCCCGCGCGAACACGGCCGCTCATGTCACCTTGAGCTCGACAACTGCGTCGCCGCGACGTCGCCCGCCGACGGCGCCGCAAACGCCAGCTACGACTCCTTCAGTGGCGGGGAGGCCTGACGCATACCGGCACCTAGTCCCGAGGCACCCCCAGAGAACCGCCCACACCAGTCTCTTGATCAGCGGCCACCGACCGCGGATCTCGAAAGTCATCCCGGCCCGAGGCTCAGCCCAGCAGTTCAATGCACCGACGTCCTCGGTGGACTGATTCACGGATACCGTCAAGCTGCTTGACCGCTGATAGCGGAGGACGCCAACCGAGGTTCATGAGCCCTACAGGCGTCATCAGGCGGCGGATCGCGTCAACGACGCTGTTGAATTGCGTGTCGTACCGACGCTTGGGCTCGTCGCGTCGAGCGGCAAGCTGCGCGTTGCCGGCGGCCAGCTGCATCCGCGTGAGGGAGCCTCGCCCGGGGTTTGACCTGCCGTCTCCACGATCGCTCCACACTCGCTCCAAGAGTCGTAGCCCAGAAGTCCCGACGATGAGCGTGATAACCGAGTGAAACCGACGGAACTCACGGAGGACTTCCCATGACAGAGCTCATGCTCGACCCCGCAGACGCCGCGACCGCGTCCCGCCCGCTGTCTCTGGTGGAGACCAGGACAGCCGTCGGGGGCCGCATCGACGCGATCGGGGTAGGCCAACGCGCCGGCAGGCGCGAAATCCTCCATGATGTGTCCCTGTCCATCCAGCCGGGTGAGCTGGTTGCTCTTGTGGGCGGCAGCGGAGCGGGAAAGACCACCCTGCTCGAGATCCTTGCGGGGTCGCGGGCGCCGTCCGCCGGCCAGGTCATGCACGACGGCGTTCGGGTCGATGCCGGTGCCGGGCCCGGCACCGGGTGTCGGCTACGTCCCTCAAGACGACATCATCCACGTCGAGATGCCGCTGCGGCGCACGCTCCAGTACGCGGCACGACTCCGCTTGCCTGCGGGCACATCGTCCGACCAGGCCGACCGAGTCGTCGACGAAACGATATCCGACCTGGACCTTGCCGATCGGCGTGACGTTGCGGTCCGGATGCTGTCGGGCGGTCAGCGTAAGCGGGCCAGCATCGCGGTCGAGCTGCTTACCCAGCCGCGCACCTTCTTCCTGGATGAACCCACCTCGGGTCTCGACCCATCGACGTCGGCGGAGGTCGTGCACCTGTTGCGCCGACTCACCGAGCGGGGGGTCACGGTCGTCCTCACGACCCACGAGCCGGCGACCATCGACCGGTGTGACCAAGTCGTCTTCCTGGCCCGGAATGGTCATCTGGCCTTCGCTGGTACGCCTTCGCAGGCGCGGCAGTATTTCGGCGTCCACGACCTCGTCAACGTCTACGACCGGCTCGCCAGCGAGGACACGCCGCGCGCGTGGGCGGAGCGGTTCGCCGCCTGGCGTCAGCCGACCGAGACCCCGGTCGAGGCGGCACGTCTCGACGACCGGCACTCGCCCAGCGTCCTGCGGCAGTGGTGGCTGCTCACCCGGCGCAATGCCGAGGTGCTGGTCCGTAACCGGCTGACCCTCGCCATATTGCTCGGCTCCCCCGTGCTGGTGACGGCGATGATGGCCATACTGTTCCCACCCGGCGCCTTCGCGCCGCACGGCGCGGCAGACGTCGGCCCGGCTCAGATCGTTTTTTGGGTCGCCTTTGCCGGCTTCTTCTTCGGCCTCACCTACGGGCTGCTCCAGATCGTCGGGGAGATGGCGGTCTTCCGGCGCGAACAGCGCTCTGGACTGAGCATCGGCGCCTACGTCGCCTCCAAGATCGGCGTGCTGCTGCCGCTGCTGGCCGCGGTGACCGCCGTTCTCCTCGGCGTGCTGCGCGCGCTCGATCGGCTTCCCGCCGCTGGCTGGGACGTGTACGCGTCGCTGTTCGTCACGCTCCTGCTCGAGGCGGTGTCGGCGCTGGCTCTTGGCCTGCTGGCCTCGGCGGCTGTCTCCAACGCCTCGCAGGCCGCGCTCGCCCTGCCGATGCTCTGCTTCCCCCAGGTGCTGTTCGCCGGCGCGGTTGTTCCAGTTCCCGACATGGCGACTCCCGGACGCTTGCTCAGCCTGAGCCTGGCCAACCGCTACTCGTTCGAGGGACTGGGGCGTGGGCTGCACCTCGACCAGCTCGCCGGCACGTTGCCGAGTGTGCGCGCCTACGGCGACACCTTCTCCGGAGCAGTCGCTCAACGCTGGCTGGTCCTCGCAGGGTTCGCCGTGGTCTTCGCGCTGGCCACCGTGTGGGTGCTCCGCCGTCGGGGCCTGGTCGTCGCACGCGGACGGCGATGAAGCCGATCAACGCCTCGGTAGCCAGACCCGAGGCCGTATGCCGTCAGTTGTCGGCTGCCTCGAGGCAGCGCTGCGCATCGAGCGGTTGCCCGGCGACCGCGAACAGCCTCGCCGCCTCCGCGAACAGACGACTGGCAGCCGCGTCGCCTCCCTCGGCCCGTGCCAGGTGGGCGCGAACCTCGGTGACCGCCCCCTGCCATGCCGTGCCTTGCCAGTTGGCTGCGGAGCTCGTGGCCTGCGCGAGCCAGGCACGAGCCTCGTCGAGACGCCCTCCCTCGATGCACGCAATCGACGCGGGTACGGCGATCATGACCTGGCAGAACATGCATGCGAACGGCTCGTCCAGCCTCTCGACCGCCTCATCGACGACCGTGAGCGCGGCATCGGCGTCGGGAGCCGCGGCGATCAGCGTCCCGTAGATGCGTTGCAGGAGATGGCGGGCCAACGGAGACCAGCGGGCCAACGGAAGCGCACGCCGCAGCAGCCGCTCGGCCTCTGCGCGGTCACCCGCGGCAAGCTCGACCTCGGCCAACCGCTGCAGCGTGTGAGCCGTTCCGGTGTCGGCCGCCATCTCGACATGCAACGCCACCGCCTCACGAAGATCCGCGCGAGCAGCGTCGAGGTCGCCCGCGAGCAGGGCGGCCTCACCAGCCACCGTCACCGCGAACGCCACTCCGCGCCGTGCGCCCGCCCGCTCGGCCTGCTCGCGCAGCTGATGCGCCAGGGCGACCACCTCCTCGTAAGGCGTGGGTCCGTAGAGGAGGTACTCGGCGACGCAGAGGTGCGAGTCGAACACCGTCGAGGCCAGCTGCGGGTTCTCGCTCGTCCCCCGCAGTTCACGGCGGAGCCGATCGAACCACTCGCCGCGGTTGTGGGCGATCATGCCCTGGAGGGTGATGACGTCG
The DNA here is from genome assembly GCA_963801715.1 of uncultured Actinomycetota bacterium. GTDB lineage: Bacteria > Actinomycetota > Actinomycetes > Mycobacteriales > Jatrophihabitantaceae > CAVVJA01. Next base: position 78,042 of record CAWDGB010000013.1, on the reverse strand, counting down.
AGCAGGCGGTCTGGCGCTCCCGGCCTGAGGGCCAGCGCGCGAGCCGCCTCGACCGCTGTATCCGCGCCGTCGAGATCACCGGAGAAGTAGGCGAGCATCCCCCGCCCCAACAGGATGGCACCGTCGTCGGGGCCACCAGTCGCCTCCAGCCCGGCCAAGGCCTCCTCAGCCGAGGCGACATCCCCACCAAGCAGTGCAGCGCGGGCCAGCCGCGCCCGCAGGCCGGTCGCCTGGTCGAGGTCGGCCGCCGCCAATGCCTGGCGGTAGGCCGCCACCGCGGCCTGGTCACCCACCGCCGCCAGCGCATCCGCCCGCAGCGCCAGCAGAGCGGCCTTCACCGGTCCGTTGACGTGCTGACGAACGGCGCCGGTCCACCGCAGCACCTGCTCGTGGAGCCTAGCCGCCGCCGCAGCGCGCGCCGCCTCCAGCGCGTACGGAGCGGCCATGGCCGGCTCACCCGCAGCAAGGAGCCGGTCGGCGACCCGCGAAGGCGCCGCGCCGAGGTCAACCAGACGCGTCGCGATCTCTTTCGTCACCTTCGCTCGTAAGGGCGGAGCGACGGCCGCCGCCAGCTGATCAGCGGTAGCCGGATCTGTGAACCTGTACCCGTCAGACTCGGAGCCGATCACCCCGGAGGCCAGCGCCAGCTCGAGCAGCCGATCAGCAGTCGGCACATCGTGACCTGAGGCCGCCGTAAACTCGAGCCGATCGAACCGATCCCCGATCACGGCAAGCCGCCGGAGAACCTCGGTCACCTCGGTCGGAAGATCGAGGATCGTCGGCTGATCAACTGGAGCACGGCGGCGCTCGGCCAGCTTCACGACCTCGAAGCCAGGTCGGGTCACGGCGTCCGACCGCTGGGCGACGATGACGACCAGGCGGTACCGGCGGGTCAGCCGTGCCACGTCATCAACGAGGATCAGGCATTCGCGATCAGCGAGGTGAAGATCGTCGAGCAGCAGCACCGCACCCGAGCGCTCCGCCGCGGTGACCAGAAACTCACGCACCGCCACGAACCAGCGCTGGCGCGTCGTCGGGAGGCGCCCTTCGAAGGCTCGCTCGAGCTCGGTGCGGCATCCGGCCGGTATGAGATCGAGCAGTCCAGGATGCCTCTGAACCATCTCGTCGAGAGCCTCGGCGACGCAACCGTATGGGCTCGGGCTGGCGATCACCGGACCGGACAGCCCGACAGCCAGCGACTGCCGACGGGCCGCCTCCGCGACCTGGTCGAGGAGCTCCGTCTTCCCCGACCCGGCTCCGCCGATGACCTGGATCGCCGCTCCGACCCCATCGCCGATGTCGCTGATCGCCCGAAGCACCCGACGTGCCGGATCCACGTCTCCCCGGGAGCCGGTGCCGTCCGTCGGCGCTGCACCCTGGCTCGGACTGGCGGATTGGGTCTTGTCGGCAACGTCGGCCACGAACCTGTAGCCACGGCCATAGATCGTCTTGATGATCCGCTGATCTCGACCAGTGTCGCCAACCGCGCGCCGGGCGGACTTGATCCGACTGGTGAGCGCCGACTCAGAGACGAACCTGTTACCCCAGATCTTGTCGAGGAGTTCGGTCTTCGGCACTACACGGTCTCGGTGGCGCAGCAGATATGTCAGGACCTCGAATACCTGGGGCTCCATGCCCACGACCTTGTCGACGCGTCGCAACTCGAGGCGCTCGAGGCTCACCTCGCAGTCGCCGAATCGCACCGTCACGTTCGTCATCATCGTGCATCGCGGACATCGCAGCCCGCCGGTCGCCGGCCATGCGGCATCGCCTGGGGTTGTAGTGGTTCGGCTGGCGCCGGAGACCGGCCTGGGCCATCGCGCATCCACGGCGGTTGGTTGGGCTCGCTCACCGCCTCCAGGACGGGTGTGTACGGCCACGGTCCTTCCACCGCCGATGCCGTACCCCGACCAGTTCGCCAGCCCCGCCGTTTGGCGATCGCTTCGTCGAGGTCGAGCACCGCCGACTTGCCCACGCCGGGCGGACCGGTGAAGACGAGTGTCCCGCCTCGGCCTGCTTCGGCCCGCTTGAGCCGTTTGCGGATCTGGTCACCGACGTCGCGCCGCCCGAATAGCCGGGTGCGCTGCTGATCAACGGAGGCTGGAGCTGGGGCTCGGCTCTCCAGCCGCGTCTAGAGCCGCTGTGCCACCGCAGTGGGCGCGGTGCCGCCTTCGCAGGGCAGCGCCGGGTCCTTCCGCTCGAACTGACGCAGTGCTCCGCCGATGTCGTCTCGGTCTGCACTCGCCCGGATCAGCACCAGGTGCGCCTGCTCGTCGGCAGGGTCCGCCCGCAGCACGTCCTCCCATCGCCAGCGAGGCGCAGGAGGTCGAGGTGCAGCAGCCGGAATGCGACCCGGGCCTCCTCGACCCATGGCTCGTAGAGGTCATCCGGTAACAGTGGTCCCGTGTATACGTCCAGCGCGGCCTGGGCCGCGGCTGACCTGCCCCCTCGCCGACGAACTCACGCTACGCGTGAGACTTTCCGGGAGGAGGGAGCGAGACACGTCCGAGGTCGACGCCCCGATCCGGCAGGGACTGGAGATGGAGGACCTCGTCGCTCATCGCGGAGCTGACCTGCCGCAGCAGGGTTCGCACCTGCTCGAGGTCCCAGTCGTAGGACGCGACCGCCTCGGTGGCTTCGAACAGTCGGCTCGAAAGCCGCTCCCGCGTCGCCTGATAGCGCGCCAGCGCGACCGCCTCCGGCACGATACCGGTCAGTGTCTCCAGGATCTCGTCGGTGAGTAGTTCTGCGTCACGCAGTGCGTCGGTCATGCCGTGTGTGGTGATCGGGTCCTTGAAGTAGCCGGCGTCTCCGACCAACGCCCAACCCGGCCCCCACGAATGACGCACGAAACCAGGGGCACCAGCCCAGCCGAGCATCCGGCTGGCCGGCTCTGCCAGGTTGATCCGGTCGGCCAGCTGAGGAGCTATCCCAGCAAGGAGCGTGGCGAAAGCGTGCTCGGTCCCGTCGCGGCGAAGCGTTCGCAGCCGACCAGGCGTGGTGCCGACGAATACGCAGGTCAGCCCGTCGTTGGTGGGGATGAAGCCGGACCCGCCGCCGACGCCGTAGGCCCACTCGTAACCTGTCGCGCGCGCATCGGCGTAGTAGCGGTAGAGGACCGCGCTGCGGGAAAGACCCTGCCGTACGAAGGGAGCGCCAGCCTGGTCTGCGACGGTGGACCGGATGCCGTCGGCGCCCACCGTGATCGCGGCCCGGAGGTCGGCAGTCGTTCCCGAACGGTCCAGCACGCGGACGCCGGTCACCCGGCCATCGTCATCGCGGAGAAGTGCTCTCACCGTCGTCTCGTGTCGCACGTGTGCCCCCGCCTCGGCGGCCGCGTCCACGAGGATCCGGTCGAGGAGATGGCGGCGAGGCGCGTAGAGAGCGTCCACGCCGGCGCTGGGACGGATGGAGACCTGCACGGACTCACCGTCGGCGTAGTGGAACATCGTCCGTTTGATCGGCGGCGTGCCCGCGGCGACCACCTCGTCGAGCAGCCCCCACCGGGACAGCTGAAGGACCCCGGCCCGCATGAGGCCGTGGGTGGAGAGAGTGTCGGTGCCGTAGGCCGCTCGGTCGAGCATGGCCACGCGAGCGCCCGCCCGGGCCAGGAGCAGCGCGGTCGAGGCTCCGGCCACCCGGCCGCCGACGACGACCACGTCGTAGGTGCTGCTCATGCTGCTGTCTCCTCGCTGCGCTCGCCGGATGCGATGGATGTCGAACCGGTGAGCAGGTGCCGGACGACGGTCCGCGCGTCGTGGCGTGCGCCGTCGATGAACCCCGAGTCGCGTCGATGCTGGAAGCGCTGGCCGACGACGTATACGCGGGGTGCAAGGGTGACGCCTTGGTGCTGGCGGATGCTGCCGTCCGGGTCGGTGATGGGGAGCCGGAGCCACGGGTAGTCGGGACGGTAGCCGGCGGCGACCAGCACGGTGCCGATGCCCTCGCGGGAGAGGTTCACCGAACCGGTCGGCGCCGGTAGGTCGAGCCGCCCTGGTCGGTGCGCCGGCAAGACCTCATCGGTGAGGCCGGTGCGCGCGACGTACTCGTCGACCGCGTCGAGCACGCGGTGCATCCTGTTGTCGGCGACGGCGACGTTCTGGGCCAGATCTGGCCGGAACCGTGCTCGGGATCCCTGCATCCCGTCGAAGCGGCCGAGCAGCCGGACACCGCGGGCCTGCAGAGCCACCAGATCGACGTCGTGCTCGGGTGCGCGGCCGACCAGCTGCATCGACGGTTCCCGCCGCGCGGCCGACGGGTCGGGGACCTCGTGGATCGTGCGGGCGAGCCGGCCGGTGGCCTGCAGCCACCAGAAGATGTCCATGCCGCGGTAGCTGCGAGGCATCCTGGTGTGCCGACCGGCCGACAGGACCACTTCGCGCCCCGCTCGATTGAGCTCGTCGGCGATCTGCACGCCGGAGGACGAGGCGCCGACCACGAGCACGCCTCCGGGCATGAGTTGATCAGGGTTGCGGTAGCGGTTGGCCGTGAGTACCTCGGTCGCGTCCAGGCCGGCGGGCACGTGTGGCACACCGTGCGGGCCGGTCGCGATGATCACGTGGCGGGCACGCCAGGTACCGCGGTCGGTGACGACCCGATATCCCCCGGAGGTTGCCGTGGCTGAGCTCCCGCACCGTGGTACCGCCGACGATGGGGGAGCCGAAGGACTCCGCGTAGCGTTCCAGGTACCGGACGAATCCGCCTGCGCTCATGAACCTGTCCGGGTCGGCACCGCGGTGTTGCCAGCTCGGCAGCCGGGTCATCCAGTTCGGTGTCAGCAGGCGCAGGGAGTCCCAGCGCTCGGTTCGCCAACGCTCGCCGACCCGGCCGCGGTCGAGCACAACGTGATCGCGGCCGACGTCGGTGAGCAGCCGGCTTACGGCGAGCCCGGCGTGGCCGGCGCCGATGACGACGGTGTCGATGGTGTTCATGACGATCCTCTCGACGCGCGGGCCGGCCGGAGTCCGCAATGGGTCCGGCCGGCTCGGGCGGGTGTGTGGTCGGCGGTCAGCCGGTGACCACGTCGATGACGACGGGCGTCGGGTTGGTGAGCACGTCGTACACGGCGGAGCGGCGGCGAGACTGCTCGACGATGCCGCGCAGGGTCGCGTCGTCGGCGTCGCCCTCGACGTAGAAGCTGACCCGGATCTGCTCGTAGCCGTTGCGCACCGATCCATCGGACAGGCCGAGGATTCCGAGCAGGTCGATGTCGCCCTCGACGGTGGAGGTGACCTTGGTCAGCTCGACACCTCGTGCGGCCGCGATGTTTGCGATGCCGGCGGTCAGGCAGGCGGCGATGGCGTGCAGCAGGTACTCCACGGGCGTCGGGGCGTTGTCCGTGCCGACCAGTACTGCGGGGTGGTCGAAGTCGAGCACGGTCTCGCTCTTGTGCTGCATCTCCTGCATGGCGCCGTAGAAGCCGGACGCGGTGGAGCGGCTGTGTGTTCCGGTCACCCAGGTGTTGCTGGCGCGGAACTGGAACTTGGCGATCTCGTTCTGGCCCTTGACGGCGTCGAGGGTGGCGAACAGCGTTGCTGTGTCCACTCCGTTGCGGTACGGGCTCTCGGTGGTGGTGGTCATGGATCCTCCATGGTCGTGCCGGTCTCCCGGCGTGGTGTGTTGTGTGTTGGTGGACGCTAGGAAGTTCGGCTTCTCGCGGCCTTCCCTGGTGCTTCTGCGAAGACCCAGTCCGCGACGGTGGGGTCGCGCCAGACGACTGCGGAACCGTCCAGGACGGTGACACCGTCCTGGTTGGTGATCCGCGTCGCCAGAGTCGTAACCGGTTTGTCCGCCCGGGTGCCCGTGACGGTCGCTTCGGCGGTGATCACGTCACCAGGGCGGACCGGGGCGAGGAAGCGCCAGGACACTTCGAGAAAGACGCTTCCCGGTCCGGGAAGCTGCTCGGCGACGAGCGCGTTGAGCAGGCCTGTGGTGACGCCGCCTTGCACGACGATGCCGCCGAACCGACTGCTCCGCGCCACCGTCGTCGTCGTAGTGGATCGGGTTGCGGTCCCCGGTGATCTCGGTGAACAGCTCGATGTCGCGCTGCGTGATGGTGCGGGTGCGGCGCGCGACGGCGCCGACCTCTGGAGTGGCCATGACGGTGGACACTGCACGCCGAGCCTTCGCCGGCCCTTCCCTGCGGCTGTTGCCCGCGGAAGGGCGAGGGAAGCCCGCGTCGGCAGGGTGACCTGATCGCGCTGGAGTCACTGAAGCGCCCTTTCGCCGTTATCCGTCGGGTTGACGGCATGACTGTGCGCCGGCCCGCAGTCGCGGAGCTTGGAGATCGTGTGGAGGTTCGGTGGAGATGGACGGTGCAGAAGGCCCACGAAATCGCCACCCGGTCGTCATGACTGGGCGCTCGGTGCGGACGACGCTGGATGCCGTGAGCACCGACCAGCAGGTCCGAGCGGACGCCGGCCGAGAGTCTGCCGGCACGAAGGGGGTCGCCAGTCCGCGTGGCGATGCCGTTCGCGACGTGCTCACTGTCGCACCGGGGATAGTGCCGTTCGGCATCGCGCTGGGCGTCGTCATCGCGTCGTCGTCGATGGGCGACGGTGCGGGGCTGCTCGGTGCTCCGCTGGTGTACGGCGGGAGTGCCCAGCTGACAGCGACCACGATGTTCCAGCAAGGCGCCGGTCTGCTGGCGGTGGTCGGCTCGGCGCTGATCGTGAACGCTCGGTTGTTGCTCTACAGTGCCTCGCTCGCACCCCGCTTCAGGGCGCGCAGCCGACCTGGTTCCGGCTCGTGGCCCCGCACTTCATCATCGACCAGACCTACCTGTCGGCGCTCGACCGGCCGGGCCACGCCGGGCGGCGATTCCGTGCGTACTGGCTGTGGCTCGGGCTGGGCGTCATGGCCGTATGGTCGGCTGCCGTCGGCATCGGCGTGCTCGTCGGCCCGCGGCTTCCGTCCCTGCCCCACCTGACGTTGGCGGGCACTGCGCTGTTCGTCGGGATGCTCATGCCCCGCATCCGCGATCGGCCGAGCGTCACCGCGGCGATCACTGCGGCAATCGTGGCACCGCTTGCTGCGCAGGTCGTCCCCACGGCGGGGGTGGTCGTCGGCGCGGCCGCCGGAATGGCCGCAGGTGTGGCCGCAAGGAAGCAGCGATCGACATGATCGGGTTCACGCCGATCCTGCTTCTCGCCGCGGCGTCGTGGTTGCTGCGAGTGATGTTCATCGTGTTCGTTCCAGCGGAGCGGCTGCCGGGGCGCGTCACCGCTGCCCTGGAACAGGTGGCCCCGGCGGTGCTGGCCGCGCTCGTCTCCGTCGAGATGGTCGGCGTGGTGCACGACGGCGCACCGGCCGCCGGACTCGCGTCGTTGGGTTGCGTGGCGGCAATCGCCGCAGTGGCGCACCGGCGGCCGAGCCTGACCGTCAGCGCAGGGCTCGGCGTCGCGGCGGTGCTGCTGATCGACCTGGTCCTCGTGCACTGACCGACACTGCAGTCAGACTGTGGAGGGAACGTGCTGGGAGTTCTCGTGAACGAGGCGCAGGCGGTCAACCTGGTGCGTTTCGCCGAGGAAGCCGGCGGAAAGCTCAGGGGCCCCGATGCGGCGCGTTGGCGCGAGCGTCTGGACCGCCGCTACTGCGAGTGCGAGTCGGCGCTTTGCTGGTTGCTCGATTCCGGGCGGGCCGACGAAGGCCTACGCCTGGCTGTCGCGCTGGTCGACTTCTGGCAGTACACGGACCGAATCAGCACGGGTCGCGCGTGGCTTGATCGTGTCCTGTTCGAGCGGACGGCCGAGGATGCGCTTCGTGCCGAGGCGTTGTTCCAGGCCGGCCTACTCGCCTTCTGGCGCGGCGACGACGAGGCCACCCTGGCTCTGCATCAGCGCAGCCTCGGCCTCGCCCGCCGGCTGGGCGAGCCGACCGCGATCGCGCTCGCGCTCACCGGCCTGGCCAGGGTGGAGTTGCGCGGGGACATCGAGCGCGGTCGGACCTTGTGCCTCGAGGCTCTTGACGTCGTCGACGGGACGGGCGACCAGCGCGGACGCTCCAGCGCGCTGCATGTGCTCGGCGTCGCCGCCCAGATGCGCGGTCGAGTTCCCGCAGGCCCGCGGCTGGATGTCGCAGCGGCTGGAGCTGGCCCGGGAGATGGGCGATCTTCGGTCGGTGGCGGCAGAAGCCGGCAACCTGAGCGTGGTCGAGCAGCAACTCGGCGACCTTTCTCGAGCCCGGGACCTGGCCGTGGAAAGCCTTCGCATCGCCCACCGGCTCGGTGATACCTGGCTCATCCCGTACTGCCTCAACAGCCTGGCCGCGATCGCTGTCGCGACTCGCGACTACGAGCGCGCCGCGACACTGTTGTCGGCGGCTGACCGGATGGTGACCGAGCAAGGCGCGGCCTGGCCGCCGGACGAAGGGCCGCACTTCGAGCACAGCCGGGCCGCTGCCGCGCAGGCACTCGACCCCGCCGCGTTCGAGCGAGCGTGGTCGGCCGGGCAGGCGTTCGCCGTCGACCAAGCGGTCAGCTACGCCCTCAGATTGACATAGCGGAGACGGTTCGACTCACGCGGAGCTGGAGCCAGTCGTTGTATATGGTTTGTCCCCACTATTGGTGCGCTGTGCGACCATCCTGACGTGGGGTTCGCCTTCGACGACGGCCTCGTTCTCGATACCGCCCGGTTCGAACTGCGTCGAGACGGCCGGCCCGTGCCGATCGAGCCGCAGACGTTCGACGTGCTGAGTTATCTCGTGTCGCACCGGGACCGCGTCGTGTCCAAGGAAGAGCTCATGGATGCCGTGTGGGGCGGCCGGTTCGTGACTGAGGCGGCTGTGACGAGCCGAATCAAGCAGGCACGTCGGGCGATGGGCGACGACGGGCGCGACCAGAAGCTGATCCGCACGGTGCACAGTCGCGGATACCGGTTCGTCGCCGACGTGAACGTCGAGGCGACCACCGAGGCCACAGCTGCCTCGCCCGACCGGGGTCCAGCCGGTGAGACCGCGCCGATCCGCTACACCATCAGCGACGGTCTGCACATCGCATACCAGGTCACCGGCGGCGGTGAGCTGGACATCGTTCTGATCTCGGGATTCGTCTCCCATCTCGAACTCGACTGGGCCGACGACCGGCACGCGCACTTCCTCGGCCGACTGGGGTCCATGGGCCGGTTGATCCGGTTCGACAAGCGGGGGACCGGGATGTCCGACCGGCCCGTGGGGCTTCCCGACCTTGAGATGCGGATGCACGACGTCCTCGCAGTCATGGATGCCGTGGGCTCGCGTCGGGCCGTCCTGTGCGGCTATTCCGAGGGCGGCCCGATGGCCATCGTGATGGCGGCCACCCATCCGGAGCGGGTGTCGTCGCTCGTCTTGTACGGCAGTTATGCCAAGCGCACCAGGGGCGAGGGGTACCCATGGGCGCAGACGGACAAGGAGCGTCGCAGCTACACCGATCGGCTGATCGACAGCTGGGACTGGGAGGCCGATCTTCGGATGCGGTGCCCGTCGGGCGATCCGCAGATGCAACGGTGGTGGGCACAGCGCATGCGCGCCGCGGCAACGCCGTCCACGATCCGTGCACTGATGGACATGAACTCCGCTGTCGACGTCCGCGACGTGCTAGGGGCGGTTCGCGTACCGACGCTGGTCCTGCATCGCACCGGCGACGCGCTGTTCAAGGTTGAGGAAGCGCGCTACCTCGCGGACCACATACCGTCGGCAAGGCTGCAATTGCTCGAGGGCTCCGACCACCTCGTGTGCGGGGATCCCGACCAGATCCTCGATCAGATCGACGCGTTCCTGCAGACATTGCGGCCGCCTGCCCCACAGCCGCTCTCGCTCGCAGCCGTCGTCGCAGTTGCCGGCGAATCGGAGATGCAGGTCATCGACGACCTGGTGGCGACGGGCGGTCGCGCCCGGGCGACGCCGGCGGGCCGGCGGGTCGCCCTCTTCGATGGGCCGGCCACGGCCGTGCGATGTGGGCTCGCGAGCCTGCGCGGCCGCACCCGCCTGGGTGTGTCGATCGCCGAGGTGGCGCGGGACTCGATGTTGGCGGAGGGTCCTGGCGTGCGCTACGCAGAGCGAATCGCTGATGCCGCTGGTGCGGGCGAGCTGTGGGTGTCCGCTGCGGCCGGAATGCTGCTTGCGGGCAGCGGGGTTCGGCTGCTGCCGGTATCGTCCGAGGACAATATTCCCGGGCAGCAACTGCTTCGCGCCGTCAGGTGATGCTCAGGCGGCTGCACGACGTGAGCGGTCGCCGTACCTGTCGTATCACCAGCGTCATTTTGTCGCCGCGATGATTCGCGAGCCATTCATCGCGACACCCCCGGTCAGCACTGGCGGCACGAGTCGGAAGTTAAGCGGTCGCACGCGCCGACCCACCAGCGATCGCCAGGAATGGCGAACGCGGCTCCGCCGCGGCGTGACCGGCTGTCCGTGCTGTGGGCGCTCGCCGTGACCGCCGCTGCCTGCCGCATGGTCTGGTTGAATGCACCACCACGGCTGATCGGCGCGCCGCCGTCACCTGCCAGTTCCTCGCGACCGCATTATTCATCTTCTGACGCGCAGGATCGCCTCGGCGGGAGGATCCTCAGCGATCAGGTGACAATACGTCCGGCCGGGTGGCTGGTTGGTCATCGGTAGCGTCGGTCGGGTGCAGTACCTCAGTCGCGCCTCGGACGCTCCTGCGCCGAATCAGACGGAGGTCATCGCGCCGGTCCCGCTGGCGGACTCTCTCGTCGGGCGACATCGTCGGCACCTCGACGCGGCGCGCACAACCCCGTCCCCGGTGCTACTGGCCAGCGGCGCCTTGGACGCCATCACGCCGCCGACGTCAGCGGCGCTCGTCGCCAGAAATCCTTCCCACTCCCACCAAATGACCTTCGCCGGCATCGGCCACGGTGTCGCCGTTCAGTCGCCCGAATGTTCACGAAGATCATGAATCGGATTCCTCGACAACCCGATGACGTTCGATCAGTCATACGTCTCGACCGTCACAGACGCCCCGTTTGCCGCCGGTCCGCGCTGAGACCTCGAATTCTCTCGCCACGCCGACAACAACCCCGCTTATGCACAGGTCCTCGCTGCGCCGGATTGTCTTCGCCACGGTTACGGGCTTCACTGCGTCGGCGGCCCGTACTGTCGGGCCGAATATCCCTGGGACCGGCGATCGGAGAGGAAGCATGATGCCAGATCGCAGTGTGTTGTTCGGCTGTGGGTTGGGTGCCTGGAATGGCGTTGATATCGGCAGGGCAGCTGATTCTGCCCGGCTGGCCGCTCAGGCGGAGCGGGATGGCCTCGATCTGTTCACGGTCGCCGATCATCCGTATTTCGGCGACAAGTTGGACGCGTATGCGCTGTTGTCGTTTGTCCTCGGCCAGACCGAGCGGATCACCGGCATGGTCACGGTGACCAACCTGGCGTGCCGTCCCGCTGCGGTGCTGGCCCGCACGATCACCTCGCTGTCGGCGCTGTCTGGCCGCCGGGTCATGCTCGGGATCGGGGCGGGGGCGCTCTGGGACATGATCGTGAAACTCGGTGTTCCGCGGCTGAATGGCGGATCCGCGGTGCGCGCGATGGAAGAAGCGATCACGCTGATCCGCGCGCTGGGTGGCGGGGGCGATCCGGTGAACTTCGACGGACAGTTCTATCAGGTGTCTGGGCTGGATCCCGCCGCTGTGGCGGTCCCGCCGATCTGGACCGGGTCGGTGGGGCCGAAGTCGCTGGCCGTCACCGGTCGGCTAGCCGACGGGTGGATTCCGCCCGGCGGCTCCGACTGGCTCAGTTCGCGCTACCGTCAGTCCCGCCCGCGCATCGACGATGCGGCGGCCGCGGTGGGACGAGACCCAGCGCAGATCGCCACCATGTTCAACTTCGGTGGTCGTATCACGGCCGGGCCGCTCGCCGCCCCACGCGGCGACGACGGACGCTGGACCGGCGGTTCGGTTCAGCAATGGATCGAGGAACTGACCAGCGCTGTGCTCGACCACCACGCGGTCGGATTCATCTACCACACCACCGACGACACGCCCACGGCCGAGGCCCTGGCCCGCTGGGCCACCGAGATCGTCCCAGCCGTCCGAGAAGCGACCGCCAGCTAAACCAGCGAACCACTAATGAACGCGGCCACAGGATGCCGTGACGGATGAGAGTTCGACGGCTCCGCCGCGACGCCCCACAGCCACCACATTGTCCTACCGTCGGTCCAGCGCCCACAGTTTTCCGCGAGCCATCCCGCCCAGACCGCATCATCTGCGCTAACCTCGCGCCCCACAGCGCCCACGCTTAACGACGGGTCGCCGTTCGGGGTACTGAGCCGTCATTCCGGACCGACGGTCGGCCTCGACATTGCGCCGAGCTGCGCGGGTCGGTCCTGGGCCTGTGCCCTGAGCTGCCGAGCGAGTCGCCGGGCCTGACGCAGCGGCGTCGGTGTACGCATGCGCCCCGTGCAGGCGAGGACGACGGTGACCGCGGTGTGTGGGTCGGTTCGCCAACCGGCGTGCACGGCCACGGGCCGCCGACCGGCGCGCGTGCGGACCCAGTAGCCGACAAGCTGATCGTCAAGGATCAGCGGTGAATGTGCTCCTCGGATGTCGGAGGGCCAGTCTCCGGCGGCAAGAAACGGTCGGTGGGTGACGCCGACGCTCGGCAGATCGAGAACGGCGCCTAGCTGCATGGCAAGCCCGGCACGGCGTGGATGGTCACGACCTGTCGCGTCGATGACCAGGACGTCGGCATCGCGCGCCACGCTGGTCACAGCGGTGGAGAGCAGGGCTCCGGTCCGCAATGCCAGAAGACCCGGCAGGTAGGTCGCGCCGGCCGTGCCATGCACGGTCGCCTGCGCGACCACGATCCGTCCGCGCATGACCACTGCCGCTGCCCAGGCTGGATCTCCTGCGGCGCCCGGACCGGCGTGTCCCTGCTCGAAACACACCCATGCCGAGGCCACATTCAGCGGCATGTCAAGAGCCGGCCGCCAGCGTGCCGGATATGCGATCCCAATGGCGTGCTGAACATCGATCAACGCATCCGCCGTTGCCGGCCAGGCCGACACCTGCACATCATCCTCACGATCATCAGCGCTGCATCCGCTTAAGCATCCGCCCGCCCAAGTCGCCTCCCCGCGGCGGCGCCGCCATCTTCCCGAGCAGCAACCCGATAGCACTCGCGTGAGACTTCCCGCTGCAGTGAACGGTGCTACACCAGCCGCCATCGGTCGCGAATCGCTACGCCATGCGCAGGCGGATGTAAGGACTCATCTGTGCGGTGAGCCGAGGGGCTTCACTCCGCGCGTAACGACGGCGAGGCGCGGGCCGTCTTTAGTCGCTCGCGTTCGCTTCACGATTGGACGAGCGCCTATTCAGCAGTGTCGTCGGCTTGCTGTTCGGCAGGCGCACGCGGAAGCTCGGCTGCTGTACGAGGTAACCACAGGCCGCTTCCAGGAGTTCACTCGTGCGGGGCCTCGCCCGTGCGCTTTATTCCCTTCACACAGGCAAGGACGCAACCACGCCGACTCTCACACACGGACCCCAGGTCGGACTTTCACACTCCGCAACCAGGCCGTCTACCGCGATCACCGACCCCCGGTGGCAACGCCGGTTGGACGAGCCCGGCTCGCCGGCTTCCTGTCATGCTCGGATAGCGCGCGGTGCGCGGGAGTGTCTGGACGCAAGTGTGCGATCGTCTCCTGCATGGCGAGTGATCGACGGTGGCCGCTACTCGAAGATGCACGTCGGCTGCTGCTTGACGCCTTCGCGGCTGATGGGGTCCATCGAGTCGACTTCGTTGGTGCGGTTTCCTGAGAGTAGACGTGGGTCTGGACGGTCCCGTCGAGCCTGGCCTAGCCGCTCAGCCCGTCATATCGCCGAATCCGGTGATCTTCTCCGGGTGGAGGCGAACCAGTAGCTCGCCGCCTACGGCATTGCGTTCGCCGAACTGCTGGGCCAGGTCGGGCGCGACGTAGCGTTCAGCAATTCTGATCGAGAGCGGCAGCAGCTCGTCAAGATTCTCCGAGATCGATACCCGGCCCTCCACCAGCACGAACGCGTACGGCGGCTCCTCGAAGTCGACCACCAACGCGGCCCGGGGATCGCGCCGCAGGGCCTTGCCCTTCGAGGTACCTGCCCCGGTCGTGAACACCAGATCGTCGCCGTCAAGCACAAACCAGACCGGCGCCACATGCGGGCTCCCGTCGGCCCGCACGGTGGCCAGCTTGCCGGTGTGAGTGCCTGCTGCCAGCACCTCACGGGCCTGCTGATCGTTCATCCGGTACGCCATGACAGCACTATGCCGGATCCGCTAGTTCCACACCGTCGGCGCAGACGCGGCCCGACCGGTGGCGCGGCCGGACATGCCGATGGGGGGATGCATGTTGAGGACATGACTCCTAAGCGCAACGTGGCCGCTAAATCACCCAGCCCAGACGCGAGAATCACCCTGCGTGGCAGCGAAATCACCCACCACAGAACGGTACCGCGCGCGGTGCGTCGGCTGCGTATAGTGCAGTCGGCCTGTCGCCCGCTGAGCGTTCAGCGAAGCCCGTAAGGCCCTTTGACACGGGGTGGTCAGATGATGACAACCAGCGGTGAGAACGAGCCCAAGGCGACCGTCAGGGACGGTTTGGAGGCATGGCGAGAAACCGTCGCTGCTGCCCGTCAAGCGCGACGACAGCGGGGCGAACGGTACAGCGGACGACACCGTTGGGTGTCCGTTGACGGCGCGGATGCCCAGGACGCCACCCAGCGCAGCGCGTGATCGCGCGGTTGCGCAGATCGGCGCGCGTTCGATGCCGGGCTATCGAGGTCACCGGCGCTAACGCGGAGTTCCCGCTGCTATCCGTGGAGGTGCGGCATCTCGAAGTAGAACTCAGCCACGGCCAGCCAGGTCACTCAGCGCGCTGCCCGATCCACTGTCGGCGGTTCTCGACGACCGATCGGTCGACGACCGTACGCTTGTCGACGTTCGGCCACGCATTTGATTCTTGACCGCAGGGCTCCGGGCTGACGCGCTTGAGCCGTCGCGGCGCGCCGCTGGCGGGAACTCGAGTCGCTGATTTCCGTACTCGCCGAGCGCCGACGTGGCGCCGCACGAGTCTCGGAGCGACGGTGAGGTCACACGCGCCGACGGCTGCTCGTGATTGTCGCAATCGTCCTCGTCGCGGTGAGTTGCGGCGGCGGAAGCAAGAACGTCACGCCAACTGGAGCCGGCCGCGCCGCGGTGCGCTCAACGTCGCTGTCCGCCGCCGCTTTCGCCGCGCAGGCCGGCCGGGCCGCACATAACAGCGCAGTGACGAGCGGATACAACCTTTGACCATATCGCACGTATTTGGCGTCGTGCCGACGTCGGCACAACGCCGATTCTCTGGAGCGATCCAGAAGTGTCCACGACGTCGCTTCTCTGCTGGCATCGGGCTGTTGTAGACACGTTCCCTGGAGCGGCGTCGCCGACCTGAGAACAGCGATTCCCCTTTCGTCGCTGCGTTCTTGCCTTTGCCGCTGGTCCAGGGGCTACCGCGACGACCAGAACGAGACGGATATTTGAGTGACTCCCGGAGGGTTGCTCAGCGTGACGCCCGGACAGAGCGACACCCATCCTTTGCCCGGCCGCACCGATCGTATGGTGCGCCGACGCGTCCGTTGTCTACGGACGCTGGGTCCGGCCTCGGTGTAAGCCGATGGCCGTGGCTGGGGCTTGGACGGCACCGCTGTGCGGCGATAGCACGGCGGTGCTTTCCAGAAGCTCCCGAAACTCGGCGGCGAATCGGGCGGCGGGCGCGCCGTCCACCACGTTGTGGTCAATCGCGATAGTGAGATCCAGGACGTCGCGGACCGTGACCTGGCCTTCGATAACGCTCGGGCGCTGGCTCACCCCGCCGACAATGATCTCCAGGGACATCAAGGACAGGGAGGTGATTCCGAAGCCGCCGCCCCCGGCGAACATCCCCACAGCCGTCACGGCGACGGTACCAATATGTTGCCGGGCAGCGACCGATCGGGCCATCACGGCATACATGGCCGGGATCACGCCGGGAATCCGGGTCGCGGCCGGCCCGGCCCGTTCCAGCCACCTGCCGCTGCTGCTGACCGACGGGTCGCGCTTGACGCGGCGCAGCTCCGCGGTGAGGTCGGGCACCCCGCGGATGTCGGCGTCGCGGAGGAGATGAGGAATGGCGAACGGCCCCTGCGGAGTGGAGATCTCCACCATCGTGCCCACATCCACGTGCCGGTGGGTCACCAGCTGCCCTCGCCAGTTCCGGTAAGCATGCACGGCCGGGTGCGCGGCGGCGGCGCGGGCCACGCAGGCCACCACGAAGGCGGTCAGCGACAAGGGCGGATCGTGTCCAGCCAGCAGCCGATTCGCTGTGGTGATGTCCACATCGACCAGTCCGTACATCGGCATTTTGCTTCGGCCAGCGCGCATCGCCGCTGTGACCAGCCGCCGGCTGGAGGGAAAGGACCGCACCTCCACCCGGCGCGGACGTTCAGCCGCCATCACTAGAGTCTGACACCCCGTCCCGCCAGGACCAGCAGTCCGCTACGCCGCATGCTCCCGCGCGTTGCCTGCGTCAGACATCACATAAAGCGGGGTATTGATCAGCCGATATTCTCGAACTCCATGACCGACAACGGCGGTCCACTGGAATGCGCGACCTGGCTCCCGGGGCGCACTCCAAGTAACGACGCAAGATCGCGGGTCGCTCGCCGAGATCCACCTCCTGCAGGTGGACTAGCTCGCCGAACGCCGAGGGAGTCAGGCCAAGGTAGGCGATCACGTCCTCGCGCAGCTAGGCCGCAAGTATTGCCGCGAACCCGAGGTACTGCCCGGCGGCCGCCCGAAGCGCGCCACCGTGGTCGGACGTCTGCCCGAACAAGAGCGCGGGTACCACGATGTCGTCGATGGTGGTCAGGCGAACAGCCCTACCAGATCAGACCGGCGCTCAACCGCTCCTCCGCATCGATGGCACGCTGGAACCGCAGTCTAACCAGAGCTCCTGCGAGCCACCCGTCATGCAGTGCGCGGCGGCGTACATAGCCCGCGAACATCGGCGTGAGTGCGCTTCGCCGCCTGCACACTATTGATCTATCTGGGCGCGCCAGCGGTACGCGATAGCGCGCGCCTATCGACGGCATTGCGCGCCTGCGCCCTGCGCCACCATGATCAACTGCGGCACCGCCTTTCTGGTCATTGTTGCCGCGTAAGAAATTTGGTGTAACTCCTGCACCGTAGGAGGAGCACTGTGAGTGGTATGGCGAAGGCTGAGCCGGGGGTCGGCGAGGAGCCGCTGGATGCGGTGGATGAGCAGCTGATCGAGCAGCTGGCGGATCGGGCCCGGTCGCAGGGGCTGCAGTTGACCGGTGAGGGTGGGCTGCTGGCCCGGTTGACCAAGACGGTGATCGAGTCCGCGCTCGAGGGCGAGCTGGATGATCATCTCGGCTACGCCAAGCACGACCCGGTTGGCCGTAATGGCGGCGATTCCCGCAACGGGCGGCGCGGCAAGACGGTGCTCACCGACGTGGGACCGGTGGAGATCGCGGTGCCGCGGGACCGCGACGGCAGCTTCGAGCCCAAGCTCGTGGCGAAGCATCAGCGGCGGTTGCCCGGCGTGGAGGATCTGGTGATCTCGCTGTCGGCGAAGGGGCTGACCACCGGGGAGATCTGCGCGCATCTGAGCGAGGTGTACGGCGCGCAGGTGTCCAAGCAGACGATCTCGACGATCACCGACCGGGTGCTGGAGGGGATGGCCGAGTGGCAGTCCCGGCCGCTGGACGCGGTGTATCCGGTGTTGTTCATCGACTGTGTGAACGTGAAGATCCGCGACGGGAACGTGGCGAACCGGCCGATCTACGTGGCGCTGGCGGTGACGGTCGATGGCACCCGGGACATCCTCGGGTTGTGGGCCGGTGAGCACGGCGACGGGGAGGGCGCGAAGTACTGGCTGCGGGTGCTGTCCGAGATCAAGAACCGCGGCGTGGCCGACGTGTGCCTGGTCGTCTGCGACGGCCTCAAGGGCCTGCCCGCCGCGATCGAGACGGTGTGGCCGGCGGCGATCACCCAGACGTGCGTCGTGCACTTGCTTCGAGCCAGCTTCGGCTACGCCTCGCGTCGGGACTGGTCAGCGATCGCCCACGACCTCAAGCCGGTCTACACCGCCGTGTCGGAGCAGGCCGCGTTGGAGGCGTTCGTGGCCTTCACCGAGACGTGGCAGCAGCGGTATCCGGCGATCATCCGACTGTGGGAGAACGCGTGGCCGGAGTTCGTGCCGTTCCTGCAGGTTCGACACCGAGATTCGCACCGTGGTGTGCACGACCAACGCCATCGAGTCGCATCAACGCGCGCATCCGCAGAGCCGTCAACGCGCGCGGTCACTTCCCCACCGAGCAGGCCGCGCTCAAGTGCGTCTATCTCGCGATCATGAGTCTCGATCCGAAGGGCACCGGGCGGAAACGCTGGTCCAACCGCTGGAAGAGCCGCGCTGAACGCCTTCGAGATGACCTTCGACGGCCGCCTATCCGCCCGACGGCAATAACGATGCGACCAGGCCCTTCCTCGCCGGTGAGCATGGCCCACCGCTCGTCGCCGTCCAGGTCAGCACGCGAGGGATCGACGCGAACACGGCGCGGTGGTTTGGTGGTGATCTGATCCCGGTGGCTGTGTCTGGTGCACGCAGGATCGGGTGTTGCACGTCCGGGCTCGTCGGACTCCATCGCGGACTTGGCGGCGTCGAGCTGCTGGTGCCGATGCTCTCGTACTCGGCGGGCCGGCGACACTGGCCGGGAACAATCAGACGGACCGATGGTTCGATCGAGCGGTCGGTCGCGACTGGTGTATGTGTTTCGGGCCGAGGCGGCGTGATTAGTTCGTTTGCGCTCTCGTCCGTTGGGCGATCCATGGCCGGTTGATGGCGGTGAGCCGCTGCGAGGCGTAGCGGGTGTCTTGCCAGATGGCGACCAGCCGGCCGACGATCCGTCCGGTTCGGGTGCGTGAGTCGTTCATGCTGTACCTCTCAAGGTGAGTGTTCGGATTGACGTTGGTGCGTTAGCGGGAGTGTGCCGCGGAGTGCGGATTGCGCTGCTAGCCCAGATCAGCTGGTTCCGGACCCGAGGTGTCCGCCGCCGAGGAAGGCTTGCACGAACTGCGGCAGGAAGTGGGAGCCGGTGACCAGGTGGTGCAGGCCGTGCGCCGGGCTGGTCTTGAACAGCAGCAGGGCGGCGGCGGCCAGGACCAGGACGGTGAGGGCGGCGACCACGGCGAGGCCACGGCGATGGGTCCGTACGGTGGTGGTGGTGATGCTGGTCATTGTGTGGCTCCCATCCGCGTGGTGTCTCGCCGACAACATGAATCGTGCCGCCCGCACCACCCCCCGGACAGTCACCCCGACGACAGGACACCTGTCATGCACACGACAGACCCAGAGCACCGGGAATCAGCCGGCCGCGAGTATCGGCGAGACCCCGCCAAGGTGCGGAACGCGCACCACCTCCCTCGGACGACACCGCATGCGCCCTCGTCTCTGGCGTCGTCGGCCAGATCGTGCGATGCGCGCGGAAACTGATCGCCATCATCGACAGGCTGGATCCCCATGACTAGGAGACCGGCTCGGGTCTGCACAACTAGGCGACCGCCATGGTTCTCAGCCGACAGCGGCGTGCTCGGGCTCATGACCAGACCACCGCCGAGACGCACCCCGGTAGTTACCTTCAGCTCAGTCACGGCGCATCACTGATCCCAGTAATTCCCGCTGCGGACCGACATACAGGGGATCTGCTCTCGCGCATACTCGGTCACGTTCTTCAAGTCCTTGCCTAGTTGCGTGATCGACCGGTAGCCGACGCTCGTGGTGCGAATCGGGCTAGAGTCCGGGGATGTCCTTCGACCTCGCGCAGGTAAACATCTCCCGGCTGCTGGCGCCGCTGGACTCGCCGCAGTTGGCCGACTTTATTGCTGCGCTCGACGAGGTGAACGGCGCCGGCGAGCGCGCCCCCGGCTTCCGGTGGCGATTGCAGACGGAAGACGGCAACGCCACGTCGATCCGGGCATTCGAGTGGGACGCCGGCGACAGCCACGGCGTGATCGTGAACCTGACGACGTGGGCATCGGTCGAGGACCTGGCGGCGTTCGTCTTCGGCGCTGCCCACACGCCGATCATGCGTCGGCGCAGGCAGTGGTTCGCGAAGGTCGCCGTCGCGACCACCGCGCTGTGGTGGGTGCCCGCCGGTCATCGACCGACGACGGGTGAAGCGGAGGACCGGCTGCGCCACCTACGTCTGCACGGCCCGACCTCGTACGCGTTCACGCTGCGGCAGTCGTGGACCGCGCCGGACGCCACGAGGGCTACGGGTGAGCCGAACGCCAATGAGGCTTGGTTCTGCCCCGCGTGACCGTTCCGCGATGCATCGTTTCGGAGTCCGGTACCTGGCCAACACGTGACACGCGGCTAGACGCTATTCGGCATGACAGTGCTTGTTGATCATGGCCGGTGGTCGCAGCCATAAGGATCATTCTGGGCGCGTAACGCGCACATTCTCAGCGCCTGCCGACTGTCCCAGATCGACGGGTCGGGGTGCGCATCTTTTGGCGGGTTGGGCGCGCTCTGCCGGGTGGCGTGCTCGTTGGAGAGGCGATCAGCAGGAGATCGGATCGACTTTGCGACGGCCTGATGATGCCCTTGCTCCCTGGCGGCGGAGGAGGTTCCGCACCGGTTGCAATCTGATCGCTGCGAGGTCAACACCACCGCGGCATGCCCAGTTGTGGTTTCGCGCGATGATTCTCGTGGTCTGTGGACGCATGGAGCTGGCGGCCTTCTACGTCGCTGCATCGACTGCTGCAACGGGCACCGCGTCGACGAGCCGGATGAGTTCGTCGACCAGAACGTTGAGGTGAACGGTGTGGTTCACTGGTTGCGGAACTACGGTGCAGGGTTGCGCACGGTTGTTGAGGCGTTCCCGAACTTCCACTGGGATCTCCAACACCTGCTCATCAACGACTGCTGGCTCCTGGGTGAACGGTCGGGCTGCGCGTACGGATTCTGCAAGGACGCCTGCCCAGGACCTTCAGCGCATCAGACGCGATTGCACCATCACTGCGATCGGTACTTGACCGCCAGAACAATGAGAGCGAGCGTTAAGAGGGCGGCCAGCAGGCGCGCCGACAAGACCAGCCACGCGGGAAAGTCTTCTGGCCGTTTCTCCCATATGCTGCGGTCTGGCGGGCAGGAGCCGGAGAGCTCGCGGTCACGTGGGTAGGAAATGGCGCCGTCGCCGACGGTGGGCTCCCAGTGCGCGTTCCCTGCGCGGATCCGGTCGCGGTAACTGAGAATCGTTGCCTGTAGCTGGTGGAGCAGACCGGATTTCAATCCGGCCGGCCCCATAGGCCCGACTTTGCCGGTCGGCATGATGAGGAACAACTCGTCCCCGTAAACGTCGCCCGTCTTTACCCGGTCGATTGTGACGTCCGCAAGCTGCTCCCACGGAATGCTCCCCGTTCGGCGGCGCAGGACACGGTGGATGCCGCGGGGATCGACGATGAGCCGGTAGGTAACGACCGAGTAAGTCAACGGGCCGAAAAGCAGCAGCAGCACCAGGGCGCATGCCCCTGCGCCTATGTAAGCGCCGATACTCGCATTCACGGCGCCGAGGACCACGCACCCGACTGCGGCGATGAACAGCATCGCGCTGATCACGCAGCTGGTCCACCAAACCCAGCGCGGGCGCCGCACCACGAACGGCCGCAGCGGCCCGGACACCGCTGGCGGTGGGATGGGTGACTGCTTCTCCGTGGACCGGCCCACGATGCTGCACTCTAGGCGCCGTGGCTGCTCACCGGCTGGGGTCATCGAGCCGTTGATTGACGATAGGACTCCGACACGGTGCGCTGGATTCCCGCGGACGGCTCCATTCGTCCCGCGGGTATGAGGGCGCCCAGCTTGGCCTGCTCTGCGGTTCGGCGCCGACCGGCCATGCGACCGTTGCCCCTCGGCTCTAAGACCTGCTGCCCGTCGTAGCTGCCGACCAACTGAGCGGCCAATGGGGCCGCCCGGTACGCGATTGGTTGACCTGCTGAAGGTGATGCGGCGGCACCGATTGGAGCTGATCGTCCGCGAGCTGCGCGATCACGGCAACGTCCATGATCTCGACGAATTGTTAGACGAGCCGGGCGAGGGCATCCCTGGGGATGAAATCAATTAGCGTTCCCGGGGATCCGGCGAGGGGGCCCGAGCGGGCGGCGGTGGGGCATGGCAGCTGGACGGCCATCTCGGCGGGTGATCCTCTCGGCCCAGGAATCCCGCGACTTGACTCAACCTCGGACGGCAGTCCCTGAGAAGCTCGGTCCTGGGGATTGACGACGGCACGCCCGCTGAAGATCATAGGGCCGATTGATATGTCCGCCGACGCTGGACGAACTGGGGGGTAACGATGACTGGGACGACGCCGGATGCCGCGACCACGGTGGGGCGGCTTTTGGAGGCATTCTTAGCGGGCGACGTGGAGACGTTCACCTCCTACACCGACGACGACATCGAGTGGAACCCCGCGCAGCACCACCCGATCCTCACGCAGCAATACCGGGGCCGGGAGCAATTCATGAACGGCGCCGTGGCCACGGTGGCGGCGGAGCTGGATGGCTTTCGGTTCGACATCGAACACGTGTACGCGTTCGGAGACGTAGCGGTCACCGAGCTGTACTACCACGGCACCGTCAAAAGCACCGGACGTCCCTTCGACATGCCAGCGGCCATCGTCTGGGACGTCCGTGATGGCAAGGTGATACGTACCCGCGAGTACATGGATACCTGGGCGGCCATGAACGCCTTTCAGCCAGCGAGTTAATAGCTTCACCGGCCTCCGCCCGGTACCCGCTACCTGCAAGATCCCATCCTGTTGTCGTTTGAGACGCCCACGGCAGGGATGAGGGCTAAGGACGACTCTGACTGGTACGGCGCGAGCGCACGCGACACCAGCCGCGCCCGGGCCGCCGGACTCCTGACCCGTCCACCGCAGCAGACCCTACCGACACGCTCATTTGGGAGCTGTCACTTGCACAACCGGGCCCGCACGGCGCCGGCCTCACCGACGAGGAAGAACAAAACCTGCTCGACGCCCTCGCACAGTTCGATAGCCGATCCGCTTGCGGGATGAGTTGGGCCTGCGGCGTCGGCGAAGGTGACCTGCGGCCGCCCAGGAGATCGACGTTGATCGTGATCGTCGTGACGATCCGGTCGCAAATCGTTACTTGAGATGCTGCTGACCTGTTGTTTGATCTCGTCATCGTTGCTGATCGAGACGCCCTCGAATACTGAATCGACGAGACCGCGCCACCCAGGGCCCGCTGACTGCGATCGGCGACCGCTGACGGGCTGCATCCGATGCGTGTTCGCGCGTAGCCCGCCCTGAGTCAGCCAGCGATGCCCGCTGGCGAGCGCATCGGCCCAGGCAGCACACAGATGCCCTCGAGTCCGACGTGCCTGACCCCTCGGAGTACGCCAGTTGGGATGGCGCTGACTAGCTGTTTTGATGCAACATCATGCTGTCGATCGCGAGTGGCGTGACAAGGGCGTCGAATCCGCTCACTTTCACGGCATGCCACGCCCGCGCGGGACTTTTGCAAGGTCGGCCTCGCCGGCGTCCACGGCGTGGATCGCGTCAGCCTCGCTGCTCATCGATCCCTTTCCGCCCACTCTGGATCTGCGGCCGCAATATCCGCCGGGCAGTTCAATGACCTTGTCCCCGAAGGGTTGGACCTCGTCCCGACCACGAAGGTTCAGCACGCCTGCGCACGCGAGCAGGCTACTGCTACTCGCTGCCCGCGCTGTCGGCGGATGAGCCGCTGCAAGCCGCTACGGCCGCTGATACTGGCACCACGGTCACGGTCGCAGCGGGCGCACTCAAGTCACGGGTCATGGCTCCCCTTGTTACTCATGAACGCCGCGACTTTATGGAGTCATCGGCATTTCCGAGTCCGGTCCTCCCACCAGTTCGAGCGGCGCAGGTGGGGGCCATCCCGCACATTATCGGCGGGCTGACCCCGATTCGGTCCCCGCCCGCAATCCATAGCTTCGGTACGCCATGCCATGAGGGTCCGCACAGCCGGGCCGGCCCAGCAAGGAGGCAGTCACGAGTTTCGCAATCCAGCGGCGACGCCGACGGTCGCGTCAACGGCAAGAAGGGCAGCTCAGCCCTATCCGCTGAGTCTCCAGAAGCCAACAGCCAAGTTCAGCTCAGTGCACGAACATCGTGTGCCACTGATAACTCAACCAGTAAGGGAGATCGCCATGCCCACGATTCTGGCTGCGCTTGCCGCACCATCCTGGCTGCTACGGCTGAACGGGAAGCGCCGCCCGCAGTCGACGACGACCAGCACGCTCAATCCAGAGAACGGGATCGGCACCGATCGCAGCCGCCTCGTTCAGCGCCAGCCAGGTCCGTACCTTTCCGTCGATCCATCAACATGTGAGGAGTACCAAATGCCTGACTACCAGATCAAAATCGGTTTCAATCCCGAGGATCGATTAATGACGACACTCGGCAGCACCCTGGTGGTGGTGCGAAGCGATGGCCGAGTGTTCGGCTCGGAGGTGGTGAACGGGCAGGCTCAGTCCGTGTTCGAGTACGCCGGCGCCAAGATCGGCTTCAACCCGCAGGACCGGTTCATGATGGCGGTGGACAACACCCTCGTGGTCGTGACCCAGGACGGAAGCGTCTTCGGCTCCGACGTCGTCGACAGACATTTACGGCCGGTGTTCCTTGATACAGTCCACGGCCCAGCCGGGTATCGGATGGAGATAGGTGGGACAAAATGCGACGTCTAATTGCAGTCGCTGGAGTGATCGCAATACTGGGCATCGTGACCGGTGCGTCCCCGGCCTGGGCAGGACAGCCCGTGACGCAGACGCTAACGCCACCGCCGCCGTCGTTCCTGACCTGCAAGGCCGTGGGAGGCGGCACCATCTGCCAAGGAAGCCGCACCGAGGTGGCTGATCCTCATCCGGATTTCAATTGCAGCAGCGGCGCGCTCATCTTTGACCAGGGGACAGTACGTCAAGTTGTCACCCGGTACTACGACACCAATGGGAATTTGACCCGCCGAGTCATCCATGAGTTCTGGAGTGACGCGCAGAAGAGCAACCCTGCCACCGGCGCGACCGCGCCCTACACGCAGGCACTCAACTTCACCGACGTTTTAGCTGTGCCGGGCGACTTCAGTTCGGCGACGGAGACGGTGACGGGGGCGGCGAATATCACCGTTCCGGGCGTGGGCGCGGTGTTGCTGAATGCGGGTAGAACTGTCACGGCCCCGGACGGCACAATCGAATTCAGCGCGGGACCGCAGGACTTCATCGAGGCCTTCGTCAACGGCAACATGGCTGTGCTCGATGAACTCTGCGCCGCCCTGGGGGCGAGCTAGCTACTTCGACCTGAAGAAGTCGGCGCGTGGCGGTCCTACAGATGATGGCCGGTGATCGGGAGGATGGCCTCGACCCCTTGGGCTTGAAGGGATCGAGGCCATCGTCCTCCGAACAGTAAACGACCAGCCGACGTTGTGGAACGCGATCTTGCCGGCCGAGATGCTGGTGTTGCCGGCGGAGTTGGCGCGTTGGATTCGCTGCTGGACGATGGGGTGTTCTTCGCGCCGTTCGCGCCGTACTTCGATCCGCGGATCGGGCGACCGTCGATGCCGATGGAGACCTAGCTACGCTTGGCGATCTGCTCGTTCGCTGCCGCGGTGATCGATGACGCGGCCGTGGTGGTCGAGAAGCTGACCCCGCCGCCGGAGCATCTGGGGTGACGCACTGGTCGCGCGGCTGTTGGCTGATCACCTGGGATCTCGTTCGCCTCGGTGGCTCGGATCTGGCGGGAATGGAACCTGCAGCCGTGGCGGCGGGAGACGTTCAAGTTCTCACCGACCCGCAGTTGACGCGAAGGTCCGCGATGTGGTCGGCTGTACTTGAACCCGCCGGACAAGGCGATTGTGCTGTGCATCGATGAGAAATCGCAGATGCAGGCATTGGATCGGACCGCACCGATCCTGCCGCTGCAGCTCGGCCTGCTGGAGCGCGCGACCCACGACTACGTCCGCCATGGCACAACCACTCTGTTCGCGGCGCTGGAGGTGGCCACCGGCAAATGACCGACGCCTGCTATCCGCGGCACCGGCACGAGGAATTCCTGCCTGCGTCGCGGATCGTGCTGGCCTGTGCGCGCCGGTGCGTTGAACACGCGGGTCGCGGCTGATCTTGGGGTGGCGCCGAACACGGTGAACAAGTGGCGTCGTCGGTTCGTCGCTGATCGCCTGGCGGCTGGTCGACGAGCCTCGCCCGGGTCGTCCGCCGACGATCACGGTGGACCAGGTCGAGGAGGTCGGGTGGCGACGTTGGAGTCGACACCGACGAATGCCACGCATTGGTCGCGGCGGCGATGGCTGAGCGCAGCGGTTTGTCGAAGTCGACGATCGGCGGATCTGGCGGGCCTTTGAGCTCAAGCCGCACCGGCCGAGACGTTCAAGCTGTCGGCTGATCCGCTGTTCGTGGAGAAGGTCTTCGATGTGGTCGGCCTCTACCTCGATCCGCCAGAGAGCGCCGTTGTGTTGTGTGTGGACGAGAAAAGTCAGGTGCAAGCCCTGGCTCGCAGTCAGCCGGTGTTGCCGATGATCCTCGCTGCGGTTGATGTTTCTGAAGTTCCGGCACCGGCTCCGTTATGAGTCGTTGTGCCGGGAGGTGTCCGACTCGATCTGCCGGCAACGGTTCGCCCGGATCCCGCTGGGCACTCGGGTGCCGCACCCGACGACGCTGATGAAGATCACGACCCGGTGCGGGGATGCTGCGGTGGCGGGACTGAACGAGGCGCTGCTAACCAAGGCAGCCGAAGCGAAACTGTTGCCCACTGACAAGGTCCCGGCGGACATCACTGTGGTCGAGGCCGATGTCGCCTACCCGACGGACTCGGGTCTGCTGGCCAAGCATTCGGCGCGATGGCGCGCATCATCGAGCGGATCAGGGCCGCCGGCGGCGCCACCCACACCCGGGCACGAGTCCCGCGGCGATCTGCTGGACTGCGGGCCCGCTCGATCGCCAGCAAGCTGCGGCTGCGTGCCGAAGCGGGCAAGGACGAGGCACAGGCCGCCGTGCGGCGGATCACCGGCGACCTCACCGGGGTCGCCGAACGGGCCATGCGTGATGCGAAGGTGCTGCGGCGCAAACGCCAAACGGGCGCTGCGCCTTCCCGGCGAGCAACGCAAAGGCCGACTGCGTCGGGCGATCAACGACTTGCAGACGATCGTGAACAGGGCTGAGCGGGTCGCCGCGCAGACCCGCAGGCGCCTCGCCGGGGTGATGCCCGAATCGGCCAGTCGGCTGGTCAGCCTGGACGATGTGGACGGCCGCCCCATCCGCAAAGGGCGCCTCGGCTAGCCGGCCCTTACGGATCGGCCGCGCGTGCGCGTCGTGCAGACTGACCCGCCGGCCGCGAGCAGCCGCAGCACCTGGGTGAACGGCCCACCCAGCGCCTTCTCATGACGGGCCCGGAACCGCGCGATGGTGGCATGGTCCGGGTGCAGCCCGCCGACGATCACCCGGTACGCGACGTGCCGCACGCAGCGCCGCTCAATCTGACGGCTCGATCGCTCCCCCGGCAGTAGCCATACAGCAGCAGCGCGACGATCATCTCCGGGTCGAACGCCGCCCGGCCATGACCGTCGGCCCGGTAGCTGCAGCGAAACGCACCCAGATCCAGTGTGTCCACCGCGTCCAGCACGACCACCACCACATCGCCCTCGGGCAGCCAATCCCGCAGGTCCACCGGCATCAAGAACGGCTGATCACGTTGCGGGTAAAGGAAGTTCTGCGGCACACACCATGATCCCAACCGCGACCCAGCCAACCCGGCACCGACGCGCCGCCCCTTCCTGCGACAGGCTCAAGTAGGCGGAGGGCGCAAGCGCGGCGACCGGGCCGATCGCGGCCAGTGCGATGACGCTCACGACGCTCCCCATGGGCTGTCGCCGGGGGCGATTATCGTCCTGCCGTGGCGGCGGCTCGTGATCCTGCCGGATCGGGTCGTGCGGGTCGCGTCGACGGTGTCGGGGCTGCGGCTTCGGCTTGGGTGGGATGACGCTGCGGGTGCGAGCGAGGAGCCAGCCGGCGATTGCGATGGCGGCGACGCACGCAAGCGCAACGATGAGAACTACGGTGAGCACGGGTTGACCTGCTGGTTATGTCAGGTGGTTGGCCAAGGCCCGGTCGTCGTGTTGCAGCACGCGACCGGGCCGCTAGATGAGTGATCGTTTCCGCACCCGCTAATTTTGAGGTTTTCGCTCGCGCGGAACCCCAATGTTCTTGCGGGGTAGGGGGATTCGGCACACCGCTTGAGCCAGGCTGGCTCTTAATCAGCGGGTTGGGGGTTCGATTCCCTCGCGGCGCACAAACCCTTGAGATCACTGGGGATTCTTCATTCAGACCAGCGAGTGCAAATAGCGCACCCGCTAGTACAGCGCTCATCCACCCCTGTGGACGCCAACGCACTAGACGGGAAGCGGGTCATCTTCGGCCGGTGCAACGTCCCGAACGAGGAGTGCCCGGTGTACGCGGTCAAGACCGACGGCCGCGGCCTAACCGCCATCACGCACTTCAACCAGATCGATCACGTGGCCGACATCCATGCCGTGTACGCACCAGACGGCGCCTCGATCGCGTTCAGCAGCTCCTTCCGCGGAGGCGTGCGGGCCGCGGTGTACCTCATGGGTGCCCACGGGACCGACGTGCGCATCGTCACCCCGACCGCTCTGGAGGCACTCGACCCGGCCTGGTCGCCGGACGGTGGCAGAATCGCCTTCTGGTCGAACTGCTGCAACCCACAGAACCCCGAGATTTGGACCGTGCGCCCGGACGGAAGCGGCCTCCAGCAGCTGACGTTCCCAGGAACCGAGCGCGATTTCACGCCGGTCTACTCGCCGCAGGGCGACAAGATCGCCTTCGAGCGCCATGCAGCGGACGACTCCTCCGAAGCGCTCATGACCATGAACGCGGACGGCACGGGCCTCACCGCAGTCCAAGCCGACGCGTTCCGCCCGAACTGGGGACCGACCACCTCATAGCTGGTTCTCGATCGAGCAAGGGTCCGACGAGCGCGCAGTCGTCCGGACCTCGCCCTCACCCTCGCCCGCTCGATGTCGCTGATCGGGCGAGGGAGAACGCGTCTCGACCTCAGCTCGTCCGGATCCATCGGAGGCCTCCCAGGGCGGCGAAGGCTTCGCGGCGTCGTGAAGTCCGAATCGACGAAGAAGGCCGAAGCGAGACGGTGTTGGTACGAGTGACGCTCACAATCGCGGCGTTCGATTCCCGACTTCCCGCGGTGGTCGAACGGTATTTCTACGCCGACGCTGCACGCGACCACGAACCCATGGTGGCGTTGTGCAGCGACACGGCGGTCGTCGAGGACGAGGGCGACACCTGGAGCGGAGTGGATGCGGCCGACGACCTCGGGTGGGACGTCGAACCTCCCGGACGAGCCGACCCGCAGGTGCGCCACCAGCACCGGCCCGACGAAGACGGGTCCTCACCGGCCCGTTGCCCTTGTCGTCGACGAGGAGTGACGGGCTGAATCACCGGTTCAGCGCGTAGCGGACGGTCGACGGGTGCCGCAGTCGGCGTTAGTGGGTCCGCTGCCGCTATATACCGGTCGCACCTCGCCGCCATAGTAAGAACATGGCCGCGACGTCCTCCGGACATGCTGTACATGCCGTCGGGTGCATTCGCTCCTGCGGCCGGATTGGAGATGTAGCTGCTCGCCAACATCGCCAACTTCACGAACGGTCCCGGCGCTGCCGCTGGTGTGGGTCTTCTTTTCGTTGGTCAGCCGTAGCTGATGGGTGGGAAAGCCGTAGCTATGGTGGGCCGTAGTAGGACGCGTCGGTGGTGTACGGGTCGCTGTCTGCCCAGATTGAGCCGGTGGTGTCGGGCTGCTCGTCATTCCAGGCTTGCCAGGCGGCGCTTGGATCGTGACGGAGTAGCCGCAGGGCGTCCGGGAGAACGGGCAGCTTCGGCACGACACCGGGCACTACGCCGGACGTGAAGAAGCTAGAGATCACGCTGTCGGCTCGGTCGGTGGAGCGACCGAGGCGCTTGCGGATGTCGTCTTTCGACTCCACGGCGATGACCGAGCCGTTGTGCATGGTCCACTTCGGTGCTGCCAACTCGCCGATCAAGCGGTCGTCGTCGGGGAGCATCACTGTGGAGCCGCGCGCAGGGTCCGTCAGTTCCCGCATGTTCCACCACGCGGCACAGCGATCGACACGGTCATGGGCCGTGCGCGTGTTCGGCCCGGACGATGGCGATCGCTCTGGGAATGACTTGCGCGTAAGTCTCCGGCGGCACGGCGAGCGCGAGCAGCCGCATGGATTCGGCAAGCACTCGCGCGATCCATTCGGAGTGACGCTCCAGCTGGTCCTGGTACCGCTCGGCGATGTTCAGCTTGATGGCTTGGGCCGCCATCGAGAACGCTCGGTCGAGCGCTTGGACGTAGCACGCGACGATGGCGCGCACGTCGGCGCCGACCTTCTCAATCGTCTTCCCATCGCCGAGCTTGAGCACGCTCGTAACCTCGAGGCTGTGCAGCTTGTCGAGTTCGCGCCGGCACACGGAAAGCCACGCGTCAGCTTCGGCCCGGTACATGTCGGCGGCTTCGAGCGGGTCGCGGCGCTGCCATTCTGGTTCGGGGGCCAGCATGCGGCGGATGCGTTGCTCGACCTTCGCCTGCGCTGCGATGTCGCACTGCTTGCGGTTGCCCTGGTTGAGTCGACCGCCATGGAAGCGGCAGCGTCGGGAGCCTGGCGTGGGCGCGTTGCCGCACGGCTGGCCAGTTTGACGGGACTTGCCTTCACACAGTCGTCTAGGACGACGCCGCCCGAAGGGAGCTGCGACAAGTTCATCCATGGAGGGCACGGACTTGTCGCTCATTCATGGAGGTATACCCCACCAGCCGCGCGCACACTCCCCGATCGGCGTCGGGTCCGGCCACCCGCAAAGCACGGATGTCCAGACGCTCGGAATGGGTGCTCTCGGCGGTGACCTGCGCAAACGCGTCTGCGGCAGTTGCTGTGCCGCGCCAGCAACCAGCGCCGACACCACCTCGGGACGCACGCCGCTCATCGACCGCTCCGGAAACGCAATCGCCACGTGTCATCGCGCCGGTACAACCCGATCGGCGTCGCACCGGTCTGCGGCTCGTGCGGCCCCTCGTGCGCCCGCGTGGCCAGGTGCGCCAACTGAGGGTCGCGCCCTCTTGACCCTCGCGACACCAAGAGGTCGGTCGTCACGCGGTGGCTGCCCGCATTTCGGACACCTGGCGTACCTGGTTCGCCAGGTGTCCTGTAGAGGGATCTCGGCGCTCTGATCGATCAGCAGGGGCTGACGGCATTCGACGCCGACTCGCCGATCTCGAGGCCGAGTCAGACGAGGCCGAGGCCCGCGGGCCCTCCATACGGCCTGGCTACACGCCGGTGTGGGCGGTCAGCCGCCGGGAGTTGACGGCCGCAGTGAACGCCTGATAGTCGCGCTCGTTCTGGTCGGCGTAGGCGGTTGCGAACTCGGCGATGGCCCGGTCGAACACATCGCCTTGGCCGAGGTAGGAGGCGATTCCGATCCGGTCGCCCCACCGCGCGTGCGCCCGGGCCAGGGTGGCCCCGCAGAATCGGGCGTACCACGTGGCGCCGGGTACGCGTAGCCTTTCGACGTCCGCGCTGCCCTTCCAGTCGTGGAATTGCCGCACGTAGTAGTCGCGGGTCACGCCGTCGAGGCCCTTGATGCGCTGCCAGCCCAGGAAGATGTCGGTGGCTGCCTGCATGAGCCGCTGCCCCATCACCACCCGCTGGCCGTGGTGGGGGTAGGCGCTGCGGCCCGCATATGGCTCCAGCACGGAGGCCTGGGCTTCCTTCACCTGCAAGAACAGCGGGTCTTCTTCGTCGCGGCCGGTCAGCAGCAAGATGTAGCAGCGGGTGCCGACGCTGCCGACCCCGACCACCTTGCGGGCGGCGTGCACGTAGCGGAACTCCTCCAGCGGGTGACCCTGGTGCCCGAGCGTGCGCCGGTAGGAGTTCAGGAGCTTTTTGATCAGCGGCGCCGGGTCCTCCCACTCCGATCCCGACACGATCAGGTCCTCGACCGGAACGATCAGCGGCGGGTCCGCGACGATCCGCAGCTCACCCGCGACCTCACCGGTCCGCTTGGCGAACACCCGGGTGCTGTCGCGGCTGTAGGCGTCGGCCACATGCTGCTCGGCCCGCCGCGCCGACTTCTTATCCAGCCGCTTCACCCGCACCTGCTGCCGGACCAGGTTCAGCATTACCCCGACCTCTAACTGGTCATACCAGGCGCCCAGCGTGCCCATCCCGGAGGCCCGGCGCATCCGCTCCCGGTACTCCCGCACCCCCGCGGTGACGATCGCATTCCGGCTGTCGGGGGAAAAGCCACGGAAGCGGCCCATGACCTCAAAGCTGGCCGCCATCCGCTTGACATCCCATTCCCACGGACCCGGCAGGGTCTCGTCGAAATCATTGATATCGAAGATCATCTGCCGCTCCGGGGTACCGAACACCCCGAAGTTCGACAAATGCGCATCCCCGCACAGCTGCACGGTGATCCCCGACACCGGAGTGCCCGCCAGGTCGGCCGCCATGATCGCCGCCCCGCCCCGGTAGAAGGTGAACGGCGACACCAGCATCCGCCCATACCGGATCGGGACCAGCTCCGGCACCCGGCTCGCCGCCTGCTCCTGCAGCAACGCGACCGGATCGGGGCGATCCGGCGACGGTTCCCACCGCCCATGCTCGGATCGCGGCGTCTCACGGCGGGCGGCCCGCCCCCTCGCCACCCGCTGGTCAACCGTCAGGTGCCCACGCCGCCACGACGACGCAAACGGCACCCCGTGCGCGCCGTCACCTTTGGCCGATCTGGTTGCGGTGGACCGTGCGCGGGTAGTCATGGTTCCCCCAAATAATCCTGTCTTCCGGTTGAAACGGTAGCCTGCACAGACTCGCAGCCCGGGCCGTTGCCGTTGCAGTTTCCGCTCTCGCATTTTGCTTACGCCAGAGCTAGTTTGCGCCGGGGTGGTACCCGACCGGACGAGTGCCGGCCCGCGACTACGGTGCGTTGGATGGGTGTCCATCCCTTCTGAGTTGGTGGGTCGCGGCCAGGATGCTTTTCTGCAGATCGTTGAGCGGATGGTCGCCCTGTTCCTGCTGCCCGGCCGAGGGCTGGTTGGCCTCGGTCTGGCCGGCTCTGGCCGCGGCTTGCCGCACAAGGGTGTCCCGCGGTGGCGCAGCCCGTGGGGTTGTGCGGGTCAGCAGTTCACTAAGATGGCTGGCCTGGGACACGCGCAAGCCCGGGTATTGCGGTCTCGGACCCGGCCTGGCTTGCTTTGCGTCGGCCCGCTGCGGCTGATGCAGCGCTTCGGGGCAGAAGCGCGACAGGATCGTTTTGATGATCGAGGTGTGATCGAACAAGGTGTGCGATACCGTGCGTGGTTCGATCCACGGCGAGACGATGATCGCTGGCACGCGCACGCCGTAGCTGCCGAACATGTCGGGCTCATCGTCAGGTGACTGAGGCGGCGGGACGTGATCGTAGAAGCCGCCGTTCTCGTCGTAGACGATGACCAGCAGCGATCTCTCCCACTGCGGGCTTGACGCCAGCGCGTCGTAGATGGCGAGAACCAGGTCCTGGCCATCTTTGATGTCGGCCGGGGGGTGGTCGTCGTTGACCGGGAAGCCGAGAAGGTTGAAGTTGGTGAATGCCGGGTCGATCCACGACACCTGCCGCAGCGCGCCGGCCGCGGCGTCTTCAAGGAAGCTCGGGATCTTCGGGTTGACGGTGACGTCGAAAATGGTCCCTGCTGCAACGCTGCGGCGCGCAGGCCGGCATCCCCCGCATCCACGCACACCAGCCACGGCACACCGCCGCAGACATGTGGCTCGCCGAATCCGGCGGCGACCAGAGATCGGAAATGCGGCTATTCGGCTGGCGCAGCGGCCAGATGCTGCAGCGCTGCGCCGCCTCCAACGCCGACGCCGACCACGCCGCCCGCCCGCAAACTCGGCATCGGAGACAGACTCTAGACGCAGACTCTGAACAGACGGCCCGCCCCAGGGGCGTTGAGACCAGGTGCCCGCGATGGCAGTGCCTGCTGGAACTTGGGCTATCCGGACGGTTGCTGCGGTGCTCGGGCCGGGTCGGAGGTCAAGGACGTCACCAGTCTTCCACGGCGTGGACGAGTCGCTGTTCGATATCGGTCAAGTCTTCGGTCACGCACGGCAGCGTAGGCGGATCCTCATCGGGACCTCGACGTCCTGGCTAGCCGTGGCCGTCGTGTGGTTCAGAGAAGTTCCATCACGCCGATGCTGTTAGAGCCCATTCTGATGCGCTGCTCTGCTGGGACTTCAAGCTCCAACCGCGTTTCGGTCTCCGGAGTGGCAGCATTCCCGACCTGTTTGTGCTGGACGCGCACCAGGCGACCCACGAGGGAGGTTTGGTCTCCGGGGTCGATCTTCACGGTCCGGCCGACCTGGTCTGCGGTTAATTCAGCGGCGCGGATCTCCATGAGGCTTGTCCTTTTCTGTTGCGACCGTCACGGCATCAGAAACGCCTGCCAGCGCAGCGGCTCGCCGTGCGATGCCGCGCCATCGGCCCACGGCTCGGGCCACTCGCGTTCCTCGTCCCACCTAACGAGCTGCATCGGCGGCATAGCTCGGCCCCGCCGCGAGGTCTTGGGCGTGTCCCTCCAGACATGCGCATGGGGGATGTCGTGGCCGGTCTGGAGCTGGCAGCGCCGACCGTCGCGCCCAGAAACAGCAGGGCACCGATGCCGATAACGCACGGCTGAGAAGAGGTCATCCCCGCCCTCGGACCTAACGTCCGGCCAGTTCCGCTACGACTGGGGCGAGGGCGTCGGCGACGTCGGCGCCGAAGACGAAGTAGGAGAAGCCGATCTCCTCGCGTCGTCGTTGGATTTCTTCGGCGGCCGCCGCCGGGTCACTCGGAAGTATGGCGAGCGAGTCCGCCGCGCGAAGCGCAGCAGGGTCCGTGTCGGGGGGCGCCATGAACGGAGCGACAGAGTCGCCGATCACCGGCACATGCAGGGCGAGTTCGACGTCGCGGATAGTGTGAAAGTCGCGTGCCAGTTGCACCACCTCGGCCCGAGGCTCAGCCGGCCGCATGACGAAGGTGACAGTGTCTGCGATGTCGGCCGCCAGCGCCTGGGCCTTCGGCCCACGTACGGCCATCGCCACCGGCGTGTGCAGGTCTGGGCCGTCGAGATCTCGCAGTGCCGTGACGATCTCACGCACCTGGGCCAGCCGCTGGCTCGGTGGGACCACGGGCAGTCCTAGTTCGCGGAGTTGGTCCTCGATCCCGGGCCTGCCGGTGCCGACGCCCATTTCGAAGCGACCGTCGGTAAGTACAGACAGCGAATGCGCTTCCCATGCGGTGCTCCATGCCGCGCGCACCGGGGAGGCGTACACCCAGGTACCCACTCGCAGGTTCGTAAGAGCTGCCGCGGCGGCCAGCGTGGGCCCAGGCGCCGGCTGCCATTGCGGGACGTCGGGCATCAGGAGCGTCGAGTAACCGCTGTCGGCGACGCGGCGCACCCGATCTCGCCACGTCGGCAGGTCAGTTGTGAGCGGGGCAACGACCCCGAACCGCAATGCTCTGGCTTTGCCGGTTGCCGTCGTGCCGGTCATTGGTGATGTCCTTTCGTGGGGGCCGAGCCTTTCCGGGTTCTTGCACCCTCCACGAACGGAGCTCGAGCGGTTTCGACAGCACATACTGAAATTTGGGCCGGGTGTCATTCAGGCAAGAGCGACGCATCGGACCCTCTTCCGGCTCTTCATGATCGAGGGTGTAGTCGGGGCCTGAACCCGCCGGTCTCCATCACGCCTACCGAGTCGACTGGCTCCGTGGGCGTCAGCGCCAAAATTCGGTGAGCTGCTCGGCAAGGGCTCTGCCTTGGTTGTAACCAGCCCGAGCAGCGGGCGGACGCAGCGACAGATCCATCGCATTGGCGCCGAACATGTGCTCGGAGTCGCTATCCGGGAAGATCGTTTCGACTCTGCTGCCGCGTGCGCGTAGCTCGTCGACCTGCGCTGCAAGATGCATGCCCCACTCCAACGGCGTCCGTGTTCTGCCGCCGAATGGCGACAGCACCAGCACCCGCCCGTATCCGGCTGCCAGATCGGCATTCTCGTTGCGTCGGTAGCCGCCGTCGATATATCGGCTGTCCCCGATCCTGTAGGCGAAGCCACTGGCACAGCTGGCGGCGACGGCGTCCACCAGATCGACTCCGCTCTGGCGGTCGAACACGACCGGTTCACCGGTACGGGCATCGACCGCCGTGACGAGCACCGCTCGTTGCGGCCAGCGCTGACTGGCCAGCCGCGCGGCGACGGTCGCGCGCCACCGCGTTTGCCCGGAACCGTCCGACGCCGCATCCATGTCGAGCGCCGCCGCGCCCATTCTGCGGCGCATATCAGCCGCATCCCCAGCGGAGGCGATGATTCGGCTCGTTCTCTCCATGTCGTCCGCCACCGGCCTGATCGGAACGCGTCCACCGTCGGATCCGACCGGACCAGTCCGTTGCTGGGGCGCAGCGGCAAGGATGGCGGCAAGCAGCTCGGTCGGGGTCGCGCCGGCCATCTGAGCCGCGGCCGTCGATCCCGCCGACGTCCCGATGACCAAATCAGCCTCGGTCACATCCAACCCGGCAACAAACAGGCCGGCGATGACACCGATCAACCACGCATTGCCTGCCGATCCGCCGCCACCGAGGACCAACGCTCGCTCACCCGCGGCGCGCACCCGCCTTGTCGCGTCGACCTGCGGCTGATCCTGGTCGGACCTCGGCCGGTCGGAGGCCGTCGTCGAGGCGAAGTGCAGAGTTGAACAGGGTGTTGTGTTCATGGGAGTCGCCTTTCGCGAATTGCCTGGCGGGCGCTCCCGGTGGCGACTATCTCAGTCGCGCGATCGTGGACTGCCGGGGAGCACCCACTGCGGATACTGCGTTCATGGGTCTCACCTCCTGCCGACGGGTCACGATCGCCGGGACGCTAACACACCGGCGGCGCGAGTGCGCAACCGGCATCACGTCGACTGCCGTGTCGCTGTCGAGGCGACGCCGACCGCTTCACCCTCATCTGTGATGGGCCCCTATACCGCCGGCAAGATCCATCGTGCCAACTTCTTGACGCAAGACAAAGGCCCAACTCAGCCGCGAGCGTTGGTTGCGGACGGCTCGGTGCGACGGTGGTGTTGCACGCCCGTTGCACGCCGAAGATCACTCACCACCTCCGACGGAAGCGGCCCAATGCCGGACCCAACCGAATCCGGAAGAGTCCCCGCCGGGGCCTTCCCTACCTGGCCGCTGTTGGTCAGCCGCGCGATCGACGACAGGCCGCAGTGCCGACCCTCTTGGACGGGAACGAGAATCCGAACGCCGCGGTCGTGGGCCGGGTCTTGGGTGACTCCAAGCCGTTCGACCCAACGGCTCCGTGCGGACCGCTCCGCGCATGTATACCGATTGTCTGCCCGAGCCATGAGAAGATCGACTTCGACGACCTGCACAGGTCTCCCCGGAGTCCGGAGGGTGTGCCGGTGCATGACGGCGAGCGGATTTCGAACCGCCGCTACCGCCTTGAGAGGGCGAAGTGTGGGTCGTTGGTTGAAGCTAGACACCCTTGAAAGCCCCGGATTTGCCGGCTCTGAGTTCTTGGTTGCGTTGGTTGGTGACGAACAGTTTTTGACGTGCTGTTGCCCAAGCGTTGCCCGGCGAAGATCCAGCGGTGGTGTGTGGGTCGTGGCTAGATTCGTGTTCGTGCAGTTCGAGCGGATCATGGTGGGCACCAGTCAGCTATCTGTTGTGGCGGAGACTGCGGGTCCGCCGGGTGGGTGGCCTGTGTTGTTGTTGCATGGCTTTCCTTACGACCCGTGGTCTTATGTGGCCGTCGCGGACGGACTCGCAGCTGCTGGCGGCCGGGTTGTCGCGCCCTATCTGCGCGGCTTCGGCCCGACCCGGTTCTTGCCGGATGTGGTGTCTCGGACTGGTCAGCAGGCGGCGATTGGTCGGGATGCGATCGAGGTGATCGATGGGCTCGGGCTTGGGAGTGCGGTTGTTGTCGGTTTCGATTGGGGTGGCAGGGCAGCGTGTATTGCTGCGGCGCTGTGGCCTGAGCGGATCGGCGGGCTGGTCGCTGTCGGCGGTTACGAGATTCAGGACATTGCGGGCTTCGCCGAGCCGGCGCTGCCACTGGAGGAAAGCCGCGCCTGGTATCAGTACTACTTTCATGGCGAGCGGGGCCGCGCCGGTTTGGCTCGCTACCGGCGTGAGCTGACGGCGCAGCTGTGGCGGGAATGGGCTCCGGGCCGTCCGTTCCCAGCCGAGGATTTCGATCGGGCCGCGCTGTCCTTCGATAACCCTGACTTCGTGGATGTGGTGATCCACTCCTATCGGCATCGGTATGGTCTGGCGCCTGGCGATCCGGTGTATGGCGAGATCGAGCGACAGTTGGCGGCCCAGCCGCAGGTCACCGTTCCGACGATCGTTCTGGACCCGACGGAGGATCCGATGGTGATGCCGCAGAGCGTCCAAGCCCACCGTGAGCGGTTCACTCGTCTGATTGACCACCGACTCGTCTCGAGCGGCCACGACATGCCGCACGACAACCCGGACGCTGTTGTGAAGGCGGTACTTGATCTTCACGAGCTGCCGAATAGGGCGTAGCGGAGGGTGAGCGTGCTGGGCGATGGCCGAGGCTCCGGACTTTGCGCGCCTGCTCATGCGGTTGTTCCGATGGTGGGCATGCCGAGTGTGGAAGATGTTGACCGCCGTTGGCGACAGGTGATCAACATTGGTCTCTTGCGGAGATGTTGCGGACTGTTCGCCGACTGACCAAGATCATCTTGTTCGGCCCAATCTGTTCACGCGTCATGGCGCTGCCTGCTCGAGCTCGTGCCTCGCGATTCGTCGCCGTCGGGGTGGCGACGCGCACCGCCGACAGACGGATTAAACGGCGCGCATCGTTGTCGCCCAGCCGAGATGTGCTGACGTCTTGGCGGTAATCGGTCAGTGACATCTCCCAAGCACCACCCGTGGAGACGCGCGCCCGGTCAATGTCCCGCCGGTCGGGCGTCGGCGTCAGTACGGCGTGCCACGAGATTCGACTCTTTCCGAGTTACCAACGTCGCCACCGTGAAATAGGCCCGACGTGATCTCCACGGTCGCGAAGGTCGCGGTCGTGATGTCAGCGGCATCCTGTTATGGCAGGTCGCCCAGACCCGGCACCAGCAACTGCCCGGAATCTGGTAAGTCCGCCAGGCAATAGCCCCCTCGCTGTGAGCTCACGTCGGCCACGGGCTGCCACACTCGCCACATGGCCGCCGCCGACATCGACAACTACCTCGCCGACCTGGACGAGCCGAAGCGCAGCACCCTCCAACAGCTGCGACAGTCCATCCTGGAGGCGGTGCCCGACGCCGAGCAGTGCATCTCCTACGGAATGCCGGCCTTCAAGATCCAGGGCAAGACATTCGCCGGTTTCGCCGCCTTCAAGAACCACCTCAGCTACCTCCCGCACAGCGGCTCCGTCCTGCCCGCGCTGGCCGCCGACCTCGCCGACTACCAGGGCACCAAAGGATCGCTGCACTTCGCTGTAGACCAACCGCTACCCGCATCCCTCGTCCACAAGCTCATCACGACCCGCCTACGCCAGCTCGGTCTGCGATAGCTACCCGCAGGCGAAACGCCGGCCCGCGTCCGGCACAGCCCAGCCGGGACGGCGCGGATGGTCTGAACATCGACGTCGTGGCCGTACCAAGTGATCGACAGACTCCTCTGGTTCCATGATGCAGAAGCACATCGAGCACTTCGCCCGCAGCGCGTTCATCAGTCGTTACTCATCACGATATTGACGACGAATGCTGCGACAACAATGACGATGGCTGCGACGATGATGCCGATCATGAACCAGCCCAGGCCGCGCGCCGCAGCGACAGGTAACCCTTTTCGATTGCTTGCGGTTCAAGTGCATTAGCAGTCGTTTCCTGAAGCCGAATTAGCGACTTTGGCGTTTCTTGGGACCGGGCTTTCTTGGCATTGTCATTTCACGCTATCAACCTTGATAGCGGCTATCAAAGACCCTGCTTCCAGGCTGGCGTTGCATCCGAGTGAATCGCAACTCGGGGATCGTAAACGGAACGAGCGTCATAGCAAAG
Organism: uncultured Actinomycetota bacterium; assembly: GCA_963801715.1. Lineage (GTDB taxonomy): Bacteria > Actinomycetota > Actinomycetes > Mycobacteriales > Jatrophihabitantaceae > CAVVJA01. The sequence goes on along the minus strand of CAWDGB010000013.1, from coordinate 37,850 downwards.
CCGGTAGATGATTGTTTCGCAGAGATCGGCAGCTGCTTGCGGCTCGTTGTAGCGCTCATGAATTTCGATGAAGATGGCCTTCAGTTCATCGGAGAAGCCCGCCAGACGACGATCGGCGTTGCCATGTATCCACCCGAGCTCGTGCAGCCAGGTACTCCCTTCGAGCGGTCTCCGATTGAAGTTCTCGGGACCATCCGGATCGGCGGGTTCCCGGTGCTTGCCCATGTGGGGAGTGTCTCAGGCCGCTCTGAAACGTGCCGGGAGGAACACGCTGTGCCCGCTGGTTGCGCTCTGATAGTTATGTGTCCCTTCGATCGCTGTGAGCAATGCGAATAGGCTGGCCAGTGCGGTTGCAGCGATCGCACATCCGGGCCTTGTACCGTGCCGACGGCGACGAACATGGAGGGCGATACCTGCATTGCACGCTGCACGTCATACAGCTCGCGGACGAGCGTGACGCCGACCCGCTGCGATCGCCAGTGCTTCGCCTGACCCACTGTCCGCTCACCGTCACGCGTGAGCACATGGTCGACGCCGCCGTCTGCGGTGCCTCGGCCGCCCGTCTCCTGCACGCGGTACCCCTGGCGCCGGAAGGCGGCGGATCATGGCGTCGACGAGCGCGGCGATCAGCACGATGGCGATCGCGGCTCCCCAAGCGATGTCGGTGAGCGGCCCGGGCATCGCCATGCATCATCGCAGGGGCGGCCGCGGCCTCGCCGGTGGCGAGCACCCGCAGGGGTGCGCACGAGTAGCACGTCACCGTGGGTGACCCGCTGGGGAAAGTCCATGCCTCGGGCCGAGACCCTTGGGGGCTGGTGTCCTGTTCCAGCGCGTCTAGCCTCGACCCCGCGGTCCGGTTGCCCAGGCCGCTGACCGGATCATCCCGCGCGCCACGGGAGGCAACGAACCCAATAGCGCGACACTGGTCGTGTACGGACAGTAGGGAATATGTTTCGATGAGTGCGAACTGAGGGATTCGCTACCGCCCGGCGTCAAGGAGGAACCCGGCGATGGCACAACCCGCTGGCACCGACCTTCATCGCCCGCTGACGGCCGCCGAGCTGCAGTCCGTCACCTTTCACGAGACCCGCCGCCTCACCGCCGGATACGACGAAGACGAAGTCGACGATTTCATCGACCGGGTAGCAGGTGCGGTGCAGGCAATGCACGACCGGATGACGGAGCTTGAGGCCGAAAACAGCCGGTTGCGCGAACAGCGTGACGTTGGCCGGTTTGGTGAATCCGCCAGCATCCGGAACGAAGCGCGGCGGACCGCCGATGACACCATGCGCGAAGCCGACGAGTACAACCTCCGAACGATCAGCGAGGCGCAGACCGTCCGCGACGAGGCCGCGGCCGCCGCGAAACAGATCATCGAGCAGGCCCAAGTGAAGGCCGCGTCGGCAGCGGGGTTCGCCGCCCAACACGCCGACCTCGAACAGCACATTGCATACCTCACCCAACTCCGCAACACCACCAAGCTTGAGGTCCGCGCATTTATCCAGTCGCTTATCGACCACCTCGACCGGATCGAGGGCACCGAGTGACGCCTGACAGCCGCACCGATCACATGACCACGACCCGAGTGGGCCGCTGCGCGGCCAATGCCACGTGCCGGTGGGATGGCAGCTCGGCGGTGGCTGCAACCCACACGACGGTCTTGAAAAGGCGAGCCCGAATGTCATGTCGTTCGTCCTGTTCAGATCAGATCTGACCACCGGCTCCCCCTCCGGTGCTGCGCGTGTCCGCCTGGCCTGCTCCCACCGCGCAGGTGAGACTGGGCCGCGTGGGACGGCGTCGCGGGTCGGGCGCTGGATGCGGGCACGATCCGTGATGTTCGTGGAGGCAGACGCGCCTCGGATCCGCTGCGCCGAGCACGGCGTCGTGGTGGCGCATGGCGTGGCCCCGGGTCGGCTACTCGTTCGATGATTCGCCCGTGTTCGCACGGACTCAGGCGCCCGTGTGCCGGTTGCTCGGTCAGCTGTTCTGGCTGCAGATCGACGAGGCGCGTGGCAACATCGCCGTTCACGGAATCGCGATCGAACCAGTGGGCGACGCAGAGATTGCGACCATGACAACCGGTCCGCGCGGGCCACGATAGATGACCAAGGCTTGTTCGCATCGACGGCGTGCCTGCCGGCCTCTGCGGGTGCGCGTGCACGCCACGGACGGCACAGCTGTCACGGGGTGGATCCGGACGTGGTCCGTCAGATGAGCAAGGGCCTCAGTCGGCGCTTCGAACCCATACCACGTCGTAGTCGGCGATCTTCCGGGACTCCCCGAGCACTGCCTGGGCGGCCTGCGCGCCGGTTATCCCTCGTTCGATGGCTGTCTGGGCGATCCGTCCGGACACTGTGGCCGCGGCGAAGGACGTGCCACTCCACCGTGCCCAACCTCTGAAGTGCTGCGGCGGCCGTAACCCGTAGACGTCTCCGCCGGTTTCGTCGAAGTAGACGAACGGGCCGAGCACCTGCACCCCGCCGGCGTATGCCTTGACCCAATTCCCGTAATTGCTGAAGGCGGCTCGTGGAGGTGTCGCACCGGGAGGGACTAGTCGCCGCTCGTCGAGTGCGCCAACAGAAATCACTCTGGCGAAATCGCAAATGCCGCCGGGTAGACCGGCTCGTCACTGGCGCCGTTTCCGGCCGCGGCGACGACGGCGACCCTGTCGATCGAGCTCCTGGAGCGCCTCCTCGAGATTAGTGGGCTTCGACTCGAACACTCCTCCCCCGAAGGAGAGGTTGATGACCTGGACGTCGGGGTCGAGCGCGAGCGACCGGACGGCTTCGGCCACTCGCTGGTCGTCGTCGGTCTCCTAGCCGCGTGTCGCTCGAGGAGTTCTCGCTCTTGTCCAAGACGCCGCACATGGTGACTCGCGCCGTCGGAGCTTCGCGAAGGATGAGTCCTGTGACGAACGTGCCGTGTCCGTCGGCGTCTGCGAGGTAGCCATGCTCATCAGCGTCGCCTCGGCCCTGCCCGAGCGGATCGCCGTCCTCCTCACGAAAGGACACGTGATCGCCGAACCAGGGGTGGGGCTTGTGAGCTCCGTCGAGCACGAGACCTGTATCGATGACGCCGACTGTGACGCCGGTTGCGGGGGGCAGCGGAGGAAACGTCTCGTCCACTGCCACGGGGTAGTCAGCGCCGCCGGGCGTGCGTGTGCCTGCCGGACGGAAGAGGTGGTGGCCGTGGCTCATGATGTCCATATGCCGGTCCCATCGCACGGTCGACAGAGATGTCGTGACCTGGCGTGGATGCAAACCCACAACCGATTGACGCGGTTGACACTCTATCGGTCAGTGGCGTGACGGGGCAGTCCCCGCGATCGGCGGCTTTGAGTGAGGCGTTGATCGCCGCCGATCTTGCGTACACCGAGCCGGCACGCGCAGGTCGCCTGGCCGAATCAGCCATAGCCGCGGCGCCGGGAGATGCCGAGGTCACCGCTGCCGCGGAGCGTGCCTTGGGAATGGCGGCGGCGGCATCGGGCGACTTTGCCAGCGCCACCGATCGGCTGCGAAACGCCGCGAATATCGCCGACATGGCCAGCCTGCCGACCCGCGCCGGTGAAGCACGGGGATCACTTGCCTTCGTGCTGCTCCTGACCAGCGGCGCCGAGCGCGCGCTCGCCGAACTCGACCGCGCCGACGCGACGTTGCGGGAGGGTGTCTCGGCGGCGCGGCTGCAGATGCAGCGCGGCATAGTGCTCACTGAGATTCGGCATTTCGACGAGGCGCGGGCAAGTCTCGACCGGGCGCTCATGACACTCGACCGAGCAGGCGGTGACGACCTGCTCGAGGCTGACATTCGGAACAATCGCGCTTTCATGTGCCTGGGCGTGCGCGATTGGCGCGGCGCGCACGAGGAACTTCGTCGGGCAGAAATGCTGTACGCCCGTGGCGGACATGTTGGCCGGACGGCGAGGGTCAATCACAACCGCGGCACCGTCGAGGTGTTCCGCGGCGATCTGCCGGCCGCCTTGTCCGCCTACGACGAGGCCGCAGAAGGTTACCGGAAAGCCGGGGTGCATCCTGGCCTGTTGTCTGTCGATCGTGCCGAGGCGCTGCTGGGAGTTCGTCTCATCGCCGAGGCGCGGCGGGCAGCCGAACTCGCCGTCCATGAGTTCGCGCAACAGCGCAACAGTGTCGACGTCGTGCAGGCGCGCCTGCTCCTCGCCGAGGCTGCATTGCTCGATCACGACTCGGCTGTCGCCGTCATCGAGGCGGACCGAGCGCGACGGTCCGCCCAGCGGCAGGGCCGGCCGCGCTGGGCCGCGCTCGCCGGGTACCTGCGGCTGCAGGCCCGCTGGCGCGAAGGCGACCGAAGCGCGGCGAGCCTGCGTGCCGGAGCGCGCATCGCGGCCGAGCTCGCCGAAGCGGGCTGGGTGGTGCAGTCCCTCGATGTGCGTCTCATTCTCGCGCAGATCGCGCTCAGCCTGGGCCGTCCCGACTACGCGCGCCGCCAGCTGGCCGGTACGGGCTCGGCCAGGCAGTCCGGCCCGGCGGACCTGCGAGTAAGGGCGTGGCACGCCGAGGCCATCCTGCGACGCTCGGAAGGCGACCGGCGCGGCGCGGCGAGAGCCGTCCGCGCCGGGCTGGAGATCCTCGACGAGTACCAGGCCAGCCTCGGCGCCACTGACATGCGGGCCCACGCGTTCGCGCATGCCGATGAACTGGCGCGGCTGGGCGTGGAGCTGGCCGTGGAGTCTGGCCACGCCGAATCGATCTTCGCCGCGGCCGAACGTGGCCGGGCCGGTGCGCTGCGATTTCGTCCGGCTCGCCCACCCGACGACGCTGAGCTGGTCGCCGATCTGGCCGAACTGCGCCAGGTGGTGACCGAACTCGGGTCGGGCGATACTGCCCCTGGTCCGCTCGTCGCCCGCCAGCAGGCGATCGAGTTCGCGATCCGTGATCGGGCTCGGCACGCGGCAGGCTCGCACGACGTGATCGCCCGACGACCGACTGGGTCGCAACTGCGCGCCGCCCTGGGCGGGGCGATGCTGGTCGAGTACCTCGAACTCGACGGCGACCTCCACGCCGTAGCGGCCAGCGCAGGCCGTTTCAGGTTCCATCGCTTGGGATCCGTCGCCGCTGCCGAGAAGTCACTCGAGTCGCTGCGCACCGGTCTGCGGTGGCTCGCGCACGGAGTCGGCTCCGCGAGATCCCTGACCGCCGTGACCGACGTGATCAACCGCAGCGCGCGGGAACTCGACGTGCTGCTGCTCGGTCCCCTCCTCGCCGACGGCGATGACTCGCCCCTGGTCGTCGTCCCCACCGGTGTCCTGCACGCGATGCCGTGGGCGGCGCTGCCGTCCTGCGCCGGGCGCGCAGTCTCCGTCGCACCGTCGGCCACGCTCTGGTACCGAGCCGCGACGGACTCGCGCATCGGCACCGGCCGGGTCGTCCTCGCGCACGGGCCGGGGTTGCACCACGCGTCAGCCGAGGTGCGCGCGATCGCGCGGGTATACGGCAACCCGACTTGCCTGACCGGGAGAAGCGCTCGGGCCGCGTCCGTGCTGGCCGCGCTCGACGGGGCCGGCGTGGCTCACCTCGCCGCGCACGGACACTTCAGAGCCGACAATCCGATGTTCTCGGAGCTGCAGTTCGCGGACGGGCCGCTGAACGTCTACGACCTCGAGCAGCTTGCGGTGGCACCGCAGCAGGTCGTGCTCGCGTCATGCGACGTGGGCCTCGCGAGCGTCCGCAGCGGTGACGAACTGATCGGCCTTGCCGCCGCTCTGCTCGCGATGGGCTCGGTCAATCTAGTCGCTGCGCTCTTGCCGGTACCCGATGACGCGAGCCGCGCCTTGATGCTGCGATTCCACCGCAATCTCAAGGCGGGCCGCGGTGTCGCAGAGGCACTCGCCCACGCACGACGAGAGACGGCGGGCGCGCACGGCGAGACGGGCGCAGCGGTCGCTGCCGCTGCTGGATTCGTTTGCTTCGGCGCCGGTTGAGGGCCGCCGACCGTTACGTTCGAATCCAGCTGGTTGTCACTGCGCGGCCGTCCGCCGCTGTTATGTGGACGCGGAGGGCCCCAGTCGGCAGATCCTCGACGCGGAACCAGCCGCCGTCGTCGATCTGCGATGTGCGCGGCTCAGCGGTGGTCGTTTCGATCGTCACTTCGCCGGATGACCCGGAGACCACACCGCTGAGGATGATACGGCCCGCGGCCTCTTCGATCTGCAGTTCGAGGGACACCGTTGCCGTCTCGAATGACAGCACCCGCGGGCCGCCGACCTCGCCGCGAACCAGCTGGGACGTCGCGTGATCCGAGTCGCGCAACAGCTCGGCCAGTTCCTCGTCCAATCGTCTTGTCAAGAAGGCCGCACGTGCCGTCTCGGCAACCAGTTCGGGTGGAGCGTCGATCTCTTCCGCGATATGCCTGAGCCGCTCGATCAGCTCATCGTCTTTGGTCATCAGAGGTCGCCACGCAATTGAGCCAGTGGTTCATCGGCGAGTACGACCTGCCGCAGCTGGCCGAGGCAGCGCTGACGGGTCGGCCCGATGGTTCCGATCGGCATATCCAAAGCCGCCGCCACCTCCTTGTACGCCGGTGGCGGGGATGCCATCAATACGCGCAACAGTTGCTGGCACCGTTTGCTGATCGACGACAGAGCACGCCACAGAGCACGATCGCGTTCGGCGAGCAGCATGGCGGCATCGACCGGCTCGTCCGGGTCGGGGATGTCGGTCACCATACTTTCGAGTGCAGCCGGACTGTCCCGGCGAGCTTTTCGCAGCAACTGGAGGCATTCCCGGCGTGCGGTCGTGGCCAGCCAGGCCGCCAGCCGTTCCGGATCGGAGATCCGGTTCAGGTTCTCCACCAGTCGTAGCCAGGTCATCTGGACCGCGTCGTGCGCATCGGCCACGTCGAGCCGGTAGCCACGTGCGATCGACCACACCAGGCCGTTGAACCTTTCCACCAGTGCGTCCCAGGCAACCTGATCGCCCTGGCGGGCCGATTCGAGCAGCATTGCGGTCTCTTCGGCCATTGGAAATCCCCCTAGTGCTGGGCTCTGCCTAGCACGGCTGGTGATCGACAGCAACGACCCGACCAAGCGGCTCGACAGGTAGCGATCCACGCGGCTCGGCGGTAAACGCACGGCGAAATCAGTCACGGCCTGCCTCCTGGATCAAAGCCCCTGTTGTCAAGAGTGATCGACAGGGCGCCCTGATGCACCCGTCGCGGCATGCATCACCGCCGACCCCAGCGGCATCTCGTTCCCGATCGTCGGCGCCGAACCGGCGCTTGGGACTCGGGACAGGTGATAACCATGCGGTACTCGGTCACCGCACTAGGCAAGCTGGCGGCAGGTGCAGCCGCAGCGCTCGCCATCGTGGTCTCAAGCGAGCCAAACCTAGTGGCCGCGGCGGCACCCGTGCCAAACCTGGTGGCCGCGGCGGCGCCCGTGCCGCCCAGCGAGTCTGTCAGGTTCGTCAACCACCATGGCCTGGTGCTGCACGCGGTCCAGCTTCATCTCATTTACTGGGGCAGCGCGTGGACAGCCACGGGGGTGCTGAATCCGTCGCCCGACCAGATCACGACCGCGATGCGGACCGTGATGGCCAGCCCGTATATGACCGGCCTGGCTCAGTACGGCGCCATCGGCGGTGGCGTCGTGCGCGGATCGACGGTCATCACCATGTCGGACCCGCCCGAACGCTTCACCGACGAGGACGTCAGCTCATTCCTCGACGCCCAACTCGACGCCGGTTCCGCACCGCGCCCTGACCCCGACAACCAGACCCTGTACGTCGTGGTCATGCCCACCGGCATCCACTCCGGCGACGACGCCACCCTCGCTGGCGAGCACAACTACTACACGCGCCACGGTCAGCGGATCCATTTCGTCTGGAACGCAGACTCAGGCAGCCTCGCCAGTGCGACGCGGATCATGTCGCACGAGGTCGTCGAGTCCGTGACCAATCCGGAGGGAAGCGCCATCCTCGGCGTGTCTGGAACCTGCAGCCCGGGCGGATGGTGCGAGATCGCCGACATCTGCCCGACGACCGGCGTCCTCGACGGCATCACCGTCGAGGCCTACTGGTCAAACCTGGCAGGCGGATGCGTCGTACCCACGTCGCCGAACCAGTAATGAAGGAGCGGACCGTGCGGAGCGGGCATCGGTGGACGCCGTCCGCTCGTCAGCCGCTCAGAGCGTTGTCGGAGCGGGCATCTCCGCGGCGTCGACATCGCTGGTCCGCGTCGCGTCGTTACCCGATGGGTTCGTGCCGCTGCGCCTGTTCGATCGCGGCGCACATCGCGGCGCACATCGGTTCGAACCCACCGCGAAGGACGCAGCGCGATCTGCTGGTGGAGCGGGCCCCGCGTACGGCGCGGCGCCGTGTCGCGGGGGTCGCGCGGCGGATTTCGCAGCTGCCGGATCAGACCGTGGGTATGGGCTGGTAGTCGCCGGTCGGCCGAGGTACGGCGCACAGCAGTTCGTCGGTGCCTTCGGCGATGCAAGGGGAGTCAGCTAGACGTCTGGGGGCGGAACAGGAGGGCTGCCGGAAAGCTACGCGGACTCATCTGCTAGGCATACGGCGTATCGGTGGCGCGGGTGGCACCGGCCGGGCGTTGATAGTTGTGCCCGTTTTGCCTCGACGTCGAATGGTTCGGCGTCGACCGGAGGGAGGCCGACCAGTGAGTGAACCTGCACGAGAGCCCGGCACGCTGGAGATCACCGTGTCAAGTGTCTACGCGAAGCGCCGGCCCGAATGGCTACGGCTCGTGACGGGGGACGGCGACATCGTGTACGACGGGCCGCTACCCGAGTCCGTCGACGCCTCGCACACCCTCGTCGGGCTGCCAAACCTGGGCAGGCTGAGCGACCTCGGCGATGCACGGGTAGTCCGCTAGGACGACCGCAGGCTATGGCCCCGGCGGAGATTCTGCTGGGGCCGTAGTCTTTGGCGGGCGGGTCGAGGTCCGTCCAGCTACGCGGCAGTCCTAGCTGGATGATGATCGTTTCCGCGCTCGCTGAGTACGGCCGCCCGTGATGATCTTGACCTGGTCATCGATTGGTCAGGCCTGCTTATTCATGCTCGCCCCACGCCAAGGTCGCAGCGGGTCTGTGGCGGTGGCCGCGACGGGTACGACGGATGGCCGGTGTTGGCCGCTCAGGCCCAGAACGCCGTGACCGCCGGCGGATCCCCGATGAACTGGTCTACCGAACGCACGCGACCGGACTCGACGGTGAAGAACAGGATCTGCGTGTCTGCGAAGGTGCGCCCGTCCGCTCGGGCGGCGCTGATTTCGGTGAGTACGGCGACGTGGCCTGAGCGGTCTGTCATGAAGATGACCGGCAGCGGCCGTAGGGTGCCTGCAGTGAGCTCCATTGACTCGCCGAGGAAGCCCATGATGGCGTCCACGCCCGCCTTGACGCCGCCGAGGCGGTCCGGGTTACGGTGGTTCCAGGTCGCGTCGGGGTGAAATGCCGCCGCAAAGGCGGCGAGATCGCCGGCGGCTACCGCCTCAAAGCCGCCGCGAACAACGGCCAGGTCTGCGTCGTTGGACGTGCTCGTCATCGTCATGGTCGGCTCCCTTGAGTACGCGGTGTTGGTGCTGAAAGGCTAGAGGCGGATAGGTCTTGCGCACATCGATCGTTCGGTCGATGTGGCGTGCGGAGGGTGGAGGGACGCTCAGCGCGTGCCGACGAGGCCGTGCCGCATCGCAAACATCGCCAGACCTGCTCGCGTCGATACCTCGCACTTCGCGTAGATGTGCACGGTGTGCGTGTGCACTGTCGACGTCGAGATGAACAACTGGTGTGCGATCTGCCGTTTGGTGTGTCCGGCGGACAGCAGCCGCAGTACTTGCAGCTCACGCTCGGTGAGGTCCACCGGTAGCGGCGGGAACGATGCAGCGGGCACGTCCGCCACGGCGAGCACCGCGCGGACGGCGTCGCGATCCAACGGCATCCCGGCGATGACCCGCGCGGCCTGGACCGCCGGGAACGCGGGGCGGTGCGGGCGGCCCTCGCCGAGGGCGTGCCACACGTCTGCGGCGGCGAGCAGATTAGCGATCTCGCTGGACTCACCCGCTCGCACGCCAGCCGGATATCCCGTTCCGTCGACCCGCTCGTGGTGGCGGCTCACGATCGCCGACAGCGGCTCCAACACAGGCGAGCGGACCAGGATGCGTCCGGAATGGTACGGGTGCAGCCGCACCAGTTCCCATTCGTCGGCGCGCAGCGCGCGACGCTGTTCCCAGAGGCCGGTCGGCACAGCGACCCGGCCGAGATCATGGACCAATCCAGCCCGGTAGGCCAGCACCGGGTCGAGCGACGTTGCACTGCACGCCGCCCGGACAAGCAACGCCACGCCTCGCGAATGTCCTTGGAAGAACGGCGATTTCAGGTCCGCGGCGTCACCGAATCCGGCAAGAGCGTCGTCGAGATCGGCGTGATCGCGAAACAGCCGAGGAGGCTGCGGCTCGCTGTCCACAACGGCGGCCCACACGTCCTCCGGGTCGGACAGCTCCATGAGCTCCGCAGGTGCCGCAAGGAAGATCGCCGCGACCGCGGGGTCCAGCGCCCGGCCCGACCAGGCCGCGACGGCTTCTGTTGCCGCCTCGGCGCCGCCCACCGCGTCGAACATGACCGCCGCGAACCCGACGGCCGCAAAGCGCGCCGCCTCGGAGACGTCCTCGCCCGCCAGCCCGGCCGGAGCACCTTTGCCGTCGAAACGCTCGAACGCACACAGCACCGCGCGTCGGACACCCTCCGGTAGCCGGAGGCGCCCTGCCAGGTCGGCGCCTACCTCGCAATCTGCCCGCGCAGACTCTTGGACGATCTTGGGCACCCTTGGGGCACGCGCCAGTACCCGCACCTTCTCTGGACCATGACCGAGACCGGCAAGGAACCGAAGCGCTTCGGCCGGTCGGGTCGGGTCAATGAGATCACCGCGCGCGCGAACGGCGATATCGTCGCCGCCGAGCGCCGCCGCGGCCTCGTGCGAGGTCGCGGCGCACCCGGCAAAGCGCATCAGGGTCGCGTAGTACACCTCTGCCAGCGCAGCCGAACTCACTTCGGCGCGACGGGCGAGCTCCGTGGCGAGCAGGCACGCGCGCATCGCCTCACCGCGTGGATGCCCGCGGGTCAGGTCACTGGTCACCGACAACGCGGCGACCACGCCGGCAACGCCGAGCCGCTCGGACACGACGCGAGTCTAGGGGCCGCTCGGTGTGGTCGCCGGCATCGTGCCGTGGAACGTCCCGAACATTCTGGCGGCGTTCGCAGTTCCCCGCGCCGGCGGCCGGCTGCACGGTCGGCTGCGCGGTCGTGGTCAAGCCGGCGCCGGAGACGTCGCGCAGAAGCCGAGTGGTGCCACCCAGCCGTCGCGAAGGAATCCGTCCGCTTGACTAGGAATAATCCCCACGTGCATGCACCAATGGTCCGGTGGGCACGCGCAGACGATCAACCGGCAATCACCGCCGGTGTACACATTGATCGATCGCCGCTTCGTCGAGCATTTCGCCCGGTGGCGCTTCACCCCGGTCGATCTCAGTGTGCTGGCGCGCCTCCATGCCGCCGCGAGCGGCTCGAGCCCGGGCGATCTGAATGGATTACGCGGCCAGATCCCGCACGTGACAAAAGCGGTGTCGGGATGATCACCCGAACCCGCCGTCGCGTCGCTGACGAATCACCGGGCGACGCGATTTAGGCGCTGCGCTGAGCAGTGTCTTGTCCATCCGTACCGTCGACTGTCGCCCGACGGTGCCGGGCCAAATACGTTTCGCCCCGCTGCCGGCGCTCGCGCCGGGCAATGGCCACCGCTTCCCGCAACTCGTCATAGTTGGCCCAGCCGATCACCCCGGGCTCGTGCTCGCCACTGGTCGTCATCAGGTAACCCCCGTGTCGAAATTCGTGGCGGCTCCGCTGACTTTGAAAGGCCACCAGCCGATGAGACATATACCCAGCCGACGTCCACGCCAAACCGCGGCCGGCCTCGTCGCCGAGGTGACCAGCCGCTCACTGTCGTCCTTGTCTTTGGTCAAACTTGTCTTGAGTCAAGCATTTGGCAGGGTCGTCTTGTGTCGCAAGCGTGTCTCTATCCGGGCGTCCCGTCGCGCTCGCTTCTTCGGGCGAGGTGCTGTAGTTGCCGTTCATGCACGCCGGGCAGCCAATCCGTGCCGTACGTGGCCGATGGGCCGACCCGCGGGTCGCCGGGAACACCGGCGTCACGCAGGGCATGCACGTACGCGCGATCCTGGTCGATCCGTGCGTGTACCTGATCAGCTCCGCCGATGGACCCGTGACCCGGGACGAGGACATCGACGTCGTCCGCCACGCCCTCGAGCAGCCGCAGCGCGGCGAGGTAGTCCTCGATCGGGTCCGCAGTGTCGTTCAGGTCGAGCATCGGAATCAGGACATCAGAAAGCATGTCGCCGGCGACGAGAACCCCGCGTTCCTCGATCAACAGCGCCGCATGGCCCGGGGCATGCGCTTGATGCTCGATAATCCGGACTTGAGGGCCATCCCAAGGAATCTGCGCGATCTCGGCGGGCAGGCCGGTAATGAGGCCGAGCAAGTCCAGCGGTACCTGCTCGGCGATGTCCGGCGGTATCAGCGCGGCGACGCGGGCCTTCGCACCCGCGTCCGACAGCCGAACTCGGACAGTGGCCGCGCAGCGCGCCGTGCCGTAACGAGGCGCCGCGCCGAGCCGGGCGTGCCAGAGCAGGTGATCCCAATGCGGATGCGTCGAGAAGCCTGCCACAACGGGCTGGCCCAACTCGCGAAGGTCGTTCGCGAGGCAGGCCATTTCGTGGCCCTGCACCCCGGGGTCGATGAGCAACACGCCAGCCCTGCCTTGCACGACAACGGCGTTGCTCTGCATGAACTCGCTCTCGTGGATCAGCACACCCTCCGCGACCTGCCTCAGCACGGCGCTCCTTCCGCTTGTGGTTTGCAACCGCTTGTCGAGACGGTAGAACCTGGCGGTAGTAGATTGCAAGCAGTATGGGTGATGAAGCGTATGTGCCGCGGTCGGAGTGCCCGATCAACGCCGCCGTCGAGGCGTTCGGCGATCGCTGGAGCCTGATCGTCCTCCGCGACATCGTCTTCGGAGACCGCCGCTACTTCCGAGAGCTGCAGGCCGGCTCATTAGAGGGGATCGCCTCGAATATTCTCGCCGACCGACTCAAGCGACTCGTGAAGTTGGGATTGCTCACCCGCGAGGACACCCGACCCGGCCAGCGGGCGCGCTACAGCCTGACCGAACCCGCGATCCAACTCGTACCCGTGTTCGCGCAGCTCGGCAGCTGGGGACTTCGCCACCGGCCCACCAGCTCCGCGCTGAACGCTCGCGCCGAACTGCTCGAACAAGGCGGCCCCGCGCTCTGGCAAGAGTTCATGGACGAGCTGCGCCATTCGCACCTTGGCTCCGATACCCCACCGCGATTACCGAGCGTTCGCGAGCGCCTGAACGCGGCGTACCTCGCTGCTATCAACTCCTCGTAACTTGCAACAGTCGACCATGTCCCAAGGGCGCCGACGGACGCCGGCCCGAGCTGTCTCACTTGTGAATCTCCGCCGGCACAGGATCGGCGCTAAGAACCGCCGCCCACGTCCCCGGCGACGGGATATCTCGTATGACCCGTCCGGTGCCGCGTCAGCGAATGCGGCTCCAACGGGACGCTGCGCTTCGGGCGCAAATCACGCATCGAGCATGTCCTGCACAGTTTGGTGGAACGCGGTGATCTTGCACTCCCGGTCGTTGAGAACGTTGCGGCGGTACCCATAGGACTGCCGGGTCGCGGCGACCTCCTCCCAGATCTCCACGTCCTCAGCGACGACACCTTTGAGTCGACCCCAGTGTTCATTGACCTTTGTCTCGTACTCCGCGCCGCCGTCGGCGTACTGCAGCTCCCAGCACTCGAAACGACTCCGATCCACGGCGAGCGGCACGGACCGGAACAGCTGGATGTGGTTCGGATTGCAGTTGAACACCGACGTCGGAAAGATCGTGTAGTGGCAGATCGCGATGTGGTGATCGAGCGTTTCGCGTAACTCGGGCAGCACGCCTTTGTAGGGGATGACCATCATGCCGTGCCGGCCGAAGACGAAATAGGTGCTGAACCGGCCGTCGCGCACGTCTTGGGGCTTGGTGTTCTTCGCGTGCAAGTGGGCTGCGTGGTAGTTCTCGTTGAATGCGTCGACGATCACCTTCCAGTTGACCGACACTTCCCAGACGAGCTTGTCGACGAGCTTCATGTCCTCCATCCGGTAGGCGCCGAGGTCGGGCGTGATCTCCGGACCGAGCCACTCGGGCAGGGGCGGCGTGCTGCCCGGGCCGGCAAGGGCAGCCCACACCCAGCCGCCCCACTCGGCGCACCCCACCGCCGGTGCCGCCAGCCTGTCCAACTCACCGGCGTCGAAGTCCTCGCGGTCGGGCACACCGACGACCGCGCCCTCCAGGTCGTAGACCCAGCTGTGCCAGCGGCAGGTGAACCGGCGAGCACATCCCGAGCGCTCCTTGACGATCCGGGCACCACGGTGCTGGCAGACGTTATGGAAGCCGGAGACCCCGCCGTCGCGGCGCCGGCACAGAATGATCGTCTCGCCGTGCCCCTCCCACGTGATGAAGTCCCCCGGATTGGCGATCTCCGCGGAGCGGCAGATGACCTGCCAACTGTTCCGCAGCACGGTGGCCCGTTCCCGTTCGTAACGCTCGGGATCGGTGTAGACGCCGGCGTCGACGATCCCTGGCCCGATATCCGGAACCATCGGGACACCCGGACCGAAGCGGACGGGGGAGTCACCGCGAACGGGCACGTGAACCATGGGATCTCCCAACCGGGACCAACGAGAACTTTTCAGAAGCATCGCATGACATCTGTCAGATTACAATTGTCATCGGACACTTGTCATAGAGTTTCAGCCTTCGGCATGATCGCGTTGTGCCAATCCAGGTCGATCGTCCCCGCCAACGTGCCCACGTCACCGACATTGCTGCGCGGCTTGTTGCCCGGGAGGGAGTGGCAGCATTGACCTTCCGCAGGGTGGCCGAAGCTGCCGGTTCGAGCACGGCCATTGTCAGCACCTACTTCACGGACAAACGCGACTTACTCCTGTCCACCCTGCGCGCCGCGGCAAGCCGGACCACCGTCCGATTCGAAGCGGCTGTCGCTGAGGGTGGGGACCTGCAGGCCGGCCTGGAGGCCTGGCTCCCACTGGACGAGGAGCGGCTCACTGACTGGCGAGTCATCATCGCGTTCTGGGGCGTCGCGGTCAGCGACCCCGAGCTCGCCGAGGTCCAGAACGGTCACGTCACACGGGCGCGCGCCCGGGTCGAGAAACTACTGCGCCAAGATCGTCAGCTACCCGAGAAATCGTCCGATCTCGTGCGGCTCGCGCAGCAGGTCGTCGCACTCACCCTCGGGATCGCCCTCCAGGCGGTTTTCGAATCGGGCGGTCCGACCGCGCGAGCCCAACGGGCGCTTCTTGCCGACGGCCTGTTCCGACTCTTACCCGCCGCCTAACGCGAGTCTCCACAAAGAACTTTACCTATCTACCTAGGCAGACTAGGGTTATCTGTGTGTTGGACTTTCGGATCGACACGACGAGTGGGCAGCCCCCGTACGCACAGCTGGTTGCACAGGTCAAGCAAGCGCTGCGGCTGGGCTGGTTGCAGCCGGGCGACAAGCTGCCGACCGCACACCAGGTCGCGTCCAGCGTCGCGATCAACCCGAACACAGTGCAGAAGGCGTACAAGGAACTGGAGTACGAGGGACTTGTCGTCGGCAAAGCAGGGCAGGGCACGTTCGTCCAGCGCAGCCTGAGCCAATCCACGCCCTCGTCGCTGGCCGCGCTGAGCCGGCGGCTGGAGCGTTGGCTGGCCGCTGCGCGCGCCGCAGGCCTGGACGACGACGGCATCATGGACGTTATCGAGGCAACAATGCGGGATTTTGATAGGCAGGCCAGCGCGTGAACGCGGCGAGCGAAATCGCAATCGATACCGTTCGCGCCGGCCACCGGTACGGCCACCAGCTGTGGGGGCTGCGGGGATGCACCCTGTCGTTGCCGACCGGGTCGATCACCGCCCTTGTCGGGGCGAACGGTGCCGGCAAAACGACGCTTCTGAACATGCTGGTCGGGTTGCTGCCAGCGTCAGAGGGTCGGCTGCGCGTAGTCGGAGAAGAGCCCAGCAGCAAACCGACATTCCTCGCCCGGGTCGGCTTTCTCGCCCAGGACTGCCCGCTGTACAAGGAGTTCAGCGTCGCCGACATGTTGCACTTCGGCCGCGCGATGAACCCGAGTTGGGATGACGACATGGCCCGGGCCCGGCTGGCCGGCGCCAACGTGCCCCTTGACCGCCGGGCTGGAAAGCTGTCGGGCGGACAGCGCGCCCAAGTGGCGCTCGCGCTGGCCGTCGCGAAGCGACCGCAAGTGCTGCTGTTGGACGAGCCGTTGGCTGCCCTCGACCCGCTTGCCCGGCGAGAGTTCCTGAAGAACCTGCTGGACAGCGCGGTCGCCTCGAATATCACGGTGATGCTGTCCTCCCACCTCCTCGGCGACCTCGCCCGGGTCTGCGATCACCTCATCGTGATCAGTGAGGGCGAAGTCCGTCTGGCTGGTGAACTTGATCAGCTCCTCACCGAGCATCACTGGGTATCCGGTGCGCCGGAGCAGACTTCGCGATTGCCCGGCGGCGCGGAGGTCCTGGCTGAGTATCGCCACGAACGCCACAACCGGCTGCTCGTCCGCAACGGCCAGCCGCTGCTGAACCCAGCTCTGACCATGGAACCGGTCGACCTAGAGGACCTCGTGCTGGCCTACCTCGAGCGTCGCGGTGGATCGAGCGAACGAGCGCGGACGCCTTGGGTTGTGCCGGAGGCGAGCCGGCCGTGATCTGGACGACCTGGCGCCAGCACCGAGCTGAGGCCGCCGTCTGGGCGGTTATCCTCGCTGGGCTCGTCGCTGCGATGCTCGCCGTCGGGTCAATCGCGCGGAGCCGGGCCAGCGGACTCGGCCTGCCGGCGTGCACCGCGGCCGGCGGTGACTGCAGCAACGCCTTGGACGCCCTACACCGTGCCTTCCACACCATCCCACCATTCACCGCCGCGCTCATCGCAATCCCACTGCTGGCCGGAATGTTCTGGGCGGCGCCGCTGGTTTCGCGCGAGTACGAAGCCGGCACCCACCGGCTGGCCTGGACGCAGACGGTGAGCCCGCTGCGCTGGATCACGGTGAAGATCGTGCTGATCTTCGGCGCGCTTGCCGGATTGGCGCTCATCCTCGGATTGCTAGCCACCTGGACTCTCGACCCTCTCACGACCGCGTTCGGTGGCCGCTATAACAGCACCTGGTACGACACCCAGGGCCTCGTGCCGGTGGCATGCATGCTCTTCGCGCTGGCCGTAGGGGTCGCGGCGAGTGCTCTCATCCGCCGCACCATCCCGGCGATGGCCGTCACGCTCGTCGTCTACGCCGCCGTTCGTATCCCAATCCACTGGATCCGAGGCAACTTCTGGCCTGCCGTCACCCACACCTACAACGTCGACGTTGCAACGCTGTTGCAGCGCCGGATCGAAGCGTTGCAGGACACGTACCTTTCGACATTGGCGCCAGGCGACTGGATCCAGACCGTCACCATCACCGACAGCACCGGCCACCGGTACATCCCGAACGAGCTCAGTTTCGATGTGCTGAGCCGCTACTGTCCGAGCGTGCGGACCGCCGCGACTTCAGGCGAGCCCCAGCCGCTGGATCCCGCCGCTATCGCTGCCTGTAAACCCAAGGTCGCCGGCCTGAGCTTGCACGAGACAGTGACCTACCAACCCGCCGCGCATTTCTGGCCGATCCAAACTGTCGAGACCGTGATCTTCGTTGCACTCGCCGCTCTGCTCATCACCGTGGCGGTGCTGACCGTCGCCCGCCGCCGCCCGTCCTGACCTGCCGCGCACCTCCGCAGAATGCTTCAGTCATTCCGTCCGGGCGACTGGAACTGAAGCGTGGGCGCTGTCCGCCAGTTCGAGGAGCAGCAGCCAGGCGCCCCAAAGAAAGCACACGGCGCCCAAGAACGTTCCGCTGTTGTCGATGCGGGCTGAGACCACCTCGTCAGTAGCGGGGCGGACGAACGCGGCGATCGCCGAGATCATGAAGAAGATCGAGCCGACCATGTTGAGCCATACGATTCGCCACGGAATCTCATTCCAACGCCAACGGCGATGGCCGGGCGCAGCCTCTTCCTTCACCGCGAACCAACTCGCGACGAGGAAGCAGATCGACCCAAATAGGTCCGGCGACCACACCCGCAGGTTCTGCTGACTAACGGTGAAGGCTGTGTTCAACGCCTCGAACGTGGTCACGTTGAAGAACAGCGTGCCGAGCAGCTGTACCGCGGCTGCCCACCAACCCAGGCCGCGTGGCTTGACCCCGAACCACTGGTAGACGACGTGCTCACCAGTACCGGTCGCGCTGGACGCCTGGACGTATTGCAGGTAGCCCGCGCTGGTAAAGAACAGCGATCCGACGAAATAGATCGAGGAGATGACCTTCGCGGATAGCACCTCTGACAACGATGGCACCGAACCGACCGCAAAACATGCCGATCCGATCATGAAGAGAACTCCGACCCACCAACCGATTTCGCGCGGCGCCCACAGGACGGCATGGGGTCGCCCCGCTGTGCGATTACTTGGTCCGGTAGCCCCGCGAGCGCGGCGCGGACCGTACCCCTTCCGGTGCCGACGGGCGGTGAATTCGACAACCTCGCCGTCGGGGCGGCGCACCAGTTCGCGAATGACGAATGGCCCCCATGTCTCCGAGCTGATCCGGACCCAGCCGGCAGGCAGCTCCCACGTCGAGGTCGCTTGCATTCGGGCCTCCTGCCAGCGGTCGATGTCGATCGCGCAGCATCCATTGTCTTAAGCCGTGGCGGCCCGTCATGCCGTGGGGGCGGCGACCCCGCCCATGCATGATCTTTGAAAACGTCGCTTCCTCCGCAGCCGACTACGCCACGAGGACGCGACACGGCATGAATGGTCGAGGGACGAATGTGCGCAGTATCGTACGGTCAGTGTTCCGCCCTTCAGTGAAAGCCGGGCGATGCGAATGGTCGAAGGTCCCCGAGTCGATTCGGCGCTCGAGGCGTACCCCGGATACCGCTTGGCGGCTAAGGGCCGCGAGGCAGCCGAAGACGAGCGGCTAGAACTACTCGAGCACCTTTTCGATCCGGGCTCCCGTCGGCTGCGCGAACTGGTGAAGCCTGGCTGGCGTTGCCTCGAGGTCGGTGCCGGCCGGGGATCGATGGCTGCCTGGCTGGCCGAGCGGGTGGGTCCGAGCGGTCACGTCGTAGCGATCGACATCGACGTGGGGTACCTGGCTCAGCGGGATGTGCCCAATCTGGTAGTGCGGCAGCACAACATCCTGGACGATCCCGTCGACGATCTGGATCCGGGATCGTTTGACCTCGTCTGTTCGCGGCTGACGCTGTTCTGGTTGGCGGACAGGCAGGAACGCGCGGTCCAGCAGATGGTGCGATGCCTGCGTCCGGGCGGCTGGCTCATCGACGAAGACGGCGACTGGGGCACCGCCGGTCCGGTGGATCCCTCCCATCCGCTGTATGCCGGCTACCACCGGGTCTACCAAGCCGGGCAGTGGTTTGCCGCCCGGGGCTATGACCCCCTCTTCGGGCGCAAACTGCCAGCGCTATTCGAGCGCTGCGGCTTGCAGAATATCCACCACCAGGCCAGCGCCGAAGTGGTGCGTGGCGGCAGCCCGTGGGCCCGGTGGTGGCGGGACACCCTCGATGCCATCAGAGCCTGGGGGCTGGCCGACGGGAGCCTGCCCGGATCGGCCGAGGAGGACCACGAGGCGCTCACCGCTGCGTGCATGGAACCCACGGTGTGGTTGATGTCCGAATTGCTGCACGCCTGCACGGGTCAGCGCAGCAGCTGACGAGAACGAAGCCGACCAGCAATCGGTAGGCAAAACCCAGTGCGCGGTACTGGCCCGGCTCCTCGTGTGCGCCGGAGCGATTGTCATCCTCGATCGGTACCAGGTCGCGTTCGTCAGTCTCGCTATCCCGATCGGCATCGCCGGCGCGGGTAGCCGGGTTCGCCGTAGTGAGGTTTTAGGTGCGCTGGCTTGCTTGATCGTCGAGGGCCGCTTGGATGAGCGCGCGAGCAGCCCAGATCGAGATGCGCGTCTGCTCGTCGGTGGGCAGGCCACGTAGGTCCTGCAGAACGATGAGCGCCTCCCACCCGACGACCATGGCGAGGGCGGAGACCAGACGCTCGAATGCGGCATCGTCTAGCTCACTACGCAGCGGCGCGATGGCGCGCTCGATCCAGGCGATGCGCCGATAGCCGCGCTTGGGATGCTCCAAGTTCTCGCCGGGTGCATCGACGGTCAGGCGGATGAGCGAACGGCCTAGTGGCAATGTCTGCGCCGACAGGTCGGCTAGTGCGCGGGTCATCGCTTCGACGCGCTCGGACACGTCGCCGCCGGCGTCCGCGCGGTCGATCGCGGTGTCCACCTCGCTTTGACTCAACAAGCCGAGGGTGGCATCGAGCAAAAGTTGATCGACGGTCGGAAAGTACTGGTATACCGTCCGCCGCGACACGTCAGCGGCTTCGGCGATCTCGGTCACGCCGGGCGTTGTCCGTCCGTCGCGGAGCAGCTTTGCGGCGGCGTCGACGATGGCCGCGCGGGTTCGGCGGCGTTGCCGGAAGCGCCCAGTCTCCGAGTCGGTTGTGGCCACACTTACCTCGATTTGCTTGACGGACTGATGTGTATCAAGTATACATCAGTGCTGTAACTGCACATGAGTGCAACGACGAACAAGGGAGCTAGCACAATGAACAAGATCTCCGCCGAAGTGCGCGTCGCCCCGGCAGCCGATCAGTCGCTCGACGGACCGGTGACGTTGATGAACAGCTTCGCCGTCAGCCCTGACCGCGACCAGGCGTTCCATGAACTGTGGACGCAGACCAGCAAGTACTTCACCGCACAGCCCGGCTTCATTTCTCTCCGGCTGCATCGCGCCGTTTCCACCGATGCTCCGTACCGGTGGGTGAACGTCGCCAACTGGCAGTCCGAGGCCCACTTCCGGGCAGCGCACGGCACCGAGGAGTTCCGGCGCGTCGTCACCCAGCCCGGATGGGACGAGTTTCCGAGCTCGCCCATGCTCTTTCAGGTCGTCACCGAAGTCAGCTGAAACGGCGGCCGGTTGCATGACCGCGGGGTATCGAGAAATCGTTCCGCGTGCCACCCCGTGCTCTTGTCTTCGACGTGTCGACCGCTAATTGAGATCTGGGCCATCTGCTCTCAACGGGTCGCCAAGGATGAGCCGGAAATGCCAGAAGTCAAAGATGGTGTCGCGCGCATATCTGCGTCGTGCGCGGCGTACGCTGCTCGCGATCAGGCGGGACGACAAGGAGGTCGCTGTGAAACTCGTAGCCGTCATTGGCGCACTGGGCATCGGCGCGCTGTTCGTGCTACTAGGACTCAAGCACAAGAAGACGCGCGAGGGTTCGGCGTCTTAACGACCTTCCGAACACTTCAGGTAACCCAGCACCCGGCGCTTTCGGCTGAGTTGCCAATTCCCGGTGGGCACATCTCACCGGGAATTGGCTCCAGCTCAGCCAAAAGGGTGATTGCTGTGCGCTAGGTCGTGCTTCTGCGCGAGCGCGACCAGCCGATGGCCTATCTTGCCCTCTGGAGCGACACTTCCGGCGGCGAAGGTCAGATCTCGATATCGTCCAACCCGGGGTTGGTCCAGTTCATGATCGCCTGCGAGAACGGCCTGAGTCAGATCATTGGGCGCTAACATCACAGGATGTCTCCGCGGGATCGCAAGGGATCTGCGCCGCAGGAGATCCGATTCTGTCGGGCGCCGGATGGGGCGCGGATCGCATATGCGGTGCATGGCAACGGGCCACCGCTGCTGATCTCGACATGCTGGCTCAGCCATCTGCAGTTCGATTGGGAAAGCCCGGTGTGGCGACACTTCGTGTCCGAGCTAGGGCGCATTGCGACGGTCATACGGTTCGACGAACGCGGTCATGGCTTGTCGGATTGGGACGTTACCGACCTTTCTCTCGAATCGCGGATCGGCGACCTCAAGGCCGTCGCCGATGACGCTGGGTTCGATCGGTTCGCGATGATGGCCATGGCGCAGGGCGGTCCGGTGGCAATCTCGTATGCAGTGCGACACCCGGAGCGGGTCACTCGGCTGATGTTCTACGACAGCTATGCGAACCGGTTGCGGGGGATGACGCCCGAAGACATCGAGCTGGAGGACGCTTTCGATCACGTCATCAAGGCGGGCTGGGGTCGGCCAGAATCGACATTCCGACGTGTCTTCAGCTCGATGATGATTCCCGGAGCCACCGAGGAACAGATGAGGTGGCTTGACGAGCTGATGCGCGTGTCGGTATCGGCGAGCAACATGGTGCGGGCCAAGCAGCAACGCAACAACGCCGACGTGAGCGCTCTGCTGCCGCAGCTGCGCATTCCGACCCTGGTATTGCATGCGCTCGGTGACCGGATGAACAGCTTCGAGCACGGCCGCCACCTTGCGTCGAGCATCCGCGGGGCCCGTCTGGTAGCCCTGGAAAGCCAAAATCACATCCTGCTCGAAGACGAGCCGGCGTGGCCGGTGTTCCTTGATGAGGTCGAGCGCTTCCTCGCCCCCGACCGCCCGAAATCCTCGGCTGGCCCGGAATCAGCTGCACTCGACACCCTCACCGATCGGGAGCTCGAGGTGCTTACCTTGGCCGCGCAGGGCCGCGACAACGAGGAAATGGCTCAATCGCTCAGGCTCAGCGTCCGCACGGTGGAACGACACCTACAGAACATCTACGCCAAGCTGGACATCCAAGGCAAGTCTGCTCGCGCGGCGGCGGTGGCCCGCTTGCTGACGACAAGCTGATCGGCCCGTCGCGGGCCTACGCGCACTCCCCCAGTTCTCGCGGACTCCACGCTCGTCGAATACGCGCAAGCACCGATGCGGCCCCGCCCGCTTCGCACTTAGCGTCACGGGCACACGGTCAAAGACCACTACGCGAGAGCGGGGAGATCACCATGAGTCAGGCGGAAATGCTGGATCCGATCAAGCAGAAGCACCGGGCCTTGTGGGCACTCGGTGACTATGACGTGGTGGCGACAGATGTCGTCGCTGAGCTGGGTCGCACGATAGTCGGAGCCGCCGGCATTACGCCCGGCACGCGTGTCCTCGATGTCGCGGCTGGGTCGGGGAACGCGAGCCTGCCGGCGGCCTCAGCAGGCGCCCGGGTCGTCGCTTCGGACCTCACACCTGAGCTGCTCGAGACGGGACGGCATCGCGCTGCGAGTCAGGGTCTGGACATCGAGTGGGTGGAAGCGGACGCCGAGCACCTTCCCTTCGATGACGGCGACTTCGACACCGTTTTGTCCTGCGTGGGCGTGATGTTCGCGCCCTTTCACCAGCCGGTGGCTGACGAACTCGTGCGGGTGACCCGGCCCGGTGGGCGGATCGCGCTAGTGAACTGGACGCCAACTGGTTTCGTCGGTCAGCTGTTCGCGGTCATGAAGCCGTATGTCGCACCGCCGCCGCCCGGTGCGCAGCCGGGCCCACTGTGGGGTACCGAAGACCATGTCCGCACGTTGTTCGGCGATCGGGTGACCGATTTCCAGGCCCGGCCGCAACTGCTCACGGTCGAGCAGTTCGAGAACGCGGAGAGCTTCCGGGACTTCTTCAAGAAGTACTACGGCCCGACTATCGCCGCCTACCGCAACATCGCGGACGACCCAGAACGTACCGAGAAGCTCGATCAGGAGCTGGCCGACCTCGCCCGTCGGAACGACGCCGACAGCGGCATCATGACGTGGGAGTACCTCGTCGTCACGGCGACCAAACGGCCGTAGGCCGGGCCGATTGGATCATGCTGCCAAGCCGCTACCGTCGATGTCCAGATCACGGATCGCGCGACGGACGGTAGCGGCAAGGCGCTCGTGGCTCCGTCTGTTGTGCAGCGGTCCAGCCCCGTTCGTCAGCAGGAGCCGAGTCTCCGCCACCCCGCGAACGGAGACCGGACCCTCAGCGAGTAACCGCCGAGACAATTCCCCGATCTCGGCCGCGGAGGCAAGAATGCCGTCCCGAGACAATGGCGCACCCGCTGGCCTGGTATAGCCCGATGCAATGGCTCCGGCCAGGGCGCGCTGTAACCCGGAGGCAAGATCGCGGCGGGTTTGCATACTGGTCAACTCCTGAGCGCGTAGCGCGGATACGACGCATGCGTCAGGCGACGCACCGTCCGCAAGATCACGATCGATCCGGCCGGCGGTCAAGTGCCTTCGTAGATAATCGCGCAGCCTGGCACGGACCCCGACGACGCCTCCGGCACCGTCTTCGATGAGGAGCATCTCGATCTTCCTCCGCGTACGACTAACAATCCGACATCGATATTTCTAGCCCGAACGGGCTGCCGCATCGGGAGAACTTCGTATCTCATGGGGTCCAGGTCGATCCGGAGCCTTACGCATCTCCGATCTCCACGTTGCGCGCAGTGGCCGGCCGTAGCCCGAGAGCCACTAGCTACTTAGTCGAGGGAGTAGGGCGGGTACTCGTCGACGAGCAGCAGCAGATATGCGTCGACCCGCAGCCACCATCGGAGGACACCCAGCGTGAAGTGACGCAGCCCCGCTGGCCAGTGCGCGGTGAACAACACGGCAAAGAAGGCGATCACGAGCACGACGAACCCAGCGATTGAGAGCAACACCAGCATGATCAGCTGCGGAATCACGAGAATGAACCGGAATCCGACTGTCAGGCGGTTCCGCTGCTCGAGCTCCGAGTGAATGGCAACGCGAATGCGCGGGTCAATGCCTGGATCCTCCTGCGTCACCGTAAAGTCGAACGGCGGGTACTCCTCGGCGAGGAACGAAACATAGATACTCGTCCGGACGTAGTACCTGAGGTACATCACTTGGAAGTCCGCGAGTCCCGCGGGCAGGCGACCGGTGAACAGAATGATGAACCAAGACACCACCGCCAGTACCTCGGCCACATAGCGGAGCAGGCTGAGCACGATCAGGTGGGGTATGGCCAAAAGCCAGTTGACCAGTGGCCGCCAGTTCGCGACCCGGTCCGGAGGATCGAAGGTGAATTCCGCCGGATACGGTCCGCCTACGGCTTGCATGAGCACCTCCCGTTTCGGTTGAACCTACCGGGCGCCGGCTTCGTTGTCTGTGGTGCTGGCGGTAGTGATCGGGCACGCTATCGGATATGAACGACGAACTGTTCCGGCGTAGCTATTCGCGAAACGAGAGCGAGGCCGACCGGCTGGACCGCAACTACTCCGAGATGTTGCAGGAACTCCGGGTGGCCCAGACAGGCGTTCAGATCCTGTTCGCGTTCCTCCTGAGCATCGCCTTCCAGCAGCGGTTCGACGACATCGACGCCTTCCAGCTCACGGTTTACGTGATCACCCTGCTGTGTGCCGCCATGTCTGCGCTGCTGCTCATCGCACCGGTTCCAGCACATCGCGTGCTCTTCCGCCAGCATCGGAAGGACGAGCTGGTCACGTTCACCGGGCGCGTGGCCGCCGGCGGCCTGGTTTTTCTGATGTTGGCGATACTGGGGGCGGTGCTCTTCGTGATCGATTGGGCAGTGAACTTGCCGCTCGCACTCGTTAGCGTGGCCGGGTTGGCTGCGACCGGGGCTTGGTTCTGGTGGATCCAGCCAACCCGGTGGGCAGCCCCTAACCCCCCGATCGCGGAGGTCGCCGGCGGGCCGGACGACGACGCCGACGTCGGTTCCCCGGGTACATCGGCCGATCACTGACGGCAGGGAATAGGCTGACGAGCGGAGGACAGATGGGTCTAGGACAGGCGCTGCAGTCGTGGCCCGTGCTGCGTCAGCTGCGTGGTCCCGACGTCTTCGCCCGCGGCACCGCGGTCACGTCCCGGCGCACAGAGCAACTCGTAGCCAGAACCGAGACCGCTGACCGCGTCGTGGCAAGCGTCTGCCCCTATTGCGCCGTCGGCTGCGGACAACGCGTGTACGTCAAGGACGAACGAGTCGTGCAGATCGAGGGCGACCTCGACTCGCCGATCTCGCGCGGGCGCCTGTGCCCGAAGGGATCTGCGAGCCTTGAGCTGGTCACCAGCCCGCACCGCCAGACGCGTGTGCTCTACCGCCGTCCGCACGCAACCGACTGGGAGACTCTCGATCTCGAGACTGCCACCGACATGATCGCCGATCGAGTCATCGAGTCGCGCGCGCGCACCTGGCAGGACAGGGACGAACACGGCCAACCGCTGCGCCGCACGCTCGGCATCGCCGGGCTCGGCGGTGCCACGCTGGACAACGAAGAGAACTACCTCATCAAGAAGCTCTTCACCGCCCTGGGCGCGATCCAGATCGAGAATCAGGCGCGTATTTGACACAGCTCGACCGTTCCCAGTTTGGGAACCTCCTTTGGTCGCGGTGGGGCGACAACATTCCAGCAAGATCTGCAGAATTCCGATTGCATCGTCATTCAGGGCTCCAACATGGCCGAGTGTCATCCGGTCGGATTCCAATGGGTGATGGCCGCCAAGGCCCGAGGTGCGACCGTCATTCACATTGATCCGCGCTTCACCCGGACATCCGCCGTCGCCGATCTACACGTCCCGCTCCGGGCCGGAAGTGATATCGCGTTCCTCGGCGGCGTCGTCAACTACATCCTGCAGAACGAGAAGTACTTCCACGAGTACGTCCTCGCTTACACGAATGCGGCGACGATCCTGCGAGAAGACTTTCGCGACGTCGAGGATCTCAGCGGCGTCTTTTCCGGATACGACCCGGAGTCTGGCACCTACGACACTCGGTCGTGGGAATATGAAGGCGTAATGGAGCCTCCCGCGGCTGGCAGTCGGGAGCATCTCGAGGCCGCAGACCGGGAGAGCAAAGCAGCACGGCGACCCAGGATGGCTGGGCAGGCGATGGGTGGGCATGGAGCCCGGCTGGCTCACGCCATCGTGCAACGAGACGAGACCTTGAGGAATCCGCGGTGCGTCTTCCAGGTGCTCAAGCGTCACTTTGCTCGATATACGCCGGAACTCGTCGCTCAGACCTGCGGAGTGCCACCTGAGGTATTCGTCAAGGTGTGCGAGGCGGTGACGGCGAACAGCGGGCGCGATCGCACAACCGCCTGGGTCTACTCAGTCGGTTGGACCCAGCATTCGGTGGGCGTCCAGTACATCAGGACGGCCGCAATCATCCAGCTGCTGCTGGGCAACATCGGCCGGCCCGGCGGCGGGATCATGGCGCTGCGTGGCCACGCGAGCATCCAAGGTTCCACGGATATCCCCACCCTCTTCGACTTGCTGCCTGGTTATCTGCCGATGCCCAAGGTCGGTGGACACGACGACATCGACGGGTACATGGATGCGATTTCCAGCCCGGACCAAAAAGGATTCTGGACCGAGGCCCGGGCTTACCTGGTCAGCCTGCTCAAGTCCTACTGGGGGGACGCGGCTAACGAGGCGAACGACTACTGCTTCCACTACCTGCCCAGGCTTACGGGTGATCACGGGACCTACCAAACCGTCATGAACATGCTGGACGACAAGGTCGAGGGCTACTTCCTGATCGGTCAGAATCCAGCTGTCGGATCGGCGCATGGCAAGATGCAACGGCAGGCAATGGCGCACTTGAAATGGCTTGTCGTCCGGGACTTGAACGTCATTGACTCAGCCACCTTCTGGAAGGACAGCCCCGAGATCGAGACCGGTGAGCTGGTCACTACGGACATCGGGACCGAGGTGTTCTTCCTGCCGGCGGCATCGCACGTTGAGAAGGACGGCTCTTTCACCCAGACGCAGCGACTTCTGCAATGGCATCACAAGGCGGTGGAACCACCCGAGGACTGCCGCAGCGACCTGCAGTTCTTCTTCGACCTCGGACGCAAGATCCGAGGGAAGCTGACGTCGTCGTCCGACATACGCGATCGCCCGATCCTGGATCTGACCTGGGACTACCCGACCGACGACGCAGGCGAACCGTCAGCCGACGCGGTGCTGCAAGAGATTAACGGATACCACCTGCGCGGGGCGCAGGCCGGCGATCCCCTGACGTCCTATACCGAAATGAAGTCCGATGGCTCGACATCCGGCGGCTGCTGGATCTACACCGGTGTGTACGCCGACGGAGTCAACCAGGCGGCGCGGCGACGTCCCGGCAGTGAGCAGTCATGGGTCGCGCCGGAATGGGGGTGGGCCTGGCCCGCCAATCGACGAATTCTCTATAACCGGGCATCGGCGGATCCCGAAGGCCGGCCTTGGAGTGACCGGAAGGCGTATGTCTGGTGGGACGAATCGAGTGGCCGATGGACTGGGCCCGATGTCCCGGACTTCGAGATCGCCAAGCCGCCGTCCTACCGCCCTGAGCCGGGCACTGGTGGCGTCGACGGCATCGCTGGTGACGATCCGTTCATCATGCAAGCCGACGGGAAGGCGTGGCTGTTCGCACCTTCTGGTCTTCTCGACGGGCCGTTGCCCACACACTACGAACCGAGCGAGTCGCCGGTGCGAAACCCCTTCTATCGCCAGCAAGCAAACCCCGCACGGCAAGTCTTCAAGCGAACCGACAATCTCCAGAACCCCTCGCCGCCCGAGCCAAATTGGCAGGTATACCCGTTTGTATTCACGACCTATCGGCTCACCGAACACCACACCGCGGGCGGCATGAGCCGCTGGCTGTCCTACCTGTCGGAGCTGCAACCAGAGTTCTTCTGCGAAGTATCCCCGCAGCTCGCGGCCCTTCGCGGACTCCAGCACTTGGGTTGGGCCACGATCATTACCGCCCGCACGGCCATCGAGGCCCGCGTGCTCGTGACCGATCGAATGGCGCCGCTGACGGTCGGCGGGCGAACTGTTCACCAGATAGGCCTCCCCTACCACTGGGGAGTCGGAGGGGATGCGCTGTCCCGCGGAGACTCGGCCAACGACCTGTTCGGTGTCACGCTCGACCCAAATGTGCACATCCAGGAGGACAAGGCTGCCTCATGCGATATTCGGGCCGGCCGGAGACCCACCGGGCCCGCCTTGCTCGAGTTCGTCGCCGACTACCGTCGCCGCGCTGGGATCACGACGGAGACTGGCAATCGGGGGCGCACCCCTGCTAACCCGGAAGATCGGGGACGATCATGAGCACGACATCACCTCCGTCCGTCAAGACTGTCGAACCGCGAAAGGGATTCTTTACCGATACTTCGGTATGTATCGGCTGCAAGGCGTGTGAGGTCGCGTGCAAGGAATGGAACGCGATACCCGAGGATGGCTTGAATCTGCTCGGCACGTCGTATGACAACACCGGTGCGCTCGGCGCGAGTACCTGGCGGCATGTCGCATTCATCGAGCAGAACCGCCCGACCTTTCTCGGCCTGCCGTCCGCGCGTCCGTCCAGCGACGGCGCCGACAGCGCAGAAGGTAGTGAGTTCCGCTGGCTGATGTCGTCGGATGTATGCAAGCACTGCACGCACGCTGCGTGTCTGGACGTTTGCCCGACCGGCGCGCTGTTCCGAACCGAGTTCGGCACGGTGGTCGTGCAAGACGACGTCTGCAACGGTTGCGGTTATTGCGTCGTGGCCTGCCCATTCGGCGTAATCGAGCGGCGTACGGGTGATCCCGACACCCCCAACGTCGGACTGGCTCAGAAGTGCACGTTGTGCTACGACCGGCTCGGAGCTGGAATGACGCCGGCCTGCGCACAAGCGTGCCCCACCGAGTCGATCCAATTCGGCGACCTGGATGAGTTGCGCGAGCGGGCGACAGCTCGACTTGCCGCCGCGCAAGCCAACGGCGCGACCGACGCCCGGCTCTACGGTCACGATCCGGACGACGGAATCGGCGGTGCTGGCGCCATGTTCTTGCTCCTCGACGAGCCCGAGGTCTACGGCTTGCCGCCGGATCCGGTCGTGACCACGCGGGATCTGCCGGCAATGTGGCGCCGCGCCGGCCTGGCCGCAGCGACTCTGGTTGCCGGAGCCGTCGCCTCGTTCCTGGGGGGCCGCGGGTGAACGGGTCGCCCCGACGGCGCTCTTCCAGCAGCGCGCTCCGAGCGTCGGCGTCGGAATTCGACAACGCCCAACGCGGTCAGGGCGGAGCGCGGCGCGGCCGCCGCGAGCGGACCGTCGTCCCGGACGTGGAATTCACGTCGTACTATGGCCGGCCAATCGTCAAGTCTGCACCCTGGGGCTCCGACATCCCCGGTTACCTGTTTCTTGGCGGCCTGGCGGCGGGCTCCTCTCTCCTCGCTGCCGGCGCCGACCTGACCGGCCGCGACTCCCTGCGCCGCCCGGCCCGAGTCACTGCTTTGGCCGCGATCGTCGCGAGTTTTGCCGTGCTGGTACACGACCTAGGCCGACCTGCGCGGTTCATCAACATGTTCCGCGTCGCCAAGCCGACATCCCCCATGTCGGTCGGAATCTGGCTGCTCACCGGCTACGGTCCGCTGACCGGTGTGGCAGCAATATCCGAACTTCCGCGGGTCGGGCCCGCGTGGGCCGAGCGTCTCGTCCGTCGAGCGGCGCGGCCGGCCGGACTGGCCGCGGCGGTCATGGCGCCGGCAGTGGCTACGTACACCGCGGTGCTGCTGTCCGACACCGCCACACCCACCTGGCACGAGAGCTACCGCCAGCTGCCATTCGTGTTCGTGGGGTCCGCTGCCGCCTCATCAGGTGGAGCAGGCCTGATCTGTGCTCATCGCGCCGATGCCGCCCCCGCGCGTCGGATGGCGGTCGGCGGTGCGATCGTCGACGTGGCCACTCTGTACGCGATGGAACAGTCCCTGGGACTGGCCGCCGAGCCGTTACGCACCGGCGCCGCCGGTGCGTGGCTGCGCGCGGGAAAGATTCTTACTGGAGTCGGCGGAGTGGGCGCGGCGGTCAGCCGTCGCAGTCGCGCACTGTCGATTGCGTCGGGCGCGGCCCTCCTCGGCGGATCGATCTGCACACGATTCGGCATCTTCCACGCCGGAAAGCAGTCCGCCGATGACCCGAAGTACACGGTCGCGCCGCAGCGGGAACGGCTCCGAGAAGGCCGCGGCGTCAGCCCCCGCTGATGATCTTGGGCGTTGTCGCCGCAGCAGAGCGTGGGATTGCGGACATGCCCTAGTGTCCGACGGCATGGTGGTCGACCTGAACGCCGACCTGGGCGAGGGTTTCGGTGTGTGGCGGCTCGGTGATGATGCCGCCCTGCTCGAGGTGATCAGCAGCGCCAACGTGGCCTGTGGCTTCCACGCCGGCGATGCTCGCACCATGCGCCAGGTATGTGACCTGGCGGTGGCCAGAGGCGTGGCGATCGGCGCGCAGGTCGGCTATCGAGATCTGGCCGGATTCGGGCGGCGACGGATCGAGATGGACGTCGATGAGCTGCAAGCCGACATCGGATACCAGATCGGTGCGCTCGACGCCTTCGCGCGAGCGGCTGGTGATCGCGTCTGCTACGTGAAGCCCCACGGGGCGCTGTACAACACGGCGGCGGCCGACGTTGAGGTGGCCGAAGCAATCGCTGATGCCGTTGCCCGGTACGCGCCGGGGCAGCCGCTGCTCGGGCTGTTCGGCTCGGCGCTTCAGCAGGCCGCCGAGGACCGATCCGTGCCCTTCGTGGCAGAAGCATTCGCCGATCGGGCCTACACCCCTGACGGGCGGCTGGTCCCGCGATCCGAAGCCGGCGCCGTGCTGACCGACACCGACGTGGTGGTGGCGCGCAGTGTGCGGATCGCGCTCGAGGGTGTCGTCATGGACGTCGAGGGCGGCCCGGTAGCGGTGTCCGCTCGGTCGTTGTGCGTCCACGGAGACACGCCCGGCGCGGTCGACCTTGCCCGGGCAGTACGGGCGGCCCTGACCGCGGCCGGCATTGCAATCGAAAGCTTCGCGAGATGAGCGAGATCGTGGCCCGAGGTACTCTGGACGAGCCGATACATCGGGTACGGCTGCTGCCCTGTGGTGATCGAGCGACCCTCGTCGAGCTGCCACCGGACGCTGGCGTGCTGGAGTTCCGCGCGGATGTGTCGGCACTGGGCCTCGCCGGCGTCGGCGAACTCGTACCTGCGGCGCGGACGCTGCTCGTGCACCATGCCGCCTTGCGCGGACCGGTCGTGCGTGCGGCGCTCGTCACGCTGCCTGTTAGGAAGCCGGACGCGATAACGATGACGGCACCGGTCCAGCTAGCGGTTCACTATGACGGGGCGGATCTTGCCGCGGTCGCCGACGAGGTCGGCTGCTCGGTCGAGGCCGTCGTCGCGCAGCACCAGGATCCGGCCTACACCGTCGCGTTCTGTGGGTTCGCTCCGGGGTTTGCATATCTGGTCGGGCTTCCGCCGGCGCTGCACCTGCCTCGACTGGCGACTCCGCGAACGCGGGTACCCGCGGGATCGGTGGCGATTGCCGGCGAGTACACCGCTGTTTATCCTCGCAAGTCCCCCGGTGGTTGGCGACTGCTCGGTCGCACCGACACCACCTTGTGGGACGCCAATCTCGACCCCCCGGCCATCCTCACGCCAGGCCGCGTCGTCCGGTTCGCCGCAGCATGATCGAGATCATTGCGCCCGGCCCCCTCGCCACGATCCAAGACCGGGGTCGCCCGGGCTATGCGCACCTGGGCGTCGGACGGTCCGGAGCGGCGGATCGCGAAGCCTTTGACCGGGCGAATCGCCTCGTCGGCAACGACCCGGCGGCGGCCGCGATCGAAGTGACGCTCGGCGGCCTCGCCATCCGGCTGCCGAGCCCAACTACCGTCGCGCTGACGGGCGCGGAGTGCGCGGGTGCTCCTGGGTGGGACGTCGCGGTCACGTTGCCAGCAGGCAGCCGGTTCGCGCTGGGCGTGCCGCGCACCCGCCTGCGGTCCTATCTCGCGGTCCGCGGCGGCATTGCGGTGCCCGCGGTTCTCGGGTCCCGCAGCACAGACACGCTCGGCGGACTCGGTCCGGCTCCCCTGCGGGCGGGAGATTTGGTGCCGACCGGATCAGCGACCGCCGGTCGAGTGAGCGGAGAGGTCGCGGCCGAGCCGGCCCGCCGGCCGGCCCTCCGGGTGATCCTCGGACCTCGGGCGGACTGGTTCAAACGCAAAGCCGTGACAGCGCTCACCAGCTCGGTCTGGACGGTACGGCCGGAATCCAGCCGGGCGGGCGTGCGGCTCGCGGGTCCGGCATTGCAGCGGAAGGTGTCCGTCGAGCTGGCGAGCGAACCGACTGTGCCCGGCGCCCTGCAAGTGCCGATGAGCGGCATGCCCATCTTGCTCGGACCGGATGCGCCGGTGACGGGTGGCTACCCAGTCATCGCGGTGGTCCATTCCCACGATCTCGACGCTGCCGGTCAACTGCGGCCTGGCGACGAGGTGCGATTCCACGTCTGGTGAAAGGCAGGACGACGCGCACCGCTAGCCGAACACGATCGTCTTGTTCCCGAACACCAACGTCCGATGCTCCACGTGGGCGGACACTGCCCGCGCCAGGACAACCGTTTCCAGGTCGCGTCCTTTCCGGATGAGGTCGGCGACCGAGTCACGATGGGATACCGGCGTCACATCCTGGGCGATGATGGGGCCCTCGTCCAGGTCAGCTGTCACGTAATGCGCGGTCGCGCCGATCAGCTTGACGCCTCGTTGCTGTGCTTGGTGGTAAGGCCGGGCCCCGCTGAATGCCGGCAGGAACGAATGGTGGATGTTGATGATCCGCGCTGGGTAGGCGGATAGCAGCGTCGGCCCAAGAATCTGCATGTACCGAGCGAGCACCACCAACTCGACCTCGCTAGCGTGCAGGATGGCGCGGATCTGGTGTTCCTGCTCGGACTTGGTGTCCGGGGTGACCGGCAGGTAGTGGAACGGCACCCCACTGAATTCAGCCAGGGCAGCGTGATCGGGATGATTGCTGATCACCGCCACGATCTCGGCTGAGATCTCTCCGGCCCGCCAGCGCGCGAGCAAGTCAGCGAGGCAATGCACCTCGCGCGACGCGAGCACGGCGATGCGGGGTCTATCGTCTACGAACCGGATGTCGACCCGCATGCCGAAACGCCTGGCGACATCAGCGAACCGCGCTCCGACCTCGTCGCGTGGTAGTGCATCCGAACTGGTGTCGAACTCGACCCGCTGGAAGAAGACGCTGGTCTCGGTGTCGACGTGCTGCTCGGCGTGCAGGATGTTGCCGCCCACGGTGAGCACGAACTCGGCGACCGCGTGGACGAGTCCGGGCTGGTCGGGACAGGACAACAGCAGGACGACACGCACCGGGTTCAGGAGTGGGCGGTCAGTGCGTCCGGCGGCGCACTGCCCGGATCCTGGCCGCGACCAGCAGCGTCACGAGCAGCGTCGTGCCTCCGACGACCGCTCTTCCTTTGGGACTCTTCGTCCAGGCGATCAGGTTCTGCTTCGCGAGATCGGCGAGCCGCTTCGGGTTGGTGCGCTCCGCCAGCTGGTCGACGGTGGTCGCGAGCGACGCACGAGCCTGCTCGATGTCGCGCTGGATCTCCTCTGGTGACCGCTGCACCGTCACGCCCGGCTCCTTCCATAGATGCCGCTCGCCGCAGAGCCTAGTGTCTAGCTCTAGTGTCTAGGTCATGACACGTCTTGCTTCCGGCGACCCCGCTCCCCCTTTCACGCTGTCCGACGCTGACGGGAAGCAGGTGTCACTCTCTGACTATGCGGGCCGTAAGGTCGTCGTCTACTTCTACCCAGCTGCGTCGACGCCCGGCTGCACAAAGGAAGCATGCGACTTCCGTGACAATTTGGCCGACCTCAACGACGCCGGGTTCGCCGTCGTCGGAATTTCCCCGGACTCGCCGGCTAAGATCGCGAAGTTTCGAGACAACGAGTCGCTGACCTTCCCGCTGCTGTCCGATCCCGACCGATCAGTTCTATCGGCATACGGCGCGTACGGCGAAAAGTCGATGTACGGCAAGAAGGTCATAGGCGTGATCCGCTCGACGTTCGTCATCGACGAGAACGGCAAGATTCTGGAGGCCCTGTACAACGTCCGGGCCACCGGTCACGTTGCGAAGCTGCGCCAGGACCTCGCTGTGTGAGCCGCCCCGGGGCCGTAGCCCAACGGCAGAGGCAACGGTTTTAGGTGCCGTCCAGTGTGGGTTCGAATCCCACCGGCCCCACTTCTTGACCAATCCGTTTGCATGCAGATTTCGCTGCCCTCGCAGCGGTATTGCCTGCTGATCGTGGCTAGGGCACAGGCTGGCCGGCTGGGGCGCTGCGGATATTGTGGCCGACGGACGTGAGGCACTTGCCGTCGGTGAGCCGCCACTTCCAGCCGTGCATCTGGCACGTGAGCACGTCGCCGTCGATCGAGCCGAACCGCGAGAGGTCGGCCTTGAGGTGCGGGCACCGCCGCTGCACCTCCCAGCCGTCGAGCGTGATCGATTCGCCGGCTTCCGCGGCATTCTGCTCGGCGAACCAGCCCTCGGCGTAGTTGAGCCGTTCCTCGGACAGACATTTGAAGAAGACGTAGATGAATTCGTTATAGGGACCGATGCGTTGCGCGGAGAATCGGCAGGACAAGAACAGGCTGTTGACCCAGTCGACTTCGTGATCGTGAACGAGCTGTTCGAGGTAGGCGCGGCGGGTGCGGAAGCGATAGCGCACCTTCTCCCCTGCATATTGCCGCAGCTCGCGGGCGACGAAGTCGATGATGAAATCGATGTCCCCGCGTTCGGCGTCTTCGGCCGTGAACCGGACTCCGCCATTGATGCCTGCCGCCATATGGTCCGCTTCCTCCAACAGCGGGGCGAACCACTCCTGCAGGATCGGGATGACGTCAATTTCGGGGTGGGCCCAGGTGGCCTTGATCGCCTCGACGGCGGGCTGGGCCCGGACCTGGTAGTCACGGAGGTACGCCGCCTTGTCGGCGAACAGTTTCTCCACCTCGGCGTCGGACATCGGATGCTCGACCGGGCATCCGGGGGCTACGACGTCCGCCACCGACCCGGGCAGCAACAACCGTCCCTCGCCGTGGCCTCGGTCGGCCAGCCACTCGAGAAAGACGACCTGATCCGGGAAGATGTTCGACTCGTCGCCGAATATGTCGTTGAACCCCCACAGCTCCTCGTCAAGAAAGCAGGGCGGCCCAGCGGTTGGGAAGACGTAGGCGGCTTCGAGTTCCTCGATGTATCGCAAGGTCCGGTCGAACTGCCGTGCCCGCTTCTGCAATCCGAGCGCCTGCTTGGCGCGCTTGGGCAGCTCGTACACCATGGGGAACCAGATGGCACCGGAGAACTGGATCAGGTAAGCGTCGACCGGGCCGAGTTCGAGAAATGCAGTCAGGTTGGCCGGCCGCGCGTCGTTCTGGTTCAGCAGCCGCTGGTCGCCGTCGTATACCCACAGTGACGAGTCACCGATAGGGCCGTCCGTGGGTGACGTCAACGACTGGATCATCACCTGCAGACCGTCCAGGTCGATCACCTCGCCGGACACGGTCTTGACAATGTCCCGAAAACCTAGCTCCCGAATACCGTCCTCGAGTTCGGTGGTCGGGAACTCGGGCAGCAGCACGGTGATGCCCTTGTCCACGTGGTCGCGCAGATTCGTCGGGTCGAAGTGGTCATGGTGCAGGTGGCTGACGTACAGGTAGTCCGCACGGCCGAGCTCGTCCCAGTCCAGCTGGGAGTTGTCCGGGAACGGGAACCACGATCCGAAGTACGCGGGATTGACCCAAGGATCGGTGAGGATGCTGCCGTACGCGGTCTCGATCAGCGCGCTGGCGTGCCCCAGCCCGGTGACTCGCATCAGTGTGATAGCTCCCGTTCAGTCCGGTCGGCGTCCGCGACCACGGTAACCGAGGCGCCGGCCGCCCGTGACGATTGCCGTGCCGACCGTGGCGGACAAGCCACCTCCGGGCTAGCTGGATGAACGGGCAACGCTCGGTCGGGTGAAACCGGCGCCGAAGCACAGGAAGCCCGCGGCCGTCGCAATGCCCTCAAATCCTCGGGAGGCCACCTCCAGCTGTGCCGAGGCCAGTGCCGTGGCCACCGTCTCGCCACCCCGTAACCGATCGTGGAAGGCAACCATGAGCGGCCAGGTTTCCGTGTCGAGAATGGGCAGCACCGATGCCACGAGCTGTGAGGTGCCCTGCGCGAGAAGGCTCGCGGTCAGCCCGAGCAGCTCGTCTCCAACCGGAACGACCGGACGGCCGGCATCGCACGCCGCCACAACGACCGTGTGTGGCGTCCGGCGCAGCTTCTCCAGGTCGTAGATCATCAGCGGTCCGTCGGCTAGGCCTAATGACCCGAACTGCGGGTTGTCGGCGCGCACCCGCCCATGGGTGGCCAGGTGGGCCAGTGCGGCACCGTCCAGGCTCGCTGCCACCGACTCAACTGTTGCCATGTCACCCACCAGCGGCTTGACACCGTAGATCGACGCCACGGCCTCCGCCTCGGCCCGGGCGCCCGGCAAACCCGGACCAGCTGCCACGACCACGGCGCCGCGCCTCGCCCGACGAGTGATCGCCCCATGCCAGAGCGTCGCTGAGGGTGCGACGGTAATCGGGCGGCCGGCGCAGGACGGCAGCACAGACCATGGGAGCCACTGCAGGTGGCCGGTCGGCACGACGAGCAAAGACCGATCATCGAGATCCGGCGCCGAGCCCAACAGGATTCGGTCCAGTTCGGCCACTGTCGCTCGCAGTAGGGAATGCGCCGCCTCCCGGCTCGGCTTCGAGGCGCTGCGGCGGGCTAGTCGGTGCAACGCGAACGGCAGGCGGTCGGCTAGGTCGAGCACCGGCGCCAATGGGCCCAGGTCCCGCATCCGGACGTGCCCATCGACGACCGTGATGACCCGCAGCTGCTCGTCCAGCGCGACGTATCCCACCACAGCGGCGCCCCGCAATGCCTCAGCGAGATCGGCCACTGACGGCGCCGCCGCTGCCCCGAGATGACTC
>CAWDGB010000012.1:0-118804 GCA_963801715.1 uncultured Actinomycetota bacterium | reverse complement strand
CGGCTATCGGACGCCGACGCGCACGACGTCGGACAGAACGTCTGGTTGCGATTGGTGGAACATCTCGACGTGCTTCGCGAGCCGGCGGCGCTGCCCGGCTGGCTCGCCACGACGACGCGGCGCGAGTGCATCCGGGTGCAGCGACTCGGCTGGAAGCGCGATCGCCAGCTCGCGGACCCGGAGCTCGATGTGCCGGCGGACGAGGACCAGACGCAGGTCGATCAGTGGCTGATCGCGGCCGAGCGACAGGCCGCACTGCGGGCCGCGTTCGCCGACCTCGGCGATCGGTGTCGCGAGCTGCTCGGCATGCTCATGGCCGACCCTCCGGTCGCCTACGCCGAGATCAGCGTGCAACTGGGCATGCCGGTCGGCGCTATCGGCCCGAACCGGTCTCGATGTCTGACTCGATTGCGCCAGCATCCGTCGATCGCGGCGCTGGTCGAGGACGCACCAGCCGAGCGAAGGGGAGGTGCTCGACATGACAAGCCCATGGTGGGTTGACGATGACGAGTTGCTCGGCGAACTGCATCGGGCACTCGAGCCGGCGCCGGCATCGTTCATCGAGGCCGGCAAGATGGCCTTCACCTGGCGGAGCATCGACGCTGAGCTAGCCGCGCTCACGTACGACTCCTCCCGAGATCTCGCCGGCGCAGCGCAGAGCCGGGCCGAACCTGCCGCCTTGCGTTGTCTCACGTTCGACGCGACGCATCTCACCGTCGAGCTGGAGATCGTGCACGACGCGCTCCACGGGCAGCTCGTCCCGCCCGGGCCGGGCGTCGCGGAGATCCGGCGAGCCGACGGCAGCGTGAACCGGGTAACGGTGGACGACGTGGGCTACTTCACGTCGACGCCGGTACCGACCGGCACGTTCCGGCTGTACTGCGCCCCCGAAGGCGGAGAGCCCATTCTCACCGACTGGATCACGCTCTAGGGTCCAGCCTGGCTGGGCGTTGCTGACCTCGACGGCGCCGGTGAGGTCAGTCAGGTGTGGTCAACGTCTTGACGTCCAGAACCCCGAATCGCTGATGACTCCACAGCGAGCGAGACCGTTGTTCGGGATAGGCGACGAGTACCGGCTCGGGGTTGTAGACGCGGGTCGCGCGCTGGTGTGTTCGGAACCGGGTCCAGCCAGGGTCGCCCGTGGTGGCGAAAGTCAGGTGTTCGGCGCGGATGAGTTGGGACAGCTGCTCGGTTGCCGCGACTGCGGCAGGACCGGCCGTCGTCACCTCGCCATCGACGTCAGCGGTCCCGAACAGGAGCAGCGTGTCGAGGCCGTGAGAAGCGCCATGCGGTCCGAATCCCCAGCACAGCTCGTAGATCCATACTCGGGCTCCGCCGAGGTGGGCGGCTTCGGCGAGGTGTAGGGCGGGCATCCGGTACAGCCAGTCCGACAACGCCGTCTCGCGTAGCTGATTGGGAGTGGCCGACGGGTAGGCCACCCGGTAGCGGTTTGCCCCTGGCGTGGGTGAGAGCCCGTCGATCAGGACGTCCACCTGCGGGTCGTCGATGTCGGACAGCTGGGCGGCGAGCAGGCTGTACTCATCGCGGCTGTGCCCGATCAACAGCTCGACATCTCGGGCCGCGCCATCGGCGAGCGCAACCCACGGCGCCGAAGAAAGAACGCCACCGTCGACCACAGGAGCGAATGGCGTGGCGGCGTATGCCACGGGGCCCCATCGGTCGAGCCGTTGCGGAAGACGACCAGACACCGTGTGGGCCGCTGCGACCAAGTCGTCAGGGGCAACGTCGGCGAGGTCGGCGACGCTGGCGTTTCGGCCGAGTTCATCGCAGATCTCCGCCGAGATCTCGGCAGCGAGGCTAGTTGTGAAATAGGTCTGCGGAATGCTCTGCAGGGCCGCACGACGAAAGGTTCCGGTTGCGATTGGCATCGCCAGCAGGGCAGCGATCGAGCCGGCTCCGGCAGACTGGCCGAGCACGGTGACGTTGCCCGGATCGCCACCGAAACGGGCGACGTTGTCCTGCACCCAGCGGAGCGCCGCGAGTTGATCGAGGAGAGCCCGGTTGTCCGGTGCGGCGTCGATGTGCGCGAAGCCCTCGAATCCGCTCCGGTAATTCGCACTGACCACCACCGCGCCAGCTCGGGCCACGGCTGAACCCGTTAGGTAAGGGTCGGCGGAGTCGCAGTTGAGGTACCCGCCACCGCTGATCCATACCACGACCGGAAGGTTGGACCGGCCGGGGTCAGGCGTCCACACGGCAAGGTTCAGCCAGTCGCCGCTCACGGTAACGCGGCCCGGTTGCGGTGGAGGCTGTCCGAAGCGGTTCGCATCCCGGACGCCCTCCCAGGGCTCGGCCGGTTGGGGAGCGGTGAACCGACGCGGTCCGACCGGCGGGGCAGCAAACGGAATGCCGCGGTACACGGCCACGCCGTTTTCCCAGCGTCCCCGAACCGTGCCCGTTGACGTGCTCACGTCGGACGTCACGATCGGCATGCTCGCATCTCAGTTGTCCAGTACTACGCCTGTAGCTGATGTTGATACGTCGTGGCTGTGATACCAGGGTGGGCCTGTGAAGGGAGAGTCCCGCGGGTGGTGTAAATCGAGTTCTTCGCCAGTGACCGTGTGTCGGTCCGGGATGGCCATCGCGTGAGGCTCTGCGAGAAGCGACCAAGCGACTCACGGAACGGAACACGCGATGGCCCTTGATCAGTCTGCCCTGCTGGAACTGCTCGATGTGATGCGAAGCGCCGACGGCGGTGAGTAGATGCGCCGGCTGCTGGCGACGATCGTGCAGCTGCTCGTCGATGCCGAGGCGACGACATTGTCGGCGCCGAACGGCGCGAACGCAGTCAGACGCGCACGAACCCGCGTAACGGCACTCGCGACAAGCTGGGTTGCGACAGCGACCGGCGACATCGCGGTGAAGATCCCGAAGGTTCGTACCGGTTCGTTCTTCCCGTCGCTGCTCGCCCCCGCGCCGGCGGGTGGACGTGGCGTTACATGCGGTCGAGATGCAGGCCTGGGTCGAGGGCGTGTCCACGACGTCGTCGGCATTTTCCCCGACGGCAACTCCCTGCTCCGCCTCGCCGCCTGCGTGCTCATCGAGACCATGACGAGTGGCAAGTCTCCGACCGGCGCTACCTGTCCGAGGCCTCCATGGCCCAACTGACCCCGCCCCCACCGACCGCGCTCGGGCCACGCCGCGACGACCACCAGACCAAACCAGAAGAGGTGATCGACACCGCGAACATCAACACGGCATAGTCGGCACCAACGCAGAAACCACACGCGACCGAGTTACACCACTCCACGGGACGCAACCCCCTGTAAATCGGGAATTGCCTTGGGATTGTTGGTGATTCTCCATTGACTGGGACCCGCCCAACGGGGGATAATCGAATACATGTTCGAGACGGGTGGGGTAGGGTCGGCGGTGGTGTCACGGGTGGCCGACGCCCTCGAACAGCTGGCCGCGGCGCAGCAGGAGCTGCTCGGGCTGGACCCCACAGTGTTGTCCCGGGACGAGCTACATGGACCTGCTCGAGGTCCATGAGATCAACGCGCGGCGACATACTGCGGTGGGCTGCGCGCTGATCGCGGAACTCGACAGCCGCGGCGTGGCCGGCGAGCTGGGGTACGCCTCAACCGGGGTGCTGCTGGCCGAGCGGCTGCATCTCGGCCGGCGGGAGGCCGTCGGCCGGGCCCGGCTGGCCACTGACCTGGGGCCGCGGCGGGCGACGACCGGCGAGACACTCGAGCCACGATTCCCGCAGGTCGCCGCAGCGCTGGCGGCGGGGGCGATCTCCTCTCGGCACGCCACGGTGATCACCGCTACGGTCAACCGGTTGCCGGACGCTGTGCTGACCGACCAGCCGGAGTTGGTAGCTCAGGTAGAGCCCACCCTGCTCGGCTACGCCCGCACCGTAGATCCGGACCGCCTAGCGGTACTGGCCCGCACCGTGGCCGCCTGTCTGGACCCGGACGGGCAGCTGGTCGCGGAGAAGGATCACGAGCGGGGCCGATCTGTGACCCTGGCGGTGCTGCCGGACGGCTCCGGCCGGCTGGCCGCCACCGTCACCGCGGAGGCCGCCGCGGTGTGGACCACGATCCTCGACACGCTCGCCCGCCCAGCACCGGCCGACGATGACCAGTCGGATCGGCGCAGCCCCGCGCAGCGGCGGCACGACGCACTGTTGGATGCCGGGCGGCGGCTGCTGCGCTCCGGTGCGCTGCCAGACTGCGGCGGCGCTCCGGCCACCGTCCTGGTCACGCTGACTGTGGATCAGTTGCAGGCCCGCACCGGCCTGGCGACCGCCGGCCACGGCGGGCTGGTCAGCATCCCCGAGGCACTGCGGATCGCCGCCGAGGCCGACATCGTCCCGGTGGTCGTGGGCGACGCCGGCGGGGTGCTCGGCTACGGGCTCACCCGACGGGTCGCCAGTATCGGGCAGCGGCGGGCGCTGGCCGCCCGAGATCGGGGCTGCTCCTTCCCGAGCTGCGACCGGCCCCCGGACTGGTGTGAAAGTCACCATGTGACGCCCTGGGTCGACGGCGGGCCCACGGATCTGGGCAACCTGACCCTTTTGTGCGGCTTTCACCACCGGGAACACCACAAACGCGGCTGGGCGGTGCGCATGCGCAATGGGCTGCCCGAATGGATCCCACCCCGCTGGATTGACCCGACCCGAACCCCCCGCCACAACACCACTCACCACATAGCCATCCGCTTTCCGCCGCCGCCTGTCCAGCCGGAACGGAACGGCACCCAGACCGGCGACCCGCCCCGCGGCACCCGCCCCGCGAGCCAACACCCGCCTACGCTTGACGCCGGATACTCGCCGGTCTGTGGCCGGCGCCAGGTACCAGTCAGCCACTCCAGCCGATCAACCAGGTGGCGGTGTCTTCGGTGCTGGGCACAGGAGATTGCCGATCCGGCTGAGCCCTACCCCGGCTACGGGTCGTAAGCGGTGACATGAGCCCGCGTTTCGGACGTTCGTCGACACGCATGCTTCGACGATGCGTTCGGCCAGATCAGGCAGTTCACGGCGAGGATTAGCGGCGTGGACAGCGGCCGGAGGTCACCCCGACCGTCCGGGGCCGGTCCCAGCCGTTCGGTCATTGAGGACGCGACCTCGTGCGGGCCGACCCGGACGCGGCGGCACCTCCAAGTAACGAACTAATCAGTCGCACCCCTAGTTGCCTGAACGATATACGGCGTGATAGCCCGCATCGCTTTGCCGCGGTGGCTGATCGCGTCCTTCTCAGCGGGCGGCAGCTCACCGTTGGTCAGCGTTTGTCCGTCAGCGACGAAGATCGGGTCATAGCCGAAGCCGTTGTGACCCCGAGGCTGGTGCACCAGCCGTCCGGTCATCCGCCCCTCGACCACGACCTGCCCCCTGCCCGGGGTGGCGAGGGCCGCAGCACAGACGAACGCTGCGCCTCGACGGCCGTCGGGGACATCGACGAGTTGGTCGAGCAGTAGCCGCAGGTTTGCGGGGTCGTCGCCATGCCGGCCAGACCAGCGAGCTGACAGCACGCCGGGCATGCCGTTCAACGC
This sequence comes from uncultured Actinomycetota bacterium, assembly GCA_963801715.1. Classification (GTDB taxonomy): domain Bacteria; phylum Actinomycetota; class Actinomycetes; order Mycobacteriales; family Jatrophihabitantaceae; genus CAVVJA01. The sequence goes on along the minus strand of CAWDGB010000012.1, from coordinate 113,287 downwards.
GTCGACCGCCAGTCCCGAGTCGTCAGCGACGGTGATCAGCCCGGTCGCCTCGGCCCCGACCCGGGCCTTCGTCACGGCGTTGTCGGCGAAGGTGGCTCCGGTCTCCGGCACGTCCTCGTACGGCACCGCATCGTCCAGCCCGATTACCCGTAGGTCGGGCTGCACGTCGGCCAGGATGCGACGCAGCTCTGCGAGTTTGTGGGGGTTGCGGGTGGCGAGCAGCACCTCCGCGGGCATCACGCCGCCAGCGCGTCGGCTTGGATCTTGGTCAATTGCGCGCAGCCACCGATGGCGAGGTCGAGCATCGCGTCGAGTTCGGCCCGGCGGAACGGCGCGCCCTCAGCAGTGCCCTGGACCTCGACGAACTCGCCGGTACCGGTAAGGACCACGTTCATGTCGGTCTCGGCCCGGACGTCCTCCTCGTACATGAGGTCGAGCCGGACCTCGCCGTCGATCACGCCGACCGACACCGCGGACACCGAGTTGACGAGCGGATCCGGGCGGGCCAATGCCTGGTGGTCCCGCAACCAGGCCACCGCGTCGGCGAGGGCCACATAGGCGCCGGTGATCGCGGCGGTTCGCGTGCCGCCGTCAGCCTGCAGCACATCACAATCGATAGAGATCGAGTTCTCGCCCAAGGCCGACAGGTCGATCGCCGCCCGCAGTGAGCGGCCGATCAGCCGGGAGATCTCGTGCGTCCGCCCGCCGATCCGGCCCTTGACCGACTCACGGTCGTTACGGGTGAGCGTCGCACGTGGCAGCATCGCGTACTCGGCCGTGACCCAGCCAAGCCCGGATCCCTTGCGCCAGCGCGGCACGCCCTGCACGACCGAGGCCGCGCACAGCACTTTGGTCTCGCCGAACTCGATCAGCGCTGACCCCTCGGCGTAGCGCTGCCACTGGCGGGTGATCGTGATCGGACGGAGCTCGTCAGCCACGCGGCCGTCGGGACGCACCATAGACCGCAGCCTAACGAGAGCCACTGTCAACCGATCGCCAAGCCGCGACGGCCCATGCCAGATGCGTGTCAGGACGCACCAGCGCGGTGTGCGAGCGCTACCAGGGCTCGCTCGCACGATCGGGGCATGACATCACACCCGTACGCGATCGAGGCCGAAGGCCTAACCAAACGATTCGGTACCACTCAGGCGCTCGCGGGCATCGACCTCGCTGTCCGAGAAGGGACCGTGTTGGGCGTCCTCGGGCCGAACGGGGCTGGCAAGACGACCGCGGTGCGCATCCTGGCAACGCTGATCACCGCCGACCGGGGATCAGCGCGCGTCGGTGGCTTCGACGTCGTCCGCGACGCCCGCCAAGTCCGACAGACGATCGGGCTCACCGGCCAGTACGCGTCCGTCGACCAAGACCTGTCCGGCATGCAGAACCTCGTGCTGATCGGCCAGCTGCTGGACCTGCCGACCCGCGAAGCCCGCGCTCGGGCGCGCGAGCTGCTCGACTGGTTCGACCTCAGCGACGCCGCGGGGCGGCCGGCCAAGACCTACTCCGGCGGCATGCGCCGGCGGCTCGATCTCGCCGCATCGCTGGTCGGACGGCCTTCCGTGATCTTCCTCGACGAGCCGACCACCGGTCTGGACCCGGCCAAGCGCGAAGACATGTGGGAGGTCGTCCGTCGGCTCGTCACCGACGGTTCGACCGTGCTGCTCACCACCCAGTACCTGGACGAGGCCGACGCGCTGGCCGACGAGATCACCGTGATCGACCACGGACGGGTCATCGCGCATGACACCCCGGACGGGCTCAAGCAGGTCGTCGGTGGCCAGACCCTCGAGGTCCGGCCGAGCGACCCAGCCCGCACCGAGGAGGTCGCCGCGGTTCTCGCCGACGTCACCCACAGCCGCGTCGAATCGCCTCGCCGGGGCACGCTCCGCGTTGCCGTCCCGGACGATTCCGCGCTACCCGCGGCGACGACCCGCCTCGCGGCTGCCGGCATCACCGTCACCGAGTTCTCACTTCACCTGCCCAGCCTGGACGAGGTGTTCTTCACCCTCACCGGGCGCAGAGCGAGCGACGACGAGTCGCCGTCGAACACCAAGGAGGCAGCATGACCGCCACCCTTTCCCGCGAGCCGATTGTCGCCGCGCCCGCGCCGGTGCCGCCGGTAACGACCCGCCGCTTCGGGCTGATCCGGCACAGCGTCGCTTTGGCACGCCGCAGCCTCATCAAGACCTGGCGAACTCCGGAAGCGCTCATCGACGTGACTTTGCAGCCGATGATTTTCCTCGTGCTGTTCACCTACATCTTCGGCGGTGCCATCAGCGGCGGATCCCAGCACGAGTATCTGCAGTTCCTGCTTCCAGGCCTGCTCGGGCAGTCGATCGCGATGGCCGGCATCTCCCTGGGCACCAACCTCAACGGTGACCTCGAGAAGGGTGTCTTCGACCGGTTCCGATCGCTGCCGATCGCCCGCTCAGCACCGCTGGTCGGCGGCGTGCTCGCCGACGTGGTCCGGTACCTGATCCTGTGCGCGGTGTTCGTCGGCTTCGGGTACCTCATCGGTTTCCGGATCGAGACCAACACTGTCGCGACGATCGCCGCAGTCGCATTGTCCGTGGCATTCGCGTTGTGCTTCTGCTGGATCTCGGTGTGGGTCGGCATGATGGCTCGCACCCCAGGCGCGGTGCAAGGGATCATGTTGCTTCTCGTGCTGCCGCTGTCCTTCGGCAGCAACACCTTTGCGCAACCGAGCACGATGCCCGGCTGGCTGCAAGGTTTTGTCAAGGTCAACCCGATCACCCATCTGGTTGACGCGGTGCGTGGCTTGATGCTGGGCGGCCCGGTGGCCTCCCACGTGCTGTGGACGCTGGCCTGGATGGCCGGGCTGCTCGTGGTGTTCGTCCCGCTCGCGACGCGCGCTTACCGGCGTCGGACCTGACCCCCACTCGGGTCGGCCAGGTCGATCGCGTCCGCGCGACTCGCCGCCCAACCAGCCGACCATTGCTCATGGAAACTGCCGGCGCCCAGCACCTCTCGGGCGCCGGCGGTGACCTGCGCAACCATCAGGTCGGTCGGGTCATCTGCTCCGCGAATGCGCGCGGCCAGACCGAGTAGCCAGGCGGCGATCGCCGCATCGTCGCACGCCAGCGCGAGCATGGCTTCGGCGACCACGACGGTCGCGACGATCGGCATGTCCCTCGACGCCCGCCCGGCCGTATAGGCGGTGTCAACCTGACGACGGGCTAGCTCCATATCGCCGGCATCGACCGCGGCTGCTGCCCCGAACGCCGCGACGAGCGCGGTCCCGTGGTGCATGGTGAACCGGGACCGCGTGGCTTGGGACAGCAGCTCCTCCGCCTCGGTCTGCAGCCGCTGGGCCGCTTCGAGTTCCCCTGACGCTCGCAGCACTCCCCCACGCAGAACGGCAGTCAGCGCGCGCCACTCCGCCGAGCCAATGGAGTCCGCCATCTCCGACGCGGCCTCCGCGTAACTGCTCGCCGCGTCCCACTCACCGAGCCGCCCGTGCATGTCCGAAAGCCGCAGCAGGATGTACAGCCGGTCATCGACCTCGATCGCTCCGGCGGATTGGTCGTCGAGCAACCGGAGGGCCTTGGTCAACAGGTTGACCGCACCGGAGACATCGCCGTCATAGGCCAGCAGTCCGGCAGCGAGCGGCAGGACCGACGCCAACCCCACCTCGTCGCCGACCGACTCGTACCGGGCGATGGCCGCTGCGGTATCGACCCGGACGGCGACGACGTCGCCCGAGTTCTCGGCAAAGCGCGCCCGCATGGCCAGCGACGTGGCCTGGATCCACGGGTCCGGGTTGGCAAGCGCTTGGCTGAGATAGTCGGCCGCCTGCTCTTCGCGTCCAGCGATGAACAGCAGGAACGGCTTGACGATCGCCAGGATCGGGGTGTTCGTCACGTCGAGGGCAAGAACGTCATCGAGGATGTCGAGAATTTCGTCCCGAGGTTGCCGTCCGCCGGGGTCGGTCCCAGCCAGCGGGCACCACCGCGCGATTCATCACCCGCAGCGCGACGGCGGTCAGCCAGAGATCGGAGTCGACGTCCTCGCTCGGCAGGCGCAAGGCCAGCTCCAGCCAGGTCAGCGCTTCCGTGTGCCTACCGGTGAGGCCCCAGTACTGGTTCAGCGCGACAACGAGCGTGAGCGCCGGCCCGGCATCCCCACGGTCGACGAGGTGACGGAGCGCGGCAAGAACGTTGTCATGCTCCTCAGCTATGACCCGCATGGCCGCTCGCTGGCGCCGGTCTCGTAGCTGTGGCACCAGATCGGTGATCAGGTCCGCGAAGTACCGGGCATGAGCGGTCCGCACCGCATCCACTTCACCGCGCTCGGCGAGCCGGTCTATCCCGAACTCGCGGATCGTCTCGAGCATCCGGTACCGCGGACCGTCGTCCTCCAGCACGAGGAGCGACTTGTCGACGAGGGCGGCCAGCAGGTCGGGAATGTCCGCGCGGCGCACCCGGTCGTCGGCACACACGGCGGCCGCGCTGGCTGTGGTAGCGCCCGCGGGAAAGACGGCCAGGCGCTCGGCGAGCAGCCACTCCGCGGGAGCGAGTAGATCCCAGCTCCACTCCACCACTGCCCGCAACGTTCTGTGCCGTGGCAGCGCGGTCCGGCTGCCGCCGGTGAGCAGCCGGAACCGGTCGGACAACCTCGCGGCAACCTCGTGGACCGGCAGGGTGCGCAACCGGGCCGCCGCCAGCTCGATCGCGAGCGGCAGGCCGTCGAGCCGGCGGACGATCTCGACGCCGTCGTCGACCGTCGCCTCGTCGATGCCGAACTCCGGCCGGGCCGCCGCCCCCCGATCGGCGAACAACTGCACCGCCGGGGACGCGAGCGCCTGCTCGACCGTCGATCCGAGCACCGGCACCGGCAACGGGGCCAGCACGACGAGCGCCTCGCCGGTGATCGCCAGCGGTTCGCGGCTGGTCGCGAGAACAGCCAGCTGCGGGCAATCGGCCAGCAGCGTGTCGACGAGTTGCGCCACGCCGTCGAGCAGGTGTTCGCAGTTGTCGACCACGAGCATTGCCCGACGGGCGGTGAGCACCCCGCGCAGCTCGTCGACCGCTTCCGACGGGCGCCGTGGCGCATCCGGATCGCTGCGGGTTGTGGCGTCCCGCCGGCCGATCGAGGCCAGTGCCGCATAGGGGATCTCGGCCGGATCCGTCACGGGAGCAAGCTCCACGAGCCAGATCGCGTCGTAGTCGTCCAGGAGTGACGATGCGGCCTCGGTGGCGAGGCGGGTCTTGCCGGAGCCGCCGGTTCCCACCAGCGTGACCAGGCGGCTCTCGTTCAGCAATTTGACGATGCGCGCCGCCTCCTCGTCGCGGCCGACGAAGCTGGTGAGAGTCGCCCGCAGGTTGGTCCGCCGGGCATATCCGGCCGTGCCGCTGGGCGGAGGCTGCTCGCCGCGCAGGACGGACACGTGCAGTTCTTGCAGCTCGCGGTGACGGGTCGACGCCAAGCTCGTCGACAAGGAGCTCGCGTAGCCTCTGGTAGGCGGACAGCGCATCCGAGGTACGACCCGCAGCCCGCAGCGCTTTGATCAGCAGCGCGGCGAACCGCTCGTCGAGCGGGTGCTCTCGGGTGAGCGCCTCGAGCTCGGCAACGACGGCGGGCGCCCGCTGGAGCGATAGGTCGGCGGCCAGCCGATCGGCCATGGCGGCGAGCCGCAGATCGTCCAGCCGAGCTATCGGCGCGGCGGCGAACGCGGCGTCTGCACAGTCCGCCAGAGCGGGCCCGCGCCAAAGCGAGAGAGCGCGCCGCAGCATCGGCCGGGCGGTCGCCGGGTCACCTCGGCGCAGCGCAGCCGCGCCGTCCGCAGCCAACCGCTCGAATTGGTGCACGTCGACGTCACCGGGGTCGGCCGCCAGCCGATAGCCCGCCGACGACGGCTGCACCGCCTGGGCGTCGCCAAGCGATCGGCGCAGGCGGGACACCAGAGACTGCAAAGCGTTCGCCTGATCGCCGGGCGGGTACGCACCCCACACTGCGTCGACGAGCGCGCCGGCGCTCACCGGGCGCCCGGCGTCCAGGGCCAACCGGGTGAGCAGGCTGCGCAGCCGGGAGCCGGCGACATCGACCGCCACGCCGTTGACCCGGACTTCGAGTGGTCCGAGCAGCCCGATCTGCATGCCTCCACTGTGGCAGGTCGATCGGCGGGCAGTGCCCCGAAATACGCAGTGCAGGATGGTCCGATGCGTACCGACACGTTCCGGATCCACACTGGCAACCGCCCTGCGGTCATCGACCTGTCGGACCGTTGCGCCCGATTCGTCGCTAACGAGTCCGGTGGTCTGCTCACCGTGTTCGTGCCCCACGCCACAGCCGGCGTGGCCATCCTCGAGACGGGGGCCGGCAGCGACATCGACCTGATTGCCGTACTCGAGGAGCTGTTGCCGCGGGACCGCAGGTGGCGGCATCAGCATGGCTCTCCCGGACACGGCCGCGACCACGTCCTTCCGGCATTCATCCCGCCGTCCGTCGTGGTGCCCGTCGTGAACGGGCGGCTGCAGCTCGGGACCTGGCAGTCGGTATGTCTTGTCGACACGAATATCGACAACCCGGACCGAACCGTGCAGCTGAGCTTCCTCGCCGGCTAGGTGGTATTGAACACGTCGTTCAAGGTGACGGTGACGAGCTGGCGGGAGCGAATCAGGTCGGCGAGCTCGTAGAAAACGTGTGTGACGGTCGGGTAGTTGGCGTGTCCGATGACGATGTGATGGGCGATGAGCCATTGCTTCGCGTTGGCCAGCACCTGGGCGGGCGTCAGCAGGTCGGAATCACCGAACGTCCCGTTCCACATTGTCGACACCCAGTAGCCCTGGTCGGCGGCCAACCGGTCGATGCGGGCGTCGCGCGAGCCATACGGCGGCCGGAAGAAGGGCCTGGCGGTGACGCCGAAGGTGTTCCAGAGAAACTTCTCGTTGCGCGAGAGCTGATCGACGACGGCTGAGTCGGACAGGACAACCAGGTCTGGGTGGCTCCAGGTGTGATTACCGAGCTGTACCTGTCCGCTGTCAACGAGCGGACGCAGGGCTGGCGCGTGCTGCGTCCAGGACGGGTACACGCCGTTCGGGAAGAACGTGACGCGAACGCCGGTACGCCGGATGAAATCGAGATAGGCCGCCACGACGTCGGAGTTCACGCCGTCGTCGATCGTGAGCGCCACCGTGTTGCCAACCGCGGGCAGCCCCCACAGCAACCGATCCGGCAGCGCCTGAGTCAGCTGCGGAGCGCCCGACTGGATACGCTGCAGAGGCGGCCGAGTCGCCGACGGGGAAGGACGCTTGGCCGCTGCTTCATGCGGCTTGCCCTTCTTCGCGTCTGACGCGCCACGCTCGTGCAGCGCTACCACGGCAACGGACCCAGCCGCGAGCGACAGGAGGAACGCCCGTCGATTCACGCGGCAAGAGACTACAAGCGGGTTCGCCCCATTTTGGGGACGCGCGCCGACGTCATATCTCGAATTCGGCGCCGGGTGAAGCTGCGACGACCACCCCGTCGAACATCGCCGCCGCCTCGGCCGCGGCCACGTCCCGCGAGGCCCACGGCGGGATGTGCGTGACGATGAGTCGCTGCACGCCGGCCCGGGCGGCGTGCTGACCAGCCTGCGCCCCGGTCAGGTGCAGATTGGGCACGTATCGATCACCCGGACCGAACGTCGCCTCGGCGAGCAGCGTGTCGGCGCCCTCGGCGAGCGTGACGAGCGCCTCGCATTCACCGGTGTCACCGGAGTACACGAGACTGCGACCGCCCACGGTCATCCGCACCGCGAAGGTGGGTACCGGGTGGTTCATGACGGCGAACGCGACCTCGAAGGGGCCGAGGTTGCCGTTGAGCGGCGGGTGGAAGTCGAACAGCTCTCGCAGGCCGAGGTCGGAGGTGTCTGCGTCCCATGCCGCGGCGATTCGCCGCTCCGTCTCGTCCGGACCGATCACCGGGATTCGCGCCCGTGGCCGGTCCGGGCTGTACCGCAGGGCCACCATGAGCGACGTCATGTCCAAGCAATGATCCGCATGCAGATGCGAGAGGACGACGGCGTCGATGTCACGGGGCGCAACGTAACGTTGCAACGCCCCGAGCGCTCCGTTGCCCAGATCCAACACGACGCGATGTCCGTCGGACTCGACAAGATAGCCGGCCGCAGGCGAGTCCGGACCGGGCAAGCTGCCCGAGCACCCCAGCACGGTGAGCTTCATGCGGCACCGCCGACCGCGACCTCGGCCGCCGCCGCAAGCTCGGGGCCCAGAAAGCGTCCGGACAGCCGAGCAAACGGCTGCGCGGGACCAGTTGCCCGGAAGATCTGGGCCGGTGGCGGCGCGGCATCAGGACGCAGCAGATCGGCCCGGTACAACACCCGATAGACGTCCTTGGCGGTCTCTTCAGCGCTGGACACCAGGGTGACGCCATCACCGAGAACGATGGAGAGCAGCCCAGTGAGCATTGGGTAATGGGTGCATCCCAGGACCACGGTGTCGACGCCAGCCTGGTTGAGCGGGGCCAGGTATGACTCGGCCAGCCCGAGTAGCTGCCGGCCGCTCGTAATCCCGCGCTCCACGAATTCCGCGAACCGCGGGCAGGCCGCGCTTTCGACCTCGACGCCGGGCGCCGCCGCGAACGCGTCTTCGTACGCTCCGCTGGTAATGGTGGCGACGGTCCCGATGACGCCGACCCGACCGTTGCGCGTGGCGGAGACGGCGCGCCGTACTGCCGGAAGGATGACCTCGATGACCGGGATGTCGTATCGCTCACGCGCGTCCCGCAGGCACGCCGCGCTCGCGCTGTTGCAGGCGATGACGAGCGCCTTCACACCACTTCCCGCCAGCTCGTCCATAACGGTCAGCGCGTGCCGCCGCACGTCGGCAATCGGCTTCGGTCCATACGGCCCGTTCGCGGTGTCGCCGACATAGTGGAGTGATTCGTGCGGCAGCTGATCGAGAATGGCCCGAGCGACCGTGAGCCCGCCAACTCCGGAATCGAAAACGCCGATGGGATCGAGACGGTCGGTCGGCGGCACGCCGATCACGATACGCAGGCTACGGCCGGCTGAGGCTTCACGCCCGCACGTGAAGCCTCAGCGCACGTGACCCTGGGACGGCCGCGTTGTCCTTGCTCTACCGGCTTGCCGCCAGCGCGTTCACCAGCCCCTTGCCGTAGAAGTTGTTGTTGCCCTTGCCGCCGCTGCAGACCTGTACCGGTGCCTCGAAGAACACGACACCAGGGTCGAGTGCCGCCGGGCACGGCTGGGCGGTCGCGGTGTTGCGCAGCAACGCGGCGACCGCGCCTTGCGCCATCCCGGGGTGGGCGGCTCGGATCAGCGCCGCGACGCCCGCGACGTGCGGTGCGGCCATCGACGTCCCGTTCAACCAGGCGTAGTAGTTGCCGTTGGCGTCCTGGACGAGACGCCCGAGTGCAGCCTCGTCGGCGAGGTCGATGGCGGTAGCGGAGTACGTCGACAGCACCCGTCCCCGATTGGGATCGAACGTCGGGGTCTGGAACCGGGAGCCGCCCGGCGCAGTGACGTCGGTGGCATTCCCGTAGGTCGAATACCATGCGAGCAGGTTCTGCGCCCCGGTCGCGGTAACGACGACGACGCCGGGCAACTCGGTCGGGAGCACCACGCACGAGTTGTTCACGGGGCGAGTCACCGCGGCTCCCGGTGGGAAGTCCGGGCTGATCTCGTCTTCGATCGGGTGGCTGAGGTCGATACCGTCGTTCCCGGCTGCGGCCACCAGCAGAACACCCCGTTGCTGCGCGTAGCGGGCGGCGGCGGAGATCGCTTTGATGATCGCCTTTTGCTCCTTGTCGTTGCGGCAGTTGAACAGCCACGGATCGGCGAAGAAGCTCATGTTGACGACGTCGAGGTGCTGGTCACCGGCATAACGCAACGCGTCGACGACCGACTGGGTGAAGAAGAAACCCTGCTCCGTTCCGGCCTTGAGCACGACGATCTTGGCCTTGGGAGCAACGCCCGAGACGCCGATGCCGTTGATGGGCGCCGCCATAATGCCCGCGGTGTGCGTGCCGTGACCGGCCAGGTCCTGAAGAGCGGCCTTGTTCGAGCAGTCGCCTCTCGTCACCTGCTCAGCCGGGTTGGCAGTCGGTGTGTCCGCATAGAGGAAGACGCACGAACTCGCCACATCGACGTTCGGCATGATGTCGCCGTTGGTGAGATCTATGCCGGTGTCGATGTCGCCGATGCGCGCACCGTTGCCCTGGTTCACCGAGTACGAACCCGCTGGGGTTGCGCCAATTGCCCGCATGTCCCACTGGCACGCGCTCAGCGGTTCGGGCCCGACGCTTGCCGGCACCCCGTACAACGACGCGCACGCCGCCGCCTCAGACGCTGCAGTGTTGGTGCCAGGTGGTGCTGCACTGGCCACCTGAGTGACGCACAGCGTCGCCAACGTCACGCCGGCCACCACGCACAGACGCCGAACTGCCTTTCTGGACATTGTGTGCCCCCATCCAGGTCGGTCTTCGTGTGGGGACATAGTCCTGTAGGCGCGCATCTCCCAGCAACCCCCAAGCGCCACCGTCAGAGCGATACCGCACGCAGATCACGATGCGTCAGCGGCTCCGCGCGGTTGGCCGCCCCGCTGATGAAGTAACCAGCCGGCCAGGATGCCGGCCGCGAATCCGCAGACATGCGCTTGCCACGACGTATTCCGATCCAGGGACGGTAGCAATCCGGCAAGCAGCCCACTGAAGAAGAACACGACCAGGATGGCGCCGAGAATCCACAGCAGCCTTCGGGAGAACACTGCCCGCGCGATCAGGTACCCGAGCCAGCCGAACACGAGACCGCTAGCCCCGACGATGAGCCCGGATGGTGCCAGCAGCCAGGTTGCAAAACCACCGACGAGGATCACTATCGCGGTGACCACCAGCCACGTCCGCACGCCGGACAGCAACACGGCCCAGCCGAGCGCGATGAACGGGGCGGTGTTCGATATCAGGTGCCACCAACTGGCGTGCAGGAACGGCGAAAACAACACCCCCCACAGACCAGCCACCTCGCGCGGACGGATGCCGAATCGATCCAGCTGCAGGTTGCCCGCGACGTCGATGAACTCGACCAGGTAAAGCCCGCCTGCGAGCGCCGCCATCACGATGAGCGCGCCGCCCCAACTGGTGGGATCGAACCGGCGAGCGCGCTTCTCGGCTGGCCGGGCGGGAACCGTCATTACCCGAGGCTAACTCCCCCATCTGCTCGAATGGGCGGGCTGCGCGGGCACGATCGCCTAGCGATCAACCGCTGGCGCGCCCCGTGACGGTGATCTGGTGCAGCCCGGTCGCCCCCGCGGGGTAGGCGTCCCGAAGGGTCTCGTCCTGCTTGGTGCCGTCCGCGGCAACCGCGCGTACCGCGATGCGATGCGTTCCCGGAGAGGACACGGTCCAGGGAAAGACCCACTGCCGCCAGGTGTCGATCGACGGCACCGGCGCCAATCGGGCGTCCTGCCAGGCGCCTCCGTCGATTTGTACCTGCACGGCGCTGACGCCTATGTGCTGATCCCACGCGATGCCCGCGATGGCGATCGACTGCCCGACCGGCAGCCGCGCCGTCGATTTCGGCGTGTCGATTCGCGAGGACAGCTGAATGGGCGGATGCGGCGCGTACCCGCGCGCCACCCAGTAGGCATCGGTGTCAGCGAAGGTGGTGGCTTCAAGGTCGACGATCCATTTGCACGCTGACACATAGCCGTACAGGCCAGGCACGACCATGCGCACCGGAAAGCCGTGATTCAGCGGTAACGGCTGGCCGTTCATGCCGATGGCCAGCATCGCGTCCCGTCCGTCCAGGACGGCCGCGGTGGGCGTACCGATCGTCATCCCGTCCGCGGATGTCGCGACTAACTGATCCGCGTCGGCGTGAATGCCCGCTTCGCGCAGGACATCGGCCAGTCGGGCACCGAGGAATCGCGTGTTGCTGATGAGGTCGCCGCCCACCTCGTTGGATACGCAACACAGGGTGATCCAGCGCTCGATGAGCGGGCGCGCGACGAGCTGCGAATACGTCAGCGTGATCTCCCGGTCCACTCGGCCGTGGACCTGCAGCGTCCACGTGCGCGGGTCCACTTCGGGAACGGCGAGGGCGGTATCGACCCGGTAGAACTTGGCGTTCGGGGTCACGAACGGTACGGCTCCCTTGCCGAGATCGGTGCCTGGCGGCAAGGGCGGCGCCGGCGACGCCGGGGTGGGCAGCGTGAGGGCGTTTCGGGCCCGGGTCAGATTGCGCTCGTGCTGCCACGACCGGCCGAGGAAGGTGCCGAGCACGGCAAATCCCGCCACCACGCTGCCCGCCTGCAGCAGACGCCGGCGATTCACACCCGACGGATCGACCGTATCGGCCCGCGGCTCGATCACTCGAAGTAGGCCGGCGAGGGTCGCTGCGCCAACCACTCCAGCCACGATCGATGGAATCACGTCCGCAGGGTGGTGGCCCTGCGCCGTCGCCGCGCAGTAGACCCCCACCGCACCAAGTACCGCGATGCCGGCGACACCCAGCGCGGGGCTGCGGGCAGCAAGTAAGCCGACGAGAACCGCGAACAGCACGAGGCTGAGATAGATGCCGGTCAGCAGTGCGGACTTGTCATTCGTCCCGAAGACGCTGATAGCCCAATTCTTGACCGCTACCGGCGTGAACTCGATGAAGCGGTTACCCACGGCGATGATTGGCGACGCGGCTGGCCGCACAACCGCGGCAGTGAGTTCGCCGGCCGCCAGCGCTGCCCCGGCTGCCAGCAGCGCGGTGACTACGCCGACAGCCGGACGAGGTCGCATCTATCCATCCTCGTCCTCGCGGGCACGACTCGCCCTTACCGAGCGATAACGCTCAGCGTTTTGTTGGTCAGGCCCAGAGTTGCCCTTCGATGCGTTCTGCTGCCTGCTGCAAGGAACCCTCGTACGCGCCGGTGGACAGGTACTTCCACCCGCCGTCGCTGACCACGAACGCGATGTCGGCCCGCACGCCGGCCTCGACGGCCCGCTCCCCCACCGCCATCGCGACGTGCAGGGCCGCACCCGATGACACTCCGGCAAAAACTCCTTCAGCCTCGATCAAATCGCGGGTCCGGCGCAGGGCGTCGTAAGAGGACACCGAGTAGCGCGACGTCAGCACTGAGTCGTCGTAGAGCTCCGGGACGAATCCCTCGTCGATATTGCGCAGGCCGTATACCAGCTCGCCGTAGCGTGGCTCGGCCGCAACGATCGACACGTCAGGGACCTTCTCGCGCAGAAACCGGCCGGCCCCCATCAGCGTTCCGGACGTGCCAAGCCCCGCGACGAAGTGCGTAATGGTCGGCAGATCGCGCAGGATCTCCGGACCGGTCGTGTCGTAGTGCGCTTGCGCATTCGCGGCATTCCCGTACTGATAGAGCATGACCCAGTCCGGGTTCTCCGCTGCGATGCGCTTCGCTGTGGCGACCGCCTCGTTCGAGCCACCCGCTGCCGGGCTGTACACGATGCGGGCGCCGAACATTTCCAGTAACTGCCGCCGCTCCGAAGACGTGTTCTCCGGCATGACGCACACCAGGCCATATCCGCGCAGCTTGGCGACCATGGCGAGCGAGATCCCGGTGTTCCCCGATGTCGGTTCAAGGATCGTCGCTCCGGGAGTCAGGCGCCCCTCGTCCTCGGCCGCACGGACCATGGCGAACGCGGCCCGATCCTTGACCGACCCCGTTGGGTTGCGGTCTTCCAGCTTCGCCCAGATCCGGACCGCATCCGGGCCGTCCCACCGGAGCGAGAGCCGCGGCAATCCGACCAGCGGCGTGTCGCCAACCGCATCGAGGAGCGATTCGTACCGGGCCATGTCAAGTCTCCTGTCGCCCTCCGGCGACTGCCGGGAGGATAGTGACCGAGTCGCCGTCTTTCAGCACGGTGGAAAGCGAGCCGGTGAAGCGCACATCCTCGTCATTGACGTATACGTTGACGAACCGGTGGAGGTTTCCGTCCTCGGTGACGAGCCGACCCTTCAGGCCGGGATGGCTGGCATCCAGATCGTCGAACAGCGCGGTCAAGGTGTCGCCGGTGGCGTCGACGGTCTTGGCGCCGCCGGTGTAGGTGCGCAGGATGGTGGGAATCTTGACCTCGATGGCCATCGCCGGGCTGCTCCTGTCGTACGGATTGTGGTGGGCGAGATCTTGGTGCGGAGACGAACCCGGATCTCAGCGTGTTCGTTCCGCGAGGATGCCGGGACAGCCAGGTGTCACCGACAGTCGTACTCGACGTCTGCCGGGGTGTGGCCCAGCAGCACGCGCTGGATCATGGCCTCATGCACTGATCTCGACCTCGATCACCTCAACCGGCTCCTCGGTCACCCGACCATCGACGATACGGAACGATCGGAAATCGGTCTGGTCCGGAAGCCCGAGTCGACACCAGAACATAATGCGCATTCGGTTCGGAGGCGTAGGAGACGTCGGTGCGCGACGGATAGGCCTCGGTGGCGGTGTGCGAGTGGTAGATCACCACCGGCTCTTCGTCGTTGGCGTCGAGCTCCTTGTACAGCTGGAGCAGGTCGTAGGAGTCGAACTCGTAGAACGTCGGCGAGCGCGCCGCGTTGAGCATCGGGACAAACCGGACCGGCCGATCCGAGCCGGCGGGCCCGGCAACGATGCCGCAGGCCTCGTCCGGGTGATCGCGCCGAGCGTGCGCAACGATCGCATCCCGGATCGTCCGATCGATGCTCAACACAGCTGCCACGGTAGCTGAGAACCCGGCAAGTCACCGCATCGCGGTCTGCACGAGTCCGTCCTGCAGCGTCGTGAGCCAGTAGTAGATCATCCAGCTCTGCGCGCGTGGGTCGGCAGGATCGATGTCGGTCGGCTCGTCTTGGGTGACCCCGAGCCGCGTGCCGAGCGCCAGTCGCAAGTCGTTCAGCACGGTGAGCCAGCGCTCGGCCGCTTCGGGTGGCAGCGGTAACTCCCCCGACCCGGCGGGAAGCTCGGCCCGGCAGCGCTCCGTCCGGGCCGCCTTGTCGTCGCGGAGTCCCGCCTCGGTCAACCCGCGAAACTCCGCCGCCGCCTCCACGTCGTCCCGGTAACCATCGGGGAACAACCGTTGGCGGACCGGATCGTCCTCGGGAAGCGTGCCGAGAGCGTCGAGGAGGTCGTCCAGCAAGGAGCCCAGCAGCGCTGTCTCCATTTCGTCGAGCTGAAGCTCGGGTACGCCGCGTCGTCGACGGAACTTCACCAGGTCGCTCAGCTGTCGTGCTTGGCCGTCGCCCATAGGCCGTAGCCGTGCAACGTCGTGACGTCGAGCTCCATCCGCTCGCGAGTGCCCGATGAGACCACCGCGCGGCCGCGATGGTGCACGTCCAGCATGAGTTTCTCCGCCTTCGCCTTGGGGTACCCGAAAACCGTCATGAAGACATGAGTGACGTAGCTCATGAGGTTGATCGGGTCGTTCCATACGATCGTCACCCACGGCCGGTCGGCGAGGGCGCGCTGATCGGGTTCCTGCTCGCGCAGCTCCTCGCTCTGGGGGGTGAGCGTTTCAGGCATACGTTTATGGTGGCACGCGTGCCGACTGGATTGCTGACCGACCGTTACGAGTTCACCATGCTTGGGGCGGCGCTACGTGACAGCACGGCCCGACGGCGATGCACTTTCGAGGTATTCGCGCGGCGGCTGCCGAACGGCCGGCGCTACGGCGTCGTGGCCGGGACCTTGCGGCTGATGCAGGCCATCACCGATTTCCGTCCAACCCCGGATGAGGTCGAGCAGCTACGAGCCGACGGGGTCGTTGACGACGTGGGCGCCGAATACCTGGCGAGCTACCGATTCGGCGGCGATGTCGACGGCTACCGGGAGGGCGAGCTGTACTTCCCGTACTCGCCGCTGCTGACAGTGAGCGGCACGTTCGCGGAATGCGTCGTGCTGGAGACGCTGTGTTTGTCGGTGCTGAACCACGACTCCGCTATCGCTTCGGCCGCAGCTCGCATGGTGAGCGCCGCAGCTGGACGTCCGATCATCGAGATGGGCTCCCGCCGGACCCACGAGCTGGCGGCCATCGCCTCAGCGCGCGCGGCCTATCTCGCCGGGTTCGCCTCCACGTCGAACCTGGCGGCCGGGCGAGTGTTCGGCGTCCCGACGGCCGGCACAGCCGCGCATGCTTTCACCTTGCTGCACGACGACGAACTCGGAGCATTCCGGGCGCAGATAGCAGCCCTCGGCCCGGCTACGACGCTGCTTGTCGACACCTTCGACATCACCAAGGGCATCGAGAACGCGGTCGCCGCGGGCGGTCCGTCGCTCGGGGCCATACGCATTGATTCCGGCGATCTCGGTGTGCTGGCCAGTCAGGCCCGTGCCCAGCTGGACGGTCTCGGAGCTACTGGAACGCGCATCGTCGTCAGCGGCGACCTGGACGAGTACGCGATCGCCGCGCTCGCCGCCGCGCCGGTGGACATCTACGGCGCCGGCACGGCGGTGGTCACCGGCTCGGGCGCCCCCACCGCTGGGTTCGTGTACAAGCTCGTCGACGTCGACGGCCGGCCGGTCGCGAAGCGATCCGAGCACAAGGAGAGCCACGGCGGACGAAAGTTCGCCTATCGGGTGCACAAGGCAACCGGAACTGCGATCGAGGAGGTTGTCGTTTCGGAGCCGAAGGCCGAAATAGTCCTCGGCGAGGACGACCGGGCCCTCCAACAGCCGCTGCTCCGCGGCGGAAAGCCCGCGGACGAGCTGCCGGATCTCGCTGCCTGCCGCGAGCATTTGCAGGCCGCGATGGTCACCTTGCCCTGGGACGGCCTGAAGCTCTCACACGGCGAGCCGGCAATCCCGACCCGCGTCGTCTCGGAGTTCCCGTATCCGTCATGATTGCTTGATGATCTTGGATAAACCGTCGTCCCAGCGCTAGAAGTCCAAGATCACGACAGATCCAGCGGCACAATCGAGCTATGGCACGTGCGCTGCTCGTGGTCGACGTCCAGAACGACTTCTGCGAAGGTGGCTCGCTGTCGGTCGTCGGCGGCGCAGCCGTGGCCCGGGCGATAAGCGACCGACTGGATGTCGGGGACTTCGACCACGCGGTAGCGACCCGGGACCGCCATATAGACCCCGGAGGCCACTTCTCCCAGACACCGGACTACATCGACACCTGGCCGGCGCACTGCGTTGCCGGCACCTCAGGCGCGGAGTTGCACCCCGATCTCGATCGAACCAATCTCGAGCTGGTTTTCGACAAGGGCGAATACGCCGCCGCGTACTCCGGCTTCGAGGGCATCGCGGACGCGGACGGCCGGCCGTTGCTGGACTGGCTGCGCGCCCAGCACATCAACGCCGTCGAGATAGTCGGCATCGCCACCGACCACTGTGTGAGAGCAACGGCGCTCGACGCCCTGTCCAGTGGCCTCGCTACGAGCATCCGACTCGATCTCACCGCCGGAGTGGCCCGGGCAACCGTCGATCACGCGCTGGAGCAGATGCGCACGGCCGGAGCGGAACTGGTCGGCGTGCCATCTGTAGGTACCGCGGATTAGGGCACGCCCTAGTCACGCAATCCGGCGTATCGAGCCCGGTCCAGGGCAGCTACCTCGTCGATCTCGTCGCCGGAGATGCCGAGGATGAACAGCACTGAGTCAAGGAAGGGCTGGGTCACGGATGCATCGGCGGCGGCGCGCAGCACGGCCTTGGCGTTGAACGCGATGCCGAGTCCGGCCAGCTCCAGCATGTCGATGTCGTTGGCGCCGTCGCCGACCGCAACGGTCTGGCTCATCGGCACGTCGAAGCGCTCGGCGAATTCGCGAAGCGCGTCGGCCTTGCCCTCGCGGTCGAGTATCGGTTCCAGCACGTGGCCGGTGAGCCGTCCGTCCACGATGTCGAGCTCGTTTGCGGCGGCGAATTCCAGTCCGAGTTCAGCCACGAACCGATCAGTGAAGCAGGTGAAGCCGCCGCTCACCACCCCAACGTGATAGCCCAGCCGGCGCAGGGTACGGACGGATCGGTCGGCGCCAGGAGTGAGGCGCAGTCCGTCACGCACCTGCTCCACCCGCGGGTAGGGCAGCCCGGCGAGCAGTGCCACCCGCTGTCGCAGCGAGTCCGCATACTCCAACTCGCCGGTCATGGCACGATGCGTGATCGCTTCCACCTCGCGGCTTCGGCCAGCGGCCGCAGCCAACGCGTCGATCCCCTCGTCCTGGATCAAGGTGGAATCGAAGTCGAGAACGACCAAGCGCTTGGCTCGGCGGCGTAAACCGGCCGGCTCGACGGCGATGTCAAGGCCCGTCTCCTCTGCGGCCAGGACCAGCGCCGACCGGAGCGCAGCCGGGTCCGCGGAACTGACGAGCAGCTCGAGGCTGCTCGCCGGCAACCGAGACAGCTGGGTGATCGACTCGATCGTGCCGCCCGCATCGCCGATGCGGTGAGCCACATCGCTGATCGACCCGGGCCGCAGCGGATGGCCGAGCACGATCACGTGGCTGCGGCCCGAACGGGAGCGTCGTTCCGGCCGGTCCTCTTCGGTCTCGAAGACCACGACGTCACAGTCCATCCCGAGGGCGTTGGCGGTGCGGGCGACTGAACGCCGCAAGGCCGCCGGGTCGCCTCGCAGCTCGATCAACACGGCCAGAATCAGCCGTTCGCGGACTACCACTTGTTCGACGTCGACAACGTCGGCGTCATGCTCGGCAAGTGAGACGAAGAAGGACGCGGTGACCCCAGGTCGGTCCCGCCCAGTGGCAGTGATCAGGATAGATGTTGGTCGCATTACCACGCAGACGATCAGAGTCGGACGGCTTCGGACTCGGCCGCCTGTAGAGGCTAGCTGGTTGTTGGATCGGTGTCGCGCGCGCTGTGGGCTGACTCGCCGCTGCCCACAGTGCTGGTCGCCGCCTGATGGCGCCGGCCGGCGTGCGCCTCGGCCTCTAGCCGGTCCAGCAGGTGCGGGTAGTGGTATTCGAAGGCTGGCCGCTCCGAACGGATGACGGGAATGGACGTGAAGTTGTGTCGCGGCGGCGGGCAGGAGGTCGCCCATTCGAGCGAGTTGCCGTGGCCCCATGGATCGTCTGCGGTAACCACTTCACCGAAGCGGTAAGACTTGTAGATGTTGTAGATGAACGGGATCAACGACGCGCCCAGCACGAACGAGCCGATCGTCGACCACGTGTTCAGGCCCGTGAAGCCATCGGTCGGCAGGTAGTCGGCGTAACGGCGAGGCATACCTTCGGCACCCAGCCAGTGTTGCACCAGGAACGTCATGTGGAAGCCGATGAAGGTGAGCCAGAAGTGCAGCTTGCCCATCCGCTCGTCCAGATAACGCCCGGTGTACTTCGGGAACCAGAAGTACACGCCGGCGTAGGCCGCGAAGACGATAGTGCCGAACAAGACATAGTGGAAGTGCGCAACCACGAAGTACGTGTCAGAAACCTGGAAGTCGAGCGGTGGGCTGGCGAGGATTACGCCGGTCAAGCCGCCGAACAGAAATGTGACGAGGAAACCGATTGAGAACAACATCGGCGTCTCGAACGTGATCGAGCCACGCCACATCGTGCCCGTCCAGTTGAAGAACTTCATTCCGGTGGGGACCGCGATCAGGAACGTCATGATCGAGAAGAACGGCAGCAACACCTGACCGGTCGTGAACATGTGGTGCGCCCACACCGTGAGCGACAGCGCCGCGATCGACAGCGTCGCAAAGACCATGCCCTTGTAGCCGAACAGCGGCTTCCGGCTGAAGACCGGGATGATCTCCGTCACGATGCCGAAGAACGGGAGCGCGACGATGTAGACCTCAGGGTGGCCGAAGAACCAGAACAGGTGTTGCCACAGAATGGCACCGCCGTTCGCGGGCGCGTACACCTGAGCGTCCAAATGCCGGTCGAGATACGCGACGAGCAGGGCCGCCGTCAGGATCGGGAACGCGAAGAGCACCAGCAGGCTGGTGACCAGGATGTTCCAGGTGAAGATCGGCATGCGGAACATCGTCATGCCCGGGCAGCGGAGTGTGATCACAGTGGTGATCATGTTGACGCCGCCGAGGATCGTTCCCAGGCCGGCAACACCTAGACCGATGATCCACAGATCGTTGCCCACGCCAGGCGCGTTGAGCCCGTCATTGAGGGGCATGTAGAACGTCCAGCCGCCGTCCGCAGCGCCACCAGGCGTTATGAAGCCGGAGGTGGCGGTCAGGGCGCCGAATAGATACAGCCAGTAGGAGAACGCATTGAGCCGCGGAAACGCGACATCCGGCGAGCCGATCTGCAGCGGGAGTACGAGGTTGGCAAATGCGAAGACGAGCGGCGTCGCGAAGAACAGCAACATGATCGTGCCGTGCATCGTGAACAGCTGGTTGTACTGCTCCGGAGACAGGAACTGCATCCCCGGGCGGGCCAGCTCGGCGCGCATGAGCAGCGCCATGAAGCCGCCCAGGAAGAAGAACAGGAACGAGGTGACCAGGTACAGCCGGCCGATGAGCTTGTGGTCCGTCGTGCGGAGCACATTGAGGAACATCGACCCCTTGGCGACCTCGTGCTCCGGGAACGGCTGACTGATGATCGGCTGCGGCAGCAGACTCGTCGGCTCGGGAGCCTCCGCCGCGGTGGGCTCGGCAGTCGTGGTCAACGTGCCTCCCGCTCGGGTTTGCCAGACGGTCCGGACGTCGGCGGGCGGGTGCGGCCCCGCCGCCGGATTTAGAATAGCCACCAGCGACCTCGCCGCGGCACCCGGATCGCCATTATTGGCATCTTCGGCGCGAGCTCCCCGTCGCCCGGTCGCCGGCAGCGGGCATGATCGAGGCCGTGACGCAGCCGCACGACGAGCTCGACGCCCAAGTCCGGTCCCAACTCGAGGATCTCGGCCGTGGGCACGGATCATCCGCGGCGCCCGAAACCCTGCTGGGCCTGTTCGACGCCATGGCTGGTAGTCGCCAGCTCGACATTCACGCTCGACGGATGCGCGAGCGCGGGCAAGGCTTCTACACGATCGGGTCGGCGGGGCACGAGTCGAATGCCGTGGTTGCCCTGGCCCTCCGGACGTCGGATCCCGCACTGTTGCACTACCGATCGGGTGCGTTCTACCTCGCGCGGTCGATGCAGGCCGGTCGGAAGCTGGCCGACGGCCTGCGGGACGTGCTGCTCGGCGTCGCTGGGTCGGTGGCCGACCCTGCCTCGGGCGGGCGGCACAAGGTGTTCGGGCACCCGGACCTGTCGATCATTCCGCAGACCTCGACCATCGCCTCGCATCTGCCCCGTGCCGTTGGCATAGCGTTCGCCATCGAACGGGCGCGGCGGATCGGGGTCGATGCCCGGTGGCCGGACGACGCTGTCGTGGTCACCAGCTTCGGCGATGCCAGCCTGAACCATTCCACTGCCGCCGGAGCGCTCAACACGGCCGGCTATTGCGTGCGCCTCGGGCTTGGCATCCCGGTGCTGTTCGTGTGCGAGGACAACGGACTCGGGATCTCGGTGCGTACGCCATCCGGTTGGGTTGCCGCCGCCGCCCGCCGGCCGGGGATCGAGTACGTCGCCGCCGACGGCGAGGACAGCGCGGAAGTCGAGCAGGTCGCCGCGGCCACTGTCGAGCGCATCCGAGCCACGCGCCAGCCCGTGTTCCTGCACCTGCGCACGGTCCGGTATCTCGGCCACGCCGGCACGGACGTCGAGAGTGGGTACCGCGGCGTCCGCGAGATGGCCGCTGATCGCTCGCGCGACCCGCTGGTCTCGCTGGGGCGACGGATCGCGTCCGACCACGGGGTCGATCTGCTGGCTCGCTACGACGAGATCGGCGCCTTGGTCGAGCAGATCGCGGAGAGCTTGCAGGACCCGCCTCGGCTGACCTCCGCCGCCGCTGTCGTCGCTCCGCTCGCACCGCGGCGTCCGGAGACGATCAGGGCGCTGGCGATTCGAACTATCCCCGACGACGTGCGAGAGCAGGTATTCAGCGGCCGGCTACCGGAGCACGCCGGTCCGCTGACCCTGGCTCAGGCGATCAATGCCGCCCTTACCGACGAGCTCGCCGCGCGCCCGGGACTCGTCGTGTTCGGCGAGGACGTCGGCCGCAAAGGCGGTGTCTACGGGGTCACGCGCGGCTTGCAGCAGCGCTTCCGCTCGACGCGCGTTTTCGACACTCCGCTGGACGAGCAGGCCATCCTCGGCCTGGGTCTGGGGCTTGGCGTCAGCGGCCTGCTCCCAGTCCCCGAGATCCAGTACCTCGCCTACGTCCACAACGCCGAAGACCAGCTGCGGGGCGAAGCGGCCAGCCTCCGGTTCTTCTCCGACGGCGCCTACACCAACCCGATGGTGGTACGGATCGCCGGCCTGGCCTACCAGAAGGGCTTCGGGGGCCACTTCCACAACGACAACGCCATCGCCGCGCTGCGGGATATCCCTGGCCTCGTTGTCGCCGTACCGGCCCGCCCGGACGACGCGCCGCCGCTAATACGAACGCTGCTCGCTGCAGCCGAAAGCGATGGTCAGGTCAGCGTCCTACTCGAACCCATCGCGCTCTACCACGAGCGGGACCTGCTTCGCGCCGGCGACCGCGGCTGGCTGGGCACATACCCTCCGCCCGACGACACAGACGCGCACATCCCGATCGGGTCCGCCCGCGTCTATGGCGATGGCATGGATATCACCATCCTCACCTTTGGCAACGGGCTGCGCATGAGCCTGCGAGTGGCCGGGCGCCTGAAGGAGTACGGCATCGGCGCCCGGGTCGTCGATCTACGGTTCGTCGCGCCCCTGCCGATCGCCGACATCGTCCGCGAGTCGGTGGCCACCGGGCGAGTACTGGTGGCCGACGAGACCCGGCATTCGGGCGGCGTCGGCGAGGGCGTCGTCACCGCTCTCGTCGAAGCCGGCTTCGGCGGCCCGATCACCCGGGTATCCAGCATGGACAGCTTTATCCCGCTCGGGGATGCGGCGACCACCGTTTTGCTGGACGAAGCCGCCGTCGACCGCGCGGCCCGGGCCCTCATCATGAGGAAACCAGCACCCGATGACCGGCGGCTCGGATGAGCACGGTGCACCACGTTCGGAATGGGCGCCACGGCTCGGCCAGCTCCTCGAGCTCCGCCGGTGTCGGCAGGTCCGCCAATCCGTAGAGCTGCCGGATAAGGTCGAGCGACCGCGACTCGTCCGGCACCAGCACATCGGTAAATCCGGTACCCCGAACGACGATGAGGCTGGCGTAGAACGGCCCGATGCCCCTGATCCGCTGCACCTCGCTCGCCGCGACGACTGGACCGAGCCGGAGCAGCCGGTCGGCATCCAGCAGCCCCCGCAGCGCGGCCTGCGCGACACCGTGCAACCGCTCGATGCGGTCGGATGGAATGCCGGGAAAGTCCGTTATTTCCAGCAACTGGCGCGGTGTGGGCAGGGCGGCGAGCGGTTCACCAGCCAGCTCAAAGGTCCGGCCCCAGGCTCGGCTGAGTCGCGTCCGCACTTGAGCGGTCTGCGCGGCCGGGCGCCGAGCACTCAGAACCGACCAGGCCGCCGCCTCGTAGGGCGAATAGAACAGCGGTGGACGGAGTCCAGGCGCCGCTTGCTGCAACCGCCCGATCACCGGATCCCGGTGGCCCACCGTCTCGAAGTCGCGGCCGTCATGATCGAGCGAGAGACAGCGGGCCACCTGCCGTCGGATCGCGTCCAGATCACCGGCGCCGTGGACGACACCATGCACGCCCGCGCCGTCCTGCCGGAGTTCTACGCCAACCTGGTCGGTGTAGCCGTCGAGGCAAAATGCCAGGCGCATAACACCATCGAAACCGTCGTCGGCCGAGCCCGCCCGCTGGCCGCCTGGCATCCGCTGACCAAACCCGAACAGGGCTGATTCGCGCAGCGAGAAGGCGCCGAGCGGCCGGATGAGGAACGATCTCGTCATGACCTGGGATCATGCCGAGCACCTCCGACAGTTTCCGACGCCTGCCACGCTCCCGCGCGACAATGGTCGTGCTGCTCCGTCTCCAGAGGTGGGTGACATGACCGTTCGGTTTATTTCCGACGCCGGCCTGGTGGAGGAGTCGGCGGAGGAAATCCCGGCGTTGGTGAAGCGGGAGGACGGGTTTTTGTGGTTGGACGTGCCGGTGTGGACGTCGGAGCTTGATGGATTGCTAGCCGCCGAACTGAGTCTGCATCCGGTGGCGCGGGAGTACTGCCGGGTGCGTAATCACATGCCGATGGTGCATGGGTATCGGGATCACGTGTTCATGGTGCTGCACCGGCCGGTGGTGTTGGGGCGGGGGGAGACCCGGTTGGTGGAGTTGGATTTGTTTGTCGGGGATCGGTTCGTGGTCACGGTGCACAAACGGGATGAGCAGGCGATCGCGCCGGTGGAGGGGATGTCGGAGATTGAGGAGACGGTGGCCCGGATCGGGGCGGGCCGGATCGCGCCGCGCACGCCGGTGGAGTTGACGCACGCGTTGGTGTCGTTGATGGCGTTGCGGCAGCGGCTGTTGGTGCAGGACGTGGCGGTGCGGGTCGCCGAGGTGGAGGAGAAGGTGCTGCGCCGGCAGATGACCAATCCGGAGCGGGCGTTGGAGGAGATGTTCCTGGTCCGGTATGAGCTGCTGTCGGTGCGGACCACCGCCGCCCATTCGGAGGAGGTGCTGGCCCGGGCCCGGAAGTTGCTCGGCCCCGGTCACCACGACGACGAGGCGCAACTGGCCGATCTGCAAGACATGTTCCGCCGGGTGCACCGCATGACCGACAGCGAACAAGAACTCCTCGCCGGCGTCATCGACCTCTACCGCACCCGCAATGACACCAAGATGATGATCGCCATGGAGCGGCTCGCGGTGCTCGCCGCCGTGACGCTGCCCATCACCGCCATCGCGTCGGTCTACGGCATGAACGTCATCGTCAACGCGCAGACGCACTACACCCAGTTGATCATCGTGTTGATCATCATGGCCGGCATCAGTGGCGTCCTGCTGCGCTGGACCAAAAAGCAAGGCTGGTGGTGATCCGAGCCTGTCCGCCAGCAAGCCGGTGTCGTTCGGCCGGAATCTCAGTTAGCTGTTGTGCAGGACAGCTGCGCCGCCGAAGCGGCCGTGCGCAAGGTCGGCCATGGCCTCCGGCGCCCGATCCATCGGATAGCCGACGGTGGTCGGCGTAATTCGGAATCGTTCGGCGAGGGCCAGGAACTCCTCCCCATCCTGACGAGTGTTCGCCGTGACACTGCGCAGCCGGCGTTCTTCGAACAGCTCACGCTCGTAGTTCAGCGTCGGCACGTCAGAGAGCCAGATCCCGGCAATCGCGAGGGTCGCGCCACGATCCAATGCCCGCAGCGCGACGGGGACGAGCTCCCCGGCCGGAGCGAACAGGATGGCTCCGTCGAGCAGTTCCGGCGGCGCGTCCGTCGCACCGCCAATGGAGTCGACGCCGAGCGAGCGGGCCAGCTCCTGGTTGTGCTCGCCCCGGGTGAGGACGTGCACGCGCTGGCCCATGTGCAGCGCGATCTGCGCGGTGATGTGGGCACTGCCACCGAACCCATAGATACCCAGCCGGCCGCCGACAGGAACGTCCGCGGATCGCCATGCCCGGTAACCGATGATGCCGGCGCACAACAACGGCGCTGCATGCTCGTCGTCCACCGTTGTCGGCAGCCGGTAGGCGAATCCTTCGTCGACCACACAGAAGTCGGCGTAGCCACCGTCGCGATCCCAGCCGGTGAAGGTCGGCGCGATACACAAGTTCTCCGCACCACGCCGGCAATACGGACAGCTGCCATCAACGGAGCCCAGCCACGGCACGCCGACCCGCTCACCGACCGAGAACCGCCCAGCATTCGAACCCAGCGCCTCGACGCGACCGACGACCTCGTGTCCCGGAGTAACGCCAGGTCGGCGCGGCGGCAGGTCGCCCTCGGCGAGATGCAGGTCGGTACGGCACACGCCACAGCACGAAATCCGGACGAGGACGTCCGTCGCCCCAGGCTCCGGCCGATCACGGTCGATCCGGCGGAGCGGGCCATCATCGATCGGCCGGGGAGAATCGACTATCCAGGCCTGCATCAGCATGCTCCTACCCGAGGCCAACCGCCGATCGCGACCGCATGGTAGCTGCTCCCCGGACCCGGCCGGGTGGGATCCCGGACCTGGCCGCGTCGCATCCCGGACCTGGCCGTCGCATCGCGCGCACCGGTGGGACGGTAGACGACACTTCCGCACCTCACCAGTCCCACTGGCACCACCAGCGCGCGGGAAGCGACGCTCCGGCGTAACCGCGACATCGTGGGAAGCATCATGGCGGTCGCTCGGCCACCCTTCGCATGTTTGACTGGAAACAATCGAACGAGGGAGATGTCCGCAGTGGAACCGGAGGACCTGTACGAGTTGGACTCGGATCGCCCGGACCTGACGGACAGCGTGCTGCTGCAAGCTATGGACGGCTTCGTGGACGCCGGCGCGACGGTCAAGATCCTCCGCGATCACCTGCTCGGCCTCGGGGAGGGACGCATCATTGCCCGGTTTGACGTGGACCTGCTCTACGACTACCGGGCGAGGCGGCCGTTCCTGCATTTCGACCGTGATCACTGGGCGTCGTTCGACGCGCCGGAGCTCGCGCTCCACCTACGGCACGACGCCGACGGAACCGCGTTCCTCCTCCTCGTCGGCCCTGAACCGGATGTCTTGTGGGAGCGCTTTGTCCAGGCCGTGCGCTCCATCGTCGCCCAACTCGGCGTTCGGCTGACTGTCGGCGTCAACGCGTTCCCGATGAACCTGCCGCACACCCGACCGACGCGGGTGATCCTGCACGGTTCGCGGCCGGAGCTCTTCGAGGGCTACCGTCCATGGCTGGGCGGGATCATCGTTCCGGCAAGCGCAGGACACCTGCTGGAATTCCGGCTCGGCCAGGCCGGCCACGACGCGCTCGGGATGGCCGCGCCCGTGCCGCCGTATGTGACCGATACTGAGTACCCCGGCGCGGCCGCCGCTCTCGCGCGCGAGATCAGCGCGCGCACCGGGCTGCGGTTGCCGACGGCCGACCTGGATGCGGCTGCGGCGCAGACCCGACTGTCCATCGATGAGCAGATCCAGCAAAGCGACGACCTGCAGGCAGTGGTCCGGGCACTCGAGGAGCAGTACGACACGTACCTGCACGGTCAGGATCGCTCGCTGCTGGCCGACGCGGGCGAGTTGCCGACGGCTGACGAGCTCGGCGCCGAGCTCGAGCGCTTTCTCGCCGACCAGACCCGCGGGACCGACCCCCCGGCGCCGCCCCAGCAATGACCTGCCTTGGGGTTACGGGATGAGCACGAGCTTGCCGTGAGCTCCCCGTTGCTGTTGTTCCCAGGCGTTGGCCACGTCGGAGAGCGGCAGCTGGATCGTGTCGACGGTGATCAACCCCCGGGCTGCTTGCTCGGTCAGGTCGCGATAGGCCTGGCGCCGGGGCTCAAGGGGGACGTGGAAGACCGCGAAGCCCAGGAGGTGCAGCGCGCGCGAGCGAACCAGCGCAGCCGGCAGCTCGACGGTCGACGCGGCGGAGTTGCCGAGCTGCACATACCGCGCGCCATGGCTCGCCGCCTGCATGGCCGCGAAGGCCGGCTCACCCCAGAGCGGGTCGACTATCACGTCGATGCCGTGCTCGCCGGCTGCCTGCCTGAATGCGGCGGGGAGGTCTGCCCCTGGAGCGATGGTCACGGCGACGTCCGCTCCCCGCTCTCGGGCGAGCTGCAGCCGGCCCGCGTCGCGGTCGGCGGCGATCACATAGGCCGCGCCCTGCGCCTTGGCCGCCTGAACCGCGATCATCCCCAAAGCCCCGGTTCCGAGGACAAGCACTGACTCACCCGGCTGCAGTTTCGCGCGCCAGCTGAGCGCGAGCCATGCGGCCAGACCGGTGTTGCCCAGCGCGGCTGCGGTCACGTCGTTCACCCCGTCGGCCGGCTCGAACAGTTCCGCATCGGGGACGAGCGTGCGCTGCGCCCATGACCCATATGGAGGCACGGGAGCGTCGAAGAACACCCGGTGTCCGTCGGCGGTGCGCCCGACGCCGTCCGAGCCAACAACGGACGGGACCGGCGGGGGGCCGGTGTAGAACGATCCGGAGGCCTTGGCCAGATCGACGTGGTGCACGCCGGCAGCCGCCACGTCGACGACAATCTGGCCCGCCCCAGGGACAGGGTCGGCAAAGTCGCTGAAGCGCGGCGGAGTACCTAACTCAACGAGCACAGCGGCCTTCATCTGCGACATCTTCCACGTTCCGGTGCTGCGGCTCTCCCGTGGGCTCACGTCCGGAGACACCAACAGGACTCAGACAGGCCAGAATAAGGCCGCTGATAGTCAAGCGAAACGGAAGGAGAGCGCTCATGGACCGGCAAGACATCAACGACGAACTGTCCTCGGCCGGAGCGCAGGAGCTGCTCGGGGTCCACCTCGGCGACCCACCTTGCATACATCGGGGAAGACGGGACACCGCGAGTGATTCCGGTCGGATTTTTCTGGACCGGCGACCAGTTCGTGATTGCCTCGGCTACGACATCGCCGAAGGTCACAGCGCTGTCGGCTCGCCCGGACGTTGCCCTGACCATCGACACAGGCGACACTCCCGATCAGGCGCGAGCCCTGTCGATACGCGGGCGGGCCAGCGTCGAGATCGTCGACGGCGTCGTCCCGGAGTATCTCGCCGCCGCCCGGAAAACTATGGACGCGGAAGCCGCGGCCCACTTCGAGCAGCAGGTCCGCGAGATGTACGACCAGCAGGCACGAATCGCAATCACACCACATTGGGTGCGCTACTACGACTTCGGCGCCGGCCGAATGCCGCAATTTCTGAAGGACCTGGCCGAGCGCAACCACTCGTGAGGGTTGGACTAGCCCACGAGGAGTTATCGCGCTATCGGCGTTTCGGGTCGTCTCCGTCAGTAGGCTCTCGGCCGCGATCAGAGCCGGATACTCCAGCAGCGGTAGGAGGTCGGACGTAACCAGCCCAGTACCACCCGCAGCCGCTCCTCCACCGGCACCCGCGACGACCGACCCCACCCACTCACAGCGCCGTCCTCCGAGACGACCCAAATTGAAGACCCGGCCAAGAAGTCTGACGCCCGGTTGTCGGCGGATCATGCGAACATATGTTCGTGTCCGGCACGGGTCACATCCTGCACGCCGATCTCGACGCGTTCTACGCATCGGTCGAGCAGCGCGACGACCCACGGCTACGCGGCCGACCGGTCATCGTCGGCGGCGGCGTCGTCCTTGCCGCAAGCTACGAGGCGAAGGCCCTCGGGATCCGCACTGCGATGGGCGGAGCCGCCGCTCGCCGATTGTGCCCTGACGCCATTGTCGTGCCACCACGCATGACTGCGTACTCCGAAGCCAGCAAGGCGGTGTTCGCGATCTTCGAAGACACCACACCCCTCGTCGAAGGGATCTCGATCGACGAAGCCTTCCTCAACGTTGGCGGTCTGGCCCGGATCAGCGGCCCGCCACTGGACATCGCCGTTCGGCTGCGCTGCCAGGTCCGTGATCGGGTTGGTCTTCCTATTTCTGTCGGCGTGGCCCGGACCAAGTTCCTGGCCAAGGTGGCGAGCCGCGTGGCCAAACCTGACGGACTGCTGTCTGTGCCGCCGGGTGGCGAGTTGCGTTTTCTCCACCCGCTGCCGGTTGAGAGCCTCTGGGGCGTCGGCCGGGTCACCGCCGTCAAGCTCCGAGATAGGGGGATCTTCACGGTGGGGGACGTCGCGGATCTACCCGAACGGGCGCTCGTTTCGATGCTCGGACCCGCGTCAGGGCGGCACCTGCACGCTCTGGCGCACAATCGCGATCCGCGCCCGGTCCAGGTTGGTCGTCGACGCCGGTCGATCGGGTCGCAACGCGCACTCGGCCGCCATCGGATATCCGTCGCCGAGCTCGAGGCCACCCTTGCCGGGTTGGTGGACCGCGTCACGTCGCGGCTGCGCGCCGGTCATCGGCTCTGCCGCACCGTGGTCTTGCGGATGCGATTCGACGACTTCACCCGCGCAACGCGATCCCACACGTTCCCCGCGCCAACGGACAACACTGCGACAATCCTCGCCGCGGCGCAGACCGTCCTGGTTTCTGTCCGGCCATTGATCGCCGAGGCCGGCCTGACCCTGATCGGTATCACGCTGGCGAATCTCGACCATGCCGACGCGATCCAGCTGGAGCTTCCCTTCCGCAGCGCCCTGCTCGCCGACCTCGACCACACCATGGACAGGATTCGCGACCGCTATGGAACGGCCGCACTTATCCGGGCAGCCCTGGTCGGCCGCGATTCCGGCCTCACGGTTCCGCTCCTACCCGACTAGCGATTCGCACGGTGACGCTCCGCCGTGCGACCCAGCAGCTGCCTCGGACAGCGACCTTCCGGATGATCGACCAATCCGGAAGGTCGGTCGTGTGCGGCCTGACTGTCAAGTGAAAACCGATCAGCGAACGGCGGCGCGGCGGAAGACTCGAAGGGCCAAAGCAAGGAACAGGATGGCGTAGGCCACGACGACGGCCATGCTCAGCGTGGCCATCACGGTGGTGTTGGCCATCCCCCAGATGTCGCGCAATCCGGATCCGCGTCGATCCAACAAGCCGTAGCGCATCAACGCCAGTACGTGAGTGAGTGGCAACGCTTTGGCAATGGCGGTCAGCCCAGCTGGAAGCGCGCTGATCGGGAACAACGAGCCTGCGATAAACCACGGCACGATCGCGACCGCGGGCACGGCACCGACGTACTCTTCCTGGCTGGGAATTCGGTTGGCCATGATCTCGGCGACGGAATACATCGCGACGGCGAAGAACCCGGCCGCGCCGACAAACCAGCCGATACCGGTGGCGGTCGCGTTGAAATGCGCACCTCGCAGATAGGTTGCGAGAAGCAACGCGCCCAGTTGCAATCCGCTCACAAGCACGGCAACGACGAGATTGCCGAACACGATCAGGCCGCGCGGAATCGGCGCCGTGAGCAACTCTCGTCGGGCGCCAATTTGCCGATCGACAACTACACCAAGGCCGGCAAACATGCACGCGAGCGGGACGAGTAGGCCCGCGGTGCCGATCGCGAGGTAGGTCCGGTAGTCCAGTCCGGGCGCGCTGCGCACCAGCGTCGCCAGGGCCGGCGCGATGACCAATGCGAACAGCAGCGGGGTAAGCAGTGGAACGAAGATTTCGCGCGGGTTGCTCGCACTCAGAGCGAGCCTCCGACGCGCGAGAGTAACGAGCGCGGAGACGTTGTCTTGCCCGGCAGGGCGGCGCCGCGTTTGAACAGAGATGCGATCGGTTGCGGCAATAGTGGTCATCGTTCTCTCTCCTCAGGCGGCTAGTCGGTCGCCGGTCAGGCGAAGGTAGACATCATCGAGGGTTGGCGGTCGGGTGCTGATGGCCGTCGTACCGATGTCGAGCTCGCTGATCTGAGCCATAGCCTCGGCAGCGGTCCGGTTCCGCAGCGGAACGGTCAGCGTCGAACCCACCCCGAACGTGTCATCGCCGGAAATGCGATGCGCGCGCAAGATCCCAAGAACGTGCTGCGGATCGTGTTGCACGCGTAGCTCGATGACTTCGCGACCAAGACTATCGAGCAGAGCGCGGGGGCTGTCGAGAGCGACGATCCGTCCGGCCGAGATGATCGCCACCCGGTCGCACAGCCGCTCGGCTTCGTCGAGGTAGTGCGTCGTCAGCAGCGTCGTCATGTCGTTGTCGGCTCGCAGGTCATCGATGAGTTCGAGCAGCTCGTAGCGGATTCGGGTGTCGAGACCAACTGTCGGTTCGTCCAGAAACAACACCGACGGCCGCGAGATCAACGCCCGAGCGATCTCCAGTCGACGTACCTGTCCCCCGCTGAAGCTGCCGACCGGCCGGTCTATGACGTCGCCGATCCCGAACGCGTCGACCATGTTCTGGATCCGTTGGCCCGCGGCGTCCGAGTCGACCGACCAAAGTCGTGCGTGCAGGACAAGATTGCGCCGTCCGGTCAGCGCTCGGTCGACGACAGGCTCCTGGAACACAACGCTGCTAACGCGACGCGCCTCTCGCGGTTGTTTGGCGACATCGAAGCCAGCGAGCCGAGCCGTACCGCTAGTCGGCTCGATCGTCGTGGTCAGCATGCCGATCGTGGTCGACTTTCCCGCACCGTTCGGTCCGAGCAGTCCGAAAACCTCGCCCGCCCGCACGTCGAAGTCGACAGCTTTGACGGCCTCCACGCCGCCGGGATACGTCTTACCCAACTGCGTTACTTCTATCATCGTCAGCCTCCATGAGTGGATCCCGAAACAAGGACGCGGGCGCTTCGAGGAATGTGACGGTCACATCTCCGCCGGCAATTTCGTCTATAGGATGTGGAGATCACCCAAGACGGGGAATGGCTGGCGGCGCAGTTCGAGGTCTACCGCCCGCATCTGCGCGCTGTTGCCTATCGGATGCTCGGCTCTTCCTCCGAGGCCGACGACGCCGTTCAGGAGTCGTGGTTCCGGCTTAGTCGCGGGGATTCGTCGGCCATCAACGATCTGCGTGGATGGTTGACGACGGTCGTTGGACGAATCTGCTTGGACATGCTGCGCTCACGTCGCGCGACCCGCGAACAGAGCGTCGCCAGCTGGCTACCGGAACCGGTCGTACAGGGCGATGGACCGGAGCAGCAGGCAGAGCTCGCCGATTCAGTGGGCATCGCACTCCTCGTGGTGCTCGACACGCTTACTCCCGCCGAGCGGCTCGCGTTCGTCTTGCACGATGTCTTCGCGATGCCCTTCGACGAAATCGCCCCGATTGTCCAGCGGTCTCCAGATGCGACCCGGCAGCTAGCCAGCCGGGCCCGCCGCCGAGTTCGGCTCGCGCCGCAGCCTGATCGCGACCTGGCGCAACAGCGACGAGCCGTCGATGCCTTCCTCGCCGCGGCACGCAAGGGTGACTTCGATGCGCTCCTTGCTGTCCTCGACCCAGACGTCGTCTTCCGGGCGGACCTCGGACCCTCGGTTCCTCGCTCCCGGCCGCCGGTCCATGGCGCGGGCGCGGTGGCCACCACGGTGCTGGCTTCTGCGCCCCGCTTTATCGCGCGGGTGCGTCCGGCGATCGTCAACGGCGCCGCCGGTGCCGTGTACGGCGATCTGGACCATCCTCTCGGAGTAATCGGCTTCACGGTCGTGAACGGCCGCATCGTCGCCATTGACCTCGTCGCCGACCCAGCCAAATTGCGTCGCAGCTAACGAGCTCGCCCGCCGCCCTTGTCGCCAATGCTGGCGAGCTGTGCGGTATTTGAGTCTCGGCGGCTACCGTGGCTCCGAGGTGGATCACGAAAAGGGGCGCTGGATGAGGATTGGGCTGCACATTGCGAACTTCACCTGGCCGGGCGGCCCGCCAACCCTGGCGCGGGATCTTCGGCGCATCGCAACAGCGGCGGAAGAGACCGGCTTCGCTCGGCTGAGCGTCATGGATCATGTCTGGCAGATCCGCGGCATCGGGCCAGCAGAGCACGAGATGCTGGAGGCCTACACGGCGCTCGGTTACCTGGCCGCCTGCACTTCACGCGTCGACCTCGTGTCCTGGGTGACCGCCGTCGTGTATCGCGAACCCGGGTTGCTCGCCAAGGAGGTCAGCACCCTGGATGTGCTGTCCGACGGCCGGGCGTGGCTCGGAATCGGAGCAGCATGGAACGAGGCGGAGGCGCGCGGGCTCGGCCTCCCGTTCCCGCCAACCGCCGAGCGCTTCGAACGACTCGAGGAAGCACTGCAGATCTGCTTGCAAATGTGGAGCGACAGCGACGCGCCGTTCCAGGGCAAGCACTACGCACTCGAGCGCACGCTGAACTCCCCTCAGCCGTTGCGACGGCCGCACCCGCCGATCATGATCGGGGGCGGTGGAGAGCGGAAGACGCTCCGGTTGGTCGCGCTGTACGGTCAAGCGTGCAACCTGTTTGCCGGTCCGGACCTGGAACGAAAGCTCGACGTCCTTCGCGAACACTGCGCGACTGTCGGACGCAGCTACGACGACATCGAGAAGACAGTCATGCTGCCGTTGGACGTCGGTCCGAACGGACGAGACGTCGATGTGCTCCTCCACGAACTGGAGCGGCTAGCCGGCCTGGGCATCGCACATGTCCATGGGCAGGTTAGGGAGATGGAGACCATTACGCCGCTGGAGACCCTTGGTGAGCGCGTCATCCCGGTTGCCGCTTCGTTCTAGCGGCACGGCCGACCGGCCGCTGGTGATGATCTTGGAGATCCCGTCGCTCCGTAGCAGTAGGTCCAGGATCACAACTGCTGACGCCATCACAGCCGGCTTGTTGTGCAGCCCCGAACGAGGCGCAGGCGGTCCTGCCCGCGCGGTGACTCCAGACCTCCCGGCCGAGAGGCGCCGGGTGGGATAGTCCTGCTGGAGGGGTGGTGGGCTCATGGCCGACGTGATCGTTGCCGTCGAGCGACCAGCGGTGAATCGACCCGTGGCCAGCGCGAACGCCGGGCGGAATCTCGGCTTGCTGGTTGTCACGTTCGGCGTGACCGTCGTGGTGACGCGCTTGTTTCTCGTGCTGTCGGGCTATCCACAGGTCGGTGGCAGCACGTATCACATCGCCCATGCGCTATGGGGCGGATTGCTGCTTGTCATCGGCGCGATGCTGCCGCTGGTGTGGGCCAACAGATGGATCCTCACGTTGTCGGCGCTGTGTTCCGGAGTTGGCGTCGGCCTGTTCATCGACGAGGTCGGCAAGTACATCACAACGAAGAACGACTACTTCTTTCCACTGGCGGCGCCGATCATCTACCTCGCGTTTCTGGCCGTCCTGATCGTTGCGCGATTGGTCAGCCGACCCCGTCGGTACGACGCGCGCGCCCAAACGTATTTCGTTCTCGACGATCTGTCGAAGGTCGCGGATGGCGCGATGCGGGAGAGCACGAAGCGTGACTTGCTGAACCGACTTGGCGAGATCGAGCAGTCCACTGACCGCCCGGATCTGGCCGACTTCGCCAGCCGCATACAGCCCTTCGTTGCCGGTCTGGCGCCGACGACGAGACCGGACATGCACCCGCATCTGGCAACGGTCATCCAAATCGCCGGTCGAGTCGAACGCATCTTGCTCCCCCGCTTTATTCACCGGATCCTGCTGATCATCGGGTCCCTGATCGTCGGATTCTTCTCGCTGCTCGGCTTGCTGGTATTCCTCGCCCTCGCTTTGAACGACCCCGAGAACAAGGTGGTGATCGATGACAAGACCGTTCCTCCGGGAACCCATCCCCCGGCCCTCATGGTCGCCGCCGCCGGCGAGACCATCGTCGGACTTCTCCTGATCAGCGCCGCGGTGTTATTGCTGTTCGGGCGGGATCGGAAAGGTGTCGCAGCGTTGCGCGCTGGCGTGATCTTCGGGCTGGCTGCGGTCAACGTCGTCCTCGGCTATGTGGATGCCGAGCTGGTCCTGACCGTCGTCCTTTTCGAGCTGGTTGGGTTCGCGCTCG
This sequence comes from uncultured Actinomycetota bacterium, assembly GCA_963801715.1. Classification (GTDB taxonomy): domain Bacteria; phylum Actinomycetota; class Actinomycetes; order Mycobacteriales; family Jatrophihabitantaceae; genus CAVVJA01. Next base: position 77,975 of record CAWDGB010000012.1, on the reverse strand, counting down.
CGCAGCGCTACCGAACCCGTTTCCTCGGCCAACCCCGCCAGCCTGACACCGGATTCGTAGCGGACAACAGCAGACCAGCGAACTCGGCGGTGTGAGCGACAATCAGGGAGACGGACGGCACCTATCGAACAAATGGTGAGGAGTGCCGCGAGTGACGGCAGATCAGTTGGCGGCCCAGGTGTTGTCGGTGAACGTGGGACTGCCAAAGGAGGTGCTCTGGCAAGGCCGGACGGTGCATACGGCCGTCTGGAAAGAGCCGGTGGACGGCCCGCGGCTGGTGCGGCGCAACAACATCGACGGTGACGGACAGGGCGACCTGGCGGGACACGGGGGCGAACAGCGAGCAGTATTCGTCTACCAGATCGAGTCTTATCGGTACTGGCAGGACTACCTGAGCCGCGACGACTTCACGTACGGGCAGTTCGGGGAAAACCTCACTGTGCGGGGCCTGACCGACGACGAGGTGTGTATTGGCGATCGCTATCGGATCGGAAGCGCAGTCTTCGAGGTGAGCCAGCCCCGGGTCACCTGTTATCGGGTCGGTATCCGAATGGATGACGCGCGCATGCCTGCTCTGCTCATTTCTCATCACCGACCCGGGTTCTATTTCCGGGTGCTTCGGGAGGGCATTGTGCAGGCCGGAGACGAGATTGCGCTCATCGCCCGCGGACCGGGGGCGATGACCGTGGCCGACGTCGACGCGCTGCTCTACCTGCCTGGGCACTCTCGCCAAGACGTTGTCCGCGCCCTGCAGATCCCTTCCTTGTCACCCGGCTGGAAGATGTCGTTCGAAGCGATACTCGAGCAGGGAGCGGTGCCAGGCGCCGCGGGTAACCCCGGGTTGACGGCAGTGAGCCCGCCGCCGGCGTGGGCAGGATTCCGTCCGCTGGATGTCACGGCCACTGAGCTGGAAAGCGAGTCCGTGGTCTCGGTATACCTGGCCGATCCAGACGGCAACGGCGTGCCACCCGCCCAGCCAGGACAATTTCTGACGCTGCGCTTGCCAACCGACCAGGGCCGGCAATCCATCTTGCGCAGCTATTCGCTGTCCGGACCCCCGGGTGCTAGCACGTATCGAGTCAGCGTCAAGCGCGAGCCGCACGGGGCAGGCAGTCAATTCGTGCACAACCAGGTGCGTCCCGGCGACCGCCTGGACGTTGCCGCACCGCGGGGCACGTTCATCCTGAGGCCGTCCGACGCGCCGGTCCTGTTGATGAGCGCAGGTGTAGGTGCGACGCCGGTGCTGGCGATGCTCCATGCGCTGGCTGGTACCAAGTCCAGCCGAGACATTTGGTGGCTGCATGGCGCCCGCAACCGAGCGGAGGAGCCGTTCGCGGCCGAGTCGCGCTCGCTGCTTTCGGCGTTGCCGAGTGCCCACCGATACGTCTGCTACAGCCGCCCCGGCCGTGGCGACGCAGCCGGCGGCGATTACCAGACGGCTGGGCGCCTCACGGCGTCGGTCCTGGCCACACTTGACCTTCCGCGCAACTGCGATGCATATGTCTGCGGGCCGGCCAGGTTCATGGCGGAGGCATCCGCCGCACTAGTGGGCCTCGGCGTCGATGCCACCCGGATACGAACCGAGTTCTTCGGCCCGGCACCCACGATCACGCCTGGTGTCATACCGACCCCGACCCGGCCGCCACACCATCCGGACAGTGAGGCGACTGACGGTCCGCGGGTCGGCTTCGCCCGCAGCGGCCTCACCGTGCACTGGAACCCGCGCTATGCAAGCTTGCTGGACCTCGCCGAGGCGTGCGACGTACCCACCCGCTGGTCATGTCGGACCGGCGTTTGTCACACCTGCGAAACGAGTCTGCTCTCCGGGACGATTGGCTACGCTCCGGACCCGGTTGACAACCCAGCTGAGGGCAATGCGCTGATCTGCTGTTCCCAACCGGTGGATGACACAGTGTTGGACATGTAACCAGTCGTGGCATACCCGATTTCTGTCCCGAGCAGCATTCGGCCATTGTTAATTCCCCAATCGCGGTCCTCACCCACTCACGTACCGCAGCGAAGCGCCGATGGTCACCGGCTTTCATAGCCCCAAATCCTCCGACCGGAGCGGATGACTTCGGCTGGATCTTTGCGATTGGCGGTCTAGGGGTGGCGGTCAGCTGGGCATCGAAATCCCTACCGCCGGCTGGGTAGCTTTCTGCCCGAACATTCTCATCTGGTTTTGCTCCACCTGCCGAGCGGCACATGGACGGAGAACGTATGGCATTCGCGTTCAGTCTCCTGCTAGTGATGTTGCTGCATACTGGCAATCGATTCGGCTTCGGCCACTGGTGGGCACACACTCAGTCGCTGCTGCACGAAACAGTCAGCCACGATCAAACTGCGACCAACCTTAAGGGCACGAATTCACAGACTTTGACCGTGGCGTGGTGCACGAAGGCCAGGTACCGTTCGGCGCGTGAAGCAAACCGTCACCCAACTCATCGATGACATCGACGGTGGCAAGGCGGAAGAAACCGTCTTGTTCGCCATCGACGGTGCGAACTACGAGATCGATTTGAGCCGGAGGAACGCCGCGAGGCTCCGCGATCTGATCAACGGCTACACGCCCTATGCCCGAGCGGTTCGGGGCGGCGCGCAGCAGCGTCGTCGCCGGCGACGACGCGCAGCGCCCACTACCCCATTCGTCGAGGTGGACAACAAGGCAGTGCGGGCCTGGGCGGCGTCAAACGGGATCGGGCTCAGCACCCGCGGTCGTATTCCGGCCAGCGTGCTCGAGCAATATCGGGCCGCCGGAAACTGACCCTCTAGCCGGGTTACCTGCGGGCGATGATCCCCGCGAGCGCATTCACCGCGAAATCGACCTCGTCGATCGTGTTGTAGAGGTAGAAGCTCAACCGGCAACTTGCTGCAGGATCGAGCCCGAGGTAATGGTGGGCCAATGTCGCGCAGTGGCAGCCCGCTCTCGATTCGACACCGACGGCATTGAGGGCATCGGCAATATCGAACGGGCTCCAGCCGGATACGTTGAATGCGACCAGCGACGCCCGCCGCCCCGCCGACCTTGGACCGTAGATAGTGACACCCGGCAGGCAAGCCAGCCGGTCAAGTGCGCGGCTCACGAGCAAGCGGGCGTGCTCCCCGACACCCGCCATCGCGCTTGCGATGTCATCCGCGGCGATAGCGCGCTCCGATCCAAAGTACTGATAGGTAGCAGGGTGCAGCGCGAGGTCGAGAATCAGCCGCAAGGCCTGGGCGGACGCGATCGTACCGAGGATATTGGGCGTTCCGGCCGCAAACTTCCACGGCAGGCCGTTGTAGCCGACATGGTCTGGGAACACCTGGCCTTCAGCGATCATGTCTCCGCCGTAGAGAAACGGTAGCGAGTCGCGAAGCAGCTGACGCTTTGCATAGAGGACGCCGACGCCGAAAGGCGCCAGCATCTTGTGGAAGGAAAAGACCAGGTAGTCGACGTCCATCGCCTGGACGTCGACAAAACTGCTCGGCACGAGCTGGGCGCCGTCGATCAGTAGTCGTGAGCACCGGTCACCGTCAGGCTGGCAATAGCCACTCTCCGCAGCGATTCGTCGAATGGGCTCCAGAGGAGTCCTCGTGCCGAGAAAGTTGGATGCCCCCGTACAACACACCAGCTTGGTCCGATCGTCGACCTGAGCCGCCAGTTCAGCCAGATCGAGTTCGCCAGTCTCCCGGTCGAACGGAACGAGCCGGCACTGAACGCGGATCCCAAACTTGGGGAGGATCTCCTGGCATAGCGCGTGCCATGGCACGTAGTTCGAGTTGTGCTCCATCATGGTCGTGACCACGTTGTCGCCATCGCGGAACTCGGTCATCAGGGAGTACATGACGGAGTTGAGCGCCTCCGTCGCGTTTCGATATACCGCTATGTTTTCTCGGCTGGGGGCATTGATGAACTGTGCGATCGTGTCGAACGATGCTTCGAATTGCGCGGTCATCGCCTGCGACGCGTCGGACTGGCCACGATGCACGTTCTCGTAGCCCGGTGCAAGGTCTTGATACAGCTGCACCAGCTCACGTGGTGGCTGCGTGCTCGCTGCATTGTTGGTGACGATCCGGCCCCGTTCCGGAAAGAAGAAATGCGACCGTATCGCGTCGACATCGAGAGGCATCGAGCCAACCTCGCCGGCCCGCGGCAGGCTGCCCCGGCGGCTCCATCCGGCCGTTTCCTCGGCCACGTCGACTGCAACCATCGGACCCCTCCGTTGAACGGATCGCTAGCTTGCCTTCCACACCGTGATACGTGCGTGTCGAGGGAAACGGTTCCCTCCGCGCGGTCACTTCAGCGGTTGAATCGCACGTACTGGTCTTCGACAGCGTCACTGGCTGTGTAGGCGACTGCGTCGACCAGACGCGCACCCGTATCGACTAACACCAAATTCCCCCCGTTGTTGCCGAGCTGGGCTCCGGCGCCGTCGAGAGGTACGAGCAATGAGCCTCCCGGTCCAATCGTCTCCGGACCGATCACGGTGCAGCGGTGCGTCTTGTCGATCAGCTGCCAACCGGCCAATGATGCGATGGTGTTGGCCAAATTTCCGATCACGACAACCTCGTGGCCTACGTCGTCGCCGACCGGGTTGAGCAACGCGCGCTCCAGGTAAACCGTGTCCGTCGGAGGCGTCGCGCCGTGGACCAGATCGGCGATTGACCGCGACTGCGGTGTCGGAGCTCCCCCCGCATCGGTAGGGACGCGCTGCGTTTGAAATGCAAGGAAGAGGCCAATGTGCCGGTCCGGATGGGCGAGGATCAGCCCGCCGTCGTGGCGGGCCCCGTTGTCCCGGGAGTGCGGCCCCGTGTTGCCCTGGTTGAGGTGAATGTCGTGGACACCGTGCAGACCATCGGTATTCCCGAAATCGACGTCGATCGGCTTGTTCAAATTGCGGTCGAAGCGCTCCCCGAACGCGTACACCTCGCCGCCGGCATCCTGGCAATGCTGCAGATACAGCCCGAGCAGGTCCTGTAGGTCGTCGGCCGACGCGCTGCCTGAGGCGGGCAACGCCGTCCCTTCTTGCCAGTCGAACAACGGCGCCCGCACGTAGTCCAGAGCGGTGGCCGACGAGGGTGCGCTGCCATGGAACCCGGTTGGTAAGTTGGGCAACTCGCCGAGGATCGGGTGACCTAGCAGGGGATCCACCAGCCAGTAGACGACTTCCGCACCCGTGTCGGACTGCACGTTCACCGCGATGCGCCACGGCTGTCCCGTGCTGTCGAGTAACCGGATATGCAGGTGCGGGGTGGTGTCGCCGCCGTCTTCCCGCACCCATCGGTCGGGGCTTCCCCGCAGCACTCCGTAGCCATTCATCCAGACCACCTCGTTGGGACGGAGGCCGGCACGGGCAACTCGATACATGGTCCGTTCCAGACTCGCTGTCCGGACTCGCTTGTCCCGACGGCGATGATCTTGGACTTACCGGCGCTCCAGGGCTACAAGTCCAAGATCATCTAGCCGAGGAGGGTCAGCCGACCACGACGGAATCGGATGTGAAAACTAGGATCGGCGACGTGCCGCGGCACGCGCGACAATGCGGTCGGCTATGCGAATGATCCGGTGACGATCTCGCCCGCGGGCTCGTAGGTACCTATAACGACTCCAGTCGTTGAGACCTTGCTGTCAAGAAGGTTCAGTCCGGCGGGGATCGTGCCGTCCGCGAACAGACGCTTGCCGGAGCCGATGACGACAGGAAACACCCACAGCCGGAACTCGTCGACCAGATTATGGCGTAACAGCGTCTGGATCAGGTTCCCGCTGCCGTGCACCTGTAGTTCTGGCCCGTTTCCCTCCTTGAGCGCCCCGACGCCTTCGGCCGCGTCTCCGTCGATCAGGACCGAGGGGCCCCAGGCCAGCGTGGGCTGAGTCCGCGACGCGACGTACTTGGTGGCGTCATTCAACGGCTTGCCGCCCGCATCGTCGCTCGCGCTGGGCCAGAACGCGGCGAAAATGTCGTAGGTCTTACGTCCAAGAACGAGATCGAACGGCCTGCTCATGGCCTCGCCCATGACCTGACCCATCTGGTCGTCCCAGTAGTTCACCGACCAGCCGCCGTACGCGAAGCCGCCTTCGCCATCCTCCTCCGGGCCGCCCGGGGCTTGCATGACCCCGTCGAGGGTCACGAAGGTGCTCACGATCAGCTTTCTCATCTCTCCCGTGTCCTTTCGATCGGATGTGGTACGGAGCAGTCTGGGTTAGCCCGCGAGGAGGGAGTCCATCTGGCCGACAGCCTCCCGCAAGCCCTCGGTCATGCCCATGCTGTCGAGCCGCTCCATCTCCTCGCGGGAGTCGAACACTGTGCGCAGTTCCATCCGGGTGCCACCGCCATGCTCGGTGAGCTGCATATGCACGGTGGTTGTTGGCATATCGGCCGCCGGATTCCCTTCCTGGTCAGCGAATCCGTCCCGGAACTCGAGAGACTTCGGCGGGTTGACCGACGTGACTCGCCACCAGCCGTGGTACTTCTCACCCTCCGGACCGGTCATGAAGTAGCTGACGTCTCCGCCCGGAGCCAGGTCGTACAGTTCGACCGTCGCCGGGTAGCTCGGCGGCCCCCACCAGCGTTCCAACTTTCGCGGATCGGCCCATAGCTGCCACACCCGCTCGGGTGAGGCGTAGAAATCGGCGACCACGGTGAGGGTGAGGCGGTCGAAGTCTTTCTCGACGCTGGTGACGCTCATGTGTCGTGTCCTCTCGTCGGGGGATTCTGTTGTGGGTCGGGATCTTGCGCGAGCAACTCGGCCATGCGGTCCACGCGCCCGCGCCAAGCCGTCTCGAGCTGGTCAAGGGCCTGCCGGGCCCGGCGGACCGCATCCGGATCGGTGCGCACGAGTTGCTCCCGTCCGCGGCGCTCCTTGGTGACCAAGCCGGCCCGCTCCAGCACCGCGACGTGCTTTTGCACGGCGGCGAAACTCATCGGATAGGCCTCGGCCAGCCGCGACACAGACGAGTCGCCCTGGACGGAGCGGCGGAGGATGTCACGCCGGGTAGCGTCCGCCAGGGCGTGGAATACATTGTCGACTGCTTCGTCGGTCACACTATCTACAACCATTTGGTTGTATGTTAGCCGAGACACTGGTGTCGTTGCAAGCCGCGGCTCACGACGGTCCACAGTTAGCCTGAATGCAGGCGGATGACAGCTTCGCTAGACAGGGAGTCCGTAGAGAGCCGGGAGTTCTTCGGTGGCGCTCGTTTTCGAGCACGAGACCAAGGCGCAGCGGGTGCTGTTCGGCACCGGGCACGCGGCGACACACCTAGCGGCGGAGACGAAACGCATCGGCGCGTACCGGCCGTTCGTCGTCGCCAGCGCCCGGCATGAGGACCTGATGGCGCGCGCCGGCTTGATCGATGCGGTTCGGTACGGCGAGATCGTGGAGCATGTCCCGGCGCACGTCGCGGCGGATGCCCGGGCCGCCGTCCACGCCGCCGGCGCGGATCTGTTGATCGCCATAGGCGGCGGTTCGGCAACGGGGCTGGCCAAAGCCATCGCGCTCACCTCGGCGCTGCCGATCGTGGCGGTGCCGACGACGTTCGCCGGCTCGGAAGCCACGGATGTATGGGGGCTGACCGAGAATGGCCGGAAGCGGACCGGCAGCGATCCGCGCGTTCTTCCCGCGGTGGTCGTATACGACGCTGATCTGTTCGCCGGGCTGCCGTCGTCTCTCGCCGTCGCGTCAGGGCTGAACGCGGTCGCCCACGCGATCGACTCGATGTGGGCACCCCGCGTCGATCCGATCGACGCGGCGCTCGCCATGGAGGGGCTGCGGGCCCTGCGCACCGGCCTGCCCGGCGTCGTCGCCGGCGACATCGACGCGACGGAGCAGACCCTGTACGGCAGCTACCTTGCCGCGGTCGCGTTCGCGTCGGCCGGATCCGGCCTGCACCACAAGATCTGCCACGTCCTTGGCGGCGCGTTCGGGCTCCGCCGCACGCGGCCACCCATGCAATCGTGCTGCCACACGTGCTGGCGTTCAACGCGCCGTTCGCGGCGACCGCCAGTGCCCGCATCGCCGATGCGCTGGGGTCCGACGATGCCTCCGATGGGCTGGACCGGCTGCGCACGCGCGTTGACGCACCCAGGGCACTGGGTGAGATCGGCCTGCGCGCAGACGACATCGAACCCGCGGTCGCGCTGATCCTGCCGGAGGTGCCGCCAAGCAATCCGCGGCCCGTCGACGCCGCGTCGCTGACCGTTGTGCTGCACGGCGCGTGGTCGGGAGGCGATCCGCGGCCGACCTGGACGGAGAGAGCTCCATGACCGGAACCGACGCCGAGCCGAGCATCCAGGAACGCCGGGAGCAACAGCTTGTCGACGCCGTGGTTGCCAGCCTGGCAAACACCCCGGACGAGCGACTCAGGACTGTCTTGACGGCCCTGGTCGAGCATCTGCACGCCTTCATCCGCGAAGTTCGGCTAACCGAGCCTGAGTGGCAGGCGGGCATCGACTTCCTCACCCGTGCCGGCCACATCACCGACGACAAGCGGCAGGAGTTCATCCTGCTCTCCGACGTCCTCGGGGCGTCGATGCAGATGATCATCGTCAACGACGACCCCACGGGGCGCACGACCGAGGCCACCGTCGTCGGCCCGTTCTTCGTCGAGGACTCGCCGCTCGTCAAGCTGGGCGGAGACATCTCCGGCGACGCGTCGGGCGAGCCCTGCTGGGTCGAGGGCCGGGTCGTGGATGTTGATGGTCGGCCGCTCCCGGGCGCGCGGATCGAGGTGTGGGAGGCTGACGTCGACGGCTACTACGACGTCCAGTACACCGACGGCCGCACGGCCGCACGCGGCCACCTCTTCGCGGACGACGAAGGACGCTACCGTTTCTGGGCACTGACCCCGACGCCGTATCCCGATTCCAGCGGATGGGCCGGTAGGCGACCTGCTGGCTGCGACGCACCGCTCCCCTATGCGGGCCCCGCACCTGCACTTCATGGTCAGCCACCCGGACATGAGCACCCTGGTGACGCACGTATTCGTCGCCGGTGACGACATGGGCTCTGACAGTGTCTTCGGCATTCGCGATTCGCTGGTCGTCGACTTCATCCGGGCGCCAGGAACCGAGCCGACGCCGGACGGCCGGGTTCTCGAGCGGAGCTGGGCGCGGACCAGCTTCGACCTAGTGCTCGCGCCCGACTAGTGCGCGCTTGGCAACGGCGTGGGCTGAAAGGCGAGAAGCCGCCACCCGTTCGCCCGCCGCACCCAGACGATCAGCGCTGCGCTGTTCAGGTGGCGCAGCGACCCGTTGACGACCACGTCGCCGATCATTCGGCCGACCACTACTGCGCAGTCGCCGATGACGATCGTCCGATGGATCTCATGCTCGAGCCGCTGGTAGTCGAAGTAACCGTCGCGGACCCGCCGCAGATAGGTGGCCTTCGTGTCGCAGGCGCCGTCCGAGTGCGTGTAGGTCAGGTCGTCGTCGCACAGCTCATCGAGGGTCGCGTCGTCTGAGCGGAGCATCGCTTGGTATCTCTGCGCTTCCAGGTCGGCGATCACCTCTGCGTCGTCGGTCACGGCGCTGAGAATACGGGCCTGCAGTTGGTTGACCGATGAACTATCACGGCGTAGAAAGCCAACCAGCGAAGCGGAATCGGCACCACTGCACTCGACGAGCAGGAGCCTGCCATGGTGACACCCGACCGACCCCAACGCGTGCTCCCGTCGGTAGACGCGGTCACGACCGCGCCCGGATTCGTATTCCGAAACGCGACCGTCGTGAGCGGCGATCTAGGGATCGGCACTCGAGAGGACACCGACGTGCTCGTCGTCGGTGACTCGATCGCAGACGTCGGGAGATCTTTGAACGTGCCGGAAGGCACCGTGGAGATCGACTCCCGCGGCGGCATCGTGATGCCCGGCATGATCGATACCCACCGACACATGTGGCAAACGGTCATGCGCGGCTTCGGCGCCGACTGGACGCTGACGAACTACTTCTACTTCTACTACCTGGAGTGGGGGCACGCGTTCCGGCCCGAAGAGATCTACGCGGGCAACCTGCTCGCCGGACTCGACTCCCTCGATGCGGGCGTGACAACCACGCTGGACTGGTCGCACGGCCTGCGGACGACCGACCACGCCGAAGCCGCCGTCGATGCGCTCGAGCGGCTCGACGGCCGATATGTCTTCGCCTACGGCAACCTGGCCGAGGGGCCCTGGGAGTGGTCGACGCGCCCTGAGTTCAAGGACTTTGTACGCCGCCGTCTCGATGGCCGGGGCGACATGCTGCGCTGGCAGATGGCCTTCGACGTTCCTGGCGATCCAGCATTTCCCGAGGGACCGGCCTTCGCCGTGGCCCGCGATCTGGACACGAGGGTGACCACGCACAGCGGAGTGTGGGGCGTCACGTCGGACCAGAGCATCCAGCTGATCGCTGAACACGGGTATCTCACCGACCGAGTAACCCACGTGCATGTATCGAGCCTGAACGAGGATTCCTACCAACGGATCGCTGCCTCGGGCGCCCATGCCTCCGTGGCGACCGAGAGCGAGTGCAGTGCCGGCCAGGGCTTCTCACCAACCGCGCGGCTGCGCAAGTACGGGATCCCGATCTCGTTGTCGGTTGACACCAGTTCGTGGTGGTCAGGGGACATGTTCTCGGCCATGCGCGCGACGCTGAACCTCGACCGGATGCGCGAGCACGTCGAAGCCCACCGCGAGGCGCGCACCGTTATGAACCTGGCGCTGCGGGCCGACCGGGTGCTGTACTACGCCACCATGGGCGGCGCCACTGCCCTCGGGTTGGACGGCATCGTCGGCTCCATCACGGTGGGCAAGAAGGCAGACCTCGTGCTGGTGCTTAACGACGACTCGCCGACGATGTTCCCCATCCTCTACCCGGAAGGTCACCTGGTGTACCAGGCCGGTCGCGGGGACGTGCACACGGTGCTCGTCAACGGCCGGGCGGTCAAGTACAACCACCGCCTGCTCGCTACCGACCGGCTGGAAGAGGCGCGCCGGTTGTCCGCCGCGTCGATCGAGCACGTTCGCGGCGTCCTGGGCGAAGAGGCGTGGGACGCGAAGATGCACCCGGAGCAGCCGGAGGAAGACCGCATCGCCAATCCGTACCAGTACTCGGACTTTGGCGGCGCGGGTGTCGAGGCACGCGAGGAGACCTAGCTTCTCCACTCTGCGTATGCATGATCCGTTTCTGGAACGACTGATCATGCATACGAACCGGGTGCGAGCCAAACCTTAAGTGCCGATGTCCGGATACGGCAGGGCAAAGTGCTTGAGCTTCGCGGCGTAGTCGAGCTGCATCGCCAACGGCTCGCTGTGATCGCGTTCGAACATGGCGATCCAGAGCGTTAGCGTGAGGAACGGATGGGCACCCATCTCGAAGAGCGCAACGTGGTCGTGCGTGGCCAGCGCCTCACGTTCGGCCTCCGTGAAGGCCAGCCAGGTCGACGCCTCGCCCGCGACGCAGTTCAGGATCTGGTTCGCTCGCTCGGCCTCCCACCACGCCACGGTCCCGGCTGGGTCCGTACGGTAACGCTCGACGAGGTCGGGGTCGCGGTCGACCGTGAACAAGAACTTGTTCACCAGGTATCTGCTCACTCAACCCCAACCCCGTTCGGGTACCACGTGAAATAGGCCTCCATCGTGTGGAACAGATCGAGGTTGTCGGCGTAGTCGGCTTTGTTGTAGCCGGCGAGCCCCATCATCAGCATGAAATCCATGAACCCGTGGGTGGCGTTGCCCGGCGCGTGCAAGCTGTCCAGCGTCACCTCCGACAGACAGCCGTCGATGTCGCCGTTGGCGATCCATTCGACGGCCTTGGCATCGAACTCCGGATCGGGGCCGTGCGGGCCGAATTGACGCGGGCCGCCGAGCTCCAACGAGAGGTGGCCGGTGCCCACCACCGCGACTCGCAGGTCAGACGGCCACGCGTCGACGAGCTCACGCAGAGTCCGGCCTAGCTTTACGAACCGCTCCGGGCGAGGCAGCGGTGGCGCAAAGATGTTGGTGTAGATCGGCACGATCGGAAGGTCGTTTTGCGGGCGGACGGTGATGATCGGGCAGGTGATCGAGTGGTCGACCCGCAGCTCGTTTGAGAACGCCAGATCGAACTCGCGGTCCAGAGCTTCCCGCAGGATGTAGCCCGACAGCTCCTCATGCCCCTTCAGCACGAGCCGCGGTAGTCCGAACTCGCGTTCCTCGTTGTAGTAGTTACCGTCGTAGTACGGCGCTTTGCCGACAAGGAACTGTGGCATGTTGTCCAGCCACAGCTGGTGGAAGTGGTCCGAACCGACCATCACCAGGACGTCCGGGCGGGCCGCGGTGAGCGTCGCGCGATATGCCTCCACCTTCCGAACCCACTCGCCGGCGAACTGCGGCGCCTCGTCCGGCGGCAGCTGGCTGGTCTTGTAGAAGAACGGATGGTGTGTGGTCGCCAGGATTGCCACCAGCTTGGCCACGTGTTGCTCCCTCTACTTGCGCGCATCGGCGCGATTTCGGCGGTAGGACCGCCCGCCAATTTCCCCATCGCGCTGATGATCTTGGACTTACCGCTAACAGAGCAATAAGGCCAAGATCACGGCCGCCGTCGACCCTATACAGATTAGGCGGCTCGCACCGTGGGCACCGCTCTAGGCTGGACCTTTGTCCGCCCGACGGCTAGGAGCAGCGACTGTGACCGCATCACCGCGGCAGACCGCCGGCACGGGACCGCTCTCGGGACTCATCGTGGCCGACTTCACGCGCGTCCTCGCCGGGCCTTATTGCACGATGCTTCTCGCGGACCTAGGTGCCGACGTGATCAAGGTCGAGTCCCCGGCCGGCGATGACACCCGGCACTGGGTACCGCCGCTGCGCGGCGAACTCGGGACCTACTATGCCGCGATCAATCGCAACAAGCGCTCCATCGCACTCGACCTCGCTGACGACGCCGACCTCGCGACCGCTCACGAGCTCTCCGCCCGAGCGGACGTGATGATCGAGAACTTCCGGCCCGGCGCACTGCGCCGGTTCGGGTTGGACTACGAGTCGGTCGCAGCGCGTAACCCGACCGTCATTTACAGCTCGATTAGCGGCTTCGGGGCGGGTCAGGGCGCCGCACTTCCCGGCTACGACCTGCTGGTACAGGCGGTGTCCGGCCTGATGAGCCTGACCGGATCGCCGGACGGTCCGCCTTATCGCGCCGGCATCAGCGCTTTCGACGTGATGACCGGGCTGCACTCAGCGATGGGCATCCTGGCCGCCTTGCACTACCGCGACAACACCGGCACGGGGCAGCACATCGAGGCGAGCCTGCTGGCGTCGGCCCTGTCGGCGATGGTCAATCAGACCTCGGCGTACGTCGCCGGCAACGTTGTGCCGCATCGCATGGGCAACTCGCACCCGTCGCTGTTCCCGTACGAGCCGTTACCTACCGCGGACGGCGAGATCATCGTGATCGCCGGCAACGACCGGCAGTTCCGCAAGCTCGCCGCGGCCCTCGGGATCGCGGAGGTTGCCGACGATCCGCGGTTCGCGACCGTGCACCAGCGGAACATCAATCGAGAGCAACTGCGCCCACTGTTGATGGCCTGCCTGGAGACCAAGTCGGCGCAGGAGTGGTTCGATGTGCTCAGTGCGGCGGGCATTCCGTGCGGTCCGATCAACGACGTTCGCGGCGGCATCGAACTCGCTACCGAACTGGGACTCGAACCAGTCGCACTGGCCGGCGATGTGCCGACCGTCAGGCACCCGCTCCGGTTCTCCCAGACCCCGCCTCGCTATGACTTACCGCCACCGGCCCTCGACGAACACGGCGAGGAGATCCGGGCTTGGCTCGGCCAGCCGGCGGCCCACGTCCGCACCATGGGCGCGGCCGACTCGGCGCCCGTGCCGTCTGCCTGACGCAGACGAGCTAGTGTCCCGCACCCACCACCGAGAAGGGGCATCGTGACCGACTTGCATTTCCCTACCTCGCTCGGCATCTCGACCCCGGACACCATCACGCTGCTCGGTCGCGATCTGCCGGGCGAGCTGCTCGGCAAGATCAGCTTCGGCGAGCTGGCCTACTGGCTGATCACCCTGCGGCCGCCATCCACGGGCCAAGCTCGCGTGTTCGACGCCGTTCTCGTCGCGCTCGCCGACCACGGATTCACCCCAACGGCCATCGCCGCGCGGCTCACCTACCTCAGCGCGCCAGACGCGATCCAAGGCGCGCTCGCCGCCGGCCTGCTGGGCGGCGGCTCGCGATTCCTCGGCGTCAGCGAAGACACCGGCACGTTCCTCGCCGGTGCGCTGGCCACCGTCGACTCCCTGCCAGGCGACGACGCGGGTTGGGACGCGCTCGCGGCCGCAGCTGTCCAGGCCCGCCGGGACGCCGGCGGTTACGTCCCGGGGCTTGGCCATCACCTGCACAAGTCCGGCGACCCACGCACCGCCGTGATCATCGAGATCGCGCGCGAGGAAGGCCAGTACGGCCCGCACCTGGCGCTGTTTGAAGCGGTGGGCCGGGTCGCGCCCGTTGTGTTGGGCCGGTCGCTGCCACTCAACGGCGCCGGCGCGTGCGGCGCAGCACTAGCCGATATCGGTATTCCGCTCACCCTGCTGCGCGGGGTCGTGCTACTCGCGCGCTGTGCCGGGCTGCTCGGTCAGCTCGCCGAGGAGATGCGCAACCCGATCGCGAACGACATCTTCCGCACCGTCGAGTCACACGCCGGGTACGTCGAACCGCAGTACTGACGAGCCGACGAACTCCGCCTCGACCCGATCCGAGGGGGCCCGGCGTCGGCCAGCTTGCCCTGGCCGTCCTCTGCACGGACTGACGAGGTTTGTCGGGTAATTCCACGTGATCCGCCGGCCGTCGCCCGCTCGGGGCACCTTCATGGCGATTCGCGTGTTAGAGCGTATTTTAACGGTCCGTTAACTGCGTCGGGGCTTTTATGGTCTTTGACAGCAAGTGGCTCGTCTGGGCCACTCGGCTGTCTTGGGAGCTTCCCGTGGATGGTCTGCCGGATCCGTGCCGGGAACGGCAGCTAATCCACAGGCGCGCGATCGACCGGCACGCGCGCCGACCCAACATTTCATCAGCCGGCAGGTCTCGTCTCCCTAGAGGGGGTTCTCGATGACACGTGTGCGTTTACGCAGACACCGGATCGTCAACAGACGGCACGCCGCGGTCGCTGTACTCGCACTCACCGCCAGCCTGCTGGTTGGTGGTCTCGCCGCGAGTAACGCGACGAGCGCCCCGGGTGGGCCGCCGGTCGAGGCAAAGGTGAACGCCCTTCTCGCGAAAATGACGCTCGAGGAGAAGCTCGAGCAGATGCAGTTGCTGTCCGACGGGCAGATAACCGACGCAGACGCGCAGAAGGGGGTCGGCGGAGTCTTCAGCCTTACTGATCCCGTGAAGATCAACCACTTCCAGCACGTCGCGGTGGAGCAGTCCAGGCTGCATATTCCGATCCTGTTCGCCTTCGACACCATCCACGGATTCCGTACCGTCTTCCCGATACCGCTCGGCGAGGCGAGCAGCTTCGATCCAGGAGTTGCGACCGCCGACGCCACCTTCGGCGCGCGGGAAACGGCAGCGACCGGAATCAAGCAGGTGTACAGCCCCATGGTCGACGTCTCGCACGATCCGCGGTGGGGACGTATCTCCGAAGCCTCCGGCGAAGATCCGTACCTCGGCTCGGTCATGGCCGCGGCCAAGGTGCACGGCGACCAGGGGGCTAACTACAGCGCGGCCGACAAGGTGGTCGCCAGCGTTAAGCACCTGGCGGCGTACGGCCAGCCGGAAGGCGGCCGCGAGTACAACACCACCGACATGTCGACGCAGCTCCTGTACAACCTCTACCTGCCGCCGTACAAGGCGGCCGTCGACGCCGGGGTGGGCACCGCGATGTGCTCGTTCAACGCGATCAACGGCGTGCCCGGCTGCGCAAACCAGGAGACGGAGACCGACATCCTGAGGGGTCAGTGGGGCTTCGACGGGTTCGTGGAAAGTGACTACACCGCGGTGGCCGAGCTGCGGGCCTGCCCACCGGTGAACCCGAACAGTGGGCCGTGCGGTCACGGCGTTGCCGCGGACGGGCCGCAGGCTGCGCAGCTGGCGATCAGTGCTGGCACGAACATGGAAATGGTCAGCACCAACTATGTCGACTTCGGCAAGCAGCTCCTTGCCCAGGGCAAGATCACTCTGAAGGAGATCAACGATGCGGTGCGGAACATCTTGCGCGTCAAGTTCCGCGCCGGGCTGTTCGAGCACCCGTACGTCGACGTATCCCAGGCCGGGGCGGCACAGCTGCGGCCGGACGCCGTGGCGGCGGCGCGAGCGGCGGCGAGCAAGTCGATGGTGCTGCTGAAGAATGACAACTCGACGCTGCCACTCGACCCGACGAAGAACACGGCAGTGATCGGTCCGCTCGGCGACGACCAGCACGACATGCTCGGCCCGTGGTGGGGCACCGGTCGCGACGAGGACGCAGTCTCCCTGTACACCGGGATCAAGACGCAGAGCACCGGGACGACGACGTTCACAAAGGCCTGCGATCTGCCGAACACCGAGCCGCCGCAGTACAACCCCGCGGATGACTGCCCGGCCGGTCCGGGGTTCGACGAGGCGGTGGCCGCGGCCCAGTCGGCCGACCAGGTCGTGCTCGCGCTCGGCGAGACCCGGGAGATGAGCGGCGAGGCCACGTCGCGCAGCAACATCGACCTGCCCGGCGACGAGCAGCAGCTGATCGACCGGATCGCGGCGCTCGGCAAGCCGTTCACCGTCGTGCTGTTCAACGGCCGACCGCTGACGCTGACCGAGCGTCGCGGCGAAGTCGCCGGCGATCCTCGAAGCGTGGTTCCCGGGCGTTCAGGCCGGCAATGCAGTGGCCGATGTCCTGTTCGGCAAGGTCAACCCTGGCGGCAAGCTGCCGGTGTCCTTCCCGGTCAACGTCGGTCAAGTGCCGATCTACTACAACCATGAGCCGACCGGCCGGCCGTGTGACATCACGTCCAAGTACAACTCGCGTTACCGCGACCTGAACACGTGCGACCCGCTGTACTCGTTCGGATACGGTCTGAGCTACACCACGTTCAGTTTCTCCAACCTGCGGCTCAGCTCCGCGACGATGTCGCCGAGGGGCAGCGTCAAGGCGAGGGTGAACGTCACCAACACTGGCAGTCGCGCGGGTGACGAGGTGGTGCAGCTCTACATCCACGATCCGGTCGCGAGCATCTCGCAGCCGGTACGCAGGCTGCGCGATTTCGATCGCGTCACTCTGCAACCCGGCCAGACCAAGACAGTCTCGTTCACCCTCGACCGCAATGATGTCGGCTTCTACGACAACATGGGTAAGTTCGTGGTCGAGCCTGGCCAGATCGATGTCTACGTCGGCGATAGCTCCCAAGCGACCATGACCAAGTCGTTCACGGTCACCAGGTAGCCGAGAGGGAATAGGTCAGGCACTTCGTGATCTTGGACTTGATGCCAAATAGCGACGTTAAGTCCAAGATCACGAAAGGGGGTAGGACCGGATACGAGCGGGGGTTGCGGCCTCAGCTGTTGTCTTCGACGTATCTCTTCGGGTCTTTGTCGACGATCGGTACGCCGCTAATGTGTTGTGCCTCGTAGGCGACGAACGCCACAGCGATCTTGTGCCGAGTGTCAAGGTCAACATGGAGGCGAAAATCACGTAGCCCTTCGTGCTCCTCCTCGCCCATATGCTCGTCATTGGCCTTGCGGGCTGCCATCACGCCCTGCCACCAAGCTTCCGATCCGACATCATGGAGCGACGCTGCGCGAATCCCGTCGCGGATGTCGTTATGGTCGCCGATGGCATCTACGGTCTCGTCAGCCTCGGTGTTGTCCTTGAGCCGCTCACCGAGCTTGAGCAGCTCCGGATAGAAATAGACCTCTTCGGCCTCGGCGTGCACCTCGAGCATCGCGGACAAGCGGTTCCACAACGCCCGCAGCGTTTGGGTATCGGTTCGATCGATGTCGTCGATGCGAGCGAACATCCGGCGCTGCTCCTCATGATCAGCAAGGATGATCTCTGTGATGTCCATGTCCTGTCACCTTTGCACGATGGTGGGGTCGTTCGCAGCGATCCTATGGTCAATCGGGGTCGCGTCGGCGAAAGCAGGACGTCCATCACGATGATGATGGCAAGACGATGCGCACGAACGGGGCGCGGCGGCCCACGAACGAGCAGCTGATCGAGGTGTTGGCGACGTGGCCGCGCACCGCGTAGCGGCGGCCCACGACGGCGGGCCGCCGCAACCGACCGGCTAGCAGCCTCCAGCCGGGATCCTTGCTAGACAGGAGGCCGGCGAGGGGAGCCTGCCTAGCCATCGTCGACGTATAACCCGATTCTGAGGACGTTCACCCAACCGCAGCAGCTAACCAGGCTTGGATCGGATTAGCGCAGCCGTGACGAACTCGTTCGCTATTCCTCCCCACGAGCCGGGAGTCTGTCCGCGCCGAAGCGCGTCAGAACCGTGGTTCGAACGGGGGCGCGCCTGGTGGCGCACTTCCGGCCCGGCGCGGGAGTGAATCGAGATCTCGCAGCCGACGCTGTTGCCGCCGCGCAAACATCACCAGGGCGACAAGCAGAATTGCGGCGAGGACCCCGAAAGTCACCAGGTTGCTCATCATCGAGCTCAGCTCCGTTAATTCATACGACTACCTAGCTGTCCAGGCTCATGAGAATTTTACCTCTTGCCGACGACTTCACGTGAGCGAGGGCGGCATGTCAGCGCGATCGTCACTCTGCGCTCGGGACGCTCGGGGAACATAACCCCGCTGATGGCGGGCGATGAGAATCCGCAGGGCGCGCTGCTCGTTACGGAACCGGTCGAGGATGATGCGGCAGGTTCTGAATAGCCTCGCTCGGTGGCCTTTCCATCTTGCTCGGCACATCGTGGCGAGTTAACGCCGGGATACCAGACCCCCAGCAGACCGCAGCCCGCCAGCACAAGTCTCGGTTTCAGTAGGAGCGAGTGTCGGTTGGGATGCTCCAGCCGGAGCTTCGGTAGCAGGTGCCGTCGGGCGCAACTATCAGCGCTTCATATTCATCGACCTCGGCTATCCAGCGCACTCCTGCTGCACCCATGACGACCACGGCTGTCGCGTATGCGTCAGCCCAACTCAACGAAGGACCAGTGATCGTCGCGCTCAAGGCCCGCGATGCCGGGCGGCCGGTGAAGGGGTCTATGACGTGGGCGCCACGCTCTGCGGTCCCCGAAGTGGCAACGGCGAAATCTCGCCCGGACACGACCGTGAGAACTCGGCTGGAGTCACGCGGGTTGCTGATGCCGACCGTCCAGGGCCGCCCGGAAGCGGCCTCGCCGACGAGTTGCATGTCGCCCCCGCCGTTAATTGCGTGATTGGCGGCGCCGTGGGCGGTCAGCCGTCGGCTCGCGTGTTCTATCGCCCAGCCCTTGACAAGTCCGGTGGGGTCGAGTTGACCGTTCGGCATAGCCGTGAAGTAGCCGGCGGTGGTCAGCTGAGCATCGGCGCAGAGCCCAAGCACCTCGGCAATTTCCGGATTCGCGGCCTCCAGTGTGAGCTCGCCGCGCCGCAGCCGGCTGATATCGCTCTCGTGCCGATAGGTACTGAAAACGTGGTCGACCTCATGCAGCCAGCTGACCACATCGCGGATGGCATCGCTCCAATTCCCCGGGTCACGGATGTCGATTGTGAATGTGGTACCCATGCAGTGCTCGACATGCACCGTGCGCTGCCGGTTGGTGTGCGCTCGCACCCTCGTCTGAGTCATTTCAGGCCGGCCTTGTCGAGCGCGCTTTGCAGCGACTCGAGGTAACCCTGGCTGGTATAGGTAGCCCCGGAGATCATGTCGATCTTCGCACTGCCGGCGGCCAGCGCTTCGTGGTTGAGCGCCGGGATCGCGTAAGAATTGATCTCCTGGTCGCGAGGATTCTCACTCGGGTACTCGACAGCGGTGACGTCGGTGAGCTTTCCGTTGGTCACGGTGATGCGCACCTGGACCGGACCCCACCGCGTGTCGGCCACATCGCCGGTTAGCGAATTCGTCGATGACCCGGGAACGCTTGGCGCAGACGGTGCGCTCCCGGTGTTCGGCGTCGCGCCTGATGTGTTCGGACCGGTGGTGCTAACCGCGGCCGGCGGGTTCGCGACTGATGCCGAGTGCGTCTTGAACGACAGCAGACCGACCAGGCCGGCGATCGTGCCGACGATGGCGAATGCCACCCGACGCATGAGGATGTCTCGCTTTCTTCCAGGAGCTCAGAATTCGAACGACTCGTGGTGGATCTGCCGGCGCGGCACGTTTGCTTCGCGAAGCGCGGCAAGGACCGAGTCCGCCATGCGGTCCGGACCGCAGACGTACACGTCGTGGCTGCGAAGGTCCGGGATGTTGGCGGTGAGCGCCTCCTTCGACAACGGGTCGTAGCCCAGTTCGCTCCGGTGTCCGGTGACGATGTGCAGTTGCGCCGCGCGCTGGTGAGCGATCGCGATGAGTTCGTCCCGGAACACGGTGTCGGCGTCGTGTCCGGCGCGGTAGATCAAGGTGATGTCGCGCTTGCCGCCGGGCAGTGTCTCGAACAGCGCTCGCAGTGGGGTAATGCCGATCCCGCCTGCGATGAGCAGCACCTTGCGGTGGCGGCGGCGGATCGCGGTCATCGCGCCGTAGGGACCCTCGGCGAACACGCGGGTGCCGGGCCGCAGACGAGCGAGTGCCGAGCTGTGTTCGCCGAAGTCCTTGACCGTGATTCGCAGCCAGTCCGGGCGTGGCGCCGCGGACAACGAGTATGGGTTGGACGCCCACCACAGATGACGGGTAAGGAAGCGCCAGCGGAAGAACTGACCGGATTGCGCCCGCAGATCGAGCAGATGCCGTCCACTGACCACGATGGACGCCACGCCGGGCGCTTCCGGGTATACGGCCACAACCCGCATTTGGTGACGGATGGCATGCCAGATAGGCACGGTGAATCGGTACCAGACAATGGCGGCTGCGACCGCGATGTACATGGCCGCCCAGACAATGCGTGCGGGCCTATTGGTCATGAAATCTGCGCCGGTCGCGAATTGATGACTGAACGCGAGAGCGACGGCCAGGTAGGTGTAGAAGTGCAAGTAGTACCAGGTCTCGTAGCGCATTCGACGGCGCGCAGCCCGCGCGGAGAAGATGCCGATGCCGACGAGCAGTAGTCCTGCGACGGACGCCATCAGTACGTCCGGATATCTGGTCAACAGCGTGCCGGTCTGGCTAATCACGTTGGTGTGGGCAGTGACCGCGTAACCCCAGATGATCAGCAGTCCGTGTGCGACGACGAGGCTCACGATGTATCGGCCGCCGTGAGCGTGCCACCGGGCCAGCTGATCTGCGCCGATGCCGCGTTCCAGGGGTGGGATCCGGGCCATGAGTGCGAGGAGGACCACGACTCCATAGCCGGCAAGCAGGCCCGTCACCCGACCGGCGTTGGTGAGCCAGTCACCGAAGCCATGGATTGCGGTGGTGTCCTGCCACCACAAGGCGATCGTCGCCACGGCTCCCGCCGCGATTACGGCCAGCACAATGGCTTGGCTCGCGCTCGGCTGGATCGGTGCCTGCGTCGACGGCCTCACCGACGCGGCAGGGCGGATATGCCCGCGATCCCGAGCAGCGACAGTCATCGGGCGAAGCTCACCATGAGTTGCCGCCGCATCCTTCCTTTATCCGCCATCGACATGGGATCCGGCTGCACGAAAGCTGCGCGTTTGCTGAAAGCGCGGTCCGGATGCGGCCACTGACTGAGCGGTACGGCCAGCCGTGGCCCGGGACGACCGCGCCGGTCCCGGGCCACGGTGTCTTTATTGCCGCGTTCAGCTGCCTATGGGTCAACCGTCAGTGGTGCCAGAAGGCGGTGCTGCGGGACGGTCCTTGGCCTCGTCGCCGGCATGGAGCTTGTCGATGATCGTGGCTCCGTTGACGGTCTGGGTGCTGAACCTGACGGCGTCGCCGACCTTGAGGTCACTCAGCTGCGCCTCGCCGTTCTTGTCGATGTCGCTGGCCGAAGTGACGCCATAGGTGGCCGTCTCGCTGCTTGTCTTGATCGTCACCGAATTGCTGCCAACCGAAGTGACGGTTCCGCTGGTCCAGGGCAGGTGATTACCGCGACCGGGGTCGGAGTCAGGGGCGGCTGCCGAGGCGCTGCTTGCCGCCTGCCCACTGCCGGTCGTGCTGGATGCGGCGGTCGCGCCCACGGCGGTTGCGATCACCGCCCCGGCAGCGGCGCCGGCGAGGATTCCCGCGCCGATCGCCAGGCCGCGCCGGCGACCGGGCGGGCGCGACGGGGCGGTCGGTGGCGGGTAAGGCGACATGCTCATGTCGATCCTTCCTGGGTCGATTGGACCTCTTGGGTCACCG
The DNA here is from genome assembly GCA_963801715.1 of uncultured Actinomycetota bacterium. Classification (GTDB taxonomy): domain Bacteria; phylum Actinomycetota; class Actinomycetes; order Mycobacteriales; family Jatrophihabitantaceae; genus CAVVJA01. The sequence continues at coordinate 55,673 of CAWDGB010000012.1, read as the reverse complement.
TCCTTTCTTGTCGACTTACCTTGGGTCGCTCTGCCGAGAACCTGCCGGTTTGCTGTCAATCCGACAGCAGCCACCAAAGGGTCTGGTGTCAGCTCGACGCTGCTGGCACGGGCGCGGCCGGGACAGCGGCCAATGGAATCTCGACCCGGAAGCAGCAACCGGACCCAGGACTGGTTTCCACGTCTACCGTCCCGCCGTGCCCGGCCACGAGCGCAGCGACGATGGCCAGGCCCAGCCCGGTCCCGCCGTTGCGACTGCGCGACTGGTCAGCGCGGTAGAACCGTTCGAAGACTCGCGCTGCTTCGTCCGGCGTCATGCCGGGGCCCTCGTCAGCGACAGCCAGGACCACCCTGCCCCGGCCGACATGTTGGTCAACCCGGCTGGAGACCCTGACGATGATCGGCGTCGCGGGGGGCGTGTGCCGCAGCGCGTTTCCCACCAAGTTGGCTACGCACCTGCTCTAGGCGGGTCTCGTCACCGATGACGATCGGCGGCGGATCGCTTTGGCCGACCTCGAGCGTGATCGGACGCGACGGATCGAGCACACGCGCGTCGTGCACCGCGTTGCCCGCAAGCGCGAGCATGTCCACTGGGGACTGCGCGAGCGGGCGCTCCTGGTCGAGGCGAGCCAGCAGAAGGAGGTCTTCGACAAGTACGCCCATCCGGTGGGCTTCGTCCTCGATGCGGCTCATCCACTGTCGAACATCGGTGTCGTCGGTGGCGGCGCCCTGCCGGTACAGCTCGGCATATCCACGGATCGAGGTCAGCGGAGTGCGCAGCTCGTGGCTGGCGTCCGCGACGAACCGGCGCATTCGCTCCTCCGAGCGCCGCGCCGCGGCCTCGGATCGCCGCATCCGCTCCTCCGACCGGCGTGCGGCGTCTTCGGATGCGGCGCGCTGCGCGAACGCGGTCTCGATCTCGGCGAGCATCGCGTTCAGCGCTCCGGAGAGCTGGCCAACCTCGGTCCTTGGGTCGGCGTCCGGCACACGGTGTGACAGATCACCGGCAGCGATCATCGCGGCCGTGCGTTCAACGTCGCGGAGTGGTCGCAGGCTGGCTCGGATGAGGAAGTACCCGACACCGGCGAGGACAACGACGGCCGCCGCGCCGATGATCACGAACAGGGTAATGAGCTGGCTGACCGTGTTCTGCACATCGCTCAGGCTCTGCGCAACCAGTTGCGTGCCGGCTGACCCGTCAGACAGTGCGATCGGCGTGGCCAGCACTCTCCAGCGGCCGTCGCCGGTGACTGCGCCAACGGTGAAGGTATGCGGACCCATGGCCTGGGTCTGCGCGCCGGTCGGGTGCGGCAGCGCAGGCAGCGGCTCATGCGGGTCAACGAGGTTGCTGGTGGGCCCGGAGACGACGGCGCCGTTCGCGTCGGTCACCTCGGCCACGTACGCACTTGGCAGTCGGGATGGTCCCGCGCCATGGTCATCCTGGTCCGGGCCGCCATGGTGTTCGCCGATCGGTTGCTGAGCGGCGGCCAGCTGCGCGTCGACCCGCCCGATCAAGTAGCTGCGAAGTTTCGTGGCCGCTACTGCACCGGAGCCGGCGAGAGCGGCGGTCACCAGCAGCAGCATCGCCGCGATGAGCTTCACCCGCAGTGGGGTGCGAGAGTACGCGCGACGGGTCCAGGCCGCGACTGCCTGCGGAGCGGCAAGCCCTCGTTTCGGCCGGTCAGGCATAGTCAGGGCCGCGGCAGGCGGAGGGTGTAGCCAACGCCGCGCAGCGTGTGCAGGAGCCGCGGCTCGGTCGTGTCAATCTTGCGGCGCAGGTAGGAGACATACGACTCGACGACGTTGGCGTCGCCGCCGAAGTCGTAATTCCAGACGTGATCAAGAATCTGGGCCTTGCTCAGCACTTTTCCCGCGTTCTGCATGAAGTAGCGCAACAGGTTGAACTCCGTCGGCGATAGTGCCACCTCGACTCCCGCTTTCCATACCTGATGCGTTTCGTCGTCCAGCTCGATGTCGGCGAACGATATCCGGGCCGCCGGAACGGTCGATCCCGTCGAACTGCGGCGCAGCACGGCGCGAATACGTGCGATCACCTCATCCAGGCTGAATGGCTTCGTGACGTAGTCGTCGCCGCCAACCGTCAGTCCGGTGATCTTGTCCGCGACCGCGTCCCGGGCCGTGAGGAATAGCACCGGGCAGCGGTTCCCCTCCGAGCTCAGCCGCCGGACGACCTCGAAACCGTCGATCCCGGGGAGCATCACGTCCAGCACGATGAGGTCCGGCCGAAATTCGCGGGCCAGGCGGAGCGCCTGGCGGCCGTCTCGGGCCCCGGCGACCTCGAAGCCGGCATAGCGCAAGCTCGCCGACAACAGCTCGACAATGTTGGCGTCATCCTCGACGACCAGCAGCCGGGCCTCGATCGGGCGCTCGGATGCTCGACGGCCGTTGCTCACCATGGCGGTCCCACCCTGCCAGTCTTCACGTCTCACATGGTCGCTGGCTGAATGAAACCTGACAGTAGCCTGGGAGCCGCTATACCCGTGGCGGCGGACACGGCAATCAAGACCATTCGCGCGCCCGCAGATATGGAGCCTGATGTGAAGCCAGTCGCCGAAATCGCTACAGCCCAGTAATTCCAGGGCCTGTAGCGGTCTCCGGTCCGCAGCGTGCCATCCCCGTGCCACATCCGTAGGGCGCCTGCACCAGGCGGCCCCGGCCGGTGTCGCGAGCACCTGACCGGGGACTTGACCGGAATCGAGGTCCGGCCCCTGAACACCCAACCACCCAGCGCCGCGGCAGGCGAGCACTTCGCCGACGCCGAACGGATCCTGGCCGCCCTGCCGCTCGTCAAGCGGCGCGCCGACCGTGACCGGAACGTCCAGGTCGCGCTCGTCCACGCGACGCTCGCCATCGCCGCGACGCTTGCGCAGTAGGCGGCAGCCCCCACGCGACGACGAGACCGCCCGCATCAGGGCACTACCGATGACGGCTGGGCGTCGTCATGCTCACGCCAGCTGTTCGGCGTCGGCTGTTGCCGTGGCTCGCCGGGTAATGGCCCCGTTTATCCAACGGGTGGCGGACGCTGCTTCTGGCGGGTGAAGACCCTTAGGCAACTTGGTGGCCTTGTCGACAATTGAGCCGTCGAGTTGGGATTGCGAGAGGCTGCGGGTCCTACTCAAGTCAGCCCCGCTGAGGTCGGCGCGGTCGAGTGTCGCCCCGCCGAGGAAGGCGGTTCCGAGGTGCGCCCCGCCGAGGCGGGCGTCTTCGAGGTGTGCCCAGCCGAGGATGGCGTTTTCGAGGTGCGCCTCGCTGAGGTTGGCGTTTTCGAGGTGTGCCCCGACGAGGTGGGCGTTTTCGAGATGTGCCGCGAGGTGCGTTCGGCCAGGTCAGCGTGTTCGAGGTGTGCCCCGATGAGGTTGGCGTCTTCGAGGTGCGCCTCGCCGAGGTTGGCGTCTTCGAGGTGCGCCCCGCCGAGGTTGGCGTCTTCGAGGTGTGCCTCGCTGAGGTTGGCAGCGTCGAGGTGTGTCAGGCCGAGGCGGGCGTTTTCGAGGTGTGCCCCGATTAGGTCGGCGCCGTCGAGTACCGCCCGACGCAAGTCGATGGGGCGTTCGTTAGCTACGGGCGTACGTCGACCGATCACTGTCAGCGCTGCTTGTACATCGGTCGGCCGTACATCTTCGTCGGCACTGGCGTCACCGAAGTTGTGCGTTCTCGCACCCACGCGGCGAGGACTTCGAGAATCGTGGGCTGATCACGGGCGCTATCAGCCATGAGTCGCTCAAGTGCGTAGATACCGCCGAGGCGCACTTCGAGCTTTTCGTCGTCGCCGAGCAACTCGATTGCTCTTGGAGTATCGATCGGTGAATTGGCCTTGCGTACTGAGCGCGAGGGTCTCCTGACTGAGCGCGAGAGTCTTCGTGCTGAGTCGATATGTCCGGGCCGTGTAGGCCAGGCCTCCAGCGGCGCCGGCAGCAACGACAGCCGCGACTAGCCGGTGCGGGTGTCAGTGATGGCCTTGTGCCGTTCGCTCCCGCCGACACTACGAGATAGCGTGTGAGCAAACTGGGCAGCATCCAGATGATGACGACAGCTATGCAAGCTGCGCCCAGCGCAGCAGCGCTGATCTGCCGCCCAGCGCGGCCATTGTCGCCAATGGAACAGAATCACGGCATCTGTGTACTCGACGTCCTACTCGGCAGTGTGGGCGGGCTCCGGCGATGTGCCGTTGCGCATGACCCCAGCACATGCGATGCTCGAACATGAGTTCGATACAGAGACCTGATGGCAGCGTGGTCGAGATCCCTCCCGAACGCTGCCCCGCCGGCCACCCACTCCTGCCTCACGGCACGCTGGTGGGCTGGTCGCCGTGCGATTGCACACCCGGCGTGCACGGCCACCGCACGTACACTTGCCGGTTCCTCGTCAATGGCACCGAGTGCGGTCTGGTGTTGAGCTTCCCGCCGTGCCAGGACCCGAACGCAGCACCGTCGTCGTGGGTATAGGTCCGACCAGCGGACGATCCACCGGCGGTTTGCGCCGGTCTGGGGTGTCCAACCCCGCTTAGGTTGGCAACGGTGCAGCGGCTCGGGGAACGCGCCGGCCGCCGCTTCCTAGACAAAAGGCTGTGGGCAGGATTCCGCCCGTCAGCTCGCCGGCTGGCTGCCTGCGGGAGGATCCGATTCGTCCTTGTCATCAGCTCTTAGCGGGATATCGGGAACCGATCGAGTCAGCCTTTCTAGGAACAACGGCGCAGTTGCTCCTATCTGTACCGCTAGCAAGCGAGAAAGCTCATGCTCATCGGCCTGAATCCAGACTACAAACGCCCCGGTAATTGTCCAGAAGAAAACGATCACCCAATGCGAGACGCTTCCAAATTGCCAAGGGAAACCTCTCCGGTGGCTGTCTCGCCAAGCACGGAGTTGCGCCGTCATCGCGACGCTCTGTGCTAAGAAGCCGCCGACGCCACCAAGGACGACCGTTGACAGGGCCACCCCTCAATCGCCTGGCGACGACTTGCTAAATATCGCCTTGGCTCGCCACATGCGTTCCTGCCATGTGCTTCGTCGGTCGCGGGAGCGGTAGTAGTCCCAGTAGCGATCTAAATTGCTCGTCGGCTTGCGGACTAGACGGGGGATCATGGCATCAAGGGCAGCGCGAACCTCCGCCTCTGGTACTCCGATCTGCCTACCAATCGACGCAGGCGTTCGCCAATCTGATCTTGAATGTTGGAGGACAGAGAAGACAGTCGCCCTAAGGGTCTCTCTGCCACGGCTCCGGATCAGGCGCTCAGAACGTCCTCCATAAAGAACACTTAGCTGGGTGGGCGAGTCAGTCGCAACCCATTCGGACGGTGGAGCGACGCGTGCGAGGTCAAGGTCCTGATGGTAAGCGGTCGTCACGGCGCATCCCCCCCGGGTTCAAACACTGGTATACCCAGCCTACCCATCGTCTTGCGGAGAGTAGCGGCTTTCGCCTTGGCGCGCGAGACCTGTCGGTCCAACTCCTCCAGGTCTTCATCGTCGAGCGTGACGTATTCGGAGATGACATCACCGCTCTCCCACAGCAGCATCTCAAGCTGATGCGAAATAACCATGTTGACGGGCGCGTCGTCGACCTCCGCCCCAAAGACGGGCCTCAGATCTGTGATCAAGCGGATCGTGTGCACATACCGGGCGTACGAGCTAGCCAGTTCATAGGTCTTGGCGATCGCGACCAGCCCGCGGCCTTTCAGAATCTCTGTCAGGTCGGCGCTTCCGCCCTCTGCACCTAGGGCCGTTGAAATATCTCGGGCAACGTTAGCCATGGTGACGTTGTGACTTATGCTGTAAGCGCTAATAGAGAGAAGCGCGTCGACCACAGTCGTCGGAGACGTAACGCCAGCACGCCCAACTACCTCAACAAGCCCCACGCGACCACGCTCAAGTTCCGCTCTATCAAGATCATGAGCAAGCTGCTTGAGCACAGAGGAATCAAGCTTCGTTAGCTCAATGAACGCGGAACGATGCTGCGGCGGAATGCTCAACCGCGAACCCGTTGGACCGGTCACGTTCCTCCTTCTGCTCTCGAACCACGAATTACAACCATGTACGTTGCCAACCCCCGTATAGCTCTGAGACCGTCTAAGGCACGTTGAAGCTACCGAATCAGAGGGATCATCGTAGGACCAGACGCGCCGCGTCCTTCAACGGGCTGGCCGCGTTCCGGACCCGCCGCGCAGCTGGTGCCGGCCTCTCGGGTTTCCGGCGCAGGCGGACGACTTCGCGACCGAGTTCCCGGTTGGTGACCGTCAGCCGCATGTCATCCCACCGGATGAGAGTTGGCAGCCCCCGGAGACTGGAACTCCGAGGGCTGCGCTCTGGGCGCAGGAAGGATCTTCGGGATCGACTTGCCCTCACCAACCTTCGGTATGGAGGTAGACACCGTTTGACGCCCCGATCAGTGACCGAGCCAGCGGTTCAAACGCGTCCGCCACCTCGGTTCGCAATCGGCCAGGATCACACCCGGCGGCAACGCACGACGCCATTCCTCCTGCTCGTCCTCGTAGTCGGCAGTCCAGGACGCCCACACGATGGTCTCGGCCGGCGCATGGCCGCCCCGCATCTCACAGTCGATGAGCCACTCGTCGCGCGAGGGTGGCGCGACCATCAGTACGGGCCTCGCGTGATGTAGCCGCCGGAATTACGGACGTAATCCCGCGGCTGGTGGTAATCCTGCTCGGCTGATCGGCGCCTCTTCAGCAGATTGACGGCGCTCGTCAATGAGCCGACCTTCCCCGCAAGCTTCGACACATCGGCCTGCGTCGCCGGGGTGGTTTCCTTCGCCTTCTCCCGCTCCTCGCCGTCGCGCTTCATCTGGTACTTGTCCAGCTTCAGATGCGCGGGGATCGGCTTGCCCAGCTCCTCAGCCGCCTCGCGCTCACGCCGCCTTTCGACGGCGTCCTGGCGGTCCTGCCCGAATGACGCCCGCGCAAGTACATCTTGAACCGAGTGCGGCTCGACACCCTGCCGCTGCAGCTCCCACCTGCGTTCGAACGCGGCCTCCCGGCGCTGCTCGGCCTCCAGCTCGGCGGCTTTGGCTTCCCGCTCCTCCTCCCGTCGGAACAACTCCCGCCGCTCATCGCTCATCGGGGTGTGCACAACGAGCCCGGTGCCTATCTGCACCCGCCAACCAACCTCGTCCGGTTCAGTCACGGCGTCGACCCGATCTCGTTCGGATTGCGCGTCTGATCGATCCGCGCCTGCGCCTCGCCCCACAACCGCTTCGTCTCGGCGACGCTGAACTTCGCGTCATCGGACTCGGTGTCATTCGACGGCTGCCCCGTCAACGCAGCCTCACTGAAATTGCGCTGCTGCTTCGTTGTGTACGACGCCATCAGTAGTCACTCGCATCGAGACCGACGTCGGCGTCACCCATCCGGCCGGGCGCGTTCACCGGCGCATGCCCGCCGACCACATCAGCGCCGTTCTCGCGCATGAACCGCGCAGCCTCACCCTGGTTAGTCGCGTTCGCCGCATACGCCTCGGCGACACCAGCGGCAACCGCCGCCTGGTCCTCCCGAGCACGTCCGGCGCGTCATCGAAATATTGCCGACCCATCTCAGCGGGTCAACTCCCCCCGCTGGTAATGGATACTCCGCACCCTCGACTCGTCAACCGTCGACGCACGACGCTGCAAACCCTCACTGACGAGCCTCCGAACCATCCCCACCCTCGTCCGGTCGTCATCCGCCGCCGCCGCGTCAACCTTCTCAACCAGATCTTTCGGCAAATGCACCGCGACCACGTTCTCCGCGTTCCTCATACCTCCGGAACATACACCGCTTGCCGCCCACCTGTATAGATAGGTCTACTTTCCCCTTGTAGCGTTGGAACGTTCCCACCCATGGGACAACACCAACCCTCACACGTCGAACGAGAAACCCCATACACAGTAGGCTAAACCGCGCCGGACGCTACCGCGTTACGCATCGGAATATTTAGCTGCGTGTAAAAGACCTTTGCCTGGCTGTCAGCCCGACTTTTCCTGGCGATCTGCGATCTGTAGAGAGTGCGTATACATCGCAGGGGGATCTCTATCAGTCAGTGCAGAGAATGTGTATAGGAAGGCTGGACCCGCCACGACGAGGGACTGCTTGGTGGCGGGTCCAGCCCTATGGCGAGGCCTGGTCGGGTCGTTCTGCCTTTGCGGGTACATCGTTTCCACACGATTGTGGGTGTATAGCTTGCCGTCGGCAGTCGTCGGGGCCCGCTGCCGGTCCAGGTTAGCCACGGTTGGATCTTGACGGAGCTGGCCAGCTCAGCCGGCGGAGGGGGCGGTCTTTCATGGGGACTCGTATCAGTCGCGGGGATGCCGAGGCTGTGTTTGAGGCGGCCGGCACCGGCGGCCAAATACTCCTAAGGCACAGCACTGTTGTGCCAGGCGCGCCCAACCCAGGTGGCCTCCGAGCCTCGATCCGCCCGATTCCGGACTCACCGTTCGACCGCGCGCATTTCTGCCAGCAAGACTGGCATGTGATCCTGCAGGGTGACATCGAGGGCGGCGACAAGCCCTTCACAAAACAAGACGCTGAACAAATCATGAACAGTCTCCAAATCGTCCTCACCCTCGATGGCGAACCGCTACAGACCACTCGGACAGCGGTTAAGCGCTTTGACAATCCGGAGGGGCGCGGACTCGAAGAGGCCTGGTGGTGCGCGTGGGGGCACCTGCTGGCGCCAGACGACATCAAGGTCGGCAGTCACCAACTGGATGTCACGATAACTGACGCATCAGGTGATGTATCTCAACAGGGAATCACGTTCGTTATCGACGCAAAAGATACCGGGGTATGCGTCTAGCTCGACGGCTGTAGCCGCCCGTGGTTTGCACTCCTGCGGATGCTGTCCGCCGGTCACGACGCCTCTTCGCGCATTCGGTTCCAGTAGTCCCAGTCGGCGGCGGTGGGTTGGACGGCGGCGGGTCGATGGCATCGCTCGCAACGGGTGCGGGTCGATGTGCTCACGTGCTTCCTCCGAACACGATGGCCCGCTGCTGTTCGGTCGTCAGAGTTCCTCTGTGGTTAGGTTCCGTAACTGCGCCTTGCCTGTCCTGTCCTCCGACGTCATCGCTTACGTCACCGCTTACGTCGCTGGTCGCACGGGCGGCCCTCTCCCGATCACGTTTCGCCTGCTGATTCCTACGGTTTCTCTCTCGCTGGTACTCGACGTCCCGGGCCAGCGACTGCGACTTCTGCCAGTTCGGGATTCGGTAATCGTCACCGCTTTTCCGCCACTTTCCTGCGGTGACAAGCTCGGCCGCCGTGGCGTCGTCCACACCTTGTGGATGCAGCAGGCGGAGAGATAGGCGCGGCAGCCGGCCGTCGGTGCCGTGCTCGTTGGACCACATCAGCGACCCGGCGTACGTGCGCCAGGCCCGGTCGGACAGTTGCTCCATCGTGGGGTCGTGCAGCCAGTGCGCGGGCAGTCTCGTGTCGGTCACCACAGCCCCCGGTCTTTGATGACGCCGCCGCAGGTTTCGACCGCAACGGCCACCTGGTCCGCGAACCGTTTCGGGACGGACAGAACCCGGGTGCGCACGTCCATTTGGTAGGGGCATCGGACGCGGCGGACGGCGGCGCGTAGCACCTGCTCACTGCCGTGGAAGTACACCGAGAACTTGTCTTCGGTGATCACGATGACGGCCGGCGCGGCCGGATCGAGGCGGCGGGTCACAGCTGCGTCCACTTGCCGCCGTTGAACGGGGCCACCGTCGCATCGTTAGCGTCGTAGGAAGTTCGGCGGGCACGGAGGATTCGCCTACACCAGCCGGCCTGGTCGCGCCGGAAGCGCTTCTCTTTCTCCGGATCGGCGAACTTAGGGATTCTGTAGCCGGCATCGGTTACGATCTCGATGTTGGGTTTGTGGTCGGGTCGGGTCGGAGTGGGTGCCGGCCCGATTCGTTCGCCCGGCGGCGCCTGCGGGCGGGTCATGCGGCGTCACCGCCGACGGTGGGGATCGGGCGCATCAACGAATCGACTTCGGCCCGATCGAGGCGGATCAGACGATCACCGAACCGATAGCCAGTCAGCTGACCGCGAGCGATCATCCGCCGGATAGTTCGGGGATTAACGGCGAGGCGTTCGGCCTCGGCTTCGATGGTGGCGTATTTGCGCGCGAGCGCCGGGGGCATGGTGACTCCAAGGTCACCGGGGGCCATCCCGGTAGCGGCGCGCAGCGCACGGCGGTATGTGTGTCCCCCTACGGTACCGGCTGTCTAGGTCGCGCGTTAGCTCCGCGGCTGGTCGTGCGTCACCGTGATGTCGACGCGACGTTTGCCCGGCCCACGCAGCCTGGGGTACAGATCGTCGAGCAGCAGCACATGCCTGCGTGTCCGGCAGCGAGCGTTCAGGACGACACCCCGATCAGCCCAGCCGAATTGCCAGTGCCGACCCAGCCATCGTTCGGGGGCGAGCCGGTCGTTCATCTCACGCAGCGTCGCATGGGGCCGGCCGTCGATATAGGTGATCCCGGCGATGATCAGCCCTGCGCAGTCCGCGCAACGGACCCGCAGCGCGGCCCGGCGGATCAGCTCGTCCGGGCCATACTGGGCGCCGATCCGCTCGGCTTCGCTGGACTCTGCGACGGTAGGGAGCCTCATGCCTGATCGCCATTCGCGATCTTCGACAACGCCTTCGCGATCTCCTGATCCCGGGAGGCCGCCGCATGCTGGTACCGATCAACGCCGTCGCCGGGCGTGGAGTGACCGAGCCGGGCCATCAGCTCCCGCAGGGTCGCCCCGGTCTGCGCGGCCAGCGTCGCCCCGGAATGCCGCAGGTCGTGGAATCGAAGTCCGGCCGCCCGGCGTGCTCACGGGCTGGCCGCCATGAGGCGTAGAACGTGCGTCGAGGACAGGTGCCCGCCGCGCGTGCTCGGGAACAGCAGACCATCGCGTCCCCACGCGGTGTGTTGCTCGAGGTGTGCCTTGACGGCTGGCAGCAGGTGCGGCGGGATCGCGACGTCGCGGACCCCGGCCGTGCTCTTTGGCAGCCCGACGACCGCCTTTCCGCCTACCCATGTGACGCCGCGGCGCACGTGGATAACGGCGTTCTTGACGTCGATGTCGGAGCGGCGTAGCTCGGCCATCTCCCCGTACGCAAGCGCGCACCACGCGCCCAGGTGGATCGCGAGGCGCAGCCGTTCGGGCATCGCCTCGACCAGCATGGCTAGCTCGTCGCAGGCTGGCGGGTCGGATCTTCCGTCTGCCGCGTCGAGCTACCGGCGCCGCGGATCACGCACGGAGAGGCCGGGATCAGTCCGTCGTCGAGCGCGGTCCGCAGAATGGTGCGCAGTAGACCGTATGCGTGCGCCCGGTACGTCTTCCCGGTTGCCAGCTGCGCGTGCCAGTTGCGGACGTCGGCCGCGGTTATCGCGGTCAGGTCACGCTCGGCGAACTCGGGGAGTAGGAACTTGTCGAGGATCGTCCGGTAGTGCGCATAGGTGCGTGGCTTCAGCTCCCGCTGCGACGAGCCACCGCTCGGCGTATTCGCCGAACGTCAACGGCTTCGCCTTCGGCGGGAGCCCACGAGCCGCGCACCATGTCCGCGCGGATGGTCGAGAGGCAGGTGTCCGCGTCGCTGGTGCGTCTCGAACGTGACCGGGGCTTTGTGCATCCTGACCGTCGGGCCCGATGTAGCGGGCCTGGTGTCGGCCCGGACGGCAGGATGCGGAGCGAGCCGAATTGCCGGCGTGGCGCTTTCGGGTTCAGGCAGGCGCACTTCGGGCGGGTCATTCGGTCTCCTGTCCGTGCCATGCCACGTGCCATAACTCCTGGCACATGGTGTCGTCTTGTGTCCTCTACTGTCTCCTGTTACTGTCAGCCTGTCAACGCAGAAACGCCCTACAGACACAGGGGAAACCGTGCAAACACGGGGACTAGAACCAGTCGCGGAGGATGACGGTCGTGACTGATGTGAAGCCAGTCGCTATCGTGACCGGAGCCGGTTCTGGTATCGGCCAAGCAGCAGCCCGCATGTTTCATGACCGGAACTACGCCATCGTCGCCGCCGACGTCAGCGCTGAGGCATTGTCGTGGGCAGCGGATGTGCCGGATTGTCAGGCGGTCGTTGCCGATGCGAGCAACGAGGACGCCACCGCCGCCACCGTGCAGGCTGCCGTGAATGGGTTCGGCCGTCTCGACGTCACCGTTCTGAATGCGGGTATAGCCCGCCGCGTTGACTGGACGGCTGATGACGCCGTTGAACAGTACGACCGGATCATGGCCGTGAATGCGCGCGGCGTCGTGATCGGGATTCGCCATGCAGCGCCCGTGATCGCCACGCACGGTGGTGGATCAATCGTTGTCGTCGGGTCCACCTCCGGGATAAGGGCCGACCCGGATCGGTGGGCGTATAACGCATCCAAGGCTGCGGCCATCAATGTGGCCCGGGCCGCTGCGCTTGATTGGGCGCACCGGGGCGTCCGAGTCAACGTGCTTGCACCCGGCCCGACGCTCACCCCGATTCTCCAGGGCGGCAAGCCCACCACCGATCACCTCGATGAATTGAGCCGGTCGATACCGCTGCATCGCCTGGCGCGACCCGAGGAACAGGCCGAGGCCATCTACTTCCTCGCCTCGCCGGCCGCCAGCTACATCACCGGAGCCGTGCTGATGTGCGACGGAGGCGTCACGGCCAACGTGGGCCTCTTTCCGCCGCACGCGGCTGGCGGGTAGCTCGCGGAGCACACCGTGACTGACGAGGAATCTCCGGTCATCATCGTCGGCGCTGGCCTGTCCGGCCTCGCCGTTGCGCTAGCGGTCGCTCTTCATGGTCGCCGAGCCGTTGTCCTCGACGCTAGCGACAAGGTCGGAGGCGCAGCCGCATGGTCCGGCGGCCAGGTGTGGGTCGGCGCGAACCATGTGGCCGCCAAGGCGGGTATCGACGACGACCTCACGCGCGCCGAAGCATACGTCCGCGCGATCGGGGAAGCCCATCCCGAACTGCTCGACGAAACTGCTCTGAAGCGCTGGCTCACTGTCGCTCCGATAGCAATGCGCTATTGGGAGGAGGTCGGGGCCATCACGTGGGAGGTCATTCCCGATCTCGCCGACTATCACGACTACGCACCGGGCGCTCTGGCCGAAGGACGCTATCTCACTGGTGCGGTCATCGACGGTTCCGTTCTCGGTGAATGGCTCGACCGGCTACTCGTCTCGCCATACTTTCCGGTCGGAATTACGTACGCGGACATGTATCTCAAGGGCCGTCGGGCCGCCAACCTCGGCACCAATGAGGACAACCCTCGACACGTGGAAGAGAACGAAATCGCCGACCATGCCGGGGTTCCGGCATTCGGCCGCACCATGCCGGCGCACCACCGCCAGCGGTCGGATGGCGCGGACCCGCTGACGTTCGGCACCGGCCTCGTCGCGTGGTTCCTCGCGCGGGTGCTCCGACAGGACAACATCGACATCCACCTCTCGTCGCGGGTTACGGCCCTGCTCCGTACCGACCGTGGCGCCGTGTCGGGCGTGCGGGTCCGAGCCGGCAACGAGGATCGCGATATACCCGGTCCGGTCGTGCTGGCGACCAGCAGTTTCGACTGGGATCCCGAGGCGGTTGAGGATCTGCTGGGCCTTGGCCCGGACGACTTCGGTTCGATCGCCCCGAAGACCATCCGCGGCGACGGACTGCGGATGGCGCGCGACGCCGGTGCGGCAGTTGTGCGAATCCCCCCGACCGCCGTCCCGATGCCACCCGGCTGGCGAACCGCCGACGGTCAGGGGTACGCGAACGGCCCGGAGTATGCCCTCCCGCACGCGATGATCGTTGACGCCTCCGGACGCCGGTTCTGTGACGACTCCTACTGGGTCGACATCGTGCGAAAGGGTCTCGCACCCGACGATCCACATGTGCCGTTCTTCCTCATCTGGGACGAGCAGCATCACCGCGCTTACGGACTGGGCTCATCCGCTCCCGGTGAGCCATATCCGGACGGCCTCGTCACAACAGCACCTACGCTTTCCGGGCTCGGACCGGCGCTGGGAATCGACGGAGCGGTGCTCGCAGCGACCGCGGACCGGTTCAGCCGGCATGCCCGCGCCGGTGTCGACCCCGATTTCGGGCGAGGATCGGTGCCTTTCATCGCCCGCTTTGCGGGAGACCCGGCACATGAACCGAATCCGCTACTCGGTGACGTGGCCCAACCTCCGTTCTACGGAATGCGAATGGTCTACGTCGGCACCGCCATTGGCATGAGCGGCATACACATCGACGCCGACGCGCACGTCCTCGACCCGTCCGGCAATCGAATACCGGGCCTACACGCAGTCGGTTCGGTCGCGGCCTATACGACAATGGGCACCGCGTACAACAGCGGATTTGCACTCAGCCGCGGGCTCACCCACGCCTACCTCGTTGGGCGCGAACTCGCCGCGCACAGTGGCGGCTATCGTAGGTAGGAGAGAAGCCGTGTCGCGCGGGTGGTTCCGATGAGACATTTGCTATGAGCGCGCCGATCAGCCTTGACGATCGATTCACCATCGGGACGCGCTACTGGCATCGCCTCGACGACGGCCGGGTGCAGTGCGACGTGTGTCCGCGAGCGTGCCGGTTGCACGAGGGTCAGCGGGGACTGTGTTTCGTCCGGGGCCGGGTCGACGACCAGATTGTGCTCACGTCCTATGGCCGATCAAGCGGATTCTGTGTTGATCCGGTGGAGAAGAAGCCGCTGAATCATTTTCTGCCGGGCACGCCGGTGCTCTCCTTCGGAACGGCCGGATGCAATCTTGCGTGCAAGTTCTGCCAGAACTGGGACATCTCCAAATCCCGAGAGATCGACACACTCGCCGACGCCGCGTCCCCGGAAGCCCTTGCCGACGCGGCGAGTCGGCTGGGCTGTCGCAGCGTCGCCTTCACCTACAACGATCCGACCATCTTCGTGGAGTACGCCATCGACGTGGCCGATGCTTGCCATGAGCGCGGTATCAACGCGATCGCGGTCACTGCCGGCTACGTATTGCCTGCGCCCCGGTTGGATCTGTATGCGCACATGGACGCCGCTAACGTCGACCTCAAGGCCTTCACGCAGAACTTCTACCATCGCGTCTGCGCCGGCCACCTCGATGCTGTGCTCGACACTCTGGAATACCTGCGCCACGAAACGAACGTATGGTTCGAGATCACCACACTGCTGATCCCCACGCATAACGATTCTGACGCAGGAAATCGACGCGGAGACCCGGTGGATCGCCGAACACCTCGGACCAGACGTGCCGCTGCACTTCACCGCATTCCACCCGGACTACAAGATGCGCGACCTACCACCGACGCCGCCCGCGACACTCTCCCGCGCCCGCCGAATCGCTCGGGCCAACGGCTTGCACTTCGTCTATACGGGCAACGTGCACGACTCCGAGGGCGGCACGACCTACTGTCCTGGGTGCGGCGCCGCGGTAGTCGTGCGCGACTGGTACATCCTGAACCGCTACGAGTTGACCGACCGCGGGACCTGTCGCTCCTGCGGCACAGCGGTGCCCGGTGTCTATGACGGACCGGCCGGAGGTTGGGGTGCCCGCCGGCAACGGGTGAACCTCTCGGGCGCGCGCTGATCATGCGGGCCCGAGACGGCGTGCGGCCACCCGAATGCGCGGGCCGGTTCTATCCCGCCGAAGCCGCTCGCTTGGCTGAGACAGTGGACCGACTGCTGGCCGAGGTCCCGTCGCCTGCGGCGGATGACGACACCCCGGTAGCACTTATCGTTCCGCACGCCGGATACGTCTACTCCGGTCGGGTCGCCGCGTCTGCGTACCGACAGCTGGCCGAGCAGCGCGGACATATCCGTCGCGTAGTCGTACTTGGCCCTGCGCACTTCGCCCGACTCAACGGCGCGGCGTTGCCGGAATGCAGCGCGTTCGCCACCCCGCTGGGCGAGATCGAGGTCGATCAATCGGGATGCGCGCTGGCCGCAGGGCTCCCGGCAGTCACGTTGTCCGCAGGCGCGCACCGGCGCGAGCACTCCATCGAAGTGCAACTCCCGTTCCTCCAACGAAGCCTGGGGCCTGACATCACCATCGTTCCGATCGCGGTCGGTCGCGTCGAAACGCGCCTGGTCGCAACCGTCATCTCGGCGCTGTGGACAGACGAGTCGACTGCAGTCGTGGTTAGTTCGGACCTCAGCCACTACCTGGACCAGGCCACCGCTGAGCGACTAGACCGACGCACCGCCGAGGCGATCCTGCGTCAGGATCCGCTCGCAATCGGCGAGCACGCAGCATGCGGACGCTACCCGCTGCGGGCGCTACTCGAAGTCACGCGGGAGCGCTCACTTCGCATGCGGCAACTCGATCTACGGACGTCAGCGGACGCCACCGGTGACCGATCCAACGTCGTTGGATACGGCGCCTTTGCTGCTTACGCCTACGGTTAGCCGCCTCGTTGATGAAGGAGGCCAGAGCCTTGGCGGGCGCACCGATCACGGTGAGTCATCGCTGACTGGGGGTCTTGCTCCGTGCCTCGCACGGGAGGATTGTCACAGTATGACTGCGCCTACCGCCCCACTCAGGTCGTCGACGCTTCGTGTGGTTGTCGTTCTCGCGCTGCTCTCGGTGGGTTTCGTGGTCACCGGGCCGGCCACCGCGAATGCGAGTTCGTCGGCTTCGGCCGCTGCGGTAGCGGCCGCAGCCGCGACTCCCGGCCGACCGGATTTCGGTCCCAACGTCTACGTTTTCGACCCGTCGATGCCAGTGAGCCAGATCCAGGCCACGGTCGATGGAATAGCCACCCAGCAGGTTCCGAACCAGTTCGGCTCGCAGCGCTATGCATTGCTGTTCAAGCCGGGCACGTATGGAACGGCGGATGATCCGCTGAACTTCCAGGTGGGCTACTACACCGACGTCGCCGGTCTCGGGGCATCACCGAAGGACGTCGTCATCAATGGCTCGATCTACGTTCGCAACCAGTGCGACGCTAACGACTCTTGCATTGCTCTGACCAACTTCTGGCGATCAATGTCCAATCTGACGATCAACGTGACGAATCCCGACTTCGGCTGCTACACGGGCGAGTTCTGGGCCGTATCGCAGGCCGCGCCTATGCGACGCGTTCATGTCAACGGCCTCACGACCCTGATGGACTACTGCACTGCCCCGTCGTTCGCCAGTGGTGGTTTCATCGCGGACTCGAGGTTCGGCGGCAACACCGTGATCAATGGCTCGCAGCAGCAGTTCTTCGTCCGCAACAGCACACTCGACGGCTGGACCAACGGCGTGTGGAACCAAGTTTTTGCTGGGGACTTCGGCGCCCCGGCGCAATGCTTCCCCGCGCAGACGAGCTGCGGCGGGCCCTACACCACCCTCGCGACGACCCCGGCGAGCCGGGAGAAGCCCTACCTGTACGTCGATGGAACTGGCAAGTACCAGGTCTTCGTCCCAGCTGCCACGACGAACTCCGCTGGTGAGACCTGGTCCTCCGGGCCGACCCCCGGTCGGTCGATCCCGCTCTCCGATTTCTTCGTTGCGAAACCGTCCGACTCCGTCCAGACGATCAACAACCAGCTCGCGCGGGGCCGGAACCTGCTGTTGACCCCCGGGGTCTACGACGTCGACCGCACGATCAAGGTCAAGCGGGCCGACACGGTAGTGCTCGGGCTCGGGCTGGCCACGCTCACTGCCGTCAACGGAGCGGTGCCCATGACCGTCGCCGATGTCCCCGGCGTCGACATCGCCGGCTTGATCTTCGACGCCGGCCCATCCAACTCGCCAACTTTGCTGCAGGTCGGCACGCATCACGCCAGCAACGGAGCGGCCCGCGATCACAACGGCTGGAGCGACCCCGCCGATCCGACCGCACTGCAGGACGTGTTCTTCCGCATCGGCGGACCCCATGCCGGCAGAGCGACAGTAAGCCTCGAAGTCAACAGCGACAACGTGATTCTCGACGACATCTGGGCCTGGCGCGCCGACCACGGCGATGGCGTCGGTTGGACCGCGAACACGGCCGACACTGGCGTTGTCGTCAACGGCGACAATGTCACCGCGACGGGGCTCTTCGTCGAGCACTACCAGAAGTTCCAGGTCATCTGGAACGGCGATAACGGCACGGACGTCTTCTTCCAAAGCGAGATGCCGTACGACGTGCCCAGCCAGGCCGCGTGGATGTCCAGCCCCACCACAAAGGGCTACGCCGCTGTCCTCGTCTCACGGACCGCGCAGCGCTTCACCGGATATGGCATGGGCACGTACAGCTTCTTCAACCAAGGCATAAACATCTTCGCGGATCACGCCTACGAAGCGCCGACCCCGGCCAACGTTCGGATGCACGATCTGCTGACCATCTTCCTGGATCCCAGCCACGGAATGGGCGGCATCCTCAACGTCATCAACAACACCGGCGGTTCCTCGACGATCGCGAACCCGGACGTTCCGGTAACGGTCACCAGCTACCCGTAACTGCAGGTGCCCCGCGATGATCTTGGACTTATTGACGCCATCTGGCATTAACTCCAAGATCATCGCGGCGTTGTTCGTGGCGATGGGCCGGGCCGCGCGACGCTCCTGCGCTTCACCGCGGCAGAAGGTGCAGGCGGCCATTGCGAGGCGTTCGCGCGCTCGCTATACCACCAGCGGGTCTACGACTGGCTGGACGAGACGCTGTCGATCTAACGCTGGCCAGAGCTGCCGGCCGCGCCGCGTCGCATCTCACTCGACGCTCGTCGCCATCCCCCGGCCGAGCCAGGAGCGCACGACGCGATCGATGTCCTCGCGAACGAACTCGCGGGCCTCGGCCCGAGGCACCCCGTTCATCATGAGGTCGTCGTAGCGAGTGTCCTCGTGTCGGACCGCAGCTACCACAGCCAGCTGCACGGCTTCGGGATCAAGGGCGCGGCCCGCGCTGGTGCGGCCGATCCGCCCGCTGCCACGGGCACCGGCGTGCCGGGCGATACGCTGCGCCCGATCCGGCGAGCAGCCCGGGGAATTGCGCACGAATCGCAGCCGCGAGATCCGCGACGAACTGCTCGTCCCCCACAGCGCGCCGTTCGGCCTCGCGGTGGCGGCGCCGTTCCCGCGCCGCACTGTCGACCAAGCATTCCTGCTCGGCCTGTGAGATCGCCGCAGGTTCGGCGAGAATGCCCTGCCGTTCGTAACGCTTTCGCGCTCGGCTCCATTGCACGACCACCGCCGAGAGCCGACTTGCGCGCCGAGCGCGTCGGGTCAAGGCGGTATCACCACGTGGGAGAAACTCCAGATGGCCGAGGTCAGCGCAGTCGAGGCACACGGGTCCGCCGTCGTCCATGGACAAGAAATCGCCTCGTTCGAATTCGATCGTGCACGCGGTACATGTCCACGGCCTGCTTGCCGCGATTACCAGCAGCTCGGACGAGCGGGCCTCGGTCATCATGTCCTGACCCTGCATAGGCGCGTCGCCTGCAATACAGGTTGAGCTGGTCGACGACAACGACCTTGGTGTGCACCCCAATCTCACCCCACGATCGCCCGGCCGCGTCACGGGCTGGGGTGTCGCTGCGACTCGGCATACGCTTTGGAGCACAAACACCAGTGGACTCGAGCGGGTGAGGGCGGGCGGCCGATGATCACCACAGAGCTTCTCGTGGTGGGCGCCGGGCCGTACGCGCTGTCGACAGCTGGTTTGGCGCGTGAGCGTGGCATCAACACCGTCGTCGTCGGGCATCCGATGGGGTTCTGGCGGGACAACATGCCCGAGGGAATGTTCCTGCGTTCAGGGCCCAGCTGGCACATGGACGCGGCCGGAACTCATACCTTTGCGGCGTTCCTGCAGCAACGCGGGATAGCACCTAAGGACATTGATCCGATCCCGATCGCGGTGTTCCTCGACTATGCGGAATGGTTTCGCGACGAGAAGTCCATCGACGTGCAGGCGGAGACTATCGCCGACCTGACCCAGTCGGACGGTAGGTTCGCGGCGTCGTTGGCCGGCGGCGAGCAGATTGTCGCTGACGCGGTCATGTGTGCTCCGGGTATCCGCCACTACACGAACCTTCCCGAGTGGGCATCGGCGGTACCGCCTGGGCGGGCAGCGCATACCTGCGACCTCGTGCAGTTCAGGACGCTGGCCGGGGCGAGGGTGCTCATCGTGGGCGGCCGGCAGAGCGCCTACGAATGGGCCGCGTTGCTGCGTGAGCATGGCGTTGCGCGGGTCGACATCGTGCACCGCCATGCCGTGCCGCGCTTCGATCGCGTGGATTGGGCGTTCGTCGACGCCCACGTGGAAAGGACAATGAGCGTCCCGGGGTACTGGCGGCACCTCTCGCAGCCCGAGCAGGACAAGATCGGCCGGCAGTTCTGGGAGGTTGGGCGGCTGACGCTAGAACATTGGCTGGTACCCAGACTCGAATGGGACGGCATTCATCGCTGGCCGGGCACCGAAGTCGCCGAGGTCATCCCCCACTCTGTGGGCGATGAGCTGGAGGTGCGGCTGTCGAACTCCGAGCGGCTCACGGTTGACCGCATCATCTATGCCTCGGGTTACCGTGCCGACCTGGCAAGAGTCCCGTATCTGGCCAGCTTGATGACCCGCATCGTCTGTGTCGACGGCTTTCCGGTCCTTGATGAGGCCTTCGGCACCAGCCTGGCCGGGTTGTACGTGACCGGCTTCTCGGCCAGCCGGGACTTCGGGCCGTTCTTCGGATTTGTGAAAGGCGCACCAGCTGCCGCCACGCTCATCGTGCGAGATCTTCTGTCGCGACCGTAATCGCAAGCTCGCACATTGGGGGTTCCGAGAGGCCTCAGCCACCAGGGGGAGTAGACGGTCGGCGTGCAGATCCCGCAGAGATCAACCGAGCGTCGTCCTTTACACGCACACGGTGTTCAAAACGGCAGTGCGGCGGTACGGTCTCGCGTACACCACCCATCTCGGGGTCAAACCGAGGAGGCCGAAGTGTCGATGCGTTGGCGGACAGCCCGGGTAGTGGCAGTAGTCGCGGCCGTGGTGGCCTCGGTCGGCTTGCTTGGCGCGCCGGCGGGCGCGGCGCAGCCGGGCAGCACGCAACCGTGGATGGACCGGCACCTGTCATCGGACCAGCGAGCTCGCCTCCTTATGGCGCAGATGACGCTCGCGGAGAAGGTCGATCTGATGACCGGCAACCAAGGTGAGGCGCCGTACGCCTTCTACAACGCGCCGATTCCTCGCCTCGGCATCCCGGCGTTAAAGATGGCGGACGCGGGCGGCGGTGTCGCCCCGCGCGGCTGGTCACTTCCCGGCACGGGCGGCAATGCGACCGCAATGCCGTCGGAGATGGCGCTTGGTGCGACCTGGTCCCTCGACATGGTGCACCAGTTCGCCGGCGTCGTTGCGGACGAGGTGCGCGAGACGGGCCAGAACGTGCTCCTCGCCCCGGACGCCGACATCGCCCGCGTGCCTTGGGGCGGCCGGATCAGCGAGAGCCAGGGCGAGGACCCATTCCTGAACGGCGACCAGAACAGCGCCTACTCCTCGACGGTGCAGTCACGCAATGTCATCGCCACCTTGAAGCACTACACGGCCAACAACCAGGAGACCAACCGAAACAGCGGCCAGAACGCCATCATGTCCGAGCGGACGTTGCGTGAGGTGTATTCGCTGGCGTTCGAGATGGTCGTAGAACGCGCTGGTCTTGGCGCTGTCATGTGCTCCTTCAACAAGATCAACGGCGAGTATTCGTGCGACAACGCGGAGACCCTGCGCACGGTGCTCAAGGGCCGGATCGGCTTCAGCGGCTTCGTGATGAGCGACTTCGGCGCCCTGCACGACACGCTGAAGGGACTTAACGCCGGCGATGACCTCGAGACTGGCACGACGACCGTCTACGACGGCGCGCTGCTCGCCGCGGTGCAGTCCGGCCAGGCCAGCCTCGCCCTGGTGGACGACGCAGTGTTCCGCATGCTCACCACGATGTTCCGCATCGGCGTCTTCGACACGGACTACACAGCGACCGCCATCCCCGTTGCGGCGCACGACGAGGTCGCCCGGGCCGTCGAGGACAAGGCCATCACGCTGCTGAAGAACACCGGCGTGCTGCCGCTCACCGGCGCCACAAAATCGATCGCGGTCATCGGAGCGGACGCGAATATCCTCGCGGCGGAGAGCGGCTCGGCCTACGTATCACCGACCACTGGCACGCCGACGCTGCAAGGCATCACCGCTCGCGCGGGGTCGGCCGCGCAGGTGACATTCACGCCGGGCAATGATCCGGTCAATGCAGCGTCCATGATCGAGACCTCTGACATGACCGCCATCCCATCGGCGGTGCTGACACCAGCGACTGGGACCGGACCCGGACTTACCGCGCAGTACTGGCACACTCCGAGCTTCAGCGGTGCGCCGGCAGCTACCCGCGTCGAGCGGCAAGTGAACTACGACGTCGGCTTCGCGAGCACCTTCCCGAACTGGGCCGGCGCCGGCACGCAAGTGCCGTTGCCGCCAACCAATTTCTTCCTCGAACAGCAGGCGGTGAAGTACGACGGATTCCTGACGCCGCCCACGACCGGCGACTACCAGCTCTCGCTCACCGGCTGGGGCGACGCGACTCTGAGCCTCAACGGCAGCACGATCATCGACATGACGGGGCAGAACAGCCGACGCGTTGTCGATTCGCCGGTGCAGCATCTGGTCGCCGGCGTGCCGTACGCGCTGCACATCGAGTACCGGGCGACCCGGCCGCTGACCGGCCTGCAGCCCGGCACGCTGCTGCTGCAATGGCGCACGCCGGCGGGCATTCAGTTGCCGGGCATCGCGCAGGCGGTCGCCGCGGCGCGGGCTGCTGACGTCGCGATCGTCTATGTGCGCGACTTCGAGACCGAGGAGCGGGACCGGGTCTCCCTGAAGCTGCCGCAAAGCGCCGACCAGCTGATCAGCGCGGTGAGCGCGGCGAACTCGCACACCGTGGTCGTGCTCGCGACCGGTGGCCCGGTGACCATGCCGTGGATCGGCTCGGTCGAAGCGGTCGTGCAGACGTACTTCGGTGGCCAGGAGCAGGGTCGCGCACTCGCCGATGTGCTCTGGGGGGATGTCAACCCGCAGGGCAAGCTCACCGTCACCTACCCGACGAGCGAGCAGGCAACACCACCTGGTCCACAGAACCCGTGGAACGGCATCGCCAGCCCAGACATCGTCTACAGCGAAGGCGTTGACGTCGGCTACAAGGGCTACGACGTCGCCGGCATCAGCCCGTTGTTCCCGTTCGGGTACGGCCTGTCGTACACCACGTTCGACTACAGCAAGCTGGGGGTGCACGCGCCGAACCCGAACGCCGCCCAGCTGAAGAAGGTCCAGGTCGAGTTCCGGGTCAGCAATACCGGCCAGCGCACTGGGACGGAGACCGCGGAGGTGTACCTCGGGCTACCTGCGAGCACCGGTGAGCCGCCGAAGCGGCTCGTGGGCTACGCGCAAGTGACGCTGGCGCCGGGCAAGTCGACAATGGTGCATCTGAAGATCGACCCAGCAGCGCCGAACCACCCGCTGAGCTACTTCGATGAGGCCACGCACAGCTGGCAGATGGCACCCGGCGAATACCGCGTGTACGTCGGCCGGTCCGAGCGAGACACGCCGCTCACCGACACCTTCGACGTCGGTTGACCCAAGGCGGCAACTCGAGCCGAGTAGGAATTGCTGGGCCAAAATCTCTTGCCACGCTCATCGTGCGAGACCTCCTGTCGCGACCGTAACGTCGGGTGACCTAGTGTCGAGTTCGTGATCTTGGACTTATCGATGCCATATGGCATTAAGTCCAAGATCACGACGAGATAGGAGGACAACGTGTCAATGGCCGCTGACAGCTTTGATGGGCGAACGCGCCGGTTGGCGGACGGCAATCGGATCCCGGTGTTGGGCCTCGGCGTCTGGCAGGTGCCCAACGGCCGAGAGTGCGTCAACGCCGTGCTGTGGGCGCTTCAGCTCGGCTATCGACACATCGACACGGCGCAGGCCTACGGCAACGAAGCGAGCGTCGGAGAAGCCCTTCGCCGCAGTGGCATACCTCGCGAGCAGGTGTTCATCACCACCAAGTTCCAGCCGTCCCGCCGCAACGCCGCGACGGAGGTAGCGGGCAGCCTCCAACGGCTTGGCGTCGAGTACGTCGACTTGTACCTCGTCCACTGGCCCAGCGGCGGACCAACGAGAGCGTGGCCGGCTATGGAGCAGGCCCACCGACTCGGCTATGCCCGCTCCATCGGGGTCTCCAACTTCAACGTCACGGAACTCGGAGACGTGATGGCGGGCGCGACCGTGCCGCCCGTTGTCGACCAAGTGAATCTCAGTCCCTTCACCTACCGCCGGTCGCTGCTCAACGAGGGTCGAGCCCGAAACGTGGAGTTCGAGGCGTACAGCCCGCTGGGTACGGGACGCCACCTCTCCAACGGCACCGTGAATCGCATCGCGTCACGAATCGGTCGCACGCCAGCGCAGGTCCTGCTGCGCTGGGCCCTCCAGCACGACCTCATCGTGCTTCCCAAATCGACCCACCGTCCGCGAATCGAAGAGAACGCCCAGATCTTCGACTTCGTCCTCTCCCCCAGTGAAATGTCCGAACTGGACGGCCTGGACCGGACCAGCGGAACCGGTGTGGCTCTCGAACGCAAATGGTGGCGATAGCGCCGACGGGCACAGCGTGCGACCGCTCCCCCGGGCGAATCGCCTCAGTAGATGAAATCGCTGAGGAATTGGTTGCCGAATTTGCGGTTCGGATCGTGCCGTGCGGCCAGCTGCTGGAAGTCGGTCAATCTGGGGTAGCTGTCGCGGACCCGCTGCGGGTCGAGGGAGAAGATCTTCCCCCAGTGCGGACGTGGTTCAAAACGATCGAGCGCCCGCTCGACCTGGGCGCAGGCGTGCAGTACGGCGGCGTCGCGGTTGTGCCAGGTGAAGTGGGCGGCGACCGAATCGCGGCCGTATGCCGGGCTGAGCCAGAGGTCGTCGGCCGCGACCGTGCGAATCTCCATCACCTGCAGCGCGTCGGTGAGATCGAGTTGCTGGAGGGCGGCGACGGCGGCGGGACCGTGCTGACGCGGAATCAAGTATTCCGTTTGCTGTTCGTCGCCGCTGCTCGGGGTGAAGCTGGCTCGAAAGTGCGGTAACACCTCGTACCAGGGCAGCCGTTCGCCGAGTTGTGGGCTGGCCGCTCGTGCATCCAGTCCGGCGACGGGGTGCGCCGGCTCGGTAGCGGCTCTGGCGCCCCAGATCGTGCCGTCGGGCGGCTCGGTCTCGGCCCGACTCTTGATCCAGATCTGGTCGATGACGTCGCGGCGATGCGGCCAGCTGAGCAGGCTGACGCTGTAGCCGGAGCCCATGATCTCGTCGAAATGATCGAGCACGCTATCCAGCGGTGCGTCGTGCCAGACACGCTGCCGCAGGTCGAACGCTGGTTGGGTCGCGAGCGTTAATCGGGTCGCTACGCCGAGCGCGCCGAGAGCGAGGACCGATCCGGCGAACCCACCATCCTGCCTCGCAATCGTCACGAGCTCCCCGTCAGCGCGCACGAACTCGATGCCGACGACGGCCGCGGCCAGGCATTTGTTTCGGTCGCCGGATCCGTGGGTGCCGGTGGCGGCCGCGCCCGCGATAACGATGTGCGGGAGCGATCCGAGATTCGGCAGCGCCCGCCCGCGAGCGTGCAGAGTCGGCCCGATATCGCTATAGCGCGCACCCGCAGGCACCGTGGCGGTTCGCTTCGATTCGTCAAAGTCGACGCCGATTTGCAGCGCCTCGGTCGTGACAAGGTCGCCCGACGTGTCCGCGACGCGGCTAAACGAGTGGCCCGATCCCAGCGCCCGAATGCGAGCCGATCCGGCAACCACGTGTTGGAGTTCCGCAACGCTGCGCGGTCGGTGCAACTGGGTCGCGGAGAAGGTCACGTTTCCGGCCCAGTTCGTGAGTGGTCCGCCGTAGGTCGCTTTGCGCGCGTCGAGTTCGCGGTTGTCTTCGGTCACAGCGTGATTCCCGGTAATAAGATTGTGCGCTGGGGCAACGGGTCAACAGTGTCGAGGCCGACGAGCGCGTCGACTTCCAACAGCGATCGACAAGCATAAAGCCAGCAAACATCGCCCGGCAGAGGGAATCGGCAATGCAGCTAGTGCTGACCGAAGAAGAGGCCGTGGAGTTATTCGCCTTCCTGGTCACGGCCGCCCGGACCCAATTGGACGAAGCAGCGGAATACGGACCGCTGCGGCTGCTCACGGCCGCCCGCCGTCTTGGCGAGATGATCGCACCGCGATCGTCGGAACCAGTCCGCCAGCTGGTGACCGGACCGTTGCAGCAACTCGGTCCGGTACCGCTCAGTGACGACGACGACCGCGGCGACTTCGCTGCGCAACTCGACACGGTATGCGTGGCCGTGGCTGAACATGCCATGCAACGCGCCGGGCTGCGCAGCAAGGCCTAACGACATGACGGAGCCGAGCGCCGAGGTCCTGCGGACCATCCGCAGCCGCCGGGTAGCCCGGGCACTGACCGCGCAGCCGGTCACCCGTGACCAGTTGGACACGGTGCTCGAGGCGGCGTCGTTCGCTCCGAGCGCCGGCAACCGCCGCCTGCATCCGCTGGTCGTCGTTACCGACCCCGGCCGGCTGTCTGTGCTACGGCTGGTATCGCCGGGCATGCTGCAACGCCCCGCCGCCGCGATCGTCATTTGCATCGATCAGGCCAATGCCCGGCGCTTCGGGTTTCGGCCCGGCACGCCCAGGCCTGTACGTGGACGTGGGCACCCTCGCGGCAACAATCCTGCTGGCCGCGCACGCTATCGGACTTGGCTCCGGACCGGTTACCTCGTTCAGCCGCGCTGCCGCAACGCACGTACTGGACCTGCCCGACGGGTGGGAGCCCCGGCTCATCGTGTGCCTAGGGCATCCCGCCGACCATCAGCCCGCAGGAGTGCGCGCCGGGCGGCGCCGCGACGCGCTGGCCCGCACCTTGTGGCGATAGCGGCAGAAGCACGGTGCCGGCAAGACACGAATCTGCCCGTTGTTTGTCTTGCCGTGAGCGGAGATGTCCGACTACAAACAGAGCGTCCGGCTGTTCACCCTCGGCGGCGTGCCACGAGCGCGCCGTCACCAACTGAATGGAGGACGCGTTGAGGCGTTCACTGGCTCTGCTCGCGGCAGCCATCTTGACCGGTGCTGCCGCGGTCGCTGCCGTAACCCCGGCACAAGCGGCGACGTCCTATGACATCACCACCCTGGCCGGCAAGGTGGCATCGCTCCACGGCACGGCCGGCCTGCAGATCAGGTTCTCGGCGTTTATCGAGGAGGAGGCCGAGGAGGACAGCGCGCCGCCCGCGGCTGCGCCGATCAGTCCGCCGTTCGTGCTCAGCAGCCCGCTCGATGGCACATCCGTGCAAGCCACCGAATGTGACGGTCAACCAGGACACCGCTGGCGCGCCGCAGAACGAAACGGCGATCGCCGTTGACCCGAACAATCCACAGGTGATCGTCGCCGGCGCGAATGACTACGTCTCCCGCACCTGGTCGTGCACGATCGCCGGAACCCCGTGCAGCGCGCTCGGTGACGGCTATTCCGGCACCTATCTCTCCACCGACGGCGGGCAGCACGTGGTGCTGCACGGCCACCGACCCGAACCACCTGGGCACGCTGATTCCAGGTGTGGAGCGGCTCACCGGCGGCCAGTACGACGCCGGCGGCGACCCGTCCGTTGCCTTCGACAGCCGCGGAAACGTCTACTACGCGGGCCTGGGCTTCAACCGGACAAGCGCACCGAACACGGTGACAGTCAACCGCGGCACCATCAACAACGGCGCGCTGACCTGGTCGGCGCCGACCTTCATCAACCAAACCACCTCACCGGCGATCCTCAACGACAAGGAATGGATCGCGGTCGACCACAACCCGACCAGCCCGTTCCGTGACCGCGTCTACGTCACCTGGACCCGGTTCAAGTTCAACGCCCAGACCGGAGCGTACGTCCAGTCGCCGATCGCATTCGTCTCCTCGAGCGACGGCGGGCGCACCTTCACCACGCCGAAGATGATCTCCGGCAACGCGCACTACGGCCAGGGCTCGCGACCGGTCGTCGGCCCCGACGGCTCGCTGTACGTGTTCTGGGACGGCTCGACCCGCCTCGCCACGACCGACTCGACCTACGTGGTGAAGTCGACCGACGGCGGCGCGACCTGGAGTGCGCCGAAGGCGATCGCGCCGCTGACCGACATCGCTCCGCTGCACGACACCGCATTCCGCGTCAACAGCTACCCGGCCGCGGCCGTAGCCGCCAACGGCGACGTGTACGCGACCTGGGACACCGAGACCGCCGCTGGTTCGGTCGCGGTCTACAGCAAGTCCACCGACGGCGGCGCCACCTGGTCGGCCCCAGCGCGCGTGTTCGCCGCGGCGACGCGCACCCCGGTCGGGTACCCGGTCACCCAACCCTCGGGCGGAACGCTGAACGCACCCACACCCCTGCGCGCGGTCGAGGACGTGTTCCCGGCCGCAGCCACCGGTCCAAACGGGCGTGTGTACCTGTCGGCGTACCGCGGCGACGTGGTCTCACCCTGGCAGACCTGCGCCTCCGGACCGCCCGCCCCGGTCGGTCGGATCGAATGTGACGCCCTCGGCGACTACATCCACAACACTCGCCTGGACTACGTCGTCACAGATCTGACCACGAACGTGACACAGACCGTGAGCACGCATCCGATCAACACCCAGAACGGATTCGGCGGCGGATTCTTCGGCGACTACACCGACATAGCCGTCGGCTCGGACGGCAACTTCCACGCGTTCTGGACCGACAGCAACAACAAGCAGAACGTGGTGTGGTTCTACGGAGCGGAGTTCGTGCCCACACCGATCAACCAGGAAGACGTCGTCAGCGCCACCGGCGCGTTCTAACACCGACTTGCCAGCGGCGCCTGACCGAGCAGCCGCTCCCCGCTACCTGCGAGGGGCGGCTGCTTCCTGCTCGGCCCACCGATGCGGGCCCAGCCGGGGCCGCCGCCGTGGCGGCCCCCAGTTCCTACGGGATGGCCACTCCGCTGATCGTCACAGGCTGGTGCTGTGTGTAGTCCAGCTCGTCGGACTGGGTTACGCCAGACGGAGTGAGTACGTCCAGAGCCTTCGGCACTTTGCTCGGGTCGAAGGTGCAGTGCGGATCGGAGCGGCCGTCGCGCACACGCCGAACTGGAAGGGCTGCGGAGTCGGCTGGAAGCCGCGGGCCTGGTCCGGGCTGAAGCCGTCCTGGCCGGTCAGCACCACCGTGAACGCCCAGCCCGGCGCCGGGTGTCCCGCCCAATGCCGTCTTGTCCACGGAGAACGTGATGTACCGCGAGATCTGGTTGGCGCTGATCGTGATGGTGCCGACCGTGTTGGCATTCGACGCGTCGACGAACCGCTGGCCGAAGCCCTGTACCTCGAGCAGCCGGCTCCACGCGCTCGCTGGCGCGATTGCGTAGTTCCGTTGTGGGAACGACGCCTCCGTCGACGTCGACGATGCGCCCGGCTGGTGCACGTAGACGTCGACGAGCTGCGCGCCGAGCGGGCTGCCGAACGTCGGCGACAGGTCGCGCGTCTGGACCCGGAAGGTCACCGTGCTGCCGGTGTCGTAGACCTGGAAATCGGTCATGTCGAATGCGCCAGCGTGGAAATCTGGGGCCGTCGGGTACGCGTAGTTGCCAGGCCCGTTGTCGTCGCCTGTCGGGTCCGTGCTGTCGAACAGCAGGGTGCCTTGGACGACGTCGTTGACGACCGTCCGAACGGCCTGGGCCGTACCGCCATTGGGCGCGGTGCTGGTGACGACGAGAACGTTGTTGCCGATCGAGCGGGGGCGATGTCGAAGCTGAACGACCCGTCGGCGGCTGCGGTGCCGCTGGCGTGTGTGGTCGCGCTCGTGCCGACATCGGCAACATCGACGGTCGCGCCGGGCACCGCCGTCCCAGCGACGTGAATCGGGTTCGTGGCGGCGGTCTGGTCGGGCGGCGACGTCACGGTGAGCGTGGTCGCCAGCTGGGTGTGGGTGATGTAGCGGTCGACGGTCTGAGCCGGCTGCTCCAGAACCCGGCCCGCGCTCAGGTCGGCAGTCAGCCGAACGAGCGAGCCGGCACCCCAGGTCAGCGGCGCAGCCGAGCCGTCCGGCTTGCCGTTGACGAAGCCGATCGAGGCGATAGTCGGGTCGGTGCCGAATGGCGACGCGGCGACGTTCGGCGCGTCCCAGACCTGCTCGGGAACCAGGCCGACGCCACCGGACATCGCGATCATCGCGGCGAGTAGCTGGCCCGCTGAGTTGGCCTGGCCGGTGGCCAGATCCTGCGCGCCGCGCTCGGCGGATAGCACCGGCCACGGGTGCCCGGTGCCCATGTTCGACGGTGCCCACGGCCTGCCCTCGAGCGGACAGGTGTGGTCCGGCAGGACGTGGCAGTCGCCGTAGCCGTCACCGTTGTACCGCAACCAAGCCTGCGCCCGCTGGCGGTCTGCTTCTCGATGGTCTTGTCGACCACGGTCAGCGAGTTCAGCGACATCCGGGTCGGTGGCCGAGAGCTCACCGAGTCGAACCAGCTCGAGGAAACCGGCGTCGATGACCGCGCGCTGGTCGAGCGTGGGTCCGCCGTTGCCGACGTTGTAGCTGATCGCCGCATTCGGGTCACCGGTCTTGGACAGCCGGATGAAGTAAGGCTGGCTCGACAGCGGGCCATTCGTCGTGACCGTCCAGCCCTTGATCGAGCGCTGGTACTGGTCGGCCGTGGCGAGCCAGATCCGAGCGTCGGCCGGAGACGCATGCTGCTGGGCGATCGTTGCGGCCGCGACCAGGCCGGCGATCTCGGCGGCGATGGTCGACGGCGAGTATCCGCTCTGCTCCTCCCAACGCTCTGGTCCGAACGACGGCCCGTGCGCGATCAGATAGTTCGCCGCGGCCTGGACGTGCGGCCAGAGGCCGGCGTCGCCGGCGAGACCGGACTGCAACACCATCAGGATCGGGTAGGCAACCTCATCGAGCTGGGTGTTGAACGAGTCGGGCGCTAGCTTGCCGTTGACCAGCGAGTTGCGCGGCAGCGACCCGTCTGGGAGCTGCTGCTTCTCGAGCAGGAACCTGGTGGCGTCCCGGGCGGTGGCCAGGTCGCCGTCGGTGAGCAACGCCGTCCACGCCTCGTAGAGGTCACGGGAGAAGACCTCCCGATACGAGCCGAAGTAGGTGTTGGCCGGGTCGCCGGCCGAGACCGCCTGGCCCCACGGCGACGCGATCGAGGCCACAATCGCGCCCGGGAACGTCTTGTCCTCGCTGGCCTTGACCACGTTGGCGGACACGTAGTACGCGTTCACGGCGGCTGTCTGCTGGGCCTTCGTCAGACCGGGAAGGTTCTTGGACGGGGCGTTGAGCGCGTCGTCGTACGACAGCCAACCCGACCGGTACTGGCCGCGTCAGCGACCCGAAGGGCCGGCCCACCGTGGCGCCGGCCGTGGCGACGGCGTCGGCCTGGGTGGTGCCGAAACCGAGGGCGAGCATCGCGTCGCCGTGCTTGTCGAAGCGGACCTGGGCCGTCTGCTCGACGTTGCCGCCGAGCGCCGAGTCGGTGGGTGTCAGGCGTGTGCGCGGAGTCGAGCTGGACGAGTCCGTCCGAGGGGCTACCGACGAAGCCGCTGCTCACCACGCCGAACGGTTGATCGGCCCGCAAGGCGAGGAAGCTCGGCACGGCGTAGTCGCGATTGGCGGCGTTGGTCTGGGTGTTCGTGTCGTAGGAGACCGGCACCGGCGAACCAGTCGTCGTGTCGATCACCGCGTTGTCGGCACCGCCGTTGCCGCCGCCGCCGCCACCGTTGCCGCCGACCGTCGCGTCAAGCCGGACGTAGACCCGGTATCCCGCGGCAGCCGCCGTCAGCGGCGTGTAGCTGGTCTGCAGCACGACGCTCGGGCGGGCCGGGTCGGTGAGGTACGTCGTGGTGAGCCGGTAGGCACCGGACTTGGCCGTGGACGTGACCGTGCAGACCATTCCGGTCGAGTCAGCCGAGACCGTGTAGGTCGTGTCGCGTGACTGCAGGTCGGTGAACGTGGAGCCGTCGGTGACGAGGTACTGCATCGTCTCGACGTTCGTCGTGTCGATCGTCGGCGCATAGACATCCGACAGCACGCCGCCTGCCACCGTGTACCAGATCTTCGACGTCGTGTTTCGGGCAGTGCCCAGACAGTCCTTGCGGGCGAGGTCGAAGTGACTCAACGCGCCCGGGCCGTCAGTGGCAGAACCCGGGGCGGCGACGGCGGCCGGCGCTGCGGCCGCGAGTGAACCGGCAACCACCGTGCCGACCACCAGGACTACGGACAACGGTCGTGCGCGCATAGCTCCTCGCCCTCTGCCGAATGCCGCAATGTGCTCGCCCTCACAGGCAAGCGCATCGGCCGGTTGCGGTCAAGAGATCGTCGCCGTCGCAGGTCCTCGGATAATCCGAAGTCGACGTCTGACGGGTTTCCCGCGAGACGGAACGCCTGGGACCGGCGGACGAGCTGGTCTACTGCTCGGAGGCGTTGCTAATTTTAGTCAATGAACAGTTACTCGGACGCGACGACGCAGGCTGAGTTGCCGACCGTGTGGCTGCTGCCGAAAGCGCTGTATGTCCTTGAACCAGAGGCAACCGCCCTGCTCGATCAGGTCAACCAACGGGTCTGGGCGACCGTTGATCCAGCTCTGCTCGAGATCATCCGGCTCCGGATCGCTTGGCTACTGGGAAACACCGCGGGAATGCGGGCGCGCAGTTCGCTGACCCGCATCCCGGAGCAGAAGGTCGCGGAGTTGCCGGCGTATGCCACGTCACCGTTGTTCTCCGCGCTCGACCGTGACGGCGTCGCGTTCGCTGAGCAGTTCGTCATGGACGTCACCGGAACCAGCCAGGAATCGCTCGACGCGCTGCGCGGTCAGCTGGGCTCGGACCGCCTCCGGGATTTCGTCACGTCGGTCTACCTCGTCGAATTCACCCAGCGGCTGCAGCTGGTGGCGCAGGTTTTGCTGCCGCCGGTGCCCGACCTGCCTGACGGCGGCAGACCGGAGCAACCCCAAGCGTCGCTGCGCGAGCTGCTCGGGTCATATCAGGACGCGGTGGTCCGTTCCACCGCCCTCGACCCGGTTACCACCGAACTGGTCCGACTACGGTGCGCTCGCACGCACAACTGCCGGATCTGCCAGACACTCCGGATGGCCGATGCCCAGGCCGCCGGAGTCGACAGCGAGATGACCTCGAAGATCGACTTCTACGAAACCAGCGACCTTCCGGAGCCGCACAAGATAGCGCTGCGGATCACCGACGCGTTCATCATCCGGCCGGATGCGCTGTCAGCGGACATCGTCGGACCAGCCCGCGCCACCTTCAGTCCGGAGCAGCTCGCCGAGCTCTGCCTGGACATCACGAAATGGAGCACCCAGAAGATCCATGTCGCTCTGGGCACGGATGGCGCGGACGGACCTGCCTATTAACGAGGACGGCGTGGTGTTGTTCGGCTTCCAGGACGACGGGCGGGTCGCCGGATACTGGGCCGATCCCGAACACCCCGTTGTCGTACCGACCGGGCAAGGGCACTAGGCACGCAGCGCCGGCCGAGCCGGCGAAGCGGCAAGAATCCGGCACGCCCAGGGCGGCGATTTTGCGTCGGCCGCCGAGTCTGTAGATATAGGGCCAGCGGGTCGCTGGCGCTTGCGCGGTGCGAGTTTGGGGCAGCCGATGACAGTCAGCGAGGATTTCGCCACTCTTACCGGCCGATTCCGGGGTGAGTTGCTGGCGCACTGCTACCGGATGCTGGGCTCGGCCGAGGAGGCCGAGGACCTGGTTCAGGAGACGTACTTGCGGGCGTGGCGGTCCTATGACGGATTTGAGGGACGCTCGTCAGTGCGGACCTGGCTGTACCGGATCGCGACGAATGTGTGCCTAACCGCGATCGAGCGCCGCGGCCGCCGGCCGCTGCCGTCTGGTCTGGGTGGGCCGGCAGAGAGCTCGGAGGTTCCGCTGGTAGCCGCGCCGGAGGTGCCATGGCTGCAGCCGTTCGCCGACGCACTGCTGGCCGGGGCCCGCGAGGATCCGGCCGCAGTCACAGTGTCCCGGGCGGGTATCCGGCTGGCCTTTGTCGCGGCGTTGCAATACCTGTCGGCTCGGCAGCGCGCGGTGCTGATCTTGCGAGATGTGCTCGAATGGCCGGCCGCTGAGGTGGCCGACCTGCTGGGCACGACGACGACTGCGGTGAACAGCGCGCTGCGGCGGGCCCGGGCCCAGCTCGCCCAGGCGCTGCCCGCCGAAGATGAGCTGGCCGAGCCCGCCGAACCGGAGCGCCGCGCGGTACTGGACCGGTTCGCGGCGGCCATTGAGAATGCCGATGCCAGCGCGCTGGCCGAGTTGTTGACCGAGGATGCCGTCCTGGAGATGCCTCCCGTACTGGCCTGGTTCGCTGGCCGCCAGGTTGTGACGCGCGTTACCGAGTCGAACCTGCTCACGGCGCCCGGACGGTTGCGGCTGGTTCGGGTCATGGCGAACGGCCAGCCGGCTCTGGCGATCTACCAGCTCGAACCAGACGGGACGCATCACGCACACGCCGTATTGCTGCCCACCGTCACCCGGAGAGGGATCGCCCGGATGGTCAGCTTCGTCAACCCGGACATGTTCGGGTTGTTCGGCCTGCCGCTGACGTACCGGGCCGTGGAGCTGATGCCGGCACAGGACCCGGCGGTATCCCCGTGGGCCGGCTGAGGAGGGAACGGGAGCTGCTTGAATCAGCCGTGAGTTACGCGCTCACCCAAGCCACGCTTGTCACTCCGCAGCTCCTGTCGAGTCCCACCCCGTGCCCCGGCTGGGACCTGGAGACGTTGTTGGACCATGTCGTTGACTCGATCCGGGTGCTGCACGAGGCGATAGCCACCGGAGGCATTAGCGCTTCTGCGGCGCCGGGTGCGGCCGAGGCCCGATCCGGTCGCGCGGCTGCGCAGCCACACCGCCAGGCTGCTCGCCGCCGACGCCGCTTCCGGATCGGCGGAGCGCGCGGTTTCCATCGGTGATCGTGAGCTGACCGCGAGCCTGGTCGCGATCGCCGGAGCTATTGAGATCGCCGTGCACGGCTGGGACATCTCGGTCGCATGCGGCGCCGCCCGGACGATCCCGTCCGGCCTGGCGGCACTGTTACTGCCGATCGCTCCCCTGCTCATCACCGCGGAAACCCGGACTGGGCTGTTCGCAGACCCGGTTCGGCTGCCTGGTCCGGCCTGCCCCGGTGACGAGCTCGTCGCCTTTCTCGGCCGCCAGCCGCGCCTCCTGGCTCCACCCGAGCCCCGCGGCGGCTAGCCCGGTGTCCGGTTCCGGCCGGCCCGCGACGATTTCCGGGAATCCGGCTGGTCTATATCACCAGGCCGCGTAATCAGCAGCGCGGAATTCACCGGACTAGGAGCAGTAGACATGACAATCGCCAACAAGGCAGTCCTGATTACCGGGGCCAATCGCGGCATCGGTCAGGCGCTGGTCGAGGAAGCACTCACCCGAGGCGCGAAGCGGGTATACGCCGGCACCCGCGAGCCCCTGACCCATCCGGACCCGCGCGTCACGCCGGTCACGGTCGACGTGACCAGCTCGGCGCAGATTCAGGCGGCCGTCGATCGCGTCGAATCCCTCGACATCCTCATCAACAACGCCGGCATCGCGCTTTACGACGACCTGAGCGAGCGGGCCACGCTCGAACGGCACCTCGCCGTCAACCTTTTCGGCACCTACGGCGTGACCCAGGCCTTCCTGCCGTTGCTGACTCGTTCTCGCGGCGCCATCGTCAACAATGTGTCGGTCATGGCCTTGGCCCCCTTGCCGATCACTCCGGCCTACGCGATCTCCAAGGCAGCCGCGTTCTCCCTCACGCAATCGCTGCGTGCTCTTCTCGCCGGGCGCGGCGTGCGGGTGCACGCCGTCCTGACCGGCCCCACAGACACAGACATGACCCGAGGCTTCGACATACCGAAGGCCTCCCCAGCGTCGGTCGCGCGAGCCATCCTGGACGGGGTAGACAACGGTGAGGATGAGATCTTCCCCGATCCCATGTCGCAGTCCATGGCCGACAGCTGGCGTAACGGGGCGGCCAAGGCGCTCGAGCGTCAGAGCGCGGCGCTCGTTCTCGCACCGCCCGCCGCCGCCTAGCTGATGTGACACTCGAAGGAGAGACAATGACTGGGCATAAGACCGGAACCCGGGAAGAGTGGCTTGCGGCCCGGTTGGAGTTGCTCGACGCCGAAAAAGCGCTGACCCGGCGCAGTGACGAACTGGCGCGGCAGCGGCAGGAGCTGCCGTGGATCCGCATTGACAAGGAGTACCAGTTCGACACTGACGAGGGCCCGGCGTCCCTCGCCGACCTGTTCCGAGGGCGTTCGCAGCTGCTCGTCTATCACTTCATGTTCGGGCCTGAGTACACGGCGGGATGTCCGGCCTGTTCAGCAATCGCGGACGGCTTCAACGGGTTCGTCGCCCATCTCGCCAACCATGACGTGATGCTCTGGGCGGTGTCGCGGGCTCCGTTGGCGAAACTGCAGGCGTACAAGCAGCGCATGGGCTGGAGCTTCCCGTGGGCGTCTTCATTCGGCAGCGACTTCAACTACGACTTCCAGGTCGCCTACAGCGAGGAGCAACGGCAGTCGGGGGTCGGCGAGTACAACTTCCGCACGTTTGACTTCAGCCCGGCCGCTGAGGTCGGCAACCAGAGGGCATTCATCGAGTGGGCCGCCACGACCGGTACGGACTGGGCGACCTACACCGAGGAGTCTCCTGGGATGAGCGCCTTCGCGCTCGACGACGGCGTCGTCTACCACACCTACTCGGCCTACTCGCGGGGTCTGGACGGTCTCTGGGGCATGTACCAATGGCTCGATCGGGCACCGCGAGGGCGCAACGAGCAACGGGCCGCCGACGACCCGCTCAACTTCTTCCGTCGCCACGACGAGTACGACAACCAGAGACGGATATGAGGATCGCGCAGACCTCACCGCCGCGTGCTGCGCCTCAGCGGCTGGCTGGACTCACCGCAGGTTGGCGACAACAACGATGTTGTTCGTACTCGTATCGCCCTGCTCGAACGCACAGGTGACTAGGACAATGCGGTTTCGCACGGTGCTGTCGGATGCCCACCTCGGCAGCGCGCTCGCGGATTTGGGCGACAGTCCGGTTTGCGCGATCTGATAGGTCAGCACGCCGGTCGGGAGCGTGACTCGAACCAGATCCCCGACCCGTGCGTCCTTGAGCCGGGTGAACGGGCATTGGTGGTAGTGGCACGCGTGACCGTAGATGTAGCTCGTACCGGCGCTTTGCGCGGACGGGTAGGCGGATTGCTTCACCCAGACGGCGGTGTTCCATTCCGCGGCGGTGCTGTGTGGTGGGTCGACCGGCTGGTTGCTGGCAACGCTGATCGAACCGACATTGGCCAGGATCGGGCCGGAGCTCGTGGTGACGGCAAGGGTGAACGAAATCGCTTGGGCGGGTAGCGGAATCCCCGGATCGGGTTGGACCCGTGACGCCGACGCTTGCGGCGAGGCGCCGGAACGCACAGAACTCGATCCGGACGTGCGGTGATTGCGCGTGGAGCTAGCTGTCGCCGCCGGTGCGGGCGACGCTTGCGACGACGGCGGGGTCTGCGTGGGACGTGCCTGGTCGCGGTCGTCTGACGCAGCATTCGGAAGAGTGATGGACGCCGCCATGATGACAGCGGCGCCCACCACGCCGGCGAAAAGAACTCTTACGTATGGCTACCACGACGTCGTAGCACGCTACTCGACAGCGCCGCGGCGAAGCCGAATAGACCGATCCCGGACCCCAACATGATCGGCCTCAGCGGGAAGCCACTGGGTGGCGGATTGTCACCGGTCTGGCCTGGTCCCGGCACGAACGGCGAAGTGCTCGGGACGACGGCTGGCGACGAGGCCGCCGACGAACTGCTCGGACGTGCTCTCCGGAGCCGATGAGCTGCTCTCCGGAGCCGATGAGCTGCTCGGCGGAGCCGACGACGTGCTCTCCGGAGCCGACGAGCTGCTCTCCGGAGCCGACGACGTGGCTCTCCGGAGCCGATGAGCTGCTCGGCGGAGCCGACGACGTGGTCTCCGGAGCCGACGAACTGCTCGGCGGAACCGACGAACTGCTCGGCGGAACCGACGGACTGGTCGGTGGTGCGGACGATGTGCTCGGTGTCCCGCACGGACCATGGCTCAGGACGAACTGGCCAGACCACCCGCTATAGATGGTGGCGGTCGCCGAGACAACCGTGCTGTCCAGGTTGAGAGTGGTCGAGTAGTGAGCAGCTCTTCCCGGTGAACTTCTCCAGCGGCACGTCGGCCGACTGGCCGTTCGCCCAAGTGACATGGATCGTCGCCGGGGCGTCGCTAGCTGTGTCGATCTGATTAATGATGAAGTGCCATTCGCTGTCGTCGCAGTCGTGATCGGTGAGAGACCCGGCTTTCACCGTAATGAGCTTCGTGGCGGCAGTCGTCGGCTCCGTCCTGCGCGGCAACGTGGCCGCTCGCCGGACCCGCCGCGCCGAGGAGCACGAGTACGAGGCCGACCAGGCCGAGCACGCCAGCGAGGAGTAACCGGTTGACCCCGTGTCGTTCCCCCATCAGACGCGCTCGGTGACGACCGCGAGATCTCGGTCCATCGCTGTGTTCGGACATGCGCGTCCCGCTCCCATCCGGCATGGACGGATCCACCCCCCGTGGGTGGATCCGCCCGATCGCCTCACTACATAAGCGTCGAGTTCCTCATATGCGTCACACTTGGCTCAGGCGGGTCGACGTGGTCCACCGCCGGACTCGGGCGCAGCGAGGCGAACGGTGATCCGTCCGCGTACCAGACGGTGCTCAGATTGCTATCTATGGGGAGGCGGGAAGCGGAAAGCGCAGGACGGCTGCGACGCGATGCGGCGCCAGCTCAGTCTCGACCATCACGTGCTTGACCGTTCCGCCCTCATCGACGACCCGCTCGGTCGAGCTCGTCAATGACGTCCGGGGTCTGGCGGGTCTTCGTTCCGGAGATTGGGCAGGCGTCACCAGATTCACCGAGCCAACCGTCTTGGGGACAGACCACACCTGGCGCGGTCACCTCGTCGTGCACCAACAATTCCTCGACGGCACCCGTGGTGGCCGCCCACAGGCACTCCCGCAGGCCGATCGCGGTTGGCCGCTGCGTCGAGGCTCGCTCGAACAGGTCGTGGACTTTGCGCTTCTCGTCCTCGCGTTCCCAGCCGTCGACGATCGCACCAGCACGATCACGTACCTCCGCGTCGAGGTCCCGTCGCGCATCCACGGTGAACGTTCCGGCTAGACGGTTACGCAGCCGTTTCGGCAGGTGTGCTTCGAGTCGCGAGAGTTTGTCGTGCTGGCCACCGAGTACCAGCAGTTCATAGCTGGGATCAATGAAGATCTCGTCGAGTAACTCGACGACGCTGAGATAGTGACGTTTCTCCAACTCCTCGGCCTTATTGGTCACGGTGTGCTCCCGGAGGCCATGCCATCCCGCGAAGTTTCGTTTACGCAATGCGCGATGCTCGACATCCCGAAGTGGGTGGAACTCGCCCTGGAACAGCTCCCACACGCGGGCCGAATTGCTGTCTGTGACGAGCACAACCGCGCGGTGAAACTCCTCCAGCACAGCCAGCATCGGCCGGATCCACGGGATTGCATCGGCGACGATCCGGTCGCGGGCGCGTCGCGGAAGCTGGACTTCCTCGAGAAAGCTCTGTCCCGAGCAGGAAAAGACCGCGACGGCGGGTGGTTGCCAGCGTTCCTTCGTACACAGCTCCTCGATGCGCTCGAGGTCCGTTCGTACCGACAGCCGCGCGTCATGGCTGAGCGTGTGATCCTCGCCGAGCGGACGGACCTGCTCGAGCAGACTCCTCACGTGCGTCTTGATCCGGCTGCGCTCCCCCACATCGACTGGCACGGTCACATACATCGAGATCACCGGAAACTCGCCGGTCTCGACGTCACGGATCCGCCGGATGGTCGCCGCGGTAATCATCATGCTCGCGCCTGTTCCTCACCGGCCGGACGTCCACCGGCCCGCCACCACACTGGCACAATTGGTGCAAGCCGAGGCTCACTTTTCCCGGCATTCCTGGTCAGGGCATCCCATTGTGACCCGCGCCCGTAAGCGCCGTCGGCCACGCACGCCACCACCCATCCGCCTTGCGTGATAGCCCACCCGGCGCAGATGATGACCCGCCGGCCGTCCAAGACGAGAATCCCGGGTGGGCAAGGGCCGCCAGGAGCAACCATCGACACCAGCGAGGAACGCGCAGATGACGACACCGACGTCGACGCAACCAGCCGACCCCCTCGCGCTGCTCCGAACCCGGGGCTACCTGGCGCTGCTGGTGCTCGCGGCGATCCTCGGCGTGCCGATTGCGGCCGCCGCCTACGGCTTCCTCAAGCTCGTCGATGTCATCCAGGAGGCAGTCTTTACCCAACTGCCCAGCGCGCTCGGGTTCGACGGTGAGCCGCTGTGGTGGCCGCTGCTCCCCCTTGCCCTCGCCGGGGTGCTGGTCGCGCTCGCGATCCGCTACCTGCCAGGGAAGGGCGGCCATTCACCGGCCGACGGATTCAAGCCTCGAGGAGCCATTACCCCGGAGCAGATCCCCGGCGTCTTCCTTGCCGCTCTGGCCACCCTGTCGCTGGGCGCCGTGCTCGGCCCGGAAGCCCCCCTGATCGCCCTAGGCGGCGGACTGGCCGTCCTGGCCTTGCACTTCTCCAAGCGGGACATGCCGGCCAGGACACTGGCGGTGGTCGGCTCGGCCGGAAGCTTCGCCGCGATCGCCACGCTGTTCGGCTCGCCGCTGCCCGCAGCCTTCCTGCTGATGGAGGCGGCCGGTCTGGGCGGAGCCATGCTCGATATCGTCCTGCTGCCCGGCCTACTGGCAGCCGGGATTGGTGCACTGATCTTTGTCGGGCTGGACGCCTGGACCGGGTTCGGCGACTTCTCGCTCGCGATACCCAACCTGCCGCCGTACTCGCACCCAGACCTGGCCCAGTTCGGCTGGGCGCTCGTGCTGGCCCCCGCAGCCGCGATCATCGGCACGGTCATACACCGGCTCGCGTTGGCGGTGCGGCCGCACGTCGAACGGCGCCTTGTCCTGCTCACCCCGGTAGCCGGGCTGGCGGTCGCAGGGCTCGCGATCGCGTACGCGGCTGCCACCGGGAAGGACTCATCGGAGGTGTTGTTCTCTGGGCAGTCAGCCCTCCCAACCTTGGTCGACCAGGCCAGCAGTTACTCCGTCGGGGCGCTGCTGATGCTGCTCGCCTGCAAGGGGCTCGCCTATAGCGTGTCGCTGAGCAGCTTCCGCGGCGGCCCGGTCTTTCCGGCGATGTTCCTCGGCGCGGCGGGCGGTGTCGCCATGTCCCACCTGCCCGGGCTTCCACTCGTGCCCGCGGTAGCCATGGGCATCGGCGCGATGAGCGTGACCATGCTCCGGCTTCCGCTCACGTCAGTGCTGCTGGCCACTCTGCTGCTGGGGTCCGACGGACTGGCCGTGACACCGCTGGTGATCGTGGCGGTCGTCGTGGCCTACGTGGTTGCCGCGCGAATCGCACCGCCAGCGGACAAAACTCCGGCGGCCGAGTCCGCGCCGGCGCCCTCCGCCCCGGAAACCGCGCCCACGCCGGACGCTGCGCCGGCGAGCGGCACCGTACGGTGACCGCAGGCGTCTTCCGGATTCGCCCGGGATCTTCTGAGGTTTTCGGTCAACTCCCCGGGCGCGCCAGCGGAGGGCCAGGCGGTGAGACCGGCTCTGGCTGAGCAGCCGGCTCCGGCTCTGGCGCAGCCCCGCTGGCTGCGGGCGGCCGGAAGTCGGTGACGCTGACCCGCTTGCGGAAGACCCAGTAGGTCCAGCCCTGGTAGACGATTACCAGCGGCAGGAAGATGATCACGACCACGGTCATAGCCTTGAGCGAGTACGCCCCGGACGCCGTGTTGTGCACGGTGAGGTTGTAGGCGGAGTTGGTGCTGGAGACCATCACATTCGGGTACAGATCTACGAAGATCGCGCCGATCGACGCCGCGATGGTAATCGTGGTGGCGACGAAGGCGAACCCGTCGCGGTGCTCGTAGACCAGCCACACGGCCGCAATGACGGCGAGTACCGCCAGCAGTTCGATCACATTGAGGAAGAAGGTGTCGCTGGCGGTCACGTGGGTCCAGATGATGAAGGCGATGACCGCCGCGCCGGTGAACGGCGCCACCCGGCGCGCCAGAACCCCGGACCGTTCGTACAGTTCGCCGGTGGTCTTCAAGCAGAGGAACGTCGCACCGTGCAGCAGGCAGATGAAGACCAGGGTGATGCCGGTGAACAGGGCGTAGGGCTGCAGCAGGTCCCAGAACGAGCCGGTGTAATCCTGGCTGGAATTTATCGGCAATCCATGGAGCAGATCGCCGAGGGCCACGCCAATCAGCAGCGGGGCCAGCAAGCTACCGACGGTGAGAAGAACGTCCCAGGTGCGCCGCCAGCGGCGGGAGTCCCGCTTGCCGCGGAATTCGAAGGCCACACCGCGGACGATCAACGCGGCGAGCAGCGCCACCATTGCCAGGTACATGCCGGAAAACATCGTGGCGTACCAGCCCGGAAACGCCGCGAACATGGCGGCCCCGGCCACGACCAGCCAGACCTCGTTGCCGTCCCACAGCGGCCCGATGGTGTTGATCACCGCCCGGCGGCTGGGCTCGTCGGTGCCGACCGCCTGGTGCAGCATGCCAACGCCGAAGTCGAACCCCTCGAGGACGAAGAAACCGATCCACAAGATCGCGATGACGATGAACCAGAACGGGACGAGATTCATCTTGAGACCTCAGTACTGAACGGCCGGTATTGGTGTGTCTATCTCCGCCTCGGTGCGTTGCGGCGGGAGCTGTTTGCGCGAGTATCGCAGCATCAAGATCAGGTCCACGGTGCCCAGCGCGCCGTACAGCAAGATGAATCCCACCAGGCTGATCCACAGCCACGTGGTGCTGACGTTCGGCGATATCCCATCCTTCGTCAGCATGATCCCCTGTACTATCCACGGCTGCCGACCGCTTTCAGTCAGCAACCAGCCCGCCGTGTTTATCAAGAACGGCAGCACCGCGCCCCAAACCGCCACCCACAGAAATACTCGGGATGTGGCGAGTTTCTTCCGCCGGATCAGCCACAGCCCCCACAGCCCTATCAGCAGGACCAGGACCGCCAGGTAGGCCATCACCCGCATCGCCCAGTATTGGATGAACACGTTC
The DNA here is from genome assembly GCA_963801715.1 of uncultured Actinomycetota bacterium. Classification (GTDB taxonomy): domain Bacteria; phylum Actinomycetota; class Actinomycetes; order Mycobacteriales; family Jatrophihabitantaceae; genus CAVVJA01. Next base: position 12,542 of record CAWDGB010000012.1, on the reverse strand, counting down.
GGCACGTAATAGCCGGGCCCGTACTGCTGGCTGTACTGGGCCTGTAATGGGTCTAGCCCGACTACCTGGCCGTTCCAGCTGTTTGTGGCCAGCAGCGACAGCAGGTGCGGAATCGCGATGATCTCGGTCGGGGTCTGGTCGTTGTTACCGCCGCCGATCTGGAACAGCGAGAACGAGCACGGCTGGCAGGTGGTCCACTGCGCCTCCGCGGCGGCGATCTTCATCGGCTGGTACTTCGCCTCGATCACCCCGAGCTCGTCGCCCACCAACATGGTGAACAGGATCGCTGGCACCAGGACGATGATCGCGAGCCGCGCCGCCCGGGTAAACACGTCACGGTCGCCGCCGTGCCGCAGCTGCCAGGCGGCGACCGCCAGCATGACAACGGCGCCCGTTGTCCACGACGCGAACAGGACCTTGGCGTATCCCCATATGAACACCGGGTTGGTGAACAGGGCCCAGATGTCGTTCAGCTGAGGTTTGCCGTTGACCATGGCGTAGCCCACCGGATGCTGCATCCAGGAGTTGGCCGCCAGGATGAACAGCGCCGACAGCGCGCTGCCAAAAGCGACCGCCCAGATCGTCGCCAGGTGCACTCGCCGCGACAGCTTGTCCCAGCCGAAAAGCCAGAGCCCAGGAAAACCGACTCAAGGAAGAACACCCCGAGCCCCTCCATCGCCAGCGGTGCTCCGAATACATTGCCGACGAGCCGGGAGTACGCCCCCCAGTTCATCCCGAACTCGAATTCCTGCACGAGGCCGGTCACCACGCCGATCGCAACGTTGATCACTAGCAACGTGCCGAAGAACCTGGTCAGCCGCAGGTACTCGTCCTGCTTGCTGCGGTACCACGTCGTCTGCAGCAACGCGGTCAGGAAGGCCAGTCCGATGGTAATCGGGACGAAGAAGAAATGATTGATCGAGGTGAACGCGAACTGAATCCGCGCTAGATCCTCATTCAAGGTTTACCCTCCGGGCAGTCATTTCTCTTCGGTCTGCACGGAGATCCTGCCAGGCCGGTCGTGCGTGAACCCGGCCCAGCTCCAGTCGATCATCGCCTTGGCCCGGTCCTCCCCGGTCGATAGCAATGCGAGATGGATCGATCCCCACGCGAGGGAGGCGGTTTTCCCCTTCATCGTTCGCCCGTGCGGCCCCTGCATGACTGCGGCACCGCGGCCGATGGTCGCCATCGTGCCCTTGTCGAAGTACTTGAACGGCTCGGTTTTCTTGCCTTCGACGAGCCTGGCGATGTTCTCGCCCGCGTGATGTCCGGACTCGAGCGCGACCGATCCGAGCTGAGGCAGGATCGTGTCTGTCTTGGTGTCAGTGATCCAGGCGATATCCCGACCGCGAACACTTCCGGGTGGCCCGCAATGCTGAGATCCGGCCCACGGGAATACGGTTTGCCCCGCTGCAACTCCAGGCCGAGCAACCGGACGACGGGGTTCGCCTGCAACCCCGCGCCCCACACGAGCGTATGGGCCGGGATCACCCGTCTGGACTTCAACGTCACCCGGGTGGGCGTGACCGACTCGACAACTTCGCCGACCTGCACCTGCACATCCCGTCCCGCGAGCGCTTTCTTCGCGTACGCGCGAAGGCTCGGCTTGAACATGGTGAAGATCTCCGGGCCGGCCTCGACCAGCAGGATCTCGGCCTTCTCCTGGGGAATGTCCGGGTAGTCCTTCACGAAGAGCGCTCGGTAGAGCTCGGCGATGGCGCCAGCGCTCTCCACCCCGGTCGGCCCGCCGCCGACGATCACGACATTCAGCGCGCCGTCCTCGATCAGGGACGGATCCTTATCCGCAGCCTCCCAGCGCTCGAGAAGTGCCTCCTTGAGACGTACCGCGTCCGCGAGCGTGTAGAGCGGGAAGGCGTGCTCGGCGGCGCCCACAACACCGAAATAGTTCACCTCAGCGCCGAGCGCCAGCACCAGGTAGTCATAAGTCAGCGGCGCCATCTCAGCGAACCCGACCTCGTGCTTGTCCAGATCCACCGACGTCACGTCAGTCGTATGGATACGGGCGTTCGGCTGGTCGTCGAACAGGTCACGAAGCGGATGCCCGACAGTGATCGGCGAGAGCAGGTCGGTGGCGACCTTACAGGAGCGGCTGGAACGTGTGATAGTCGTGGCCGTCGACGAGCACCACGTCGACATCCGCCTTGCGCAGCTTGCGCGCGGCGCCGATCCCGGCGAACCCTCCCCCGAGGATAAGCACGCGAGGACGTGATTCTGATTTCGGGCCGTGCTCTGCATCGGTCGCGCTCATTGAAGTCCCCCTCAGCCATTCGGGCGGCAACGAGCGCTCGCCCACACGTTTCACCGTCCAGAGTGCTGAAGCTGGCCGCATCACCCCAGCCGGGTGAATTCAGCCGCCTGCTCGTTTCCTTCCGCCGGGTGAATGCGGCCCGTTAACTCGCTGATGGGACGTTTGTGCGTCACATTATCGACAGGTCAGGCTAACCGGCAAGGCCGTCTCACGCTGGCGCAGTTACCACAGAGCTTGCCCTTAACACAACCTCCAGGCGGGATGACGTCATTCGGCGATGGTTCGCGGGTACAAGACAAACTCGAGCGCTCCTCCGGTCTGGCCCGGCCAGCTGGCAGCGCTGCGCTGCCTCGGTCCGGGTGAGCGCGGCATGGGGATCGGCTCCCGCGAGGCTGGCCTTCTTCGCGTCGAACGCCCGCGTCCACAGCCCGGCCGCCCAGGCCGCGCCGATCTCGTGATCGGTGCAGGATTGCCCGGACGCTTCCTGGTAGGCGGTCAGGAAGTTTTCCGTCTGGGCAATGGAGGCGACCTCACCGGGCGCGCGATTAGTCGGACGGCATCAAGACCCAAAGAATTGGGTAGATCACAAGTTGGCTGCCCGGGATGATCATGAGTAGCAGAATGAACAGCAGCCGAGCGGGCCACGGGTGAATGCCGAGACGCCGGCCAAGCCCGGCAATCACCCCTGAGTACGCGGCCCTCTCTCGGACGGGTAAGTCCCTGACGCCGGAATGTGTCGTGGATGGACTCCATAGTCGTCTTCCTCCATCGCATGAAGTTGATACGACGAGCATCCGACTCCAACCTCACCACCGCATCGGGGAACGACCTGCCTCCACCCTGGACTTTGCCGCACCAGCTCAGGGTCACCGGCGGCCGTTCGCGTGCAGACATGTGCTCGATCCGTCGCTCGACGTAGCGGTTGCCTCTGCCGTCACAGCCTCCACATATGACCCAATGCTCAGCTGGAGACGATGTCGCAAGCCACAGAGGGGATCAGGATGCCCGACACCGTCACGCTGACCTGCCCGAAATGCGCGGCGTCGATGCGCAGCTACGAACGCAATGGCGTGACGATCGAACAGTGTGTCGAATGCCGCGGAGTGTTCCTCGATCGTGGCGAACTCGACCACCTGATCGACGCCGAAACGACCCACTACCGGTCGCGATCGGCCTCGTCACGACCCGACTACGACAAGGCCGCTCACCACGGCAGTGGCGGGTGGGGCAGCAGCCGCAAACGCGGCGGATTCCTCAGCGAACTGTTCGAATGATCGTCAGCGCGCAACGCTATGCGCGACCGCCGTGACTAGCCTAGTCACGGCGGTCGCGCATAGCGTTGCGCGCTGACGATCATTCCGAACAGTTCGCTGAGGAATCCGCCGCGTTTTGGCTGCTGCCCCACCCGCCACTGCCGTGGTGAGCGGCCTACGTAGTCGGGTCGTGACGAGGCCGATCGCGACCGGTAGTGGGTCGTTTCGGCGTCGATCAGGTGGTCGAGTTCGCCACGATCGAGGAACACTCCGCCGCATTGGACACACTGTTCGATCGTCACGCCATTGCGTTCGAGGCTGCGCATCGACGCCGCGCATTTCGGGCAGGTCAGCGTGAGTGTCGGGCATCCTGATCCCCTCTGTGGCTTGCGACATCGTCTCCAGCTGAGCATTGGGTCATATGTGGAGCTGGACGGCAGAGGCAACCGCTGCGTCGAGCGACGGATCGAGCACATGTCTGCACGCGAACGGCCGCCGGTGACCTGAGCTGGTGCGGCAAAGCCGGTGGAGGCGGGTCGGATTCCGATGCGGTGGTGAGGTTGGAGTCGGATGCTGGTCGTATCAACTTGCCGATGGAGGAAGACGACTATGGAGTCCAGATCCACGACACATTCCGGCGTCAGGGACTTACCCGTCCGAGAGAGGGCCGCGTACTCGGAGGGGTGATTGCCGGCTTGGCCGGCGTCTCGGCATCGACCCGTGGCCCGCTCGGCTGCTGTTCATTCTGCTACTCATGATCATCCCGGGCAGCCAACTTGTGATCTACCCAATTCTTTGGGTCTTGATGCCGTCCGACTAATCGCACGCCCGGTGAGGTCACCTCCATTGCCCAGACGGAAAACTTCCTGACCGCCTACCAGGAAGCGTCCGGGCAATCCTGCACCGATCACGAGATCGGCGCGGCCAGGGCGGCCGGGCTGTGGACGCGGGCGTTCGACGCGAAGAAGGCCAGCCTCGCGGGAGCCGATCCCCATGCCGCGCTCACCCGGACCGAGGCAGCGCAGCGCTGCCGGCTGGCCAGGCCATGACCGGAGGAGCGCTCGAGTTTGTCTTGTACCCGCGAACCATCGCCGAATGACGTCATCCCGCCTGGAGGTTGTGTTAAGGGCAAACTCTGTGGTAACTGCGCCAGCGTGAGACGGCCTTGCAGCCTGACCTGTCGATAATGTGACGCACAAACGTCCCATCCGCGAGTTAACGGGCCGCATTCACCCGGCGGAAGGGAATTTCACAGGCGGTATAAATTGGCCCGGGTGATGCGGCCAGCTTCAGCGGTCTCGACATCAAAGGTGGGCGAGCGCTCATTCCCGCCCGAAATTTTCAGGGGACTTCAATGAGCGCGACCCGATGCAGACAGCGGCCCGAAATCAGAATCACGTCCTCGCGTGCTGATCCTCGGGGGAGGGTTCGCCGGGATCGGCGCCGCGCAAGCTGCGCAAGGCGGATGTCGACGTGGTGCTCGTCGACGGCCACAACTATCACACGTTCCAGCCGCTCCTGTACCAGGTCGCCACCGACCTGCTCTCGCCGATCACTGTCAGGGCATCCGCTTCGTGACCTGTTCGACGACCAGCCGAACGCCCGTATCCAGTACGACTGACGTGACGTCGGTGGATCTGGATGCCGGTTCGCTGAGATGGCGCCGCTGACTTATGACTACCTGGTGCTGGCGCTCGGCGCTGAGGTGAACTATTTCGGTGTTGTGGGCGCCGCCGAGCACGCCTTCCCGCTACACGCTCGCGGACGCGGTACGTCTCAAGGAGCCGTTGCTCGAGCGCTGGGAGGCTGCGAGATAAGGATCCGTCCCTGATCGAGGACGGCGCGCTGAATGTCCGTGATCGTCGGCGGGCCGACCGGGGTGGAGAGCGCTGGCGCCGCCATCGCCGACTACTACCGAGCTCTCTTCGTGAAGGACTACCCGGACATTCCCCAGGAGAAGGCCGAGATCCTGCTGGTCGAGGCCGGCCCAGACTTCACCATGTTCAAGCCGAGCCCTCGCGCGTACGCGAAGAAAGCGCTCGCGGGACGGGAATGTTGGTGCAGGTCGGCGAAGTTGTCGAGTCGGTCGCCCCAGGTGACGTTGAAGTCCAGACGGGTGATCCCAGCCATACGCTCGTGTGGGGCGCGGGGTTGCAGGCGAACCCCGTCGTCCGGTTGCTCGGCCTGGAGTTGCAGCGGGGGAACCGGATCCCCGTGGGGCCGGATCTCAGCATTGCGGGCCACCCGGAAGTGTTCGGCGGTAGGGGATATCGCCTGGATCACTGACACCAAGACAGACACGATCCTGCCTCCAGCTCGGATCGGTCGCGCTCGAGTCCGGACATCACGCGGGCGAGAACATCGCCAGGCTCGTCGAAGGCAAGAAAACCAAGCGTCTGCAAGTACTTCGACAAGGGCACGATGGCGACCATCGGCCGCGGTGCGCGTAGTCGGCCGCGCGGGCGAACGATGAAGGGGAAAACCGCCTCCCTCGCGTGGGATCGATCCATCTCGCATTGCTATCGACCGGGGAGGACCGGGCCAAGGCGATGCCGGATAGGGCCGGGTTCAGCGCACAACCGGCCTCGGCAGGATCTCCGTGCAGACCGAAGGAGATCGACTGCCCGGAGGGTAAACCTTGAATGAGGATCTAGCGCGGATTCAGTTCGCGTTCACCTCGATCAATCATTTCTTCTTCGTCCGATTACCATGCATTGGCCTTCCTGACCGCGTTGCTGCAGACGACGTGGTACCGCAGCAAGCAGGACGAGTCCTCGGCTAGACCATTCGTACTCGGCACGTTGCTAGTGATAGACGTTTCGGATGGAGCGTGGTGACCGGCCTCGTGCAGGAATTCGAGTTCGGAGGGGGCGTACTCCCGGCTCGTCGGCAATGTATTCGGAGCACCGCTGGCGATCGAGGGGCTCGGGCGTCTTCCTTGAGTCGGTTTTCCTGGGGCTCTGGCTTTTCGGCTGGGACAAGCTGTCGCCGCGCACCTGGCGACGATCTGGGCGGTCGCTTTTGGCGGCGCGCTGTCGGCGCTGCTCATCCTGGCGGCCAACTCCTGGGATGCAGCATCCGGTGGGCTACGCCATGGTCAACGGCAAACCTGCCGCTGAACGACATCTGGGCCCTGTTCACCAACCAGGTGTTCATATGGGGATACGCCAAGGTACCTGTCGCATCATGGACAGCCGTTGTCATGCTGGCGGTCGCCACCTGGCAGCAGCAGCGCGGCGGCGACTTCCGTGACGTGTTACCCCGGGCGGCACGGCTCGCGATCATCGTGCCCTGGTGCCAGCGATCCTTCCACCATGTTGGTGGGCGACGAGCTCGGGGTGATCGAGGCGAAGTACCACCGATGAAGATCGCCGCCGCGGAGGCGGTCGACACCTGCCCCAGCCATACTGGTCTCGTATTTCCGGGTGGATGACAACAACCAGACCCCGACCGAGATCATCGCGATTCCGCACCTGCTGTCGCTGCTGCGCCACGACTCGAACGGCCAGGTAGTCGGGCTAAACCGTCAGCGCCAGTACAGCCAGCAGATCGGCCCGGCTATTACGTGCGAACGTGTTCGTCCGATACTGGGCGATGCGGGTGATGGCCTACCTGGCGGTCCTAGTCTGATAGGGCTGTGGGGGCTGTGGCCGTCCGGCGGAAGAAACTCGCCACATCCCGAGTATTTCTGTGGGGTAGCAGTTTGGGGCGCGGTGCTGCCGTTCTTGATAAACACGGCGGGCTGGTTGCTGACTGAAGGGCACCGTGGATAGTACAGGGGATCATGCTGACGAAGGATGGGATATGGCCGAAGAGTCTGAGCACCACGTGGCTGTGGATCAGCCTGGTGGGATTCATCTTGCTGTACGGTGCGCTGGGCACGGAGCCTGATCTTGATGCTGCGATACTCGCACAAACAGCTCCCGCCGGGTCATGACACACCAATACCAGCCGTCAGTACTGAGGTCTCAAGATGAATCTCGTCCCGTTCTGGTTCATCGTCATCGCGATCTTGTGGATCGGTTCCTTCGTCCTCGAGGGGTTCGACTTCGGCGTTGGCATGCTGCACCAGGCGGTCGGCACCGACGAGCCCAGCCGCCGGGCGGTGGATCGACACCATCGGGCCGCTGTGGGAGCAGGGCCGGATCGAGGTCTGGCTGGTCGCGGCCGGGGCCGCCATGTTCGCGGCGTTTCCCGGCTGGTACGCCACGATGTTTTCCGGCATGTACCTGGCAATGGTGGCGCTGCTCGCCGCGTTGATGGTCTGGTATTGTGGCCTTCGAATTCCGCGGCAAGCGGGACTCCCGCCGCTGGCGGCGCACCTGGACGTTCTTCTCACCGTCGGTAGCTTGCTGGCCCCGCTGCTGATTGGCGTGGCCCTCGGCGATCTGCTCCATGGATTGCCGATAAATTCCAGCCAGGATTACACCGGCTCGTTCTGGGACCTGCTGCAGCCCTACGCCCTGTTCACCGGCATCACCCTGGTCTTCATCTGCCTGCTGCACGGTGCGACGTTCCTCTGCTTTGAAGACACCGGCGAACTGTACGAACGGTCCGGGGTTCTGGCGCGCCGGGTGGCGCCGTTCACCGGCGCGGCGGTCATCGCCTTCATCATCTGGACCCACGTGACCGCCAGCGACACCTTCTTCCTCAATGTGATCGAACTGTCGGCGGTACTCGCCGTCGTTGCACCCGCGTCTACGAGCACCGCGACGGGTTCGCCTTCGTCGCCACCACGATTACCATCGCGGCGTGGATCGGCGCGATCTTCGTAGATCTGTACCCCGAATGTGATGGTCTCCAGCACCAACTCCGCCTACAACCTCACCGTGCACGAACACGGCGTCCGGGGCGTACTCGCTCAAGGCTATGACCGTGGTCGTGATCGTGTTCCTGCCGCTGGTAATCGTCTACCAGGCTGGACCTGCTGGTCAGCGTCACCGACTTTCGGCCGCCCGCAGCCAGCGGGGCTGCGCAAAGCCGGAGCCGGCTGCTCAGCCAGACCGCGGTCTCACCGCCTGGCCCTCCGCTGGCGCGCCCGGGGAGTTGACCGAAAACCTCAGAAGATCCGGGCGAATCCGGAAGACGCCTCTGCGGTCACCGTACGGTGCCACTCGCCGCGCGGCGTCCGCGTGGCGCGTTTTCCCGGGGCGGAGGGCGCCGGCGCGGACTCGGCCGCCGGAGTTTTGTCGCGGCAATTCGCGCGGCAACCACGTAGGCCACGACGACCGCCACGATCACCAGCGGTGTCAGCGGCCAGTCCGTCGGACCCCAGCAGCAGAGTGGCCAGCAGCACTGACGTGAGCGGAAGCCGGAGCATGGTCACGCTCATCGCGCCGATGCCCATGGCTACCGCGGGCACCGTATAGGCAGGTGGGACATGGCGACACCGCCCGCCGCGCCGAGGAACATGGCCGGAAAGACCGGGCCGCCGCGGAAGCTGCTCAGCGACACGGTCTATAGGCGAGCCCCAGCCCGCGAGCCGCGTCGGCAGCCGGCCGAAGCAGGAGTAACTGCTGGCCTGGTCGACCAAGGTTGGGAGGGCTGACTGCAAGAAGCGAGAAACACCTCCCGATCGTCCTTCCCGGTGGCAGCCGCGTACGCGATCGCGAGCCCTGCGACCGCCAGCCCCGGCTACCGGGGTGGGCGGGACAAGGTCGACGTGCAGCCGCACCAACGCGACGGTGTATGACCGTCCCCCAAATGAGTATCGCGCTCGGCGCCGAGCGCCCACCGAACTCGGCCAGGTCTGGGTGCGAGTACGGCGGCAGGTTGGGTATCGCGAGCGAGAAGTCGCCGAACCCCGGTCGCCCGACAAAGATCGTGCGCCAATCCCGGCTGCCAGTAGGCCGGGCAGCGGACGATATCGAGCATGGCTCCGCCCAGACCCGGCCGCCTCCATCAGCAGGAAGGCTGCGGCAGCGGCGAGCCGAACAGCGTGGCGATCGCGGCGAAGCTTCCGGCCGAGCCGACAGTGTCCTGGCCGGCATGTCCCGCTTGGAGAAGTGCAAGGCCAGGCCAGGACGGCCGTCCGCCGCCTAGGGCGATCAGTCCGGGCCGAGCACGGCGCCCAGCGGAGCAGGGTGGCCAGAGCGGCAAGGAAGATGCTCCCGGGTAATGGCTCCTCGAGGCTTGAATCTCGCGCCGGTGAATGGCCGCCCTTCCCTGGCGGTTGAGCAGATCGCGAGCGCGAGACCAGCACCCGGCGAGGGCAAGGGGGAGCAGCGGCCACACAGCGGCTCACCGTCGAACCCGAGCGCGCGGCGCGGGGTAAAGAGTTCCTCCTGGATGACATCGACATATGAAGGCGTAGGCGGCGGCCGCAATCGGCACGCCGAGGATCGCCGCGAGCACCAGCAGCGCCAGGTAGCCCCGGGTTCGGAGCAGCGCCGAGGGGGTCGGCTGGTTGCGTCGACGTCGGTGTCGTCATCTGCGCGTTCCTCGCTGGTGTCGATGGTTGCTCCTGGCGGCCCTTGCCCACCCGGATCTCGTCTTCAACGGCAGGCGGTTCATCATCTGCACCGGGTGGGCTATCACGCAAGGCGGATGGGTGGCGTGCGTGGCCGACGGTTCCTACGGGCGCGGGTCACAATGGGATGCCCTGACCAGGAATGCCGGGAAAAGTGAGCCTCGGCTTGCACCAAGAAATATGCAGTGTGGTGGCGGGCCGGTGGACGTCCGGCCGGTGAGGAACAGGCGCGAGCATGATGATTACCGCGGCGACCATCCAGGCGGATCCGTGACGTCGAGACCGGCGAGTTTCCGGTGATCTCGATGTATGTGACCGTGCCAGTCGATGTGGGAGCGCAGCCGGATCAAGACGCACGTGAGGAGTCTGCTCGAGCAGGTCCGCCATCGGCGAGGATCACACGCTCAGCCATGACGCGCGGCTGTCGGTACGAACGGACCTCGAGCGCATCGAGGAGCTGTGTACGAAGGAACGCTCGGCAACCACCCGCCGTCGCGGTCTTTCCTGCTCGGGACAGAGCTTTCTCGAGGAAGTCCAGGCTTCCCGCGACGCGCCCGCGACCGGATCGTCGCCGATGCAATCCCGTGGATCCGGCCGATGCTGGCTGTGCTGGAGGAGTTTCACCGCGCGGTTGTGCTCGTCACAGACGACAGCAACTGGGCCGCGGTGTGGAGCTGTTCCAGGGCGAGTTCCACCCACTTCGGGATGTGAGCATCGCGCATTGCGTAAACCACGGGGATGGCATGGCCTCCGGGAGCACACCGTGACCAATAAGGCCGAGGAGTTGGAGAAACGTCACTATCTGAGCGTGGTCGACTCGACGAGATACTGCCAGCTATGAAGCTGTTGGAGCATAGGAGAAATCGGCGCTTATGTCGTAGGGGATTCAGGTCGGAGATCAGCCGCAGGGCGATCCGTGATGCCAGATGGGAGTGCCGCGCACATGTCCGAACACGGCATCGATCCGACCTTTCGGGGTCGGCATCGAGCGCACCTGGTTCGTAAGCATCGCGGGGTCGACCGGCTGGTCGTCGCTGGGGTGCTCGGCCTGGCCGGCTTCATACTCGTGCTTCTCGGTGCTGCGGGTCCGGCGAGCGGCCAGGTTGCTGCGCAGGACGTAGCGGCCCCGGCTGCGGCCACGCAGGAAATTTCGGTGAAGCAGTCGTCGCTCGTCGATCCGACGTGCGATGCCGAGCACCCGAACGAATGGCACTTCGTAATTACCCAGATCGACAACGAGAGCGTTGCCCCGGCGTACATCCAAGTCACCTGGGCGAACCGGCGAACAGGCCAAGGTGGACCGGACCGATTTCACCGGAAAGACGGCGCACTATGCGACCAGCCTCAATCTCGACAGCACGGTGCTGGACGCGACTGCCACTATCTATGCCGAGTGGGATGGCGAGTTCAACCTGAGCCATGGCCCGTGCGGCACGCCGAGCAGCTCCTCGGTTCCACCGAGCAGCTCGTCGGCTCCGGAAACCAGCTCCTCAGCGCCACCGAGCAGCTCGTCGGCTCCGGAAACCAGCTCCTCAGCGCACCCAGCAGCTCGTCGGCTCCGGAAACCAGCTCCTCAGCGCCACCGAGCAGCTCGTCGGCTCCGGAAACCAGCTCCTCAGCGCCACCGAGCAGCTCGTCGGCTCCGGAAACTTCGGCGTCGAGTAGTGCGTCGTCGTCCAGTTCGGCGGCCCTCGTCACGAGCACGTCGCCGTTCGTACCAGGACCTGGCCAGACCGGCGACAACCCGCCCCCCGGTGGCTTCCCGATGAGGCCGATCATGTTGGGGTCCGGGGTCGGGCTACTCGGCTTTGCCGCGGCATTGGCTAGTAGCGTTCTGCGACGTCGTGGTAGCCATACGTAAGGTTGTCTTCGCAGGCGTGATGGGCGCCGCAGTTGTCCTAGCGGCGTCCATCGCCCTTCCCGAACAGAGTCGCTGGCGACCGCGAGCTGGAACTGTTGCCGCCGTCGTCCGGTGCTTCGTCAGCGTCGGCGACACCGCGTTCCGCCCACCCGGCCAGCACCCCCGGAGCGAGTTCCGTTCGGTCCGGGGTCTCGCCGTCGGCGTCGGCGTCGCGAGTGCAGCTCGGTCCGGAAATTGAGCTACCGGCCCAAGGCACTTCGTTCCGCCTCGCCGTCACCACGAGTTCCGGGCCGATCTTAGCCAATGTCGACTCGATCAGCGTCGCGAGCAACCAACCGGTCGATCCGCCACACGACACGCCCGAGGAGTGGAACACCGCAGTATGGGTGCGGCAGTCTGCCTACCCGTCCGCGCAGAGCACGGGCACAGCGTACGTCTACGGCCACGCCTGCCACTACCACCAGTGCCCGTTCACCCGGCTCAAGGACGCGCGAGTCGGTGATGTCGTACGGGTCATGCTTTCGACGGGCGTGCTGACGTATCAGATCGAACGGGCGGGGTTATCGCCCAAGGCGGCGAGCGCGCTGCCGGCCTGGGCCTCCGACAGCACGGTGAGAAACCGCATCGTGCTGGTGACGTGCGCCTTCGAGCAGGGGGATACCAGCAGCAACAACATCGTCGTGGTCGCCA
>CAWDGB010000011.1:0-120804 GCA_963801715.1 uncultured Actinomycetota bacterium | reverse complement strand
CAAGGCCACGCCCCCAACACAAAGCAAACAGGCATGCCATGAAAGCCGTGCTGAACACGCCCGACGGACCCGGCATCGCCGATGCCGCGGATCCCCGCCCGGCCGCCGATGAGGCGCTCGTTGCGGTGCGAGCCTTCTCGATCAACCGCGCGGCGCAGGTCGATGGCGCCGCGAGCTTGACCACGAACGCGGAACGAGCCCAACCCTGACGTTCGACGCTTAGACGACACGAGAGGGCCCCGCCGAATGGGATTCGGCGGGGCCCTCTGTTGGCCCTCTGCGCGTGGAGTCGCAGGTGGCCTAGAGCGGCCCGCCCAGGTAGCTGGGGCGGAGCTGACCGGCCGGACCATCGCCAGGCCGACCTCGGCCAGCAGCAGAAAAGAAACGCCCAACCGGGAGGGTAGGTAGGGCGTCTCTCGGTGCCCCTGATGTTGGCCGGCCCGGGTTGCGATGTGCAGCCCATCACCGGGCCGCGCCCACAGTGTGACCCCACGCCACGAAGCCCACAAGAGCCGTCATCCGCGCGTCGGGACTGTCGGCAGCTGTGGACAACGACAGCGCCCCGCCCGAGGTGGCATTCCGTGCCACCGTCGACCGCTCGCTCGCGGTCTCGCTGCGGCTGCACGTTGAGTCTGCGGCTCGCCGAGACGGCCTCGCTGCTGATGGCAGCTGAGCTAGGCGATGCAAGAACGAGAGGCGCCCGCCCCGGCTAGAGGGCGGGGCATCTCCCGTTCGTGCTGACGTTTTGGTCGGCCCCCCGTGACCGGCTCCGTTGCCGAGAACCGGGCCGCGCCCGACAGTCTGGCCGACACCGCCGACGCCACGCAAGTGCAGAATGGAACGCTGGACCCGCCACTACGAGGGACTGCCGGCGGCGGGTCCAGCCCTATCGGTTCCCACCGGGAACCACTTCCCGCCTGTAGGCCACGGCCTTCTGACGGTGCATGATGACCACGTGCGTCTCAGGTTCGTCGACATCGCGACCGCGTGCGCAGGACGAGCAGGCGATCTGACCTGGTCGCAGCTCATCTGCGAGAGGCTGTGACTTATGCGCTCGCCAGCGTCAAGAAGAGTTGGGGCCGCGGACCTGGGTAACTACACGCTCGCCGGCAATGGTCGAGCTTGGGGACCGACTCGAAACAATTTGTTACGTAGACCTAGACGTGATCAAGGTCCCGAGTGCCACGGTGCGAGAGACCACAAAGTTTGCCGGTCTGTGGCGCTTCGATTTCGAAGACGGGCAAACCTTTTTCGCGAGGGATTGGGATTACGTCTGGTTGGATATCGACCAGCCCCGAGGCTGCCAGTGTGGGATGGGCTAGTCGCGGTCAGGCGGACTGATCAGGCTGCGGAAGCTTGCAAGTTGTAGCTGCGGGCGCGGTGAACGTTTCGCTGGCCGACGCTCTGGCTCAAGCTGATGCTGCTGCTAAGCAATTTGAGGCTGAGCCACCATTCCAAGGCCGCCTGACGCCCGGCCCAACCTCAGCTAGGCGAGTCATCACCGTGGGCTTAAGCGGTCCACCACGCCATCGGGTTCAAGAAGAAACAGCCCGATCGACTGACCGTTGGCGGCGCATTTGGCTAGCCGCTCCGCCGTGTGCCCGACGAGTGAGCAGGACACGTCCTTGTACGCGAACTGGTTTTCGACGCTTCGTGTGATGGCGGCACGGACGATCGTGTCATGGGTCGAGGGTGGCCGGACGCCAAAGCCGAGCCGCCAAACGACCACCGCAGTCGTGAGACCTACTAACGCGAACATCCCAGCGGCGAGGCCCGTGATCGCCCATACTCGCTTCGTCATGACCTCGCTCCCGCGCGGTAACAGCACCGACCCCGTCGGCGCATTTCAGAACCGTACTGTCGACGTCCGGCGACGGGAACAGCGGCCCGGGATCCGCCCCGATAGAGCCGGATTCTCGGTGTGACGATTCCGGGTTGGCCGGCGCTTACTGGTTGGGCAGCGGAATGTCCTAGCGGCGGGGCCGGCCGGCTCGAGTTAAATACCCTCCCTCCCGCTCTCGCCGGTCGGTCTCCCACGATGTCACACCCGCGAGCGACGATGAGGTCATGTCGTACCCGGAGCGCCATCGCGAGTTCTGGGACGCGATCCTGGACCGCTACCGCTGCGCGGAGGTCGACGGCCAGGGCGACCGCTGCCAACTAGTTGTCGGTCACGACGGGCGGCATGTTCTGCAGCGTGCCGGCCGACGGATGGCCTGGCCGATCGGTGCTCAACCACCCGACCGGCCGCCGTGGGCGGGCTCGTTTCCGAGGGACGAGACATAAGTGGGCGAGCCGCACATGCTTTGCCGCGCAGCCGCGGACCATCTCGGCCTGAGGATAAGGATCGAATCCGACGGCGAGACTGTCGTCGGCCGTATCGCCCAGATCCGGCACAGGCAAGTCGGAAACCCGCCCACTGACCTCGAGACGCTGCTAGATGTCGACGTCCACGGCGACGTCAGCCCCCCTCGGCGCGTCACGGTGCGCATTGGCGGCATCGGCGTGGTTGAGCTTCTCTAGCCTTCGCGCTGCTGTCGCCTAGATGTTGGCAGGGCCGCGTCGATCGGAGCGGACATACGCGGCCCTCCCAGCTGCGGCGAGCCCACCCAGGTAGCGCCGCAGGTATAAAGCGCCGCCGCCCTGGGGGCCCGAAAGGCGAACCCCATCCACCAGACGGCGGCAGATCTCCACGGTGCCCGGTCACAGCACCTCGAGCTCGCGCCGCGGCTGCTCCGGCGGCCGGCCGGTCTGCACCACCGGCCACACATCCCGGGTCGTGCGGCGCTTTCCCCGAGGCCACGGGAAGACCCGCGCGAGCCACCCGGTCATGCCGGAATCGCTCGCGGTGAACGGGAGCAGCTCGGTCCGCAGCAGCCGGGCCGCGGTCAGCGGGGTTGACCGGGGCGGGGCCGCGTCGGCTGGTGCCGGGTGAGGGACTGGCGAACGCGAGCATCAGCTGCGGGTGCGAACGACGATGGCCTCGACCCCCGTCTCGCTCAAAGGGGTCGAGGCCATCGAATCGATCAGTTACCAGCATCGGCGGATCGCCGTGCGGTGACGTTCAGGGTGGAGGGTGTTAGCCGTTGATGAAGATGTAGTCGGCTTGGTAGGGGACGTTGACGATCGGGGTGGCCTGCGGGTCGCAGGTGCCGGTCGGGGCGACGCCGCCGACGGTGTTGAGGCGGAGCACCTCGACGGCGTGGGCGAGCAGTCCGGTGGAGGTGCCGATCTGGGTGGCGTCGAGGTTCAGCTCGGCGATGTTGCCGTCGCCGTTGGCGTTCTTGGTGACCAGCTTGCCGGTGACCGCGCTGCCGTCGGGTGCTTGCCACTGTGGCACGCCGGCGAGTGGTCGCACGAAGGTGTGGTGGATGTCGTCGGTCAGGTGCGCGTTGACGTCGTGTTGGGTGAACGCGAACGAGCCGTCGCCTTGTGGGGTGCAGGCGTAGATCTGGCTGCCCAGCACGACCGACTCCTGCAGGGCGGCCACGCCGCTGGTGGCGACCGTGTGGTTGAGCTGGTGGAACTGGGCGCGTGCCGCGCCAGCTGGGAACTTGGTGGTATGCAGGTCGGTGTAGAAGCCACCCGGGTTGGCGCGCAGCGCGTCGAGCACGGTCGGGTCGCTGACCGTGACGGTGCCGGACGCGAAGCCATCCGCGGAGCGCGGCGTGGTGAACAGCGGCACGACCACGGGGCCGTCCACACCTCGACCCCCGGCGTGGATGTCCGCCTGGGTCGGGGTGCCGAGACCGCGCCACGAAACCGAGTAGCTGAGCGTGTTGCCCCGGATGCCGACCAGTTCCAGCGCCTGCGCTTGCGCAGCGCCGGGGGTCACCTCGTTGCGGCCCTCCAGGCTCGCAACCAGGGTGGCGGGTGCTGCGGTGGAGTCGCCCGGCACAGTGATCCCCGCCTGCGCTGTCACGTCACTGTTGGCTGAAGCCGCGCTGATGGCGAGCGTTCCTAACGCGACCCCGGCGGCGAGGGCGGCGCCGAGGCCGAGCGCCAGGCGGCGTTTCGTGGTGCTACTCATGGTGGTCCTTCCGGATCTGCAGCCGACGTCTGGTACGCGGCTCGCACCTGTAGTACGTCGACTAAGCGGCGCGGCGCCCATCCGGACCGTGCGGGAAAGCTCACAGCCACCCGAGGGAACCGAATCGCTGCCGCGCCCGTACAGATGCCGCGTTGGGCGGTCGCCGTGTCAGGGCACGAGCTCGGGACCGAAAGTTCGTGGCGGATCGCCAGCAGTTGCTGCCGGATCACCTCGACGAACGACACCGGCCGCACACGTAGGCCTGCAGGTCAGGCGAGAGATCCAACTCCCATCGCCCTGCACCGTCTGCGAAACAGCTAACCGATGCCCAGTAGAGCGGTCCGCTCTCGAACGTGTGTTCGCTATCTTGGCAGGCCCGTAGGAGTGCGCTTGCTGGTGTGCACCGTGCCCTCAACAAGGCGAACCAATGGCGAGAGCCTTGGCTACTCGTGACTTGGCAATGAGCTCACCAACGCCGTGACATGCCCCCGGAGAGCGATCGCCGAAGGCAAACCGAGCCGCCATGACCGGTCCTTGAGCGCTACCCTGCCCCGCGTGGGGGAACCTGTGCTGGATCGGCACGTCAACGTTGCGCAGCTGTGGCGACTGGCCTGTGATGCGGCCCGGAAAGGCGAGAAGTGGGGCCAGCGCAAGAAGTCGGTGAGCGACGCTATGGAGAGCTACTACACCCAGCTGCGACGTGACAAGCGCGGCGCCAAACAGTGGGTGGCTGCGGTCGTTGACGTCCTGGGGTTCTTCGACCCGTCAGCTGATTGGCGTGCTGTCGAGGTAGGCCTGCAAATGCTCGACCAGGCAGACGGGGATGTCACCGGTGTCGGTGCTGAACTGCAGCGGCTGGAGATCGTGCCGGCCTCGTCGACGAAGAACTCTCTGTTCAAGAGCGTGTAGCGCCGACCAGCCCGAACGGCCGGAGGCTCAACGCGGCGACGTGCGGGTCGCGCGACAACTGCTAACAAAGCATCACGGCATTTCAAGCTGAATTCGCGCCGTCATCGAGGTATCCCAACAACAGCGAGAAGCGGGGCCATCACCTCGACACAAACGGACGCTAGAGCGGGCGGTCAGTTGCGACCAGCTCACGGGCGTCGAAGCCGGCGACACCCATCCGGCGGCGGCGAGGACACCGCCTGGCGCCCGCGGCGGTGCGCCGAGGTGGCGCGTAGGGTCGAAATCGTGCCACCAGTTCGCGCTGTCGCTCGCGGTTCCAGTGACCCCCCTGCGCACTAAGTCGTAGCCCGTGCCGCTCCGGAGGAGTTCCTTCGAGATGACGAACACGACCGTCGACGATCTTGCAGCGCCGCTAGCGCCCGGGACCAAGGCACCTGAGTTCGAGCTTCCCTGGACGCCCGACCGGACAGTGTCGCTCGCCGAGTTTCGGGGTCAGCCCGTGATCCTTGCCTTCTATCCGGCGGACTGGAGCCCGGTTTGTTCGGATCAGATGGCCCTTTATCAGGAGTTGCTCCCCGAGTTCCAGAAGTTCAACGCAGAACTCTTGGGCATCTCGGTCGACGGGGTTTGGTGCCATCTGGCCTTCGCGAAGGATCGGAACCTGCGTTTCCCCCTGCTCGCCGACTTCGAGCCCAAGGGTGAGGCGGCTCGGTCCTATCACGTCTATCGGGCCGAAGAGGGCACGAGCGAGCGGGCCTTGTACGTGATCGATACCGCCGGCATCGTGCGGTGGAGCTACGTCTCTCCTGTGGGTGTGAACCCGGGCGCCGATGGGATCCTCCACGCTCTCGAAAGCCTGGGGACCGAGGGCGGCTGATGAGCACAAGCCAATGGGATGCCGTACTCACCGTCCCAGTCACCGAGAACCGGGACCACATCCAAGGAACGGCGGACGCAGCGGTGACACTCGTCGAGTACGGCGACTACGAGTGTCCGTATTGCGGTGCTGCGTATCCGATCATCAAGGAGGTGCAGTCGCGGATGGGTGCGAGGCTGCGGTTCGTGTTTCGCAACTTCCCGATCACGACCTCGCACCCGCACGCCGAACAGGCCGCGGAGGCCGCCGAGGCCGCAGCGAGCCAAGGCAGGTTTTGGGAGATGCACGACCTTCTCTACGAGAACCAGAGGCATCTGGGCGGGCAGGACCTCAGCGGCTACGCCGAGCAGCTCGGGCTCGACGTCGAGTCGTTCGGCAATCAGCTGGCCGAGCACGTCCACGCCGCGCGCGTCCATGAGGACTTCATGAGCGGCGTGCGGAGCGGCGTGAACGGCACTCCGACCTTCTATATCGACGGTGTGAGGCACGACGACTCGTACGACATCGAGACCTTGCTCGCCGCCTTGGAGCGAGCGGCGGCGTGACCTCCTTAACCCAAAGTTACGGCGCCTCGCGACATGCGGTCGGTTGTCATGCTCGGAGCGGCGTGAAATACCCCGCCGCCAGATCCCAGGGTCAAATGATCAACATCGGGCCTAAGTGGTAGCGGTCGGGCAAGTCGGCCAGGGCACCCCTAGGCCAAACGCCACTCACGCCCTACCCTGGCTTGGACCTGGGCCACCGCGGATCGGTCTTGTGTTAGGCAGCTCACGGTTCGTGGTCTCGATCACGTCTGCCTCGATGCGGCCCGGCACGACCACGATCCCACGCACCCGCCGTTGCGCCGAGGCGAGGTGGACGACCGGGTCGACCGCGGCTGTCACGGTCGGCACCACGAACGTCGCAGCAAATCGACGTTCGCGGCAGTGCAGCTCCCGCGATCATGGTCAGCGGCCACGACGAGAGCTCATGCGGCCCGTCAAGATCCGCTCGACCGGTACCCAGGTCGGTCGGGCGCAGCGACCTGCGCGGCACTGCTGTTGCTATCCGCCGGGTCTCCGCCGGACGGGGCGGGAACCCATGCATCGGTCGGGGCACGGCTCGAGCAGCGCCGGCCGGGTCAATCCGGACCGATGTCCGACCCTCGATTTACCGTCCGAGCATGCGCTATCTGATGCTGATGTGGGCTGACGCAGATGCTACGAGCGGCAACGAGTCCGACCTCCGGGCCTGGCTTGATTTCGACGAGCGGGTGAAGGCCAACGGCGCGTTCGTGGTCAACGGAGCACTCGCCCCCGCCTCGACCGATGCTCGCCTCGTGCAGACCGCGATAGCTGGGCACGCGCTCGACCGGGCGGTGGAACGCCGACCGTTCGCCGAAGGCGACCGGCAGATTCAGGCCTTCTACATCATGGATCTCCCCAACATGGACGCCGCCCTCGAGTGGGCGAACAAGTTGCCAACCTACGGCTACGTTGAGGTCCGCGAGCTGCTGCAGTTCTGATCAAAGCTTCGTCGTGCCGGCGAGGCACTGCTGTCCGTCTCGTCCCCGGCCTGCCCACATCAGGGTGGCCCGACGCTGCGCGATGAGCTAACGCGGACGCGCGCCGAGCCGTCGTTCTGTTCGGCAATCCACGGCACATGATCAAGGAACTGACGTTCCAGATGCGTCGATCTGTGCGGGATGCACATCTTCCAGATCCCACTCCGTGCTGACGGAAGGGCAGCAATGTCCGTAGACACAGCAGGACGCCTTCCCACTCGGCAGTAAGGGCAGCCGATGACCGAACACAAGAAGCTGTACCGGCGCTATGCGGCGCTCGTGATCAAAGACCCGGAGGCGTTGCTGTCAGGTTCGCAGCTATCTGAGCCGGCCTAGTCGTCGAATGCGCAGAATTCGTTGCCCTCGGGGTCGGCCAGCACGTACCAGCCGATCTGGTCGTCCTTGGCCCGCAGCACAGTGGCGCCGACGTCGAGCAGCGGCTTCAGGTCGGCGACGTTGACGTCCCAATGGATGCGGTTCTTGACCGTCTTCGGCTCGGGCACCTTGTTGAAGTCCATGGTCAGGATTGGCATGCCGGCGATCTTCTCGACAGTGGCCCAGCCCCTGGGGTTGACCTCGACCGGCGCGTCGTAGACGCCGGCCCACCAAGTCGCGATCGCGGCCGGGTCGGCGCAGTCGACGACCAGCCCGTGCATCCGGTCGGCCGGCAGCTCGTCGCGCAGGAAGGCGCAGAACTGGGTGCCCTCCGGGTCGGCCATCACGGTCCACCGTTCGTGGGGCGCGACGATCGTCGCGCCCAGTCGTTCGAGCTCGGCCAGGCTGGTGGCGTAGATGTCGAAGTGCACCCGGTTCTTGACCGTCACGGGTTCGGGTACCTGGTTGATCCAGATGGTGTGCTGCGGCGTAGCTCCGGACAGCCAACCGTCGCCGCTGTCCTGGACCTGCCACTTCCGATCCAGCACCTGCGCCCAGAACGCACCCAGCCGGGTCGCATCGGTGGCGTCCAGGACGAGGTCTTTGAACTGCGCGATGGCCATGACCGCACCGTAGCGGCGACCACGGTCAAACCCCACGGTCGACCGGGCACGCAGCGGGCACACGGAAGAGGTCACGTGATCGCTGCTACGACGGTTGGCAGACGATTCGCCGACGCCACAAGGGGAATCTGTGTGGAGCGGGTGACCGGAATCGAACCCGCACTGTCAGTTTGGGAAAGCGACACGAATGTGCAGTGTGCCGATGTTTCTGGCCCGCTCGCGCCCCTGGTGACCGCTGATGACCGCGACGAGCAGCACGCAGACAGCACGAGGCCGCGTCCTGGCAACGTGCTGATCCGCCGATGAAGGACCGGTGGTGGGGGCGTCCTGCGCGGGACGTTGTGTTTTGGGCCTACCCGGTCTTGTCTGCGAACGAGTGGTGTTCGTGGGTGACCGCCCACCGGTCGTCCACCTTGCTCAGGCCGATGGTGAGCCGCAGCCGCTGTTCGGGGTCTCGCTCGAAGTCGGCGGGCGTGCCGCAGCGAAGTAGCGCGAAGGCGAATGCGACCTCCGCGCCGGCCGTGACGTCCAGCGATTCGATCTCGAACACCGCGCCGGAGGACTGCCATCTAAAGAAGCCTGGCCAGGTATCGCGGTAGGCGTCGATGCCGCGGACGCCCTGCTCGGGCGGCGGCACGTCGAACATGACGATGTCGGGTGCGTGGTTGGCGAGCACGGCGGGCAGGTCGCCGGCGTGGACCGCGGTGGCCCAGACCTCGATCAGGTCGCGGATCTGCTGTTCGTCGGTCATCGTTCCTCCTCGATGCGGTGCTTGAGGGTGGAACCCCGGGCGTCGCGTGAATTCATCGCCGCGCGCCATGATGGGCCGGTGACCGTGCCCGCCGCTCTGCTCGACGCTGCGCGTTCCGGGGACGCCGGTGCCTTCGAGGAGCTGGTCGGACCGTACCGCGGCGAGCTGCAGGCGCACTGCTACCGGATGCTCGGCTCGTTGCACGACGCGGAGGACGTGGTGCAGGACAGCCTGATACGGGCCTGGCGCACGGTCGGCAGCCTCGATGACCGCGGCTTCGTCCGCGCGTGGCTCTACAAGATCGCGACAAACCGATGCCTCACCGCGATCGAGCGGCGCGGTCGCCGGGAGCTGCCCTTCGATCTCGCGCCCGGAACGCCCGCCACCGAGTTCCGCTGGCTCGAGCCCTACCCCGACACCTCGCCCGAGACGCGATACCTCGCCCGAGAGAGTGTCGAGCTTGCGTTCGTGGCGGCGTTGCAGCACTTGTCCGCGCTCCAGCGGGCTGCGCTGATCCTGCGGGAGGTGCTCGGCTTCTCGGCTGCCGAGACCGCCGACCTGCTCGACACCTCGACCGCCTCCGTCAACAGCGCTGTGCAACGTGCCCGAAAGGTGATCGACTCGACCGCACCGACCCAACAGACCGTGCTGCGAGACCTCGGCCACGAAGCGACCGCCGCGATCATCGCGCGCTGGGCCGATGCCTGGGAGGCGGGCGATGTCGACGCGATCGTCGCGATGCTCGCCGAGGACGCCCGCTACTCGATGCCGCCGCTGCCCGAGTGGTACCGGGGAACGGAGGAGATCCGCGCCTTCCTGGTCGGTGGCCCGCTGCAGTCACGCTGGCGGTTCCTGCCGACGACGGCGAACGGCCAACTCGCGTTCGGCACCTACCTGTGGCACGACGACACTCAGCAGTTCGTACCCGGCGGCCTCGACGTCCTCACCATCCGGGACGGACGCGTCGGGGAGATCGTCGCGTTCCTGACCGCCGAGCTCACCCGCTTCGGACTTCCACCAATCGTGTAGATCACCTACTGCAGATACCGGGACCTGCAGCTGCGCGGTCACAAGTGGCTGGCACCAAACGGCGGCGCCCAGCGCCCGCCTCGAGCACCACGACCCTGCGCCGTGACACTCGAGAAAGGCGGCCTGGACCGTCGAGGTCGCTGTCACTCTCCGACACCCTTCCGACGCATTGTCATACGCGCATCCGACAACCCGGAACCGCACATATCAGCGCGGCTGAGACATCCGGATCGCAGGACACGCGAAACGCCAATTCGGCGATCACCCTGATCGTGCGGCGCCAGGTTTGTCGCGGCGCCGCTTGCAGCGCGGAGCCAACTGCGAGGTGCGCGGAAGCAGTCTCGTTCGGAGCTGCCACGACGTGCAAGACCGCCGCGATCGATCCGGGATATGAATCGTTCTGACACAGCTGCCGATCAAGATCAAGGCACGAGTCCCGCAACCTCATGCAATCCCAACTCGACGGCTCAATTGTCGACGAGGACACCAAGTTGCCTGAGGGTCTTCACCCGCCGGCAGGGTCTTCACACCCAGCGTCGCCCGCTTCGGGTTGACCTAGTCCCATGACATCGGCCCGGCGCTCGGATCCCGGCAGGGCGGGAAGCTGAGCACCCGTCCGCACTCGCGACCGTCGACGGGGTAACGACAGGTGTAGGTGCGGTGCCCATGCACGCCGGGCGTGCAGTCGCACGGCGACCAGCCGACGAGGGTGCCGTGCGGGAGCAGCGGGTGGCCGGCTGGGCAGCGTTCGGGCGGGACTTCCTCGACCGAACCGTCCGGTCTGACTCTCGAACGCATGTTCGACTGTCGCATGTGAATCCCACCGATCGCAAGCTGATCGCAAGCTCTTAACCTGCGCCGAACGACCCATGAAAAAGATGCCAATGTTCGCGATCCCGATTAGGCATGGTGCGCCAGGGGTACAGCACCCGGTACCCGGCCGGGTGGTGTCATCGAGGGCGGGACCGCTCGGCCGGTCCATTTGCCGGGTTACTTCCGGTGAACACACCAAGCGTTTCAAGATGCGCGCGTGACGATGACGTGAATGTCTATCTAGGGCAGCTAAATCTCGGCTAACGTTTCCGGGTCGGCCCCCTGCGCTCCCCTCCCACGCGGGAGGCCGCCGGAACCGAAAGTGCCCCGCCCAAAGCGGACGGGGCACTTTGCCATTCAATTCTGATCGACGGCCACTGTCCCTTCGCCGGCACGCGCGCCCTGGCGCTCGGATCGTAGTGCAACCGTTTACGGTCTCCGGACACAGTTTCCTCATGTAGTAGTTGACAGAGCAACGTCGTTGACCATCCTGCGGGGGAAGATGGTTTGCGGCGTTGCTGTGAAGGCCGCCCCGCCGAATCCCTCCCTTGGCGGGGCGCTTCTCGTCTGTCGGTGCTTCGTCTACGTCTGCTCGGGCGGCTCCTCGTCGTCCTGGCGGATCGGATCGTGCGGGTCGCCGCTTGGCCGTCTAGCGCTCGTCCCTCGGAAACGTGGGCGCCCACGGCAGCCACTGCGTCGGGCGCTGTTCGCCGTCGGGCCATCCGATGGTCGCTGATCCGTAGCGAATGACGTGCTGGCCTTCATGGCCGCGGACGAGCTGGCACCGGCCTACCTCGTGCAGCTCTGGGCAGCGGTCGCAGTCCTGCGGCGGCCCGTGTTTCGGGTCCACGATCCGAGCATGACAGCGGGGCATAACAACGTGAAGCCGTCCGGGGAGGGCTTAGGGGGATGGCGCTCACCCGGCCGACCTTCGGTGGGAGCCACCAGCCCCCTTGTAGTTCTCGACGAGAACCGCGCAGAACGCCGCAGCCGCTTCCTGCTCGGCCTCACGCAGCCGCGCCAGTTTGTCGTATCCCTCGCGGGACAGCCCTTCCACCGGGCCAAGTGCGGGGACTGTGGGCAGCCAAGCTACCCCGACATACGGGGCGGCTTCGTCGTCGTAGGCCCGCTTGGCGTCCCGCCAGGCGTCCCGCGCCGCCGGATCATCTCCTCGCGTGTCCCCACCCTGCCCCCGCCCCCCATGATGCGTTCCTCAAACGCCGCCGCAGGGCGCCCCGCCCATTGAGCCCCGCCCGCGGCGGGCGGGAGGAGATGGCCGCGCCGCGGGCAGGCCCCCGAATGGCTCACCTATATAGCGCTGGGGGATGGTTCGGCGTCACCGACGTGAACGGAAGCGCCCCGCCTGTGCGTGCGAGACGCTTCCGCAGAGCGGGCTCGGCGCGACTTCCTCCTCGGCCAAGCGGCCCGAGACGCCACCCGCCCGAGTCGCCACCCGACAGCCCAATGGCGACACCTACCGCTATTTGCGGTGGGTACGTCTAGCTTCGTTGCGAGCGGAACGACCCCGGGCTTGCGCGGCGTCTGTGGGCTGGGCAAGACTGTCCGGCGCGGCCCGGTTCTCGGCAACGGAGCCGGTCACGGGGGGCCGACCAAACGTCAGCGTCGACGAGAAACGCCCCGCCGAAATCCCAGCCGGCGGGGCGTCTCTCATGTCGCTCTTGTCTAGGCTGATCGGGTGGCTCCTCGCGGTTCTGCCATTCGCGAGGCAGGCCCGCGGCGACCGCGAGGGTGGCGTGGACGAGCGCGATCTGGATGTGGCGGTCCGGCTCGGCGCGCCGCTTGACGAGCGGCAGCGCGGCCAGGATCCGTTCAGCGTCGGCGAAGTGCTCGCCCGCGGCAGTGTTGGGTGATTGGGTGTTCATGGGCCGGACTCCACTTCCGGTCAAGGCCCGGTCGTTGTGTGTCCGCACGCGGCCGGGCCGCTCTTTGGCACGTATCTGGCAGCGCGCCTCTAGCTACCAGAAGGAAACCCAGCAATTACGGGGACCTGTAATGGTGGGCGATACTGGGATTGAACCCCAGTGACCCCTATCGTGTCCATGTTTTCCAGACCGCATTGGTTGAGCTGACTCAGGTTGGACCCGTTGGTTTCCGGGGCCTCAGCTGTTGGTTGTCATGGCTGGCGACGGTCTGTTTCGGCTGCGGCGTGGTGCCCATGCGGCCCGGGCAGGGTCGAAGATCACGATTGGGACTTTCGAGGTAACGCCGTGTACCCACACCGTGTCGTCTGCCTGTGCGTAACGCCCGAAACCGTCCGCCCATGGAAGCTCTCGGATGTGCCATCGCGCGTCATGGCGGTTCCATCGTGCCGGAAAACGTCCTAGTCGCGTGTATGGTCACGCGACCGCACGGGCGGCGTTTCTCATCTGCGGCAGGCACGCGTCGAACTGCGCGACACACAACGACGCGACGGCAGTGCTCAACCGCGAGTGGGACCGGCCCGAGATCAACGTCCCCCTCGTGATCGTCGACTCGCCCTACCGTGAGCTGAGCCGTCCCGTCATCGGCTACATCCGGGCGCTGCCGGACCGGGGGCCCCGCGACGTCGTCACGGTGATGATTCCCGAATATGTCGCAGCCGGCTGGTGGGAGCAGCGCCGGGGGGCAGTTGGACCTGTTCGCCGACCTGGATGCTGTTTCACCGGCCGAGCGGCCCCGCGGCTCACGGCGCGCCTTCTCGGTGACGCTAACGTCGTCGTCACCAGCATCGCCTGGCACGAACGCCGCCGCCGGCTGCCTTCCGGGTAACGGGATTCGGTGCAGCGACCGGGCGACCGGTCAATCCTCGAGGTAGGCGAGCAGGTCGACTTTGCTGATCGTTGGTGCTTCCGCGAGCAGCCTGTCCGCGTTGTCCATGAGTGCAGATGCGATCGGACCGCCCAGGTGCGCGTCGGGACCGGCGTCGTCGCGGAAGGCGTCGAAGGTGGCGAAGTGTGTCCGATCTATCCGGACGGCGAACCACGCGACGGTTTGCTCCTCGGCGGCCGCCAGTTCGCGCGCGCTCCGGAGTAGATCTTCGAGGTCGTCTTCGCGACCGTCTTTAGCGGTGAGTTGGGCGAGTAGGCCAACGGTGAGCATGGTGTCTCCGGCGTGTTGGTGGGAGTGAGAAGCCGAGGGGCGGCGGGTGTCCCCAGCCGGTGGGACACCCGCCGCCGGCGACGATGGTCCGTGGCCGAGTGTGCCTGCTCGGCTCCGACCATCGCCCCGGGGGAACTGCTAGTTGACCGAGATGCCAGCGGGCGTGGCGCCCGCAGGAAGGGCGGTCGGTGAGTTCGTCAGCTCGGTGAGCTGCCCGCCTTTCACAGCGAAGGTGCCGACGCTGCCGATCCGGCTTTCGTCGACGTAGAGGTAGCGACCGTCGGGGCTGAGCCGGGCGTCGACCGCACCGAGGCCCCCGGTGTCGCCGACCGGCGTTGACCCGATCAGGGTCAACGCGCCGTCTGGCGCGATGGAGTAGCTCGAGATCTCGCCGGATGCAGTGTTCACGGTGAACAGGAACGCACCGTCGTTCGTGATCTCCACCCAGCACGGCGCCGTCTGCTGGTCGGCGAACGGCGACGAGCCGATCGACGTGAGGACTCCGCTCGCGGAGTCGGAGAACGCCGAGACGGTGCCGGTGAGCGGCCCGACGTTGTGCGCGTTGGACACGAACAGCTGGTCGGGGTTGGTCGGCCGGAACTCGCTGCCGAACGGCCCGAGGCCCTGCGCGGCGAACGGCGACCCAGATGCTTCACTGAGCTGGCCGTTGGGGCGCACGGTGAAGCTGTCGATAACCGAGGTCCCGATCTCGGTGCCTACTAGCTTGGTTGCGGAGTTGTTGAACAGCACGTCACCCGGCTGGGCGGCACTGGCGAGCGGGACGGTCGAGTGCGGGATCGGGATCAGCCGACCGTTGTGGAACCGGAATCCGGTGTAGTTGCTGTCGGCGGGGCCCGCGTTGGCGACATACACGAGGTCGCCGTTGATGGTGATGCTGACCGGTGTGGCTCCGCCGGAGGACACCACCGTGCCGGGCGACAGCGAGCCGTCGCGGTTCACCTGCAGAACCGACAGCTGGTCGCTGCCGGCGTCCACGGCGATCAGCCAGCCACCGTCGGGGGAGAGCTGGATGGCGCCCTGCGAGGCAAGCCCCTTGCCGGTTCCCGCGCCACCCGCGGCGACCGGCGAGTCGGGATCGGGCGTCAACGTTCCGTCGGCATGCCGGTCGAACACCCCGATGGTGTTCGCACCCGCAGTGTTGTCATCGACGTAAACGTGGCCCACAACCGATGAGACATCGCCTGGCGCGGCGGAGGCGGCGGCGGCGATGGTCACTGCCAGTCCCGCCGAGGTGGCGAGGCCGACAGCGACCGTGCTGAGCTGTCGGGCGGTACGTCGTACGCGCTTGCGTTTGGACATGGGCGTGGGTCCCTTCGGGTGGGGGGTTTCAGAGTCGTCGGCGGCAGAAGGCCGGCGCTGTGCCTACCCCCTGTTAGCACTCCACGGGGTCAAGGTCTTACGTCGGTTCCACGGGAAAGTCTCGAGCCAGATCCGTTCGAGCGGCGTCTTGCCTCTCAGCGGATCAGGATGCGTCTTCGGCGACCGCGGCCAGCAGCCCGGCGAAGTCTTCGGAGCACGGACCACAGGCCTTCAGATGGGCAGCGATCCCCGGATAGCGGTCCGCAGCAGCTGCGTCGGCCGTCACCATCTCGACGTAGACGTGAAGCAGCTCCATCGCTCGATCACACCCCACGTCGCGGGGATCGGCCTGCAGGAACCGGTCCAGTTCCGCCCAGTCGCTCACGTGCGCCTCGATCCTTCAACGTCCGCGTACCCGTTAGCGACCAGCGCGGCCCGAAGCTTACCTCGGGCGTCGAACAGCATCTTGTAGATCGCGTTGCGGCTCGTGCCGAGCTCCTCAACCAGGGCATCCAGGGGCACAGCGTTGAGGACGATCGCGACGAAAATCTGGCGCTGCCGATTCGTCAACACCTCGTCCACCGCCCGGCGCATGGCGGCCAGCAGGTCGCGCCACTCCGACTCGCGCGCGGGATCGAGGCCGAACCGGTCCGGTAGCCGGTCCCACTCCTCGGCGTCCATCGACGCGTGCGGTCGACGCCAGAAATGGCGACCCAGCGTGGTCGACACTTCGAACATCACGAACTTGTACGCCCAGGTGGTGAAGCGGCTCTCACCGCGGAACTGGTGGAGCTTGGCCTCGATCGCCAGCAAGGCGTCGGCGGCCGCGTGGTGCGCGAGATCGTCTAGCTCGGGGCCGGTAATCCGGAACGGGCCGCCGCCGCGGCGGTGCACCTCGCTACGCGCGATCCGCAGCAACAGGGCGTAAAGCCGGTCGCGAGCGGCCTCCTTGGTCGAGCCCGTGCTGCGCAGGGCGAGCAGCCATGCGCGCGACTCGGCATCCAGAGCGTCCGCGCTACCCGTGGGATCACTGGTCTCGGCGACGACGACAGCGAACGTCCCGTCATGCGGGAGATCGAGGAGCTGGGTGGTGTCCCACCGCGTGTTGTCGGTGACAACGCCGCCAGTGAACACGGCATTCAGGAGGGCGACGCGGCGGTGCCGCTGCGCCCTACCAGCTCGGCGGTTGCGTGCCGGTATGCATTGCTGACGGCTTCGAGAAACCGGTCGATCAGGTACCAGAAGGTCGTGGCTACGTTTCGCCAAGCCTGTTACTCATGCTCGCCGGCCACCGCGACCACATCCAGACGGACGTCCCACAGCGCAGCAAAGCCGATCGGGAAGGCACGCTGCACGCACGGGCTGATTAGCGGAGTATGCGGGTGACGAAGGCCTCGATGGCCAGGCCCATCGCCGCTCCGCCGACGACGTCGAGCGGCAGGTGTGCGCCGACGTAGATGCGGCACAGGCCGACCGTCGAACCGCTACCAATATGGCGATTCGGCCAGCTCGGCTGAGCTCGCCGAACGCGGCGACCCCGAGGGCGACCGACACCCGCGTGTCCGGAGACGTACCCCAACCCGGACGCTTCCCGCCCGCGGGTTCGTACGCTCTCGATGAGCGAGCTCGGGCGGGGCCGGCGATAGACCCGCTTGATGGCTTGGACAGCGCCCAGCTGCCCACACCGCCCAGGGCTAGCTCACCGGCCAATCGGGGCCGTCCGCAGGCCCACGCCACGGCTCCCGCGACGGGACCGGCGGCCAAGGTACCGGCTTGCATGACCACCCAGGCGGGCACGAATAACTCGTCAGGCAGCCCATTCACCGCTCGGAAGACGGCGGCCTCGCGTCGACCGATGCTCCGCTCACGCACTGCCAGCCCAGAAAGAGCCAGGCCGGCGACACCGATGCCGATCCGACGGTCCGGGTCCGCGAGTTGGTCAGCGCCCTGCGCCACGGCGTGCGTCATGGGTCGAGCCGTACACCGAGTTGCCGTTGCACGTCCAATCGCAGCTGCTGCCTGGACAAAGCCAACGACGAATTGCAACTGCGCCATCGCGCAATGTGCGCCCCGCGCTCGAAGTCGAACCGATAACTCACACAACCTCCCGGAAAGATGTCTTGCATCGTGCCCGCGTACCGCGGGTCGATGCTGCTCAGGCTCAGATGACGGTCCACCGGGGGTTCGCGGAACGATCGGTGTCGCCGTGCCGATCGGGCACGACCGGGACAGCTCCACGTGGACCGGATGGTTAGGGCTGCGATCGGAGCTGAGCCTGAAGCGGGTTGCGCCGTCTTGCGTGTGCGGCGGACCTGCTCGTCTGGAGTCCGGTTGTCGGGGTGGCGCTGCATCCAGGCGATGACCTCGCGGACCTTGGGAGACGAACGGGTGGGACGGTGGGCCAGCGTTCGAAATGGTTGCAGGTATGCGCGCACGGTGGTGCACCAGCCGGGGTAACGGAGACAGTGGATCTCGGCGCACGTTCGGCGGCCGCTGATGCGGTTGTTGCGCGAGCGGCAGACCGAGGGCCACGGGGCCCCTCCGATGCAGATCGAATACGTCGACGACCAGACGATCGTCGTCTCCCCGGACACGCCTGGACCCTACGGCGCGGCGGCCACCAGGATCAGCGTCAGACACGGCAAGGTCGTGGCGATGCAGCAGTACGCCTCCCGTGAGGACGCGACAGGCAGCTCACCAGCTAAGGCAAACGCTGGCCCAGCCAGCGCAACGGCCGGCCGATCACTGCACGCTGATGCCACCCGCGCTCCATCACTACGCGCCGGCCCCAGCGCAGACCATCCCGCAGCCGGCTTGCGATCGACGGACGCAGCGCGTCTTCCCGCTGCCGGGCCTGGTGATGAAGGAAATGCGCGCAAGGCAGACACACCGCGACGTCGGGATGACTGCCCAGATGCACCAGCTGTTCAGCCGAATAGTCCTGGCCGCAACACCAGCACTCCGTCCCGCCGCCCGCACCCACCGATTCAGCGTCGGCCGGCGTTGATTCGGTCGCAGTTGATTCGGTCGGGTTTGATTCGGTCGCCGCCGTCATCGCCTTCGTCTCCTCGACTCGATGCCCGTCGCTCGGCATTAGCCAACCACCACTACACACTATTGTCAGCCCAGGTTGACAGACCTCGCCTGTCAGTTCAAACTGACAGCCATGAGTGAGGCAACCCAACTCGCGGCCGCCGCGGCCCACGACGATCCTGCAGATAGGGCTGGCCGCCGTGGTCGCGCTGCGGCAGCTGCTCGATCAACTCGAGGCGCTGCAGGTGTCCTCGGCCCGCGCCCACGGCTGGACCTGGGAACGCATCGCCGCCGCCCTCGGGATCACCCGGCAGTCGGTGCACAAGAAATACGCGAACCGCCGCCTGCCCGGACGGCGTACGCGATGAGCCGGCGCAACCTGCCTCCCGGGCCACTGTCCTCGCGCCGATCCGCCCGGTCCTCACCGCCGCCCGCACCGAAGCCGCACTGGCCCGCCACGGCTACGTCGGTTTGGAACACCTGCTGCTCGCCCTGACCCAGCCTGAGGCACGCGCGACCGCCCGGCTTCTGGCCGAGCACGATGTCACGACCCAGCGAGCCCGTGACGCCGTCTGGCTCGTCGTCGGCTCCGGACGCGGCGACGGTCCCCGCTTCGACGCGGCCGCCCTGCTCGCAACCCTCGGCATCGACCTCGACCAGATCCGACGGCACGTCGAAATGCAGTTCGGGCCGGATGCGATTCACCACCTCTACGCCAGCGACGTCGGCTGGAATCTGCGGTCCCGCGGACCGCTCTGCGACCTCGCCTTAGCCCGCAGCTCAAACGCGCAATCGATCACGCACTCGGCCACTGCTGGGACACGGCCCCACCCCAGATGCATGAACACCTGCTGCTGCAGCGCTCTCGACAGCGACAGCCACGCGGTCGCGGCCGTGTTCGACGAGCTCGGCACCGTCTCGCCATTGCGCGGCGCCGTCACCGCACAACTCCAGATCGCCAGCTAGACACCCGGCAAGCGTTCGACGGCGACCAACAATGCCTCGGCGTCGGCCGTACGATGATGGCGATTGGTCAATTCAGCCAGCCCACGAGGCCCAGGATCTCCGCGGCAACGTCATCCGGTGCCCGCTCACCGTTGTCGACGACGAAGTCCGCGACATCGGATGCGTCGAGCCGACCGGTGCAGTGCAGGAGGCGCGCGTCCAGATACCAGTCTGGCTCCGGCTCCCGACTGGAAAGACGTTGCCCGATGAGCCCGAGCGGGACCCGCAACTGCACGACCGTCGCCGCCGCGCCGGGTATTGCGCCCGTCACATAACGAAGCGCTTCCAGGACCCGGCAGAAGATGCAGGCGTTCGGCGCCGGCGGAGTGAAAGTTCGACCAGATGCAGGCGAGATTCCGGGATGCGACCAGCTCGTTCCACCGATCGTCGGGCGCAACCGGCCACGAATACACCAGCCACTCGTGATCGACCAGAGCGTGCGGGACGTCGTCGTCACGAAGCATCCGGGCCACACAGCGCCCGATGGTCGACTTGGCGCTTCCCACCGACCCGGACAGCACGAGCACCGGCACCAGATCGGGAATGGGGTCCATGCTCCGATTGTGGCCATCAGGGGGTCCAGATCAGGGGCCCGCTTCGCGATGGCGGGGACAGGTCGGCGGTGGTTGCCTCCTGGCGGCCGTGGCTGGTCAGTCCTGAACCGGACCGATCCGAGGCCGGCTGCCGTCCGGGTCCGTTGGCGTCACTGACTTCGCCGTCAAACGGCTCGCCAGACGTCAGCGTTAGGCGAAACACCACGGCACCGGCGATGTCAAGGCTGGTCGGCTCCGCGTCGTCGATGAACAGACAACCGCCGGCAACATGACCGACCTGCCGCCGCGCGGCGCCCGTCAGCGTGACCGTCAATCTAGCAACGGATAGCAACCCGAGCCGTCGATCTGGGACACTGGGCGGCAGTTCTGCCGCAGAGAGGTTATCCGCGCAGATTGATTTGTATGGCGGCTCACGCGTATTGGCCGTCTTGGATGAACCGAGTGCCGGTCGCCATGTCGTAGACGTCGATGCGTGCGGCCATGTAACGATCCCACCCAGCGCAGGTGTCGTCGAACTTGGTCAGGCGCTCGTGCTCAGACTTGGTCACGGTGCAAGAGATCACTGACCGGAGGGTCGCCTCGACGTCTGCGCCTGGAGAAGCGGGGCGCGCCAGGATTGATCTTCGCGTCGTCACATGATCGTGACGCAGCGCTGAGCGCCACTTTGGCACCAGAGCATGTGCCTCCAGCGACAGCACACCCGCACTCCGGTAGCGCGTCTTGTACTTGCCGGCAGCGTCAGATACGTACGAGCCTGCGTTGTTCAGCAGTTGACGCCGATGATCGTCGGTGACCTCGGCCGACTCGACGGCGAAGCGCGCGAAGCGCCGCCGCCGATCTGACATGACGCGACGCCTGAGGGCTCTCGACCCAGGGCAGCAGATATGGCCGTGTCGGTTCCACACCAGAAATGATGGTGCCCCGGAGGGCCACCATCAACTTCCACCGCCAGGCCGTGCGCGATCATGACCCTGCATGTTCTCGACCACTCACGGCGGCGCTGCGTTCACCTCGCCTGACGCTCCGATCGGGTCACACCGGCCCCGCAGGGTACGACCCCACACCCCGGTCGCCAACGGCCCGAGCGCTTCCGGGTAAACCGTGCTCAGCGCCGGGCAGACGCTGGACGCGTCTAACTCACTCGCGTGCGTGCGACGAGCCCTTGCTGGGAATCCGTGGTGCGGTTATGAGTCGCTGGCTTGCCAGGCATTCATGAACTGCAGGGTGTCCACGTACTCCTGGTTACGTATCACCTTCCCGTCGCGCACGTCCCAGATGAACGCTGCCTGCACGTCGAGGCTGCGTCCGTTGTGCTTGACCGTGCCGTAGTAACGCAGCTGGCTTACCGCCACATCTCCGCACGCCAGCACGCGCTGGACGTCGAACCGAAAG
The DNA here is from genome assembly GCA_963801715.1 of uncultured Actinomycetota bacterium. GTDB lineage: Bacteria > Actinomycetota > Actinomycetes > Mycobacteriales > Jatrophihabitantaceae > CAVVJA01. The sequence goes on along the minus strand of CAWDGB010000011.1, from coordinate 99,451 downwards.
CCGTCCAGCACTTCCCCAATCTTCGCGATAATCTCCAAGAACCCCTGGCGTCCCCGATACTGGCCCGGCAGAAACGGGTGATGCTCCGCGGTGTTCATCTCGACATCGTCATCGACGTAGGACATAGCCGTCTCAACGTCACCCGCCAGGACTGCTTCGAGAAACAGCTTCACCGTCGTGGCGCCGTCTGGCGTAGTCATCGTCATCCCTCCCAAGGTTCACAGCCGATGAAACATGATCGCGCTGTCCTATCGTGTCGAGCGCAGGAGTGATCGTCAACCACGCAGAAGGGGACTTGTACGCCGCAAGCACACGCGGGCCGAGCCGCCGTCGGGCACGGGCAATAGTTTGCTCGCCGTTACAAGGGGCCGCAAGAGCCGCGAACTGGGCTGGTCGGTCCAGCCCGTTTGGCCCGTTGGTCGGCCGCGTGTAGTACGTCCGGCCAGAGGCCGGCTCGAAAGAGTCAGCGGCGGCCGGATCGCCTTCAGATGGGTCCCATGACGACGGCAAGCAGCGCGCACGAGTCAGAAGCAGGCGATCAGGCCAGGGACGACGGATGGCGGGAACCTGTCGTGGTTGCCCGGCCGGACGGTCGGGAGAACGAAGAAGCGTATTTGGCACGGCACCGTCGAGCATCAGACGACGACGCGGACACGCCAGACGAAACGCAGCTCAACACCTAACTCGTCCCAAGCGAATGGTCCTGGCCGGTCGTTGCGCAGGCGAGCCCGGCCCAGTGTGTGACGTTTTCGACCCAGCCACCGCTCGTTCGTGGGGGGTCAATGTCGTCTCCCGACAAGGGCGGATCGGCTTGAGCGAACACCTTCGGCATGCTCGCCGGTCGGTCTCCTATCCGGTGACATAGCGCAGGACGATGAAGTTATGCCAGACCCGACGCCGATCGGCGACCAGCTAAAATCCCTCCCAAGATCAACGGACCTAGCGCCGAGGGTCAGGCCGACAGCCGGTCTGGCGACCCGCCATCGCTCGCGCTCGGCAGTAGGAAGCGCCCCGTTGCTCCGCTGCAAACTGGAGTCGGAACCCGGCTCGATGCTTCCGCGCCAGACAGTCGCGCTCACGCTTCCGCCGCAGTCTGAGCGCAACTATCGTCAGGTAACCGTGCGAATCTGTGCGTGGTCGATGAACGATCCCTCGCGGAGACCAGGGGGCCTAGATGCGAAAGAATCTCACACTTGACGAACTGAGCGATCTGCTGAACAAACCGCTACTCGCAACGTTGGCGACGAACTATGCGGACGGCACAACACTGCTATCACCGGTCTGGCACGAATGGCGTGACGGAGCGTTCACCATCGTCGTTTTCGATGGTGACGCAAAAGCGCGTCATATCAAACGCGATCCGCGTGTCAGTGTCGTCGTAGCCGATACTGCACTTCCTTGCGCCGGCGTCGAGGTGCGCGGTCGCGCTGAGATCGTGCCGACGGATGTTGATCTCGCGCCGCTGCGGCGGATGGGCGCACGCTACATCGGCGCAGAGCGGAGCAAAGCGTGGCTCGACCCCATTGACCCGGCGACGCAGCTGACGCTTCGTATCGCCCCTGGTGTACTTCGGACCTGGGACTTCGCCGATGAGCCTTCTTTTTCCCCGTAGCTCAGGGCACACGACGTTCCCAGCTCGCACGGTGGTCTCTGGCTCGCCGTCGACTTCGCGATGTGGCCGCACGGCATCACTCCAGTTGGCACGTCGGTCACGTCCACTACTGACGACGCCGGCGGACCCATGCGCGCGGCTGCCACGAGCGGACCAATCGCCACGGTTCCCACGCGACGATTGCCGCACGTCCGCCAGGATCGGTGAGACGATTTCGCTGCGCTTGGGCGTCGTTGAGTATCGCAAGGTCCTTCCTGGCCGCTGCGAGAAGTCGAATTCTGACGATGAGTACGCCCCGGTAAACCACCTGCGATCCAAACCGGGATCCATATCAGCCGCCTCGACAAGGTGGTATGGACGCTGGGTAGCGCGGAGCTCGCAAGGGGACCTGACGGCGAGACGGTCATCGTGGCCACCGGTTATAACCACACTCCCTGATTAGCCCACGGTGTCCTAGTGTCCCGCGTCAGTAATTCGTGAGATATATCTGGCGAGGGAGTCGAGGATCTCTTCGGCGGTTTTGGTCCAGGCGAATGGTTTCGGGTCTTGGTTCCAGATCTTGATCCAGTCGCGGACGTCTTTCTCCAGTGCGTGCACGGATTTGTGCACGCCGCGGCGGAGGAGTTGGTCGGTGAGGTAGCCGAACCAGCGTTCGACCTGGTTGATCCAGGACGAGCCGGTCGGGGTGAAGTGCAGGTGGAAGCGTGGATGGTTGGCCAACCAGGTGTTGATCGCCGGGGTCTTGTGGGTGGCCAGGTTGTCGCAGATCAGGTGCACGTCCAGCTCGGCCGGCACTGCCTTGTCGATGCTGATCAGGAATTTCTTGAACTCGATCGCGCGGTGGCGGCGATGGACCTCGCTGATCACGGTGCCGTCGGCGACGTTGAACGCCGCGAACAGGCTGGTCACGCCGTGCCGGGCGTAGTCGTGGCTGCGCCGTTCGGGCATGCCGGGCATCATCGGCATCACCGGGTGCGGAGCGGTCCAGGGCTTGCATCTGGCTTTTTTCGTCCACGCACAGCACCACGGCCCGGGCCGGCGGGTCGTGGTAGAGCCCGACGACGTCGACGACCTTGTCGACGAACAGCGGGTCGGTAGACAGCTTGAACCCCTCACTGACATGCGGTCTGAGTTCGAAACGCCGCCAAATACGGCCGATGCTCGATTTCGACAGCCCGGTTCTGTTCGCCATCGAGGCCCGGGACCAGTGCGTGGCATCCGCCGGGGTCTGCTCCAACGTCGCGGTGATCACTTCTTCGACCTGGTCCAACAGGATCGACGGTGGCCGGCCCGGACGCGGCTCATCAACAAGCCCGTCCAACCGCTTGGCCACGAACCGCGCACGCCACTTGTTCACCGTGTTCGCCGACACCCGAAGATCAGCCGCGACCTGCTTGTTCGACGCACCCGGCGCCGCGCACGCCAACACGATCCTCGACCGCAACGCCAACGCCTGCGCCGACTTCGCCCGCCGCGACCAGCGCAGCAACTGCGCACGTTCCGCCTCGGACAACGTCAACTCGGCCTTCGGCCGTCCCGTCCTCGCCACCCACCAATTCTACGACTTCAACAACGGATTAACGGCGCACGACACTAGCGTGGCCAGCGACTCGCGAGCGGTTGTGTAGCTGAGACCGGTCTTTTCGGCGATCGTCTTACCCTTCGGCCAGCATTGGTCGGCTCTATGGCGCGTTCGGGAGGTACAGCAGAACGGCCTCGTGCGCCGCGACGTGGGTGCGGGTAGGTCCCGATATGCCGATCCTACTCACGCATCCCCTGCTGCGGTGTCGCGTTCGTAGGCTCCGACGCAGGGCGTGCTCGGGCTGATCGGATCGTACCCCGCACGCAATATCAACGCCGCGACGGAGTTTAACCAACGACGGCCGGCACACATAGTCGGCAGGGAGGCTGTAGCTAGTGCTTCCGGCTCTGCTTGCCGGGCTTCGGCTCGGTGCGCGCGTAGCGTCGGCGGCCTGGGTCCCGGCCTGACTTCCGATTCGGCTGACGCCGGTCGGGCTGTTGTGAGAGCCGTTGTGTCGGCCGGGCCCCAGGTTGTGGCACCACCGGTTGTGCCGATCTGATCTCCCTGACCTGTGCAAGAGGCCGGGGTTGCCAGATCCGACGGCTCAGCGGTGCGTGCCATCCCTCAACCCAAGGAAAGGGATGACGTTGACCATCGTAGAAACACGCGCTGTCACCGGCGGTGTGGACACCCATGCGGACACCCACGTCGCCGCGGCCCTGGATTCGATCGGCGGCATGCTCGGCGTCAGGGAGTTCCCGGCGACCCCGGTCGGCTACGCCGGCCTGCTGGGCTGGCTGGGCGGGTTCGGCACCGTGCATCTGGTCGGGGTCGAAGGGACCGGCAGTTACGGCGCCGGTCTGGCCCGGCACCTCGGGGCAGCGGGGGTCCGCGTCGTCGAGGTGGATCGTTGTGACCGCCAAGACCGCCGCCGGCAGGGCAAGTCCGACCCGTTGGACGCGGTCAGCGCCGCCCGCGCCGCGCTGTCCGGGCGAGCGCTCGGTGTGCCGAAAGGCCGCGATGGTGCGGTCGAGGCGATCCGGGCGTTGATGGTCGCCAAGCGCAGTGCGCGCGGTGAGCGGACGCAGACGATCAACCAGGCCAGGGCGCTGATTGTGACCGGGCCTGATGAGCTGCGGGCCCAGTTCGCGCGGCATTCTCCGGCTGCGCTGGTCGCCGAGCTGGCCGCGTTGCGGCCCCGGGCCGGGGACGTCCCTGGTTACGCCACCCAGATCGCACTGCGCGAGTTGGCCCGCCGTGTGGAGTTCTTCGATGCCCAGCTGCAGCGCCTCGACGCACTGATCGTCCCGCTCGTCACGACTCACGCACCCGGTCTGCTCGCCGTATACGGCGTCGGGCCGGACACCGCCGCCATGCTGCTGGTCGCTGCCGGGGACGAGCCCGCACGGCTGCGGTCCGAGGCCGCCTGGGCGCACCTGTGCGCGGTGGCCCCGATCCCCGCATCGTCCGGGAAGGTCACCCGCCGCAGGTTCAACCCCGGCGGTGACCGCCAGGCCAACCACGCCTTATGGCGGATCGTGATCACCCGGATGAGCGCGCACCCGCCGACCCGGGCCTACGTCGCGCGGCGCACCGCCGAAGGCCTGTCCAAGAAAGAGATCATCCGCTGCCTCAAGCGCTACATCGCCCGCGAGGTCTACCCCCACCTGCGCCCGGCCGGCGGGTAACCCCCCAGACCCCGGGGACGGTCTGACCCTCTAATCGGCTGCCGCATCCGTGCTGGCCTGCGAACGATTCGTCGACCGTCCCCGGCCCAAACCCTGACCCCCGCTGGCCGTGACCTCATAAGAGCTTGCCCTCCACCGCGAGTGGCCCGTCCCTGTCTTGTCCGAAACCCAGCAGCCCAATCCAGAAAGCCCCCGCGCAGCTCAGAAATGAGGCCAACAAACCGTCAGCTCAACGCTTGACAAGGCATAGGAGCATCGATCTCGCACCCCAATCACCGCGGCGATGAGCCTGTCACTGATCACTGACTTGCCGCGGCAGATCGACCAGCCCGATCCCACGATCGGCCCCGCGTGTGGCCCACAGGAAGGTGGGATACCGCTGACCGGCCCGCCCGATTCGCCGATTTGATCTGCGCGGGACCGCAGGCGCTACCGAGGTGACCTTCACCCTCGATGTCAAGCCGCGCGGACTAATGGTTCTCATGACACCAATGATCAACAAGCAGGTGCACACCGAGGTCGGCAACATCGCCAACCTGCCGAAGGCGATGAGTCCCTGGCCACCGGCAGCCGCGAACGGTTCGGACGCGCTTTGCCGCGGCCTGGCAAGCGGAAAGGCCGTTCGGGACAGCTCAAATGCAGGTATACCCTCCGTCGATAACGATGTCGGAGCCGGTCATGTAACTGGCAGCCTCGCTGGCCAGATAGAGATACAGGCCCGTGAGTTCGTCGGGCCGGCCCAGGCGTCCCAGCGGTATTTTGGGCTCCCACAAGGCGTGGTACTCCGTGTAGGGCTCCACCAGTTCCGTCAGGATGTAGCCCGGGCTGACACTGTTGACCCGGATCTTGTGCGCCGCGAACTCCACCGCCATGGCCTTGGTCAGCTGAATCACCGCCGCCTTGGAGGCGCAGTAGTGGCCTTCCTGCTGCGGGATGTTGATGACGTGGCCCGACATCGAGGCGGTGTTGATGATGACCCCTCCCCGTCGCTGCCTGACCATCGCCCGGGCCGCCGCCTGGGCCGTGAGAAAGACACCATTCACGTTGGTGTTCTGGATGCTCTGGAACTCCTCCAGCGGCATGTCGAGCAACCCGTTGAGCGTGACGATGCCGGCGTTGCAGACCGCGATGTCGATCCCACCCAACTCGCCGGTCACCTGCTCCACCATTCTCGCGGCCTGCTCCGGTCGGGTCACGTCGCAGGAGATGGGCAGGACCTCGCCAGCACCCGCTTCGGCGATCTCCCGGGTGACCTCCTCAAGGGCTTCGGAATGTCGCGCCGCGATCGCCACCTCGGCTCCGGCTTGCGCGTAGGCCAGCGCCACCCTCTTGCCAATACCGCTGGAAGCCCCGGTCACCACGGCCTTCTTGCCGTCCAGGCGAAACAAATCCAACACGCTCATGGGTATGAACTACCTCCCCGGCAGTTATCGGCAGGAACTGCAACGCGGTCGCATCGACAACCGCCGCTCGACTGACTTTAGACGCGTTGCCGCTTCGCAGTTCCTGAGACACCGACCGGTCGGTGGCGACGACGAGCCGTCGCCCGGCGCCCCAGCACGATCCCGGCCTAGGCAACAACGATCTTCCAGATCAGCGCAGCTGGCATACGTTGGGAGCGACACGTCGTCTAAGGTCAACCCAGCTGGCGAACTCTCGCGGAGGGACAATGACCGACTTTAGCCCGCGACGAGATGTCCAAGCGATCTCCCACGTCAACGTCGTCGTGGACGACATCGAAGTCGCCACCGAGTTCTACGGCACCGTGCTCGGCTTCGAGCAGGCAGTCAACGCCGACGGTCCCATGGATTACCCGGGCGTGGATCTGGCGTCGTTCGCCCGCAATGCCGGATTGGACGACGGCCGGATCAGCCTGGACATTCGCTTTCTGAGGCACCCCGAGATAGGTCTCTATCTGGAGTTGTTCACCTACCATCACCCCAAGGGCGACCAAACCATCCACCGCAGGAAGACGAACGATCTGGGCGGCATTCGCCACGTGGCGGTCGAGGTGCCGGACGCGGTGGCGGCCCACGCGTTCATCCGTTTTCAGCAGCAGGCGTACGGGAAACGAGGCCTCCACATCGACATCCTCGGCCAGGACCACATTCCCGAGGAGATCACCCCGTATCCCTACAAGTTCTTCTACTGGATCGATCCCTGGGGCGTGCAGTGGGAGATGGAGCAGGGCCGCCCGGTCGACCGGGTGGTGAAAGGGATTGTGGGCTGAGCCCGGCTTCCTCTGTTCACCGGTCGTTCATGAGGCTCTGAACGTCAGCTGATCGCGCCGAGCTGACGGGCGATCCGATAGAGCTTGGTCGTGAGCTCGGCGACTCGTTGGTCGTTGTCGTCGTAGAAGCCCCGCCCGCTCTTGACGCCGAGCCGTCCGTCGGCGACGTGCTGTTCGATCGTCGTCGACGCGGTTCGATCGGTCGGCGAGCTCGGGATAGAGCGCGTTGGAGATGTCCCGCAACGTGTCGTGGCCGATCAGATCGGTCATCTGGAGTGGTCCGAACACCGGGACGAAGGCACGCAGCGTGGTCTGGACCATCGAGTCGAGCTCGAGCGGATCGGCGGCGCCGATGTCCACCAGGTGCAGCATCTCGCGCAGCATTGCGAACCACACCCGGTTCCACAGGAAGCCGGGGATCTCCTTGCGCACCCGGACCGCTCGCAGGCCGACGTCGTCGCAGAAGCCCATCGTGGTCGCGACCGTCTCCTCGCTCGTCTGCTCTCCGGCGACGACCTCGACGAAGATGATCAGCTGCGTCTGCACCGGATGGACGACGATGGCTCGTTCCGGGTGGGCCATGCCCGCGGCGAGCCGCGTCATCGGGAAGTTGGATGTCGAGCTCCACAGCGGGACGTCGGCGCCGACCACCGCCTCGATGTCCCGATAGCAGGCCGACTTCGATCTCGGCGTCCTCGACGATCGACTCCATGACCGCGGCGCAGGGGGCCAGCGCCGTGGCGAGATCGTCGTGCGCGGAGACTCGGGCCAGCACCTCGTCGACGGCCGACGGGCTCGACGGCGCCGATCTCGGCCAGCGTCGACACGCTCTGGCGCAACCGGTCGTGCAGCGTCCGCGCCGAGCTCGCCGGGTGACCAGGCGCGCACCTCGTAGCCGGCCAGGGCGAACTGCTGCGCGAACAGATGACCGATGTAGCCCGCGCCGACGAGGCCGATAGGGCCGTCCAGCGTTCGTGTTTTCGTCACGGACCGTCAAACTAGCGGTTTGGCCTTCAAGACAGCCAGAGAGCGTCCACGTTGCGGGCCGATGAAGGCAAGATCGCGGTCACCAGGATCATGCTCCGTTACCCGTAGGTGGCGGCGCGCGCGTACTCGGGCTCGATCAGGTACACGACGCGATCGGTGCGCAGCGGGTACGGCTGTCCGAGGTACTTTTGCGAGAGACGATCGATGATCGTCCACGCACGGTCGCCGTCGACCCGCTCGGCAACACGGCCGCGCACCGTCGCCATCACCAACGGCCGGGCATGATCGGTGATCGACAGTGCCACCCGTGGATCACGCTCGAGGTTGCGTGCCTTACGGGAGTTCGGCGAGGTCATTAGCGCGATGCGGTCGCCATCCAGACCGACCCACACCGGCACGCTGTGCGGCGCGCCGTTCGGCAACAGGGTGGCCAGATGAGCGTAGTTAGCGCCGTCGATCAAGCTGCGGACAGGCTCCGCCATGGTCGTCGTCCGGCCCATGTCGTCGTTGCTCATCGGCTATCTCCTGACATCGGAGTAGACTTTGACAGCTAAACAGTTTGAATGACATAGAGTTTGATTCTCAAAGACTATGATTGTCAAGACCTCTGCTGGGGAGGCGCGGAAGACATGACCGACTCCGTCGAGGTGAACCTCAAGCGTGGCCTGGTCGGCCATCCCACGGCCGACCCGGTCCTCGAAGCCGTAACCAAACGGATCGTCCAGATCACCCGGCAATACGAGCGGGCGATGCGCGAGGTCACAGCGTGCCACGGCATGTCGCTCCGCGACGCGGAGGTCCTCTTCTCCCTCGCGCACAGCGAAAGCCCGCACCAGACGCCGGGAGAGCTCGCCAACAGATTCCAGATCACACCGGGCAGCATGACGACCCGCCTCACCCGGCTCGAGCGGGCTGGCTACATCGAACGACGCATCGACCCCACCAACCGGGCAAGCATCAGGGTTGTCCTGACCCCCGCCGGACACGAACTGCACCGGCAAGTCGTTGCGGACCTCATCGACCTGCGCCGTGACCTCATCGCCGAGGCGCTCCCAAGCCGCGACCTCTCCAGGCTCAACACCCTGCTCAGTCGAGTTCTCAGCCATATCGAACGCGGCCGGACACCGGACCTGCCGATACCCTTGCAGGCAGATGCCGGCTGAACCCGAGTCAACTGCTGGACGGCACTGCTTTCCGCGCCGTCCTCGCGACCACGAGGATGCGCCGCAATTAGGTTGAGGAGCCGCGGAAATCGGTCCCCTTTCCTCGTCTAGTGACGATCTCCGGCCGATTCAGGACATGAATCAAAAGTGATCACGGTCTTGATGCCGGTCGGTCTGCCGAGGATCAGTTCAGCCGCCCGCTCTGGGGGAAGGCGTCGAGAATCCGCAACTTGACCTGATCGGTCTGCGAGATCCGGGGATCCTTGTGGTCTATGACTTTGACCTCGCGGGAGGCGGGGAACACTGCGACTGCCCTCATGTCCACTCCGAGGATGATGGCTCCTGGGGAGCTGAGTCGACGCATTGTTCGGATCCGAGGTCACTCCAGACCTGGGGGAATTGCCCAATCCCGATGGTTCGGCAGATCTTCTGAGCGGCCATGCTGATGCCTTCGGTGAAGGTTGGGTACGCGAGTTGAAGCCCTGCCGGTCGGAGTCATCTTCGTGCAGTCCCTCATCGCCGGAGTATTCATCACCACTGCCTTCGCGCTCGGCGCCCGGTTCATCACGGTTGGAAGCGACGATGATGTTCGTACCTGCCGCGCTGTCGATCCTTATCGTGGCAGCCGCGATCGCGGACGGCCGCTAGTTCACGATCGACGAGTCTGGGCCGTAGCCGCACGAACGAAGCTGAGCATGCGCGCCGGGACGGACCGCGCCCGTCACATGGTCTTGGCGTCGAGGTATTGCAGCAGGTCGTGTGCTGCTAGCTCCACCGCCTTATGTCGCCATTCCGAGGCGCGGTAGACGCACGCGATGAGTGCAGTGCGGTGCAGGCGCCGAAAGTCCCCGAAGACGAATGCGTACCGGGCCTTTCGCTCATCGGCAACACCGGTTGTGAGGGCAAGATGCCATCGCCCGTAGTCGACCCAGGAATGTGAGTCGAGATACCGGTTCTGCGTATCCGCGTCGGGTTGCACCTGTCCCCAGTCGCTGTTGAGCACGTACTGTCGAGCGTCGATCAACGCGCGCGCACGCTTCACCGCGGCCGGATTGACCTCGTACTTCGTTTTCGCCACCCGACTAGCGTCTCCCCGGGTGCCCACGCCGCACCACCACTTTCGAAACGAAATCGAGCCCTCGTCCTCGGCGAACGCAACCAGGTCGCCGATTGGCGGGCGAACGTCGCCCGGCAGGCGAAGCTCATGCTCGACGGCGACCCGTCTGCCGGGATGCTCAGGTGACTGTCCACCCCCAACGTTGTTTGGGCGAGGACGCGAGCTGGCTTCGTCGATCGCGGTGTTGGCTCGTAGCTACCAGGACGGGTGCGGCGACGGACCAAGCTGGCGCAGGAGCGGGATCGGCTGCGCCAGCTCTACCCCGGCTTCTTCGCCGCGTACGTCCATCGCGGTGTGTCTCATGACAGGCATAGACTCCGCACCGTCCGATGAAGAAGCCAGCGCCGTGGACGCGACTCATCGCCTAATCCTCGTCGCGCGCGTTCGGCGCTAAGACGCGGGCGGGTCGCTAATGCCGCAAGAGTCACCAGCGCCGCGAGGGGCAGCTCCGCCGCCGCGACGGCCACGCTTCCGGGTGGGCCTTGCCTGGATCTTTCTCGCCCTCGTGCTTCTGGCGATCAATGTATACGCCGGCACGCGAGCAATGCAGCCGGCGTCGCGGCTACGCGTTCCCTACAGTCCGTTCTTTCTGGATCAGGTGAACGCGGGTCACGTCAAGGACATCACGTCGAAGGGGACGGCAGTCCAAGGCACGTTCACGCAACCGCAGTCGTATGCGGGCTCCAAGGCGACGACGCTCTTTCAGACCGAGATCCCCACATTTGCCGACAACACCACCCTGTCAGCGCTTCTCCAGCGCAAGGGGGTCGTGGTCAATGCCCAACCACTGGATACCGGAGGGTCGTGGTGGCAGAACCTGTTACTAGGGTTCGGGCCGACGATCCTGTTCGTGGGACTGCTGTTTTTGCTGATTCGGCGGGCCGGAAATATGCAGAACATTCTGGGCTCGTTCGGCCGCTCGCGCGCACGCCGATATCAGCCATCGGGTGACCGCGTCACGTTCGCGGATGTGGCGGGGATCGACGAGGCGAAGGCGGAACTGAGCGAAGTCGTCGACTTCCTGCGTCATCCGGACAAGTACCGAAAGCTTGGCGGCCGGATCCCACACGGTGTCCTGCTTTCCGGTGCGCCAGGCACCGGCAAGACGCTGCTGGCCCGGGCGGTTGCCGGCGAGGCGAACGCGCCGTTCTTCTCGATGGCAGCATCGGAGTTCGTCGAGGCGATCGTCGGGGTTGGTGCCTCCCGCGTGCGTGATCTGTTCGCACAGGCGAAGGAGGCCGCGCCGGCGATCGTGTTCATCGACGAGCTCGACGCGATCGGCCGGTCTCGCACGTCCGGAGTCGCCGGTTTCAGCGGCGGCAATGACGAACGCGAGCAGACACTGAATCAGATCCTGACCGAGATGGACGGGTTCGACCCGTCTGTCAGCGTGATTGTCATCGCCGCGACCAACCGGCCCGACGTCCTCGACCAGGCCCTGCTACGCCCCGGGCGCTTCGATCGCCGGATCGCGGTACAGCCTCCCGACCGCGCCGGTCGCGAGGCGATCCTCAAAGTGCATGCACGCGACGTGCCTCTCGGACCCGACGTCAACCTCGGCAGGATCGCGGCGACCACACCTGGCATGGTCGGAGCGGACCTCGCCAATCTGGTCAACGAGGCAGCGCTACTCGCCGCGCGGCGCGGTCACGATGAGGTCAACGAATCCGACTTTGCCGACGCACTTGAACGAATCGTGCTCGGCGCCGAACGGCAAGTGATGATGAGCCCGCAGGACCGGCGCCGCACTGCATACCACGAAGCCGGCCACGCGATTGTCGGCATGCTCACCGACGGCGCCGATCCCGTCCGCAAGGTCTCGATCATCCCGCGAGGGCTGGCACTCGGCGTCACCTTCGCAGCGCCCGAGACCGACCGTTTCACCTACCGTGAGCCCGAGATCCAAGCGAAGATCAACGTCGCTCTCGGCGGCCGGGCCGCAGAGGAAGTCGTCCTCGGCGAGACGAGCACGGGCGCCGAGTCAGACATCCAGCAGCTGACCGAGATCGCCCGCCAAATGGTCGGCCGCTGGGGGATGAGCTCGGCAATCGGGCCGGTGGCCGTTCTCCCGCGCGACGGCGCCGGACCACTGCTGCCGGGTGTCGCCGAGGTATCGCCGGACACCCAAAGACTCGTCGACGACGAAGTCCGCCGCATCATCGACGAGTCCCATCAGCAAGTGGTTGACCTGCTGCGCCATAACCGCAGCAAGCTCGATTCGCTCGCGGCCGCGCTGCTCGAACACGAGACCCTCGACGAGAAGGACGCCTACGCAGCCGCAGGCGTCCCACGAACCGAGACACCCACCGCCGACCTGTACACGACAGCGGCTCGCTCGCGGACCGACGACTAACTCGCACGTCCACGGGTACTGCTCGGCTGGAGGGAGCGACCGTAACGATCCGGCTGATCCCGTTCCCAAAATGTAATCTGCCTCCGGTGCGCGAGCGAGTTGGTGGCAGTTTTCCCCATATACCGTTGACGAAACCGTTGTGGCGGTGATGGGTCCGAGCCCATGGTAACCCCGAGCTGGTTGATCACCTCAAGATCAACGATGCCTGCTCAAGATCACAAACTCACTGCCGTCAATAGGCAGGGCTAGACCAGGCTTTGGCTTGGTGCGAATGAGTCGCCGAGGGTGACACCGTCTGAGGTGATGGCGTATTGGCGTAGTTGCTGTTCGTGGGCGCTGCCGCGGGTCTTGAGCACGGTGATGGCGCGTTTGAGTTCGGAGTCGCCGCGGAGGAATTGGAGCAGGACGACGTTGTCGGACAGGTGTGAGATCCCGTATTCGGACAGCCGGGTGACTCCGAACAGGTCTGGAACCTCCTGGGTCATGATCACACTGACGTTGGCGCGGGCGCAGCGTTGTAGCAGGGAGTAGACGCATTCGCGGAAACGGAGCTCGTCGACGCATGCGGCTCGCATGTCGCCGAGGCTGTCGATAGCGAGCCGTTGCGCTCCGGTGCGTTGCACGGCGTCGAGCAGGTCGTAAAGCCATTCGTCGAGATACAGATCCACCGGCGAGCGGTACATGAGTTCGATGTGGGGATCATGCAGCAGACCAGGAGAATCCCTGGAGGATCCGTTGGAGCTGCACCGGGTTTTCCTGGAACGTGGCAATGACTCCGGTCTCGCCGCGGCGCGCGCCGGCGAATACGAAGTGCAGTGCGAGCAGGGTCTTCCCAACGCCTGACGGTCCGGCGAGCAGGGTCGAAGCGCCTCGGTAGTAGCCATCACAAAGCATCGCGTCGAGAGCAGGCACTCCGGAGGACATTCGTTCGTGCCGGTCGTCGTAGCTGTCGAGGTCGGTCGTATCGGCCAGGCGCGGGAAGACGTCGAGACCCTTTGGTGAGAGCCGGTAGGCGTGCTTGCCGGACAGGAAGCCGCTGCCGCGCAGTTTCAGAACCTGAAGGACCCGTAGCTCTCGCTCGGCAACGCGGTCGGTGCTCAGCGACACGATCGCGTCGGCGACGGCGAACTCCGGTGCATCGACCGTGTCTGTGCCGTCGTACTCGCCGACCCAGAACGCGGTGATCGGCATCGCCGACAGCAGACCGGCCAGATCGTGCAGGAAACGGCGGAAGGCTCCCGCATCGGACGCGTACACCTGCAGGGCTTTGAAGCTGTCGATCACCATCACGCCGGGGCGGCGCTGCTTAAGCAGGTCGGTGATGCGGGCCAGCACGCCGGATAGCCCGTCCTTGTTCAGCGTTTGGCCCAGGTCGTCATAGATGACACTGGTGCCCAGCGCGGAGGCGTCGAAGTAGTCGAGCGCCTCGCCGTATCGCAGGATCTTCTCCAGTGGTTCCGACGCAGTCGACAGATACAGCGCCGGCCGATCGGTACTCGCGTTGCGAAACAGGTACTGCTCCGCGAGGATCGTTTTGCCCGCACCTGGGGGTCCGACGATCAGGGTGATGCCGTGAAGCGGTAGGCCGCCGCCTAGGACATTGTCGAGGCGCTCGGAGCCGCTGGATAGCCGGTCGCTCACGGCAATCTCCCGCCTCGACGCAGATAGGCGCTGGTCCCGATCAGATCGCGCACCGTGGAGACGAGCCGCAGCGGTTCCACCGGCTTGTGCAGGAACGCGTCAACGCCGGCGTCCAACGCCTCGTCGCGTGAATCAACCGCAGACACGGCGAGGATCGGGATAGAAGCCCGCGCTCGAATGGTGCGGCACAAGGCCAGACCCGCGCCGCCGGAGATCATCAGGTCGACGACGGCCACGTTCAGCGGCTGGGCGTCGAGGATCTGCTCGGCCTCGGCGGCGGAGAGCACGACATGCACGGCATAGCCCTCGGTGCGCAGAAAGTAGTCCGCGAACTCGGCGGCGTATGGATCACGCTCAGCGAGCAGGACGGTGGGTCTCCCTTGTTCACTATCGGCCTCCGCCCGAGGTCTCTGCGGGGCTCGCGTTTGCGCGACGTCGCGAGTGCGCTCGGCAAGCAAGCGGTGGGCGTCGGATGGCTGCAGACCGCGCTCGATCTGCTCGCGGACGAAGCTGAGCTGATCAACCTGATCGCGGCTGTACAGTCGCCGCCCGCCCGAGCTTCGGGCCGGAACGACCTGCCCATAGCGGTCCTCCCAGGCCCGAAGCGTCTGCACAGACAGACCCAGCATCCGCGCCACCGCCCCGATGCTGTAAATGCCGGCAGCGCCTTGGCCCGCCACTGTCTCCACCTCGGCGATCTGCAAGCTGCTACCCCATGTCCGGCGGTCGAAATCTACCCAAGGCCTGAGTCTAACATCTACATATGCTCAACAACTCTTGCTTTTATCCTTTATAGTTCTACACTTCCTACATGTGCTCGGGCCAATCACCCCCGCCACCGGCGGCGGTCCCGAATGCGGGCTCACCGGCGGAACCTCCGACACGACACGACTCTGTCCACGCAGGACGGATGCCTGCTGCGGATCAACGTCAGCCAGGCGGAGGAGGGCGTGGTCACGATAGCTGTGACCGGCGAACTCGATCTGGCCACCGCTCCGCTGATCGGCGACACCTTCGACAAGATCAACAGCGCCCAGCCCCTACACGTGCACTTCGACCTGAGCGGTGTCAACTTCTGCGACGCCGCCGGCCTCAGCGCATTCCTCGCCGCCGACCGGGTGCTGCGCGCCACTGGTGGCCGGCTAACCCTCATTCAGCCCAGCCCCCAGATACGCCGGCTACTCACCATCACCAAGCTGGACGAAATCCTCGCCCTCGACTGATCCGCCGCCCACGAGCTGCTGGTCCACGCGGGTACGGCCGCAGGATCTCGGTGGCGAAGACCATGTCAGGCCTGGGCCGCTGAACGTTCGCAGCTGCCAGCGCCTCAAGGGACCGGCCGGTGCCGAGCGACCTCGCTAAGGAGCGACCGGCGTCGAAACCTGTCTCCCGCCGACGCCCTCGGACGCTTGCCCTCACATCCCTCTTCGCGGCCGGACAGGCTGCTGGGCCGGCGGGCCTGCTGACCCGTCACCATCTCATGGATTGCGTGAGAATGCCGTCCTGCACGGCACGGTCGTAGGCCAGGTTCGCGGCGACGAGGTCCTCCAGCCCGATGCCCATGGCCTTGTAGACCGTGATCACGTCGGGCTGGGTGCGACCGGACGCTCGGCCGGATATGACATCGCCCAGAGTGGTGACCTGGGAGGGATCCAGCCCGGACAGCTCGGCGCAGCCCACGGGTGCTGGTTGGAGTGCGTCCAAGTGCTCGACGAACAGCGGATTCTCCCGGGCGAGCTCTGGCGGGAGCTCACCGTTCGGTGGGTAGTAGCCCACCGACGAGACGTGGGTGCCCGCCGGTATCCAGCTCGGATCGATCACCGGGTTCGTCGAGTGTGTGGTCAGGCAGACGACGTCCGACTCGCCAATCGCGGCCTCCAGGTCCGGGCGCGGAACCGCGGTCTCGTGCTGGGCGGCAAGTCGCACGGCGTGGTCGTCGACGAGCGAGCAGATGTTGATCCGCTCGAACTGCCGCACCAGCGGCAACATCCGCAGGTGCTCCCGAGCCTGCACACCCGCGCCCACGATCGTGGCAACCCTGGACTCCGGACGGCTGAGCAGCCGCGTCGACAGCACCGCGGCCGCCGCGGTGCGGATGGCGGTGATATAGGTGCCGTCCATAACGCAGGTGGTCGCACCGGTGTCCGGCGCGAAGAGGGTGATCATGGCGAGATGATTCGGCAGGCCTCGGTCGAGATTGGTCTCGAAGACGTTGACGACCTTGACGCAGATCTGCAACCCGGGCCGCCACGCCGACATCGCGAGCGAGAACCCGGCGCCTGGGACGGTGATCTGCGGGCGAGGCGGCGACTGAACTTCCCCCGCAGCCAGCGCACGGAAGCCATCCTCCAACGCGTCCAGCAATGTCCCCGGGTCGAGCAGCGACTTCACGTCAGCCTCGCTCAGCAGCATCACCGTGCGCTGCCCTTTGCTGATCTCAAAGGAGGGCGGCGGCACGGTCGGGAACATTGATGAACTCCTCTCATCCCACACTGGGCGCTGTCTGAGCACCAGCTGCCGCAATCGTCCGGCGTTATGTGCCGATCCTCAACTGACCGAAGCCATGCCCCAGCAAGTATCGGTGGCATCGCATCGAGATGGCGCCGAGCCCCTGCCGGCCGTTCCGCGGTCGTAGGACGTTGGCAGTTCCGGTGTCGATGGTTCGGTGTCAGGATTGGCTGGCGGGATCGCGCGCCTGGGGGTGGTGGCATGGTTGGCGGCTCCGTCGGCGCGGGCCGGCAGGTTTCGACGTTCTGCCCACTGTGTGTTTCCCGGTGCGGGGCGACGGCGACGATCTCCGATGGTGCGTTGGTTGCCCTCGCGCCGGATCCTGCGCATCCCACCGGGCAGGCGCTGTGCACCAAGGGCAAAGCCGCGCCGGAACTCGTGCACCACAGGGAACGGTTGCTGTATCCGCTCATGCGGACCAATCCCAAGGGAGCGGTGGATCCGGGCTGGCGGCGGATTGGCTGGGAGGAAGCGCTGGACACTGTTGCCGCGCGATTGACGGAGCTTGCGGGCGACCATGGACCGGAGTCGGTGGTGTTCGGCAGCGCGTCACCGTCGACCTCGGCAATGTCGGACTCGGTCGACTGGCTGATGCGGCTCAAACGCGCGTTCGGCTGCCCGAACCTCGTCGCCTCTATGGAGCTGTGCGGATGGGGCCGGTTTCTGGCGTCGACCTACACGTACGGAGAGCCGGTGCCCGGCGTCTACCTGCCCGATCTGGATCGGGCCGGCTGCATCCTGTATTGGGGCTACAACCCTTCGGTAGCTCGGCTTGCCCACGCGACGGCAACCACGGCAGCGCTGCGCCGTGGTGCGAGGCTGATCGTCGTCGATCCGCGACGCGCGGGTCTGGCGAGCAAGGCCGACCACTGGCTGCGCGTACGTCCCGGGACCGACGCCGCGCTTGCGTTGGCCATGACGCACGTGATGATCAAGCGCGGCTGGTACGACCACGACTTCGTCCGGCGCTGGACGAACGCGCCGCTGCTTGTGCGGGGTGACGACGCGCGTTTGATGCGAGCGGACGAGGTCTTCGCAGGCGGCGACCCGGGCCACTACGTGGCGTGGGACGAGTCTGGTGCGCGTCCCGTGACGTACGACCCGTCCAGCGGCCGGTACGGCGCCGACGAAACCAGGCTCGCCTTGAACGGCACGTATGAGGTCCCGTCATCGGAGGGTCCAGTCATGTGCCGGCCCGTGTTCGATCGCCTCGCGGACGAGTGCGGCCGGATGCCGCCTGAGGCGGCCGAGATCGTCACCGGAGTGCCCGCCGCGCAGATCGTCGAGGCCACGCGCACGCTGTGGAGCTCTCGCCCGGTCGCGTTCTACACATGGAGTGGCCTGGAACAGCACAGCAACGTCACGCAGACGGTCCGGGCGATCGGGGTGCTGTACGCGCTGACGGGCTGCCTGGACGCTCCTGGCGGCAACGTGCTTTTCGCCTCCGTGCCGGCCAACCGCATCGACGGCATTGAATTCCTGTCTCCCGAGCAGCGCGCGAAGGCCATAGGTGTTGACCAGCGTCCACTGGGCCCGGCGCGGTTCGAGTTCGTCACCGGTCAGGACTTCTACAGGGCAGCTCTCGCCGGCCGGGCCCGGGCTCTGGTCAACTTCGGTTCGAACCTGGTGATGGCCCATGGCGACAGTGCGCGGGGGCGCGACGCGCTGGCCGCCCTGGACTTCTTCGTCCATGCAGACCTGTTCATGAGCCCGACGGCTGAGCTCGCCGACATCGTCCTGCCGGCGACCAGCCCGTTCGAGGCGGAGGCGCTGCGGATCGGGTTCGAGTCCAGCCAAGCCGCGCAGTCGCTCATCCAACTCCGCACACCACTGACCGCACCTCGGGGAGAGGCCCGGTCGGACCTGCAGATCATCTTCGCGCTGGCGGTGCGCCTCGGGCTGGGCGAGCAGTTCTTCGGCGGCGACATCGAGGCCGCGCTCCGGTACCAGCTCGCACCCAGCGGCGTCACCCTCGAGCACCTGCGTGCCAACCCGGCCGGCGTGCGGATGCCGCTAACGACGCGCCACCGGAAGTACGCGGAGTCGGGTGGGTTCCGCACGCCCACCGGCAAGATCGAGCTGTACTCGGAGACGTTCCTGTCCGCCGGCCACTCGCCACTGCCATCCTTCGAAGAACCCGGAATCAGTCCGCGCTCGCGTCCCGACCTGGCCGAGCGCTTCCCGCTCGTCCTGACGTGTGCGAAGTCGCTGTGGTTCTGCGAGTCGCAGCATCGCAACATCGCCAGTGTGCGGAGCAAAGCACGCGAACCGCAGGTCGAGATCCATCCCGACGCGGCGAGAGCGCGCGGCATAACCGTCGGCGACTGGGTGCGGATCTCGACGCCGAACGGCAGCGTACGAGCACGAGCCAAATTGAACTCGAGCCTCCATCCGACGGTGGTGTGCGGCCAGCACGGTTGGTGGCAGGCGTGCCCCGATCTCGACCTGTCGGGCTATCCGCCGTACGGCCCAGAAAGCGCGAACCTGAACCTCATCCTCCGGCAAGACCCGAGCGATCCGATCAGCGGCAGTTCTCCTCTGCGCGCGTCGATGTGCGACATCGTGCCGCTCTGAACGTCATTGCCGGGATGGGCATCGGTTGAATGTCGAGCAGCTTGTGGCGCAGGGCGGCGGCGTCGCGATCCGTCCAGCCGTTGGCCCGCAGCCACGTCCCGGCTCCGCCGTGGATTTCGTCGATTGCCGCCAGCACTTTCTCCATCGTCGCGGCACGTGGCTTGTGGCGGGCCGGATCGGTGCCGGCGAGCTCTTCAGCGTACGCAGGACGCTTGCTCAGCCGCGTTTGGACGGCGTCGATACGATCGGCGCTCCGCGCGTAGTCGGCGACGATGGCCTCGGGTGTGACGCCGACCTCCCGCAACGCTACAGCGACGACGATGCCGGTGCGGTCCTTGCCGGCCGCGCAATGCACGATCGTCGCGCCGTCGGTGTACGCGATAAGCCGCAGCGCGGCGATGATCGAGTCGCTGCGGTCGTTGAGGTACCGCAGGTAGACGCCGGTCGCCCCCGACGCCGCTCCTCCTCGTCATCAACATCGACGGCGGCCGCGTCCCGCTCTTGCCATGGGAGCAACACAGGTGCACCCGGTTTGCCGTCGGCCTGGAGGCCGAGCGCGAACGCGTCGGCGGCCAGCAGATCGGTCGACACACCCGCCTCCGGATAGAGCGAAAAGTGCTCGAGCCGGACGGACGATTCGCGGGCCAGCGGGCCCGGGCCGTCCTCCCGCACCTCCTTGTCCGTACGCAGGTCAGCTACCGCCCGCACCCGCAGATCGCCGACCAAGTGCCGGACATCGGCGTCAGTGAGCTGCTGCAGGCTGTCCGAGCGCAGCAGCCGACCCGGCTGCGTCTGCCGCCCGTCCAGCGTGGGTAGGCCTCCGACATCACGGGCGTTGTCGGCGCCTTCAAGGTCAATCCACAGTGGTGCGTCCACGTAGCCGACGGTAAGAGCCGCCAATGAACGCCACGCAAACAGCGACGGGTCTAGAGACCGAGCTCACTGTGCCGGACACTGCGCGCCCACTGCCGGTGCGACGCTGCGACGGGAGGCTCGACCCAAGTCGGCGTCCAGGATCTCGTGCTCACGGGTGTGGCCGCGCTGCCCGATTGACCCGTTCGTCGACGGCTGGCTTTGCCGATGGAGATTCGCGGCTATCCCCAGCCATAGCTGCCGGTTGGTGCGTGAGCGTCTGGACGACCGCATCCGACGACGCTGTCCTGCCACCTGCGACGATAAGCACAACGCAACGCAGCAGCGCACGACCGAGCCGGTCCAGCGACACACCGCGCGCATCAAGCCTTCGCCAGCTAGCTCTGCCGGAAGGATCATCTGGCGTCAGAGGTCTCCGTCGTCTCTGAGGCCTCTGGTGCGTAGATAGGGGTGCAGGGATGAGTGAAACCCCGGCGGGCCAGGGCGCGTCGCCGGCGCCGGGTGGCGAGTCTGCCGCCGCCTCAGGCCCGGACCGCGCTGATTCGCGTGCTGGAGTGAGCCGGTGGCGGGGTCGTACCGCGTGGGCGCGGGACCGGTCGGCGCCGTTGCGGGCGTTTGTGCGGACGGAGTCCGGCAGCGCGATCGTTCTGGTTGCCGGCATCGTGACCGCCTTGGCGTGGGCGAACATCGACGCCTCGTCCTACGAGACGGTGTGGCGAACGGACTTCTCGATCGCCCTGGGCCGGTACGGGATCACTCAGGATCTGCGGACGTGGGTGAACAGCGGGCTGATGACCCTGTTCTTCCTTGTCGTCGGATTGGAGACCCGCCGAGAGTTCGACCTGGGTGATCTGCGGGAACGCCGCCGATTCGTGCTGCCGATCGTGGCCGGGGTGGCCGGCATGATCATTCCGATCGGGATCTACCTGTTGATCAATCAGGGCCGTATGAGCGTGCACGGCTGGGGCGTGGCCATGTCCACCGACACGGCGCTGGCGCTCGGTGTGCTCGCTGTACTCGGCCGGGATATCCCTGACCGGATGCGGGTTTTCGTCCTCACCGTGTTCGTGGTCGACGACCTGGCCGCGTTGGCGGTGATTGCCGTCGCGTACAGCGATCGGGTCACCATGACTCCGCTCGTGGTGGCCGCGGCCGCGTTCGCGTTGCTGCTGCTCGCGGTGCGACTACGGCTGGAACGACGGATGGTTTTCGTCGGGCTCGGCATCCTCATGTGGGGGGCGTTACGCACCAGCGGCGTCGACCCCATCGTCGCGGGCCTGGCTATCGGGCTGGCCGCGCCTGCCTACACACCGGCCCGGGACGAGCTGCAAGCGGCGACCGGGCTGGTGCGGCAGTTCCGCGAGCAGCCGACGCCCGAACTGGCCAAGTCGGCCCGAGTCGGCCTCAGCTCGACGCTGTCGCCAAACGCGCGGCTGCAGACCCTCTTCCACCCGTGGACCAGCTACCTGATCGTCCCGGTGTTTGCGCTGGCGAATGCTGGAATCGTGCTTAACGCCGACTTCCTTAGCCACGCGTACACCGCCCCGGTCACCCTGGGCGTGCTCGTCGGCTATGTGGTCGGCAAACCGCTCGCCGTGGTCAGCAGCTCGTGGGCCGTGACCCGGCTCAGTCGTGGGCGGATCCGCCCGCCCATTGGCGATGCCGCCGTGATCGCCAGCGGCACCATTGCCGGGATCGGTTTCACCGTCGCCCTGCTCATCGCCGACCGCGCATTCGCCGGGCCGGAACTGGACCAGGCCAAGCTTGGCGCGCTGTCAGCCGCGGTACTCGCGGCAGTGGTGACCTGGGCCGTCCTGCGCATCACGGCATTACTGCCAGCACAACGACGAGCCCGGGCCCTACTCGGCGATCCGCGACTCATTCAGGACCTCATCCCCGCCGTCGACCCGGACCGTGACCATGTCCGGGGCCCGCATCGCGCTGCGATCACTGTGATCGAGTTCGGCGACTTCGAATGCCCCTACTGCGGGCAAGCCGAACCGGTCGTCCGCGAACTGCTCGCGGACACGACCATCCGCTACGTCTGGCGGAATCTGCCCCTCACCGACGTGCACCCCCGCGCGCAGATGGCCGCCGAGGCCGCCGAAGCCGCCGCCGCCCAAGGCGTCTTTTGGCCCATGCACGACCTGCTCCTGCAACACCAAACCGCCCTCACGCGCGACGACCTTCTCCACTATGCCGAGCAGCTGGATCTCGACACCGCCCGTCTCGGCGATGACCTCGACCGCGGTGCGTACGCGACCCGCATCGCCCAGGATGTCGAATCCGCCGATCTCAGCGGAGTCTCTGGCACCCCCACCTTCTTCATCAACGGGCAACGCCACTACGGCGCCTACGACATCGATACCCTTACCGCAGCGATCACCACCGAACGCCAGCGCATCGCCGCAATCACATGACGGCAGCCAGCGTCGCCATGAACGCCGGAGAGTCCGGGTATGTCAGTCTCACTCCGGTGCGATGTTTTGGTTCAGCCGGAACAGGTTCGTCGGGTCGTAGCGCCTCTTGACCGCGACGAGCTTCGCGTAGGTCTCGGGCGGGTACGACGCGCGCACCTTGTCCGCGCCGGCGTCGCCGGTGAAGTTGACATACATCGTGTCGGGTCCGTACCCGGCCATCGCGGCGCGGGCGTCCCGGGCCCACGTGGTGTAGCCGTCGAAGCCCACGCCGTCGACCGAGCGGGCGATGACGTTGAGCAGATACGGCGAGGTGCGATGCGCGAACGCCGTTTCCGCCGCGGAGACGCGCTCCATCGCCCCGCCGGCGTGGTGAATGTGGACCTCGCTCTGTGGCGTCGGCTTGGCCGACCACCTGGCGATGAGTTCGTCGATCGCGCTGTCGGAGAGGTCGTCGATCATCGCGGAGGTGAAGTAGTTGTGCGCCCCGGCCTGCCACAGCGGGTCGAGCATCTGCTGCATCGCGGCGTAGGGAACGGGTCCCAGGAGATCCGCCACCGGCTCGGCGAGCGTGCGCAGTGGGGCCACGACATCCTCGCCGACTGTCTTGAGCGGACCGCAGTACATCGCGCCGACGGCCACGATCGGTTTCCCGTGCACCGACTCCGGCAGGAACGGAACCGGCGGCGCAGTCGTGAGGTCGACCAGAGATGTCAACTCGTCGGGCATCGTCGTCGTGAGATCGCGCCAGCCGGTCAGCACCTGCCGGGCCGCCTCGCCCGGGAAGAAGACCAGCCCGCCGAGGACCGTGGGGCCCACCCGATGCAGCGCGTACTCCAGCGACGTGGCAACGCCGAAGTTGCCGCCGCCGCCGCGCAACGCCCAGAACAGGTCGCTGTTCTGCTCGGCGCTGGCATGGACCAGATGGCCGTCGGCGGTGACCACGTCGGCGGAGACGAGGTTGTCGCAGGTCAGGCCGTGCTTGCGCAGCAGCCAGCCGATGCCCCCGCCCAGCGTGAACCCGCCAAGCCCGGTGGTGGAGACCAGGCCGCCGGTCGTGGCCAGGCCGAACGCCTGCGTCTCGTGGTCGAAATCGGCCCACGTGGCCCCGCCCTGCGCGACCGCGCGGCGGGCCTGCGGATCGACCCTGACTGCCTTCATCAGCGAGAGATCGAGAACCACCCCACCGTCGGAGGTCGAGAACCCGGCAATGCTGTGCGCGCCGCCGCGCACCGCGAGCGGCAGGCCCTGGCTGCGCGCGAACTCCACCGTCTTGATCACGTCGGCGGTACCGGCGCAGCGGACGATCAACGCCGGATACTTGTCATGGGTGGCGTTCCAGATCGCACGTGCTTCGTCGTAGTCATTGTCGCCCGGTCGGATCACCTGACCCCTAACCGCAGCTTGCAACTCGCCCGCCGTGGCTTCGCCCACCACGTTTCGGGCATCCGTCATCGTCATTGGCCCTCCTCGGCATTTGTCGATAGGGCCGACGTTATGGCCCGCGGTTTCGCAACCGCTTAACCACGCTTAGCGGCGACCTTGCCGCTACCGAGCGCCTGGAACAGGGTCCGGGCCTCGGCCATCGCGCGGGGCGGCTTCGTCTGGGTGGCCGAGATTGCGGTGCACGTCGCTGAGCATGACGAATCCCCACGCGGTTGCGCGGTGGTTGCCGGGGATGTGCCGCGACTTCGGACAATGCGTCGGGCAACATCCGCCGCGCCGCTTCGTAGTCGCCCGCCGCGGCATGCAGGCTCGCGATCGTGAGCGTGGCGGCTACCCGTCCCGGCGCGTCATCGGTCTCGCGGAAGCCGGCCAGCGCCTGCCGCAGCAGCGCCAGCCCGTGCGCAAGGTCTCCCTCGGCGGCAGTGAGCATGCCGAGGTTGCCGAGAGTCAGGCCGATCTCGCGACGGTCGCCGATCTCGTGCCGGATGCGCAGGCTGTGCTCCAGCGCGGCCCGTCCCTCGGCGAACTCGGCGCGGACCCGATGCAGACAGCCAAGGTGGCTCCGGGCCATCGATTCGCCGTCCCGGTCGCCGAGCGCGCGGAATATCGAGACGGCCTCGTCCAGCAGCCCCTGGGCCTCGTCTCGATCGCCGGCCAGCCGGGCCAGATAGGCGAGGTTGCACAACACATATCCCCGCGCCTGCCCGGCACTCACGCGCGGCCCGGGCAGCACCGTCTCCTCGAAGTAGATGCGTGCGTCCTCGACGACCCAGCCGAGGGTCATCGTCGCGAAGAATGGGCGCCCCGAGCGCACCGCGGCCAGTGCCGCGCGCGCCTGCTCGAACGCCACGCGCGCGGCGGGCAGATCGTGGCGGCCGAGCAGCACCATCGCCTGCAGGAATGCGGTGGACGCCTCGACTTCGTCGGCACCGGGCGCGGCCTCCCGTGCCTCCTCGCTGCGCTGCCAGCACCGAGTCCAGTCGCCGCGCATATAGGCGAGCACGCCGTCCGCGTGTAACGCAAGCGCCAGGCGCGCGCGGTCGCCGATCGCGCGGTGAATTGCGACTGTCTCCGCGCCGATCTCGACGAGCCGCTCGCCCGTGCCCCGGCGCAGGTCGAAAACCGCGAGGGCCAGCAGCCCGCGGGCGCGCATGACGGACGGTTCCGAGACGGCGGTCGAGCACCGTCTCCAGCCAGCGGCGACCCTCTGCGAACAGGCCGCGCGCGAGCCAGTACCGCCACAACGCGACCGCGAGTCGCAACGCCGCGCGCGGCTCGTGTGCCAGTGCCCAGGTCAGAGCTGCGCGCAGGTTGTCGTGCTCGACGTCGAGGCTCGCCGGCACGACCTCGACGATGCTTGTCGACACCTCCGGGTCGCGGGACTCGGCGAACTCGACGTACCACGCGCTGTGCCGGCTGCGGATCGCCGGTTCCTCGCCGGCGGCACGCAGCCGTTCCGCGCCGTACTGCCGCACCGTCTCGAGCAGTCGATAGCGGGTGATCTCGCCGCGCGCCTCGGCGCTGCACGAGCGACGTGTCGACGAGCCGCGCCGAGGGCACCGAGCACCTGCGCCGCCGTCCACGCACACGCCCTCGACCGCCTCCAGCGTGAACGAGCCGGCGAAGACCGCCAGCCGCCGAAACAGCACCCGCTCGTCGTCCGCGAGCAGGTTGTGGCTCCAGTCCAGGGTTGCGGTCAAGGTCTGCTGGCGAGTGATCGGCGCGCGATGGCCTCGGCGCAGCAGGCTGAGCGCGTCGCCGAGGCGGCGCAGCGATCTGTTGTGGCGAGAGCACCGGGAACGCAGGCCGCCGCAAGTTCCAGTGCCAGCGGCATGCCGTCGAGCCGGTAACAGATGTCCGCCACCGCAGCGGCGTTGTCGTCGGTCAGCGCGAATCCTGGCGACACGGCAGACGCGCGCTGCACGAACAGCTGCAATGACGCGACGCCGGATAGTGCCTCCACCGGCGGAAGGTGGTCCGGATCGGGCAACGCGAGAGACGGCGTGCGCCAGCTGACCTCACCCTCGATGCGCAACGGTTCCCGGCTGGTAGCCAGTACCGAAATCTCGGGACAGCCTTGCAGCAGCTCGGTAACTGTCCGAGCGCACGCGTCGATCAGGTGCTCGCAGTTGTCGAGCACGACGAGCAGCTGCCGGCCGCGCAACTGCGCCACCAGCGAGTCGATCGGCAGCCTGACGAGACGGTAGTTCGAGTCGCAGCGCCTCTGCCATCTCCTCGACGATCAGGTCACCGTCGGCCAACGCAGCAAGCTCGACCAAGATTGCGCCGTCGCGATAGCGCTCGTGATGTCGGCGAGCCAGCTCGACGGCCAGCGTCGTCTTGCCGGCACCACCCGGGCCCGTCAGCGTCAGCTAGCCGCGCGGTCGCGAGGATCTGTGCGGTCTCGTCAAGTTCGCGGCCTCGACCCACTAGCGGGGAGACCCGGGCGGGCAGGTTCGTAGCGCGCGGAGGGCTCCGGAGGTGGGCCGAACCGCTGTCCTGCGCTACTGCTTGCCAAGCAGATCCCGGTAGAGCTGACGGGTTTGCGGCTCCGGGTCCGCGGCGAGCTCCTGCTGCAGCACCGCGCGGAGCCGTTCGAACATCACCAATGCCTCGGCACGGCGACCGGCGGCTGCGAGGGCACGCATCATCGCCCGGTGCACCGGTTCGTGCAGCCGGTTCGCAGCGACGACGGGCGCGAGCACGCCCACCGCCGTCTGCGGGTCGCGTTCGGCCAAGTCGTCGTCGACCAGCTTCATGACCAACTCGGTGCGCCACTCTCGGATGCGGTTGGCATGGTCGCTGCGCCCACGGCTCGTAGGCATCCTCCGGAAGTAGCTCGCCGGGCCATCTGACTCAGTGACGGCAGCCAGCTCCGTCCAGTTCTCCGTCGCGCTGGCCTGCTCCACCGCATCCTGGAACTCTTCGAGGTCGGTGACCACGTGACCGTTGCGGCCGAGCACAACGAGATCGTCGCGCAGTGCGAGCGCGGCCGTCCCGTCGACGCCGATGGTCGACAATGCTCTTCGGGCCGCGTGCAACGCCTGATGCAGGTTGTTACGTGCGGCGTCGGCGTCGAGTTCCGGCCAAAGCTGGTCAGCGAGCTGGTCCCGGTGAATGCGGTGCCCCGGTTCCAGCGCCAGCAGCTTGACCAGCGTCTTCGCCTTGCGCAGTCGCCACGCGCCGTCGGCGACTCTCCGGTCACCTTCGGAGACTTCGAACCCGCCCAAGAGCCCGATTCGCACGGCTGTCGCCCCCTGCTCCTCTCGGCTCGTAGCCCCGCGCGACCGGCCTTCGCGTCAGTGCGGCAAGCCAGTCCCGCGGCGGCGCCTGCCGGACACCCCGGGTCGAGGTAGCCAACATAGCTGTCACCCGACGAAATTCTGGCAAGAACAATCACCGGGTGTCCCCGTTGGTGCCGACAGCAATTTTGGTCGCGTCTTGATCTTGGTGTCTCAGGCGGCGCCGATGATCTGTCGTTGTCGGACGTTATGTAGTGATTGCTGCCGGAATCACCTTCGGCTCTATGTTCTTCCCGTTGATAACGGTGCGCCGGCTTTGGCGTGGACTTCTAGGAAGCACCTCATCGGGATCGTCCGAGCGATGTGAGCCGCCCTTGTGCCTTCGCGGTTCATACGTTGCAGGTGCTGGCAGACCGCTGTGCGTCTGGGGCCGCGGATGGCAACGGGACGGTTACCGTTGGCGGTGGGCGACCTGCACACTGAGGCGTTCGAGGCGCTGCGACCGCAGGCCTGTCTGGCACGTCTGGAGTGGCTGCTCGTAATGCATACGTCGGCGCAACGCCTTCACCTCACCTTCCTGCACGGCCAGCCCGGTGCTGGATCCGATTGGTCGGCGGTGATCGATCGACTGCCTGATTCGTGTGGTGTGCTCGCGGGTGATCGACCGGGCTACGGCTCCAACAAAGCTGGCCCGGGCGACTTCTCGGCTAACGCCCGGTTCGTGTTGAGCGAGTTAGACGCCGCCGAGGTGGCGGAGACGGTCCTGGTCGGGCACTCCTATGGAGGTGGCGTCGCCTTGACGGTCGCCGCGATGGCGCCGGAGCGAGTGCGGGCGCTGGTGCTCGTATCGAGTGTCGGACCGGACTGTCTTAACGGCTGGGACACACTCCTTGCTGCTCCCGTGGTGGGACCGGTGTGTTCGGTATGCGCGTGGTGGCTTACTCCGTGGGTGGCCCGAGCGCGACTGGCCCGCATCGTCCGGCGGCGCGGCCGCGCTCTCGAACCGCACGAGCATGTGTACTGGGACGTCTGGGGCAGCGCACGGCACTCCGCCGGAGCGATGTGGCGCACCTTCCTGGTTGAGCAGCGGGCATTGGTCGCCGACCTCGACGCCCTGGTGGGTGTCATCCCTTCCGTGCGCGCGCCCACGCTTGTCATCGCCGATCCGAAGGACACCATGGTGCCGATCGTGACGGCGCAGGCGCTGCATGAGCTACTGCCAGTCTCCGAGCTTCAGTTGATCAATGGCGGTGGCCACCAGCTGCCTCGTCGCAATCCGTTGGCGGTGAGCCAATCGATCATCGGCTTCCTGGACCACCTCCCCGAGCAAGATCGCTTGTCGGCAGGCCACCTCGCGATCGCCTAATCCGGGCATGAGATTGGGGTGCAGGTCACTCCTTCGTCAGGCGCGTCGTCAGCGGATGGTGGCCGCCGCGATCGGGACGGCGAAGGCCCGGCACCAGATGAGAACGGTGAACGGCCGTTGTAGGCCGACCGTCGTTGGCACCGGGTAGTTCTGGTTGCCTCTGTTACCGCGCAGCCGGTTGAGGTGGACCCCGCCGTCCGGGCTCTTCCTCTCGGCCCCGGGGACAACATGCACGTGGTAGTCGGGACCCGGCTCGACCGCGAGGAACTGCAATCGCACGATGTCACCCCGTCGATCGCCGACCAGCTCCACATCGGTGACCGCTCGCCGCGATCACTCGATGTCTCTGCAAACCGCTCGCGGTCGACCTCGCGGGTCCCGATGGCGCGCACCGTGCCGTCGGCGAGGCCGCCAGTGGCATCGCGCCTCACCGGGTCTTCCCGAACTGCGAAGAACGCAGCGGTCGGCGCAGAACCGCAGCGTCACCGGCTCACCACCAAGGTTGACCCGGGCCGGCGCGCCGGTCCGCGACCCGACCTCACCCTCGCAAGTCTTCGGATCAGGGTCTGCAGTCCCCGAGGACTAAGCGTCGAGCCGAGCTGCTGCGAGCTTCAGAACTCGTCGGGCGAGGAGATCGCCTCGGTGACCGTGATATCCGGCGGCGTGCTGGTGTCACCGCCGACTGAGGCGATGAACGTCTGCAGCTCGGGATTGCTGAAGAACTGCATGAACGCGTCAGCGTCCTGCCACTCGTCGACGACCAGTACGAATCCGTCGCCGATTCCGAACCGATGGTGCAGCGCTCCCTTGGATTTCGCTTCCTCGGCGATCTTCGCGAACTCATCGCCGCGATCCAGCAGTGCCTGCCGGAACCGATCGATGTCCCCGCTGACCTTGACGACCGTCAGCGCACTCATGGCTCCACCCCCGTCGAGTACTACCGGATGCGACGGGTCTTCCCGTCGCGCCTTGACGCGACCGTAGACCGCCCCCAGCAAGAGGGCAATTCGCGCGTCATCTGTCCTGTCCCTGCAGCTTGTCGTCGAAGATCACGCCTTGGGCTGTCTCCCGCGTCGAGGCGCCCGATGCCACGCACGCCGGTTGGTATGACGCCTTCATCTCCTATGCGCGCGCGGACGGAGCGTTCGCGGTCGACCGCCTGAGCCGGGCGCTCGGCGCCCGAGGATACGAGGTGTGGCTCGACGTCCACGACATCCCGGGCGGCGCCAAGTGGCGGGATCGGTCCGGCGTGGGATCGAGGCCTGCAAGGCGTTCGTGTTCGTGATCAGCCCCGACTCGGTCACGTCGGACGTGTGAGCACGATCAAGATCAGCCCAAACGGGACGATGCTCGTTCGGCGGTGTCGACAAGACGCGCCGGCTGTGGGATGGCGCGAGCCATCGCCAGCTCGGCCCTCCGCTCACCGAAGACTGGATTGTGCCGATGTCGCGAGTAGGAATCTCCGCTGCGAAAGGCATACCGTGTCACGGTCGGCACAATCCGGAGGTCGGCAAATCGGCGATCCCTGCCGCCAGATGCATGCGTGCTCCGCTATACGACGCTTGGAGACTGACGCAATGACCACCATCACCCTGATCACCGGCGCCAATAAGGGCCTCGGCTACGAGACAGCCAGACGCCTCATCGATCTCGGCCATACCGTGCTCGTCGGCGCCCGGGATCCTCGGCGCGGAACGCAGGCCGCGCACGAGCTCGGTGGTGTCTACCTCGAGATCGATCCGACCGACGACGACAGCGTGCACGCGGCCGCCGCACGCGTCCGCGACGACTATGGCCATCTCGACGTATTGATCAACAACGCGGGCACTGCGGCACCACGGCTGAGCGCCGAGGATCTGACCGCGGACGCAGCGATGGAGGGATTTGCCATCAACGTATTCGGCCCGATCAGGGTGACGCATGCGTTCCTTCCGCTGCTGCGCGCGGCCGAACATCCGCGCATCGTCAACGTCTCCAGCGGAGTCGGGTCGTTCCACCGCCTCCTCCAGCCCGGCGCGGTCGAGAACGCGGTGACCCTGCCCGTCTACCCGGCGACCAAAGCGGCGCTGACCATGTTGACGGTCCAATACGCCCGATCCTTGAAGGGAATCCTCGTCAACGCGGCCGACCCCGGCTTCACCGGCACCGATTTCAACGACCACCGCGGCACGCAGACCGTCACCGAAGGCACCGACGCAATCGTCCACCTGGCCACCCTGCCCGCAGACGGGCCGACCGGCACCTTCCAGGACCGCTACGGCATTGTTCCCTGGTAGATCACGACACCAGCCACCTGATGCTGCTCACCCGAGAACAAGCGCTGGGCTGCGGGCCAGAAACCGCTAGGCGAGCGGTCGATATGTGTCGCGGACCGGCGCTGTCCTCGGTTGAATCCCTCAGCGGCGAGCCCGGCAGCGAAGGTGGAGCACGCGATCGCCGCGGATGACAACGTCGGGGTCCTCCAGCAGGTACTGGCGATCGACCGGGCCGAAGTACCGCTTGCCCGTGCCGAACACAACCGGGACGACGTCCATCGCTACCTCGTCCACCAGGCCCAACGCCAAGGCCTGCCCACCGACGTCGCCCGCCGCCACGGCGACGATACGCGAGCCAGCGAGCTCTTTTGCCTTGGCGATGGCCGCCGCCACATCATCGAAGAAGTGACACGACGCTTCCGGATGCCACCCGTCCGGCTTCGGTCGATGTGACACCACGACCAGATGCTCGCCGGCCGGTGGCCGGCCCTCCCAGCCGTTCGTCAGATCGAACAGGTGTCGTCCGATCACGGTCGTCCCGATGCTCTGCCACATCGTGCGGACGTAGTCGGCCGACGCTTTCGACACCTTGAACGGGCCACCGTCGACGATGTCGACGTCGCCGTTGAAGTACCACTCGAACAGCGGACCCACCTCGTCATCGGTGTCGGCGATGTAGCCGTCCATCGACGCCACGGCGTGCATAACCACAACGGCCATCACGGCTCCCTTCGATCGCGATCGTGCGCGGCCAGTGTTCACGAGCGTGGCCCGGCGGCGAACGAGGCGCGCGACGAGATCGCATACGACGGGATCCGACTGACGGTTAGGGCGTGAGGGTGACGGCGTTGATCGCGACGAGGGCGCCGAGTTCGTCGGCCACCATCCAGATGTTGCTGATTCGGCCGTTGGTCAACGTCAGGATGTCGATGATGCGTATCGTCACCGGCTGGCCGGACGGAGGCACTATCCCGGCCGTGGTGGGCAGCGGGCCAACCTGCCGGCCACCGAGTCGGAACGCGACGGCGACCTTGCCGTCGTCCTCCACCAGGTCGAGGACCTTGCGCTCGACCGGCTCGAAGACGCCCTGGATAGCGCGGGCTCGGCTCACGAGGTCAGCCGCGGTCAGCGGCACGCCGTTGACCACCACGGGGTCGGTGTACAGCGTGCGGACCGCGTCCTCCGCGGCCGGACCCTCCGGCAACGGATCGGTCCAGAGCCGAAACAGAGCCTCGACATCGAATCCCATCGTCCGAGCATCCTCTGGAACCGGGCGACCGCGCCAACTGAGGCCGAGCGCCCGCTTACGCCGCCGACACGAGCGTTCGTACCGGTGCCTGCGAGCGAACAAACCCGTGGGGTGCGCGAGCTACCGCGCTCGCATCGGCTACGCAGTCAGTGCGTCGTCCACTGGCGGATAGCCTGATGCGATGCAGCCCGAGGAGCAGCGCGCCGAACGCAGCCGTGACTTGGAACGCGTGTTGACCTATGTGGATGCGATCGCCGCCGTCGCGATAACCCTGCTGATTCTGCCGCTGGTTGACCTTGCTGGCGAGATTCGGTCCGAGCACGACTCCGTGTCGGCGCTGATCCGGTCGCACGCCGGGGAGTTCTGGGGATTCGCGCTTAGCTTCGTGGTGATCGCCCGATTGTGGTTTTCTCAACACAGGCTGATGCGCCCTGTTGTTACGGCCAACCGATCTCTTCTGTTGTGGCTTATCCTTTGGACGTTTGCCATCGTCTTCCTGCCGTTCCCGACCGCGCTGTTGTCCACCGGCGGCGAGCAGGCGATCACCAAGGTTCTCTACATAGGAACGCTTGCCGTGAGCTCGTTCTGCTTGGCTTTGCTCGCTGTCGCGATCGGACGCGACAGGTCGGTCCGCGAGTCCGACGAGGCTCCGCCGGCGGCCCCGGCCGTGGTCACCGGCGTTCTTTTTGTCGTGGCGCTTGTGGTTTCGCTTCTCGTTCCATCGACCGGCTACTACCCGCTGCTCCTCTTGCTGGCCACCGATGGCGTCATCAGCCTCTGGCGCAAACTAATCGCGCGCCCTTCCGCTCGTGACCCTCTGACGGGTATATGGCACGACAGGCAGACCAGCGCAGCCGAGCTGCGACCGAACGGACAAGGAGAACCATGGAGCACACCCGCCTGGGCAACACCGGGTTGAAGATCAGCCGTCTCGCGTTGGGCTGCATGAGCTACGGCGACCCGGACGCCGCCGGCGCACACCGGTGGGCGCTCAACGACGATCAAGCGCAGCCGTTCTTCGAGCAGGCAGTCGAACTCGGGATCACCTTCTGGGACACCGCGAACACTTACCAGGCCGGCACGTCCGAGGAGGTCGTCGGCCGCGCCATCAAGCGCTACTCCCGCCGCGAGAACATCGTCGTGGCAACGAAGGTCTACGGCAGGATGCACGACGGCCCCGGCGGTCACGGCCTGTCCCGCAAGGCGATCCTCGAGCAGATCGACGCCTCCCTCACCCGGCTCGACGCCGACTACATCGACCTGTACCAGATCCACCGCTTCGACCCGGACACCCCGGTCGAGGAGACCATGGAGGCGCTGCACGACATCGTGAAGACCGGCAAGGTGCGTTATCTCGGCGCGTCGTCGATGTACGCATGGCAGTTCGCGAAGCTGCAACACGCCGCCGACCTGGGCGGTTGGACCCGCTTCGTGGCCATGCAGAACCAGTACAACCTGCTCCGCCGCCAGGACGAGCGTGAGCTGATGGCGATGTGCGCTGACATGGGCGTCGGTGTCGTGCCGTACTCCCCGCAAGGCAAGGGGCGCCTAGCCCGGCCGTGGGGTGAGCAGTCTGTGCGCTCCACCGTCGACCACGTGGTGCAGGCCTTCGACTCGCCCCTGGACGAGCCCGTCGTCAACGCAGTGCAAAAGCTCGCCGAATCGCGCGGCATCACGATGGCTCAGGTCGCCCTGGCCTGGGTTCTAGGTAACCCGGTCATCGCCGCGCCCATCGTCGGAGCGACCAAGCCGCACCACCTGCCCGAAGCCGTCGCCGCGCTCGACATCCGGCTGACCGACGACGAGGTCCAGGCGCTCGAAGCGCCGTACACCAACCAGGGGCCGTCCTGGTACTAGCCGCAGCAGGCTCGTCAAGGTACGCGCGTTGGCGTGGCCGGCTCACCTCGCCCGGGAACTCCAAAGAGCCTTGTGGCGGTACTCCGTGTCGGCCGTTGCCGCCACTCCCCCACCGCGCTCGGTAGATAACCGGGTCGCACCCGCGGCCAACATTCGAGCAGTCGTGGGATTCATGTGTTCCCCTACTTGGGGGGAAGAGTCATGTTTCGAGCACTTTTTCGCATTAACACGCTTGACAGCGGATCGGCGGGGTATAGGCCAATTGATAGACCGCACCGGTTCCGGACTGCTCGCGGGTCAGCGGGGTGAGTCATCGATGATCCGGAAGCGGCACCGCCGTATACAAAGGATCGCCAGATGAGTGCTCGATCAGCTCATCCATGGGGACGTCGTCCGGTCAGTCGGTCTAGGCGAGTTGCCGCCGCCGCCATGCTCGGCGCTGCGCTGCTGTCAGCCGCCTCAATCTCGGTCACCGTACCGGCCGGCGCCACCCCTGCGGCCGCGCCGACGGCCCCGGCGCAAGTCAGCGATAACGGCACCGTACTGACGGTGACCGTTGCGGCGAGCGCCGGCGCGCCTGGATACCGGATCGTCGTTTCACGATCACCGTTCCAGGTCACCACGCAGCGTTCGGAGAGCACCGTCCTCCAGACGACTGCGGGGGTAGCCCGCTCGTCGGGGCCGGCCGATTTCCTGACCGCGAGCGGCTAGCAGACCGCGACCGCAGTGCAGGGCTGGAGCTGGCAGGACGGTGTGCTGGACCTCACGCTGGCGACCACAGCTGGCGCCACCGTTGACTACCGAATCGTGCCGCAGCCAGACCGGTATCGGATCAGCTGGTCCACGCCGGGCGCGACCCAGGTCGCCAGCCACTACCTCGTCGCGTCGGCGGGGCATTGGTATGGGCAGGGCGAGGCGACCACCCCGGATGGCGGACCATCTGCCCGCCAGCCGTGGCCACTGGATTCCGGTGTGGTGCGCGATACGGCAATGGGGCCGGCGGAGTACCTCATGACTGACCCGTTCTGGTTCACCCAGCGCGGCAGCGGGCTGTGGGTGGACACTCGCGACGTAATGGATGTGTCCCTCAATTCGGTGCAGCCGGGCGTGTTCGGCTACGCGCTGACCGCGAGCGATGGCATGGACGCGACCGTCTTTGTCGAGCGCACCCCGCGACGTGTATGCCGACTACATCGGTATCACTGGCACACCGGCGAAGAGTGACGCTACGGATGCGGAATACGCCAAGCCGCTGTGGAACTCGTGGGGCCAGTTCTACCCGAGCGTCTCGCAGGATTCGGCGCTGGCCTGGGCGAAGGGGGTGCATGACGCTGGTATTCCGGCCCAGGCGATCGAGGTCGATGACGGTTGGATGGCCATTACGGCGATTTCAGCTTCAACAGCAAATTCCCGGATCCGAAGGGTCTGTCCGACCAGATCCAGCGATGGGTTACAAGTTTGGGCTGTGGGAGACGCTTTGGATCAACAACGATGCGAGTGACTTCTCCTTTGCCGCGCAGCACGGCTACCTTCTCAAGTCGAAGACCGACTCGAGTAAGCCATGCATGGTGACCTGGTGGAATGGCACCGCGGGCATCGTCGATCTCGGCAACCCGGACGCGCGGGCGTGGTACGTCGCTTCGCTGCGCAACCTGCAGCAGACCTACGGCCTCGACGGCTTCAAGTTCGACACTCGCTTCTTCGATGAGTCCTGCGCGCCCTACCCCGGCTACACACCGCTGGACTACTTGACGCTCGGTGCACAGATGACTGACCAGTTCGACCAGCAGGGCGCGGGTGTGCGGATCTCCTGGACTGGATCGCAAAAGTATGGGTTCGTGACCCGGCAGGTGGACAAGGGCACCAGCTGGAATTCGTTGCAAGCCGCGGTCGCGCAGAACCTGGCGATCAGCACAATCGGGTATCCATTCGTGGAGACGGACATGATTGGTGGCTCGCTCGGGCAGCCTCCGCCGAGCAAGCAGGTGCTCGTCCGCTGGGCGCAGGCGGCGTCGTTCATGCCGCTGATGTACTCGGCCGCTTCACCGCTTGGGGTATCCAGCCCGGCCGGCACGCAGCAATACGACCAGCAGACCGTGGATCTGTACCGGGCGGCCGCGACAACCCACGAACGCCTCTTCCCGTATCTCAAGGAACAGGTGACCCGGCAATCCAGACCGACGAGCCGATCATGAAACCGCTGTCTTCGACAACCCCGACGACCAGTCCACGTACACCATCAGCGACGAATGGCTGCTCGGCGATTCGCTGCTCGTGGCGCCGTTGCTCACCGATGAACCGGGTCGCAATGTCCACGTCCCAGCAGGTCAGTGGTATGACGTGACGCGACGTCGGGTGATCAGCGGTCCCAGCTGAGCCTAACCCGCTACGCGGCCGAACTGAGTCAGACGCCGACATCATCCGGCTCGGCACGCGTGACACTTGGACGCTGATGCACGCACTCGCCGCGGCCTAGAGGTCTGACCACGGACGATGGTGACGGCGGGCGCGGCGCGCGCGCCAATAGACCCCGAAACGCCGCCGTCGACGAATAATCTATGCAGAGGCCCCTCGGAACGTGATACCGCGTGCGGCGAAAGAGTTTCGTACCAGGGTTGCGGCCGCGGCTCCGTCGCGCGCAAGTGCAGTGCGGAATGTTGCCTCTGCAGCGGCGCTGAACGACGTGTCGGCCGCGAACTGGAACTGGGCGGCGATGATGGTGGTGTCCACGCGGCGGGTGCCGAGGCCCAGTTTCACGTAACCGGCACGGACGTCCCAGAGGGCGCGGCTCCAGATCATCCCGTCATGGTGCACTTCGCCGTTCTTGTCCGCGACGGTGAGATCACTGTCGAGCCGGCGTAGACAGTGCGGCACGGTGCTGGTGTAGGACGTGGAGTCCCAGTCCATCACGCAGGCCTGGTCGACGCGGTCCGGCCATCGATACTGCTGGTCGGCAGCCAACCCCACCGTGACACCGAAGTAGTCACCGAACGCTTCGCCGATCGAACCCGCTTCCTCACTGGCGCCGAAGCCTGGCACCTGCGCAGCGTGCACGGCGTGCCCGTACTCGTGCACGATGACCTCGGCGTCCTCGGCATCGTCCACGCCGCCCTTGCCGTACCTGATCCGGAACGGCTTGTCGGTCTGGAAGGAGTTGTCTCCGCCGTACTGGTCGACCTTGACCTGCTGCTGCTGGGCGTTGACCGGCCGAAGTGTCGAACCGAACCCGAGCGACTGCAGATACTCCTGCGCCTGATTGATCCAGAAGTAGGCCATCACCTGTTCGAACTGGTCCGCACTACGGTCGAACAAGAACGTGTTTGTCGCCGAGTACGCCGGCGTGCCGGTGCTCGATTCAACCCGCACCCAGCGGCCGGTCAGCGTGCCGGACCCATCTAAATTGCGCAACTGCACGGTCGCGTACTCACTCGCCGGCACCGCCGTCGCCGAATCCTTCTGATCCGTCAATGTCTCATCACCACTGGATTGCACCGGGTTGACCTTGAACACCTGGGCCGTCCCGGTACTAGTACCGGGACCCGGCTTGGCCGCTTCGGCCGGCGTTGCTACCAGCAGACTCGCAATCACGGCAACCGTCACGACGACAGCTGAATCCCGTATACGTAGCGTCAATTTCGACCTCCCCGATAGGCTCGCCGTGTGCACTCCAGAGCAGTACCGGAGACACCGCGACATTAGCAGCGACCGGCCTACCGCCTTGATCCGCGCGCCCTCGGCACCGGCAGCAATCTCCCGTGCTGGAAGCACGGGCACACACCTGCATGCCGGAATGGTCAACGATCTGCGCAGGAACGAGCGACCGGTCATGACGAGGGCCGCGTGACATGGCGTGGAAGACCCCGTTCCCGGTGCGGCTGCGTTGCGCGGCTGATCGCGGCTCAGCGCGTCGCGAGGAAGACGTAGCGGTTGAGGCTGAAGAAGTAGTCGGGCCCGAGGCCGCGCAGATCATCGGCCCAGGCGAGCACCTCGTCGTCGGTGAGGTCGTCACGTCCGGGCACGAAGCCGGTGACGAAGTCGATAAGGCCGTGGCTGTAGACGTCCTCGCGGTAGTCGGTGTTCAGCAGCGGCAGGATGCCGACGTGGGTGACGGTGAACCCAGCGTCGACGAGCAGTCGGCCGAGCCGGCGTGGCAGGTGCGGATCGGCTAGGTGATCGTCCCAGGCCGTGAGCACGCGGCTGCATGCGGGCCGGGTCGGAGGAGTGCCAGACGATCGAGTCCCAGTCGGTGTCGAGGATCAGCAGCCGTCCCGCCGGACGGAGCACGCGGTGCGCCTCGGCGAGTGCGGCCGGCATGTCGGCGACGTACTCGTACACCTGGGTGGCGGTCGCGACGTCGAAGCTCGCGTCGGCGAACGGCAACGCCACGGCGTCGCCGCCGCGGAACGTGACCGGTGCGGCCGCTCGCCGGAGTCGGCGCCGGGCGGCGAGCGCGCGCATGCTGCGCGCTCGGCTCGACCCCGTGCACGCTGCCGGAAGGGCCGACCCGCACTGCCATCTCAACGGCCAAGAAGCCGGGTCCGGAGCCGATGTCGAGCACGTCCTCGCCCGGCTGCAGGTCGAGCAGGCGGTGGATCGCGTGCCGATGCTCGACGATGTCCGCGGTCGTGTAGACGGCCTCGACCTTGCGGGAGACGCTGTCGTCGAACTCCATCATCGTCGTCATAGCGTCAGCGTGTCATGGCTACCTTCGGCAAGCCTTCCGCGGTCTGCGAAACGAATCGCGCGAGGTGAAAATCGGACGTCTCGGTCGATGCATCGGCCCGGTCGGTTTTGCGAAGGCATTCGAGCGTGCGTCGAGGGACGTTCTGGTTCTAGCGTTGGTTCGTGTTGGTCGCCCGGGAGCTGGAACTTGCGGCCCTCGACGAACTGCTCGACGCGGGCGGGATCGTGGTGATCGAAGGCGGCCCGGGCCTCGGGAAGACCGCCTTGGTGGAGGAATGCGTGGCGCGGGCACGCCGGGGTGGTTGGCGCACCTTGCGGGCGCAGGGCTCTGAGCTGGAGGTCGGCTTCTCGTTCGGCGTTGTGCGTCAGTTGTTCGAGCGTGACCTGGCATCGATGACCGAGGCTGAACGAGGCAATGCGTTCGCCGGGCCGGCCGCACTGGCGGGTGATTTCTTGATCGGGCGGGACGGGGCGGTCGAGGCGCACGACGCATCCTTCGCGCTGTTGCACGGTCTGTATTGGCTAACGGCGAATCTGGCCGGCGATCGGTTCCTTCTTGTTGCGGTGGATGATGCTCACTGGGCGGATTCGGTGTCGATGCGTTGGCTGGGTTATTTAGCTCGCCGGCTCGAGGACCTGCCGGTGGCTGTGGTGGTGGCCATGCGTCCCTCGGAGGTTGCGGCCAGCGACAGGTTCGTGTCGGCGATCACGTCGGCGGCCTCGGTGCTCCGTCCCGGGTTGCTTGACGCGGCCGCGGCCGCGGCGGTCGTGCGCAATGTGCTGGGTAGCCAGGTCAGCGACGCACGATGCGCTGCACTGTGGCGGGCCAGCGGAGGAAACCCTTTCTACCTTGGCGAGCTGCTTCGCGGTAAGTCCCGAGCGATGCAGCACGACGACATCGAACGACCCGGGGGCCTTGAGCGGCCGACCGACCTCGTCACCAGACACGTTGCTGCCCGAATTCGACGGTTGGATCCTGGCGCTGCTCGCCTGGCCGGAGCGCTTGCGATTCTTGGCGACGGCTGCGAGTTGCGACATGCCGCGGCGGTGACCGGGACGGACCTCGACACCGCCAGTCAGCTGGCTGCCGGCCTAGTCGATATCGAAGTGCTCGGTGCGAGCGATCCGCCGCGCTTCCTGCATCCGATCGTGCGTGCCGCTGTTGAGTCGTCGCTATCGGCCGACGAACGTCGCCGTTTTCACCGTGCGGCGGCGACGGAGCTCGCAGCTGACCGTGCCGCGCCCGGCCAGGTCGCCGCCCACCTGATGCGCGTGTCCCCGGCCGCTGACGCGTGGGTACTCGGATGGCTGCGGACGGCTGCGCGGCTGGCCATGACGTCGGGTGCTCCCGCTGAGGCCGGCGAGCTGTTGCGTCGTGCGTTGGCCGAACCGCCTGCGCCACAGGAACGCGTGGAGGTGCTGCGTGAGCTGGCGGCCGCAGACGTCACGGCAGGCCGGGCCAGCGCGGTCGACTGGGTCGAGGAAGCCCTCTCGCTGACCGCAGACCAGCGGGCACGCGCGGCGATCGCCCATGAGGTGGCGCAGACCTACGCCGCCCTGTTCCGGTGGGTTGAGGCGGTCGATGTCACTGATCGTGCGCTGGTAGAGATTGGCGATCGCGACGCCGCGATGAGCGCGCTGTTGGAAGCCGAGTTGGTGGTCGATGGGATGCATGACGCGCGCCGAGCGCACCGCGTCGCGCCGATGATGGCACGACTGCTGGCGCGCGGTCCTTCGGCAACCGCGGCAGAGGCGCTGTCTGTGGCGCGCGGAATGGTGTCGGTCTTGACCAGCGACCCAAACGTGGAGGCGGTGAATGCTCTCGAGGCTGCCCTGGTGCGCCGCGACGCGTCGACGCCGAACTGGGACACCCGTGCGGCGCTGCTGTGGACGCTGATCATTCTGGAACGCTTCGATGCTGTAGAGGCAGCGCTGCCCGCGATGATCGAGGTTGCGCGCCGCGGCGGCAGCTCTCGCGGACTGATCGCGGTCTACAGCTCGCTGGGCTTGCTGAGGTATCGGCTGGGTGCGCTTCCCGAGGCGGAAGTGGCGGCGCGCCTCGCGCTGCGAGTGCTGCAGGAGGGCGACTTCATGGCGGGCCTGGGCGTCGGCGCGATTGTGGCCGACGTCGCGACTGAGTCTGGTGATCTCGACGCCGCCCAAGCCGTCTTGGACGAGACGCCGGCTGGACCGCCGGGCGTGATCAGCGTGCTGGTGCCAGCTGCGTACGGCCGGCTCAGCCTTGCCAGAGGGGATGGCGAGCGGGCTTTGCGGAATTTCGAGGCGTGCCTAGCGATGTTCAGCCCCGATGTGTGGGGTATGAAGATTCGGGACGTCGCGTACCTGCACGCCCGCAGCGCTTCCGCCGAGGCCCGACTGCTGCTCGGCGACCGCAGCGCCGCACGTGAATTGGCTGATGCCGAGCTTGCCGATGCGCGCGAGCTGTGCCTGCCCCGCGCGCTCGGCGTCGCGCTCCGAACCGCCGGGCTGGCGCACGGCGGGCGGACGGGGCTCGAGTTGCTCGAGGAGTCGGTAGGCACCCTGCGGGACTCGCCCGCGCTGCTTGAGCGTGCGAAGTCGATGACCGAGCTGGGAGCGGCAATGCGCCGTGCCGGACATCGCATCGCGGCTCGTCCGTTGCTGGCCGAGGCCTTGGATCTGGCCGCCGGTTGCCGTGCGCGACCGATTGCCGAGCGCGCGCGGGCTGAGCTCCGGGCCGCAGGCAGCCGCCCACGGCGGGACCGTCGCCGTGGAGTGGAGGCGCTGACGCCGAGCGAACTGCGCGTGGCGCGAATGGCCGCAGACGGCCAGACGAACCGACAGATCGCGCACGGCCTCTACCTGACCACCAAGACGGTGGAGACGCACCTTGCGCATGCGTACGCGAAGCTCGGGATTTCCAATCGGGGCGAGCTGCCGAACGCACTCGCATAGCCAAAATTTCGGGGTGCCCTCCCTGACGCGAACGCGACCTCGCGGCGGGCACAGTTCGGTCACCGACGTGGAAGGGACCGGACATGACCAATCCCAACGCCGACCTGATCCGGCGCGGCTATGACGCCTTCGGTCAGGGCGATATCGCTGCGGTACTCCGCATGCTCGATCCGCAAGTCGTCTGGCACGTGCCGGGACGCAGCCCGCTGTCTGGCGACTACAAAGGCCATGATGACGTCGTCGCCTTTTTCGTGCGGACGATGGAGCTGTCGGGGCGCACCTTCAAGATCGACATCGACGCAGTGTTGGCCGAGGGCGAGCGCGTTGTTGTGCTCTGCACAGTCTCGGCCGAGCGGCACGGCCGGTACTGGGAATCGCCCGAGGTACACGTCTGGCGGGTAGCCGATGACCTCGCTGTCGAGTTTTGCGAGTACCAAGGCGACGAACACACTGAAGATCAGTTCTGGTCCGCGTAGCGGTCCTGGCAGATCAGCGCCGAGTGGATCAGCCAGTTCATCGGCCCCAAGCAGGCAGGCTGATCGCCGTGACTTTCCGCCTCGGCCCGAATTCGTCCCATGACGTGGGCCGGGTCGATTTCTGAACCCCTGCGGGATGCTGAAGCAGTTGCCGCTGGCGGGCTGAATAGGCCGCGTTGTGCTGGGTAGCGCCGCGTACGCTAAGGAGCCGTTCTCGCGCTTTGGAGGCGCTGCGATGCGGGTGGCGGTGTGTAGCACCAAGGGTGGCGTCGGCAAGACCGCGACTGCGGCCAACCTTGCCGCGGTGTTAGGTCAGAGGGGTCGGACCCTTGCGGTTGATGCTGATGCCCAGGAGGGCCTTGGCCGGGCGTTTGGTGTGATCGCAGGGCATCAGGATTCGCTCGCAGGCGTGCTCTCCGACGATAAGGTTGATGTTCGTTCTGCAATCCGAAGTGAGGTGGCGGGCGGAGTCGATCTTCTGCCGGCCCACGCGTCGCTCAACGGAGTCGGTGTCGCGCTTGCTCGAGAGGGTGGCCTGATCACAAGCATCAGGCGTGCTCTCCGCCCGGTTGATGCGTCCTACGATTTCGTCGTCATCGACACTCATGCTGATACCGGCGACCTCACCTTGGCGGCGATCGCGGCCGCCGATTCTGTGGTTACCGTCTTTACTTCGGACCCGGGTAGCGCGCTAGGTGTCGTGCGTCTGGTGTCGTTCCTGAACACGCACCGTCAGTTCGAGAACACCTCGGCGAAGCTGCTCGGCGTGGTTTGTTCCAACTGGGACCGTACGGGTGCTGCTGCCCGCGAGGTCGCCAGCGCGCTGGCCGAGACCAATTTGCCGATGTTCACCACTCGTATCCCGTTCTCGCGGCGGGTGGCGAGTGCCGCCCTGGCGAAACGGCCAGTGGTTCTGCGTGCTCCGCGCAGCCCGGTAGCGAGCGCATACTTCAGCCTCGCCGATGAGGCATTAGCAGCCTACCGAGAGGTGCTCGCGGCATGACGAAGCGTCCCAGTACGCCGGGTCACGACCTCGCGGCGGACTTGCTCGCCGACCTCACCCAGCCGGCACCTATTGACGCGGTATCTTGAGAGCCCGGCCGCCAACGTCGGGTCGCCCGACCTAGCCGCTCCGCGGGAGTCCAGCCGTTTTCGCCCGGCTGTTCAATGGCTGGTCCGTATCAGTCCGCTCGATTGGCGCAAGCCGTCTTTGTCCGTCGCCCGAGATTCGACAGCAATGCACCTCGGGCCGATAGGAGTTGAACTGGCCTTGCTGCGTTACTAGATCGCAAGCAATGCCGGTAGTCGTTGCCGGGCGGGGTCAGCTCGCGGTGGCGAGTTCGTCCTCGGCAAGACCATACGTGCCAGCGAAACCCTGGAAACCGCGGACGCCAGCTGTCTACAACCCGCGAGCCGCGCGTGCAACCTCCCAGCCCGTGCTTACTGCTGCGCCGAACCTATCCCTAGGTCCACACTCGAGCGATCAATCGCCATCGAGGCCCAGGCGGCGGAGGCGGCCCAGGCGGCGCTGATCGCCTTCGTCGAGGGCAAAGGACTGCAGCCGACGGCAGGCGAGGCCAAGACAACCCAGGTGTTGCGGCGGCTCGTCGCCGAGGCGGCATCCTAGATGTTCCTCCCAGGCGCGGCGAAGCTCGTCTGGGTTTGCTCAGGCGGCGGCGAGGACGGCGAGGCGCCGGCTGGTGGTCAAGCGACCTCTGGATGGGCCGATGTAGGTGCCGGAGGTGGGTGGCACGTCGGCGTAGTCGCGGCCGGTAGCCACGGTCAGGTAGCGGGCGGACGCCGAGACGCCGTTGCACGGGTCGAACGGCATCGCGACGGCGTGATCGGCGTGAGGTATCACCACCTCGACCCAGGCGTGTGTGCCGCCTTGGCCTAGCAGGTGCCCGGATACGTAGCGTGCGGGAAGCGCGAGCAGGTGGCATAACGCGAGCATGATGTGCGCCGAGTCCTGGCATACGCCGCGCCCGGCTGCCAGCGCGTCGGCCGCGGTGGTCCGTACCGAGGTGACGCCGTACCGGTAGGTGATGGCCGAGTGCACCGTCTGGCAGATCCGGCCCGCTAGCTCTAGCGGGCTGGCTTCGCCGCGTGCCAGCTCCCCTGCCAGTTCGCGCAGCCGCGGGTCGGCGGCCGTGAGTCGGGTAGCGCGCAGCAGACGCGGATCGGTGAGGGCCTCTGCGGCCAGCCGCACCGGTCCGTCGCCATGGACGCGTTCGAGCAGGACCCCGACCTCGAACTGCACGCTGCGCTCCACCCGCTCGGCGCGTATCTGCACCACGGTGTTTCCCCGCGCGTCGCGTCGTGTCACGCGGCGGGCGACCGCGCCGTGTACGTCGACCCGGTGCGCACGCACGTGCTGATTGCCGTGATGGGCGGGCGGCAGTACGACCAGCCGGTGACGCAGT
Source organism: uncultured Actinomycetota bacterium (assembly GCA_963801715.1). Taxonomy (GTDB): domain Bacteria; phylum Actinomycetota; class Actinomycetes; order Mycobacteriales; family Jatrophihabitantaceae; genus CAVVJA01. The sequence goes on along the minus strand of CAWDGB010000011.1, from coordinate 54,835 downwards.
TGCTGCACCGGCCCGGGATAGTCATAGCGGATGGTCTGCTCAAGCAGGTAGGTCACCCGGTCGGCGCCGTCGAGATCAACGTTGCGATGGTCGAGCACTGGCGCGTGAATCAGCTGCTGGTCGAGCATCATGCCGGCACCTCCGCGGCGTGGACGGTCATGCTGTGCAGCCGGGGACCGCCGAACGTGGTGGCCATCGCCACGTCTGAGGCGTCTCGGCCCCGGCCGATTACCACTCGGCCCTTGCGACGGGCGTTGTTGCGCGGGTCGAAGGTCCACCAGCGATCATCAAGCCACACCTCCATCCAGGCGGCGAAGTCCATCGGAGCGGGGTCTTCCGGCACATCCATGTCGGGCAGATACCCGAACACGTACCGGGCCGGGATGTTCAGGGCCCGGCAGAACGAGATCGCCAAGTGGGTGAAGTCGCGGCAGACCCCCAGCCGGGTGCTGTTGACGTCGGCGGCCGTCGACCAGGCCGTCGAGCTGCCGTAGCGGAAAGTGAGGTGGGAATGGACGTGATCGCAGATCGCCCGCACCCGCTGATACCCAGGCGGATGCGTGCCGAACCGCTGCCACGCCTCATCGCCCAGCACATCGGGCAGGCAGTAGCGGCTCGGCAGCGTGTAAATCAGCGCATCGTCCGGCAGATCGTCTGGTGCGACCTCGCGCGCGACGTTGTCGGCGTCTTCCGGGGCGTCCGGAACGACGACGTCGGCCGCATAGCGGAACGTGGACCGGCCCACCGGCAGCACCACCCGGGTACACGGATTGCCGTACAGATCCGCGTAGCCGCGCAACCGCATCTGCGGCGTCTCCGACCATGCCTCCGACGTCACCGTGAACCCGGACGACGGTCCGGGCTGCACCTGGAAGATCGCCGGTGTCGGCACCGTAGCCTCATAGGTGAACTCGCACCCCACCGACAGGCGTCGAGAGCCCATAAACGAATGATGTCTTATTTCGGCCGGTCGCGCCGCGCGCGGGCGTCGCCGACTTCTCGACGGAAGGCCGCGACCGACCCCGCGGCGCAGAAATGGGGATAGGGCCCCGCGCCGGGGCCGCAAGGTCTCGCGTCGCGGACACCCCGCCAGCGTCGAACTGTGTTGGTGGATATTGTGTCCGCGTTGCCATGGCCGGGGAGCACTCGTGGATGCTGATGATGATCTAGGTGTGAGTCTGGTCAACCTGTCGCGGCTGCTGACCGGCAACGAGTCGTTGGAGGCGACGTTGACCCGGGTGGCCGGGTTTGCGGTACAGGCGATTCCCGGTGCGGACGGGGTGGGGCTGACGGTGCTGGAGGCGGATAGGCCGAACACCATGGTGGCCAGCGCGCCGTTCGTGCGGGAGGTGGACGCGGTGCAATACGGCCTGGGCGAGGGGCCGTGCATCACGGCGGTTGCCGAGCGCCGGGTGGTGCGCAGCGGGTCCCTGGGCGGCGCCACGGCGTGGCCACGCTTCGGCCCACGTATCGGCCGGTTGGGGGTACACAGTGTGCTGTCGCTGCCGTTGCTGCTACCCGATGCCGTGGTTGGCGCGCTGAACGTGTATGCCCATCCGAAGGATGCGTTCGACGACCGCGCCGCCGAGCTCGGGCAGCTGTTCGCGACTCCGGCCGCGGCCTCGGTGCACAACGCGCTGGTGCTGGAGCGCAGCAGGCGGCTGGTCGGCCAGTTGAACGACGCGTTGACGAACCGGGCGACTATCGATCAAGCGTTGGGGATCGTGATGAGCCGCACCGGTGTGAGCGCGGAGGAGGCGTTCGATCGGCTGCGCGCGATCAGCCAGACGGAGCATCTGAAGGTTGCCGAGGTGGCGCGGCGGATCGTGGTCGAGGCGGTGCGGCGGGCGCAATCTCGACACCGTGATCGGTAGGTTCACACCCACGCGTAGGGTGCTTCGTACCGAAGCGCATGGATCCGGGTCCCGACCCGACTCTGGTGTTCCGCTCAGGCCGCAACAATCTGCCGTGACCTGATTCGCGTACAACCGAACTCGGCGTTCGGGACGTCGCCGGAATTCATCATGGCCATTTCTGATGCCATGGCCGCGGACCTGCGTGCGCTCGCCGAAGCGACCGCCGACGAGGACGGCGTCGACCTGCGGGCCAGCCTCAACGATCTGATGCCGTTCGGCGGATGTCGCGGTTCGCGGCTTCCTCGGGCTGAGCGCTCTCGGTGGACCACCCGGCGGGCCGAGTCACCCTGACCGCGTTACGGCCGGCTGCCGAGACGACGGCAGTGGCCAGTTCGCTCCATGTGGTGCTCTCCCCATCGCGCAGGTGGAGAGCCGGAAAGCACGGTGACGCTGTTCGCCGGCGTGCCCGGCGCGTTTGACCTGCTTGCCAGCGATCTAGAACGGCTTAGCCCCCAGCACGGCAGGGTCGGCAGCCGAGATACTCACCTGCGCCTGCCGCCAGAGGCCGAACGTCACTCGGTGGCGCAACTGTCGATAGTGAATCAAGCTGTGGGCATCCTCATCGCGCAGGGCTGGACGCTTGATGATGCCGGCGAGGAGCTGCGCCGCCGAGCATTCCACGACGGAGTCGCCGTCCCGGCCTCCGCGCAGCGCATCATTGACACCGCCTCGGGCGCAGCGCGGGCGCCGGGTCCGTGACCTACGCGCCCTCATCGGTCGTGCTGTAATCTGGGTGATGCTGGATCTTCAGCCGGCCCGGGATCCATGTCGCTGCCGTCGCCGCGACGTCGTTTGAGCCGCCGCTCGGCCGCCCGGAATGCTCTGCAGTCACGCCGACGCCACCCTCGGCTGGTGTGATGTTGCGGAAGGGCCGCCGTCATCACCACGACCGTCGTGCATGGCAGCGACTACGCCGTCGTCAGTCGGCGGGTCAAACAGGCGGGTCTGCTGGACCGTCGCCGCGGCTACTACTGGGCGAAGATTCCGCTCACGCTGGCCGGCTATGTCGCCGGGTGGGTGCTGTTCGTCGTGATCGGTGACAGCTGGTACCAGGCGATCACTGCAGTGGTCTTGGGTGTCCCTTTACTCAGGTCGCGTTTCTCGGCCACGACGCGGGACATCGGCAGGTGTTTGCCGGCCGCCGCGCTAGCGACCTGCTTGGCTTGGTGGTGGGCGACCTGCTACTCGGCTTGAGCTTCGGCTGGTGGGTGGACAAGCACACCCGGCATCATGTGCATCCGAACGAGGAGGACGCTGACCCGGACATCGGCGACGGGGTGTTGGCATTCACGCAGCGCCAGGTTCTCGCCCGCACCAGCAGCTTCGGACGGTCCTTCGCACGGAAGCAGGCCTGGCTGTTCTTCCCGCTGCTCACGCTAGAAGCGCTGAATCTGCACGTGGCCAGCGTACGAACGCTTCTAGCCGCCCACCGGCACCGCTTCCGCGCGGCGGAAGTCACCCTGCTCGCGGTGCACTTCATCGGATATAGCGTGCTGGTGCTGGCAGTGCTGTCTCCGGCGCGGGCGTTGATGTTCGTCGTTATCCAACAGGGGGTGTTCGGCTTGTACATGGGTTGCTCGTTCGCCCCCAACCACAAGGGCATGCCAACCCTCGCGCCCGACAACGAGTTGGACTACCTGCGCCGTCAGGTGCTCACGTCTCGCAACGTGCGCGGCAGTCGCGTCATCGACCTCGTGTTTGGTGGATTGAACTACCAGATCGAGCACCACCTGTTCCCCAGCATGCCCCGACCGAACCTTCGCCATGCCCAGCCGCTGGTCCGCGCGTACTGCGCCGAACTCAACCTGCCCTACGTCGAAACCAGCCTCGCCGCCTCGTACGTCACCGTGCTTCGCCATTTACACGCGGTCGGCACACCACTGCGAAGCGACCTGGCGTGATCGACAACCGGGGTGCCTCGCTAGCCTGACTCCCAGATGACCGACACCTGCCGGTGTGAGCTTTATTTCCAGCGGAAGTGAACGAACACGCGACCGAAATTGTTGGAGTCCTTCTCGACGCGGTGGTAAAGCGCCTTGATTTCTCTGCCGTCGGGAATCGTCTAGGACCCGCTTCTTAGGGCGCTTGCGGCTCCCCGGCCCTTCCCGGGCATTGATCTCAGACGACCAGCGGCGCCCAGGTTCTGCCCCAGGACGACATATTGCACCAGGAATTGCCGCTCCGCCGAACGTTGCGCTACGCGGCCGCGTCGATTAGCGCGTCTCGCGCGGCTATCGATGCTGCGGTCACGGCTGCCTTGGACACACTGGGCCTCGCGCAACAGCGCGAGGTTCCGGTGCGTTCGTTGAGCGGTGGTCAGCGGAAGAGAGCAAGCGTCGCGTCCGAGATCCTTACTCGGCCCGGCGTCTGTTTTCTGGACGAACCAACTAGCGGCCTGGACCCGTCAGCTGCCGCCGATCTGATTCAAGTATACACCGGATGTCCACCCAAGGAAGCACCGTCGTGTTCACGACGCACAGCGTCGAAGACATCGAACGCAGCGACAACGTTGGTGCTCGCAACAGCCTCGTCATGATGGGCGCGAAGCGCGTGCTCGATCTCCTCGCCGCGGCTTATGGATCTATCGTGCAGGTCGAGAGCTCAGCTTCACCCAGCCATCGTGCTGCTCTACGGCCACGCGGCTGCCATCACCATCGGGCGGACGGCACGAGCGATGGACGTACTCAGTAGCCGGAGTTGTGCTCCGCGACCGGCTGACCGCGACCGGAGTCGACGTTTCTACCGGGACGCTCTCGGTCTTGCCGTCTGCCGCGAGTTCGGTGATCGCGACGATCCTGGGGTGGTTTTCTTCCTCGGCGGAGGTCACCTGGAACTCTCCGGTGCCGGGGATGGGACTTCCGCTCGCAATTCTCCCTCTGGTTACAGGTCCGGGACCTCGCTGCCGAACACCGGCGCCTTCAGGCGGCGGGTGTTGAGATCGTGCGTGCACCCGAACGGGAACCGTGGGGTGCTTGCTCGGAGATGCTTGGCATCGCCGCATATCCGCCGACGCAGGATACCCATCGTTCTCGTTGAGGAGCTTATCCCAGCCCATCACCCACTGGGCCTCGCCTCGGGTTGCTCGCCTCGGCGGTTGTCACGTCCACGGCCCAGGCGGCGCTGGCATTGCCGATGTTGTGCTTCCCCGCCGTGCTGTTTGCGGGTGCCATGGTCCCGATGTCGGTCATGGCCAGCCCCGGCCGCGTCATTGCCGCGGTCATGTCGGACCGGTGGGCGTTCGAGGCGATCGCCAGGCACCTCGACGTGGCGGCCATCACTGGGCCGGCGTCGCCGTATGCGGGCTTGGGGCATCGTCGCCTGCCGCGTATTGGGCGCTGCTGTTCGCGGTCACGATCGTCCTCGGCGCCGCGACCTACGCCGCGGTGCATCGGCGAGCCAGTGCTGAGGGCCGATGACGCAAACTGGGACGCGGCTGTTGGACGCCAAGACGAACGGCGACTGAGTACGGCATCGGCCGACGTGTTCCCGGCGCCTGAATTTTGAGATCAGCTCGGCGAGCCGAGCACCGCCTGCGCGATGCGGCTCTGCCAAGATAGGAATTGGTGCTTCCGTAAAGCTTCTCGGCCGCGACCAGCCTCCCGGTCGCGGCCGTTGCTAGCGGGGGGGGGAGCGCTCGCGCTATACGCCCGCGGTCGTGTTGGTAGGCATGGCACTCGCCGCGCCGGTCGATATCGCGGGGGTCGCCGTCGCGTGCTTGAGCTCGCAGCGAGCGGCGTCGCCGTAGTGACCGGCCGCGCGGAACAGCTGGCCAGCCCGACGCAACAGTTCGGCAGCCTCACGCTTCGCCCTCGACGCGATGACAGGTGAGCGCGCGCCTCGCGCACTGCGTAGCCCAGGCCCCCTCAAATAGGGCCGCTGCGGATTGCCGAGCTGCGCCCGTGCTCTTGTGCCGGATGGTGGGCTGTTACGTCCGCAGGAACGGCAGTACCGCCAGCACCCGCCGGGATTCGCTGCCAGTAGCTGGTAGTGCGAGTTGGCCGAAGATGCTGGAGAAGTATTTTTCGACCGCACGCACCGTGATCACCGGACGGTCGACGACCTTGGTTGGAGTTGCCGGCGGCCATCAGCTCCAGCACTTCTCGTTCCCGCCGAGGCAGTGGCTACTCCGCCACGCAGAGGTGAGCGTCGAAGAGCGCCGTTGCGAGGCGCTGCTTGCCCTGGGTCAGGCGGAGCTCCATACGAAACCGCTCGAACCATTCGCCTCGATTGTGGGCGATGAGGCCCTGCAAGGTTACGAGGTCGATGAGATGCCACGGGTCATCCGGGGATTGGAGCAGCTCCCGAGCTTGATTGGCGATTTCCCACGCAGTGTCGACATCACCGGAGAAGTACGCCAGGTTCCCCTGCGCGCGCAAGATCGAGCTGTCCGCGGCGTCACCTTCTTGGGAAAGCCCAGCGAGCGGGTCTCCGCGGGTCGGTCGCCGGCTCATCCTGGTGCCCGGGCCAACGGCTCGCACGGGTCGATGCTCGGTTCCGCTTGTGACGGCATCCGCATCTTGGTACGCCTGGACCGCTTCGGGGTCGCCCAGGGCAAGCAGCAGGTCGCCACGGCGGGCAGTAGGCGCGCAGATCGCGGGTCCGGCGTGGTCCCGAACTGCATCGATCAAGCCGAGAGCGTCTCGGTAGGCCCTAGCGCACCAGCCGTCTCGACCGCACGGACGGCGTAACGCACCGCGCGTTCGGCTAGCCCCGCCGCTAGGAACTGGCCAACCCGCCCTGGTGCGGCGTTTGTCTCGGCCAGCGCCGCCGCGATTTCGCGCGGTCGACTGTGATCCCGTCGGCTGCCTGGAGCGGCGTCGCGCACGGTCCTGGCGAGACGGTGGCCCAGCTCTGTGCGCTCGACGACCAAGGCGGAAAGCGCGACGTCGAGGTCGCGGTACGTCTGATCCTCATCCGCGCCGGACACGACGAGCAGCTCGTCGGTGGTGAACGCCGAGCCGAGCAAAGCGGCACGGGCAAAGGTCGATACCACCGGAGCCGGAAGGGCGGACAGCACCGGCGAGCGTGCCGGCGCCATCGCTACGAGCGGTTCCAATGCCCTGAACTGCAGCCCGTCGATCGCTGCCAGATTCCCTCGACGGCCTCGGGCGGTCGGAAAGCGGTCGCACAGCTGACGGGTGGCCGGCTCGACCGCGGCGTCAGCGCCACCTGCTGGCCTGCGCCTCGGGCGATGAGGCTTTCTGCGACGTCCCGCAGGGCTGCTCACGTAACGGCCGATGCGCGACCGCGACACCGGGTGTTCACTTATCGCGAGGGCGAAGGTATTGCAAATCACGACGAGCGATGGTCGGCTGCATGCGCGGCTCGCATCGTCGTTCCACGCCGGCCGCAGCAAGTCGGACCAGTTCCGCGGCCGCAACGACATCCGCGGTACTCGCCTCGGAGCTCCCGGTCACATCTCGGCCGGACACGCACGCGCTATCGCGATCCGGTTGGCTTATCCTCCCGGTTCGGTATGCGCTGGTGGTCGGCCGTTGTCGGCCTCCAACGCCGGAGCGTCGGGATCCAGATCCTTGCCCGAGGAGTGCGGTCGGAGCGGGCCGCCAGCGTTTTCCGTCGATCCAACACGGCCAGCCGGCACCGGGCGGATCCCACGCCGGTTCCGGGGCCGCGATGGCCTGGTCCGGTGGTCGCGGACCGGTGCCGATTGACTCGACCGTAGACGATCGACGCGTTCTCCGGGCGACGGTCGGGCCGTCGCAACACTGCGCGGTCACGAGCTGTTGCGCCTCGGCGCTCGGAACGATGCCTAGTTCCCGCTGAAGTGCCTGCTCCATGCGCTCGTACTGCCGCACCGCGCCGCGGACGTCCCCGCTGGTGGCGCTGGCCCGCATCAGCGCAAGATGAGCCTGCTCGTCCGCCGGTTCCTGCTGCAGCACGCCGTCCCATCGCTCGGCCCGGCGCAGCAGATCCAAGTGCAGAGTTCGCACCCGCTCCCGGGCTTGCTCCGCCCACGGCTCGTAGGGATCGTCGGGGAGCAACGGCCCCCGATGTGCCGCCAAGGCCGCGTCGATCACCTCGAGCGTGCCATTCTCCAGCGCCCGCTCGGCGAGACCATAGAATCGATCGACGTCGACGTTCGCATCGTCACCCAGCCACAGCACCTCGGCCCGGGTTCCTACCGCCGCCGCGCCGAGGCCTTGACGCGCGTAGTGCGTGGCCTTGTGCAGGCGGGCGCGCGGAGTCAATGGCGGCCCAGCCACGACTCTATCGATCTGCTCGCGGCAATCTCGCCGGCGCGGGCGCAGTAGCTTCACCAGCGATGCCGCCTGTCGCCGCGACCACGCCGTGGACGGGACCGGAATCCCGTCCAGGAGGACCTCGAAGCCTCCGAGCAATTTGACGTCGATGCGCACAGCGGTCCGACCTTCCCGGCGGGACGTCAGACTAACCGGGGCTTCCCACGGCTGTCACCTGATGCGGATCTCCGGAGGCGCGCCGCCCCCCGCGGCGATTGGGCAGGGACTCGAGGTAATCCACCTCGTCGCTCATCGCCGAACTCACCCGCCTGAGCAACGTGAGGAGGCCATCCGTGGTCCAGCCGTAGCCTGCCACGGTCTCCGTCGCCGCGAACAGGTCGCTCGACAGCCGGTCGCGGGTGGCCTGGTATCGAGCCAAGGCGGCCACGGGCGGCCGCCCGCTGGTGTTTGACGCAAGAATCGCGTCGGCGAGCAATTCGGCGTCTCGCATCGCATCGGTCATGCCATGCGTTGTGATCGGATCCTTGTAGTAACCGGCGTCTCCGACCAGAGCCCACCCCGGCCCCCACGGACGCCGGACGTAGCCAGGCGTTCCCGCCCAGCCGCGCAGCCGCCCCGCCTGGCCCGCCGAGGCGATCCGGTCCCGCAGGCCCGGCGCTGCCCGCGCCAGCAGGGCGGCAAAAGCGTGCTCACCGCCCGCCCGGCGAATGGCGCGCCACCGGTCGGACGCTGCGCTGACGAAGACGCAAGTCTCACCGTTGTTGGTCGGAATCAAGCCGGCCGCGGCGCCGTCGCCGTACGCCCACTCGTAACCATCAGTCGGCAGCCCGGCGACGTAGCGGTAGAGAACGGCGGAGGCGGAACGGCCGTGCCGGACGACTGGTGCCTGTCACCAGGTCTGCCACTGTCGAACGGATCCCGTCTGCACCAACCGTCGTCACTGCCGGCAGCTCCAGCGCGCGGCCCGCGCGGCCCACCACGTAAACGCCGCACACCCGCACGTCGTCGGGTCCGTGATCGGCGTCTCCGGCACCCGGATCGTCCTCGCCGGCAACGCCAACCAGATCCTGGATGAGGCGGACGCGGCCTACCGGTCGTTCATCGAGGCCGCCCGTGCGTTTCGACACTCGGGTGGTGGTGCCGTCGCCGTAGTGGAACAGCGCGCTGGCAATCGATGGAGTATCGGCGCTGATTAGCCGTTCCAGCAGGCCCCAACGAGACAGCTGCAGCACCCCGGCCCGCATCAGCTCGATCGAGAGCGAATCGCTGCCAGGCGAGATCGATCGCCGTCCGCCAAGCGGGACACCGGTTCGCGCCGAGCAAAGCGGTCGACGCACCAGCGATCGACATCCCCATCTCGGCGCATCGACACGTCATCTGTTGCACCGGCGTCCGGGTGCCGCTCACGGGCGTACGACCGCCTCGGCGTCGTGCCGACGCCGTCGTGAAGCCGGAGTCACGCGGTTCTGGAACCGTTGGCCGACGACGTCGACATCCCTGGAGCCGCCGTTACGCCGCGATGCTGCTCGATGCTCCCGTCGGCGCGGTCACCGGTAGGTGCAGCCAGGGATGATGAGGGCGGTAGCCGGTGGCGAGCACAGATCGTGCTGATTGGCTCAGCGATCAGGTTCAAGCACGCCACGGGATTTGGCAACTCGACCGGTCGGGGCGCACCGGCTCCCAGACCTCGCGACCGATCTGGCCTGGCGGACGTAGTCGTCGACGACGTTCAGAAAGCGGAGCATCCGCCGGTCGGCAGCACGGACCGTGTCTTCCACATCGTCTCGGAACCACGCCCGGCCGCCGCTGACCCGCTGCAGGTGCCCGGCCAGCCGAACCCCGTTCGCTTGTAGAACGGCCAGGTCAAGGTTCTGACCGAACAATTCGGGGCCATTGCGCCCGGCCAGCTGCAAGGATGTCTCGCGGCGCGCCGCGGTGCGTCCGGCACGTCGTCGATGTCCGGGCGAGTCGGCCGGTGCTGTCCAGCCACCAAAAGATGTCCATGCCGCGGTAGCGGCGCGGCATTCTCGTGTGCCGACCCACCGACAGCACCACTGGCGGCCGGCCCGGGCCAGCTCGTCAGCGAATCTGCACCCCGGAGGACGACGCCCCGACGACGAGCACACCGCCGCGGCGGCAGCTGCGCCGGGTTGCGATACTGCTGTCGCGGATCAGCAGCGTCGACCGACCCGAGCTCGCCGCCGCGGACGCGCCGGGATCTGCCGGTGTCGCCGTGCGGCCCGGTCGCGACCACGATGTTGCTGGCCTCGCCAGGTGCCCCGGTCAGTGACGACCGGTACGAGCGACCGGCCCGCACGCGATGTTCATCGACGCCGACAGCCGACCCGTCCAACGCAAGGGCGTCTCGAGTAGCCGGCGAACGCGGCGCGGCCAGGTACCCGTCGGTCCGCCGACGTCAGTACCAGGGGTGTTCTTCCTAGGCTTGCACTGGATGCACACGTTCAAGTCCGGCCTGTTGTCGGGCGTCGGCACCGACGCGCAGTTCATCGCCGACAAACTCGACCAACGCACTTGAGCAACCGCAGCAAGCACTCGGCACCGATTCTCTTCACGGGTTGAGTCGGTAGAACTTCCAGAACGGGTGCTCGATCGGGAGAATCTCGACGCTCGAGAAACCGGCGAGTTCGGCAAGCTCACGTAGCTTGGCCGGACGCATCACGGCGCCGACCACCTCCGAGGTCTCGTCGACGCGGCCCTGTGGCGTGCACCAGACGACGCTGGCGGCGGCGAAGAACCGTTGCACCTCGTCGCCCGGCGTTTCGAGTGTGTCGGCAATGTTCTCGTCCATGACGAGCACCGCGCCGCCCGGACGCAGTGACGCGCGCGCAGCACCCAGCGCCTCGACGGGATGGGCGAGGTCATGCACACACTCGAAGAAGGTCACGAAGTCGTAGGGCGCCCCGTTCGCCGACACGGTTGTCATGTCGCGGACCTCGAAGTCGACCCGGTCAGTCACGCCGTGTTCCGCGGCGTTGCGCCGGGCCCGCCCGATCGAGTCCTCGTCGTCGTCGTAACCGTCGATGTGCACGTTCGGGAACGCCTTCGCGAGCTCGATGGCCGACCAACCTACCCCGGTGCCGAGGTCGGCGACGATGGCTCCGCGAACGAGCTTCGCATGCACGTCAGGCAACTTGGGCAGCCAGTCGCTGACGAGGAAGTTGGCGTACGCAGGTCGGTTCAACTGCTCCTGGGCCGAGACCGCCTCGGGGCCGTAGTCGCTGTACGCCACGCCGGCACCGGTGCGAAACGCTGCCTGCACGAGCGGGTAAGCGCGACCCACCGCGACCGGGATGGCGGGGATACCGCCGGCGTAGCAGGGGTTCGTCTCTTCGACGAGGGCCTCGCGCACGCCCACGGCGAGCGAGTACCTGGCGGTCCCGACGTCCGTGTCGCCGAGGTCGAGCAGGCCGCTGATCGCCTGGCTCTGTAGCCACTCGACGAGGTAGCGCAGTTCCACGCCCGTCGCATCGGCCAGTTCGACCGCCGTCGTCGAACCAGCATCGTCGATGGCCTGCCACAGTCCGTGGACATGCCCGAGATGGATCGTGAACAGTTCCGCGGCGCCGAGCGCCGCCATGAAGAAGCGTCCGGTCAGAGCTTCGGCGGCCGACATCGCGTCCGGTCGGGGCGAGGTGATTTCTGCAGTCGTGGTGTCCACGCCGGTTGTATCGATGATGCTCATCGTCTTGGTCCTCCTGTTCGTCAGTCCGAGCTCACTCTCGGCCTACAACCAGAAGGCGCCAGGTCTTATCTGGCGATGCCAGATTCCGCAGCCTGGCATCAGACTGCGTAGCTACAGCATCCAGGTCGCGTCGATCTCGGGGTCGTAGACACAATGCCGACCGGTCCGGACGCTCGCCCTTAGGTGGCGTCCGAGCGCAGGATGAACCGATTCGATCGACTTGATCGCCGCAGCGATACGCATCGACACGGCCTTGCGTGCCCGCTCGACCGGGTCGCCCGCGGTGCGCACACGCCCGCCGAGGCCGAGAACAGCGGCAAGCTCGCGCGCCAGGAAGTCGCGCTCGGCCTTCAGCTTGCCGAGGCGCCCGATGTCGGCGAAATCCTCCGCCTCCGCAATCTCGTCCTCGAGCTCCCTGAGCCTGGACCGGTACTCCGCCCGGGCCCGATCGTCGAGGACGGGTCCAGTGTCAGCGCCTGCCGCCGACGTTGACCCGGCGAGATCAAGGACGTGCACGGCCGTACGTGGACGGGCGAGCAGTACGGCGAGATCGCGAATGCCCTTCGAATCGGCGACGGTGGCTTCGTCGCCCTGCCAGCGGATGGACCAGTGCGAACCCGTCCGGTGCAGCTCGCCGGAACGGTCTGCCGGTGTTGTCGGCGAGGGCGAGCGCGATTGGCCGAGGTAGGCCTTGAACCGGTGAACGTAGTCGGTGACGCGTCCGTAGCACCCGGCACCGACGCCGTCGACCAGCCATAGCCCGGTGAATGGCTCGATGGCGTGCAAGCTTGTCAGCACGGCCGGACGAATGTCGAGCTGCAGTGCAGCTTCGCCGAACAGTGCGACGCTGGGCAGCCATTCCGCATCGTGGGCCATGACGTCGAGGCCGGCGGCGAGCCGCTGATCGATGTACCGACGGGCGCGTCCGGCTTCGCCTGCCCGCAGGAGGAAGTACGACAGGTAGCACTGCGCCATCGGGACGTCGAGGAACGGGTCGAAGATCGACTCGAGCAGAGGCAGTACGTCGGGCATGGTGTCGGTGACATCCGCGCGGGCAAACCGGAGTGTCGCCACCATGAGCGCGGCGTTGCTGCTGCCGGCGCGTTCGGCGAGTTCTGAGGCCTCGCCGAGATGGCGATCGGTTTCGTCGAGGTCACCCTTCATCAGCGCGCGCATGCCTCGCCACACCGGCACGTACCAGGCGTAGTACGGCAGCCGCAGGCGTTCCGCGGATCGTGCATAGGCGAAGATGTGCTCGTCGGCGACCGGAAAATCCCCAGCCTCCAGCAAAGCCATCACGAGCAGTCGACGTGCAAGCAGCGCCAGGGTCGGTTCGCCGCACCGTTCGGCGATGCTCAACATGCGTCGGGCCTCGTCACGTCGTTCGGCGACGAACTCGGGGCCGCTGGCCGTGTCGCACCATGCGGCGATCGCGCTCGCCTCGGTGCGGGCGTTTCCGATGCGGCGCGCCATCTCGATGGCCTCGCGGGTGGTCGTACGCGAGACGGTGTCCATCCGTCCATGTGCCCGCCCCAGCGCGAGCCGGGCCAGGGCGGCTGCCTTCACTGCGCTGTCCCCCTCGGGAAGCAGCATCAGCGCCGCGTCGAGCAGAGCCGTCTGCTCGGAGTCGAACAGGTCGACCTCGAACCCGCCGGCGCCGCCCATGGCGAGCACGGCCCGCGTCGCCAGTTCACCGTCTTCGACCGCGATCGCCTCACGCGCGACGAGGCGCAGCTGCGCGCGACCCTCGCCCATCTGGCCGGCAAGCATCAGCGCCTCGCCGTATTCGACGCGCAGCTCAGGTGCACCATCGCCCTCGATCGCCCACTGGTAGAAACGGACTGCTTGTTCGTAGCCTGATCGCCGCACGGCGATGCGGGCCGCTGCAAGCGCATGCTCGCGAGCGAGTTCGGCGGAGCCCTGCACGCCGATCGCGCGTCGGAAGTGGTCGGCCACTTCACCGGCGGACGCCTGCACCCGCTCGAGCGAGCAGCAAGGAGCCAGCGGGAGCCCGTAGTGCGGCATATGACGTCCGCTCATGCAGCAGGTTCCGACCAGCGCATGCCCGGCCCGCAGGTGCAAGGACGACCGCAGTGATGGGCTCAGCTCGTCGAGGAGGACCTCTCGCACAAGTGCGTGTGCAAAGTGCACGCGGGACCCCTCGACGACCGCCAGACGAGCCTCGGCCGCACCACCGAGCAGGTCGAGCACGACTGCCACCGGCACGTCGAGCACCTCTGCGAGGACTTGGATCTCCGCGCCGTCGCCGAGAACAGCTGCCGCGGAGAGGCATTCGTGCGTTCGCTGGTTCAACCGGGCGAGGCGCCGCCCCAGGACCTGACCAACGCCTGCTGGTGTACCCAACGGCGACGCACCGCGAGCTGCGAGCAGCCGGGCGAGTTCCTGGAGGAAGAACGGGTTTCCGCCGCTGCGGGCGTGCAGTTCGTCAACTGTCGTCGAATCGACGGCACCGAGAATGCCAGCCACAATCGCCGCCGAGGACGCGCGGTCAAGGCCGCCAATGGTGAGGCGGGATATCGCTGGCGGAAGTTTCTGCACTGCCTCCGCTGCGGGCCCCGCCAGGTCGATCGCGTTGTCCCTGCTCGTGAGCAGGAGTGCACATCGCAGTTCGGGCAACGCACCGACGAAGAACTGCAGGAGTGCGAGCGAGGCCTCGTCAGCCAGGTGGACGTCCTCGAGAATGATCAGGGTCGCGGCCTTGCGCGTGTGATCGACGATACTGTCGACGACCCGGGCGAACAGCGCGGCTCGTCCGATCGGGACGACGTCCGCGACCGAGACATCCGATCCCATGCCATGCAGAGCGAGGCGCCAGGGCCACAACGGGATGGTTTCGGAGTCTGGGCATCGGCCCCAGCCGACGCGGAACCCTTCCGCCGCGGCGACACTGGCGAGTGCGGTGGCAAGTGTCGTCTTGCCGATCCCGGCGTCGCCGAGGAGGATCGCCCCGCTCCCACGACCGGACGAGACGACGTCGAGCAACGCCTGCAATGAAGCACGTTCGAAGGAACGCCCCACGACCCCGTCCGTCATCTGCCAATTGTCGTCCAGACGTGGACAGGTTGGGCCAACGAGTCGAGAAGCGAGGGAGGTCTGACGATTCAGTGACCACACTGCCGAGCTCCGGGGTCGGGCGGGGATGCTGGTCGGGGCCGAGCGTCGGCCGATGCCGTCGCCCGCTCGATGCGTGCTTACCTTTGCCATGTCGTGTCATGCGGAGGTGGCCGTCTCGATGACATCGAGGCCCGCAGGCAGTTCCCGTGGCTCAGCAGACTGACCCTCGAGATACGTCAGAAACGGCGTAGCTCTGTTTAGCGGCTACTGCAGAGCGCTGACGGCGCGGGCGATCACCAACAGCGACGTGATCAACGCGGCCGTCGCTTGGAGGGCCATGAGCATCTTCATGCGACTGCTCAGCGGCATCGTGTCGGTTGGACTGAACGCGCTGGAGTTGGTGGTCGACACGTACAGATAGTCGATGAACGTCGGCATCCAATCGGACTTCTCGCTGGAGCCGGCGCTGACCTCAATCACGGTGTCTCGGTCCTCGTCGTGGGAGAAGCGCAGATCCGCGAGTGGAAGCTCATCGCGCGGCTGCCGAACGCGCGAGACCGGTCCGCCGCGATCGAGCTCCCAGTAGATCAGGGCGAATGCGATCACGTTCGTCGCCCAGACCTGCAATGCCGCCAGCAGCAACGTGCCACCCCCCTTGACCTGGGCGCTGACAAGATCGTGAACGAGTTGTCCGAGAGCGACGAGGTTGGTCAGCACGATGACGGCAGTCAACGCCAGTGAAATCATCCGTGACAGGCGCGTCTGGCGCGTGATCCTCCGGGGATCGGTGGCGACAAGGGCGATCAGCAAGAGGCATTCGAGGATCGGGATGACGAAGCGCGGACCGACCAGCAGCTGGTTGGGCAGCGAGGCGTAGAGGGCGACAGCGACGAGGACGGCCACGGTCGGCGGCAGTCGGGCCTCGCCGGCGCCGCCGTGACGGCCTCGATGTCCCGGATAGCCCCGACGGTCTCGGGTCGAGCTCTGGGCCACGGCCCGAGCATTTCCTATGCCCGGGCGCCAGCCCAGTCACCGCGCCGGTAAGGCTGGTCGACTATTCGTGCCGCAATGCGCCGTGTCGAGGCGTACTGGCGGACCTAACGTGGCCCGGGACGTCGAGATGCATGGGTCCCCGCACCGGCCTTGCCTCTACGGCGACCTGGTCGACATAAGAGGTTCGGTCGGATCTATTCCGATCGAACCCGCACGGGGCAGAGTCGCTGTCAGTGCAACGTCCGCGACCGACCTTTGAATTACTGGTCGCGCGGGTAGCCGGATCGTTGCTCCACCCGCTGATCCCAACGGGCGAGGTTGCCGCGGAGCGTGCCCGCCCGCGCCGAAGACACATTCACTCTTTGGACGTGTCCGTCGTAACAAACTCCGCCTCGATGACGCGGTCGCGGTCCAGGGGCTCCTGCGTCACGTCCGCCGGATCGATCGGCAGGCTGTCGGGATCCGGCGTGTCCTTCGCGGATCGGTTCGGGCTCGCGGGAGCTGGATCGGTGGTCATCGTTCGTTAGACCTTGCCTTTGGCGGCCGCGCCCGTCACCCACGTCCAGGCTGCAGGGCCGAACACAGTCACCACCTCGCCTTTTGCTGATTCGATCAACAACGCACCACCGCGGCCAAGCCGATAGGTCACGCCGCCGACGTCCTCGCCGGTCTGGTAATGGACCATGCCGTCCCGCAGCCGGACATCGACCATGTCACCATGCGGATGATCATGAGGCGAATCGCTCGACTGCAGGCCCTCAGACCCGACTATGACGTAGCTCGAGTTCTGCTGATCGGTCATCTCTTCTACTCCTTCCGCTGGACACCGGACTCTTCCCCGATCGGACGGACGATCAAACCAGCTGAGGACGATCACGGACAGGCCATCCACGCCGGCGCGGGTGACGCTTCGGGCGATTGAGCCGCCGCGTCGCGTCGACGAACTGGGGTTGGTATGGAGGCAAACCGAACCTCAATCACGATCGGAGTCATGACAGTTGGGGGCCTGCACGCTCTGGAAGCGCTGCCTCTCGCATCCCGCGGCTGATCAGGGGCCGCCGCTCCAGTGGTCGATGCGGTGATGGTCTGCGGTGAATCCGTTTCTGACGCCCCACAGGACGGCCTGGGTGCGGCTGCCCACACCGATCTTGCGATAGATGGTGCGGATGTAGGACTTGACGGTGTTCGGGCTGAGGAAAGTGGTGGCGGCGACCTCGGCGTTGTCTTTGCCCTGCGTGATCAGGGCGAGTATCTCGGCTTCGCGGTCGGTCAGCCCTTCGTGTCGGCCTGGCCAGTCCAGCCCGACTGTCGGACGAGGTCGGTGAGGGGGGTCGCTGATGACGACCTGCCCGGCGTGCACTGCTTCGAGCGCTTCGACGAGTTCGCGGGCGGGAAGGGTCTTGGACAGGTAGCCGTGCACGCCGTGCCGTCGGGCGTTGTCGATCAGCTCGGGATGGAAGTTCCACGTGTAGATGACGACCCGGTTGGCGTGCGGGCTGCGCAGCAGTACCTCGACCTGGTTGTGATCGGATTCCGGTTGCGCGAAAGAGTCGTACAACGCGATATCGACGGTGTCCACCAGCGGCTCGTTCGCATCGATTTCGGCGACGAGTACGCGGTTTCGGTACGGGTCCAGCATGCGGGCGATGCCGGTCAGGACGATGTCGTAGTCGTCGATGAGCGCGATCAGGATCGGCTTCGACCGCGATGCCATCAAGCGACGATAACCCACCTAGGGGTGTACTGCACCCGCCCTAAGGGTGATTGAGTGACTGGTAGCAGCTGCCCGGGCAACTGGCCCGCGACGAGTCATCGCGCATGATCGCGCGTCCACCGGAGGTTTCGCCATGCTCGTTTTGATCACTGGCCTGCTACTCATCGGTGCGCGCGGCGGCATGGCCATCCCGCCGCGATGCGGGCGACCCTGACGACGTGCGGACCATGATTCGACGAGACAACGTCCGCGGCGCGACGACGGCTGGCAGCGGGACTGGGCAACTCCAGATCGACCTCGACGTAGCCCACGCCCGCGTGGCGTTGGCAGGAGAGTTGGACCTCGCCACCGTCCACGTGTTGCATGAGGCCGCGGCCGTCCTGCTGTCGGGAATGGCGCAAGAGATCATCATCGATCTGGGTGGGTTGCAATTCATTGACGCCGCCGGACTCGGCGAAATTGCTCACCTCCGGGCGATGCTGCTCGCATCGGGTCGGCGGTTCACCCTGTCCCGGCCGTCTCCCAGGATCCGCCGAACGTTCGCTATCGGTGGACTGGCCGAGCTGCTCGGCAAGAACTCAGTCGGCAGGGAATAGGTCTTCGAGGCAAGCCGGAGCCACGGCATCGGTCGATTGTGGCCGAGAGACGAGCACACCCCGCCATCGAGGCACCGTCGGGTCAGGCGCCAAGGCGTTGCGCCAGGGGCGGCGCTCGCCGGTCAGCCGAACAGGGACTTGCCGAACCAGTCGCCCGCCTCGCTCAGGCCCGGAGGCACGGCGAACAACCCCGAGCCGACGTGTTTGATGTACTCGTTGAGCAAGTCGTGCTGACCGAGCATCCGCTGGATCGGCACGAACTGGGCTCGCGGATCCTTCTGGAACGCGATGAAGAACAGGCCTGCGTCGAGCTGCCCGGTCTGCGGATCGGTGCCGTCGGTGTAGGAGTACCCACGGCGGAGGATGCGCTGGCCGCCGTGGCTTGACGGTGCGGCGAGCCGGATATGCGCGTCGGTTTCGATCACCAGGCTGCCGTCGGGCGCGTGGGTCGACAGATCGACGACGTCGAACTCGGACCGACCGGTCAGCGGCGCGCCGGTGTCCTCCTTTGTGTCCGTTACCGGGACGGACGCTTGGACCGAGCCCGGCCGGACTACCGCGCTCAGATCCAGCGTGGCTTGTTGCCCGACGTTGAGCCACCCGGCTTCGTGCGCGGTATGTAGCGCGTTCACGACCAAGCCGCCAGCGACCAGCACGAGGACCAGGCCGGTCGCCCGGAAGAACCGCGACAGGTTCAGCCGCACCCCGCCGTGGTAAATGCCGTATCCGAGCGCGACCGCCGCCAGGATGCCCAGCAGCGCGCCGAGCCCGGCGAGTGCTCCGCTGGAGCTCTCGTTGAACGCGGCGAGCAGGAACACGACGGTCTCGAAGCCCTCGCGCATAACGGCGAGGAATGCCATTGCCACGAGGGCGAAACCCGAGCCGACCGCGAGCGCGGAGGTCGTCGCGCCCTCCAGCTGGCCCTTCAGGTCGCGGGAGTGCCGCTTCATCCAGACGACCATGTAAGTGACCGTCAGGACCGCGATGGCGCCGATGACAGTCTCGAGGCCCTCTTGCTGGCGCTGCGGCAGGCTCTGCGAGATCACCCGCAGCAGGACGCCGACGCCCGTGCACAGCAGGACGCCGGCGCCCACGCCGACGAACACCCAGCGCAGCACGTCGCGGCGGCCCTGCTTGACCAGGAACGCGGCGATGATGCCAACGATGAGCGACGCCTCGAGGCCTTCGCGCAGGCCGACCACGATGGTCGGGAGCATCAGCCGTCCATCCTGTTAGGCAAGGCTAACCTTGGTGAACGTAGCACTCCAACACTCGTTGTCAGCCACCGAACTGGTCAGGCTGCGCCACCCGCGCCATTCGGATCAGCGTGATCGGCGCTAGCGGGCCAAGCGGGGAAGCAGGGCCGCCGAGCTAGCGATGCCGACTGCCGCGGCGACGGTGAGTACCCCGAAGTCGAGCCAGTAGTCAGTGGCCTGTCCGATCAACAATCCGCGCAGGCCTGATACCTCGTAGGTCAGCGGATTGGCCAAGCTCAAGGCCTGCAGCCACGCTGGCATCAACGCGACCGGATACAGCGCGTTCGAAGCGAAGAACAACGGCATCGTGATCGCCTGACCGATGCCCATCAGCCGATCACGCCGAAGCACGAGCCCGGCAATCGTCACGGACAGGCAGGCGAAGAACGCCGCGCCCAGCACGACGAGGACGACGACGCCGAGCAGCTTGATCGGGTTCCAGGTCAAGCTCACGCCCAGCAGAGCGGCGACGAGAATGACGACCACGGCCTGCGCAATTGCTCGGATACCGGCGGCGAACGCCTTGCCGGCGACAAGCGCGGCCCGTGGGGTCGGGGTCACCAACAGCTTCGTGAGGACTCCTGCGTCCCGTTCCCAGATGATCTGGATCCCATAGAAGATGGCCACGAACAACGCCGATTGAGCGATGATGCCCGGCGCGAGGTAGTCCAGGTACGGCACGCTTCCCGTCGGAATCGCGTGGATGTGGCTGAATGTCACCCCGAACACCACCAGCCACAGGACTGGCTGAATCGCGCGCGTCAGAAGCTCCGTGCGATCGTGCCGAAGCTTCTGAAGCTCAACCAGGCAGAACGTGGCCACTCGGGAGAACAGGCGGCCAGCGGTCAGCCGGGACGAGTCAACCCAGACGGCGGGCGGTGCGGCGGGTGCTACGGACATCGCGCAGGCCTCCTCCGGGTTCGTCGTGCAGCCGTTCCCCTGTGTAGTGGCGGAACACGTCCTCCAGGCTGGCGTCCGGCCCGAGCTGCACCTTCAGTTCGACCGGCGACCCGACGGCCCGCAGCCGACCGTGGTGCATCAGCGCTACCCGGTCGCACAGCATGTCCGCCTCCTCCATGTAGTGCGTAGTAAGCAGCACGGTCATTCCGTATTGCTCCTGCATCTGCCGTAGCCGCGTCCACACCGAGTCCCGGGCAATCGGATCCAGGCCAACCGTCGGTTCGTCGAGGACGAGCAGCGCCGGCCGATTGACCAGCGCCTGCGCCAGTTCAAGTCGGCGCACCATGCCTCCGGAATATGTCGCCGCCAGCCGATCCGCGGCCTCGGTCAGATCCACGAGCTCGAGCACCTCTGCCACGCGTCCGGCTCGCTCACGCCGGGGCACGTCGAACAATCGCGCGAACCAGGCCACGTTCTCTCGTCCGGTGAGGGCGGCCTCGATGGACAACTGCTGCGGCACATATCCCAGTACCCTGCGCACGGCCATCGCCTGACGGCGGACGTCGAGGCCGAACACCGTGATCGTGCCCTGCTGAACCGGCAGCAGCGTATTGAGCAGCCGGATCGTGGTCGTCTTGCCCGCCCCGTTCGGTCCCAGCAGTCCGAAGCAGGTCCCGGTAGCGACGACGAGGTCGAGGCTGTCAACAGCGAGATGATCGCCGTAACTATGGCTGAGAGCCCGAATGTCGACGGCGGGTCCGCTTGTCCCGCGCCCGGCGGGCGCCGCGGGCGGGCTCATGCTGAAGCCTCCCCGAGCAGGTCCCCCAGCCGGGCCAGGATCGGCAGCGCGACATCCACTGCTTCCTGCTCAGCCGGCTCAAGCCGGTCGAGCGCCTCAGCCAGAAACCCGACCCGGTGATCCCGCCAATTGTCGAGACGGTGGCGGGCCGCCTCGGTCAAGGCCAGCCGTCCGACGCGTCGATCGCGGGTGTCCGAATTCCGTCTCAGGAGGCCGACGTCGCTGAGCTGACGGACGAGCGTCGACACCGTGTTCGCGGCCACGCCGAGGTCGGCCGCGGCCGCCGCCACCGTAACTCCGGACTGGCGGCGCACGACCCGCAGCAGCTCGATCTGCGCACCCGTAAGATCCGCGGCCGGCCACGGCTTCCCCACAGCCCGCCGGGTATTGCGCCGGAGTTGGCTCACCGCCTCGAGCAGGTCGCCCGCGAGTTTCGCGCTCGAGATCGTCGGTGGGGCCACGCTTTCAGATTACCTCTGTAGCGGAGCTAACGGCCCAGGACTTACTGCGCTGGCCGCGACTTTCCGAGTTCCTGGACGTGAGCCACCGCTGCCACATGTACTTCGTCGGACTCGGCGGCAGCCCTCAGCTCACGGACATGTACAAGCGCCTCGGCATATCGGCGTTATGGCGGCAGGCTATCGCCGACAAGGACTGGTGGAACAAGTTCGACATCGAGTACCACACTGAGCTCAGCCAGGCCTGCCGCGCCGGCGGTGTCGGCCGCGCCGGGCAGCTGATTCACCAGCACACCGACCAGGTCAGGACACTCGTCCGGGAGCTGATCGACCGGGCCGGCGGCGCCGTCTGACTCATCCGCATCTCCATCGCAGACAGAAGCGAGGACACCATGACCGAGGGACTCGAGAAGTTCCAGAACTACATCGGCGGCTCGTTCGTCGACGCATCGGACAGCCGGACGTTCGATTCCCTCGACCCGTATGCCGGCCAACCGTGGGCCAGCATTCCGGAGGGCAGCGTCGAGGACATCGATCACGCGGTCGCTGCCGGGCGCAGCGCCTTCGAGGGAGCTTGGGGGCAGATGACCGGGTTCCAGCGGGCGGCCTGCATACGGCGCCTCGCGGGTCTGATCGGCGAGAACGCAGAGCGGCTGGCCCGCGTCGAGGTACGCGACAACGGGAAGTTGTACCGGGAGATGATCGGGCAGTTGCAGTACATGCCGCAGTGGTACTACTACTTCTCCGGTCTGGCGGACAAGATCGAGGGCCGGCTCATCCCGTCTGACAAGCCGAACTACCTGCTGTATACGCGGCGGGAGCCAGTGGGCGTAGTGGGAGCGATCACGCCGTGGAACTCCCCGCTGCTTCTCATGACGTTCAAGCTGGCACCGGCGCTGGCGGCGGGTAATACGTTCGTGGTGAAGCCGTCGGAGCACTCACCGGCGTCCACCTTGGCCTTTGCCCAGGTGTTCGCCCAGGCCGGCTTCCCAGACGGAGTGTTCAACGCCGTCGCCGGGTCCAGCCGAGAGCTCGGTGCCGCGCTCGCCAGCCACCAGGGGATCGACAAAGTGGCCTTCACAGGTTCGACGGCGACCGGACGGGCCGTCGCTCATGCCGCCGCTGAGAATCTCAACCGGATCACGCTTGAGCTGGGCGGCAAGTCGCCACAGATCGTCTTCGAGGACGCCGATCTTGCCGCGGCCGCCAACGGCATCGTGGCTGGCGTGTTCGCCGCGACCGGCCAAACCTGTATGGCGGGCTCGCGAATCGTCGTGCACGAGAGTGTCCATGACGAGCTGGTCAGGCTGGTGTCCGAGCGGGCCAATGCGATCAAGATGGGCGACCCCAACGATCCGGAAACCGAGATGGGCCCGGTCGCCAACAAGCCGCAGTATGAGAAGGTGCTGGGCTATCTCAGCACGGCGCGGTCAGAGGGTGCTTCGGTGGCATGCGGTGGCGGGGCCGCGGAGGAGTTCGGCGGGTTGTTCGTGAAGCCCACGCTGCTCACCAACGTCGATCCGTCGGACACGGTGGTACGCGAGGAAGTCTTCGGCCCAGTCGTGGCCGCACTGACCTTCAGCACCGAGGAGGAAGCGCTCAAGCTTGCCAACGACACCCCGTACGGCCTGGCCGGAGCGGTCTGGACGAAAGATGTGCACCGCGCCCACCGGGTTGCCGCCAAGCTGCGCGCCGGCACCGTCTGGGTTAACGCCTATCGGGTGCTCGCGCCGAACGCCCCGTTCGGCGGCTTTGGCGCGAGCGGACTGGGTCGCGAAAACGGCATCGACGCGCTCAACGAGTACACCGAGGTGAAGTCCATCTGGGTCGAGCTGACCGGCGCGACCCGCGACCCGTTCAAGCTCGGCTGACGGGCCGCCCTCCTTCTCTGCGCCGCGCAGCACTGCATCCACCGCGACGCGGGTGGGGCCACCCTTGTTCGGCGAGCCGACCAGAGCCGTGACCAACATGATCACCTCAGTCGGTTCTTTGATCGGTGTCTGTTAGTTCCCGGTCAGGCTCGACGCACGTGAAACCGAGTCAAGGGTTACCGTGCCGCTGTGCCCGCGAAGGCTCTGCTGTTCAGCCTGTGCCTGGATACCGGGCGGCCGTGGCAGGACGTTCGGTCGATCGGCACGTCGGCGGACTCCGCGGGGTGGCATTGCCTCTACGTGGCCGATCACTTCATGCCACACGATGTCCAGGGCCGTCCACGTCCGGGTCCGGTGCTTGAGGCGTGGAGTTGTCTGACGGCTTTGGCGATGCTGACCCGGCAGGTGAGGGTCGGCACGTTGGTGCTTGGCAGCACCTATCGTCACCCTGCGGTCGTTGCGAATATGGCTGCCACGGTGGACCAGCTCAGTGCCGGTCGGTTGACCCTTGGTGTCGGGGCCGGATGGCAGACGAACGAGCACCGGGCATACGGTATTTACCTTCCTGAGGTGCACGAGAGGCTGGACCGTTTCGAGGAGGCGTGCGCGGTCATCCGAGCGTTGACTCGGGGCGCGCCGACGACCTACCACGGCGTCTATTACGCGGTGCAGGATGCCTTCTGCGAGCCGCCGCCGGTCCAGCCGGCGTTGCCGATTCTCATCGGTGGTGGGGGTGAGCGTCGCACGTTGGCGATCGCGGCTCGCTTCGCCGATGTTTGGCATACCTGGGCGAGCAGCTCGGTGTTTCGCCGCAAGTCACACGTCCTTGATCGACACTGTGAGGCGGCGGGTCGAGCGCCGAACGATGTTCGGCGGGTCTGCGGGGCCACGGTCAGGATCGTCTCGGCACCCCGTCAAACCGCGGCCGGCACGGACGACGGCGAGACCATCGTGGGAACCGCGGAAGGTGTCGCGGAGGCAATCGACCAGTACCAGCAGGCGGGAGTCGAGGAGTTCATCGTCCGTGACGACGCCGGAATACCGGCGGCCGAGGCCGAGGACTTCCTCCTCCAGTTTCAAGCGGAGGTTGTTCGACAGCTCCGCTAGCGGCGCTGCGCTGCTGCTGTTCTCTCGCTCGCTTGACCGCATCCGCGGCCGGTGACGGCTCGCTGCGACCGGGCGTCTAGCCGGGCGCGGAGCCGGTGCTGCCCTCGACAGCGGCCAGCTTGTCCGGTCGAGGATGAGGTCGATCTCGGCGATGCGGTGATCGATCGCGGTGAGTCCGACGACCGCCACGAGAATGGGGCCCGACGCGCACGCGGTGAGGAACGCATCGAAATGTGCGGCACATATCACGAGTCAGCTAGCCCCGTCCCCCGGGCTCGGGGCGGATCCTCGCGGAAGACGCGTGATCGCGCCGCGATGACGGGAGCCATCAGGTGCCTTGACGTGTCGATTTGGGGCCGGGCCGTTCGTCGGTTGGTCGTGCCGTCCAGATCGCGGCGGGCGGTCAACAAGCACCATTGCAGCTACCCACCCCAGCCCGGGTGCGAAGGAGACTCCCATGGCTCATCCAGTCGTACATGCTGAAATCCGTTCCCAGGACCCCGATGCCACCCGTCGGTTCTTCGCCGACCTGTTCGGCTGGAAGGTCGCCTCCGAAGGCGCCTTCCCTGGCTACACGTTTATTGACACCGGGGTCGATGGCGGCACCTTTGTCGCCATCAGCCCGCGCCAGAGCGCTGAGGACGAAGTCCTGTTCTTCGTCGCCGTCGAGAACGTCGAGGCAACCCTGGCACGGGCACAGGAGCTAGGTGGCAGCATCGTTCAGCCAGCCCAACACGTTCCGGGCACGAGTTTCGGGGTGATCGCGGACGCCCAGGGGCACAAGGTGGGCGTAGCGTCCAACGGATAGTTCTGACCGGAGCCTCGCATTTCCGGCTCAGCTGAGAAGTGCTCACTCACATGCTGACCGGAACCAGGTTGTTTCAGCGCAGCGCTCACCCGGTCGCGGCCCGAGGTCTGGCCGTCCCGTTGATCTCGGAATACCAGGTGCATCAGACGGCCGACGGCTGACGTGCTCGTGGTCGGGCCGCCCGATGCTGCTGCGGTGGCTGGGGCGCTGGTCTCCTCGTTGCGGCGGTTGCCTGCCGTTGTGCGGGCGCCCAGCACATCGTCACATGTCCTGTGGTCCCGGTAGCGTGTTCACGATCTGATCGGTTGGGCCCACTCATCATTAAGGGGCGGACCACTTGGTGGAGCAGGACGATCTCGGCAGCTTCAGTCAATGGCTGGGTCTGGAGAGCGTGGAGGCGACCGGTGACCGCGTCATACTGGTCTGGGACGTACGCCCGGAGCTGTGGCAGCCATACGGGATCCTGCACGGCGGTGTCCACTGCGCCGTCGTCGAGAGCGCCGCGAGCCTGGCGGCCGCCCTGTGGCTGGGCGACCGAGGCAAGGTCGTAGGCGTGAGCAACCACACGGACTTCCTACGCGCAGTCCGTGCCGGTCGTTTGCGAGCCACAGCAACGCCAATCCACCGCGGACGTCTTCAGCAACTGTGGCTGGTCGACATCGTCGACGAGCAGGACCGGGCGGTGGCTCGTGGCCAAGTTCGGCTGCAGAACCTCGCCAACGATCGGCTGCCGGGTCCGACGCTCTAAGCGGCCGTTCGCGACCTCGATTCTCACGGCTTGCGGGCGAGGACGTAGAGGCGCTGGGTGGTTTCGCCGCGGCCGGTGAGGGGGCCGCGGTGATACCACTCGATGTCGAGCAGGCCGATTTGTTCAACGATGGCAAGGATCTCGGCGGGGTCGTGCAGGACGAAGTCGAGGTCGATCTCGTGGCCGAACCAGTCGGTGACGGTGCGTACCTCGGCGCCGGTGTGCAGGGCGAGCACGAGCCAGCCGTTCGCGCGCAGCGGTCGCGCGAGCGAGGCGATCGCTGCGGGCAGTTCGGACGCGGCGAGGTGGATGAGTGAGTACCACGCGAGCACGGCGCCCCACCCGTCGTGGGTGGTGGGACGCATCAGCCGGCGCAGGTCGGCGACCTGGTAGCTGACCCCGGGGTAGCGGCAGCGAGCCTGGTCGACCATCTCCGGCGTGATGTCGAGACCGGTGGCGTCTGCCCCGGCCTCGGCCAGGAAGGCGGCGACGTGTCCTGGGCCGGTGCCGACCTCGATCACCGGCGCACCGTCGGCCAGGTCGACAACCCGACGCAGCAACCACGATTCGAATGGCAGGCCGGCCAGCTCGTCGCAGAATTGCTCGGCGTAGGACACGGCAACCGCGGCATACGCCGCGCGGACCTTGTCATCGCGCGCCTCGGGCCCGGCCGCGAGCAACGACTCGCGGTCGACGGGCATTGGGCCGGCACCGGCCCTGGGCGCCTCGACCGGGCCGAGCAAATGGATCCAGCGGCTGTCCTGCTGACCCGGTAGGCGCGGTAGCTCGCGCACCATCGCGGTCTCGCGACCGGCCATGCCATCAAGGCACGCCTCGACCTCAGCGCGGTCGGCGAAGCGGTGCAGCCGCTCAGTGCGCGTCTTGAGCGCTCCGGCCGGTTGCGGCCCGCGCAGCAACAACACGGTGAGCAGGGCCCGCTCGTCCGGCGGCAGCCCGTGCCGCTGCGCGAACGTCTGGACGTACTTCACCACGCGACTGCCCGCGCCCTGCCAGGTAAGCGCAACAAGGTCCTTGTCCTTAAGCGCCCGCAGCGTTCGATGCACCAATTCCTCGTCGTAGTCGACGACCGGCTCGCGGCTGCTGGCCTGGTTGCATGCGATACGCACCGAGTTGATCGTCATCGGATAGGACGCCGGGACGGTGATCTCCTTCTCCAGCAGGCTGCCGAGCACGCGTTGTTCGGCGGCATCGAGCACTGGCAGGTCGACCACGACCACGACGCTAGCCGAGCGTCCACATCGCGGCCTCGCAGCGCCACCCACCGCGTGCCCGGCAAGTCCCGCGGACTTCCCTTACGGGCGACCTGTCGAGCCGCCCATGCAGTTCTGACGCCCGATGCACGCCCGACCTCTATGCCGACCTCAAGCCTCCGGCCGACGAACGAGGGCCCGTCGATGTCTGGACTGCTCTCGGTGGCGCCCCTGCCGATAACCTCAATGACCCTGGCGAGCGACGCAGACAGCGACCGGGAGGCGTGGTCATCGGCGCTCGGTCTCGTGGCTTGCATCCGCCGACTCGGTGGGATCGTCCGCGGGCTGGCTGTCCTGCATCCGCACCTCGATCAGCTCGTTGGGAAGCCGTTCCTGCTCAGTCGCCAGGCGGGTCATTACCTGGACGTCGGCGGGGGTCGGGCGTGAGACGTCGAGTGCCCGAGGCCACAACCTGGCGTGCCGCACGACCGCCGCCTCCGCGGAGTACAGCAGTACTTCGCTTACCAGGTACAGCAGGGTGAAGCTTCCGACGACCGTGGCGAAGCTGCCGTAGACGGCGCCGGACCGGGACACCAGGACGGCGAGCAGCCGGGTTCCAATTGCAAGCACTGCCGCTACCGCGACTGCCCCTGCCGCGGCCGCCGGCCACGACGCCCGCAGCGAGACCGGTCGTGCGATCAGCACCTTCGCGGCGAGCGCCAGGACCCCGAAAACGACGACTGCCGTCCCGACCGCCGCGGCCAACTGCTGCAATCCGCTGACATTGGGCAGGGCCCCCGACGCGACGGTCAGCGTCGCCGTGGCCACGCCTCCGACCAATACGACGACCACCATCAGCAGCACCCTCGCGTAGCGCGGCACGAAACCGAACCTCGATCGCCTCGGTACACCTGCCAGATGATTGAGCGTCTCGTACGCCGAAAAGACCACACCGGTGCCTGCCGAGAGCAAACCAATGAGTCCGAGGACGAACGGAAGACCTGACGAGGGCATCGTCGTGACGGCGTGGTCGATGGTGGGCTGCAGTTCCGGCGGCACCAGAGCATCGATGAGCCGGGCACGCAAGGACGGATGGTCGACGAGGACCTTCGACAGCACCGACACAGCCACCAGCAACAGCGGGAAGATACTGAGAAAGCTGTAATAGGTGATCAGCGCGGCCTGGCGGCCGCCGTCGTCATCGCTGTACTTCTTCATGACCGCGTAGGGAAAGCCAAGCAGGCCGTGCCTGCGCTGAGCGGCGTCGGCCCACGCCACCAACCCGGCGATCACCTCACGAGCCTGAGCCGCCACCGCTGCGACCGGAGCCAGTCAAAAGTCAAGGTCGACGCTCTGGCGGATCTGGGATACGTGGTTGC
The DNA here is from genome assembly GCA_963801715.1 of uncultured Actinomycetota bacterium. Lineage (GTDB taxonomy): Bacteria > Actinomycetota > Actinomycetes > Mycobacteriales > Jatrophihabitantaceae > CAVVJA01. Next base: position 26,080 of record CAWDGB010000011.1, on the reverse strand, counting down.
CGATGATGCCCCGCTTCGCTGTAGACACCTGTCACCCTAACCTCCGCGCGTCCACGCGGAGCCTATTATTCGGCCGCTACAGGGGCGCTGGCTGTCGAAATTCCGGGCAGTGTTCAGTCGGCTCCGGCGAAACCGTCCATGCTGCTAACTCGTTTCGCGCCCGGCCATAGTGATCGACGCTCCTGCCGCGGCTAAGCGAGCAGAGATGTTCGATATCGGCTCGGGCGCGAGCCGTCAGCGCGCCGACGCGGACGCGTTGTCGACGCCGAGGAGGCGGTGGTCATGTCCCGAGCCTGTCCACGGCAGCCTGTCGCCTTTGTCAGGACGGCGCGTGTACTTAACCGAGGGTGAGGTTGTCGCAGTCGGGTTGCGGGTGGTCTTTGGTGGTGGCAGCTAAGTCCGGCACGGCACGATCGTGACTGTCGACTCGGTTGATGAGCCCGCTGGCTGAGCCGACTGGATCTAGATGTACACGACCAATGCTGGGAGTGCCATGCGAATTGCGGTGACCGGAGCGACCGGAACCGTTGGTGGGCGGGTCGTCGGCCTGCTTGCGGCACGTGGTGATCACGAGGTGGTGGCGGTGTCGCGCCGGCGACCATCTGACATGCCAGCGGGGGTGGAATCCGTCCTTGCGGATTACGCGGATCTCGCTGCGTTGCGTATTGCTTTTGATGGCGCCGACGTGGTCGTTTTCGTCTCGAGCGATGGTGAGGCAGTCAATGTGCTTTACCACCATCGAAACGTGATCCGCGCAGTGGCTGATGCTCGTGTCGGGCACGTTGTCGCGATGAGCGGTCTCGATGCCGATATCACCTCGCCGTTCTGCTACGCAGTCACCTATGGCCACACGGAGCAGGTGCTGCGCGACAGCGGATGCGCTGCCTCCATCGCCCGGACGTCGATCTTCACTGAGTTCTTCCTGCAATTCCTGCGTACTGCGCGCGCGTGCGGCGAAGTTCGGCTGCCGGCCGCAGACGGGCGCATCTCGCTGGTTTCGATGGCCGACGTGGCCCGCTGCCTGGCCGCACTCGCGGTCGCCCCGCCTAGCCTTCGGGTGCACGAGTTAACGGGCCCAGCTGCGCTCACCGTCTCTGACATCGCGGCCGAGGCGGCGCGGGCCTGGCATGCACCGGTCCGCTATGTCGACCTCACCGCAGCGGACTTCCAGCGAGAGCTAGCCGCCGACGACCTCGACCCATGGTGGTGCTACGCATTCTCGTCAATGTTCGCCTCGGTGCGCGATCACCGCTGGGAGCAAGTCACCGACGAGGTATCCCGGCTCACACACCGGCAACCCCGGGCACTTAGCGACCTCATAGCCCGCTAACTGGCTCGGCGGGCCGGGCGTCGCCGCCGACACTCAACGCTCCGGACATGATTGGGCCAGCGCTCACTCGTTGCCTCCCGCCTGGCCGATGACCGGTTCAGCGCATTCCGCGGGCGTGCTTCACTACCAGTGACGTCGGTGGCACGAGCGCCGCGTCTGTTACGAGTCAACCCCATTCCGCTACTGGCTATCCGCCGAGAGGACCCAGCATGACTAGTTACCGCCTGGTGTACGGCGACGAAGAACAAGTCGTACGCGAAACCTTCCACGATGTCGACCTGGAACGCGAAGACGGCTGGACCGTCCTGTTCCGCGGGAAGGAGGCGATCCTGCGCGTGCGCGACGAGCACATCCAATCCCTTGAGCGTCTTGATGAAGATCACGGGTAACCGCCGCGATGCCCACCGCCACAGATGAGACCCAGCCAACAACGCATCGACGCTGACCAGTTACGACCTCGTCATCCGTGCCCGGTATCGGACATGCGTCCATGACCTGACGCGTCTCCCAAGCCGTCCTCCGAGCAGATGGAGCCGCAATGACCCGGGTCAGCTGGTTGGCGACCCCGCTCATGGCCGCTCAAAGCGGCTCATCGATTTCGACACCTCGACCAGCAGACGAGACGGCGAATGGGACTCGTCAGCGATTGTCTGCAGGCGCATCCGCGTCGAACACTGCCCCCCTAACTATTGCCCCGAGTGCGTCAAGCAGGCCGCACCTGAAGACTGGCATCCAACCGCGCTTCCAGGACAGCTTCTTGAAGGAACCCGAATAGGCAGCGACGGAATGGCTCAACGGAAGCGGAACGTCGCCGATCCGCCGCACCGTACAGCAATTGATTTGAGGCGTTTCGAAGTAGTGTAGAACTCATCCTCATTGACTTCGCTAAGGAGCCCGTGGCTCATTGGTCAAGTGCTCGATCTGTTGGCTGAACCAAAATTAACTCCTCGCGCGCAGGATAACGCCGGTACCTCAGCGACGGACCAGTCATGTTGTTCGCCGCGGACGTGGCCGGCGGCGAACGGCCTTTTCAGTGCCAGGGCATGATGTTGGCGCTATCGGCGAAGGGCCGCCACGGTTTGTCACGCCTCATCCGAGCAACGTCAAGAGCGCCATCACCGTCGAGACGCGACTCAGACGGCGTCTTGGGCGAGAGCTTTCGCGGCGCAGATGACGAGTTCTGTCGTTGCTGCTAATTCGCTGTTACCGGATTCGTTCACGAGCGAATGTCGCGGAAGGAGCCTTCCCGATCGGTCGTGAGAGTGGCCTTGGGCTGCGGGCTCGTGTCGCGATGGTGGCAGACCGCGCCGCGCACAGCCGTCGGCGCTACGGTCGCATCGTGCCGGACCGGTTGGAGGAGCTGCTGACCGAGCAGATGCGCTACTACCAAGCTCGGGCTCCGGAGTACGACGAGTCGTACACGCGGCAAGGTCGCCATGATCATGGTGCGGAGGCGAACGCGAGGTGGATAGCAGAGCTCGCTGAGGCACGGCGAGTTCTCCAACGGCTGCCGCTCGACGGGGCGCGAATCCTAGAGCTAGCGGCTGGGAGCGGGATCTGGACCGAGACGCTGGCCGCTCGGGCGTCCGCCGTCACTGCGGTGGACGCCTCGGCGGAGATGATCGCTCGGAGTCGGACCCGGCTCGGCCCACTGGCCGACCGGGTTCACTACGAACAGCACGACCTGTTCTCCTGGCGGCCGGCGGAGGCCTACCACTTGGTGGTGTTCTGCTTCTGGATCACGCACGTTCCGGTCGAGCGGCTAGACCAGTTCCTCGGCCGAGTGGCGGACACTCTGGTCCCCGGCGGTTCAGTCTTCTTTATCGACAACCGGCGGGGACGTATCTCGCTCGATGTCGCAGTCCTCGGCCACGGCGGCAATCGAGTCACCGAGCGTCGGCTCAGCGACGGACGCGAATACCGGATCATCAAGAACTACTGGGACGCCGACGAGCTCGCCCGGCGCTGCCTGAACGCTGCCCTGGACGTGCATGTCACCGAGAGCACTTTCTTCCAATACGGCGTGGGCCAGCGATTGACAGACGATCGGTAGCGCCGGGCCCGCCGCATTTCGGACACCTGATCCGCCGCCGACCATAACCGTCCACCCGACGCGACGGTCCGACACGTCCGGGTCATGCCGCTGGTCGCGTGTTCGTTACCCGTCGTTACGTCGGCGGCGGCGCGCCGTCGAGCTCCGCACAGATCGATCTGTCAGGTCGCCTCGAACTCAACCGGTCGTCAGCTGTTCCGTGGCTTGGCGGGTGGTAGATCTCAAGGCGCTGCGGCTTTGCCTCAAGTCGGGTCCGTTGATAGGCAAGCCACCGAGGTGGTCAAGGGGGCTATGCCCGCGACTGTCGGCTCGCTCGTGCACCACGAGGCGTGGCAGTAGCCGCTCTATTGCCGGCAACCACCTACCGGTTGCTCATCGCGACGGCGAGTGAGGCCTGCATGGCGTTCTCCGCTCGAGAAGAGTTGTTATTTCAGATCGGCGCGAAAGGTCCCGGTGGCAGTATCGGGCCGTGACACAACGCCCCGAGCGGGTTGCCCTAGTGACCGGCAGCTCACGTGGTCTCGGCAGCGCTATCGCGCGACGGCTCGCCCGCGACGGGTTTGGCGTCGCCGTGAACAGCCTGCACGGCGACGGGCAGGCCGGTGAAGTGGTGCGGGCGATCCGGGACGCCGGAGGCACGGCTGATTCGCTGCCGGCAGACGTCACCGATCAGGCGCAGGTGGATGAGTTGGTCGCGGCGGTGCACGACCGGCTCGGGGTGATCGACACCCTGGTCCTCAACGCCACCGGAGCCCAACCCGAGGCTTTGGTCGACGACGTCGGCTGGCGCGAGCACCTCGCGCAGCTGGAGTACTTCGTCGGCAGCCCGGTGTTACTCGGACGTGCCGTCCTGCCGGGCATGCGCACCAAGGGGTACGGACGGATCGTCCACATCGACTCCGAAGTTGCCGACCGGCCCCCGATCGGGCGGTCTGCTTACGCTACGGCGAAGAACGCACAGATTGGCCTGGCGCGCAGCTGGGCTCACGAGCTGGCGCCCCTCGGGATCACCGTGAACACGGTGGCGCCGGGCTTCATCCCCGTCGAGCGGCACGCGGACATCCCGACAGAGATCCGCGACGCCTACGTCCGCACCGTGCCCGTCGGCCGGATCGGCACTGCCGACGACGTGGCCTACGCGGTCAGCGTCCTAGCAGCACGCGACGCGGGCTTCATCACCGGTCAGCGGATCCTCGTCGACGGCGGTCGCTCACTGACCGTCTGACCGCACCCCGCACCACCAACACCGCCGCCGCCGATCTCACGCCGCCTCGACGAGCGAACAGGATGAGGCTTAGGTTCCGCCGAATCAGGTACCGAACCGTGCACCCGACTCGGCATTGCGGACTCAATGCGACGGCATTGCGGGGCGCGCTGCGTCGACGCGCTGCGCCATCCACGATCGACTGTGCGACCGGGCACTAACGCGTCCCGTGACCGGTACGTTGCGGTCGGGGCGAACCCGCGCATTGTGCATAAATGGAGGTGGAACGGTGGCGTTTTGGACAGCTCCTATCACCTATTTGCCGCCGGCCGGCGGTAGTTATTCCCTAAGTCGCGGGATATACGCAGGATCGATCAAGACCTGACCAACCGTCGTCAGGGGCCGGGAGCGGAGTCAGCCCAGCAGCGGACCCGCCCAGCGCCAGTCACCCTCTGGTCCCAAGAACTCCACCCGCTGTATCTCGTCATCTGTTTCCGCGCCCTCCGTGGCCCAGGCAATGGCCGCGGCGTGCTCGGCGAACTGCCGCTCGTCAACCACTTCACCCATCGCGTCGAGAAACCGGTAAAGAGTCACCCCATAAGGCTAAGGATTACCTGAATCCTTGCTGCCGCGACCGTACGTGGAGTGCGAGCATCGCAAGTCGCATCGAACGCGTACGTCGAGTCGCCGGAGTGCTCAGGATCTCGTACAGATGCAGCCGCGGCTCAGTGCACCCGCCGAGGTCGCGCTGCAGAACCGCTGGGCGATGGCGTCATGCTGATCGAGGGGATGCGGGCACATGTCGCAGCACACGGTTGCTGCATCTTGTGCCTGCTCGAGATCGACTGCCGGATCCAGAGGCGTGGCATGGGTGGGTGCGAGCAGCTGCTTATTCATGATCGACCTGACTGGCCCGGCATTCCCGGTGCGAACGCACAACTCCCGGCCCGGCATCTGCGGATGAACCCGATGCGCGACATGACCTGAACTCTTTTGAAACTACACCCGCTCCTCGATGGCAGCGTTCGTAGCGACGATTCCTCTGCCGGGCAGCCACCAGACCTGGCATGCCAGGTAGTCGCAAGTCGAGCCGGACGGTCAGCAGCACGACCGCATCGGTCTCGGCGAGCAGCGAACGACGTGGTGCACAAAATGAACCAGCTTCGCGCGGTGGCGCGCACGACCCCGCGCAGGTCCCTGCTCGCTGCCCACGGCGTCGCAAGACCGGTCGGTGACCTGCTCGGCGTCGCTAGCAACCGGCTCCTTGACCGGTGCCAAAGTCCCTCGCGGCCAGGGCCCGGGTCGACTCCCCTCGGACGCCGGCGGATGCCTCTGGATCGACGGTGCGGTCAGGTTGGTGGGTGGGGTGGGGTCTTCGTCGGTGCGCAGCCGGCCATCGCTGTGTGGAGGAGGGCGTCGCGGTGGGTGGCGAGTTGTGCTGGGGTGAGGGTGCGGATTGGGCGCCACAGGGATCCGAGGGCTGCGGTGGCGCGTGCTGTAGCTGCGGTGCCGTCGGCGGCGGAGCCGGTGACGGCCTGGCACATGCGCTCGGTGTTGTGGTGCAGTCGGGCGCCGATCTGGGGGTGATTCAGCACGGCTTTGTCGCTGTCGACCCAGGCGGCGACCCGGCTGTGGTCGATCAGCGTGATGAGGTAGTCCTCGAGGAGGGCACGTACCCCGCCGGGCCAGTGCGGCGTGGTCGGGTGGCGGTCAACGAGCGCGTCCAGGCTGTCGAGCAGCGGGTCGGCTACCGCGTGCAGCAGGTCGTTCTTGGTGCGGAAGTGGTAGCTGACCGCGGCCTTGCTCATGCCGGTGGCGGCGGCCAGCTCGGCGACGCTGGTTGCGTCGTAGCCGCGTTGGGTGAAGCTGTTCAGCGCGGCGGCAAGCAGCGTGTCGCGTCGGTTGCGGGTGCCGGGCACGGTGGGCTCTCCTGGTGTACCAGTTACTGGACGGACGTTCACCCAGCAATGTACGGTCACGGTGTCGGCGCGCCGCCGCCGGTCAGCCACGGTGTGACCATTCGACAGTCGCCGAGACGACTAGCACACGCTCCCGGTACGGCCGCCGGCCGCCGACAGAAGGGTCTGCTTCCGGCTGGGACGGGCGGTGACACGACACGCCGCGCGAGCCCCGGCCGGCGGCACGGCAGGATCTCTTCCACGCATCCTTTCCTGCGGTGGAGCCGCCACCGGATGAGGTGAGAACCATGCTGGTCGCCACCGAGCCGTTCCGGGACTTCGACCGGCTCGCGCAACAGGTCTGGGGCACCACGGCGCGTCCAGCGGCGATGCCGATGGATGCCTGGCGGGACGGCGAGCAGATCGTGGTGCAGTTCGACCTGCCAGGGGTGGACATGTACTCGGTGGACCTGGACGTGCGGCGCAACATGCTCACCGTCCGGGCCGAGCGTCGCCCGTCAACCGGCGAGGACACCGAAATGATCGCTGCCGAACGCCCGCGAGGGGTGCTCAGGCGGCAGCTGATTCTGGGCGACACCCCGGACACCGACCGAGTGCGAGCCAGCTATACCGCCGGTGTTCTCACGCTGCATATCCCGGTCGCCGAAAAGGCCAAACCGTGCAGGATCACCAACGCGGTCGCGGATGCCGGCCGTGGCCAACTCACCGGCTAAGCGACACCCGATGGCCAGACACGTTGTGCACCGCCGAAACGGCCAGGTCGATGAATACCAGGAACTGCCCGACGCTGAGCACCTTGAGCCCGACGTGGTGACGGTGACCTTTCCCGATGGATCGCTGCGGTCATACCACGTCGAGGACGGACTGGGCGGTGTCGGCTTCGAGTTCGCGCAAGCGGGAATCCTGGTACTCCGCTTCGAGGACAGCGACCATGTGTTGAGCGCCTTCGCGCCCACCGCCTGGGCCTCGGTCAGCGGCACCGCGCTCGGCGACCGCGGCCGACGATCCTCCAGCGGCCATTGAGGTTCACGACGGGAACCGTGGCGGCGCGGCTCGCAGGGTCATCGTCGTGCGCCTATGCGCCGAGCGGGTCGAGCGCAGCGTGCGGTTCCGGGTCGGGGCACTGCTCGAACGCGTCCAATCGACGGCGAGGGCGCGGCTGCGCGAACTCGCCGGGGAAGTTGGGACGCGGCGAAGCCGCTCCGCTGGAGCTGGCGCATCGGATCTGCCAGAGGGTGCACTCGGCCTTCATTCACCAGCATGGCGTCACCTCGGTACGGGCCACCGCGGCTGACGCGCTCGCCGCCGGGCGGGGTGTGTGCCAGGACTCGGACACATCATGCTCGCGTTTTGTCACCTGCTCGCCCGTCCCCCCCGCTACGTATCCGGGCATCTGCTGGGCCACGGTGTCACGCACGCGTGCGTCGAGGTGGTGACACCTGACGCTGATCAGGCTGCCGCCATGCCGTTCGACCCATGCAACGGTGCCTGGGCCTCGGCCCGCTATCTGACGGGGCCACCGGGCAGGATTACGCCGAGGCGGAGCCTGAGTGGCTTTGGGAGGCGGGGATTCGCGGACCGCTTTCGCTTGGAACGGATTGTTTCTTGCGGTTGCGGCGGGCGGGTGCTACACCTGGATTAGCACTCTCGTCTTGTGAGTGCTAATCGATCCCGATGAGGTGTCCCGATGGGGGCGCCGTCCGTCGCGGGCATCGCCGGTCGGTCCATGCAGTGCCGATCTGGCACGAGAAAAGTAAAGGGACAACGACCATGGCCAAGATGATCGCGTTCGATGAGGAGGCCCGCCGCGCCCTGGAGCGCGGCATGAACATTCTCGCCGACGCCGTGCAAGGTGACGCTCGGCCCCAAGGGCCGCAACGTCGTGTTGGACAAGAAGTGGGGCGCTCCCACGATCACCAACGACGGAGTCAGCATCGCCAAGGAGATCGAGCTCGAGCACCCGTGGGAGAACATGGGTGCCGCGCTGGTCAAGGAAGTAGCGAAGAAGACCGACGACGTTGCCGGTGACGGAACGACCACCGCGACCGTGCTGGCCCAGGCCCTGGTCAGGGAAGGGCTGCGTAACGTGGCGGCTGGGGCTGACCCGATGGCCCTCAAGCGCGGCATCGAGAAGGCGGCCGAGTCTGTCTCAGAAACTCTGCTGCACGCCGCTCAGGATGTCGAAACGAAGGAGCAGATCGCCGCGACCGCGTCGATCTCCGCTGCCGACAACAGCGTCGGCGAGCTCATCGCCGAAGCCCTGGACAAGGTCGGCAAGGAAGGCGTTGTCACCGTGGAGGAGAGCAACACCTTCGGTCTGGAGCTGGAGCTCACCGAGGGCATGCGCTTCGACAAGGGCTACATCAGCCCCTACTTCGTGACCGACGCGGAACGGATGGAGACCGTTCTCGACGACGCGTACCTGCTGATCATCGAGTCGAAGATCTCGAACGTGCAGGATCTGTTGCCGCTGCTGGAGAAGGTCATGCAGACCGGCAAGCCGCTCGCGATCATCGCCGAGGACGTCGAGGGTGAGGCGCTTGCCACTCTCGTGGTCAACAAGATCCGCGGCACATTCAGCTCGGTCGCGGTGAAGGCGCCCGGTTTCGGCGACCGTCGCAAGGCGATGCTCGCCGATATTGCGATCTTGACCGGTGCGCAGGTGATCTCCGCAACCGTGGGCCTGACACTGGAGAACGCCGGTCTCGATCTGTTGGGTCGGGCTCGTAAGGTCACGACGACCAAGGATGAGACGACGATCGTGGAGGGTGCTGGCGACGCCGACCAGATCCAGGGCCGGGTCAACCAGATCCGCGCCGAGATCGAGAAGAGCGATTCCGACTACGACCGGGAGAAGCTGCAGGAGCGGCTGGCCAAGCTCGCCGGCGGCGTCGCGGTCATCAAGGTCGGTGCCGCCACCGAGGTCGAGCTCAAGGAGCGCAAGCACCGCATCGAGGACGCTGTACGCAACGCGAAGGCTGCCGTCGAGGAGGGTCTGCTTCCGGGTGGGGGCGTCGCGTTGGCCAACGCGGCGGCGACCGCGTTCGAGAAGCTCGACCTGACCGGCGACGAGGCGACCGGGGCCAACATCGTCAAGGTCGCCCTCACCGCGCCGCTGAAGCAGATCGCGATCAACGCCGGCCACGAGGGCGGCGTCGTCGCCGAGAAGGTCGAGAATTTGCCGGCCGGACACGGTCTCAACGCCGAAACCGGCGAGTACGTCGACATGTTCAAGGCGGGCATCGTCGAGCCGGCGAAGGTAACCCGGTCCGCGCTGCAGAATGCCGCGTCCATCGCCGCGCTGTTCCTCACCACCGAGGCCATCGTGGCCGACAAGCCCGAGAAGGCCCGCACGGCCGCCGGTTCGTCCGACATGGGCGGGATGGACTTCTAACAACGGTCCCAGACACTTCTCCGAACGCGCAGCCCGCCGGCCGCGCTCATCGGTCCTCACCCGGCCGGCGGCGTGACCCAGCCAGTCCGACGAAGGAATGCCCTGCCCCCGATACGACGGGGAATGATTCGCTCGCAGGCCGTTCAGCTTGACGTGGTACCTCAGCGTCGGGCGGCTGGGTGTGCGACTCAATAACCTGGTGTGGGTGTCGTCGGGCGTGTTCAGCATGATCTTTTGGATGTTGTAGATCGGGTACGTGGTGGCACGGCGCCGTGGGGCTTGCGGCGGAGTAAAGTAAAGCTACTAAGGGTATTTCGTATGTCGGCGTCCATGCCGCCCTCGCCCCTGGCGATCAGCAACCGGCCCGGCAGCGGGCTCGGATTGGCGTACATGATGGCCACCCTCAACACGGTGTTTCCTTCGCCCCCCGGATACTCCGCACCGCGACTGCCACCGGACGGCTTGCGGCTGCGGCTGCGTGCGAACCTCGGCACCGGGTTCGTTGACGGCGGATGGTGGCCGCGATCGGGTGACTTGAGCACCGAACTTCCTCTGTTGCTCATGGCGATGTGGTCGGCCGGCCATCAGGTGTATCGGGTGACCTACGACCTGGCGAGCTGGGACCGTTCACCCCGCCGCATGACGGTGTCCGGGCGTCGAGTGAAGGTCGATGGCTATCGCTCCGACACGTCGATGCTCAGCTTGGTCGACCTGTCCGGATGGAAACGCATCGACCTGGTCGTCATTCGGCCGGGCACCGACGCTCAGGTAGCGCACCGCGCGCTGGCTCTTGCCGGGCTCGACGGCGACTTGCACCGCGCCCCGGAGATTCTCCACCGGGCGGCCTCGAAACGTCCGACACGGCTGAGCCGCGATGGCTGCCTCGAGCCGCCGCCAGGAGCCGACTGGGAGTCCGAAGGCGGACAGGTCCTGGCTTCATGACTGCTGTAGCCGGGCATCGGCACCTCGCGGGCCCGGCCCGCAAATGACCGCACAACTAACCGGGGGCGGTGACGCCCGGACCGCTGCACGGTCGTGGCTGGAGACCGACCACTCCCGTTCTGCGGAAGCACCGGTCGCGAGGGTCGTGGGGCTGTGCTCAGCGCGACGGAAGCTCACCACCCGTGCCAGACCACGCTCGGACAGCGCGTAAGGCCCGTCCACTCCGCCGGGCTCGCGTCAACGCCACGGCGTGTTCACTCACTTTTGGTGGCGTTGAACCTGACGACCAGGCCCGTGAATGAGCCGCGGATGGGCATTGGGCTGACCGGCAGTGCGGCGAGCTCGGCTTCCAATTGCCCGCGCCGCATCATCCGAACGTTCTCTCCTTCACCGACGTGCAGCAGCCGTGTCAGCGGCCCCTCCAGGGCGTCGTAGCCGACGAAGTGTCCGCCCGGGCGCAACACCCGCACGCCCTCAGCGACAGCACGCCTCCAGTCGCCCACGTGGTGGAGCATGGCGAAGGAGAGCACCACATCGAAGCGGTCGTCGGCGAAGGGCAGCTCGACCGCGTCGACCTGCTGCCTGGTGGCGCGCCCGGGAAACGCGGCGATGATCTTGCCGATCCGGGTGACCATGCCGGCGTCGTAGTCGGTGACCGTCAGCGTCAGGTCGGGGTACCGAGCCAGCAGTTGCGTTGCCATAGCACCGCTGCCGGCACCGATCTCGAGTCCGTCGCCGGCCGGGTCCAGGCCCTGCAACGCCCACGGCAACAACACCCGCCCTGCCAGCAGCCGGTACGGCGCACTCGCGCAGAACCATCTCGCCACGGCCACCATCGCCGGCACCAGGCCAGCGTAACGACGTCTATAGGCTGAGCCGCCCGCCTGCCGAACGGGCCAGATCGACTCGAGCCCGAAGGCAGTGATCATCACACCGAGCAGAACGCGCGTCGCGCCCGGATGGCCCACGCCAAGTGGGTGACAGCAGTCGCCGTCACAACCGTTCGGCCGTCTCAGCGTTCTATGCGCGCTCGCGCCGACAGACATGACGCGCAGCGAACGGCTCTGGCGCTCAACCCTGGGCTCGACAGACGTCGACGTCTTAACGCGGCTACGGGCCGAAGGTGTTTACGCGTTACTGAACCACGGCGGCCGGCGTGTCATCACCGGGCCGGAGGCAGGCTGATGTGCTGCGGTGATGGCCTATGCCCTTCGTGCGAGTCAATGCCAGGCCTCGTCGTTACCGGACGGGAGCCGGTCGGAAGTTCAGGTCGCTTACGCGATGCGAGAGCGGACTGAGGAGATGGACTCGCCATTTTTCAGGCGGCTGGCGATGGTCTGGCCATCGACGCGACGTCGCACGTCCTGCGGCGTCAGCCCGTGCCGCTGACATTGCTCGATGATGTGCCGGTCATGTGATCCCAAGCCCGCCGCGCGCCACTCTGCGGCGAGCGCGGACGCCGCTGCCTGCGCGGCCAGCTGGGACGCCAGCGCGTCCTGGTCGTGGACGGTTGCATTTGCGCGGCGCGAGGGGTCGTCGTCAGAGGAAGTGCCGCTGCCGGTTGCGCGGCGCGGATCACGACTCTGACCCTGATGATCTGGATTGTTTTCGCGGTCGCGGCCTGGAAAGGCCGGGGCGATGGTGCGGTTCTCGGGTCTCGAGGCCGCGGAATGCTGCGTGCCGACGGAGAAGATGGGGCTGCCGCCGGAACCGGCAAAGCCGCGCTGGGTGGTCCTGAGGTGCGTCCGTACCTGGCTGGCCAGCTCGTCGGTGAGCGTGGACCGGGTACTCACCACGCCGTCGAGCTCGGCCGCTGCCCGTAATATCACCTCCGCTGATACACCCAGCTCGCCGGCCAACCTGTGCACATCGATCACGTTTGCTGCTCTTTCTCGAAGCGTCGTCGCCTCAACCGTTACCGAATGCCGAAGCACACAGCGCCCTGGGGTGGTCCGGTCGTCGCGCTCCTTGCCGCAGTTCACGATCGCATGCGCCGGGAATCCCCTACGCGGATGGTTGCTCAGCGGCGCCGGCCGGAAGGCAAGGCCAACTGTACGCGGACGCACCGCCGAAGCGCACGGATATGCGCTCCGGGGTGCAGTCGTTAACCGACACCGCCCGCAGTCCACCGAGCCTGGCCCGCAGATCCGGAGTCGGAGAGCACTCGAGGGACTGTGCGTGACCGCTCACGTGTGCACGCGCCGTGGATTTTTCGGCGCCAGCCAGCGATTCCTACCCCCGATCTCTTCACTGTGCAGGCAGTCGTACCTTCCGACCCGGCGAGCGGGAACCAAGCCCTCCAGCACAACCTTCGGCTGACGCTCGGGTCAGGGCTGATCACTGCGATGCTGGCGGTGAGCTCACAGATCCATGCCTCACCTCTGTCGTCGCATCCGGCTCTCACAGCACCGCCGCCGAGCTCTATTGAGCAGGGCGGCATGGGTAACGCACCGGAAGTCGGGCGCGCCACGGCTCAAGTCCGCGATCCAATGATGAGTTTCAGAGTTTGGGAGCACTGCACGTTCGGCGCAGAAGACTTCTCACGGGCAACCCGCCTTCGTGCGGCGTTCGATCACTAGGTTGGCGACGCGCTCGCATCTGACTTCGAGAATGCCCCTAGAGCAAAGGGATGTTTCGATCGTCAGCTGCTCGCGAGGACCGTGCGGTGGCGTGCGTGTGGATGCGGTACCGCGGCTCGAGGATCGCTGGGAAAACAAGCCTTCCGCAGTTTCGGGCTCCGGCCCCACGGCCAGACCGGCACGCCGCCCGGTCGGTCCGTCGCGGTAGACGATCCCCGGATAGTGCACGGCATCCAACCCCTCGCGCACCAACCGCTCCAGCAAAGCCCGCTCGCTGATCCCCTCTACGGCCGCCTGACGCTGCAGCCTCTCCTTAACATCAGCGTCAAGACGGTAGGACGTCGTCCGCACCGCAGACATGACCCCAACCCTCCGACGTACCACACGTCTGAGTGACGTGCCCCGACCCTCGATTCTGAAGGAGGACTCGGAGGATCACGCGATGTCTGATACCGCGTTCAGCCCAGGGCGTTGAGTTGGGAAAGGTCGTCGGCCGAAAGGGCCAGGTCCGCGACGGCGACGTTCTCTTCGAGGTGCGCGACGGAGGAGGTGCCCGGGATCAACAGCACGTTATCCGCGCGGGCCAACAGCCAGGCCAGTCCGACCTGACTTGCCGAGACGCCCAGCCGCGCGGCGATCGCTTGCACTGTCGGTTGCTCGACGACCTTCGGCATGTTGGGGAACGCTGAGCCCAGCGGGAAATACGGCACGTACGCCACACCCGCCGCCGCGCATTGATCGAGCACGCCGGCGTCATGCTGATCCACGAGGCTGAACGGATTCTGCACGCAGACGATGTCAGCAATCTTCATCGCGAAGGCCACCTGCTCGGCTGACACCGTCGACACACCGACGCCGGCGATCTTGCCCTCCTCCCGGAGCCGGACCAACTCAGCGAGCTGGTCCTCCAGCGCGACCTCGGCAACGTCACGATCTTCCGGGTGCTCGTCGACCCGACGCAGGTTCAGCGCGGTGAGCTGCTCGATCCGCAGCGTCCGCAAATTGTCCTCCACGGCCACGCGCAGCTCGGCCGGTGTCTGAGCCGGCACCCAGCCACCCGAGCTGTCGCGTCGCGCACCCACCTTGGACACGATCGCCAGATCGTCCGGATACGGGTACAACGCATCCCGGATCAGCTCGTTGGACACGTCGGGTCCGTAGTACTGCGCCGTGTCGATGTGATTGACGCCGAGCTCGACCGCGCGGCGCAGCACCCGCACCGCCGCGCCGCGATCGCGCGGCGGCCCGAACACCCCAGGCCCAGGCAGCTGCATCGCCCCGAATCCGACTCTGCGCACCGACCGGCCGGCGAGGATGCAGCTGCCATTCACCGACAGGACGCTACGCCGGCCGGTCAGCACCCATCGCTCCGCAACGACGCCCTACCCGACCACATCGGACCGGAACTGCCGCACCCCCGGCCATCAGACGACATGCCCCACCGCGCGAAATCTGACCGGTACGAGGCGTAGCGGCAGTTCTCTCATCCCGAGCCGGCCAGCCAGGCTGCCGCGCGATCAGGTCGAACGTTGCATGACGCGCTGGCGCCAGCCATCGGGTTGCCATCGCGACGGGCAGATCTGCCACTGCCCCGAGCCATGCGGCCCCGACGTCGGACAGCAGTCACACTGCGATCCGGCCGCAGACGACGACCGACGCGATCGTGACGAGGACGACCATCAGCATCTCGGCGCGATCCGGCGAGGTGGAGCAGTGGTGGCGCGGGGTGTCCGACGGCATGTTCACGTTCGCGGCCACTCAGTCGAGACAGAACTCGTTGCCCTCGATGTCCTGCATCACGAGGCACGACTCGTTGTAGCCATCGGCAAGCAGTAGTCGCACGCGTACCGCGCCGAGCGCGACCAGTCGTGCGCATTCGGCCTCAAGTGCGGCCAGGCGCTCTTCACCCACGAGCCCGGTGCCGACCCGCACGTCAAGATGCAGCCGATTCTTGACGACCTTGCCTTCGGGAACGCGCTGGAAGAACAGTCGCGGGCCCACACCTGAGGGATCAATGCATGCGAACGCTGAACCCTGACGCTCAGGCGGCAACGCGCGATCGAAATCGTCCCAAGTAGCAAACCCGTCCGGTGGCGGCGGTACGACGTACCCCAACACCTCGCACCAGAAACGAGCGACCCGCTCAGGTTCTGCGCAGTCGAAGGTGACTTGGATCTGCTTCACCGACGCCATCGGTCCACCATAGAAGCGCGACCCAGCCATCGTCGCGCGGGTCGCGGTCTCGCGAGACATGGGTTGGTGACCCGCTCGGGCCGGGTTCACCGAGGGCTGAGGAAGAACCACGAAACCTGCCAGGAACGCGCCCGCCGCAGCCCATTGCTCCCCTGGAAGGGGTCCCAGAAACGGGCTTGTCGCTCATGGCAGCCGTTCTGCCTACCGGCAACCGCGACGATGCGGAGAGCAAGGAGCCCGGCTTATTCGACCGCTGACCCAGAAAGATCAACTGCTTAGCATTGTTTGGCCGGACGCTACCGATGAGCCTCCTCGGTATGATCAGTCAAGGCAGAATCTCGACGTACCCGTCGGTTCCGTGCACGCGGATCCGCTGCCCATCGGGGATCAGCCGGGTGGCATCTACCACACCGACGACGGCCGGCAAGCCGTACTCCCGTGCGATCACTGCGCCATGGGTCATCAGGCCTCCCACCTCCGTGACCAGGCCCGTGATCGCCACGAACAGCGGCGTCCAGCTGGGGTCCGTGTAGGCCGTGACCAGGATGTCGCCCGCTTCGAGATCGGCCTGCGCCATATCCAGGATGACGCGGGCCCGCCCTTCGATGACCCCGGCGGAGACCGGTAGGCCGACCAGGGCACCGGTCGGCACGTCGTCGCGTCGGTACGCCCCGGTGATGACCTCGCCGTCCGATGTGAGCACCCGGGGCGGCGTGAGCGCTTGATACGACCTGAACGCGTCCTTGCGCCGGCAGATGAGCTGGTCATCCACGTGGTTCGTGCGCGCGACGTCGTGGAGCTCTGGGAACCTCAGGTAGAAGATGTCTTCCTTCTCACGAAGCACGTGGGCCTGCACGAGGCGCTCGGCCTCTTTCAGCAGGGCCTGCTTGTACACGAAGTAGCGGCTGACCATGCCGTACTTCGGGTACTCCCGGTACCCGATGAAGGTCCGCACCCGGTCGATCATCCGCTTGGCCTCTTCGGACTTCCGCTCCCCGTCCGGCAGGGCCCGCAAGCGCTCCAGCACGTCCTGTTCCTTCGCCCATGCCTCCTGCCGCCCTTGCTCGAAGCGCCGCGCGCCGGCGCCCGGCTCGAAGTTCTTGATGTTGCCGAGGATCACGGGCACGAGCGTGGAGGGGCGCTCGCTCCAACGCGGCCGCGTGATGTCGATCTCGCCGACGCAGCGCATGCCGTACTTTTCGAGCCACGCCTCGATGGCGTCTCGCGCTTCCCGCCCGCCCGCGAGCTTGGCCAGCTCGTCCAGGAAACCCTCGTCCTCGACGTGGTGCAGAAACGCCACCACGTCCGGATGCGGGCGGATCACGTCCGCGACGTCCAAGAGCGCCAGCCCCATCTCCGATGTGACGTTATGGGGAACGGACTGCGTGAGCGTGTCAGCCGCGTTCTTCTCGCCCAGCCACGCCTGCAGCTGATCGTTGAGCCACCACGCGGCCTCCATCGCCGACATGAACACCTGATGGCTCTGCGGATCGAACAGGATCCGCCTCAGCTCCTGGATGTCCGCCTGGATGAAGTCGAGCAGCGCCTCTCCGGACTTCGTCCGGATGTCGCGTTCCGAGGCGGCGATTGATGCCTGGCTGCGCCCGATCAGCTCGGTGACGATGGCCGGATCGGTCTCGATCGGAGCTGGCGCGCCGCCAAACAGTGGCCCGGGCGGACCCTCGTCAGGGAGCGGCCGGATGAAGCCGTCGCGCTCGAGGATGGTCTGCAGCGCGTCCCCGGTCAGCGGATCGGATCTCCCCAGGGCCTCCAGGAGGCCGGCGCGGCTCGCCGGCGAGGCCAGCCTTTGGGTGACGTCGACGAACAGGCGGCCGCCGGCCTCGGCCATGGGCGCGGGGGTCGTCATCTGCCAGAAGGACAGCCCGAGGGGCTTCATGGGGTCGGTCATCATCTGCTGATGACCGACGGAGACGTAGACGTGGTTCTCCCGGTCGCCGGACTCGGGGATGGGGAACAGCGTGGTGATCGGCCGGCTCTGGACGATCTGGAAGCCGTCGTCGACCAGGCACCATTCGATGTCCTGGGGGCGGCCGAAGTGCGCTTCGATCCGCCGGCCGAGCTGCGCGAGCCGCACGACCTGCGCATCCGTCAGCGCAGGCTGGTCCTGCAGCTCCGGGTCGATCGCCTGTTCCTGCGTCCCGCCCGCCGGCGAGGCGTGGATGGCGAGCTGCTTGGTGCCGACCGCCTTGGCGACGACCTCGCCGTCGCGCACCTTGTAGACGTCCCCGTTCACCAGGCCGGAGACCAGGGCCTCACCGAGGCCGAAGCTGGCCTCTACGGAGGCGACCCTCCGGTTGGACGTGACGGGGTCGGCCGTGAACAGGATGCCGGCCGCCTGCGGGAAGACCATCTGCTGCACGACCACGGCCATGTGGACCGTACGGTGGTCGATGCCCCTCCGCTGGCGGTAGGTCACGGCCCGCTCGGTGAAGAGCGAGGCCCAGCACCGGCTGACGTGCTGGAGGATCGCGGCCGGGCCCACGACGTTCAGGTACGTGTCCTGCTGGCCGGCGAAGGAGGCTGTCGGCAGGTCCTCTGCCGTCGCGCTGGATCGGACGGCGTAGGCAGCTTGCTCGCCGAGCTGGGCGAGAGCGCGGGTGATCGCCGCCGCGAGATCGCCCGGGATGGCGATCTCTTCGAGGGTCCGGCGGATCTCCGCGCTGAGCGTGCGGATCGCCTCCCGGTCGTCCGGGTTCAGGCGCGACAGCTGATCGAGCCGATCGTCGATCGACGGCGCTTCCGCCATGATCCGTCGGAAGGCGTCCGTCGTCACGCAAAAGCCAGCCGGCACGCGGATGCCGTCGATCCGCGATAGTCCGCCCAGGTGCGCGCCCTTGCCGCCAACGACCGCGACCTGCATCTCGTCAACCTCTTGAAGACCCAACACGGACTGCTCGATCATCGCGATACCTCCGAGGCAGCCGTGCTCCGTTGCCCTGCACCGGCCGGTCGAATCACCGGCGTCTCGCGCAGTGTTGAACCTCTTGTTCGGCACGTCCGCATCTCTCGCTGCCTCCCCCCGGACCAGTCGCGCGGCGCGCACACGCGCACCTGCGCGCCCAGCGCCCGCAACCGCACCGCAAGTCCCACCAGCGGTTCGTCACCGCGGCCCCGTCCGTCGACAACAACACACGCACGTCGTGGCCCCATGTCTTGGTCCGTTCTTGGTTCGGCCGTCGATTCTGCGGCCCGACCCGGGTCTTGCCGCAAGCCCCCCGGTGCGCTATACGTTAGAAGTGGCAAGGAGTGAGATCTCCTTGCCTTTGCCTTTGTCGTTCGCTGGGAACTGACAACCTCCTTGCCAAGCGGCGGTGAGCCACGCACGGCGGTACACGTCGCCGGCCCGGGGGGATGTCCCAACGGCCTACGGATGCAACCGCGGGGCTCGGGCAGCATTGGTGACATTTTCCAGGTGAATCTCGTCGTTCTGTGCGACGCCATCGAGGCGATTCACGAGCGGCGGTAGCGCCTTTCTACACGCGCCGTGCTGTGGCGACCGTCAGCGCCGATGACTTGCGATCGGCCCTGTCCCCCAGGCCCGATCCGGGCGAAGAAGAGGGGCGCCTGTCGGCGCCGCCGGCGCGATGGCGCAAGCGCCACCCTGGACGCGTCCGCCCGACCGGGCAAGGCGGCAGCTACCACGGGCAGGCAGCGCTCTAGGCGAGTAGCCGCCGCGGTGTGATCAGGATTGGTACGGAGAAAAGCTTGGAAAACTCAGCTGCGCTTCCGAACAGCGTGCCTATCCGCTCGGCATATTTGGCGCGGTACTCGGCGTGTTGTTCAGCCGAGGGCATGCTGGTGTCGATGTGCGCCTGACCCTCGATACGGATCACATCGCGACCAATGTCTGTCACGTCCAGCGCCAGGCTGACTTCACAGTTAATCGCGAGGTTCGCCAGTTTCTGCTTGTCGGGTCGCGTGTAGATCAAGATGCGATCGTCGGGCAACTGCAGGAACCACACAGGCACGCTATGCGGGCGACCCCGGGAGTCGACCGTGGTGAACCACGCCATGAGATTGCTCTTCAGCCGCCTCCGCACATGAGCCCGTCGCAACTCGTCAACATCGACACCGCTGTCCAGATCGCTGGCCTGCATGAGCAAACGATAGAAGCGGCGTCCGACATCAAAACCGGCCCACCCTATGGATGTATCAAGATCGGCGGCATGGCGGTCATGGCCGGCCGCGCCCGGATCACTGTCTAGCCTGTGCGTATGCGGTTGGCGCGGTCTAGGAGCCACCACGATGGCTGACGCCGACGACGTTCGTAGGCTCGCACTCGCCCTGCCGCACGTGCAGGAGATTGACAGCGACGGCTTTGACTTCCGGGTGGGCGACAAGGGCTTCGTGTGGTCCTACCCGGAGCGCAGGCCGGGCAAGCCGCGGCTGATCCGGACCGACATCGCGGTGTTGTTCGTTGGTGACGAGGCCGAGAAGCAGGCACTTTTGCTGGGCGAGCCCGAGGCGTTCTTCACCACGCCCGGCTACGACGGCTGGCCGCTGGTCATGCTGCGGCTGGCGCAGGTGGACCTCGTGCGGCTGACGGAGCTGGTGACCGACGCGTGGCGGATGCGGGCCCCGGACGCGCTGGTCGGTGACCTCGACGAGGCCGGCGACGTGTCGGACGCAGATCGTGGCTAACCGGGGAAGACGGACAGCCCACGAACGTGCAGACTTGCTCATCTGTACTGCTCGAACGCGAAGATCAACGGCGGGGTACCGTGCAGACGGGAAGCAAGCGCACGACCGGCGGCAGATGCCTTCCGATGTGCGAGAGGGCCTGACGCGTCGCTCGGTGTCCGGCGTCGTCTGCCTGAGGCTCCAGGCCTGATCACTCTGCCTGCTTGTTGTTTGAATCTCTAGGGCGGCGAGGGGCTCGCGTGCCCAGGACACGAGTTCGTCGTCGCCTTGGGGTTCGGCGTCGGCCAGCGCGGGGTTCAGCTCAGCGGAGGAACCGTCGTCGACGTACAGCAGGATCTCGCCGACCGCCGGAAGGGCGCAGCACCGCGTCACGAATTCGATCAGCATCGCGTGCAGCGGCTTCAGGCCGACGCCCTTCTGATTCAGCAGCCTGCAACTCGCGCGGATCGCGGCAAATGATGATGTCGCCACCGCCATTCGTGGCGCATAAGTATGCGGCGGTTGCACTTCATGCGCCGCATCGGCTCGACGCTTTCAGACGTCTGGAATGCTGTGGCCTGGAAGGTCATATAAGCCACCTCCATCGAGTGAGGAGCCCTCCGTGATAGGCACAACGCCCCGCGAGGCTCAAGGCAGCGGGATCGACAGCCGCCACCTGCTATTGGTCGGCGCAGGGCCCGGCCTCGGAGTGGCCGTGGCTCGTCGCTTCGCTCAGGGCGGTTACCGAGTCACCTTGGTCGCCCGCAGTACAGACGGTCTCGATAGACTCGCCGGCGATCTGGCGGACACGGGTGCCGACATCGACACGATCTCGGCGGATGTCAGTGACCCCGAAGACCTGGGCGCTCGGTTGGGTGCCATCTATCGCGGGAACGGCGCGCCAGGCCTGATCGTCTACAACGCGGTCATGGGGGCTCCGGACCATCTCCTGAGCTCGAGCGTGGCCCACCTCCACACGGCTTACGCGGTAGACGTCATCGGCGCCATCGTTGTCGCACAGGTCGCCGCCCCGGCGATGCGAGCTGCGGGCTTCGGCACCATCCTGGTGACGGGCGGCGGATTCGCCGATCATCCGATCCCGGGCCTGGCGACCGTCTCCCTCGGCAAAGCCGCGCTCCGGTCAGCCGCGACGATGCTCGGTGCCGATTTGATGCAGGACGGCATCCGCGTCGCCACCCTCACGATCGCAGGACAGATCGTTGCTGACACCGCCTTTGCCCCCGAGCGCATCGCTGAGCGCTACTGGGATGTCGTTCACTCGGACGAACCGTGGCAGCCGGAATATCGGTTTACGGGGTGAATGAGGGTCCAAGTGATGAACGTTGAATGCCAGACACTGGTCGCGGCACTGTTGCCGGTCACCGTGATGCGGCACGCGAGTTGATCGACGGCAAGCAGCACCTCGTCCTCGCCGACTGACAGTGCGCATGGGTGCGCCAAATGACGGCACGGCACATAACCATGCGGACACGCAACATGCGCAAAACATCTCGCGCGTGAGTCAGCGCACTGGGACAGCGATTCGATTCGCGGCCAGTCCGTCACCATCGATTCATCGACCATCGTGCGGTTTGCCAAAGAGGCGAGCGGGCGCCTGCCATCGCGCGGGCAGGTGCCTTTGCGGGACCGCTCCTGCGTAAGGCACCATCAACTACGAAGTGGACGTTGATGCGCCCGTTGATCCGCATCGACCGCATTGATCTGTACCACTGGGGGTTGCTCGATGTCTCGCTCGCAGCGTGGGGTCGCGTGTGCGCCCGCGGTCCCGCGCCCATGCTCGGTCTGTCGGGCGTGTTGACCGCCGGAGCGCACCGTGGGTCAGCGGCCCCCGTGACGGCCCGCGCCGCGTCCGCCGTCGCAGCCAATTGCGCCACGCTCGGCAGGTGGCTCCTCACCCGCTTTCACAGCGTTGCGATGTTGATCTTGCTCACGAGGGTGGCGGCATGACCGGGTACGTCGGAAGGGCGTTGGAGAGGCCGGTGAGCCCCTGCGGTCTGACTCGCGCCGGTCTGAATGCCAATCCTGACGGGCTCGCGCTTGTCTCCGCGGATACGCGGTGGACGTGGCGCACGCTCGATGACCTCAGCGATCGCCTGGCCGTCAGTTTGCTCGGTCTAGGGCTGAACCGGGGCGATCGCGTCGCTTCGCTGATGCCGAATCGTCCTGCGCTCATCGTTCACTACCTCGCCTGTTTCAAAGCGGGGCTGGTCGCAACGCCCCTCAATTACCGCTACATGGCACCGGAGATCGATCACGCCCTCGCGGTCAGCGAAGCCCGTGCCCTGCTAGCGCATGTCGAGCGGGAAGAGGATCTCGCCGCCAGCCAGCTCGCCCGGCAGCTGCCTTTGGGCACAATCAGCTACGGCGGCAAGCGAGGAACGGGGCCGGCTTTCGACGAGCTGATTGAGCGGGACGCCCCATCTTCGCCTCCGCCGCCTCCTTCCCCAGCGGCGCCTGCCGTGATCTTCTTTACCTCCGGCAGTACCGGACCCGCGAAGGGCGTGACGCATACTCACCAAACGCTCGGCTGGATGTTTGCGACGGCGGCGGCAGGTCTCGAGCTGAGCCCCGGCGATCTGCTTCTCGCGGGCTCGTCGCTGTCGCACGTTGGCGCCTTCTACGTCTCGTTCGCCGCGCTGAGCGTGGGCGCTGGCGTGATTGTGGCCCGGACAATCGACGGGGATGAGTTGCTCCCGCTCCTTCGCGAAGACCGCCCAACGGTGCTGTCGATGCTACCTTCGGCGCTGTTCGCATTGACGCGCGACCACGGCGCCCGGCCCGACGATTTCGCCTCACTGCGACTGTGCCGCGGGGCGGGCGACACTGTCTCCGCGGAGCTGGAGCGGGAGTTCACCGCGCTGAGCGGGTTCGTGATCGACGAGGCCTATGGCCTGACGGAAGCCGGGCTCGTGACGATAAACCCACCGTCGGGCCGTATCAAGCTTGGTTCGGTCGGGCGCGTCGTTCCCGGGGTCTTGCTGTCAATCCGAAACGATGACGGCCAGGAGTTGCCGATGGGCAGCGAAGGCCGCCTGTGGATCAACACTCCCGCGACCACCGTCGGCTACTGGGACGACCCGGCCGCGACCGAGGCGGCCTTTAGCAACGGGTGGCTCGACTCAGGCGATGTGATGCGAGTCGACGACGACGGCTACTTCTTTTTCTGCGGGCGCAAGAAGCAGATCATCGTCCACGACGGCTCGAACATTTGCCCCCAGGAGGTCGAGGGCGCCCTGCTCGAGCACCCGAGCGTCGCGAGCGCCGGGGTGATCGGGATCCACGATCTTGTCCACGGTGAGAACGTCCGCGCCTACATCACCCTGACCGAGGGGACGGAGCGCCCGGCCAGCCAGGAGCTGATCCAGTTCGCGCGCGCCAGGGTCGGCTACAAGGCGCCCGAGGAGATAGTCATCCTCGACCAAATGCCACTCACTGCCACCGGGAAGCTGGACCGGACCCGCCTCAAACGAATGGCCGAGGCGAACCTCACGCCCGAAGCCCCGGCTGGATAACTCCCCGTGAATCTGCGGGTCACGGAGCTTGCCTTCTTCCTCGCGGCCCCCCAAGGATCAGGCCGAAGCCTGAACCCAGGGCCCGAGCCCCGGCAACCACGACGCGCGACCGCCGAATACGTGTGGCTCCGCGCGCCACGAGACGTCACATCGCTCGGTCAGTATGCGCGGCGACCGATTCGGCCATCGTCCTGGAAGCGGACGTTGGGTACGGCCGACCTTAACGACGAATTCATGCCGACGGGCCGCCTGGCGTCTTCGTCCTCGGCCCGCACCGCCCGTAATCGGCCACTCGATCCTGCGCTGATCTGACCACTGTTGACTTCATCGCTGGCCGGGCGTACGCCGAGACGAGGCACGTCATCTCGACGGTGCCACCGATCGCGATGCTAGCCGCGCGGTTGGCCGGGCAGTTTGAGACCCGTGAGGTGATAAGGAGTCGTAGCGATGATGAGAGTGACGCGCGGGCTAATCGGGGCAGTGGCGGTCGTGGTCGCGGTGGCCGTGGCGGTGTCGCCGGCGGCCGCAGCCTCGCCGGCGGGGCAGGCCAGCGGACCCGGTCAGCCTGGCGGCCCGGGGTGGACGCGGGTCTGGGCCGACACCTTCAACGGTGCCGCCGGTAGCGGAGTCGACCCGTCGGTGTGGAAGTACAACACCGGGACGGGCATCTTTGGCACCGGCGAGATCGAGACCATGACCAACTCGACGAGCAACGTCTACGTGGACGGCCACGGGAATCTCGACATCACGGCACTGGGTCACGGCCAGTCGTGGACGTCTGGGCGCATCCAGACGATCAGCAGCGACTTCGGGGCGCCGGCCGGGGGCGAGATGGCCGTGACCGCCTCCATCCGGCAGCCCAATCCCTCCGTCGGCCTCGGCTACTGGCCGGCGTTCTGGATGCTCGGCCCAGGCGATTGGCCTGGCACCGGGGAGATCGACATCCTCGAGGATGTGAACGCCCTCAACGAGCTGGCCGGCACGTTGCACTGCGGCAATCTCACCCAACCCAACCCGGACGGAACCCTCGGGCCCTGCCATGAGTTCACCGGGATCTCCAGCGGGCTGTTGAAGTGCGCGGGCTGCCAGACCGGGTTCCACACCTACACGGTGATCGTCGACCGGACCAATCCCAGCGCCGAGCAGATCCGCTGGTACATCGACGGGCGTCAGTTCTTCCAGGTCAGCGAGGACCAGGTGGACCAGGCGGCATGGACGGCAGCGGTCGACCACGGCTACTCGATCATCTTCGACCTTGCCATCGGCGGCGGTTTCCCCGACGGCGTCTGCCAATGCACCGCCCCCAGCGATCAGACGACATCGGGCGGCACCATGACCGTCAGGTATGTCTCGGTCTATGACCGGGTACCGCGGAGCGACTGAGTGATCTGAGCTTGGCGGACCTGTCGTCGAGGTCGGGGTGAGGCGCACCCGGCACCGCTCGCCGGGGTTGGTCGGGCCTCGCCCGCGGTGAGGCATGAAAGTGCGAACCTCGGGTGCGCTACTGCCCGGCCGATGACCAGGCAACGTCAACGGCTGCCTGGAACCACTTCACACCGCTGATCAACACGATCGCCGAATCTGCGTGCTCACGACCCCGCGTTCACGCCGTGCACCCGTCGAAATGAACCGATCGAGGCCCGGTGGGCGTACTCATAAGAGAAAGCGGATCGCGTGATGTCCGCCGCGCAAGCAGGTAATGCCTAAGCCGTGGCGGTCGAGGAATGGTGGTTGTCATGAGGACGGGACACAAACACAAGCACCCCCTGGAAGAGGGGCTCGAGCACATCAATCCCCTCAAGGGCCAGCTGTTGAAGATCTTTGGCCCGGCCGACGGGCTGGGCAACCCCCTTGTCGGCACACAATACGACCCGGTTGTCCGGCAGAAAATCGAGACCGAGCGCCGCCATGAGCGTTGGGCGCGCCAGGAGGAACGGCGCCACGCCCACGCAGAACGCCGGCACTCGCACGCCGAAGGCAGCGGCGGCGCGCAGCCGGAGACTCAGGAGCACTCCACAGGGGACAGCGAATAGCCCTTCGACGCAAAACAGTCTGCCTGTCCGGGCCGCCTCGACGGACGCGTCACCCGACCTGAACTGGAGCTGCCGTCCGAGGATGGCTGGCTCGTCTTTCTACTGCTGCCGTGTCGCCGTCGACGCCTGTCCGGGGCCTCGTGTGACCAGACCGACCTTGCCGTACACCGTCCCGTCGCCGTCCAAGAACATCTGTTGATGGGAGTGAGTGCTTAGTCAGGCGATGGGAAGCTCACGACTTCTACGCCGGCGAGTACTA